>NZ_BAAADE010000004.1:0-191298 GCF_039522165.1 Paenochrobactrum glaciei
TAAATGATCAAACCGGATCAGCTTGCGTTGCCTTGAACGGCGATCGCGGGACTTTTGCTCAGCAATCGTACAATAATATCCGGTAAGATCTGCGATCTCATCATCTTTAAACTGATTGCGTTTGAGTCCACGAAAAATCGTCGAGCGATGCCTTCCAAGCTTCTCGGCAATAACGTCAACGGAGAGCTTTGCAATGCGCCAGCGTGCTATTTTACGCCGTTCATCCAGGTCAATATGTGAATAGGTGCGATCCATGAAGGGTTCCTTGCATTGGATAACTCATTGTTATCATTTGCAAGTCGCACTTCAAACTAGAACCCACCCCTGCTATATCTTTGCGTTTGATAATATGTATTATGGAACATAACATCGTAATCAAAGTTTAATTACAATTCGGTCAACTCGATTTAAGTCTTATGATATACTATTAAAATATTGAATTAAAAGCCCTGCTGTTTTTGCAGGGCTTTAGTTATATTACACGGACGAGCAGCCGAGGCGACCCATCGCTTCAATTTCGACTAGAATTTGTGGTGACGCTAAGGCGGAAACTTCAACTAATGAACAAGCAGGAAAATCACCGTTAAAAACTTCTGCGCGGGCACGCCATACACCTTCATTGTCAGCCATATTGGTAACGAAGATAGTCATTTTCAAAATATCATCCATTTGACCGCCGGCAGCTTCGACATAAGACTGAATTTTTGAGAAGATGATTTTTGATTGATCATATGCATTGTTACCTTCAATCGTGACAAGGTCATTACTTCGTGCAGTTAATCCGGACACGAAGAAAAGATCACCGCTTACTAAGCAGTTAGACCACATTTTTGGTCTAGGCTCACTCACGGCGTCGGTGTAAATACGTTTTTTCATTGTCATCCTCTGTAATTGGCAAAAACATGTGTCTGCTGGCCTAAACCTGTGGCAGACATCGTCATCGTGTCATTCGCGTGTAAAAACACAGGGTCAGGCTTAATGGATTGGCCAACACCAGCCGGTGTGCCAGTCAGAATAATGTCTCCTGCCCTGAGCGTCATAAACTGACTGATATATGAAACTGAATAAGCAACGCTGAAAATAAGATCGCGGGTATGGCCATTTTGGCGCTGAATATTATTGACAGAGAGCTGTAAACTTATATCGCTGGCGTCACCTAATTCATCTTGGCTTACCAGCCATGGCCCTAACGGACAAAAGGTGTCGTGAGATTTACCCTTTGTCCATTCACCACCACGGCGTAATTGGTGATCTCGTTCGGAAATATCATTTGCCAGCACGTAACCTGCAACGCAGGACAAGGCATGTTCTTCGGAAACATAATGTGTATCTTTGGCAATCACCACGCCAAGTTCAATTTCCCAATCGGTTCTAATTGAATTTTGAGGAATTAGAATAGTATCATTGGGGCCAGTAATTGACGTAGTCGATTTCATAAATAAAACTGGTTCATCTGGTATTGCTCGACCGCCTTCCAACGCATGGTCGACATAATTCAAACCGATGCAGACTATCTTTGATGGTTCCGCTATAGGTGAACCTAAGCGTTGATTTTCGGATACGAGCGGCAGCATTTCTAGATTTAATGATGCAACTTTATCAATTAAACCCGCCGCTAAAGCGGCGCCATTGATGTCATCTGTATAAGCCGACAAATCACGGATATTACCGGCAGCATCAATGACACCCGGACGCTCATTGCCCGCTAATCCATATCTAACAAATTTCATTGTAATCCACTTTCAAAAACATCGGAGCGGATTTGCTCCGACGCTGTCAAAACAGCTTTAGCCGTTTACAATATCATTCCAGGCATCAACAATGCTGGTACGATTTTCGCTAAAATAGGCCCAATCCAGCGATCGTAATTTATCAGCCATAGGTACCATGGCCGCGACATCATCAGGTGTGACGGCATTTTTATTAACCGGTCGACAACCACCAATACGTGCAAATGCTTCCTGTGGCTCTTTAGAAAGCATGTAGTTAATTAAGTCATCCGGCGCATTACCAGCGCTGTCATTGTCTACACGCGTGATACTCATTGGTACTGAATAGGCACCTTCCGATGGTACGCAGAAACGCAAATCCGGCAGGTCAGGATCTGACATTAACGCTAAAATCGAACCGCTTAAATATGGCGTCGCCCAGATTTCACCTGTTTTTAATCCCCCGACAGCCGTACTTTCTTGATCCCAAAGACCAGGCCCGCCTAGACGGATTTGTCGCATTGCTTCGAAACCAGCTTTTGGATCCTTGATTGAGCCGCCTTTTAGTGAGGCTAAGGCATCAAGGGTGTAGAGTGAGGAGTTATAGGTAATATTAGGTGCAGAAACACCTTCTGCCAGATCAGGTCGGAGCAGATCTGCCCATGAAGTAATCGGTTCTTTGATATATTTAGCATTATAAGCAATACCCCATGACCCATAGGTCAAAGGTACAGCTTTATCTCCCACTGGACGTGGTACGAGCGGGTCGAAGTCCGCAAGATTAGGGATTAGATCAACACTGAGATCACGTATCAATCCTGAGCGTGCAACGAGTGGCAACATCGCGTCTGTGAAAACGCCTAAGTGCAGTGATGGCTTGTTGCGGTTAGCCTGCATTTGCGTGAAACGAGCATTGTCAAAGGCTTCAATGATTTTGACTTTAGCGGCATCAGGGTAGCCATCGAGAAAACCTTTTTTAAAGTTTTGTCCCAGAAGTCCTGGATACCATCCGAGTTCAATTACATTTTCAGCAGCCCAAGCAGGTAGCCCTGCTAGGGATGCACCCCCAAATGCCGCACCGAGTGCTAAAAAATGACGTCGATTTATATTGTACATTTCTAAGTTCCCTTCAAATTATGTTGTTATGCACTGCCACCAGACAGGTGTTTCAACCAACCTAAGCGATCAATAATGAGAGCAAGAGCCAAACCAAAAACTACAAGAATAGTAGAGACAGCAGCGGTCACCGGGTCATTCATGTCGGACAGATATTTATAAATCGCGACAGGTAATACTGTTTGATCTGATTGTGTGACGAACAGACTTACAGTGAACTGATCCAGTGAAATGATGAATGAAAATATTGCACCAGAGATAATGCCCGGCATCAAACTCGGCATGATTACATTTTTGAATGTCATCCAAGATCCCGCCCCTAAAATTTCAGAGGCATCAATGAGATTTTGACGTAAATTGACTGCACTAGTGAATACAGAACGAAACATGTAAGGCAGCACGAGTAAGCCATGTGACAATAACAATGCCGGAAATGTATCAAGGATTCCCATACGGTTGAACATATAAAGAAATGCAATCCCGATGATGAGTGCTGGTACGATCAGTGGTGATAAAATCATAAACTCAAGGATTGTCTTTAGCCGTCTGTCAGCCATGTTTCGCATGCCCAGTGCTGCAGGAATGGCAATGATTGCAGCAGCAAAGGTGGAAAAAGTCGCCAGTAATAGACTACGGATTGCAGGCTCGAGAAATAATCCACTTTCCCATGCAGCAACATACCAGCGCACTGAAAATCCGGTTGGAGGGAAACTGAAATATGACTTGTCAGAGAAACTGAACAGAACAACAATGATTAGTGGCGTCAACAAGAACAGATAGACAATTAAGGCTGACAACCGAACCAGATTAAGCGGCAAATTTCTCACTGCGCTTGCCCTTTCTTAGTACTAATTCGGGTTTGCACGGCATACAGAGCCAGAACAATCACCATCAGAATAAGTGATAAAGCTGTTGCACGAGGCATGTTGAACAACACCAATGCATCAGTATAAACCGCAACGGATACATATTTGACGGCTGAACCACCAAGGATTAACGGTGTCACAAAAGCGCCTAGCATCATGCAAAACACCAGAATAGAACCGGCAATTAATCCGGGAATGGCTAGCGGCAATGTAATGGTGAAAAAGCGTTTTACCGGCCCTGCCCCCAGAATTTCACCTGCTTCATAAAGGCGCCCGTCGATAGCTAAAAGAGAAGTTACAAGTGATAAAATCATGAATGGAAGGAAAACTTGTGCTCCGCCGATAATCATACCAAGTGCATTGCCGGAAAGTGCCAGTGGTGCACTGATCAGGTTCATGGCGGTCAATATTTCATTCACTAGCCCTTTACGGCCGAGAATTAATAGCCAGCCATATGTGCGCACGACCGTATTTACTAACAAAGGTGCTGCAACCATAAAATATAACAAACCACGCCATCGCGGAGATGCCATTGCAACCACAGCAGCTACAGGAAACCCTAGAATAACTGTAATGATTGTAACCGCACCAGCAATCAACAAAGTTGATACTAACAATTCTAATGTGCGTGCTCGCCCCAGAATGTCGACGTAGTTTGCCAGTGTGACACCAGGCAAAATCTGTCCAAACTCTTCCCTGTGGAAGCTGATTGAAATCATTTCAAAAAGCGGTATTGCCAGCAAAATAGTAACTGTCAGTATTGCGGGAAGCAGATATAGTAAAATATGCCTAGGTTTATTCATGGCGAAGCTCTTAAATTTGCGCAAAAGCAAGTTTGCATGTATCAAAATGCAGACCAATCGGAGTGCCCGGTTGTAAGCGAGCTTCGCGCAAACCAAGCTGGCGTGCCTTGACCATAAGGCCATTTGGCAATTCTACCTGATAAGTTGTTGTGCCTGTTTGGTGCACCATTTCGACCAAGGTTCCATTTACGGAATTGGGAGCATCTGCTTCTGCCAAACGGACATTTTCTGGCCGCACAGCTAATCGAACAGGGCCATCGGCAAGCTCAATCTCGGCTTTTAAGCGCTGACCATATGCGGTTGTGACATGCCCTGTCGAACGCTGCCAAATACCATCAATGAATGTTACCTGACCAATAAAGTCGGCGACATAATCATTGGCAGGTCTCAAATACAGTTCTTCCGGTGATGCTAATTGGGAAATTTTTCCACCACGCATCACTGCAATACGATCGGATAAGGAAAGTGCTTCCTCCTGATCATGTGTAACAAACAAAAAGGTCGATCCTGTTTCTCTATGAATACGACGAAGCTCTTCTTGCAATTGTTCACGCAGCTTTTGATCAAGCGCGCCAAGCGGTTCATCGAGCATTAAAACAGATGGACGTCCGGCCAAAGCACGTGCAAGTGCAACACGTTGCTGCTGACCGCCGGATAATTGTGGCGGCTTACTTTCTGCCAAATGTGGCAATTGGATAAGCTCGAGCATTTCACGGACACGATTGCGAATTTCGGCTTCAGGTAATCGTCTCGCCCGCAACCCGTAACCAATGTTTTCGGCGATTGTCATATGTGGAAACAGCGAATATTGCTGAAATACCATGCCTAAATTACGGTCGCGTGGTGAAAGATGAGTAACATCTTTTCCGTCGATCAGAATACGACCCGATGTAACTGTTTCAAACCCCGCAATCATGCGCATTAAAGTGGTCTTGCCGCAACCACTAGCTCCCAGAAGAGTTAAAAACTCCCCTTCCATAATATCCAGATCAATATTATCTGCGGCTGTTAAAGAGCCAAAACTCTTTACCACTTTCTCGACTGCTACTTTCACATTGTTCATGGCTTCCCCCCAGCCGTCGGTTTAATTAACCACCGGTAGCCGGCACGATCATCGTGTCGTCAGTATGGTAACTTGGTTTTTCGTAATAATGTGGCCCGTCATAAATCTCGATCAAACGACATTTCTCATGGGTCATCGTTGGGCCATGCGGATTGTCTTTTGGATTCATATAAAATGAGCCGGGCGTCAGTATAATTCCGTCGGTCACATATTCATATTTACCTTCCAAGCAGTACATGAACTGATTGGATGCATGGGTATGTCGGGTTGGAATGCCGGCGCCTTTTTCGAATTCGAGAATCGCGATGCTTGATCCGGTTTCAGGATTAATCCAATAAAAATATTGACGAAGACCAATGTCCGGAAAATCAATCCAACCTGTTGGGTCAATGTCATCAAGGTTAACTACAACTTCCCCATTCGGGGTTGCTATATGTACGCGATTATTAGAACTCATTTTGTTTTCTCGGTAAAAATAGAAATATGTGTGGTAATTGCTTGTCGCGCACGCTTTGCGTCACGTTCTGCGAGTGCCTCGACAATGTCGGAGTGCTGCTGATAAACTAATTGATAACGTGCTCGGTCAGATACGCCACTTGACCATAATTGTGCGGAGCGCTGATGTAGGCGTTGTGCAGTATCGCACAAAATTGCATTACCTGTTGTCTGCGCCAAGGCTGCATGAAACCACAGGTCTAAGCGCAACAGACCTTCCCTATCCATGGTTTCAATCAGCTCCGGTGTGGCTGTGAGGCCGGATTGAAGCTCATCAATTGATTGGTCTGACGCACGACGGCAAGCAAGCTCAATGACTGCTACCTCAACAGGTAAACGTGCCTCAACCAATTCATCCAAATCTCGGTCACCCCAGATGCGCACCTGCGCGCCTTTGCGTGGTAAAATCTCGACGAGATCGTCATAAGCCAATCTATGTAGGGCATGGTGAATGGGCGCTCGTCCAAAGCCTGTACTGTCAACTAATGCTAGTTCATTCAATAAAGTGCCTTGGGGTATCTCTTGATTGAGGATCATCCACTTCAATTGAATATAAGCCTGATCTGACAATGATGCGCTTGGCTTGGGCCGTTTCATGCGTCTTTACCTTATTTTCAATATCGTTAGTTGCCTGCTCTCTTTCATTTCATTATGCTGAATTTTCTGTGATATATCAAGAGATATATTTAATGATATTTCAAAAACAGGTTCTGTGTTTAGAAGCATTGATAATTATTTTTAAGATTTCATGTTGGTGATACTGAATTAAGTATATGATATATAACGATTATAATAAACTCATTCACATGAATGCCAATGTTTATTATCATGACTGATTAAATGATTGATGGCTTAAAAGGTCATGGTAAACCTTCGTAAGGCATTAGGAGAATGCTCCACCTTTTATAAATAAATTATATTCCGGTCACTTTTTAAACAGTGAAATATGGTTTCGCCATTGGTCGTTATCATTGTTGCGCAAAACAAAAAATAAAGATTCTGAAATCAAATATGGAAATTGTAAAATTAGTTTTTCAACTCTTTGAGAGTGCCCGAATTATTATTTGGGCACTCTCCAAGTCAATATAGTATTTAAACACTCACTGCCTTTGGCAAAGCAACTATCAGCCTATAGCCAAACGCCGCTCCAGCACTCGTACCACTAAAATCAATACCAAACTGATGCCTAAATAAAGTGCGCCAGCTAAAGCAAACACTTCAAAAATGGCATAGGTCTGGCTCATCAAGCGTTTTGCATAACCGGTAATTTCCAAAACCGTGATTGTTGAAGCGAGACTGGTACCTTTCACCACTAAGATAACTTCATTGCCATAAGCAGGTAGAGCCTGCCGTAGTGCAAGGGGAAACCGTATTCTGCGAAACTGCAAGAAACGTCCCATGCCACAAGCCTTTGCTGCTTCCATCAACCCACTCGGTACGGACATCAGCCCACCTCGCAAAATCTCAGATGTGTAAGCAGCCGTATTCAGCGACAAGGCTAAAATAGCGCAGCGCGTTCCATCACCAAACACCCACCACAGCACTGCATTTTGGCGGACAAAATCAAATTGCCCAAAGCCGTAATAAATCAGGAATATTTGGACAAGTAGCGGCGTTCCACGAAAAAAAGTGCTGTAACCTTTAGCAAGTTTTGCCAGTTTTGTGTTGGATGAAAGCCGCATTAAAGCCAGGCCAAGCCCTAAGCTAAAGCCAAAAACAATAGCTAAACCTGACAAGATAAGGGTTTTAGTTAACCCCTGCAGCAAAATCGGAACTGTTCTCTGGATAAATTCAAGATCCATGATTGCCCCCGCTTACTTGTGTTTTTACGCGCTTTTCGAGCCTGTCGAAACCATATTGGCTCACAAGTGTGATTAGTAGATAGGTTAAGGCCGCGATCAGGAAAAACAGAAATGGGCTGCGTGTTGAACCTGCACCGATGTAAGCCACACGCATCAGTTCTTGTAATCCAACAACTGAAACTAGAGCTGTATCTTTGATAGTAATTTGCCAGACATTATTCATGCCAGGTCCTGCAATACGCAGCATTTGCGGCAAGATAATACGGCGAAAAATTCGTCCCTTAGACATACCTAAGGCACGCCCTGCTTCGATATGGCCTCTTGGCACAGATGCTAATGCTCCGCGCACAACTTCCGTAGAATAAGCACCGGAGATAATTGCAATCGTGATCACCGCAATAACAAAAGCATAGCCACCTGCAGCCAATCCTTGATAGCCAAAAGCAGCCGCAACTTTCGTAACCACTTCAACAGAACTAAAAAACAACAGATAGATAATCAGCAGTTCGGGCACACCGCGTACAATTGTTGTGTATCCGTCTACGGCCCAATTGAGTGGTGCTACTTTTGCCCATTTAATTAAACCACAAGCAACACCGATGATACTGCCAAAAATCATACTGAACAGACCGACGGCAATGGTAATAGCTGCGCCGCGCAAAATTGCGCCAACCCATCCGCCCTGCCAGACTTGCAAGAGTCCAAATTCCATCAAAGCACCACTTATAATCTGATTGAATTGCCTTCAAAACACATCAATGCGTTGAGCTAGAGTGTTTCAAACACTCCAGCTCATTTTGCGCATCAGTTATTCATGTGCAAATTAAGGTTCACACGGATGCGTAATATCCATTTTGAACCAAGTCTGGCTGGCTTTGGCGACAGAACCATCTGCGATAGCCGCGCATAAAGCTGTGTCAATTTTTGCTTTCAGCTCAGTGTCATCTTTACGTAAACCAATGCCAACAGCATCGCCCAATGTTTCATCTGATTTACTATCAATCGGCACGTCAATCAGCTGAAAGGAGCTGCCGTCGGGCTTAGCCAAAAAGTCATCAGCAGCTGATAAATCAGAAAATGAAACATCAACCCGACCGCTCGCCAGATCAATTTGCATCTGATCAAGCGTGTCATAGGTTTTAAGATCAACATCCGGTAAATGCTTATTGATATAGCGGGCATGAGTAGTGCCTGATTGTACGCCAACACGTTTATCTGCCAGCGCTTTTATCAAACTCTCCCAATCCATGATTTTGGCCAAATCATCAGTTTTCTGCACGACAAAGAAATTCGGCAGATCTCCATAACCTTTTGAAAAGCCGATTTCCTTTTTACGCTCATTGGTAATCGACATACCGGAAATGATCGCATCAATCTGCTTGGCTTTTAATGCGGGTATTAATCCGTCAAAAGCCTGCACAACAAAGCGGCATTTTACGCCCATTTTTTCACAGACCAACTGGCCGACTTCGGCATCAAAGCCGGAAACATTGCCGCTGGCATCAGCAATGCTCCATGGCGGATAAGCCCCTTCCGTGCCAATCACCAATTCGCCGTCAGCCGCCTGCGCTGAATGGACAGTAGCCGTTACTACTGCAGCCATTGCCAAAACTTTCCACATAGTTTTCCCCTATTATTATCGTTGATAGACATAGCCTTTTAACCGGCCTTATTCAGACGCTTGGATTTACATAAATGTCCGCGCCAGAAATTGTTGTAACCGCGGCGATTGCGGGTTGGTAAACAGTTGAGCCGGAGCACCCTGCTCCTCCACCTTTCCCTGATGCAAAAACATAATTTTATGCGAGACCTCGCGGGCAAACTGCATTTCATGGGTCACGAGGATCATTGTGTTACCCTCTTCCGCCAGTTGCGCAATAACGCGCAAAACCTCGCCCACCAGCTCCGGATCAAGAGCCGAAGTTGGTTCGTCCAAAAGGATCAGTTTGGGTTGCATCGCCAATGTGCGTGCTATAGCAGCACGCTGCTGCTGCCCGCCGGACAAACGGCTTGGCAAATAATCATGTTTGTCTGAAAGCCCGACCTTTTTTAAAAGCTGGTGCGCATTTTCGATGGCCTCTGCTCGGCTTTGTTTCAGCACATGAACCGGCGCTTCGATAATGTTTTCCAAGACACTCATATGCGGCCAGAGGTTGAAGTTTTGAAACACCATGCCAACGCCTGCACGGATATGTTCAACCTGCCGCATATCAGCTGGCACTGTTTTGCCACCTGTCCCTTTTTTCATCAGTATCTCATCACCATCAATGATAATCCGGCCGCTATCAGGTTGTTCCAGCAGGTTGATGCAGCGCAAGAAAGTACTCTTGCCGGATCCTGAAGAACCAATCAGAGAGACGACTTCACCGCGTTGTGCGGTTAAGCTCACACCATTCAGCACTGAGAGACTGCCAAAACATTTATGCAAATCCAGCACTTCAACAGCTGGTTCACGACCTTCTGTTTTGCTTGCAGCCACTTCTGCCGGCTTTTTGTCAGATGCTTTCAACATTGCATCCAGAACACGATTGAAGTGAGCAACACTGGCTGGAATACAAGCGGTTTCCCAATTTTTATCCTCAGGGATAAATGCCTTACGCAAATCGGCCTTGATTTTTTGCGCGAGCGGCGTTTGCAAATCACCATAAAGATGCAACCAATTATCTGCCCGCACAGCATCATTAACTATATGCCCTTCCAATGTGCCGCATTCAATCACTAGTGGCAGCAAATGTGTTTTAGGCAACATGTTACGGATAGCCGCAGAAACATAACCCGTTGCAGTCGCGGCGATACCACTATCAGTCACTGCACCTCTGCCGGTAACCACCACATTCAGTGCCGGTCCAAACAGATCACGCCCCCATTGAATGCCCTCATGATCACTAACCGTAACCGATAAAAGTGCAGGATAAGCATAAGGGCCTGCCCCTGTATGCAAATCAAAGAATGCGAGTTTTTCAGACTTTTGTGCAAAATCGGCGATAATCTTGTGCAAGGTCACATTGGACCATTCAGCTTTTTCACCGCCAAAGAACAAGCCATTAGAAAACTCATACTGGCCTGTTTCAATAATATTAAGCACGGCCGCATGGCTACCAAACTGCCGGATGAGATCGGTATAAACTTTATCTGCTGCAGCGCACCCTTCCCCTTCAAACACACTGTAAGCTGCGGCTTGATGCACTCGCCGATAATCTTCATTCAGTGGTGGCGTTTGGCTCCAATCGATAAAATTACGGTTCAAATCCACATTATTTTCAGTTACTCGCCGCATCCATGCTGCGCCCCAAGGATTAAGCAAATGGATCATTAAAACAGCAACATCATCGGGCAAGGCTTTTGCATTCAGCTGTTTTAGCCATTCACTTTGACAGGCCGAGCCATAAGCCGCTTCGGCGCCATGGGTGCCGGAAATTACCACCACCATCTGGCGGGCATTGCGCTTACCTAACAATGCAACCGAAGTCGCGATTTGCGTACCATCAGGGCCAGCCAGTGGATGAGGATATTCTGTGATGCTGGCATTGGCGTTTTGCGCAGCTTTTAAAAAGCGCGCTTGCATTGCCGGATAATCGGTCGGGATAAATGTGTCAGTACGAGTGAATTTACTGACAGGAGTGTTAGTCGCATGCATGGTCGGCTACACTTTCTGATAATATTTTATCTCGGAGCCCAATCTACAGATCAAGCACAATGGACGAAGACGGGCGGGCGCAGCACAAAAGAACCTTGTCGTGCGCCGGCTCATCCAGCGGTTCCTCAAAATAGCAGACCTCACCTGAAATAAGCCGTTTTTCACAACTGCCGCAAATGCCCGCACGGCAGCTAAATTCCGGTTCAATCCCATTCGCTTCAAGAAAATCAAGCAGTGACACTGCATCATTATCCCAAATCAAATCCCGCTGGCTGCGTTGCAAATGGATTTTATGCTCCCCACTACCGGCCATTTTTTGAACCGGAGCGATTTGAGCGTGCTCCGTCACGTGACCACCTGCTTTCAGCAGACTGGCGGGGCCAAAAAACTCATAAGCAATGCGCTGATCGCTTACGCCCATTTCACGCAAATAATCATAGATTGCCTGCATGAATGGCCTTGGGCCACACAGATAAAAATCATAATCATCCAGCGGCAGCAAAGCTTGCAGGCCAGCCTTTGTCAGCACCCCTTCTGAATGAAAATGGCCATTAGCTTTATCTTCTATGCGCGGAAAACGATAACAATAATGCACCTGCATCATGTCATTGGCAGCAATCAGGGCCGCCACCTCTCCATGCAGCGCATGAACACCGCCATGGTCGCAGGCATGAATGAAGCTAACACGGCGATTTTTATCTGCAGATAACTGCCGCAACATCGAAACCATTGGCGTCATACCAACTCCGCCAGATAATAACACCACTGGGCGTTGCGTGCTGCGGTCAAGTTTGAAAGCTCCGCGTGGGCCATCAATCTCAACAAGCGCACCTTCTTCAATGCAATCATGTAACCAGCAGGAGCTTAAACCATCTGCGTGATCTGGTTGACGTGCCCCTTCCCGCTTCACGGTAATACGATAAAAGCCCACATCTTCAGGTGAGGATGAAACCGTATAATTGCGCAAAACAAAGCCATCGGAGTTTTTGTCCGGCACACGAATAGTTAAAAACTGTCCCGCTTCAAATGGTGTCCAATAAGACGGGTTTGTTGGTTTGAGGTGAAACGATGTGATTGTTTCACTCTCACGAATTTTCGCCGTTACTTTGAATGGACGAAACCGAATACGCTCAGCATTAGCCATACGACACACTTATTGTGCTGCGACAGATTTGGCTTCTGTCTCGGCCGCAATCATTTGTGCAAGCTTGCGTCGGAAGCGTAATGGGCCTGCATCAATTTTCAAATCCAGATGCGGGGTTTTCTGATTGGCAATGCCCTGATGCACTGCCTCCAGCACAACCCTATCCTCTTCAAAAGCACCACGCACGGATTTCGCAAAACTGGCAGATACATCTGCATCATCAGCTGCAAAATTACGCATCTGAAACCAATAATATTTGGTGTGGTTTTCATCCACCGGCGTCATGAAATTATAGCTATCCATCAAGAATGTATTATCCGGCAGGCTCTTACCCTCACCACCGCTATGAGCCGGTGCAAATATTGCTTTGATAATAGCATTGCTCGGATAGCGCACTTCATAATGCTGTTTACGGTCAGTATTACCTTCAAATTGAAGAAAAGGCGCATAAAAAGGTGCAGGTTCTGAATCTAGCATCCAACGCCATACGGTCACACCATCATCGGCAACGGTCGTTTCCAATGGGGTTTCCTCACAGGCAGAGCTGGCAAATGACGACTGATGCACCCAGGCTACATGAGACGGATCAAGCAGATTATCTGTCATGTAGAGATAGTTGCATTTGATCATCATAGACTCGCCGCGATTAACGCCCCAAGTCGGATCATCAAAATGTTCGACATGGAAGATTTCTGCCGGATCAGCCATTGCCGGATCGCCCATCCAAACCCAGACTAAACCGTAACGCTCCTCCACCGGATAACTGCGCACACGCGCCACATGCGGAATACGTTCAGCTCCCGGCACACGGGTGCAAGTGCCTGTGCAATCAAAGGTCAATCCATGATAACCACATTCGACATCATCACCTTTAATGCGCCCCATCGACAAAGGTAATTTGCGATGCGGACAAGCATCTTCCAGCGCTGCTGCTTTGCCGTCTTGGGTGCGATAAAGCACAATCGCATCACCCAGCATTGTCACGGCTTTCAGCGTACGGCCAACTTCATGATCCCACGCTGCCACATACCACGCATTTCTCAAAAACATTGCCAATTCCCCTTGTATGTCTCATTTTTCTATTGATATTCAGGGCATTGGGTGACGAACTCAAGCTGGCTTGTGCTACGTTTTTATTTAGAATAACTAAAAAGTAGCTGGGGAGGAGAAAGCACAAATGACAAGAACGTCCATCAAAGGATTGCAAGTTTTCGAAGCTGTTGGCCGCTGCGGAACTGTCACACTTGCTGCGAGAGAGCTGGGTGTTTCACCCGGTGCAGTCAGTCAACAAATGCGCAATCTGGAAGATAATCTGGGCGTTGCTTTACTAGAGCGCAAAGGCCGTCAGGTTGAGATGACAACATGGGGACGTCTTTATCACCATGAGATCAGCAAAGGCTTTCAACAATTAGTCAAAGCGACCGATATTCTGGAACGCGCCCGCACCGAAAACACCTTAACTCTCAGTGCCTTATCTTCTGTAGCCAATCGCTGGATCGGCACCAGAATTTTTGATTGGCAAGCCCTTCACCCCGAAGCTAAAATCAAAATTAACGGGCAGGAAAACGAACCCAAACTTGGGCAGGAGCCGGTTGATTTTCGCATCACTTACGGCAAGCGTTTCGAAGCCCATGAGCATTATACCGAGCTTTATACCGATTGGGTTGTACCGGTTTGCTCGCCTCGTTTGCTGGATGGACGCAGCCTCCATCATCCTTCAGAAATTTTATCTTTTCCGCTTTTAAGTCTTGAGTGGGAAGAGGATTTTCTACCCCCTCCGAGCTGGGCAGATTGGGCGCATCATATTCAGGCTGATGACAAACTGAAACTATCCAGCTGTCAGTTTAGTCTTTCAAGCAGCGCTATTGGCGCTGCCGTTAACGCACGAGGTTTTGCCTTGGCGCAAATTTCCATGATTGATGATGAGTTGAAAGCTGGCAGTTTAATCATACCTTTTGATATCAGACTCAAACTGGCCGAAAGTTATGTACTGGCATGGGATCGCTCCGCCTTACAAAAACCATTTGGCCTGGCCTTTCAGCGCTGGATTGTGCAAATGGCACGTAGGCAAGGGCAAATGTCACAGCAACAAAACTAATCCTTTTAGGTCCAGAAGCTATTTCGCAATGACGCGGCGGCGTTTTTGATCTAACTGGCTAGTAATACCTTGGTGAAAATTAAGTCGTGGAAGCTGCGTAGTTAATTTCGCAGCTTCCATCCGCAGATTTTGCTCAACATATTGACAGGCCAAGGCAAAATCATCCGTATCCAGCCAAATTTCCAGCAGGTGCTGGCCATGTTGTACCGCGCGATAATCACGAATTTCACATTGGCTTGTAGCAACAGACTGCCGGATGAGATCAGACGGGATCATCTGCAATTCACCGTCAGGTTTTTGCCAATAAAGAATATCATCGCAGCGCCCTTCGATGCGTTTCAGGCGCTGACTGGCACAGCCACAAGGACATGGCTCATCATCAGGGATTAAAATATCATCCAAGCGATATTTTAACACTGGTTGGGTTTCCCGCGTCAAATCCGTAATAATGGGAGCAAAAGCACCGCTCGCTTGATCAATAATATCCCGCTCAATATGCACATAAGCTTCATTTAAGTGCAAAGAGCCGGCACGGCATGTCATGCCAAGCACACCTTCGGTGCATTGATAAACCTGATCCACCCTGACACCAAAAACATCTTTAACGGCACGCTCGTCTTCAGGTGAAAGCACTTCTGCGACAGATATGATACAACGGGGTTGAATATTAATTGCACCATCATTTTGAGCTTGTGCCAAAAGCCGCAATATTTGCGCCGGTGCAATCAGAACTGTTGGATTTTGCTTGTTTAAACGTGGCAGATGGAGATTAAAGGCCTGTAGCAAATCGTAAAACTCAAAACTGATCAGCGCATTTCCCAATCGCTCATACAGCATATTATTGGCACGCAGAAATAAGCAAACCCGCTGACTGCGCAAAAATGATGGTGAAAAACGCCCCAACATTAAAGCAGCCCATAATGCGCGCTCACGTCTATTGGAAGCAAAAAGCCCGCGCTGACCGGACGTGCCGGTGGAAAGCCCCACAGCAACCTGCCCGATCATTGGTGCGAAATCGCGCTTTTCTTCTGATGTTAAAGCAATCCGTAAAGCATCTTCTTTGGTGATACCGGCTGTGTTGATGTCGGAAAAATGCTCCATCATCAGCGCTTTATTCATCATCGGCCAGTTTTCATATGGCTGATCAGCAAAGGCTGCATAAAAAGGTGAGCGCGGCATAATATGGCGGCGTAAATGCGCAAATGCCCGTTGCTGATGACGGGCTATCGCTTCGCGCGATGCAAAGCCTTTGCCATAACGCGCGCGCCAAAAAACGCTGAACGGGTTCATATTTTAACCTCTGATGGCGAAAGCGGGTAACTTTCAGTGCAATGCGAGGCGATGATCTCGACCTGCGGCTGAGCCAGATGAAAGGCGCGTAATTTTGCAAAACTATCCATAAAAGCGGCAGCATTGCCCAAACGATGCAAAGTAAACCTTGGCGGCGGCAAATTACGCTGCAAAGATTGAAAACTCCAAATGGAATCTGCCACCAGAAAAATCGCACCCTTAGAGGTTTTGGGTAAAAACAAACCTGTTTGGCCGAAACCGTGTCCGGGAAGTGCAACTGCAATCGCGGATTGGTCACCCAATAGATCATAACCGATGCCGAAAGCTTGCAACCCATAGGGTTGAAGGCTGAGCTGCGGCAGGCTTTCAACTGCTTTTAAAGGTAAGGCTTTTAACCGGTCACGCAACATTGCCGGACATCCGGCTTGTAAACTGGCTAAACGCTTTGCGGCAAGTTTTTCAATCGCTGCTTGGGATGTAATAACAGGCGGGATGGTGTTTAAGTCAAACAAACCAGCCACATGGTCGGCATGAAGATGCGATAGAAAAACTAAATCAGGTGCACCAACACCATGCCTTTGCAGTTGCTTGGGCAGGCTATCAGCCGGATTAAAAGTTACAGGTGTCAGCCAGCGATAAATACGCTCCGGAAATGGTTTTGTCGCTTTATTAAAGAGTGTACCATAGCCGGTATCAAACAATATCGTGCCATGAACCGGATGGCGCAGTAGCGCTACACCCGCAGGAAAACGCCCCATGCGCCAAGGCGCACCGCGCTGTGTCATTGCGAGGGGCCCGCGACAATAGCCAATATGAAAAGAAGTAAATTCCAGCACGGTTTCAGATGTTTGCGGCATAATCCTGAATACCATCTTCAATAGATATAGCTGGTATATAACCCAGCTTTTCTTTTGCTTTTGTGATGTCCAGCGTCAGGCTGCACCCAAGTGACGCGACCGCCTGACATGTAATGACTGGCTCCTTTTGAGGCATCAAAACACGGTGCACAAACTCCAGCATTTTTGCCAGTCGCATGGCATTTTCATAAGAAATATGAACCTCGCGCGGGGCAGCGCTATTTAACGTGCAAACAGCCGCCAGTAGTTCGGAAAAGCGATAAGCAACACCGGAAGTAATATTAAAAACTTCGCCGCAGGCGCCATCTTCAAATCCAGCAAGTGCCATAGCGCGTGCTGCATCTGACACATGGGTGATATCGATCAGGCTTTTACCGCCGCCAATCATCGGCACACGCCCGCGCTTAATAGCTTGCAACAGACGCGGCATCAGCGAACGATCACCGGTGCCATAAATGGCACGCGGGCGCAAAGCGGTGGTGCGCATACCACTCACATTATCTGCGGCCAGCACCAGACATTCCGCTTCATATTTGGTGCGGGCATAATGACTTGGAAAATGCTCCGTCAATGCTGCATCTTCAGCAAGATTAAACCGGTCTTTTCCATTGGCATAAATACTGGGTGATGAGGCAAAAACAAAGCGCCCAACTTGTGCTTTGGCCGCAGCCTCAAGCAAGCGTTTGGTGGCAGTGACATTAACGGCTTCAAACTCTTGGCGCGCCCCCCAAGCGGATGAAAGCGCTGCACAATGAAAAACAATATCAACATGCTGAAACGCTGCAGCCGGATAATCACCCTTCAAATCAAAGGCAAGAAATTCGATGCCTTCAGCTGAAAATTCTGAAGCCATCGTCAGGTTACGCCCCTGCGCCAGCACATGATGGCCTTGTGCTGATAAATATAGGCTTAGTCGTTTTCCCAGACAGCCGGTTGCACCGGTTACAAGAACTTTTGCCATTAATATCGCAATATTGCTCCACCAATGGAAATACCCGCCGATGTGCCAGCCAGCAAAATTACATCATTACGTTTCACACGCTCTTCCGTAATTGCCGTATGTAAAGCCATCGGAATTGAGGTGGCAATTTGATTGCCGAAACGCGAAAATGTTTGGATGACATGATCAGGATTAAGCCCGATACGCGCCAAACCATGGGTTAGCGACGGGCCGCTTGCCTGATGCGGAATAATGCAATCAATATCTGCAATATGCATATCGGCCTGTGTAAATAACCGTTTTAAAAACCGTGGCAAATAACGGGCAGTAATCCGAAATGCAGCCTGACCATTCATCTTGAAATAGGATGCTTCAGCGGCTGCATCACGGTCAACAGCGGCAGAAATGCGCGTGCCGCCACCAGCCAGCACACACGCCTCGCCACCTTCAGAATAAGTTTCAAAACGGCTGGCAATCAGGCCGTTTCCGTCAGCGCTTAAAACAACAGCCGCAGCACCATCACCAAAAATAGCTGCAACATCCGGTTCGCGCCAGTCCAAACCAACGGAAGCAACATCAGCAGAAAAAATCAAAACATTGTGGGCAACGCCCAGCTGAATTTTCATCGCAGCTAAATCAAGTGCCTGAATAAAACTCAGACAAGTTGCATTGACATCATATGCCGGTATGCCGGACTTCCCCAATCCTAACCGCTGCTGAACCAAAGTGGCGGTAGATGGAATAACCTGCTCCATAACCCCGCAGGCACCAAGAATAAGATCAAGCTCTTGCGGCGCAATTCCGGCAGCTTTCAGCGCCTGTCTTGCGGCTTGTTCGGCCATGAACGAGCTGGTTTCCTGCCCCTTTGCCACATATCGCGCGGTCAAACCAAAGCGGTTTTCCACCGTGCCCTGAGGCCAGCCGAGTCGAGCATCAATTTCAGAAGAAAGGACACGGGTCTCAGGCAGATAGGCACCGGTTCCAGCAATTTTTAATCCGGGTTTCCCCGCACCATTTTGAACGATTGTCATTAATGTCTGCACTTAAATTATGGTGTTCATTTACGCAGTCGCATGATAGTCAGCACCCGTCAAGAGGTGTTTTTCTACTATAATCTGACGGTAATTACTTATAAAAACGGCTATTTTGAAGCAAATTCAATGGTTATGAGCTATATTTTCGTGCTGGAGAATGAATGAATTCGCTATATTTGCGCTTATGGTACATGCTGACCGGATGGGGTGCTGTCGGGGTTGTCTATAGCCTCACCAGCAGTCAGGATCAGGCATCTGCACATTTTCTCCAGCCTTCCGCCGTTGATTTGTGGTTCAAGTTTGATCCCAATGCGATATGGCTTTATTTGTCCTTTTTCATCTTATGTGCTTATGCTTATTTGTGCTGCCCGCAGCAACGTCTGGTCTGGCTGGCACGCTCCATGCAATTGTCAGCCATTGGTGCAGGTATCGTTTTTACCTTGTGGCCAACGACAATGGAATTTCCGGCTGTCACACAGGAAACACTCAGTGCAGATGTGCTGCGTTTATTAATCCAGTTGGATTCATTACAAAACTGCCTGCCATCGCTGCATGTTACACTGACAATTCTGGCGGTTTACGCGCTATGGCAAAAAACGCAATTATTACGCAGCTTTCTCATCGCCCTTTGGGGTGTTGCCATTACAATCTCGATTTTGCAATTACACCGGCATCAATTTGTTGATGCATTGGGCGGAGCAGCCCTTGCTATTTTGGCTGGCATGTTTGCTCACTATATTCTTCATTGGAAAAATAAAAGAATTTTGAGGCGTGCGCTATGATGGCCATTGCTTTCCCCATTCTGCTGCTCATCATTTTGGTGCTCGGGGAGATGATTATACTCACCAAGACCGAACAGGAAAAAGTAGATTGGCATGATGTCGTTTTCAACCTGAATTCAGGCCATATGATGCTGTGGCTGTTTCGCGGGTTGGAGCTTGCCTGTTACGGTTTCATTGTAACGCATTTGAGCCTAAATCTTGTCGCTGGCTGGTCGCAAGTGTGGGTGTGGCTGCTTGCCATTTTGATGTGGGATTTTTGCTTTTATTGGCTGCACCGTTTGCATCATAAATTTGCGCTTTTATGGGCGGTACATGTGGTTCACCATCAGGGCGAGCATTTTAATCTCTCTTTGGCCGTGCGCAATTCGTGGTATTCATCGCTGGCATCTATTCCGTTTTTCATTCCGATGGCATTGATCGGCATACCGCTACCAGTTTTCATCACAGTTTCGGTACTGCATTATTCTATTCAATTGATGAACCATAGTGCACTGACACCGCGCCTTGGCTGGCTGGAATATATTTTGGTCACGCCGGCTCACCACCGCATCCACCATGTTAATGACAGAGCCTATTCAGATGCCAATTATGCAGGCAGCTTTGCTTTTTGGGACAGATTATTCGGCACATATCGCCCCGATTTGCCGGAGCATGAATTTGCATATGGTGTTAAAGGCAAAAAATCGTCTCAAAATCCGTTTGTTGCGAGCAATGAACCGTTCCGCGATTATTTACAAAAACGCCGTGAGAAAAGAAAAATTAAAACACCGGATTTTTTCAGCTCCGGCTTCATCGTGCTAAGTGGCGCGATAATCCTGTTCATACTGGTGACCGGATATATCTGGCTTTACGGCTATCAAATCAGCCAGTCACTAACAGAGCAGATTGTGCTGTTTTTGCTTCTTGCAGCAGGTTCTGTTGCCCTTGGAGGTATCAGTGAAGGCAGACAATGGGGCGTTGTGTGCTGGCTCGCAATTACGTGGGCAATGCTTCTAAGCTTTGCCTTTTATTTCCAATGGCACAGTGCTTTTTGGATGGGCGGTATGATCGCTCTCATCATTCACAGCACAGCCGTGTTTCTAGGCTGGGGACGTAAAAGCAGCTGATTTTTAAGATAGTTGTTATCGTGAATAACTGCATTATTTGATCACGATAACAACTCGTGTTTTTAATCTGCTTTAAGAGGCGGAAGCCATTGGCCCTGAGTTCCCCTGCAACACAACAACTTTGGTGCCGTTCGGGATACGGGTGTAAAGGTCAATGATATCCTGATTAAGCAGACGGATACATCCGCTGGAAATGGCACGACCTATCGACCAGTCTTCATTACTTCCGTGGATACGATAAAGTGTATCGCGCCCATCTTTGAAAAGATAAAGGGCGCGTGCGCCAAGCGGATTGGTTGGCCCCGGTGCCATACCAGAGGCGAGAGGGCCATAGCGCTCAGGCTCACGCTTGATCATATCAGGCGTTGGTGTCCAGCTAGGCCACTGGCGCTTATATTGAATAGTGCCCTCGCCTTCAAACTCAAGTCCGGCTTTACCTACACCGATACCATAGCGCAAGGCGCGGCCATTTTCCTGTTGCAGATACAGAAAACGCTTTTGTGTATCAATGATCACTGTGCCCGGTACATAACCACTCGAATAAGCAACTTCACGACGATAATATTGTGGCTCAATCTTTTTCAGATTAGGTGCAGGAACCGGAAAAGGTTCACCCTCCACGGCTGCATACATCGTGTTATGATATGCGGAAACCTTCGGCCCCTCTTTGACAGCTTGTGTTGATGTACAAGCTGCAAGCGCTGCCGGTAAGCCAACAACAAATGCTCGACGTGTTAGAGACATAATATAAATATCCTACAATCAATAACTGTTCGGGACTGGCATGCAAGCATGCACACCAATCCTATTTATTGGTTACAATAAGCCGGACATAGTTAACGAACTATGATACGCGCACCTGGCTTTACACGGTCGTGCAGATCGATAATGTCCTGCGCCAAAAGACGAATACATCCAGCTGATACGGCCTTACCGATAGACCATGGCGCATTTGTGCCATGAACACGATAATATGTATCCTGACCATTTTGATGAATATAAAGCGCACGGGCACCCATTGGATTTTTAGGCCCGCCGTCTACACCGTCTTTAAACCGACCGTAATGGTCAGGGTTTCGTTTAATCATGGAAGCGGTTGGCGTCCAGCGCGGCCATGCCTGTTTATGAGCAATTGTTGCTGTGCCTTGAAAATTGCGTCCCGCAGGCCCGACACCAACGGCATAGCGCACGGCTTTATTGTCAGGCAGCACATAATAAAGATAACGGTTTTTTTGCTCGACAATAATAGTGCCTACCGGTTCATTTGATTGATAAGACACAATCTGGCGCATATGATCCGGGTTCATTTTCTTGACATCAACCGCAGGAATATTAAAGCGTCCATCCTTCATCGCGCGATACATATGTGCCGGATCACCAGCCGGTTTGCTCGCTGTTTTTTTAGTTGAAGCTACTGGTTCAGCTTCTTGTTTAAGCTTGACCTCTTTAGATTTTGCTTCAGTAGAAATGCTTGTATCTGTCGGTTGTGTTGTGACACAACCCGCCAAAAACAGCGTGCTGATGATAGCACAAATTGATAGTATTTTTCCCGATGACAAAGGATGGCTCCATTATAATTTTCATGGTTCTGCTTAGTTTCAAAAGCAGACTTAGTTGCATGAGTTGTGATTAAATATTTTGACCTTCAAATTGTGGGGTCAGATTGAGGAAGCTGAAAGTTTTACGAATGATTTCACCCGCCAAAGGCGCTGCGGTCAGACCTGCCGTTTGGCCACGTCTTTCAGATTTGGGTGCCGGATCATCAACGACAATTAAATAAACATAAGTGGGATCATCCATCGGCATTGCGGCAGCAAACACATTGAAATTACGGTTTTTGGCATAGCGGCCATCAATGACTTTTTCAGCCGTTCCGGTTTTGCCGCCAACTCGCAGCCCTGCAATATTGGCGCGGCGCCCTGAACCTTTAACGGCACTAAGACGATATAAATGACGTAAAATCGCACTCGCTTTTTCATCAACGATGCGCCGTGCCTGTAAATCGGTATGCGAGTGACTGCGTTTTAGCAGTGTCGGTGCCACTAATATGCCCTTGTTTAAAATGCCACCAATACCAACAGCAGTTTGTAAGGGCGTGGTTGCAAAACCATGGCCGAAGGCGGCGGTAATGGAGGTGGGCGGCGTCCAATGGCGCGGCTCCATCGGCTTTGCAATTTCCGGCAATTCGAGATGAATACGGTTCAGCAAACCGGTTTCGACTAAAAATTTCCGGTGTGCTTCGACACCAACAGACAGTGCTTCATGTGCAGAGCCAATATTGGAAGAATAAAGAAACACCTCTTCCAGTGTCAGGGGGCGTTTTTTGCCAAAAAAATCGCGTACCAGCTGGTTGCCAACTTTGATAGGATTAGTGGCATCATAAATGGTGGTCAGATCAGCGCCTGCATATTCAATAGCCATCGCAGTGGTAAAAGTTTTAATGATTGAGCCCATTTCCGAGGCGCTGGCCGTTATACGGTTAAGCCGATCAGGAAGTTGTGCTTCGGTTGGAAATTGCGGGTCAAAATCTGGCAAAGAAGCCAAGGCAATGATCTCACCGCTTTTAATATTAAGAATAACGCCGCCAACGCCAGCTGCACCATATTCTACAAGCGCTTTTGACAATTCGTAATGCAAGGCATGTTGTACGCGCAGATCAATTGATGTGATGACCGGCGCCAGACTTTCGGCATTGGCCAGCCCGACATGGCGGATATCATCAATCCCCTGCCCGTCGATCCACTTTTCAAGGCCTGCCACACCGGCATTATCGACATTAGTGAGGCCAATTATATGGGCTGTGGTACGCCCTGCCGGATAGATCCGTTTGAGTTCAGGTCGAAAGCCAATCCCCGGTATACCAGCCAGCATGAGTTGATTTTTAACGGCAGGTGTTAATTGTCGCGCAAGCCAAACAAATCCGGATGAACTGGATAGTTTCCCATAAAGGGTCTTCAATGATAGTTGCGGAATAATGCGGTTCACTTTTTCCGCAACTTCATCAATATCCGTAATGCGGCGCGGTTCGGCATAAAGAGAAAATGCCGTTATATCCATGGCAAGAATTTTGCCATTTCTGTCGAGAATAACCGGACGGCTAAAGCTTGCTTGTTGCGAAATAAATTGCTTTTCGGGGCTTTCAACCATGCCGTAATGAACAAGACGCATGAAAATAGTTGCGTAAATCGCAATGAATAATGAAATGACAAGAGCAATTCTGTTTTTGGACGATCCGTGCTTAATCATTACCACATGCATTTTTTAAATTTATGCGAACACCATTTCCCCTCACGTAAAAATCACGGAAAGTTACAGATAGAAATATTTCATGTAATCGTATATTAGGGCTCTATGATTTACATATTGGTGCAATTTTCACTCACTTTAATACGGAAGATGCAATGTTCGCTCACATCAAGCTGGATAGTTACGACAAGGCGCTACTCAGATTGCTCCAAGAAGATGCCACGCAGTCACAAAAAGATCTGGCTGAACGCATCCATCTTTCGCCCGCTGCCGTTCAGCGGCGCATAGTAAAGTTACAAAAAAGCGGGGCGATTAAAAAAATTTCAGCTATTGTTGAGCCTACAGCAGTTGGCCTTCCTGTAACCGTCATCATTGAAGTCACATTGCGTGATGAGCGCTCAACCACTGTCGCAGCCGCTAAGAAAATGTTTAAAAATGCCGAGGATGTGCAGCAGTGTTATGGCGTTGCTGGCAGTGCAGGCATCATATTAATAATGAGTGTGCCAAGCACCGAAGAATATGAAGCGCAAACCGCTCGCTTGCTGAGCGAAAATCCCTTAGTCATGTCTTATCGTACGATCATAGTATTAGACAGAGTTAAATCTGATCTTTCACTGCCGTTATAAACATTTACCATACGATATTAACCACTCGGCTAATTTTCACATCATAACGATCTTGCTATTATTCAACAGCTCAGACAAATATGATTGCCGCCCTTAAGCCATCAACTTCAGAGAGCGCTCATGCCTGCTAAATTTATAATAAATCCGCCAGTGTTTTTCGGTGCTATTATTATCATTGGAATATTCTTAGCAGTCGGTGTTGTTGTCCCTGATCGGGCAGCTGTGATCTTTGCACAATTGCAGCAAATGATCCTCACCAATTTCGGCTGGTTTTACCTGCTCTCTGTTGGCATCTTTCTCATCAGCGTTTTGCTGATTTGTTTGGGGCGTTATGGGCGCTTAAAGCTCGGGCCTGATGATGCAACGCCTGATTTTAGTTTCATATCATGGATCGCCATGTTGTTTGCAGCCGGCATGGGCATCGGCTTGATGTATTATGCCGTTGGCGAGCCGATGACGCATTTTATGGCGCCACCTACAGCGGAGCCCCGCTCCATTGCGGCAACGCGCGAGGCAATGGCCGTTACATTTTTCCATTGGGGCATTCACGCATGGGCAATTTATGCCGTTGTCGGGTTATCGCTGGCTTATTTCGGCTATCGTTATAATTTACCGCTGACAATCCGCTCGGGCCTCTATCCATTGCTGAAAGAACGCATCAATGGCCCGATCGGCCATGCCGTTGATATTTTTGCAATTGTCGGAACAATGTTTGGTATTGCAACCTCAATGGGGCTCGGCGTGTCGCAGATGAATGCCGGTCTGAACTACTTGCTCGGCGTACCAATCGGTCTGCATATTCAATTGCCGCTGGTTGCAGTCGTCACTACGCTGGCCACGATTTCCGTGGTGACCGGCCTTGATAAAGGCGTAAAGATTTTATCTGAAACCAACTTAATTTTTGCAATTTTACTGATGCTTTTTGTGCTTGTTGTCGGGCCGACGACAGAGCTTTTCCGAGATTTTGTGCAAAATATCGGTCTTTATCTTGATACAATTGTTCTACGCACATTCAATATTTATGCTTATGAGCCAACGCCTTGGGTGGATGCGTGGACATTGTTTTATTGGGCGTGGTGGATTTCCTGGTCACCATTTGTCGGTATGTTTATTGCCCGCATTTCACGCGGCCGTACAGTTCGTGAATTCGTGACAGCTGTTCTCTTTATCCCTGCCGGTTTTACATTCTTCTGGATGACGGTTTTTGGCAATTCGGCAATCATGATCGATACAACCGTTGCCGGTGGTAAATTGGGCGCGGAAATTGCCGCTGATGTTTCTGTCGGCCTGTTCTATTTCTTTGAATATCTGCCATGGACGACGCTGACCTCCGGGTTGGCGGTATTGCTCGTTGCAATTTTCTTTGTCACTTCCGCAGATTCAGGCTCATTGGTTATTGATGCGATTGCCGCAGGTGGTGAAACTGAAACCACTACAGGTCAGCGTGTTTTCTGGTGTGCTTTGGAAGGCGTCGTTGCAGCAAGCCTGCTGATTGCAGGTGGCTTGAATGCGCTACAATCGGTCACCATTGCCAGTGCATTGCCGTTTTGTGTGGTTATTCTGGCGCTGGTCTGGTCGCTTTTCAAAGGCATGAAAGCAGACTTGGCACAAAAGGAAGCGCAGGCAACAATACCATCACCACCAAGTGCACAGCCCGCCTCCGGCCTGACATGGCAGCGCAGGCTCTCATTGATTTTGCACGCACCAACAAAACGCGAGGTTGCTAATTTTATTAATGGCACCGCCAGAGACGCACTCAATGCCGTAACCAAAGAGCTGAACAATCGCGGCCGTGAAACGATAGTCGATGAAGACGAAAATGGCGCAATTGCACTGCGTTCTACTGCTGAGGGCATGCGCGATTTTATTTATGGCATTATGCCGGTGCAACAACTCGCACCTGCCTATTCAACGCTTGGCGTTGGCAAACCCAATTACCGGCATGAAGCACGCACATATTTTTCCAGTGGCGGGCGCGGATATGATGTGATGGGCTTTACCAGAGAGCAGCTGATTGCTGATATTCTGGTTCAGTTTGAACGCTATCTGGCTTTGGTTCATACGCCTGAAACGCAACTGGTACACAGTGCGCCTGAGCATTCCACTGCGGAATTGAGCTAAACAAACTAATGGGTGAAGTTGCTAACGACTGCTTACTTCACCCGCCTCTTCTCCAGCTTTCGTGCTAATGTTCGGCGGTGCATACCAAGGCGACGGGCAGTTTCAGAAATATTGAATTCTGCCTCCACCAATGTTTCGTGGATACGCTCCCATTCCAGATTTTTAATAGAAGTGGGGCGTGTCGTCAGGCGCACAGATGCGTCGCCCTCTTGCTTGTCAAAAGCTGCAATAATATCATTAGTATTAGAAGGTTTGGGCAGATACTGGCAGGCGCCAAGCTTGATCGCCTCAACCGCAGTGGCAATGCTGGCAAAGCCGGTGAGCACAACAATCTTCATATTACGGTCATGCTGATGCAACTGTTTCACGCATTCAAGACCTGAGCCGCTGGGCAATTTTAAATCCACCACCGCAAAAGCGGGCGATGCAACGGCTAAAATGTGCTGAACCTGATCAATATCATCGCATAAATGCACACTGTAATCACGCCGCTCAAATGAGCGCTTTAAAGCACGCGCAAAAGATGCATCATCCTCAATAATCAGCAATTCACGCTTATCAGTCATTGCATTCACCATAGCATAAAGAGGTAAGCGGCAGACGGATTGTAACAATTGCGCCTTTATCCGCTTTGTTTTGTGCCGTCATTTGACCGTTGAGCTTGCGCACAACATTGCTGACCAGATAAAGGCCCAAACCACCTTCTGGGCGCCCTTTGGTGGAACAATATGCCTTGCCGAGTTCCGCTAAAACATCAGGCTTAAACCCTGCCCCTTCATCACTGATTGAAATAACCAAATTATCGTCTTCTATAGTGGCTGTAATGCCAACTTGATTTGCTGATGCTTCTCGCGCATTGTCCATCACATTGAAAATCATTTGTTTCAGAGCAATATCACAAATTATCGGCACATCCGGCTGACAATGATTGTGATAATGTGTGTGCGTTGATGGGTAAAGACTTTCCCATTCGTTGACCAGACCATCTAAAAACTGATTGATTGTTGTGCGCACGGCCCCCTCACCGCGTGCGGTGCCGGAAGACAACAAAATGTCTGAAACGATTGTCTTGCATCGATCTATCTGAGCCAACATGTCTGTTAGCTCCTCCTCCAAAACGGGATCCTTTTGAAACAAGGGCATACGTTGCCAATCGCTCAAAATAACCGATACCGTTGCCAGCGGTGTGCCAAGCTCATGCGCGGCACCCGAAGCCATCAATCCCATGCGGACAATATGATCTTCTTCTGCCGATTGTGCATCGCGTGCGCTTAAATTGCGCTGAATGCGCGTAACAAACAAAACCAGCAAAACAGATGCCAGCACAAAGCAAATAAACATGCCTTGAATATGTAGATTGAAAAAATCACTTCCATGGTGATGCGGAATTTCAATCGGGCGATAATAAATCGTCAGAACAATAAAACAGAAGCTGGATAGCACAACCAGTATCCATGTTGCCCATGCCTCCAGCAAAACGACTGCTAGAATAATCTGAAGCAAAAACAGTGAAATGAACGGATTAGATGCCCCGCCACTGAGATAAAACTGCACTGATAAAGCTAAAACATCGAGCAGCAATCCGACAAACATCAATGTTTTGCTGACATATTTTTCTTTTTTATAATGAACATAGCTGACGCTGTTCAACACACATAACAAGCCGATGACGATAGCCATAGCACCGACAGGCAGTTTAATTTCCATCCATTGGCTCACCAGAATAATGGTGAAAATCTGCCCTGCGACAGCGAGCCAGCGCAATTGAATAAGCAATAAAAAATGCTGTTTATTAGTGACATTATGAATATGGGCGGGCATTTTGTCTTTCCAAATCGCGGAACTTTGTCAGTGCCTTGTATCAAATTTATCCATAAAAAGATCATCACTGGCTTGGACAATTTGTCCAAGGGCACAATTAAACAAGGCTGTTATGAGTAGCCACTGTTGGCCGTCAATATACAATCTATAGAAGACAATATCCAAATTTTTTGTGCAGTC
This sequence comes from Paenochrobactrum glaciei, assembly GCF_039522165.1. Taxonomy (NCBI): domain Bacteria; kingdom Pseudomonadati; phylum Pseudomonadota; class Alphaproteobacteria; order Hyphomicrobiales; family Brucellaceae; genus Paenochrobactrum; species Paenochrobactrum glaciei. Next base: position 28,737 of record NZ_BAAADE010000004.1, read on the forward strand.
AGTGCCGCCCAAAATTTAGGTTTTGTCGTAAGAGCTGGTTATTGCGGAAAGCATAATAAGTCCCGGCATTCCGGGAGGGATTTTGCATGATCTGTCATTATCGACAAAGTCCGAGCATAAAACAGGAAATAGCAATGAAAATACAAATCGCTCTTTTGACGGTTTTAACCACCCTATCAATGCCTGCTTTGGCTGACGGCGATCCGGTTGCCGGTAAAACTGTCTTTAAAAAGTGTCAGGCTTGCCATACCATTGATGGAGCCAATCGCGTGGGGCCAACACTGGCAGGTGTCGTAGGCCGCCCTATTGCATCCGCTGAAGGCTTCAAATATTCAGCAGCCATGACAGAATTTGCAGATGGCGGTAAAATATGGGGTGCAGAGCTGCTGGCGCAGTTTTTAAATGCCCCGAAAGCCACTGTCAAAGGCACGTCAATGGCATTTGCAGGTGTCAAAAAGCCAGATGATCTGAGCAATCTGATTGCTTATCTGAATGATCCGTCCAAAGCTGAATAAAAGTGAAGAAAAAAACAGTGCGTAATTCATGGCTGCTATTTCGAGGGAAAGGTATCGCGCTTGTCGCAGCCTTGCTGCTCGTCTTGCAGTCCCTGACAGGCGCATTGGCTTCCGGTTACGCCGCCAGTTCTCCCATGCTTGATGCATTTGGCAACCCGCTCTGCATTACTGCAAGTGTCACGCTGGATAATTCTTCAGATCAAACCGATCAACGGATGATGCCCGATTGTTGCACGATTGGTTGCAACATGTTTGCTCCCGTTTTGACAGATCATCCAGACGGCCACTGCCTCGGTAATCCGTTATTACCGCATAATTCTGGCTTTAAACTAAGCGCAGATTTAATTCTCCATAGCTCGCTTATTGAAGCTAGTCCGGGCAGCCCCCGATCTCCTCCCTTTTATTTTGACCGGTCAATTTGATTGACTGATGAACGCGTCATTGCTGCACGTCTTTTATCCAGACGCTTGCTGCAGATTGCCTTTTATTTTCACTTTCAAAAAGGCTCATCCATCCGGTTGTCATGAAATTTCATGCACGAGCCGAAAAATCCGCCGGTGAAAACCGGTCTCAACCCTATGGAACTTTGACATGATTAATAAACTGACCCTTGCTGCCGTGATCGTTGCTATCAGCAGTTCAGCAGCCTTTGCCCATGTTAGCCTTGAGAAAAATGAAGCGCCTGTCGGCTCGACATATAAGGCTGTGTTGCGCGTGCCGCATGGCTGTGAAGGTAAGCCAACCAATGTTGTTCGTGTGAAAATTCCTGATGGCGTTATTGCCGTCAAGCCAATGCCGAAAGCTGGATGGGAACTGGAAAAAAACCGTGGCGAATATGGTAAAAGCTATGATTATTACGGCACGCCAACCACTGAAGGCGTGAAAGAAGTTATCTGGAGCGGCGGCAATCTTGGCGATGACGAATATGATGAATTTGTCTTGCGCGCTTATTTGACTACAGATTTGAAAGCCGGTGAAATGCTTTATTTCCCTGTTGTGCAAGAGTGCCCAGGTGATCTGGCAGAGCGTTGGATTGAAATTCCGGCCGATGGTCAGTCATCCGATGATCTGGAATTACCAGCACCGGGCTTGAAGCTGCTGGAAAAGACCGGCGGTCACTAAAAGCTAAAAACGGACCGGCGTATTTAATACGCCGGTCAACCTTATATGCCGGACAGAGGAACTCATGCGCCGAATGAATTTTTTATACTCGATTAGACGGTTTTTGACACTGAGCGTGTTCTTTTGGCTGGCGTTAACATCGCTGGTTTCGGCGCATGCCTCTCTTACCGGCACCGAACCTGCAGATGGCTCGGTCGTTGATACTGCCCCGCAAAGTTTTAGCTTATCTTTCAGCGAGCCTGTATCGCCCCTTACCCTCAAACTCATCCGGCCTGACGGGTCAGCCAGCGTATTGACCGACTTTGCGCTTCATGACCAGACGGTGAAAATTGTGGCGCCAAACAAACTGGATGACGGCACCCACGTGCTTACATGGCGTGTGGTTTCATCAGACGGTCATCCGGTTGGCGGATCGGTTATCTTTTCTATCGGCGCGGCAAGTGCTGCCCCGCCAGAGTTAACTGAGACCAGTGATTTAAAAGTCAGCACTGCTGTCTGGCTGGCCAAGCTTATTCTTTATATCACGCTTTTTATCGGCATCGGCGGTGCGTTTGCTGTTTATTGGTTGTGGCCGGCTCAGCGACCGGCACGTCGGTTAATGCAAGCTATTCTAAGTATAGGTTTTGTTGTCACGGCTTTATCGCTGGGGTTGCAAGGCTTGGACGCGCTTGGCGTAGGATTTGCCGACTTTTTTGATCTCAGCGTTTGGGAAACGGCCTATAATACCAGCTATGGTCAAACTGTTATTTTGTTGCTGTTCGCCATTATTGTAGCCTTCATTGCGCTCAGCGTCAGTAGCAAAAAGACCGCGAAATTTTTATCACTCATCGCAGTGATTGCGGGTGCCGGAGCTCTTGCACTGTCGGGGCACGCCAGTGCTGCCGAGCCGCAATGGCTCACCCGTCCTGCCGTTTTTTTCCATGCTTTGACCATAACATTATGGGTGGGCGCTCTCATCCCGTTAAGCACAGCGCTTTATCGTAACAACAGTGACACAATTGATGGCTTGCGTCGGTTTTCAAGCTTTATTCCTTACGCTCTTTTGATCTTAATTATTGCGGGCGTAACATTGGCCGTAATCCAGGTTCAGCAACCCTTAGCTTTGCTTGAAACCGCCTACGGACAGCTGCTCCTTGCCAAATTGGCAGTGCTGTTTGTGCTGTTCTTATTGGCAGCCTATAATCGCTGGAAACTCACTGAGCCGGTGGTGAAGAATGATAGTACTGCGCGTAAAAAGCTTGCACGTGCCATTATTGTCGAAACACTGTTAGTTCTCGTCATTTTCGGTATTGCTTCAGGCTGGCGCTTTACGCCTCCTCCGCGCTCTATCGCTATTGCTGCGGCACAGCCTGCAACTGTGCATATCCACACGGATAAAGCCATGGCAGATGTTGCTGTCACACCGGGTCGCACTGGTTCTGTCGTCGTCTCGGCTGTTTTGATGGATGGTGATTTTGCAGCCCTTGAGGCACAGGAAGTAACCTTTGTTTTTTCCAATCCGGTTGCAGGTATCGAACCATTTCGCCGAAAAGCGGTTAAAACAGAAAATGGCAGTTGGGAAGCCACCGACGTATTGCTACCTTTGGCAGGCACTTGGAAAATCCGGCTTGATATTCTCATCAATGATTTCGAACTCGCACGGATTGAGGAAAACATTCAAATCCGGCCATAAAGCGCTCATCGCTAAAAGGAATAATGATGTTGTTAAAGCAAAGCTTGAAGCATTTCCTGATAGGTGCCGTCATTCTCTGCGGCATTTCCAGCGTTCAATTAGCAACGGCATATGCCTCTGAAACAACTGAAGCAACCACAGCTATCAAACATATTTTGATGGATATGTTTGACCAACCTGAACAACGCCTGACCGTCGATCCCGTTATTATCGAAGGTGATATTGCCGTAACAGGATGGGCACAGGGTGAAACCGGAGGGCGTGCGCTGATGCGCCGCCATAAAGGCAATTGGCATATTGTTCTTTGTGGCGGTGACGCTTTGCGTGAAGCAAAAGCGCTGCAACAATTTGGATTGACTGCCGAACAGGCAGAAAAAATGTCAAAATCGATTGCCGAGGCTGAAGCAAAACTTGACCCCGCTCAGGTGCAAAAATTTTCTTTATTTGACGGGGTTATGATGATGAATGAAGACGGTAGCCATCCACCGGTTGAAGGTCATCATTAAAACTATCTGCACTGATTTTTCTGCTGTCTGCCCTATAAGACAGACAGCAGAAACAAGGTTTCAGAACATTAAAAACGTAAAGTCATTCCGCCGATAACTGTGCGGCCACGCCCTAATTTGCGGGTGTCCATATATTGTGCCGGTTTATAGGCCACATTGCTCAGGTTCTCGATGTTGACGAAGAATGTTGCGTTTTCATTATATTTATAAGACGCAAAAACATCCGCCAGTGTGTAGCTGTCCACATCGACGAGTGCCGGTCCAAAAGGCGGCTTTAACGCTTTACTCTTACCGATACGCCGTATCTGACCACCAATTGTCAGTTTCTCATCCAAAGCACGGAAACCAGCACTGACGGTTAAGGTTGAATCCGGCAGATTGTTGATAGCACCAACACCATAATCACCCGACCACATACCATAAGGCAGCTGCGTCTTTGTTTTCGAATAAGCAAGTCCGGCAAAAATGAAGCCGCTATCATAATTAGCTTCCAGTTCAAAGCCGTTGATCCGGGTTTTTCCAGGTGCATTGATAAACTTCAAGCCTGGCATATTCGACATCGAAAACACACCGGAGGTAATATAATTTTCAACATTATTGTTGAAATAATTGGCCTTCAGCAGCAACTTATCATCGGCTGTCAGCAGGTCTTTTTCGATGACATTAACGCCGAATTCCCAGCCCTTGCTGGTTTCACCTTCCAGATCAGGATTGGGCGAAATATCGGATGGCGTTGCACTATGGGCACCCGGAAAGAAAGTTTCGGTCACACTTGGTGGCCGGAAAGTTTTGGCATAAGTAGTATAGAACTGTAAGCCATCAAGCGGATTAACTGCTACGGTGACGCGCGGATTAAAGCTTGATTGCGTTAGTTTGACATTTTCAGTGATCAGCTTGCCATTTACTTTTTTAGCAATATCGCCGTTCAAACGAAAATGATCGAAGTGGAAACCGGTCTTCAAATCAAACATGCCATAGGAGAAAGTCGCGTCTGCAAACAGGCTGCTAATAGCTTGCGTGCCATCACCCGGCCCACCCGTGCCCCATGACTGGCCAGTGGTTACATCATCATGATAATAGGCGCCACCAGTGGTAAGCTTCAGGCCGATATCCTCACTAAGCGCAAACTGGCTATTATTGGTAATATCAATGCCTTTGCCTTTATCCCGATTAAACTGACCTTTGTAATTGCCTTCAACAAAGCGCACCCGCGCATCATTATAAAAAGCATTGACGTTTAAGTTAATCAGATCGCTATCAGGCGTATAATTATAGCGTGCCGTATAGGTTTGGTTGCGGTAATCTTGCGGTTCACCGCGGATGGCAGAAACATTATCGTACCAAATCCCGCCCAAAAGCAGCTTGTGATCTTGCCCGTCACCCATTTCCAGCTTTGCCAGACCGGATTTCAGGTCTTCAATCATATTATTGTTGTTTAAGCGGTTGCCCTTCTCATCAACACCAGAGAGCGGCGCGCCGCTGTCACGGCGGTTGAAGGCGCCCATAATGCCAACACCATCCATGCGCATGCCGCCGGCAATAAGCTTTGACCAGTCATAGGCATTATTGCCATATTTAATGGTTGTCATTGCACCATATGAATGTCCCGGTAAAATCACATCATCAATGCCGATGGTACGGAAATTTGCAGCGCCGCCCAGAGCACCAATGCCTGCGGCTCCGCCCAGTGCTCCACGGCCGATATCCATACCAGCCAGCAAATCGGTATCGATAAAAGTCGAGCCACCGGACACGCCATGTCCCATCACACGGATATTTTGTCGTGCGCCATCAATCATCATATTAACGCGGCCATAACCTTCCATGCCGCGAATATTGACAGCAACACCGGCACCGGACATTGCTTTGCGGGTGAAAGTGCCTGGTGCAGAACGCAAGGCATTATCAATATTGCCAGCATTTCTTTGCTGCAAAGTTTCACCATCAGTGCTCGAAACAGCTTCTGTGGTGCGATAAGCACTCTCGTAGTCCCCCACCAATCCGCTCACGGTGGAACCCGGTCTTGTGACGGTGATTGTCTCCAATTGCAGAGCACTGGCATCACCATCTTCCAGATTATTTGCTTCCTGACGGATCAAAGTAAAAGAGCGCGTCCCATTTTGTTTGAAACTATAACCGGTGCCGCTCAGCATTTGCATCAAAGCTTCACGAGCCGACATTTTTCCCTGCACAGCTTGCGCCTGAATGGACGATGGCAATGTACCATCAGCCATAATATTCAAGCCACTTTGGGTCGCAAATTTAACAATAGCGGATGCCAGCGGCTGCTCGGCAATCGAAAACTGGGTGAGCTTGTTTGCCTGAACCAAGCGTGCTTGTGTCTCCTGCGCCTTTACAGGGCTGGCATGGAGCGCCAATGCAACAAATGCTACCGAGCACAATAGTGCTTTTACCATCATGCCATTATGCAGCTGGCCAACATATACGGCTGCACGATATTGTTTATGGGCAGGCATCTTATATCTCCGGAGGTCAAAATCTCAGTCTCGGATACAAGACGGAACGGCCATCGATTTTTATGATAAAAAGAGTCATATATTTAAAAATATTTTTAAATGCTGCTCAGGAACTATAAATCATCGTACCTAAAAACGGCACATATTGCGTACTGATCGGCAAAGCCTGCGATAATTGCGGCACAATATCCCCGATATCGCTGATGTTGATGATCAATGTTACAGGTCGGTTTGCCAAGCGCCCATCCATTAAACGTAACCGCTCTGGGCTCCAGCGATTAAGCTCTTGTAAAACTTCCGAAAACGGCCGCGCGATAAAGATCAGTTTTCCACTGCGCCATGCCAGCTCTGTCTCACTATCTGCCCTTTCCGGCAGACTGATGGCATTGCCAGCATAATGCAGTTTTTCGCCCTCGGTGACTTTTGCTGAGTGACGGGCATAGTCAACACGCACCGCATGCTCGGTGACCATAACGATTGCCTGTTCTTTTAACAGCCTGACGTTAAACTGCGTTCCAAGTGCGGTAATACGTGCCTCTGCTGCCTCGACAACAAATTCCAGAGCGTGGCGGGCAACAGTAAAATAGGCTTCACCATGGTGAAGGGTAATTTGGCGCATATGCGGTGTAAACTGAACGGAAATAGCTGTTTCACCTGCCATTTGAATTTGCGAACCATCGGGCAAATCAATCAGACGTATTTCACCGGCAGCCGTGACATAGTCATAATCATTGACTTTCATCCAGCTATAAGCAGCCCCGCCACCCAAAACAGCAAAAAGCGCCAATTGCCCGAAACGCCTGCGGTTCAGTTTTGCAGTCTTTTTCTGATGCTGCTGCAATGTGTTTAAATGGGCAAGATTGCCCCACATCCTGACAGCCTCAGCATAGGCAAGCTCATGTTCCGCACTGATTACGAGCCAATTTTGATGTGCGGCCAATGTCGTTTCATCGGCCTGCACGTCACTTAATTTCGAGAGCCAGTGAATGGCCTCCTTCATCAGCGGATCAATGGCTTGCTCGGCCTCACTGCTCCAGCTCTGATCGTTAAAATCACAGGCTTTCATGATTTGCGCCCTTTGGGGGAAAGATTTGTGCTTTGCAAACGATATTGCAGATGCATCATTACACGACCCCATTGGCTATAGGCGGTTTGCAAAGGGATTTCCAATTGAGCGGAAATTTCTGCGAAAGTGAAACCATCAAGCCGTAAAAAATAAATCTGACGCACAGCGTCGGGTACTTCTGCCAAAGCTTGCTCAACAAGACGCATGGTTTGATTGAATATGAGAATATCATCAGCCAGTGGGGCATGATCTGCCAGCGTTTCACTTAAAAGACTGTCATAAGCCGTAAGCGGCATGGTTTTTAAATGACGCGCATAATCAATCTGTAAATTGGCCGCAATACGGTAGAGATAAGCTTTGTGATTTTGAAGTGGCGCTGATGGCACATCCTTCTTTTGCGAAGTTATTAGCCGTAAAAACGCTTCTTGTGTCAGATCGCAGGCAACATCATGAGTTGAGCCGCGACGCTGTAAAAAACGTTGCAGATCGCCACTATAGCTTCGAAACAAAGAAGCGATATCCCACATCATAATGCCACAGATTTCCACGGCAGCCCTATTAGCTGCTATTTTCAAACTATATGGCTTTTAATAAACATGAGTATTTAATGCAAGATATAGCGCATAGGAATTATACCCTCTACCATCCATGATGGCAGAGGGGTATTTTTCATGCAAAAACGGATTTAAAATCCAGATCATAGCCAAAGGCGCGTGGGCCAACGGCCGCAATGCCCGCTGGCGAGGTTAAAAGCTCTGGCGCAGGTAATGCAATCACGCTTACACGCTGGCCATAACGCACAGACTCTGTGCCAATCGCACTACCAGACATGGTATCAAGCAAACAAAGCAAATCCGGTGTCATTGCCACCGCTTCTTTATCTTTAAAGGCAACCGCCCATTCATTTTGGAAGGTTAGCTCCATCACCGAGCCTTTATCACCATCAATGCCTTCAATGAGGGTACGGCCACGGAGAAAACCACCAGTTGTTTCGCGGGCAACATCAACGATCTTGCCTTTGAACAGTAATTTTCCACTTTCATGATCAAGCACGGCCTGAACCGGATCATCATGACGGGCACGCGCATTGATAACGGCACGGCCAAGCTCGGTAGCCTTTGTAACCGTATAATGGATGCCCCATTCTTTTACTTCGCGCCCGGTACGCGGGGCTTTGCAGGTAGCAGCGGTTGAACCTACTTCCGTACAGACAGAACGTGAAACCCGCTCCATCCATTTCCATGATGCGGCTTTCGTTACAATCACTTCATTGTCACGCACATCAACCAAGGAAAGCGGATACATTGGCAAATTACCAATCGCAAAAGAGGTCATTTGCGCTTCCGGATAAGCACGTCCCATCGCATCGGCATTGACAACAGGACGATCAAGCATCGCACCGGTCAAAAAGGATGATAAAGCATTGGATCCACCAATCTCAACACTCATAACAGCGCGAAATTTCTTGCCCAAATAATCTTCCATAACCTCAACTGCGCGCGCCAGATGTGCCGGATCGCCCAAGCGCTCCTGCCCCACCAGTGGTGCACCCATTTTGGAAACAACGGCCACCATATCGTTATCATCAAGATCCATCGGATCCATAATCTGAACGCGTTTGCCCTGCTCATAGAGACGGCGCAAATTCAGGGTTGAGAGATAAGGATTACCACCGCCACCTGTGCCTAAAATCCATGCGCCTGTTGCCAGCGGCTCAATATCTTCCAAAGCAAAGTCTTGAAGCATAGTTCACCTGTTTTTATGCAAAAAACAGGCTCCATAAGAACGGAGCCTGCCTGATCAAAGTCGCTTAGTCTTTGGTGCAATCCCAATGGAAACTGGAGAAGTTCAAATCCCAGCTCTGCATCGGAATGAACTGATAGCCTTGCAGACATTTGCTTGCACCCAAACGACGGTTTGGTGCTACAGCCCATACATCCGGCTGCAAATCGACGATTTTCTGCTGCAATTCTTTATAAATTGCATTTTGCTCGGCCACATCCGTTGTGGCACGTGCCTTGTCGATTAAGCCGTCAACTTCTGCATTTTGCAGCCATTCCATCGACATCCATGTGCCGGATGCTTTGGAATGGAACTGGTTGTAGAACATCGCATCCGGTGACGGATAGGTCGGCGACATATTCACCTGCGTGGAAGCTGGTGTCGTTTCCGGCTTTGACGACAATTCAACAATACGGTTCCATGGCTCCGGCTTAATATCAAGCGTGATGCCGATCTGTTCAAGATTGGCCTGCATCATCAGCGCTACTTCTGCTTCAAAAGCAAGGGAAGCGACATAGCTGTTAACCAGCTTGATTTCCTGACCGGCATATTTGGATTTTGCCAGTTCTTCTTTTGCCTTTTCAAGATCGAAGACACCCGGTTCAATCGCATCATTATGGGCATCTTTGAATGTCTGGGACAATGGCCCCTGCATATCAAAACCCGGATAGATGATTTCATGAATGGTCTGGTAATCCGTGGCATAGGCAATGGCGCGACGGACATGAACATCATCGGTTGGGTAGGTCTGGGTATTCAGCTTGATGATGAAACCACCGGCTGTGCGGGTCTGCAACAGCTTATAACCTGGCATACGGGCAATGGATTCATATGTTTCATTGCCAAGGCCATGTGATGTCAGGCCAAGCTCGCCTTTTTCAGCCAAAGCTTTAACGGTTGCATCGTCGCTGGTCTGAACAAAACGCACCTGATCAATCGGCGTGCCTTTATTCCAGCCAAGGAAATAATCCGGATTGCGGGTGATAACCATATCTGCCGAACGGTTATAGCTGACCAATGAATAAGGGCCTGAACCGGCAGAATGTTCGCCGACATAGGCCTCGCCCCATTTGTCATCGCTTGCCGCATTGGCCGTGATGAGCTTTTCATTCAGTGCCACCATAATTGGTGTTACCGCCATAAATGGCGAGAACTGGCGATCAAGTTTGAAAACAACAGTATGATCGTCCGGTGCAGTGATGTTTTCTGGCTTCAGCAGATCAACGATCAGATTGGACGGGCCTTTATTGATACCAACCAAGCGCTGAACTGACCAGGCGATATCGGACGCTTTAACCGCTGTGCCGTCCTGAAACTTCACATCATCGCGCAAATGGAAGGTATAGGTCAGACCATCTTCTGACACATCCCATGATTTAGCGAGATGCGGGACAATTTCACCGGACGGGCTGACTGTGGTCAGGCCGTCATACATATTCACCACCGCCATATAGCCGGTATAGTCTGTGACTTTAGCCGGATCGAGCGAGCTGAAAATCTGCATTGTATTAACAGCGATAGACACTTTATCGGCGGCTGATGCTGTCGACATCAGGCTTGGCGCCATTAAAGTCGGCGCTGCAATGGCAGCGCTTAAGAAAAGCGCTGCAAGGCGTGATTTGCGGATCGTATTTTTCATAAAAATTCCTCCTCTGTGATGCGGGTTGTCCCGCTTTTTGTTAATCAACTTTCGGGTTGAAGGCGGGCATCGGTGAAAATTGAATTTCCGGATAACCAAAGGCTGAAGGGCCAACCACTTCCAAAGCACGCTCTGTGCGCAGCAGATCATGGCAAGGAATGGCAACAACAGCGACACGCTGGCCATAACGCAGCATTTCCGTGGTGATCGGATAACCGGTATCAACATCCAAGAGCACAATGAGATCCGGTACGCAGACTTCCACTTTGCCTTCACGACGGAAAATCAGGAACTCGTTCTGAATGGCAACATCAGCCGTTTCACCGCTCCATTCATCAAAACCGGCAAGTGCAATATCACCCACCGCAAAACCACCGCGCAAATGGCGCTTTAGGTCAGTAATCTTGCCGTTGAAAATACGACGGCCACCTTCAAGCGCACAAATGGCAGCAATCGGGTCTTCCTGCAATTTACGAGCTTTGATAACCGCTTCACCCAAAGCAATTGCCTTGGTGTAGCTTTTCGGAATGGCATATTGATGCACGTAATGTGCCTGCATCGGTGCTGTTGCCAGCATTGCGCCACCACCTTGTGCCACCACACAGGCGCGCGCCATCCGCTCGTGCCAGACTTCTGATGCCGCATGGCTGAAAATCACCGAATTGCCGTGCAAGTCACACATGACGGATGGTGTTGAACTATGACCATAGATCGAGAAAGTGGTCATCTGCATTTCAGGAAATGCACGTCCCATACCGTCACAATCAAGGATTGGCAAACCACCAAGTGCCGCTGTGACAAGCGGGTTCATCGAGTTAGCGCCGCCGATTTCTTCACAGACAACAGCATCAATAGAGGTGCGGATCAGCTCTTCCATTGCGCGCAGACAACGCACACCTTCGCGCCCTTCACGCAGACGCTCAACACCGACAACCGGCGCACCAATACCGCCGATCGACATGCAGAGCGCATCCGGTTCGATTTTGTCAGTTGCCAGAATTTTCAGCTCATAGCCTTCCTTCATAGCTTCAAGTGCAAGCAATTTGCCCTGATAAGGATTGCCGCCGCCGCCAGTGCCTAAAATGCCCGAACCGATTTCCAGTGCGTCGAGATCTTCCCGCGTCAGAACGCGTAAATCTGCTTCATCATATTTCAATTTGCGAGCCTCAGGCATCATAGCTTCCCATCTCTCCAACAACTTTCACGTGAATGCGGGTGGCATTGCCCGGCAGATAGGCAAGCGGCATATCTTCACGTTCAATCACTTCCAAAGTTTCAGCCAATGCACCGGCAGCAATTGCCTTTTCGCGTGCTTCAGCTTCAGCTTCGGCTAATGAGCTTTCACGAGTGCGGCCTTCAACAAGGGTGAAAATACGGTCGGTTTCACCACTGATCTGAGCAATGGCTGCACCAACTGCATTGGCAACCGAGAAGTTTTCCGGACGGATCACATTCAGTTCGCCAACCTTTTCCGGCATCAAAATTGAACCGCCACCAACGGCGATCACCGGCACAGGCGCTGATGAGATGCGGCTGCGTTCAACACAGGCTTCCAGCATCTGGTCAATTTTTTTGGATGCTTTGTCGATCAATGTTTCATCAAGCTTTTTCACCAGTGAAACATCGCCAATATCAGTTTTGCCGGTTGCGACCGCAATATCAGTTGCTGTCAATGTCGAACCGCCAAAGCACAAAGCTTCTTCCGCCACGCGGTAGCCGACAGATTTAGGGCCAACCGTAACTGTATCTTCTTTTTCGACCACCAAAGAGCCGCCGCCAAGACCAATGGAAAACACATCCGGCATACGGAAATTGGTGCGCACGCCACCAATATCAACCGTTGTGGAAGCCTGACGCGGAAAGCCATGCGAAAGCGAACCAACATCGGTTGTCGTGCCGCCAATATCCACCACAACCGCATCTTTAAGACCGGTGAGGAATGCAGCACCGCGCATAGAGTTGGTTGGCCCCGAAGCAAAGGTCAGAACCGGAAATGCCCGCACCACATCGGCAGCCATCAAGGTGCCGTCATTTTGGGTAATATAGAATGGGCGATTAATACCGGCGCTGCGCAAAGCTTTGCCGAAAGCTTCCACGGTGTGATCAGCCAGTGACAACAGGCTCGCATTCATAATCGCTGCACTTTCACGCGCCAGCAAACCATGGCGGCCAATATCTTTGGACATCACAACCGGAAGCCCCGGGCAATGTTCTTGCAATATTTCTTTGGCGCGAACTTCCATCGTGTCATTGATGCCACTGAAAACACCGGTTACGGCAGCTGCTTTCAGGCCCTTGGCGCGAATTTCACCGGCGATGCGGATGATCGCATCTTCATCAAGCGGCGAGATTTCACGGCCGTCAAACTCATAGCCACCCTTCACCTGATAGGCATGATTGCCAACAATCTCACGCAAATCATCCGGCCAATCCACCATTGGCGGCAGCCCCGCACCGGATGGCAAACCTAAGCGGATGGCTGCCACTTCATCCATATGGCGGCGTTCAATCACCGCATTGGTGAAATGCGTGGTTCCGATCATCACCGCGCCGATACGGCTGCGATCAATACCGGAAGCTTCAATCACTTTTTCCAGTGCCTGAATAACACCCGAGGTTACATCTTTCGTGGTAGAGGCCTTCACCCCTGCCAGAACCTTATTATCCTGTAAAACGACAGCATCCGTATTGGTGCCGCCAACATCGATTCCAACGCGATACACGCTAGCTTCCTCTTCCAATCAATCGGTTGTTTTTACAAGGAATTGCATGCGCTCTTCCTCGGTCACAGTTGGTTTCAGGCTCTCTTCCGCGTCTGTCACCACCGGAATGGCGGCAATCAGTGCGCGGGTATAAGGGTGTTGGTGCTGGCTAAAGACCTCAGCCGTTGCACCCTCCTCCACGAGTTCACCCCGTAGCATGATGGCAATGCGTGAACAGAAATTGCGCATCAAAGACAGATCATGCGAGATCATCAGATAGGTAAGCCCCAGCTCTTCACGAAGCTGCAAAAGCAGGTCGATAACCGTCTTTTGCACCGACACATCAAGCGCTGCTGTCGGCTCATCCAAAATCAGAATTTTCGGTTCAGCAGCCAGCGCACGGGCAATCGCCACGCGCTGTTTCTGGCCACCTGACAATTCATGCGGATATTTGGCCAAATAGGATTGCGGCAGACGAACAAGCTGCATCAGCTCTTCCAGCCGTGCCTCAAGCCGTACTTTCTCCATGCCAATGGATTTCAATGGCAGGGTCAGTGTCTGGCGCACAGTTCGTTTCGGGTTCAAAGATGTGCCCGGATTTTGATAGACAATCTGGGTCAGTCTTTTGCCACGTTCAGGCTTTGGGGCATGAATGGTGACATCGCCGGTAGTTGGCTGTGACAACCCCATGATGATACGGGCAACAGTGGTTTTACCCGAGCCGGATTCACCGGCAAGCCCGTAAATTTCGCCCTCTTTAAGGGTGAGGCTGACATCACGCACCGCATGATAGCCAGCGCGGCGCCCGTAAATTTTATTGAGTTTGTCGATAGTGATAATCGGCTTGCCCGTTGCCTGCGCAATTGTGGTGACCTTGTCACCATAAAGTGGTGGCACTGCATCCAAAAGCGAGCGCGTATACTCCTCACGCGGATTAAGCAAAATATCGTTGCATTGACCCGTTTCAACAATATCGCCGTGATGCATCACCACCACACGGTCGGCGACTTTACGCACCACACCGAGATTATGGGTAATCATCAGCAATGCCATATTTTCTTCAGCAACCAGCTGATTGATCAGATTGAGGATTTCATCCTGCGTCGTCACATCCAGTGCCGTGCCCGGCTCATCGGCAATCAGCAGTTTCGGCTGATGCAACAAAGCCAAACCAATCAGCACACGCTGGCGCATACCGCCGGAAAGTTCCGACGGATAAGCATTCATGATGCGCTCGGTATCAGCCAATTGCACCCGTTTCAGCACCGCCGCAATGCGTTGGCGGCGCTCTTTCTTTGATGATTTTATGCTGTTGCGCTTATCCGCAAAGCGCATCACATCATCCAGATGTGTGCCGATGCGAAAAACCGGATTAAACGAAGAAAGCGGATCCTGCATAATCAGCGAGAAAGCCGAACCTTTAAGCGCCTCACGCTCATTGCGGTTCATCGTGAAAACATCACGCCCTTCCACATGAATTGCGCCTGACGTAATACGCGCATTCTTCGGCAATGTGCCGATTATCGCTTTCGCGGTAACGGACTTGCCCGAACCCGTTTCACCGATGAGAGCGACGCGTTCGCCCGCCCCAACAGTAAAGCTGACATTACGCAAAACCTGTCGGCTGCGGCCATAAGTGGTGAAGGTAACATTGAGGCCTTCGACTTTAAGAAGTGGTTCTGTCAAAGCTCAATTCTCCACATCAAACATATCGCGCAGACCATCACCCAACAGGTTGAAGCCAAGCGTTACATAAAGAACGGCAAATCCCGGACATAAAACTTCCCACCAGAAATCCGGCATGAACTGACGGCCATCGGCAACCATCGAACCCAGATCAGGGATTGGCGGTTTGACCCCGAAACCAAGGAAGCTGAGTGTGGCACCAAAGAGGATGACAAAAGCCGCATCCAACGTGGTTTTGACCGAGATAACCGACACACAATTGGGCAAAATTTCACGGAAGAGAATATGCATCGGGCCAGCACCTGCAAGACGTGCAGCCTCGATATAATCTTCAGATGCAACCGATTTTGAAACCGCATAGATCAGGCGTGCGTGCCATGTCCACCACAGCAAAGTGATGGCAATCATCGCATTCATCAAAGTCGGTTCCAGCAGATTGGAAACAGCCAGTGCCATCACCAATGGCGGCATTGCCAGCATGACATTGGTCAGGCCGCTGATGAATTTTTCTGTCCAGCCACCAAAATATCCGGCAACAAGACCCAGCACCGCACCAACAGGCACAGAAATGCCAAGCACACCGATAACCAGCAGCAAAGAAATACGAAGCCCGAAAATCGTACGCGTAAAGATATCACGGCCTGCTTTATCTGTACCAAACCAATGGTTCAGATCGGGAGGCAAATGACGCGCACGGAAATCCACCACTGCACCAATATGCTTAGGGTAAGGCGTTATTAATGGCGCAAACACTGCCAAGAATACGACGGACAGCAGAATGAGCGTGCCGATAACCGCCGCCGGATTGCGGCTGAAACGATACCACATCATATAGCCGGAACTTAAAGCCCGATCATTGGCATCAAGCATTTTGACTTCAGCCATCAGCGAGCCTCCTTATGACGCAGGCGCGGATCAATGATTGAAATCAGAATATCCACGATCAGATTGGCAATGATAAAGAACAGCCCTGCCACCAGCACCACAGCGGTGACGGCATTGAGATCTTTTTGCAAAATGGAATTCAGGCCATAAGAAGCAAAACCGCCCCATGCAAAAATCATCTCAATCACAAAAGCATTGCCGATAAGGGATGCAAATTCGAGCCCCATAATGGTCAGCGGTGCAATGGATGAAAGCTTGAGCAAATAACGGAAAATAATAACCCGCTCCGGCACACCAAAGCTTTGCAAAGTCAGCACATGATCTTTGCGCTGATTTTCAATCATCGATGAGCGGGTGATGCGCGTTATCTGGCCGATCCCTGCCATTGAAAGGGCAAATGCCGGTAATGCCAGATGCTGAAACGCACTTGCCACCACATCAAAACGGCCTGCCAGCAAACCATCAACAATCAAAAAGCCGGTAGGGCCGCCTGTCCAGCCGAGATTATGATCAATACGGCCAATAATCGGCCAATTATTCAAATAGCGCGCAGCCAGCAATTGCAGCGTGATCGCAAACAAAAAGCTTGGAATAATCACACCAGTGAGCGAAAGCACACGGCCGATATGGTCAAAAGCACGATCACGGTAATGCGCTGTGATAACCCCTAAAGGGATCGCCACGAGAAACATGAAAATAACCGAGACCAGCACCAGCTCAACGGTTGCCGGGACAGTGCTTGCCAGATCGGTTGTGACAGGACGCTGTGAAACCAGCGACATGCCTAAATCCCCGTGCAGAGCTTTGCGGATATAATCAAAATATTGCACGACCAGCGGCTGATCGAGCCCCATGGACAAACGCAGAGCGTCAACTTGTTCAGGTGTTGCGGCAGGGCCCAAAGCCATGCGCGCAGGGTCGCCCGGCACAACGCGTGCCAGTACAAAAATCATGACCGACAAGGCAATCATCACCAGAATGAAAGTGCCTAATCTCGTCACAATAGCGACTAAAGGGTGTTGCTGCATTGGCGCCTCCTCCTCTGCATCATCATTTCAGGCACCAAGCTTCTGCGCATGTTGCCCGACGCGCAACCGCAGAAAAGTATAGTTTTTTTGAAAAATGGTATAGGTATTTTATAAAAAGCACTTTATGCTTTTGCGCATGACATCAGAGCTTCTCCCCCGTTTATTACTGCGCAAACGCCTTGCACAAGAGACTGCAAAAACCGTCTATCTGCACGCACCGAGCGGCGCCGGAAAAACGGTTTTATTGAAGCTTTTAGGGGAGGATTTAGGCGCTTCTATCTGCACCCTCCCGCAGCCCGACAAGCGCCATTTTCAAGATAATCGCCTGTTATGGGATGTGCCGGCAGGCTTACGAACACCGCATATTCCGGCGCATCTGCTGAATGAAAATACGGTGCTTTTTATCGCGTGTCGCCCCGATCAGCACATCAAAGGGATAGCGCGTCATGGGCTGCATTATGGCGTTTCGATTTATGATGCCGATAAACTCAGTTTTAAACCAAGCGAATTAGAATCGCTTGAGCCACAGCAGCAACACCTGATTTCGCAGGAATTTGCCAATTGGCCTGCGTTCTTAGTGCTAGCAAAAGAACCAAACGAACAGCTTTGCATTGATTATTTGGAGCAGGTTTTTTTAGCGCAATTTTGTGCAAGCGAGATTGTCGAGCTTTCCATCTGGCTGGATAATCCAAGCACCGAAAGTCGTGCTTACTGGCATTCTTTATTACCGCCCGCCTTAATGAAAAATTTGAATAAACACAAATTTTTACGTGCGCTTTTAAAACGCGCTGTCCAAAATAAGCTCAATGATTTCAATAGTGAAGAAGCCCTGTTTGAGGCCGCCAAGGCATGGGAAGATGCAGGGCAACCACTGGCCGCGATGCGCTTGTTACTAGACCATCATCACGAACATCAAGCTGCACAAATTTTGAAACGCGCACAAGGGCGTGAGCTGATATATGACTCTGATTTAGAGGCGTTTCAGGACATCATTATGCGTTTTTCCACGCAGATGCTGGCCGAAGATGAAACTGTCCTTTTTGCCGTTGCGCGTACTTTGCTAAAACAAGGGGAATTACAGCGCGTACGCCATCTTTTGATGCGCTATTTGGGCTCAGATTACCTTGATCCGCTCAAAGTGCTGAATGCTAAATCACGTTATTCTTTTACCGCTAAAACCTTCCGCCTTACATTTATGATTTCGGAAGACTTGACCCCGAGCGATACAATGATTGCAGGGCTTGGCGAGTTCATGGCCGACTACCCGATGCGGGCATATGGCCGCTGGGCTGGTTATTATAATTCTATTCTTGAATTTGAAGTTCGCCGCCGTAATTTTCGTGAGGCGGAAGCCGCTGCCGCACGCGCATTGATGTATCTGAAGCGCAGTGGTGACCGCCCGCTCCTCGATTTTTTCATTCATTTGCACCAGATTGTCTTGCGTTTGATGAATGGCGATGCACTGCTTGCACGACAAGCTGCCACTGAAGCCAGAAGCCGATTAGAACAGGTTACACATCCAGTTCCCCAAGAGTTTCGTATGTTACGGCTTGCAGAAGCGTGCCTTGCTTATGAAACGGGTCGTCCGCGTGATCTGCTTGAGTTCGTCAATAACGAGTTTGAAGCTTTTGCCGCTGCCGAAATCTGGCCAAGCCTGATGCAGTTTGCGCTGCATTATGCGTCCCAGATATTGGCTGATAATTTTCCGGTTGCCATCCGCCCTGGCTTTCTGGATCACTTATGGATCCATTTGTCGGAAGGTTTACAATTTAACGCAATGATGGAAATCCGTACTGCAATTGCTTATCAAAATGCCAATCGCTGGCAGGATGCAGCATTGACGCTGGCAGCCGTGCGTATGCCGATGGGGCGAACCGGTGTGGAAAGTGCGATTGATGAGTTAAGCCGCATTAGTCGCCGCGATGAAGTTTCATTCGCTATGACATGGTTGCGTGATGCGGTGCATCAATGGACGCCGCGCTCTTATCTGCCCAAACAGCTGGATGCTTTGCTGGTTAATCCTAAAGTGACCAACCGCGAAAAAGTTGCATTGCAATTATGGCTAAGTTTTGCTGCCTTCCGGCGTGGCGATATAGCGGCAGCGCGCGCCGGTCTGCTCTCTACTTTGCAGACGACCAAACGCCTTGGCTGCTACGGCGTTCTGTCTGAAGAGCGGATTTTTTTATCACCGCTTTTAAAAGAAAAACGTATCCGCAGTTTCATTGAAACATCGCCCGAAGCGCAAACAGCACTGACCGTCCTGATCAAAGCCATCGACTCTCCGCAGGCACGCGCTATTCAAGGCGGGCTGTCACAACGTGAGATACAAATGTTGCAGCTTCTAGGCTCCGGCATGTCCAACAAACGCATCGCACATACATTGAGCATTTCAGAAGTGACGGTAAAATTTCATTTAGGCAATCTTTATCGCAAAATGGGTTGCCGTAAACGCAGCGAGGCATTGAAATCAGCACTTGCCCTAGGCTGGATTTGATAAAAGGTAAAAAACTAAATTTATAGCTTAGATAAAAGAGCGGTTTAAAACTTCCAATGTTAAACTTGACAATTTAACACAGGTTTATATTGATGTGCTGTCAACGGTAAACTGATCCGCAGTTGATGCCGTTTCAACATCTATAATAGCTTTACGCTATATCGGGAGCTTCTCTTCGTGAGTAACTGGAGCCAGCGGCTGGCATCACTGTTCAGAGATCACCAGAAGCATCTGGAAAACAGGGTTGCCCGTAATATCAATGATCGCGAAGCCGCCGCCGATATTGTGCAGGATGTATTTTGCAAGGTTTTGAACCATGGTTCTGAACCTGCTGCCGATGAAACAGTTAAAATCCTTTATATCTCAACCCGCAATGCGATGATTGATCATATACGCACCGCCCACCGCAGACAGGAAATTATGGGACTGGTTGCAACGGAGCAAATCATGCCATCCGTATTACCGCCGGATACAATCATGGAAGGCAAACAATCGCTGCAATCTTTTGAAAAAATATTGCTGGAATTGGGAGTTACAACGCGCGATATTTTTCTGCTCAGACGTGTGCAGAACATGGCCAATGCTGACATTGCCCGAAAATATGGTATCTCCGTCAGTGCGGTTGAAAAACATATTGCCCGCGCCATGCGCCACTGCCAAAAAAGAATGTCGGATTTATCAGAATAATATCGTTCATTGCATATAGGAAACAATGACAGCTAAAACCCAGCCCACAGACGAACAACGGGAGATTGCCGCGCTTTGGCTTGCCAAGCGCACGGGCGGCGTGTTGTCTGTTGATGAGGAGCTGGAATTTGAAACATGGCTGAATGCCCACCGCCTCAACAGGCTTGCATGGGACGAAATGCGTGTTTTATGGGCTCATCTTGAGCAACCGGCCACTCACGTTGCACAATTTTCACCACCGCGCAGCGGTTTGGCACGTCATGTTTTTTCCCTGCGTGGTGGATATGCATTATCCGGCTCGCTCATTGCGGCCAGCCTCGCTGTCTTGGTTATTAATCCTTATTTTCTTGAAAATTTGCAGGCAGATATTGTTTCAGGCGCGCAGATTATCACTTCAGTGACTTTGCCGGATGGCTCGCATGTGCAAATGGCAGCCAATAGCGCCCTCGCACTGCAATTTGATGAACATCAACGCCATGTGCGCTTGTTGCGTGGTGAAGCTTTTTTCAATGTCACCCCTGGCAGTAAACCGGATTTCAGCATTGATATTAATGGCGACACTGTCCGCGTTATCGGCACCCGTTTCAATGTCGATAATATTGCCGATAAAACCACCATTGTCGTTGAAGAAGGCATCGTATCGGTTCAAGGCGCACAAGATGGTGCAACTGAGCACTTGTCGCACGGAGAACAGATAATAGTCTCAGGCGGTAAATCCGGCGAAATCACACCGGTTGAACCAGAGCTTGCACTGGCATGGCTTTCTGGTCGCTTGGTGGTTGATCAGGCACCTGTTGCCGATGTTGTTGCCACACTCACCCGCCATAGCCGTGAAAAATTCTATGTCAGAGGTGCGCTGAGGGGTAAAAGAATTTCCGGCACTTTTTCTTTGCAGGATATTGAAGGCTCAATTGAAACAATTGCGGCCGCCGTTGATGCCAAAGCCTTACGCCAAATACCCTTTGTGACCATAATTTATTAAACTTGCTAGTTTTAATCATATTTTTATAAATCTGGTTGCGGTTTGCATTTGCTCATTCGTTTAAAGAATAGGGACAAGATTTATCCCGTTCAGCACGGAGAATGAGTTTATGGCGCAGCCATTGCATGAAAAATATAAATATAACCTGATGGTGACGCTGTTATGCAGCACTGCATTGTTAAGTCCGGTTGCCCTGATGACCGGCACAGCACAGGCGCAAACAGCCCCTGCCTCACAAACTCATCACTTCAACATTCCTTCCAAATCCGTTGCCGCAGCCTTGGCCGATATTGGTGCGGTTTCCGGCTATCGCATTGCTTATGCATTTAAACTGCCGGCGGGTGCAAAAACCAAGGCGCTAAGCGGCACAATGACCGCTGAACAAGCGGTTTCGCATGTTCTTACCGGCACAGATGTGCAGTACCGTACCACCGGTTCACGCTCCATCGTATTGGAAAGATCAGAAAACCCTGTCGGTAATCAAACATCGAGTGATGGCAGCCTTCAGCTTAATACGATCACAGTGAGCAGCGGAGTTGCGCCTGCTGATATTCCGTACACGACATCCGGTTCACATGCCTATCTCTCTGCGGAACAAATTGAAAATGTCAAAGGCACATCCCCTGGTGACCTGTTAAGCGGTATTCCCGGCGTGCTTAATGGGGAAAACCGCAATTCCGGTTCGCTTGATGTCAATATTCGCGGCCTTCAAGGCCAAGGCCGCGCGCCTGTTGTTGTTGATGGTGCGACACAAGAAACCAATGTCTATCGTGGTTATAATGGCGCGCAGTCACGCTCCTATATTGATCCGGATTTTATTGGCTCCGTATCGGTTGAAAAAGGACCAAGTGCGGGTATTGATGCCAATGGTGCGATCGGCGGTGTCGTGCGTATGAGCACGATTGGCGCAAAAGATATTTTGCTGCCTGAAAAAAACATCGGCATCCGTCTTAAAGGCGCATTCAATACGAATAGTTCTTCTGTGCCTGACGTTTCAACCGCAGGCGGTATTCGCGGTGCTGGTAGCCACGCAAATAATAGTTTACCGACTGCATTTGGTGGTTCAGGAGGCATGGATCGTCCGGCATTTTTGAACCCGACCGGCGGTTCAGGCAGCGTAGCACTGGCTGCACGTACAGAAAATTTTGAAGTGGTTGGCGCTTATGCCCGCCGCAAAAATGGCAACTATCATGCAGGCAAACAAGGCAGTGATGCTGCCTATCCGATATTGACGCCGACCAATTATGGCACCACTGTCAGCTATGGCGGCTTGAGCCAATATCGTGCAGGCGAAGAAGTCCTTAACACATCCACCGACAACGAAAGCTGGTTGCTGAAGGGCAAATACACGTCTGATAACGGCCATAAAATTGAATTAGGCTACATGAAATACTCCAGCACTTACGGCGAAATCATGCCGACGCAGATCTGGAATACATTCTCGAGCGGCCCTTATCAGGGCTATCTCAATGATGTCGAACTTGATACTTATACAGCACAATATCATTATTCCCCTGATGATAATGATCTGATCAATTTGAAGATCAACGCATATTATACCGATCTGGAGCTGAAAATTAATTCGGCGATGAAAACCGATACCCAGATTACGCCGGTTCTTTGGTATAGTGGCAACAAACGTAAAGGGATCAGTGCCACCAACACCTCACGTTTTGAAACCGCCTTTGGTGATTTTTCGGTCAATTATGGTGCCGGTTTTGTGCGTGAAGATTTGGGTTATCCTAAGGGATATAACTATAAGCCATCCGACAATATGGATCTGGGACCCGGCCGTGAAGGACATCGCGAAGAATGGAATGCGATGATTGCTGCGGAATGGAAGCCGACGGACTGGCTGACATTTTCACCGGGTGTGCGTTATTCGCACTATAAATCCTACGACCTTAATCCTGGTCTGCAAAATGGTATGAATGGTCAGGAACTATTTTATGGTGACAAGATCAAAAACACCGACGGAGGCTGGTCACCAACGGCTACTTTGACGGTAGAGCCGCTGGATGGCTGGCGCATTTATGGTAAAGCCAGCAGCGTTTTACGCTCGCCAAGTGCGTTTGAAAGCCTGAAAGGCTTCTCGTTCTCCGATTTTGGCAATAAGGTCAATGTTTCGCCTGAGCGCAACAAGTCCTATGAAATTGGTACAAGCTATCTGACGGATGGTGTCTTCCTGCCTGATGATACGCTTCGTCTGCATGCGGCCTATTTTAACAATCACGTCAAAAACTATCTGACGCGAACCGGTGTGCCCAAAGAAATGTTCCCCGGTTTTTACTATGAATATCTGACGCTGGTTAATCTGGATTATGCCAAGATGAGCGGCATTGAGATGACCGCAGAATATGATACCGGCCAATATTTTGGCAGCATTTCATGGAACCATTATATCGACACCATGTATTGTGCCAAAGACGGCACACTGCTTGCCAAGCGCACACAATGCGCAGCCGGTGGCCTGTATAATAGTTATACGCTCCAGCAAGTACCACCTAAAGACACCCTCACCCTGCATCTGGGTGCGCGTTTTATGGAAGAAAAACTCACTGTCGGCAGCCGTATTATGTATGTCGGTAAACGTATGGTTGAAGGTATCGGCGATGGCAGCGAAGACAGCTATTTGGGCGGCCAGCTGCATGCCTCCAAATGGAACCCGTATACGATCGTTGATCTTTATATGAATTATAAACACAACGATAATCTGGAGTTTAATGCAGGCATCGATAATGTGACAGATCGTTATTATATGGATGCGCTCAATGCCTCGCTGATGCCCGCACCGGGCAGAACCTTCCGCTTGGCCATGACTGCTAAATTCTGATGTTTATAGTGCCACCTGCAAACAAAATGCCGGTGGCACTTTTTTTATCTATCATTCAAATAAGCGTCGCTTAAAAATAGCTGCAACCTCATTTGAGATCAGGAACCTTTAAACACCTGCTGCTCTTATAACGGTATCTCCGCTCTTAAATTCCAATATGTCCTGATCACTGCATATTTAATCTTGTTATTTTAACTCATGTTTATTAAACATGGGATGATAGGATATAAAGGAAAATTCTATGTCTGTTAATTTTGAAATCCATGATGTCAGTGAATATCCATTCGTTCGCTTTTTAGGCGATAAAATTAAGGAAGGTTTTGGCGAACGCTGGTGTCAGGAAATGGATGCCCTGACCGCCAACCCAAAACCATTTGTCATGCTTTTTATCGGTGAACAGCCAGAAGAAGCGCATGCTGACAGAAAAATACGGGGTGCTTGGCTGAAAGAAAATAAAACCCGGCTTGCTGATAAATGCTTAGCTTTTCTCATCATTGAACCGGATGCAGACAAACGCGAAAAACTGGCAGCCATGTTTCCCAATTTAAAACGTGCTTTTGGTATTGCGCAGGCGGCGTGCGCAACAGAGGCTGAGGCGCTTGAGCTGGCGCTAAAAACCTTAACTGCCGGAAGTTTCATTGAAAAACTTTAAGCCTTCACGCTTTAAGCGCGATAATAAGAGGTCGTGTCAGCTCAGTGACGGCTGCCACGGCTTCTTCCTCATCATGGGCTTCAATTGCATCAATGAGTTTACGATGCACCTGAAAACCTGGCTCAGGCAATTCACTGTCACTCAAAGCCGAAAGCATATTGTCTTTAATCGTTGTTGAGAAATAGCGGTAAAGTTCGGCCAAAGCGGTATTCTTAGAGCTTTGTGCAATCGCATTATGCAAAGCCATATCCGCTTCAATAAATTTTTCAAGCGAAGCTGCATCATGTTGCTCGCCACGTTGGTTAAGCAATTGACGCAGCAAAGCAATATCAGCTTTGGTGCTATGGATAGCTGCTAGACGCGCAGCCTCCGTTTCCAAAACGGCGCGAAGCTCAAAATGATCCTGCAAACTGGCGCGGTTAACACGGCGCATAATTTCGGCCGAATCCACACTCATGCGAACATAAGTGCCATCGCCCTGACGAACTTCCAGCATATTCGCGTGTGATAAGACCCGCACAGCTTCCCGAACCGTATTACGGCCGATCTGCAACATATCGGCAAGCTCCTGCTCTTTAGGAATACGGTCACCCACCTTCCATACACCAGTTTCAATCTGGTTACGGATCAGGTCAATGGCTGAATCGACAAGAGAGCGCCGCGGCGCCTGCGGTAATTGGATGCTACTCATAAAAAAGATATAGCACATTAAAACAATTTGCTGATAGTTTTATGGGCATTTCCTGAGGATAATCAGCCGCGTAAAACAAATATATTTTACGCGGCAAGTTTTATCTCAATCAATCCGGCAACCACTTAGCAAATTGAAATAATGCAGATTGGCATATGGCACTTTAAAACGCAGTATATCGCCTTCGTTTAAAGCCGGCCTGCCCTGCAATACCGTCACCAAGGGTTTATCAAGCCCATCAATGCGAACATAGATATGGCTTTCGCCACCAACTTGCTCAATAAGCTCCACCATACCGGATAATTGCAGCGCATCACTTGTTTGCGTGCCATCAGACATAGCAATCTGATCTGGACGAAAACCGATAATATCCACCTGTTTTGATAAATTTGCAGGCAAGTTAATCCCTACAAGGCTCGCAACTTGTGTGACAGGCATCAAATTCATTGGTGGCGAACCGATAAAACCAGCCACGAAAAGTGTCGCTGGCCGGTCATAAAGCTCAATGGGTTTGCCTACCTGCTCAATATGTCCGCCATTCATCACCACCAGACGATCAGCCAAAGTCATTGCTTCCAGCTGATCATGGGTGACATAGACGCTTGTTGTTTTAAGCGCACGCTGCAAACGGCGGATTTCGATGCGCATCTGACCGCGTAATTTCGCGTCCAGATTGGAAAGCGGCTCATCAAACAAGAAGGCTTTAGGCTCGCGCACAATGGCACGCCCCATCGCCACGCGCTGACGTTGGCCGCCTGAAAGCTGCCGAGGCTTGCGATCTAAAAAGGCTAAAATTTCCAGAGTTTGCGCCGCATTGTTAATTCTGCGATCAATTTCAGCGCGTGGTGTGCCACGGTTTTTCAAGCCATATTCAAGGTTCTGGCGCACTGTCATATGCGGATAAAGCGCATAATTTTGAAACACCATGGCGATGTCACGCTCTGCCGGTTCCTTGTCATTCACAATCACTTCATCAATGCTGATAGTGCCGCCTGAAATACTTTCCAAGCCAGCAATCATCCGCAATAAAGTGGATTTTCCACAGCCGGAAGGCCCGACCAGAACCAGCAATTCACTGTCTTTAATTGTCAGGTTTAAATCATGAATGGCGGTGACATCACCGGCATAGGTTTTGCGTATATTTTGAAGAGCAATACTAGCCATGCTGATATCTCGTCTCATCAAACACGCAGCCAAGCGTGTTTAAGATTACAGCCAATTCACCTGCACCTTTGGCAATATGTTCAGCACCTGCATTGCGTAAAATTGTGTCACGGTTCGGACGCGGATCATTAAGATCAATAAAACCAACCGGCATCATACCGGCCGCAACTGCCGCGCTAATACCATGCGGACTATCGTCAATCATGATGCTCGCTTCTGGCTTTGCGTTATGTTGTGCCGCGCAATGCAACAATAAATCCGGTGCCGGTTTTGGATTTTTCACACTATCAGCCCCATAAACATGAGGCGCCAGATTTTCCCATAAAACCGTTCTGCCCAAGCTTAACAAAAGGCGCTCGTTACGGCTGTTTGAAGCGACTGATTTTTTGATCTGCAATGAGTGCACCAAATCGGCCATACCGGCCATTGGCATCAAGTCAACGGCAAAGGCTTGATAAAGCGTTTCGTGCCATGATGAAAATACAGCATCCGTATCGGTCAGCCCATAATCATCCTCACAGATACGACGAATGTCGCGTTCCGATTTTCCGGTAAAATGCAAATGCACATCCATCGGTGACAAATCCACATTGGCACGACGAAGCGCTTCAGACAGAGTGCGGCTCGACAAAATCTCGCTGTCGATCAAAACGCCATCACAATCAAAAATAACTAGTTCAGGTTTATGCATCATAGTGTTGTGCCGGAGCCTCTAACGGTAAGTGCCGTGTCTGGATTGTCTGTTGTTATCTGGCGTAACCCGCAATTCATCCATTTTTCAAGGTCATCACGTTCATTAGGCACCCATGCGCCCAGACGCGATAAAGGAGAATTTGCAGTGATTTCATCCCAATGAGTATCAAGCAGATGTTTTTCAATCGCCACAATATCAGCAGCTGCAAGGCGTGCCTTCAAACCTTCCACCACACCTTCTGCTTCAGCATCCGGCATATGATAGGAATTTAATGTGCGAATATGCGGGGCTGTAGCACGAATGGTTTTCAGTACATCGACGGAAAAGCTGGTCAAATAAGCACGATCTGCCAGCCCAAACTTGTCAATGGCCGCCGCCGCCAGTTCTTCTAAGCCTTTATAGGCTTGCCCATTGACATCTTTTTTCAGTTCAACATGCAGTTCAAGTTTTGTGCCGGCGTAAACTTCCAGCACTTCATCCAATGTCGGAATAGTGTCAGAACTGTTTTTCAAACGGATCTGGCGATGCGCCCCGGCAGGTAATTCACTGACCGGCCCTTGGGCTTCGGCGGTGCGATCCAGCAAGGCATCATGCATCACCAGCAACTCGCCATCATTGGTGAGATGCACATCAAATTCTACACCTTCGACATTCAAGTCGAGTAGATTGCGAAATCCGGTCAGAGAATTTTCTGCCCAGAGATTACGGGCGCCGCGATGGCCGATAATAAAGGTCATTTTTAGTTTTCCTGTGAGAAGAGATTATTTGCCAACATCAGTCACGCCCTTGGTGAGCCAGCGCTGTAAAAAGATAACGACAAGCGTCGGCGGCAGCATGACAAAGAAAGAAGCAGCCATAGCGATGTTCCATGCCGGTGGTTCATCAGGCCCGGGCACAAGGCTGCGTAAACCCAGCACAACGGTTTTCATGTCCGGCGTGGTGGTGAATAGAAGCGGCCATAAATATTGGTTCCAGTTGCCGATAAAAAGCAGCACCACCAATGCCGTAATATTTGTAACCGACAGCGGTAGCAGAATATCAATGAAGAATTTAAACGGCCCTGCATTGTCGATTTTTGCAGCCTCCAGCAATTCATCCGGCACAGTCAGAAAAAACTGACGGAACAGAAAGGTTGCTGAGGCCGAAGCAATCAGAGGCAGAATAAGCCCGCTATAACTGTTGATGAAGTTCCATTGCAGCCCAAGCTCCAGCCGATAGCCAGTAGCCATTTGCACCAGCCAGCTGATGCCTGTGACACGGAAAAAGTCGCGCAAAGGCCCGCCCACATCGGCAAGGGCTTCATAGGTCGGGATAATGCGCGCCTCAATCGGCAGCATCAGCGAAATGAAGATGATCCAGAACATCGTCATGCGGAAAGGAAAGCGGAAATAGGTGATGGCAAAAGCTGCCATCAATGAAACCGTTACCTTGCCAACCACAATCAATATCGTGGTGATGATCGAGTTGATATAGAGCTGTGAAAAATCAACCACTGTCCATGCGGCCACCATATTGTTCCAGAATTCACCTTCCGGCAGCAATGGAAACGGCATCTTTTGCAATCTGGCAAAGTCCAATGATCCGGCGACAAAAGCCATGTAGAGTGGTACGCAAACAATCACAGCGCCAATCAGCAAAATCGCATGGCAAAAGAAGGTCAATACGGGTGAGCGTTCAACCATAATCACACCCCGTAATTGACGCGGCGTTCAACCGCGCGGAACTGAAGAACCGTGAAAAGAATGGCAATTCCCATCAGCACCACAGATTGCGCTGCCGATGTGCCCAGATCAAGCTGCACAAAACCATCCTGATATACCTTATAAACAAGTGTACTGGTTGCAGCCGCTGGCCCGCCGCGCGTCATTGTGTCAATGAGAGCAAAAGTTTCAAACAAGCCGTAAATCAGGTTCATAATCATCAGGAAGAAGAAGGTCGGCATAATCAGCGGCAAAGTTACCGTGAAAAATCTGCGTACAGGGCGCGCACCATCAAGCGCTGCCGCCTCCATTAAAGAGGTAGGCACAGATAAAATCGCTGCGACCAAAAAAATATAATCATAGCAAAGATGGTTCCAAACAGCGGCCAGAACGACCAGAATTTGCGCATCCATCGGGCGCAATGCCGGGTTCCACGGCAGGTCGAGTCCATGTAAAAAATGGGCTATTGGGCCAACATTGGCGTTAAACATGAATGCAAATATTGTGCCGGATGCAACCGGCGCAATCGCATAGGGCAGCAAGATAATACGGCGATAAACAGCCCGCCCACGGATCACGCGGTCAGTTGCAAATGCAAGCATCGCCGCAAGACCAAGCGTAATCACACTTTGCACAACGGTGAGCACAAGGGTCAGCACAGCACTGAACCGATATTCAGGGCTGGCAAAAAGACGAGTAAAATTATTGAACCCGACAAAAATAACGCTCATGCCGAATGGATCTGTTTCGACAAAAGCCAATGTCAGCGCTTTATAAGCAGGAATGTAGAAGAAAAATAACAGAATGAGCAATTGTGGTGCAAGCAGCAGAAAGCCGATACCGTTTCGTTTGAAATGAGCCGTTTTCAGGCCGGTCAATGACGGCTTTGTCAGCTTTGCAAACCAGTTGGCGAGCTTAAAACGAACCGTCTGCGCACAGACGCTTTGCGCTCTATCTTGCTGGCGCTCATAAGCGCCAGCAGACAATGTCATATTCTCATTATTTACCGGCATTGATCCGCTCATACTGACGGAGAACTTCATTGCCGCGTTTCACTGAGGAGTCGAGTGCATCCTGCACGGACTTCTGCCCTGTCCATACGGCCTGCAACTCTTCCAGCATGATTGCACCGGTCTGGTTGTGGTTGCCAAAACGAAAGCCGCGTGAGTTTTCATTGGGTGTGCCGCGTGAAAGCTGCTTGATGGCAATCTCACGGGTAGGGTTTTTCTCAAAATACCCTTCCGCCTTCAGGGCTTCATAAGCCGCCATGGTTACAGGCACATAGCCGGTTGCCTTGCTCCACCAGACCTGCGTTTCAGGCTTGGCAACAAAGTCCAGAAACGCTGCCGCACCGGCCTGCTCTTCTTGCGATTTATTACCAAGAACCCAAAGTGCTGCACCACCGATAGTGGAGTTTTGTG
Organism: Paenochrobactrum glaciei; assembly: GCF_039522165.1. Lineage (NCBI taxonomy): Bacteria > Pseudomonadati > Pseudomonadota > Alphaproteobacteria > Hyphomicrobiales > Brucellaceae > Paenochrobactrum > Paenochrobactrum glaciei. The sequence continues at coordinate 59,135 of NZ_BAAADE010000004.1, forward strand.
GCTCAACACCTTTTTCATAGGGCAGATAAGTGGCGTTCCATTTAAACTCAGCCGAACTTTCAACCGCAGAATGGCCAGCCGTTGAATTGATTAAAGTTGCGCAAGTACCGGAAGTAAACATTTGCGATGGGTTCAAGCCCTCACCTGCAACATGCAAAATACCATCATCAATCCAGCGTTTCAGACGCTCAGTCTGCTGCACAACGGAGGTTTTATTATAGACAAATTCAGTATCAAGACCGTCAAAACCGTTGGATTTTGTGCCGAATGGCTGATTGTTGATGGCTGAATAATTTTCAAACAGGCTCCAGTGATAATCACCAGCCAGCGCCATCGGGCAGTTAGTGATGCCTTTTTCTTTCAAGGCATAAAGGCGCTCATCCACCTCTTGCCATGTTTCGCCCGGGCCATCAAAACCGGCCTGCTTTAACTGATCTTCATTAAACCAGAAAATTGGCGTTGATGAATTGAATGGCAGTGCAGCCGGCTCTCCGTTCACAACATAGAAACTGGCAACAGGCGCAATAAATTCGCCCCAGTTGGTTTTATAGCCCTGATCTGCCATCAGCTTGTTGACCGGAATAATAGCACCGGAATTCAGCATAGTTAGAAAACCGCGCTCCGCCGATTGCAAAATGGTCGGATGCTGACCGGCACGATAAGCTGCCACCATTGCAGCCATAGTTTCTTCGTAACCGCCCTTATAAACGCCGACAACTTCATACTTATCTTGCGAAGCGTTAAAATCAGCAATGAGCTCCTGTACGGTTTCGCTCAGCTTACCGCTGATCGCATACCACCATTCAATCTTTACCCGATCTGCGGCAAAGCCCGGCATTGTCATTGCCAGCAAAACACTGCCTGCCGCTGTACTGGTCAGGACTTTTTTTAAGAGCGACGTCATATTTGATCCTTAAGACGCATGATTGTATGAGCTGTAGAGCGGTTCTTCGTGGGAAGAATCGTGCCGCAGCGACGATGCACAACGACTAATGCACATATGTTACACTCGAATGACAAATGTAACTTAAAGGAAATATGATGGATCAAAATGACCTGATTGTGCGAGCATCGTGGCTCTATCATGTGGAAGGTTTAACGCAGGCACAGATTGCCGACCGCCTTTATCTGACGCGCAGAAGGGTCAATGAAATGCTGGCACAGGCGCATCGCGACGGCGTTGTCAAAGTGTCATTCAATAGCAAACTGGCTGATTGCGTGGCCTTGGAAGCAGAGCTTTGCCAGCGCTTTGGTCTGGAAGATGCAATTGTTGTGCCAACGCCCGAAGATGCTTCACAAATCCATAAAATTATGGGGCGTGCGGTTGCAGCCTATCTTGACCGGTTTATTGCAGCGCATAATATCCGCTCTTTTGGTGTCGCGTGGGGCTCTACATTGCGGGAGACCATTCAATTTATGACCCCGCAACCGCGTGAAGATATGGAAGTTCACTCCATGACAGGCGGTCTGACACAAGGCACCGAGATCAATACTTTTGAGATCGTGCGCGGTTTTGCGCAAGTTTTCTCAGCTCATTGCCGTTATTTTGTTGCGCCCATTTATGCAGAGTCACCGGAATCGCGCGATGCGATTATTTCGCAAACGGTCTTCCGCCGCACTTATGAAACTATCTGCAATGTCGACTTGGCTTATTTCAGTGTCGGTGATGCTTCCAACCGTTCATTGCAAGTACGCTACGGCTTGCCGGAAGGTATCGGCATTGAGGAGCTGAAAGAACATGGTGCAGTTGGCGATCTGGCCGGACGCTTTCTCAACGCTGAGGGCAAGCAACTTGACCACACGATTAATCGTCAGGTGCTGGCACCGGAACTGACGAGCTTGAAGACAATCCGCCACCGGCTGATTGTCGGTGGCGGAGCGCATAAAGTACCAATTGTCACCGCTATTTTAAAAGGCGGCCATCCAACTATTTTGGCTATCGATGCCGAAAGTGCAAAGTCTATTCTCAGGCAATAAGACAGGCAGCGTGATGCTGCCCGTCAGAGATTTACGGGCACGTCATTAGGCAGGCTGGAGGATTTTAATCAGTTGATCTGATCGCCCGCGACCGGCCCTTCCCAATTTGGTTTCCAACCCAAACTTGGTGCTACATGTTTGGCAAAAGATTCCAGAATATGCAGATTATATTCTGGCCCAAGCTGGTTTGGAATTGTCAGCATCAAAGTATCGGCCAAAGCAATCGCTTTGTCGTTTTTTAGCTGCTCAATTAATGCATCAGGTTCAGCCGCGTAAGTACGCCCGAATGTGGAGCGGAATCCGTCAATCATGCCAACACCGTCATGTCTTTCGCCGGCATCACCAAAATAGGCTCTGTCAGTATCATTCATAATCGGAAACACGCTACGGCTTACCGAAACACGCGGCGCACCACTATGTCCAGCATTCCGATAAGCTTCCCGAAAACGAACAATTTGTTCCGCCTGCAATTCATCGAACGGCATACCGCCATCTTCAGTCAATAAAGTGGATGACATCAGATTAAGCCCCTGACGACCTGTCCATTCAGCAGTTTCGCGTGTTGCTGAACCCCACCAAATATGGTCTTTCAGCGTTGCAGAACGTGGCTCAATTGGTACTGGTCCACGGTAGCCCATAGAACTATCCCCCAATGCCAATGGCTCACCTTCAATTGCACGCATAAACAAATCAAATTTCGGGCGTGCAATATCTGCGCCACGCGGATCAGTTGAACCGGTATAGCCAAAGGCTTCATAACCACGTACAACCGTTTCTGGCGAACCACGGCTGATACCAAGCGCAATGCGGCCATCAGCCAGAATATCAAGGGCTGCTGCCTCTTCCGCCAAATAAAGCGGATTTTCATAACGCATATCAATCACGCCGGTGCCGACTTCAATATGTTTGGTCTTGGCGGCAATGGTTGCCAAAAGCGGCATAGGTGACGCCTGCTGCTGGGCAAAATGGTGAACGCGGAAATAGGCACCATTAACGCCGATTTCATCGGCACCAACGCCAAGCTCCACGGCCTGCTTCAGCATTTCACTGGCTGTGCGGGTTTGAGAACCGCGTGCGTTCATATAATGGCCGAAGCTTAAAAAACCAAAAGCTCTCATGGAATATCTCCTGCCGCCTGTTGCGGCTTTCATCACTGTTGGTAGTCATATAGTATATAAAAGTAACCACAACAGGTATGATCGAGCGAACGCAGTGTTCACTATTTCGTCATTAAACACTTATAATTTCATAGACCAGAAGAATACTGCCACTTTCTGACAGGAAGATTTGCTGATAGATTTAATTATGTCACGCTCAGAACGTCTTTTTGATCTTTTACAAGTGCTTCGAAGGCACAAGCGCCCTGTCAGTGGTAAAATATTGGCCGAGGAAACCGGTGTCAGCATCCGTACGCTTTATCGCGACATTGCCAGCCTGCAAGCACTCGGCGCAATGATTGAAGGGGAAGCTGGTGTTGGCTATGTCTTGCGCCCTGGTTTTCTGCTTCCGCCACTCATGTTCACGCAAGAAGAAATTGAAGCACTTGTTTTAGGCTCGCGTTGGGTTATAGAACGTGCCGATAATCATTTAAGTGATGCAGCCCGCAGTGCACTGAGCCGTATTGCAACTGTGCTGCCAACAGATTTACGCAATGATTTAGAAAAATCCACTTTGCTGATAGGCCCCGGCACAAAGCTGCCAAACGATGTTGTCGATTTAAAAAATTTGCGTAAAGCCATCAGAGAAGAGCGTAAATTAACAATCCAATATCATGATAAAATTGATGCTATATCAACAAGAACCATTTGGCCTTTTGCTCTAACTTTCTTTGACACGGCACGTATATTATTAGGCTGGTGTGAACTGCGCCAAGGCTTTCGTCATTTCCGCACCGACAGAATAATTTTTGCCGATATACAACAAGAACACTATCCTGAACGTCGTCAGACCCTGTTTAAAAAGTGGCGTGAAGCCGAAGGCATTAAAAGAAATTTTGACTGAGCCATCACTACTGCCATATTCTGACAGCAGGCTGCATTAGTTTGTCTCCACGTTAAACAACAAACCGGAGCAACCCAATGACCAAAACCAATACTCTGCTGCTTTATGTCAATGATGTCCCCGTAAGCATCGAATTTTATGAAAAAATGCTGCAACTGCAACCCGTTGAAAGAAGCCCTAGCTTTGCTTTGTTTATTCTTGCATCCGGCTTGGCGCTGGCTTTGTGGGATAAAAAAGAAGTGCAGCCCACACCAACAATTATGGCTGGTGGCTGTGAACTAGGTTTCAAACTCGATGATGCTGCTGACATTGACCGCCTCCATCAAGAATGGCGCGGCAAAGGTGCCAATATTGTACTTGCGCCATCCAATGCAGGTTTCGGACGTAGTTTTATGGCACTTGATCCAGACGGGCATCGTTTGCGTTTTTACATGATCGGGCAAGACTGATGGAGCGCCCTCGCCGCTATTGGATAGCAATCGCCTCTGCTGATCACGTTGCCACAGGGAAAGAACTAGGCATCATGCAAGTGTGTCATGGTAAAGCGGCACCGTTAAAGCGCGTTTTGCCCAATGGCTATGTCATTTATTATTCACCGGTGGCATCTTTTGGCACACAAAACCGCCTCCAATGTTTTACCGCTTTTGGCATTGTGCGTGAGGGCACTGTCTATCAAGTGGAAATGGCACCCTCATTTAAACCGTGGCGCAGAGATGTGCTGTGGCTTACCTCACGCGATGTTGCCATTCACCCTTTGTTGAGTGAATTAAACTTCACACGCAATGAAAAAAGCTGGGGTTATAAATTTCGCTTTGGTCTTTTTGAGATTGATCAACACGATGCTGAAATAATTGCAGATAAAATGCTCATAGATAATTGAGCTATAAACGCCAAAAGGGCAGCAAAGCTGCCCTTTTGATCATTGATATATCCGTTTTAATGAACGGATCATTTTCAATTAACGTGAGTGGATTGTCCAGAAATCCTGCCAGTCCTGAAGCTTCGTGTAATCGCTTTCAGCTGTTTCAGAATGCGGAACATGCATCTGATCCATCACTTTAACGATACCGGATACTTCGCCTTCAGGAATTTTTGCATTCTTGTTGGATGAGATTTTACCGTCAGCCAACTGTGGTGCCATACCTTCTTCGGTCATGATGTAATGAACGAAAAGCTTGGCAGCATTCGGGCTCTTGGTGCCAGCAGCAATAACGGCCACACGTGGGGTCAGCTGACCAGCCCATGGGTTCATGCCTGCGCAAATGCCCATGGTGTAGTCATTTTTCTTGGCATCACGGAAAATCGATGTACTCAAGAAACCCATGAATGGCTTTTCCTGACCCTTGGCACCTACAATCGGGCCAACATCGGTGTCTGAACGGGTGACACTTGGTTTGTTTTTGGCAAAACGCTTAACCCATTCAGCGGTTGCACTTTTTTCATCCGTTTTCAAAGGCTCACCGAAGAAATCTTCGTAAGCTTTAGCCATGGCTGCATCGTCATGTTCTGCAATCTGGTTGAACCAGAACATGGTTTCGTTGCGCAGCAACGGATCAGGAATAGCCACGCGACCTTTCCAATCTTCAGTGGTCAGCGCCCAGATATTATCAATCGGGCATTTGTCGCCATGAACATCAGAATTATATGCCCAAACCCACGGGTTGAGGCTTGTAATCGCAGGGTTCTGATATTCTGCCGGAATTTGATCTTTGAGATCCGGCGGCAGCCAGCTCAGGCCAGCGCCCTGAACGATAATTTCAGAGGTCACGGATGGCAGGTTGCTCATGTTGAAAACATCAGTGCGCACATTGCCCGCTGCTGCTTCACGCAGGATAACCTGTTCCTGGTTCTGACCGTTCATTTTAACGCCGGTTGCTTTTACACCGTATTTTTCGGTGAAAGCGTCAGCCATTGCAACGATCTTACCGGTTGCATCAACAACGGTAATTGCTGGCTCTTTTTTCGCCGCTTCAATCAAAGCTTCGAGTGAGTAATCAGCATCTTTAATGCCGATTTCGCCGGCAGGCTCAGCAAATGCAGCTGTGCCGGACAAAAGTGCTGCGCTCAATGAGAGAGCAGCAATATTACGAAGGGTCAAAGACATTCTATCCTCCAGAGTTAATCGAATATTCTAAAACAGATGCGGCTTTCTCAGCCGCTGATGCGTTTACCTTCACCGTCGAACACATGAATGTGGTTTGCTTCGACTGTGATCCAGATTTCTTCCCCGGCTTTTTGTGCCGGAGCGTCCGAAATGATTGCGAAATATTGTTCGCCTTGAACTGCTAATTCCACGATCCAGCTGCCGCCGGTCGGCACAATATCAACAATTTTAGCAGCACAACCGCCCTCAACAGCCTGAGCGCTGATACGGACAGATTCAGGACGAATACCGACAGAGCCAACCTTGGCCGCATCGATTTTCTGTGCTGCCAAAAGGCCACGGGTCCAGCTTGCCAATGCGCCTTTATTGGTGTCATTCAGCTCGGTAATATTGATCGGCAGATTGCCGATGAATTCCGCCACAAAGCGATTGGCCGGACGCTCATATATATCATCCGGTGTGCCAAGCTGCTGCAATTCACCTTCACTCATCACAGCGATAGTAGTTGCAAGGGTCATAGCTTCCCACTGGTCGTGGGTCACGAAAACAACCGTGGAGCCCATTTCCTGATGGATGCGCTTCAATTCAGCGCGCATTTCAAGGCGCAGCTTTGCGTCCAGATTAGAAAGTGGTTCATCAAGCAAAATGATTTCAGGCTTCAATGCCAGCATACGGGCAAGAGCAACACGCTGCTGCTGACCACCCGACATCTGCGCTGGCAAACGATCGCGATAGCGCTCAATGCCAAGCTTTTGCAGCACATCATTGACGATCTGGTCGCGTTCCGGCTTTGCAACTTTGTGCAGTTTCAAGCCAAACTCGACATTTTCAACGACTGTCATATGCGGCCAGAGCGCATAGTTCTGAAACACCAGCCCCATGCCGCGTTTTTCCGGCGGTACATAAATGCCGTCATCAACAGAGACGATCTTTTTGCCATCGACCAGAATTTGGCCTTCGGTTGGAAATTCCAATCCTGCGATCATTCGCAAAGTGGTTGTCTTACCACAACCGGATGGCCCGAGCAGGCACAGGAATTCTGATTTAGGAATTTCCAGTGTTAGTTTTTCGACTGCAGCGCGGGTGGCTTTGCCGTAGCTTTTTCTGATATCGCGAAGTGTAATACTCGACATTATTTGCCTCCCAATCCGTCAGATAATTTACTGTTGGTGAGTTTTTGAACGATGATCGTGCCGCCAAAAGCAATCACACAGATCATCAAGACGACAGCATTGGCAGCTTGTGAATAGCTGTAATCAACAAGGCGCAATGCATAAGTGGTGAGAACGTCAGTGCCCGGAACTGCCAGCACCACAACAAGGCTCAAGCCTTTGATACCGGAGATAAACGGCAGCAGAATTCCGGAAACGAGCGAACCTTTTTGAATTGGTGCTACGATGGAAACCAAACGTCTCCAGAAACCAGCACCAACAATCTGCCCTGCTTCTTCCGGTGCTTTGCCAAGCTGCATCATTGCGGAAATACCAGCACGGGATGCAAACGGCATCTGGTCTGCAAGAATAGCCAGAACCAGCAGAATTGGCGTACCGTAAAGGGCTGGCAATGGCCCGCGCTGCACTGCAAACATGGTCAGATAAGCAGCGGCAAATGCAATGCCCGGCACCAGATATGGCAGGAAGGTAACCTGACGCAAGAATGTGCCAAGCATTGTCAAAGGGGTGCGTGCCACCACATAGCCAACCAAAAGGCCAAGCAGACCGGCACCCAAGGCTGCCGAACCAACGATCCAAAGCGTATTCCATGTTGCACGCCAGAATTCACCGGTCAGCAAAATACCATGGCTCATTGCCGTTGTTTTCAGGTCGCTGCCGATCCAGAAATCAAGGGTGAAATTGTCCAGTGCAAAGACGCCCGGTACACGCATGATGGTGGTGAGGAACAGCGCCATCAACGGAATAAATGCACTAATGATAAACATCAGCATAGCAAAGCTGAACGCCGGAATACGGAAGCGGCCAAGCTCGGTCTGGCGGTTCATCGAACCTTTATTGCCAATCGTCACAAAGCGACGGGCTTCTTTAAGCAAATACATATCGAGGAAAATCGAAATACTGCCCAAAATTACGATAGTGGCAGCCAAAACTGCACTCATACCAGCCTGACTGGTGGAAATGGCACGGAAAAGCGAGGTCGCCAATACGTCAAAACCAACCGGCACGCCCAAAATATAAGCCACACCAAAATCACCCAAGCACTTGGCGAAAATCAGCGTTGCGGCCGATACGATTGACGGCATCATCAGCGGCAAAATAATGCGACGTGCAATCAGTAATTTGCCAGCCCCCATAATACGGGCGGAATCTTCCAGCGTTGAATCAAACTGGCGCAGCGCATTGCCAAAAAGCAGGATCACAAATGGCGTATAATGCATCGCCAAAATCAGCATGATCGGCAACATTCCGTAGGCCAGCCAATCCGGCGGCGCGAAACCCAGCGCTTCCATCCAGCTTGGCTGACCACCCGTCGTGCGGTTTTTAAAAAGCGTCAGCCATGCAAGCGCAAATGTCCATGATGGCAGCATATATGGTACGATCAAAGCAGTGGAGAACCACTTTTTACCCGGCAAATTGGTACGGCTTAAAAGCCATGCCAGCGGAATACCGGTTGCAAGGGCAAAAAGAATTGAACCCACAGCAATGATGGCGGTATTCCAAAGCGGACGCCAGAAAATATCGGTCGAAATCGGCGAAAACAGTGCACGATTGATGTAATAAAGGGTCAGTTCGCCAATTTGCTGGCCGGAACGGGCCCGATCTGCAAACTGAACCAGTACCGCATCCGACAACAGCAACACAATTGGCGCGACAATCAGATAGGCAAAAACAATAGACAAAACGATCCCGATCATTGTCGTCGGGTCGGAATTGTACACCTTATGTTTATATATCAGGTTCTTGTAATAACTCATGGTTTCTCCACTTTGAGCCGAGGCTCCCCTTGAAGTTCCACTCATTTTAAACGGTGGAATTTCAACTGGTTATAGGCTGGCTGGGTGCAGGAATTGTTGCTTTAATCCGCGCTTGGCCTGACCTTATAAAAGGGGCTTTGCAATTGACTTTTGCCTGATAGATCAACGCTCGATAAACTCATGGAAGCACTGCCCCCGCTTGTTCGTTTACCTCGCGCACCACAGACCATGCGGGTGCATATTCAATCGGAATAAAATGGTCATCTCCCTGAAATTCAGCTTTCATTTCGGGGGTAAATGTAAAATTGAAAAAACAGCGTTTCATCTCGTCCACCAATGAAGGTGCAAGATTATGCGCATAGACAAAAGAGGATGTCGGAAAGAGATCGCTTTGATAAATAAGGCGTAGCGCATCCCGTTTAACAAGGCCGCGCTCCATCATGCGTTCCAGCACATCGGAGGCAACCGCCGCCATGTCATAATCTCCGGCCACAACACCTAAGATTGATTTATCATGACCGCCCGACATGATCGGCGCATAATCCTGCACCGGTGTCAGACCATGTTTTGGAAATAATGCGCGGGGCGCAACATTGCCGGAATTGGAGAAAAGCGAGGCATGCGCAATGCGCTTGCCTTTCAGGTCGCTTAAATTTTGAAAAGGTGAATCGGCACGTACAACCGCCACCAGACGATAGCCCCGCATCTGATTGCCGGAGCCTTTGGCTGCAAATGGCACCGCACCCGCACGATTAACCGCCTCAATGGTTGGCCCCGTTGAAAAACCGGCAAAATGCAACCGGCCGGAGCGCATGGCTTCCACTTCATCAGCACTTGACTGGATCGGGTAATAGACAATCTGTCTGCCTAAACAAGCTTCCAGATGTTGCGTAAAAGGCTTGAACAAACGGGCATATACGGCCGGATCTTCAATCGGCGAATAAGCCCAGACAAGGGTTTGCGGATCGCGCCATTGGGAGGGATCTTTCGGCGCATCAGCAACGAGGTCGTTGTTCTCATCGCAATAACGCTCATCAAGCGCACCGCGATTGGCGCAAGCGCTCTCAGCCGCAGAAGCAACGCTTAACTGCAATCCGATAATCGCTCCGGATATAGCAATACCAACAAGGTATGCCATTTTGCGCCAGAACATTTCTTCCTCCCAAACCCGTTTCTATGTTACAGTTTGATATTGGTATCTAAAAACAATACCAATTCTTCCTGTCAGAATCCTGTCATTACGGAAACTTTACACCTCTCATGCGTATCCTTCTCATTGAAGACACCATCGATATTGCCTTTGCCATTGCCTCAAAGCTTGAAAAAGAAGGCTATCATGTCACCACTGTTTATGATGGTTCAGAGGGTGAAGAACTGGCGGTAAACGGCTCTTTTGACTTGGTTGTGCTGGATATTAACCTGCCCCGCCGTGATGGTTTTGAAATTTTACGCAGCATGCGCGAACATTCTTTATCATCACCGGTTTTAGTCATCACGGCACGGAATCAAATTGCCGATAAAATCGACCTGCTTGAGCTTGGTGCCGACGATTATTTGGTCAAACCTTTTGATTTACGGGAACTGGTGGCGCGAATCCGTGCGGTTGCCAGACGTCATATGGGTGTTGCCCAACCGCTTATCCGCCTTGGTGATCTGACTATCAATTTAAGCCAGCGCTCGGTGATGCAGGGTGAGGAACCACTGGATTTCGGCAAGCGTGAATTTGACGTTTTAGAAATGCTGGCAACCCGTTTTAATGTCACCGTGCCTAAAGATATGCTGGTGCTTAAGCTTTTTGGTCATGAAGATACCGGCACGCCAAATGCCATTGAATTGCTGATATCCCGCGTGCGCAAGAAGCTTGAAAACAGCAGTTTGGAAATTGTAACGCAGCGCAGTGTTGGCTATTTATTGCGCCTTAAAGCCAACTGATGCCCAACAGAGCCTATGTCACAAACAACCGCCAAGCCCGTTCTGAATAAAGAATATTCCATCCAGCGCCGCATCATGATCGGCGGCGGGCTGACACTGCTTGCGGTTACGATTGTGCTGTTTTTTCTTGGCCGCCTTTATGCGCAACGCGCTGCTGATGAAGCTTTTGACCGTGTTTTAGGCGCTGCCGCACTTTCAATTGCTGATACAATCACCTTGCAAGACGGGGCGCTGAGCGTTGACCTGCCTCATTCCGCCTTTGCCATTTTAGGCACATCGCGCCTGAACCGCATTTTTTACCGTGTGGTGACACCAGATGGTAATTTGCTCACCGGCTCGCCTATTTTGGGGCTGGAGCTTGCCCATGGCACCAATAATCATTTACGCCTTAGCGATAGTATCTATCGTGGTGAAAAAATTCGTATTGCCGCAGTTGCGCGTTATCATAGTGATGCACAAGGCGGTGGCTGGGTGGATGTGCTGGTGGGCGAAACCCGTGAAGCGCGCGACCAGCTTACTCTACAATTAAGCCTGAATACAATTTTGCCCGTGTTAGGTGTCGCCCTGCTGGCGATAGCACTTATCTGGTTTGCAATCCGCTTGGCTTTCCGCCCGTTGCAAATTGTCGAGGCGAATTTACGCCAACGCTCATCAGCCGATCTTAATCCGGTTTCGGGTGCTATTCCAAAAGAAGTGAGTGCACTTGTTTCCGCATTGAATGATTTTATGGCACGCCTCAATAGTTTGCTGGACGGCCTCAAACTGGTGACGGCTGATGCCGCGCATCAAATGCGCACACCTTTAACGGCACTGCGCGCTTTAACCGAACTGTCACTGGAAGAAACTGACGCTAAAAGGCGGCATGAAATTCTCACCCGTATTCATGCCAATTCAATCAGTGCCAGCCTGCTTGCCAACCAGCTTTTATCCGAAGCCACCACATTGCACAGCATCCAGTCGCGCAAGCTCGAACTGATCGATCTCCTGCAAGTGGTGCAAGAAGCAATCCGCCGCTTACGTGCTGAAGGTAATTATCAAGATTTACAAAAAACCATCAGACTGGATGCCACGCAAAAAGCTTTTTATCTTTATGGCGAACCGGTAAGTTTGCGCGAAATGATCCGCAATATCATTGAAAATGCATTAATCCATGCCCCCGGCCCTATTGATATCAGCCTGAGCGAAAACGACAATATTATCGCACTTGGCGTGCATGACAGAGGTGCAGGCTTTACTGCTGCCATGAAGGAACGCGCTTTTGAGCGCTTTGTCCGCGCGGATCAGACCAAACCCGGCTCCGGTCTCGGTCTTTCCATTGCTAAAATGGTGGCTGAAGCCGTCGGCGGCCATATTGAACTGCAAGACCGCGAAGGCGGCGGCACGAGTGTTATTGTGACATTACCTGCCGCCCATCCGGAGGACGCGCAATGAAGCACTTTTTCTTGCATATTCTCCTCACTTTCTTTTTGATCAATATAGCAGTTGCTCAAAATAATTCCGGTTCTCAGCCGCAATTTCTCATTGTCGGCGATATTGCGCCTGAAACAATTGCACCGGTGATTGAAGGTCTGGATCAGCATTTAGCCAATGCAAAAATCAAATATAAGCAGGTGCGCCCCGGTGAATGGACATCCAGATTGCTGGCCGGTGCAGAAGAAGCCAATAGTGCCGATCTTATCATCCTCTCCACACCAGACCTTGCCGTTTTGATTGCCAATGAAGGGGCTGCACAACAGCATAGCGCAATCACGAGCAATGCCGCGCTGCCCTCGCAAGCCCATTGGCGCAATGAATTATTCAGTATCGGCTTTGATCCTGCTGTCACGATTGTCAGACGCAGTGTTTTGGACAATGAACTGCCAACAACACGCATCGAATTAGCGCGTTTGATGGAACAAAATCCGCAGCGCTTTCAGCGTCGCGTTGGCCTCGTCAATATTAGTATTGATAATGGCAGTTATACGCTGGCAGCGCAGGATTCCATCCGCTCGCCGCTTTTCTGGCGCATCGTGCGGGCTTTCGGTGCCTCGCAAGCACGCATCTACGATGACAATGAAGAGCTATTGCAGGCTTTATCGGATGGGCGCATTGATCTGGCCTATAATGTGCCGCTTTCTTACATCACCAAATGGCAGCATAATGCAGAAGAACTGACCGTTATTCTGCCGCGTGATTATGTTGTTGCTTTGCCTTGGATAGCACTTATTCCGCTTAAAAGCAAGCAAGCCGCAGAAGCTGAACAGGCAATCACATTTTTATTGTCGCCTGCCGGACAGGTTATCTTACAGCAGACAGGGCTGGTGTCAGCCACCAGCCCGTCAAATCTTGCCTCATTACAGCCGGTTGAATTGGGGCCTGAATTGCTGGTCTATTTAGACGGGCTGAAACGTAGTCGTTTTCTCGATACTTGGTTCCAGCTGGTTGTGCACGAATAAATTGCGGAAAGCAAAAACCTCCCGCAATTCATATCATATCAGAGCTTTAAAACTCTTTACGCAATGCTCTGTCGAGCGAGAGCTTGCCACCGCCAAAAGCTGCAATAATAGCTGCACCGGCGGTCCAGAAAATCGAGTTAAACTCAGCCTTCATCTGAACCTGCTCTAAAAATGCCGCGCCGCCATCTTTCAAAAGACGTGCCTGCCCGTCAGCCGTCAGATATTCCAGATTGTCTTTTAAGAAAGCAATCCCTTCCGGCGTCAGAAAGGCATCGCCATAAGGGCGGGTCACATGGAAGTAAATGGTCATTGCCAGCATCACTGCATTCGCGAGGGCAACTGGCCGAGTTAAAAAGCCAATGACAATCAGGAAGCCACCGACAAATTGCATGACTGCCAGCAATGGCGAGAAAAACCAGCCCGGATAAAGGCCAAAAGCCTCGACAAAACCCGCTTGACCAAAAGGATTAAGAATTTTTGGCCAGCCCTCAACCATCAAAAGCCCGCCAATAATCAGACGGAATACCACCCAGCCAATCGGCTGCGCGACGTTGTGATAGAAAGAAGACATGAATGGCAAGATCAACCGCTCGCGCGGGCCGGATGTCATTTCTTCCATGATGCATCTCCTCATATAGAAATAAAATAAAATCTGTTCCAAAATCTTTGACCATCAAAGAAGATGATCATGTATAATCAGCTTAAACAGATTTTATTTAAATCATCCATAGGAATTAATGCTAGTATACTGGAGTTAACCTGCCAAGGAGTGCTCGACAGCGGCTTCTGCATGAATGGCAGTTGTGTCATAAACAGGCACAGGACTATCACTTTGTTTGATGAGCAACATGATCTCTGTACAGCCTAAAATTATCGCTTGCGCACCGCGTGCAACAAGGCGGTCAATGATCTCGCGATAAGCCTGTCGGGAGTTTTCATTCACGATGCCCTGCACCAATTCATCATAGATGATCTGATGCACAATTTTGCGATCTTCATCATCAGGCACCAACACATCAAAACCATGTTTATTGATAAGCCGGCCTTTATAAAAATCCTGCTCCATTGTGAAAGCGGTTCCAAGTAATCCGACTTTGCTTAAACCAGCTTTTTTCATGCGCTCGGCAGTCGGATCGGCAATATGTAACAGTGGAATATTAATCGCGGCCTGAACATCATCGGCCATACGATGCATTGTATTGGTGCAAATAACCATAAAATCAGCACCACCACGCTCTAAGCGTTGTGCGGCTTTGATCATTTCCTGCGTTGCATCGTCCCAACGCCCTGCACTTTGCAAAGCTTCAATCTCGGCAAAATCAAAAGACCACATCAGACATTGTGCCGAGCGTAACCCGCCCAATCTTTCTCTGACCAGTTCATTGATAATACGATAATATTCTGCCGAGCTTTCCCAGCTCATACCACCAATCAGGCCAATAATCTTTTGCAACGCAATCACTCCCGTTTTAGCGCTAATCAGCAATTATGATTTTGCTATTTTTAGCAATCAAAAAATTATGACGCGTCACTATTCAAAAAAAATGGCCCGCATAAAGCGGGCCATTTCATCTCAGTTCAGCTTATTTTACTGGCTTAATATTCATCGCCAGTGTGTCTTCATCCGCACGCGGTGTTAAAGTGACTTTGTCTTTTTTAACCGCCCATGCGTTGAGCAAAATGGCCAATGGCAGATCAGGACGATCGGTTGCCACTAGATTATTAGCTTTTTCAAGCAAGGTACGACGTTCATCCGCATCCATTGCAGCAGCGGCATCTTCAATCAGCTTGTCCATTTCAGGATTAGCATAACCACGCACGTTAAATGCACCGAGTGATTTTTCCGGCTCATTTGAATGCATCAGCGATGAAAGCATGTAGTTTGCTTCACCGGTTAATGTGCCCCAGCTTGCCATATAGAGTGAATATTCACCACGGGTTTTGGCAGGGTTGAACACAGCAGCCGGTACGCCATTAACCTCAGCATTCACACCGATTGCAGCCAGCATCTGGGCAATAGTCGGTCCCAACTCATTTGGCATACGGTCATTGGCATAGCTCAAAGTAATTTTGAAACCATCCGGATAGCCGGCTTCTGCCAGCAATTCTTTCGCGCGCTGAACATTATATTCAGGTGCTGTAAGCGACTTGTCATAGCCAAAGATATTGGACGTCACCAACTGTGTTGGCACAGCCGCCATGCCTTCAAGCGCAAATTCGACGATGGTTTCGCGATCAACCGCCAGATCAAAAGCTTCACGCACACGCGGGTCGCGAAGCGGGTTTTTATCCAGTTTCTTACCGCTCTTATCCCAGATCATCGGGCTATTTTCGCGGAAGTCAAATTCCAGATAGCTGATATAAATGCTTTCATGCTTGGTAACAGTAAGTGATGAATCCTGTTCCAACACCGGCACATCGGAAGCCGGAACTTTGGAAATTACATCAACCTGACCTGCCTTCAGCTGAGCAACGCGAGCTGCATCATTTGGAATTTCCTTACGGATAACACGATCCCAAGGCTGTTTTTCACCCCAATAGCCATCAAAGCGCTCAACAACCAAATCCTGTGTCGGCGCCCATGAAACAAACTTATACGGGCCTGTACCGATGGTTGCTTTACCGCTGTTAAAGCCTTCAGCCGCAGTTTCCTGCGTTGAATAATCGGCAGCCGCCTTATGTGATGTGATGAACAAACGAATGAAATCGTTTGGCAATGTAGGGGCAGCTGAATTGGTTGTCACACGCACAGTCAGCGGATCAACAACTTCAACAGATTTCACACGGCGCACAAAAATGGTTGCCGGATTAGGGCCGGTTACATGCGGAATGCGTTCAATGGAAAACTTAACATCTTCAGCGGTAAAATCAGAACCGTCGTGGAATTTAACGCCATCACGCAGTTTAAATTCCCATGTGGTGTCATCGAGCGCTTCCCAGCTCAGCGCCAATGAAGGTTCGAGCTCCAGATTGTCGCCTGAACGGATTAATGTATCAAAAATATGCTTCGTTGCTTCAGCATTCGCCGCAGTTGCAGTAAAATGCGGATCCATTGAAGCCGGACCGGACTTAACAGCCATAACCAGATCAGCTGCAAAAAGCTGACCGGCGCTAAACAGCAATGTTGTGCCAAGCATAAATGCGCGCAATGTGTGTTTCATTTTAGGTTCCCTGTTCCCAGTTTGCTATTCATTCAAAGTAGTCGTCACTAACGGCGTCACCCGATGTGATTGTTTCCGGCCAATCGCGTGAAGCGATGACGAGTTTGGCAAGTATGTCCGAGAGCATCATGCGCTCGGCAGGACTTAATGTTTCAAGCATCAGGCGTTCACGTTCCAGCATCGGCGCCATCTTGGCTTCCACCACTGCGCGCCCCGCATCTGTCAGGCACAAGACCACACGGCGCAAATCGCTCGCGTCTTCCTCACGATGAATAAGCTTCAGCCGCGTCAGCTTTTTGGTGGCACGGCTTAACGTGTTTTTGGGAAAGCCAGAGCCTGCAACCACTTCGGAAAGGGTCGTCCGGTCACGTAAAAACAGTGAATAGAGCACCACAAATTCCGGCCGCAAAAGGTCGTGGTCAGCACCGATCATACCGTAAACAGGATTGTTATAATGCAGCGCTAAATAATTGATCCGAAACGAAAGCCAGCACGGGTTTTCCCACAATTTTGTGTGCAGAATATCGCTCTCGCTGAGCCTGTCGTCACTTGCCTCACTTCGCCCTGCACGCCCCTCCAACAGAGCGATTGCCACCCGCTTTTCCATCGCCCCTCCCGATAAGCAATTTAGCAATTAAGTTCCATTTAGAACAAGATAATGCTAGTTTACGGAATGTCAAACGTAATTTTTGTTCCAATTGGAACTTGTCTGTGCAATAAAATAAGAATATTAGTTTTTTCAGATCCCGTGGCTGAGACTCGGGAAACCTTGGGGTGAGAGGATTTTTATATGCATATTAACGCCATGAACTGGGCTCAGGTTGAAGAGCGCGTCAAACATGACGACCGCTGCATTTTACCAATTGGCAGCGTTGAACAGCACGCCCGTCTGAGCCTCGGAACAGATATGATTCTGGCTGAAAAAGTGTCTCTTGATGCAGCAGAGCCACTTGGCGTTCCGGTCTTTCCGGTTGTGCCTTACGGCCTAGCTTCAAGCTTTGAAGATTTTCCGGGCACAGTGTCTTTCAGCCTGCGCACTTACATCGGCGTTATTGAAGATATTCTCGACAGCATTTACCGCTCCGGCTTCCGCCGTATCCTGATCGTCAACGGCCATGGCGGCAACACACCAGCCGGCACAGTTGTGTCTGAATGGTTGAACCGCAACCGTGATGCCAGCGTGAAAATGCATGATTGGTGGCGCGCACCAAAGACCATGGGCAAAGTGCTGGAGATCGATAATCGCGCTTCGCACGCTTCATGGATGGAAAACTTTCCGTGGACACGCCTTGAAGGTGTAGCACAGCCTGATCACGCAGTGGAACGCGCTGACTATGCAGGCATGGCACGCGTTGATGCAGGCCGCAAGCGCGTTATGCTGGAAGCAACCGAAGGCAATTATCAGGGGCTGTTTGTACGTCCTGATGAAGACATGCTGGCAATTTGGGATGTGGCCGTGCGTGAAACCCGCTTTGAGCTGGAAAACGGCTGGCACTAATCAATTTTACCATAGTTTTCAGGCGGATCAGCTCCGCCTGAAAACTACAAGAAACGAAGCGGAAAAGCAGCCAAACTGCCCATGATCCGCTTGGGGGAGTACCGCTGATGATTGCATTTATTGTCAGACGTTTATGGCAAGCCATCCTGATTATGCTTGTCATGTCATTATTAGTTTTCATGGGCGTATTCGTCATCGGCAACCCTGTCGATGTGCTGATCTCGCCTGATGCAACGCAGGAAATCCGTGATCGCGTTATTGCGCAATACGGCTTGGATTTACCGGTTTGGCAGCAATATCTGCAATTTATGAACAATCTGCTGCATGGCGATTTAGGACGTTCTTTCGTTTATAATATGCCGGTTGCAGAACTGATTGCATCGCGTTTGCCAGCCACTGCGGAACTGGCATTGACGGCCGTTTTCATGGCCAGCCTCATTGGCATTCCGCTTGGCATTTATGCCGGATATAAGCCGGATAGCTGGGGCTCCAAAACCATTATGGCACTGTCCATTTTGGGCTTTTCGGTGCCAACCTTCTGGATCGGGCTGATGCTGATTATGGTTTTTGCGGTACAGCTCGGCATTATGCCAGCTGGCGGCCGCGGTGAAACCGTTTCGGTTTTTGGCGTGCCTTTAAGCTTTCTGACCATTGACGGTTTGCATCATCTGGCCTTGCCGGCGATCAACCTGTCCTTGTTTAAATTGTCATTGATGATCCGTCTCGCGGCCTCCGGCACGCGGGAAATCATGCTGACCGATACGATCAAATTTGCCCGTGCTGCCGGTATTAACGAGCGCACTATTTTGCGTCGTCACGTTCTGCGCCTGATTTCCATTCCGCTTGTCACCGTGTTTGGCTTGGAGCTTGGCTCAACTGTGGCCTTTGCCGTGGTCACGGAAACAATTTACTCATGGCCGGGCTTGGGCAAGCTTATCATTGACAGCATAACCTCGCTCGATCGTCCCGTCATGGTCGCCTATCTCATGCTGGTGTCACTGCTGTTCATCACGATTAATCTGATTGTGGATCTTTCCTATGCTTTGCTTGATCCGCGCATGCGTCAGGAGGCAAGCAAATAATGGCTTTGCTCAATAGCAGATCATTGCAATTCTGGTCAGAGTTTAAACGCCATCCGGTGCCGGTCATTGCCGCACTCGTGGTTCTGGTCATCATCTTGCTGGCAGTATTTGCGCCCCTCATCGCCCCGCAAGACCCTTACGATCTTTCAAGCCTTGTTTTGCGTGACGGCAGACGTGCCCCCGGCTATGTCGGTCAAGGCGGCTATGTTCATCTGTTAGGCACTGATGGTCAGGGACGCGATCTTTTCTCGGCCATTCTTTATGGCTTGCGCATTTCTTTACAAATGGGGCTGCTGGCGGGTGCCATTGCTTTCACCATCGGTGCGCTTGTTGGTTCAAGTGCTGCCTATATTGGCGGACGCTTTGAGAGCTTCATCATGCGCGTTATCGACTTGCAGCTTTCCTTTCCGGCAATTTTGTTAGCCTTTGTGGTTGCTGCATTGCTTGGACAAGGCAAAAGCCAGCTAATTATCGCACTTGTTTTTTCGCAATATGCTTATTTTGTCCGCACCGCCCATGGGGCAGCGGCAGCTGAACGCAATAAAGATTATGTCGAAGCAGCCTTGTCTGTGCCGATGAGCGGTTGGTTTATCGTCACCCGTCACATTTTGCCTAATGCCTTGCCGCCATTAATTGTTGTGGCAACGGTACAGGTGGCGTCTGCCATTTCACTGGAAGCAACGCTTTCATTCTTAGGCGTTGGCCTGCCACCGACAGAACCATCACTCGGCATGCTCATTTCCAATGGTTTCCAGTATTTATTATCTGGCCGCTACTGGATTTCGATCTATCCGGGTCTGGCACTTATCGTTCTGATTATGGCGATCAATCTTGTTGGTGATCAAATTCGTGACCAACTGAATCCGAGGTTGAACAAATGACGGCACATCTTCTTGAAGTTACCGATCTGCATACGCATTTCGAAACCCGTGCCGGCACAGTCAAATCTGTCGATGGCGTTTCATTCTATCTTGAGCGCGGCGAAATCTTAGGGCTGGTGGGAGAATCCGGCTCGGGTAAATCTATCACCGGTTTCTCGCTGATTGGTTTGATTGATAAGCCTGGCCGCATCAAGCAAGGCTCCATCAAGCTGGAAGGCCGTGAGCTTGTCGGTTTAAGCGATAGCGATTTGCGCAAACTTCGCGGTCGTGAAATCTCGATGGTTTTCCAAGACCCGATGATGACGCTCAATCCGGTGCTGACCGTGCTTGATCAGATGACACTGGCACTGCGCGCGCATGAAACAATCTCTGATAGTGATGCCCGCATCCGCTGTGTGGAAGCACTGCGCCGTGTGCGCATTGTTGATCCGGAGCACAAAGTGGATTTTTATCCGCACCAGTTTTCCGGTGGCATGCGCCAGCGTGTAGCGATTGCTATTGCGCTGCTGCATAACCCAAAAGTGGTAATTGCAGACGAGCCGACAACGGCACTTGATGTTTCTGTGCAGGCGGAAATTCTCACCGAAGTGAAAGCACTGGTTGCAGAGCTTGGCATTTCGATGATCTGGATCAGCCATGATCTGGCAACCGTTGCTTCGATTTCGCAGCGCATTGCCGTGATGAAATCAGGCAAAATCATCGAAACCGGCCCTGCTGCCGAGGTTTTGAAAGCACCGAACCATCCTTATACACAAGGTTTGCTCGATGCCTTGCCTTCGCGCTCCAAGCCCGGACAGATGCTCGGCAAAGTAAGCGATGAAGAGCTTGCGCTATTTTCAGACACCGCACCGGTCATCGTTGAAGATCCCAATTTTGTGACCGTTAAAGGTGCCGTTAAACGCTTTGAGCGTAAACCCGACCTTTGGGGCAAGCTGGGGCAGAAAATCGGCCTCGTAAAACCTAAAAAGCCGATCATTGCTGTCAGTGATGTAAATATTTCCATCGCGCGTGGTGAAGCTTTAGGCTTGGTGGGTGAATCCGGCTCAGGAAAATCCACGCTCGGGCGTATGGTATGCGGTATTTATCAACCGACAGAAGGCGAAATCCGGTTGGCTGGCCAACCGGCTATGTCGGAAAGCGGCAACAAGCTGACAACCAAAGTACAGATGATCTTTCAGGATCCGTTTGCCTCACTTGATCCGCGCCGTACCGTCGGGCAATCCATCGCTGAAGGGCCGATTGCACATGGTTTAACCACATCGGCGCAAGCGCGGAATTATGTTGCGCATTGGCTAAAGGCGGTAAGTCTTGATCCAGCTTTTGCTGATCGTTTTCCGCATCAGTTTTCCGGCGGGCAGCGTCAGCGTATTGCCATTGCACGCGCATTGGCAATGAAACCGGAAGTCATCGTTTGCGATGAGCCGGTAGCTTCGCTTGACGTTTCCATTCAGGCGCAAATTCTTAATTTGCTGCTGCGCTTGCGTAAAGAGCTTAACCTGACACTTCTTTTCATCAGCCATGATCTTTCGGTTGTGCGCCACTTATGTGACCGCATCATCGTTATGCATCATGGTAAAATTGTTGAAGAAGGCATGGCGGAAGATATTTTTGAGGCACCGCAACAGCCTTATACAAAAATGCTTCTCAACGCGATCCCGAAGCTTGCTTAAAGCCATTGGCTAAATCTAAAAATGCGGCTGACACCATCAGCCGCATTTTTTAATGATCAGCATCGCGCACAAAAATTTTTGAAATCAGCTGAGCCGTATTACTGGCATTGAGTTTGCGCATCACCGCTGCGCGATGCACCTCAACGGTACGGTGCGATATACCAAGCATAACACCAATATCTTTCGAGGAAGAGCCGTTCACGATATGCTGCGCCACTTCGCGCTCGCGCGGGGTTAAATCCGATGCAGGGCTTGCCTCTGCCGTCAGCCTTTCAAATGTCCAGACCATGAGTTCAAACGGTTTTTCAGGCGTCAATGTACGTCCACGGGCGCGCGCCCAAAACACTTCACCACCACGATATTGCATGAAGCGTTCATCGGCATAACGCGGACGACTTTTAAGCCAGCGGAGCCACCGCTCTCCCGTTGCATCATAGTCAAATTTTGATGGATAAAGCACCCGAACAGATTGTCCGACCAGCTCATTAACAGGCCAACCAAACAGCTCAAGAACTTCCTTGTTACAGGCTTTAATCTGACGATTGCTTAATATCAAAACAGCAATCGGTGCCTCCTGAAAAGCGATTTCCATGAGTTGATCATCGCTTAAGTCACTGTAATTCATGAACTCCTCCCAAATCACGAAATACGTATAGTTCTACGTAGTACTACGAATAGACGAAGCTTGTCTATTCCGCTTTTCTGTTAAAGGGATGAGGAGAAGCAGTCATGAATAAGACTATTTATATCACCGGATCTGGTCACACCAAATTCGGCAAACTGACAGAAAACTTAGAACAGCTGATCGTGCAAGCAACGCGCGAAGCATTGAGCGAAGCAGCCATTCCGGCCAGCGAAATTGATGCTGTTTTCTTAGGTCACTTCAATTCAGGCCTTGTCAGCGACGGCTTTGCATCCTCCCTCATTCATCAAGCTGATCCTGCATTGCGCTTCACACCGGCAGCGCGCTGCGAGAATGCCTGCGCCTCTGGTGCGGCAGCTATTCATGCTGGTATTAATGCCATTTTAAGCGGTAAAGCGCGTCATGTTCTGGTGGTCGGCGCCGAAAAGATGACCCATCGCACCACCGAAGATGTCACAACGGCTCTGGCTGGTGCCGGTTATCAAAATGATGCAGAAGAAGCAGCTCTGAGCTTTCCGCAGGTTTTTGGCGTAGCCGCCCGTGCTTACACTGAGCGCTACGGTGATCCGCTCACTGCAATGGCACATATTGCAGCCAAAAATCATCATAATGCGATGAAAAATCCGCTGGCACAGATGCAACGTGATTTGGGCTTTGATGCCTGCAACACAGTTAGCGATAAAAACCCATTGATTGCCCCTCCCTTGAGGCTCACTGACTGCTCGCTCGTCACTGATGGTGCGGCGGCCATTGTCTTATCCGTTGCTGATGCAGCAACCGACATGAAGCGTCGTGTCCGTATTGCTGCCGCAGAGCATGTCAGTGATTTTCTGCCGATGTCGAGCCGCGATTTCCTTAAATTTGAAGGCCCGCAGCGCGCAATGGCGCAGGCTTATAAGCAAGCAGGCGTCACTGTATCAGACATCAATTTTGCTGAAGTACACGACTGTTTCACCATTGCCGAACTCCTGACCTATGAGGCAATGGGATTGGCCCCGGCAGGGCGTGGTGAAGAGGCCATCAAAAATGGCACGGTGTTTGCTGATGGTTCACTGCCGGTCAATCTCTCAGGAGGTTTGAAGGCAAAAGGCCATCCGGTTGGTGCCACCGGTGTATCCATGCATGCGCTCGGTTTCCGCCAGCTGACACAGCAAGCCGGAGCCATTCAGCGTCAGGGCGCTGAATGGGGATTGTTATTCAATATGGGCGGCGCAGCCGTTGCCAATTACGCCACCATTCTGCATGCAGACCGCGCCTGAGTAGTATAAAATGAATATCGCATATTGGCTTTATCAAACAGCCCGCTCATGGCCTAACCGTGAAGCGATCTTGTCAGGCAATGAATGCTTTGCCACTTATAATGCGCTTTTAACGCGCACGGCTTCGCTGGCGCATTGGTTGCAGCACCATCATGGTGTCAATCGCGGTGACAGAGTGGCGCTTTTTGCGCAAAACTGCCCAGAATATCTGGAAATCATGCATGCAATTTGGTGGTTGGGAGCCGTTATTGTCCCAATCAACCATAAGCTTCATGCCAAAGAGGCGGCATGGATTATCGCAGATTCAGATGCGAAAATTATCCTTACGGATGCAGATTGCAGCTTTGACGATGCGCCTTGCCTGCAAACGGTCATCACAATTGCTGATGCCACTTATAATCAGGCAGTTTCAACTGCACATAAAAATAAACCTGCTGATTGCGATAGCAATGAAATTGCATGGCTTTTTTACACGTCCGGCACAACCGGACGCCCTAAAGGCGTGATGTTGAGCCACAATAATCTGATCCATATGAGCCTTTGTTACAGCCTTGATGTTGATCAGGTTTTTGGAAGTGACACCGCTTTATATGCAGCACCTATGTCTCATGGCGCTGGCCTTTATAACATGATTTTCATACGTGCCGGTGCGCGCCATTTAATACCGGACTCCAAAGGTTTTGATTCAGCTGAAATCATAGATCTGGCAAAAATACAAAAAAATCTGGTGTTTTTTGCTGCCCCGACAATGGTGAAACGACTGATCGCGTATTCGAAAACGGTTAATTATCAGGGTGAAGGCATCCGCACGATCATTTATGGCGGCGGGCCAATGTATGCCGCCGATATTGATGAGGCGCTTGACTATTTCGGTGATCGCTTTGTGCAAATCTATGGTCAGGGCGAAAGCCCGATGACCATCACTGCTCTGTCGCGTGATCTGGTTAAGGATCAAAGCCACGCCAACTGGCGCTCACGCCGCGCATCTGTTGGCACGGCGCAGGCTTGTGTCAAAGTTGAAATTCGCGACGATAATGGCAAGCCTTTGCCGCATGGTTCAACGGGCGAAATCGCCGTTTTTGGCCAAACAGTCATGCAAGGTTATTGGAATAATCCGGATGCAACAGCCAGCACGTTGAACAATGGCTGGCTCATGACAGGCGATTTAGGCCATCTCGACGAAGACGGCTTTTTATATCTCACTGACCGCTCCAAAGATGTGATTATTTCCGGCGGCACCAATATTTATCCACGCGAAGTGGAAGAAACCCTGCTGCAACATCCGGATGTTTTCGAAGTTGCGGTGATTGGTGTTCCCGATCCTGAATGGGGCGAGAATATTGTCGCTTATATTGTCATGCGCGATGAAAAACCGGCTGAAAAAACACTGCTGGATCAATGGTGCCAGTCACAGATGGCATCGTTCAAAAAACCAAAAAAATATTTCTTTGTCAAAGAATTACCAAAGAACAGTTATGGCAAAGTACTCAAAACTGAACTGCGCCAATTATCATTAGAAAATAATTGAAAACAATCGGTTATGACGGAGGAAGCATAACCGAACTAAAGGGAGGAAATACCATGGATAGACGTCATTTTCTTAAAATGTCTGCGGCTTTGGCAGGCTCAACTCTGCTGCCATCATTTGCCAGCTCCGCATTTGCCAAAACGTCATTGAAGTTCGATAGTTATATTTCTGAAACTGCTGGTCCTTCGTGGATTGATGAGTGGTTTATGAAAGAGCTGGAAACACGCACTAATGGAGAAGTTTCCATTCGTCGTTATTGGGCAGGCAGCCTCAACAAAGTTGGCGAACATCTGGCAGCCGTGCGGGACAAAACTTCGGAAATGTCGCTGATTTCACCGGGCTATTATCAGGTTGAACTGCCTGTCACCCGTGGCTTAGAATGGTATTTCCGCATGGAACGCGCTGATAGTTTGCAGCTCGTTTGCCGTGATGTTTACGAACAATTTGAACCACTGCGCGATGAGTGGGAAAAACGTCACCGCGCAAAAGTTCTTTATTGGACAAACTGGAACTACGCGCCGCTGGTGATGCGCGACCCGATCAATTCTATTGACGATATCAAAGGCAAGAAAATTCGGGGGTATGGCATCGCCACGGATGTAATCGAGCGCCTTGGCGGCATTGCCGTGCCAATGGCGGCACCTGATGTTTATCAGGCACTTGAGCGTGGTGTACTCGATGGCGTTTACGGTTTCGACTTTGTCACCGCCGTTGCTTACAAGCTGCATGAAGTTGCGCCAAACTTCTATGACATCGGTGACGGGCCTCATGCCCCTGCAACCACTGTCATGAATATCGACGTCTGGAACGGCCTTTCACCTGAAGTTCAAAAGGTTGCCACCGAACTGGCTGATGAACTTTACGCCGGTAAATTTACTGAAATTTACGACAAAGTGCTGCTCGACTATGTGAAAAAAGTAACCGCTGAAGGCGGCAAACTCCACACATTGTCGGATGAAGAAAAAGCACGTGCGAAAGCTTTGGTACAACCAGCTGAAGTGGAAGCATGGGTAGATACTGTGGCTAAGCCTGCCGGTGTTGATGGTGCGGCCATGCAAAAACTTATAGATGCAGCCATCGAAAAACACGCGCCACAGGGCAAAATGCTGCGTCCTTATGAGATTGCTCAATCTCTGAAATAACAGACTGCTTTATGTCGCCGGTTATAAGTTTCTATATCCGGCGACCGCTTCCGGGAGGGAATGCGGATGATCAAGCTACATCGTTTTATAAACCGTCTTACCGACTTTACCGGCTGGATAGCGCTTGGCTTTCTGGCCTTTATGATGTTCGGTATTACGCTTGATGTGGTACTGCGTGCTTTAACAGGAAAACCTGTACCCGGCCTTTTCGAAATGTCGGAAATGTCGATGGTTATGGTTGTTTTCATGGGGCTTGGTTGGGCGCAAAGTGACGATGCCCATATCAGAGTGACCATGCTGACGGATAAATTCAGCCCGACATGGCAGCGCCTTGCAACAACGCTTGCATGGCTTTTGGCAGCGCTTGCTCTTTTGATGTTGGCCTATCCGTCAACGCTTGAAGCAATCTACTCTTTTTCAATCCGCGAGTTCCGCTGGGGTTATTTTCAGGTTCCTATTTGGTGGGCAAAAATCGCTGTAGCGATCGGCCTTTGGCTGGCAGTGGCACAAACGCTTCTTCATGCCTTGCTGGTTTTGACGGGGCGCGATCCGCACCGTCAGCTGCCAGAAGCCACCGCCAATCAGCTTTTGTAAAGCCAAGGCCTGCATATTTAAAGTTGGCCGTCGTGCTGACTAATCAGAACGGAATTTATCAATGGATACAACCTTAGTCGCAACAATTGCCGTTGCAATGATCTTTGTATTGATGGCGATTGGCACACCGGTTTTTGCAGCGCTTGCGCTCTCGGGTGCCTTAGGCATTATAATGATCGAAGATTTGCCATTTTTGCTTAATCGTCTTAAATCCTTCTCGTTTACACAGTCGGCTTCTTACACGCTCACCGTAATCCCGCTCTTCATCCTGATGGGCGCATTTGCGCATCATGCCCAGGTCGGCAAACGATTATTCAGTGTTGCCAATAAATGGGTCGGCCATCTGCCCGGTGGCCTGGCAATGGCCGGAATTTTAACCAGTGCCGGTTTTGCTGCCACATCTGGTTCAAGTGTTGCAACTGCCGCAACCGTTGGAGCCGTGGCCATTCCGGAAATGAAAAAAGCTGGTTATGATCCTCGCCTTGCGACTGGCAGCGTTGCCGCTGGTGGCGTACTTGGTGTATTGATCCCGCCAAGCGTTTTGCTCATTTTTTATGCAGCATTAACCGAAGTATCCGCCGGTAAAATGCTGATTGCCGGTTTTGTGCCAGGTATTCTGACAACCGTTGTTTTCATGATTGGTGTCAGCATTATCGGCCGCACCGGTATGAACCAAGCAGCACGCATTCCTGCAACACCTTGGGGTGAGCGCATTCGCGGTACCACAGAAGCATGGCAAGTGCTGGTTCTCTTTATTGTCGTATTAGGTGGGATTTATCTAGGCATTGTTACACCAACAGAAGCCGGTGCCATTGGTGCAGTCGCTGCTTTTCTGATGCTGCTGGCACATCGCCCGAAAAACTTGCGCGGCGAACTGATTGAAAGTTTCCGCTCTACATCCGCCACCACCGTCATGATCCTGTTTACCATGATCGGTGCAGGTATTTTCAGTTATTTTCTGACCCTCATCCAACTGCCGCATGCGATTGCCAGTTTTGTAGTTGCCAGTGATATTTCTCCTTATGCAGTGATCGCACTTTTGCTGCTGGTCTATATCCCGCTTGGGATGTTTCTTGATGCTTTCTCGATGATGGTCATCACATTACCGATCATGTTCCCGACCGTGGTGCAGCTTGGGTTTGATCCGATCTGGTTCGGCATTCTCAGCGTCAAAATGTGCGAAATCGGCCTCATTACACCGCCGGTTGGGCTCAACTGTTTTGTGATTGCGGGTATCGATCGTGAAACTTCGCTTGCTGATGTTTTCAAAGGCTCGTTCTGGTTTGTTTTGATGGAACTTTTTACGATCATTCTGCTGTTCTGCTTCCCGATCATCGTGACATGGTTGCCAGACACAATGATGGGGCGCTAAAATGACTACAAATGAAATCAATGGTGTTGCACTAGTAACAGGCGGCGGGTCAGGCATTGGTCGTGCGAGCGCATTACAGCTTGCAGCCAAGGGCGCTTCTGTTGTAGTCGCTGACCTCAACCAGCAAGGCATTGACGAAACCGTCGCACTTATTCAGGCACAAGGCCATGAAGCCCTCGGCATTAAGCTCGATGTTTCTGACCCGCAATCGGTAGAAAACGCATTCACACAAACCAGTGATTGGCGCGGCAGTTGCGATATCCTCGTCAATTGCGCCGGTATTTTGGTAGTGCATCCCCTTCTCGACTTTCCGCTTGATGCGTGGAACCGCTTAATGGCTATCAACCTGACCGGCACATTTTTATGTTCGCAACGTGCAGCCCGTGACATGGTCAAAAAGCGCTATGGCCGCATCATCAATATGGCATCGATTAGTGGCAGTCGTGCTGGGATCGGCCGTGTGGCCTATGGCACATCAAAAGCAGCCATTTCCGGCCTCACTCGCCAGTTAGCACTGGAGCTCGGGGCTTATGGCATTACAGCTAATGCAATTGCACCGGGTGCGATTGTGACGGCCATGACTGAAGCCGCTTATACGGATGAAACGCGGGCCAAGCTACTGCCAATGATCCCTGCCGGTCATTTAGGTGAGACAGACGATATTGCGTCAGCAGTTTGTTATCTCGCCTCTTCGCAAGCTAAATATGTTAACGGCCACACACTGGCAGTCGATGGCGGTTACCTTGCCTCCGGCATGACCCAAA
The DNA here is from genome assembly GCF_039522165.1 of Paenochrobactrum glaciei. Taxonomy (NCBI): domain Bacteria; kingdom Pseudomonadati; phylum Pseudomonadota; class Alphaproteobacteria; order Hyphomicrobiales; family Brucellaceae; genus Paenochrobactrum; species Paenochrobactrum glaciei. The sequence goes on from NZ_BAAADE010000004.1 coordinate 88,107, forward strand.
CGGGTAATTTAGAGCTGAAGCAATAGATTGAACATTGGCCAGACAAACAAAAGGGGGATTAAATCCCCCTTTTTTATTTACCAAATCTGGTGTGATATATTTTTCACAACCGTATAATGAGACAAACCTTCCGTGCCTCCCTCACGGCCATAACCGCTATCTTTAACACCACCAAAAGGTGTCTCCGGCAAAGATGCCTCCAGCGTATTGATTGAGAAATTACCGGCTTCGATGCCTTCACTCAGATAATGCACGTTTTTCGCACAATGCGTGAAAGCATAAGACGCCAAACCAAATGGCAGAGAGTTTGCTTTTTCAAGCGCTTCTTCAACAGAAGAAACACGGTTGATCAGCGCTAATGGGCCAAATGGCTCTTCCGATAAAACACGCGCATCATCAGGCACATCGGCAAGCACAGTAACAGGGAAGAAATAACCGCGATTACCAAGACATTCACCACCTGTGAGAACGCGGGCACCTTTTGCCTTAGCGTCATTGACCAAAGTTTCGAGTGCTTCAATACGACGGTCATTGGCCAACGGCCCCATTTCCGTCTGGGCATCCAAACCATTTCCGATTTTAATGCTGCGCGCTTTTTCTACAAAAGCATTGGTAAAGGCTTCAAAGCTTTTTTCCATCACAAAAAAACGGGTTGGTGAGGTGCAAACCTGTCCGGCATTGCGCGCTTTACGGATCGCCGACATCGTACCTGCGGCAACGGCATCATAGTCGTCACAAACAATCACCGGTGCATGGCCGCCAAGCTCCATCAAGGCGGGCTTCATATAACGCGATGCCATCGTGGTCAGATGCTTGCCAACAGCCGTTGAACCGGTAAAGGCAATGGCACGGATGGTTGGATGCGGGATCAGATAATCTGAGATTTCAGCCGGAACACCAAAAACCAGATTGAAGACACCGGCCGGCAAACCCGCATCATGAAATGCACGCGCAATATGATAAGCACCAGCTGGTGTTTCTTCCGCCGCCTTCAAGATGATTGAGCAGCCGGAAGCCAAAGCGCCTGCAATTTTGCGCGATGGCTGGCTCATCGGGAAGTTCCACGGCGAGAAGGCCGCAATCACGCCAATCGGCTGATGAATAACTGTGTAGCGAGTGCCCGGTGCACTTGGAATAACCCGTCCATAAGTGCGCAGACCTTCAGCTGCATCCCATTCAAAAAATTCGCAGCCACGAATAACTTCAAGCCTTGCCTGTTCAAATGGCTTGCCATGCTCCATGGTGATGGAATGTGCAATCTGATCAATACGCTCACGCATCAACGCGCATGCCTTCAGAATAATTTCTGAGCGTCTGGCAGGGGCGGTGTTTTTCCAAACTTTAAACCCCTGCTCGGCAGCCGCAATCGCATCATCCAGATCCGAACGTGTTGCAACCGGAACAGCGCCAATGACTGTTTCATCTGCCGGATTAAGCACAGGTAAAGTATTTGCAGTTTTTCTCCACGCGCCACCAATATAAAGGCTTAGCTCCGGATATTGTTTCGTCATGGCTCATTCTCCATTGCATCATATTTTTTTAAGAGACATGCGGTTTTCAAAATTTCGGCACGCAGCTAGGCATGCACCGTAACGATGCCGAAAAAGTCAGTCATGTCTTTTTTGTTTAATGTGAAAAAACGCACTCTCTTAACGAGAGATTTTTGATCGTCTGCCTCTTGTTCAATCTTGCCTCTCCGACACTGGCGAAGAGGCTTTTTGTTAAATCCCTACATATCCGTGAACCAGTTCGGCATTGTCCATCAAATCCTGATTGGTGCCCGACCAAACGGTTTTACCTTTTTCAAGCACATAATGACGGTCTGCCAATCGCTTCAAAACATTGATATTTTTATCAATCAGCAGGATCGCCTGTCCCTGCTGTTTCAAAGTTTCGATACAGTTCCAGATCTCGGCGCGAATTACCGGTGCCAAGCCTTCGGTTGCCTCATCCAAAATCAGCAATTTCGGGTTGGTCATCAAAGCGCGGCTAATCACCAGCATTTGCTGCTCGCCGCCTGACAATGTGCCAGCCATCTGGCCTGCGCGTTCATGAAGGCGTGGAAAAAGCGCGTAAACACGCTCCAATGTCCAAGGGGATGAGCGCTTCAAACGATTGGCAGCTGTCGCCACCAGATTTTCACGTACCGTTAGAGTGGAAAAGGTTTCGCGGCCTTCCGGCACCAAACCAACACCAAGGCGTGCGACCACTTCCGGTGCGGAACCAAATGTATCACGCCCGCCAAAGCTGATTTTGCCGGATAATGGCTGCAAAAGCCCCATGATCGAGCGCACAGTGGTGGTTTTCCCCATACCATTGCGCCCAAGCAGCGTGACGATTTCACCTTCTTTAATTTCGAGTTCCACATCGAAAAGCACCTGACTGGGCCCGTATGCGGATTGCAGTCCTGCAACGCTCAGCATGCTTCATCTCCCTCTCCCAGATAGGCACTACGTACTTCCGGATGATTACGAATTTCATCTGCACTGCCGGTTGCGATAACGCGCCCGTACACCAGTACCGAAATACGGTCGGCAAGCTGGAAAACCGCATCCATATCATGCTCAACCAGCAACATGCTGACCTGACTTTTCAAGCCTTGCAGCAATTTTACCATTTGCTGGCTTTCAGTATGACCAAGCCCCGCCATCGGCTCATCAAGCAACATCACCTTTGGCTCTGTTGCCATGGCAACGGCCAGTTCCAGCTGCTTTTGCTCACCGTGCGAGAGATTGGCGACCAATTCATCGGCGCGGTGTTCCAACCCAATGGGTTTAAGATAACCAAGTGCACTATCACGCAACTGTGTTTCTTTGCGAACATTGCCCCAAAAGCGGAAACTATGTCCCTGACGAATTTGAATAGCGATAGCGACATTGTCCAACACGCTATACTCAGGCAGCAAAGAAGTGATCTGGAAAGTTCGTGCCAGCCCCAGCCCGATACGTTTTGCGGTCGGCAAACGGCTGATATCACGTCCTTCGAGTTCAATTTTACCGGCATCAGATTTTAATTCGCCGAGTAACTGCGAAATAAGCGTGGTTTTGCCTGCACCATTGGGGCCGATCAGCGCGTGAATTTCGCCCGGCCGCACATCCAGCGAAACACTGTCTGTCGCCAGCAACCCACCGAACCTTTTAACAAGACCGCTGACATTAAGAATAGGTTCACTCATGCTGATCTCCCGCCGATACGCTTCAACAGAGCCTGAATGCCGCCATTGGTATAAAGCACGACAAACAACAGGATAAACCCAAAGGCCAACTGCCAATATTCTGTCCATGAGGCCAGAATGGACTCAAGCACGATGAATGCACCAGCACCGATCAACGGCCCGAACAATGTGCCCACACCACCAAGCACAACAATGATCATCAGCTCGCCCGACTTTGTCCAATGCACCATATCCGGACTTGCAAAGCGCAGAAAATTGGCCATCAAACAACCGGCAAGCCCTGCCCCCATGCCAGAGATAATGAAAGCGACAAGTTTGTAACGATAGGCAGGAAGACCGAGTGCTGCCATGCGGCGTTGATTTTGGCGAAGACCAACCAGCACATTGCCGAAACGTGAATTGACCATGCGCCACATCAGGAAAAAGAACAGCACGGTGATAGCAAGACAGACATAATAGATCGTCTGCTTATCACGCATGTTTAAACCAGGCAGTTCATTGGTACGGCGAATAATCAAACCATCATCGCCGCCATAGGTTTTGAGCGACACAAACAGAAAGAACAGCATTTGCGCAAAAGCCAGCGTGATCATAATGAACTGCACGCCGCCGGTGCGCAGCGACAGGCCGCCAATAATGGCCGCCATCACACCACTGACCAGCACGGCCAAAGGCAGTGTCACCAGCAACTGGTTTGAACCGGGGATCAGCCCCAAAAACAGATCATCCTGTGTGTAATGCTGGTACAAAATACCAACCACATAACCGCCAAGGCCGAAAAATGCTGCATGACCAAAACTGACCATGCCGCCATAGCCGAGCACCAGATTAAGGCTTGCCGCAGCGATACCGTAAATTAGAACACGCGTAGCCAGTGATGTCATTGCTGGATAACCCAAAGCATCCGACACAAACGGCAGTGCTATGAGCAGAACTAACCCGAAGGCTAGCAGAAATGGCTTCTTAAGAGAGTTTTCCATAGGTGCTGCCTTATTAATTATTTGCATAGAACAGCCCTTTAGGGCGAATGAGAAGAACAATGGCCATCAAAAGATAAATACCCATTGAGGAAATACCGGCGCCCAGCGCATCAGCCTCGGCACCTTCCATCACTTGACGCAATAGCGGTGGCAGATAGGCACGCAGCATTGTGTCAACGAGACCCAGCAAAAGGCTGGCAAAAAACGCGCCGCGAATGGAGCCAACGCCACCGATCACCACGACGACAAATGTTGTTATGAGGATTTGCTCGCCCATGCCCACTTGCACAGCCATAATCGGCCCCGCCATAAAGCCTGCAAGACCGGCCAAAAGCGCACCAAGACCAAACACAGCCGTGTAAAGAAGGCGCACATCAACACCTAGCGCACGCACCATGTCGCGGTTTGTCGAACCGGCGCGCACCAACATACCAACACGGGTTTTATTGATAAGCAGATAAAGCCCGAGCGCGACCATCAGGCCGACAAAAATGATCGCCAGACGATAGACCGGATAAAAAAGACCCGGCAAAATTTCCAATGACCCGTCCAGCAAAGGGGGCATCGAAACAAACAAAGGCTGGCGGCCAAAAAGCAGTGTAATTGTCTGGTTTGCAATCATAATGATGGCAAAAGTAGCAAGCACCTGATCGAGGTGATCGCGCTTATAAAGCCGACGCACCACCAGAAATTCAATGGCAACACCGGCAATAGCGGCTGCTGCCAATGCCGCCGGCACTCCTAAGAAAAACGAATTGGTTTCTGCTGCCACATAAGTGCCCGCATAGGCACCGATCATGTAAATAGAACCATGAGCCAGATTAATGACGCCCATAATACCAAAAATAAGCGTCAAACCTGCTGCCAGCAAAAATAGCATCACGCCGAATTGCAGGCCATTCAGCATCTGTTCAAGGAAAAGCATCATCAAAGACCGCCTTGAGAATTAAAATCGAAACACCAATTTGTGCCGGAACACTGCACAGACGGGGGAGAATACTCCCCGTCTGAAATGTTAGCTCTGCCTTTTAAGGCATTAAAATCAGTGCTTACATTTTGCAGGAAGCGGCATAGACGTCGCCGTGGTTTTCCAAAATCTTACCGACGGTTTTCAATGCTGGTGCACCGTTTTCATCTTTTTCAACGCGCAGAGCATACCAGTCCTGCACCGGATGATGGTTCACACCAAACTTGAAGTTACCGCGTACGGCTTCAAAGTCGGCTTTACGCATAGCTTCACGGAAAGCGTCTTTATCTTCAACATTGCCATTGGTGGCTTTCAGTGCTGCACCGATGGCAAGGGCAGCCTCATAGCCCTGACTGGAATAATAAGTCGGCGCACGATTATAGGCTTTCATCCATGCTTCCATGAACTTTTTGTTTGCCGCATTATCAAAATCAGAATTCCAGTGGCTGGAAACATTCAAGCCCAGCGCAATGTCACCAACAGCTTTCAAAGTATTTGCATCCAATGATGGTTCAGCCACCACCATTGGTGTGCTTTTCATCAAGCCGGCCTGTTCATATTGGCGCAGGAATGTGATCGCGAGGCCACCTGGATGAAACTGGAAAACCACTTCCGGTTTCTTGGCACGGATTTGTGCCATTTCCGCAGCAAAATCAGTCTGATCGAGGCCGGTATAAACTTCGCCGACAATCTCGCCTTTAAAATAGCGCTTAAAGCCGGTGATCGCATCTTTACCGGCCTGATAATTGGAAGCCAGAACGAAGGCGGTTTTATAGCCGAGATTGGTTGCAAGCTGTCCGGCACTTTCGTGCAGACTGTCATTTTGCCAAGGAACAACGAAATAATTTTCGTTACATTCTTTACCGGCCAAATTGGACGGTGCCGCATTGGTGCTCACATAAAAGGCTTCACCATCCAGAATGTCCGGCACCGTTGCGCCAGCCACGTTGGAAAAAACGATACCGGTAAACAACTGCACTTTGTCATTGTTCAAAAGGCGTTCCGCAATCTGTTTGCCTTGTCCCGGTTTCTGGCTGTCATCTTCCACAATCAGATCAACAGCAACATCGCCAAGCTTGCCGCCGTCCATTTCCATGGCCAGTTTAAAGCCGTCACGAATATCTTGGCCTAAATAGCCGGCAGGCCCAGAAAGCGTGGTAATCATACCAATTTTAACAGGCTCTTGCGCCAATGCCGCATAGGGCAAAGTGCTGAAAGCCAGAACACTCATTGCAAGTAAACTCTTCTTAATCATGCCCGTTCTCCTCCGTATGCAGCTTCTGCTGCATCTCGTTTCGTTCAGTCTTTTATTGTTATTTCTACGTCGAAAGGCACATAGCTATAGATGCCTTCCCCTCCTTCCACCTGCCCGAAAACCGGCAGCGGAAAATGATATGGCGCCATGATCACCCGCTCTTTGGCTGCATTTTCAAGCAAGCTCATGCGCGTTTCACGCGCTTGATCAGGGGCTTTACAAAAATTGGAAGCCGCAAATGGTTGCGATAATTGCAGCGGATGATGGATAACATCTGCTGTAAACAAGACGTTGAGTTCAGCAGATTTCAAACGCACCACCACCATGCCTGGCGAATGACCAAAGGCCGGCTCAAATGTCAGGCCGTCACATATCTGATAATTTGCTGGTACAGCTTGAAAACCAATGGTTTCGATAATCGGTTTGATACTGTCTTCAAACGCTCCATGCAGCGTAGTTTTATCTGAATTTTCTGCGTGAATTTGCGTCCAGTAGGTCAGTTCACCTTCCGGCACGATATAGGCTGCATTAGGAAATGCGGCCTGCCATTTTCCATCGAGTAAAACAGTATTCCAGCCGACATGATCGGCATGAAGATGCGTATTGATCAGGTAATTAACATCGCTTGGCTGTACACCAAGGGCAGCCAGAATGTCCAAAAATGCAGAATTACGCTGATGCCATGCGGGGCGATCAGGGCGAATTTTCTGATTGCCCACACCTGCATCAATCAACGCGACATAATCCGGCGTTTCAATCAGATAAATATTGAAATTAAGGCGAATAGTGCCCTTTTCAACATCCATTGAACCCGCAGGTGCCTGCTGTGCAGCCTCTTGCAATTCATCATCCGACAAACTGCCCAGCAATGCTTTTACCGGCCAGTTTGCCTCCATATCCGGAATGCAGGTAATACGCAGATCTGTGCCCTGAAACTGATGCAAGGTGACATTTAATTCCGGAAGATGATGTGCAACAATCTTCATGGGCGCTCTCAAAGATCACAATCAGCCGCGAACGGGTCGCCGTGGCTGCTGAGCAATTTTGAACGGGTTTTGAGTGTCAAAGCACCATCATCACCACGCACCACCTGCATGGCATACCAATCCTGCACCGGATGCTGGTTTTTACCGAAACTGAAAGTGCCGCGCACAGATTTGAAATTGGCTTTCAACATTGCTGCACGGAAAGCATCGCGATCCTCAACATCGCCTTTTGTCTGGCGCAGTGCGGCGCCAATGGCATTGGCAGTGTCATAGGCTTGCGCGGCATACATGGTTGGAGTGCGCTTATAGGCTTCTTCAAAAGCAGCCACAAATTCACGATTGGCATCATTGTCCAAATCGGTGTTCCACGAACCGGAAACATTCAAGCCTTCTGCCGCATCACCGACAGCTTTCAAAATCGCATGATCCATGGACGGCTCGGCAATCACCATCGGCACTGAGCCTAATAATCCGGCCTGCTGATATTGGCGCAAGAATGCAATACCTAAACCGCCCGGCTGAAACTGGAAAACTACATCAGGATTAACCTGACGGATTTGTGCCATTTCGGCGGCAAAATCATTCTGATCGACGCGTGTATAAATCTCACCGGCAATCTCGCCCTTGAAATAGCGCTTAAAACCCTCGATCGCGTCTTTACCGGCCTGAAAGTTAGGCGCCAGCAGAAAAGCACGCTTATAACCCAGATCTGTCGCATTTTGACCGGCACTGCCCTGCATTGTATCGGTCAGATATGAAATTACGTAATAATTGGCATCGCAGCCTTTGCCGCCAAATTCCGATGGCCCCGCATTAGGGCTGACAAAAATTCCGCCGCCATCCAAAATTTCAGGAACAGTTGCACCAGCCACATTGGAAAACACAAGACCAGTAAAGAGCTTCACACCTTCATCATTCATGAAGCGATCAGCAATTTGACGACCATTGGCAGGCTTCATCGCATCATCTTCAACCAGCACATTGACCGGCACATCGCCCAGCGTGCCTTTGCCCATTTTGACCGCGAGCTCAAAACCATCGCGCACATCCTGCCCCAAATAACCGGCAGAGCCGGACAAGGTGGTGATGAAACCAATTTTCACCGGATCAGCGGCATAGACGGCACTGGATGCCAGAAAAGATGCGGCAAGCAACGGAAGAAGACGGGTAAATTTCATAATGCCTCGATTGCATTGGGCTGGGTGATGATGAACAAAAACCAATATTTATCAGTCGGTTGAGACTGCGCAGTGTTTATGCAAACACCGCGCAGTTTTCAGATCGTATTACAGTTTCAGTCCGCAGTTTTCGAAGGCTTCACGTGTCACCTTCTTTTCGGCTTCTGTCAGTTCAAGCAATGGTGTGCGTACCGTGCCGCCAGTCTGGCCAAGCAGTTCCTGCCAATATTTCTGGTGGGAATGTGGTTTTTCCGCCGGACGTGTGCCTTTGAGCGCTTTACGCACTGGCTCAAGACTGTCACGGATACGGCGTGCTTCTTCAAATTTACCGGCAAAGGCCAGATCCGTATATTCACGCATGCGCAAATCATTTTTGGTCTGGATCAGATATGGAGGGGAAGAGCAGAGATAGAGCTGCCATTTGAGATCGATAATATTGTCGAGCCACTCATCTTCTGATGCGGTGCTGACCAAAATTTTATCACCTGCAAGGCGTTCCAGCTCAATATACATCGGACGCGGCACGCTATATTTAATCGCCACCACATTTTCGATATCAGCCAGCTTGTTGCACAGCTCAGGGCTCATCAGATAGCCGCTGTCCGGATGGCTCCAAAGCGCAATGCCGATATCAACTTTTTCCGCAATCGTGCGGTAATAGTTGAGAAGTGTTTCATCCTGTTCTTTGAAGAAATGCAGGATAGGTGCATGCACAACGATATAATCTGCACCAATTTTCTGTGCATGTTGTGCAAGTTCAATCACCACATCCATATTCTGGTCAGAACAAGACATGATAGTCTGGGCACGTCCGGCACAAGCCTCAACCGCCAGCTCAAAGCTGCGCTTGCGCTCATCCAGTGACATTGAGAAAAACTCGCCCTGCTTACCGGCGACAAAAAAGCCGTCAATCTTCAGGTCTTCAATCCAATGATCGTAGTTACGGCGAACCGCATCTTCGTCAATGGCATGATCGGCAGTAAAAGGTGTCAGAGCCGCAGCCCAGATGCCTTTCATATGCTGCCGGGAATAAGCCTTGGCGTCTTTCCTGGTATATTTCATATTATTTCCGTTCATTTAATCTGTTCAGAAGGCGAAAAGAGCAGACCCAAAGGCCTGTATTTTTTAAGAAGGATTGTCGGCAATCAGACGCAACAATGTCTGCCCAAGCAGGCTGTCCGGCTCGGCGAGATCCAAAACGATATCAAAATGATTGCGGCCTTTGATTTCAAAAATTTCACTTTTGAAACCTGCATCCAGCCATGACTGATGATAGTCGATTGACTGGCGCTTAAAGCCTGCCGCTTCACCTTCAGCATATGCCACGATAATCGGGCAGCCTTGGAAGGGAAGGTTTTCAGCGGGGCTTAAAGCTTTCACATCGGCAGGCGTTAAATTCAGCCATTCTTGTGCAAAACAATTGGCGATTGGCGCCAGATGAAACAGGCCGCTCAATGGCAAAGCCGCCTTAATGACATTGTCCGGCACGTTAAATTCTGCCTGCCAGCCACTGGCAATCACGCATCCGGCCAAATGCCCGCCGGCTGAACTGCCGCCGACATAAAGACGGTTCGGGTCGATGCCATGTTCACGTCCGTGCTGCCATAAATAAGCAATGCTGGCACGTACTTGCCGAACAATTTCATGCAAACTTGCCTGAGGCGCCAGCGTATATTCAACGGCTACAGTTGCCACCTGGTGCGCTTGCAGAAAACCGGCCATAAAGCTCGATTCTTCTTTTGAGAGCGCTTTCCAATAGCCACCATGAATAAAGATAAAAGCAGGTCGCAATTCACCTGTTACAGTGCCGGAAATATCCAGTTTTTGCTGTGACTGTTCATCATAAATGACATCTTTAAACGTCGCATAATGCGTCAGCGCCTCTTGAGAAATCACATTGGCCTGCGCCATAATCTCATCAAAACGCTCGACCGTCACTGTAGCGCGGGCATTGTAATCCACGTCCAGTCGGGTACGTGGCAATGCAGCCTCCTCAGCCAATTTATGCACCAGCAAGTCAGTCATTCTTATCTCCTCCATCAACAGTGTTTCAAGGAACAGGAATTCTATCAAGTGAATTCTCTGGACTTATATATGACTATATGGAATATCAGAGCAATGAGTACACCACGATCAAGACTGCTGACCAACAACCTCACCTTGCGCCATTTGCGCATGGTCGTTGCTATTGTTGAAGAATGTAATCTGGCGCGCGCAGCCAAAAGGTTGAATATGACCCAATCTGCGGTCACCAAAGCATTGCAAGAGGTGGAGGCCTTAACTGCTGTGCGCTTGTTTGACCGCACCAATCGCGGCGTGGTGCCCACTTTATTTGGTGACACGCTGGCGGATCATGCCCGTCTGATGCTGCATCAGCTTAGCAATGCAGAAGAACATCTGGCTGACCTTCGTGATGGCACGGGTGGCCGTGTAGCAATCGGCACTTTGCTTGCTGCATCGGCTGAATTGCTGCCAAAAGCCATTGCGCAATTGCGTCGTGAACGCCCGAAAATCATCATTAAAGTTGTTGAGGGTACGGATGACATTCTGATCCATGCTTTACGCGCCGGAGAGCTGGATTTCGTGGTTGGGCGCCTGTCTGAGCGCCGCGAAACCGCACAAGTAACCCACGAAATTTTGATGGAAGATTCAGCCTGCGTTGTCGCACGGCGCGGCCATCCGCTCACCCGTCATGACAATCTTGATCTGGCGGAACTGATCAAGTGGGAATGGGTGTTGCCACCTCACGAAACCAACATGCGCCGGCGCATAGATAGTGCGTTTCGGGATGAAGGTATTGAACCGCCGGCGCATGCGGTCGATTCAGTTTCACTTCTCACCAACCGGCAATTATTACTTGATACAGATTATCTAGGCGTCTTGCCCGTGCAGGTTGCACGTCAGGAAGCGTTGCTTGGCAGCTTGGTGATTTTACCACTGACATTGGGCGCAACCGCCGGGGTTATTGGTATCACAACACGCAACAATACAAGGCTTTCACCAGCCGCAGATGCCTTTTTGGATGTGCTGCGAAATACGGCCGCAGACTTAAGAACCTAGCAACACAAACGCACCAGCTATTTCTTTTAGGAATAACTGGTGGCGTAGAATTCTCTTTACCCTTTTCACTCAATTTCCCATGTTTCACAGCAATTTAGCGGCGTTTTTCATCTCAGATCACGCCTGTTTTTTGGCTCGCAACATAGCCGGAGTGAAGACAATGTCCTTATTTCAAGGCGTCATGCCTTACCTTGTCAGCCCTTTAAAAGAAGATGCACAGGTCAACGAAACCGTGCTGGCAAAACTTTGTGACGACCTCATTGCCAAAGGCGTGCATGGCCTGACCCCGCTGGGCAGCACCGGTGAATATGCCTATCTAAATGATGCGCAAAAACAGCGGGTGATTGAAGTGGTCGTTGAGGCTGCAAACGGGCGCGTGCCGGTTATTGCAGGCGTTGCCAGCACCTCAACGGAAGGTGCTATTGCGCAAGCAAAACTCTATAAAAAAATAGGTGTCAGCGGCATTGTCAGTGTGCTGGACTCGTATTTTCCGCTGCATAAAACAGAGATTGAAAGCTATTTTCTTTCAATCGCCGATCAGGCTGGTCTGCCGGTTATTGTTTATACCAATCCCAATTTTCAGCGTACCGATCTGACCGTTGATATCATTCGGGTCTTAGCAAAACACCCAAATATTATCGGCCTTAAAGATGCTTCCAGCAATACTGGCCGCCTGCTGACCATCATAGAACAGTGCGGCGATAGTTTGGATGTTTATGCGGCTTCATCTCATATTGCTGTAAGTGTTTTGATGATGGGCGGTAAAGGTATTTTTGCCGGCCCAGCATGTGTTCTACCGGAAAAAAGCGTAGCGCTTTATCAGGCTTGCGTGGCAGCAGACTGGAAAAAAGCAGCAATTTTGCAAAAGCAGCTATGGCAGTTCAATGATGTTTTTGCCCGTTATCGCTTGGCTGGTTGTATTAAAACGGCGCTGCAAATTCAGGGCTATGATGTTGGCAACCCTGTCTTGCCGCAAGCCCCGCTGGATGAACCGGCAAGAGCAGCCATTGCCGAAGCATTGCGTAAATCAATGGCAGATTAAAAATCACTTTTAGAGAGTGCGATTTAAGCGCACTCTCACCAAGTTTTGCAGCAATTAGCTGGATGCAACCAATTGCATCAGTATTTCACGCGAATGGCTCCACAAAATAGCACTCCCCGCATCAGCAACCTGATTAAGCTTTGCTGACGGAAGGCGTGCATTGAGTATTTTACCAAAATCAGGCGAATGCACCGGACTTGTATCACTCAGTCCATACCAAAGCTGAACCGGACAGCGCACATCTTCCAAGCGAAATGGCCAAGGTGCCATGGCAAGAATAGTATCGCGCGCATAACCTGCCGCACCTTGCAAAAATCCAGCCTTTAAAGCCGCACGATAATGCGGCGCAAAATCGCCTCGTGAATAATAGACACGATCTTGCTCGGCACTCATGGTTTCAATCATCTGCCAAAGCCAGTCAGCCGTTGCAAATTGCGCAATCTCCGCTTCGAGTGCTAGCGCATCAGAACCTGCTCGTTCCACCATCATCGCAACCTGTTCAGGCAACTGCTTGATAGTTGCCGGATAAGACAACTCATCCTGCCCTGAAACAATGGCAAGCCCTTTAACAAGATTGGCGGAAGCCAGTGCATAGGCAAAAGCCGCACCTTGCGAAAAGCCCATTGCAAGCGGTGCCTCAGCCTTTAAATGAGTAAGCAACTGCTCGATATCATTTGTCCAGCTTGCAAAATTTTTCTGCGGGTCAGCATCTGAACCACCCAAGCCAGCGCGATCTACAGAGATAATTCTTAAATTGAGCTCTTCAGCGTCTTTTTCACCAAAAGCAAAACGGCCAGCCATGCCAGCGCCCGGACAAAAAACGACAACACGCCCGTCAGCTGCACCCCATTCATGCCAAGCTAATTGACGACCATCTGTCAGTTTCAGGTAATTCATTTTTAAACGACCATGTATGCTAAATATTAAAAAACGCTGCCTGCGCTTTTTAGCCAAAGCGCAGGCAGCTGTTAACAATAAAGACCGGAATTAGCGAGATCAAGCTCACTTTTTTACCTGCTGTCTTGATGCTTGCAGGCTGACTATTCCGTCACGTGAGATGTAATAGTCACTGCCTTGTGTTGAGCGGATCAATCTTTTGGCTCGTAAATTAACGAATTGTGCCAAACCAACACCATCCATAAACCAGCCCTCACGCGTGATAAAATCAGCATCGATCACTTTATTACGCTCATCTTTTTCCAGCATAATTCTGCCACCACGCGACAGCATCTCAAGCACTTTACGCTCTAGTTTTGATATATTCATCATATCACCCACGCACCTGTCTTTTGAAAAACTTACAGGTGCCCATTAAAAAATGCGGATATGCTGAAACGACCTATGGTTTTTAAAACCGCGCTTCAGCATGTTTTAAAATGTGGGATCGGTGCAAAGAGGCGAAATGTGCCGAAAAGATCATCAGCCTGAAACAGACCATCAATATTCTGGTTCAGCTGAACCAAATAATGGAAAACAAGGCGATGATTGAAAGTATCATAAGAGCATAGCACAAAAGCACGGTGAAGTAACTTCCCGTTTATCAGCCGCTTGACGCGATCCAATTTTTTATCTTCTGCGCATACATCTCCTAATGAATTAATGTTTCTTATCTAGGTGCAGCGCTTCAAAAAGTCAATTTTTCCTTCAAAAAAGCACTGCACTTTTGTATTTTTGCCTTAAACAGACGCATTTTTCTGTAAAATACTGTCAATTAAGCCCCATTCCAGTGCTTCCTGAGCATCCATAAAACAGTCTCGATCCAATTTTCGCTCGACCTCTTCATAGGTGCGGCCACAATGTCTGGCGTAAAATTCAATTACTTTATGCTTGGTTTTACGCATCTCTTCAGATTGAATAAAAATATCCGAAGCCTGCCCCTGAAAGCCACCTAACGGCTGATGCACATGCAGGCTGGCATTAGGCAAAGCAGAGCGATGCCCCGGTTCACCGGCCATTAATAAAAATGACCCCATCGAGCGCGCCGTTCCCATACATAGCGTATGCACAGGCGCATGGATAAACTGCATTGTATCATAAATTGCCAGTCCGCTGGTCATCGAACCACCCGGCGAGTTAATATAGAGATTGATCGGCTTTTTCTGGCTTTCAGCTTCTAAAAGCAGCAATTGTGCACAAATAAGCGCTGACATCGTGTCATTGACCTCACCATTTAAAAAAATGATGCGCTCACGCAGCAAACGGGAATAAATATCAAAAGAACGCTCCCCTTTTTCCGATTGTTCAATAACCATAGGGACGAGTTGCATCGTGTCGCGCATCGGCGATCTCCGTTCTTCAATATTTGATAGGGGGATAAAGGCGCTTAGGCAGCAATCATCATCAGCACATGATTGCTGTTAGCTGCATCTCGCTGTTGCCGGATACGTGCATCTGTCAACTGATGAATGATCGTCAGCATTGCTGTGCCGTCATCATTGTCAGCAATGCGAAATATTACCTGTGTTTCCAGAAAAGGCGGTACTTTCTCACGCATTTTGTAAGATATCTGCTTTTCGGGAATAGTTGCCCCTTCTTCAGGCTCGCTCTCCGCCAGATCCGGCAACCATCGGGCGCGAAATTCCGGAATGGTCAATGCGCGCCATAGTTTTTGCGGGCTTGCATCCAGCTCATATTTAAAAACAAGTGCTTCAGGCTTTTCTTCCGGCAATTGATCATTCATTGATCCATATCCTTCAGCAAGAGCTTCAAGTCATCAATCCGCTTAGGCCAATAAGCACGATATTGATTAAGCCATTGTGCAATGAGTGCTAATCCATCAGGATTAACCTCATAATTGACATAACGTCCGGCTTTTTCCTCACGGATCAATCCGGCACCGCGTAAAACCGCCAGATGTTGCGACATTGCCGGCTGGCTAATGCCCATACCTTCACGCAAAGAGCTGGCATTCATATGGCCTGCCGCCAGTTTTTCAAAAACTGCTCGCCGTGTTGGATCTGCAAGTGCTTTAAAAATATCGTTCTCTGTCATGCATGATACATAAGTCAACACTTATGCGATTCGCAAGCAAATATTTTATGTTAAAAGAAATTAGTACAAATGTTTGATCAAAAGATGATGGTCTTAAACCTCGCTCAACGAACGAATGATCCAGTTTAAACCTTTGATATAGCTTGCATCCCAATCGCCTGAATCATAGGCCATTTGTGAAGCAAGCAAAGGATATTTTTCCGTTTGCGCCTGCATGAATTCTTTGATCTGCGGACGCGCATTATCCCCGCCGCCATTTTGCCATGCAATTTGCGTGACTACCGAGCCAATCATAAAATTGGACAATGTATAGCCAGCTTGAATGACATCTGTTGCCTCAAGGCCGGAATGCATCAAAATTCGTCGTAAATATTCAGAACGCTCCAAAGCATTGGGGCCAATAAAGGGACGAAAACCGATCAATGCCGGCGCCCAATGATGGCGCAGTAAAACACGCCGCCACTCATGCATATAAGCAATCAGCGTAACCTGCCAGTCATCACCTTCAGGCGGATAGATAATTTTGCTCAAGACGGTATCCAGTGCTAGTTCCAGCACATCATCACGGGTTTCGACATACCAGTAAAGGGAAGCCGCACCCGCGTTTAAATGCTGGGCAAGCTTGCGCATAGTGAGCCCTGCCAATCCTTGCTGATCAAGGATTTCTAACGCAGCATTCAAAATACTCTCTTTTGATAAAGCAGGCACTTTTCGCGCAGGTTTAACTTTCTTTAGCCAAACAGACTGACCGATTTTCGTCGTATCTGATTTTTCCGCCATAACCAGTCTACCTTGCCACTCAATACTACCACTTGACTTTTTTCATGTCGCTCTACATATTTATCGAACGATGTTCGAGTCAAGCAAATGATGTTTGATTATTGAATGTCAAAGCGGAAATTGAAAAGGTAAATGCTTGATATGACACCACCGGCTCTCAAAACCAGCTTGCTAAAACACCTACCTGTCAGCAATGCGCAGCTTAGTTTACGTGCGATGAAACAAGCAGACGCGGCTGCCTATGCCGCTGGCACTATGGATGCAGCGGTTAAACAATTTGGCCATTTGCCGCTTGAACATTACACGCCTGAAATTGTGAGCGAAATGATTTATGGCTCAATCGCGGATGGTTTGCGCAGTGGAGATTTAGCAGTTTTAACAATTGCTGACACTGCAAGTGACCGCTTTGCCGGTAGTCTGGTCTTGTTTGATTTCACCGAACAGGACGCCGAAATTGGCTATTGGGTTGCGTCTGATTTCAGAGGGCAAAATATTGCTTATAAAACATTGATGCTGGCAGCTGACTATGCGCGCGCTTTAAGACTGTACCAGTTACGTGCCAGAACTGTTACCGACAATCCGGCATCCGTACATGTTTTACATAAGGCCGGTTTTGCGCAAACCGGTTTGCCTGAGGCAGAAACTGCGCCTTCCGGTAAAACTGAGCTGATCCTTAAATTTACTCTTCAATTATAATCAACTCAACAAATGCAGTTGCAAATCAATTGCAAATAACTTGACCCGGCTTTATTTTCGCTTATTCTATCGGCAGCTTTGAATTTCACTGATCAAAGCTGACCGCCACCTTTTGCAAAATACCGGATCATCACATGCTGTTCATACCTGAGGAAACCCGCAAACGCTTATTATCACCGGATAATCCTGACAATGCACGTTTGCAGGAAATTTCTGCCCGCCTCAGAAAAGTGGGCTTGCGGCCAACAAAACAGCGTTTGAATATTGGCAAGTTACTTTTTGGCGCATCGCATCGTCACATTACAGCCGATGATCTGTTTCAGGAAATTCAAACGACAGGTGAGCATTTATCGCTGGCGACCATATACAATACGCTGCATCATTTTAGTGAAGCAGGTTTATTGCGTCGCATCTGCACAGGCAGCGAGCGGGTTTATTTTGACACTGATACCGGCGATCATCATCATTTTTACGTACAGGACGAAGACCGCATAGTTGATGCTCCTGCCGGTGATACAATTATCAATCGCCTGCCGGAAGCGCCGGAAGGTTATGAGATAGCCAAAGTGGATGTGGTTATTCATCTCAAGCCTAAGAGCTAACTCATTTAAGCTTGCACAGTTTCCTTTTTAAAGCACGGTGAACACGATATAAAAGCATCAGGATAATGAGTGTGATATAAAAATAATGATCAAGGCTTAGCACTTTCGCAGACAATGAAAAGTGCAGCAAAACTAGCACGGTCACACCATAAATAAGCCGGTGCAACCATATCCATTTTCCACCCATTTTACGGATGGAAAAATTATTGGATGTCAAAGCAAGCGGCAGCAGCAGCCCGAGTGCCACCATACCAAACATGATAAAGGGGCGCTTGACGACATCATCCCAAAGGGTTGAAAAATCCATTGCCAGATCAAGCAGCAGATAGGCCACCAGATGCATCAGGGCATAATAAAAACTTAGCAGACCAAGCGCACGGCGATAGCGGATAAAATTCCAACCTAAAATATCACGCAGCGGTGAAATTGCCAGCGTCAGTATAAGAAACCGCAGCGCCCAAAGGCCTAGCGCCTGCTCAAAACTTTTAACCGGATCAGCGCCTAACTGATTAGTTGCGCCCAGATAGAAATACCAAATCGCCGGTATAAAGCCGGTGATATAAACAGCGGCATTAACCAAGCGTTGCCAACGTCTGGGAACAGACAACGAAACGCGCTGCATTAGAAATGCGCTTTCAAATCCATACCCGTATAAAGGGCGGCGACTTCATCGCCATAGCCATTAAAGGGCAAAGTTGGCCTGCGATTAGCACCGAAGAAACCGCCCTCCCCAATCCGGCGTTCTGTCGCCTGGCTCCAGCGCGGATGATCAACTGCCGGGTTAACATTGGCATAAAAGCCATATTCCTGCGGATTGGCAATTTGCCAGGTATTTTTCGGCTCCTGATCGGTGAGCGTAATGCGGGTGATCGATTTGATGCCTTTAAAGCCATATTTCCATGGCACAACAAGACGAAGCGGCGCGCCATTTTGATTAAGCAATGTCTCACCATAAAGACCAACAGCCAGTAATGTCAGCGGGTTCATGGCTTCATCAAGCCGCAAACCTTCAACATAGGGCCAGTCAAGCGATTGAAAAAAGCCCGATTGACCTGGCATTTCATCCGGCCGGACAATAGTTTCAAAGCGGACATATTTCGCACTGCCCAAAGGTTCAACTTTTTTCAATAAAGCCGCCAGCGGAAAACCATCCCAAGGAATAACCATCGACCATGCCTCGACACAGCGCATGCGGTAAACACGGCTTTCAATGGTTAGTTCTTTGATCAGTTTATCAAGGTCAAATGTGGCTGGCTTGCTGACCATGCCATCAATTGTCACTGTCCACGGGCTTGGCTTAAAATTGCCAGACAATTTAGACGGATCATCTTTGTTCAAACCAAATTCATAAAAATTATTATAAGTCGTGATATCTTTCTGCGGTGTCAGTTTCTCATCCAGCATATATGCGCTGCTTGAAGTATTAAGCGCTGCTGCACCGGCATATTTTGTTGTCGCAAGCGATGTGATCCCGAGTGCCGCAAGCTTTAAAAAAGCACGGCGCTGCATATAAACAGACTGTGGTGTGATTTCAGACGACGGAATTTTAGGTGGGTGATAAACAGCCATTTGCCATGTCCGGTACAGTTGATAATTGATAGCATCACATGACACAGAAATTTGTGCAAATTAGGTCTGTCAACATAAGCAGATGTGCTACTGCACTCATAACGCTTGTCAGCGGCAGGCACAGTATAGGCATATAAAGAATATTCTGAAATTTAATATTCCACTCATTAATCTTATGCTACAGCTTGAATAATTAGTAAAATCTTCAAAAGACAGGGATTTCCTATGATCGTTGGATTAGGTGCGCGTTATCAGAACTATTCACATGGATTTGGTTGTTTGTGCCACAGTAACGTCATTACGGAACTGACCGATCGTGTGAGTCAATCCGTTTCAAGACGCTCTGTTCTGCGCGGCATCATGGCCACGATGGCAGCTGTCGGCGTTGGCAGTGGCAGCACTTTGGCTGCTGAAAACACTGAGCGCCCACTGGTGCTTAAAAATGTCCGCATCTTTAACGGTCAGGATGCTAAACTTATTGAAGGTAAAAGCGTTCTTATCGTCAAAAATCGCATCGAAAATATTATCGGTGCGGATGAGGCGGTAGAAAATGCGCAAATCATTGATTGCGGCAATCGCGTTCTCATGCCGGGCATGATTGATGCCCATTGGCACAGCATTCTGGCAGCGATCCCTCAAATGGTCGCGATGACTTCAGATGTCGCATATATCCATCTGGTTGCGGCAGAAGAAGCGCAACGAACATTGATGCGTGGTTTCACCACTATCCGCGATGTGGGCGGCCCTTCTTTCGCGCTCAAACGCGCCATTGATGAAGGGCGGATCGCGGGCCCGCGGATTTATCCGTCCGGTGCGATGATTTCGCAAACATCCGGTCATGGCGATTTCCGTATGCGCACCGATATTCCGCGTCATAGCAGCAATGATATAAGCCTTGCGGAATCCGCAGGTATTGCAGCTATTGCGGATGGTGAGGCAGAAGTTCTGCGTCGTGTGCGTGAACAATTAATGCTTGGCGCCAGCCAGATTAAAATTTTGGTCGGCGGCGGCGTTGCCTCGACCTATGATCCGTTTGATTCAATCCAGTTCACAGAAGCCGAAATTCGTGCAGCCGTTGCTGCGGCCTCGGATTGGGGCACTTATGTTTGCTCCCATGTTTATACATCAGCGGGCATCCAGCGTGCGCTTAAATGTGGTGTAAAATCCATTGAACACGGCCAGCTAGCCGATGAAGAAACAGTCAAACAAATTGCCGATGCCGGTGCATGGTGGAGCTTGCAGCCGTTTTTGGCCGATGAAGATTCCAATGTTTACCCGACCCAGCTTCAGCGCGACCAGCAAAAAATGGTGGCCGAAGGCACAATGCGTGCTTTTGATCTGGGGCAGAAATACAATGTCAAAATGGCATGGGGCACCGACATTCTCTTCAACCCGAAAGGCACACCAACGCAGGGCAAACAACTGGCAAAAATTGCCCGTTGGTTTGACAATGCCGATGTGTTGAAAATGGCAACCCATACCAATGCGCAACTGCTGGCCATGTCCGGCCCGCGCAATCCTTATGCTTTAGCCGTAGGCGTGATTGAAGCCGGTGCCGCAGCCGATATGCTGCTTGTTGACGGCAATCCGTTGGAAGATATCAATCTCATTGCTGATCCGGATAAGAACTTCAAACTGATTATGAAAGACGGCCGTATCCATAAAAACGAGCTGAATGCCTAATTTGTTCAAGACATTAAAAAAGCCGCGTAAGACGCGGCTTTTTTTGTTTTATCCGGAACTGCGACTAAGCAGATCACTATTGAAAGCGGCATCAAGCCGGCACATAAAATCTTCTGCGCAGCACATATGCTCTTTCATAATGTGCACCACAGCATCTCTGTCCTGACGCTTGAAAGCTTCAACCAAGGCAATATGGCTTTCCACATTATGATCGCCAAATTGCTCATGCTCGGTCAGGCTTGGCGAGCGGAAGCTGACCAGATCACGCAGCAGGCTATTGAGAAAACGGCAGATGAAAATCAGCAGCGGATTGTCGGAAGCATCACATAGAATATCATGAAACTCCGTTTCAGCTGTACGCCCGATAGCACGATTGCCATCGCGATTGGCCTCAACGCAAATGCTGATATTCTCTTCCAGCTTACGATAATCTTCATCTGTCAGCTTGCCGACCACACTGAGCGCCAGCGCAACCTCAATGGATTTACGCACTTCATAAACATTTTGAAACGTCAGCGTCTGAAAATGCATATATTGGCGTAATTGCTGAATAGCGATTTCAAGCGATGCCGGTTGAATTTCCGGCCCCCCATTGGGGCCGGATTGCATCGCAATCAATCCTTCAACTTCAAGTGCTTTCAGCGCCTCTCTGATTGTGCCTTTGGCGCAACCATAATGCTCCATCAACGCTTTTTCATGGGGCAAGCGATCGCCGGGAACCATTTTTTCACGCGCGATTGTGCGTCGTAAATCTTCCGCAATCTGATCAGAAAGTTTAATTCGCTTGAACTTAACTGCCTTATCAATTTTGCCTGACACCTGATCCATATTTTATCCTGTCACTGCCAGACGCCCTCATTATCTAACGGATAAATCGGCCTTGCTAATTTCTTGAACGAAAACAATTGGTAATTGGAACTTGTTACACCACCGCTCGCACATTCAACAACAGCCAGAGCCTGAGGTTCGAATACCGGACGGCAATACATGCGGGACTTTAATATCAGGTAATCACCTTGCAAAGGGTCAATATTGGCGCAGTTAAAGACGCCCAGATCCCATGGCTCATGCGGCAATTCTGTAATGAGAATAGTGGCCTCATCTGTTTTAAAAGCAACAGCACGTCCCATATGGCATAATTGCCCTGTATAGATTGGGCCAGAGACAACATAATCACCATCGCTGAGAGCGGTGACTGTGCCGGTGAGTTGAAGCGGTGGCTGTGGCGCAATAAAATCATCGGCGGCAATTTTATTACCAAGCGTGATGGTGGCCTTTGCACCGACACCTGCTTTAAACAGTTCATCCACCACAGCAGGATCACTGAATGGCCCCGCTACAATATTTTTAAGCCCTGCCTGAATGGCGGCCTGCAACACATCCATATTATCGCACGTGCCACCCGACATGCAGTTGTCGCCGTGATCCAGCATCAAGACATAGCCTGAGCTATGTTTCAGACGCTCAAGCCTTGCTTGACTGACAGAGGTTTCAAGCGGGGTTTCTGTATATAAAAACTCGTCGCGACGCCGCCATGCAACTTGCGCTACTTCCGCAGCAACACTTTCAGCCAGAGCATCGCTGTCAGCCACCACGACAATGGAAAGACCGGTTTCTTTCAAATCAGCAATCGGAAAACCGCCAAACACAGAAACAGCATGCACACCGTCACGTTTTTCAATCTCTTTGGCCAGATTGATAACATCCGTCATCGCGCAATCTTCATTGGTATTCATACGCAATGTTGCAGCCAGCATTGGCGGATGGTTGAAAGCCTGTTTTGGCAGTAAACCATCATTGAGCATTTTATCGATAATGCGTGTGACATGCTCGCCGGTCGCATACATATCAATATGCGGGTAGGTTTTAAAACCAACAATGCAATCGCAATTGTCCAAAATATCCTGGGTAATATTGCCATGCAGATCAAGTGCAACACCAAGCGGAGTTGATGGTGCAATAGCCCGCACACGGCGCAGCAATTCGCCCTCGCCGTCATCAAAAGAGCGCGTGACCATTGCACCGTGCAGATCAAGCAAAATGAGATCGCAGCCTTTGGCAACCCCATCGGTGATGGCAGTTGCGAGGCGCTCAAACGCCTCGTCTTCCACCGGCCCGCTTGGATTGGCTGTGGCCGCCAATGGCACAATAATCTCTGCATTCTTGCGAACAGCATAATCATAAAAAGCGCCTAAGGCCGTATTGGAACCATTGGCAAATTTGACGGCAGCTTCATCAAAATGCGGATCGAACGCTTTTAAATCAGTAATAACAGGTGAAAAACTATTGGTCTCGTGGTTTAGACGAGCAATCAGAATGCGCATTATCTATCCTCAACCTGCATTTTGCTGTTCTGCAACCTTACGGTCATAATGAAGTACAGCATCAAGCAGCACCTGCACACCGGCGCTACATTCAGAAGAGCTGGTGGCTTCGGCTTCATTATGGCTCAACCCGCCTTCACTCGGAACAAAGATCATAGTTGTCGGCACAATCGTTGCGGTATGGGCGGCATCATGTCCGGCACCGGAAATGAGATCCATGTTGCTATAGCCATGCTTGTCAGCAGCCTGACGCACTGCCTCAATGCAATCAGCATCAAAAACAACAGCATCGGTTTTTGAAATACATTCCAGCGAACCGGTCAGGCCGACCTGTTCTTTCTGGGCTTCAAACATTTCAAAAATACGGGCTTCCATTTCATCCAGCACAGCATCATCCGGATGGCGGATATCAACGGTGAAATGCACCTCGCCCGGAATAACATTGGTAGAATTCGGAGTGATTTCCATAAAGCCGATGGTGCCCACTGCATGCGGTGCATGTTTATGTGCCAGCTCATCAATATAAGAAATCAAGCGCGCAACACCGAGCAATGCATTGCGGCGCATGCTCATCGGAGTGGAACCGGTATGAGCGGCAGTACCAAACAGGCGGCCTTCATACCAACGCATACCCTGCACGCCCTGAACCACACCTATCAGTTTTTCTTGTGCCTCAAGAATTGGCCCCTGTTCGATATGGAGCTCAAACATAGCGCCAAAGCTTGTTTCTTGTTTGCTTGCTTCACCGCGATAGCCAATATCATCTAAAGCCGTGCCAAATTTCACACCTTCAACGTCTTCACGATTATCAGCATAATCACGGCTGTAGACACCGGCATAAACGCCGGAACCAAGCATGGCCGGTGAAAATCTGGAGCCTTCTTCATTTGTCCAATTGACGAGCATCAGCGGCGCTTCGGTAACATAACCGCTCTGATCCAAAGTGCGCAACACTTCCAGACCACCCAATACCCCCAAAATACCGTCGAATTTACCACCGGTCGGCTGGGTATCAAGATGGCTGCCCATGGCAATGGGAGCAAGATTATTATTACGCCCTTCGCGCAGCGCAAACATATTGCCAACATCGTCAACTTTAACGCTCATGCCCAATTTTTCACATTGGGTTGTCAGCCAATCGCGCACATTTTTATCATGCTCGGTCAGCGTTAAACGTGCCACACCACCATTAGGCAAGCCGCCCAGTTTGGCGGTTTCCATCAGGCTGTTCCATAAGCGGTTTTCATCGACAATCATATTAGACATAGAAAGTGTGCCTCCTCCGGCAAACACGGCATGTTAATTGGCTTTCACACCCAAATAGCGGTCTCGTGCATCTGTATCAGCGATAAATTCTTGTGCGGTTCCGTGATAAACAATGCGCCCCAGTTCCAGAATATAATGGCGGTCTGCCAATGCGGTACAAACGGCCAGATTTTGCTCAACCAGCAAAATAGGCACGCCGGCTGCACGGATTTTCTGAATTTGGCTGACAATTTCCTCAACAATAACCGGTGCCAGTCCTTCAACAGGCTCATCCAGCATCAATAGTTTTGGATTATTGAGCAAAGCACGCGCGATTGAGAGCATTTGCTGCTCACCACCCGACAATTGGCTGCCACCATTTTTCCGGCGCTCTTCAAGGCGCGGGAAAATCTGATAAATATCAGCCATCGACCAAGGGGAATTTTTACGCTGGGCAATTTGAAGATTTTCTTCAACGCTGAGCATGCTAAAAATACCACGATCTTCCGGTACCAATGCCAGCCCCTGCTGCGAAACCTTATAGGCAGGCAAACCTGCCATATTTTTTCCGCCGAGCGTGATTTTGCCTTTGGCCGGTGTCAGCAAACCACTGATGGATTTCAGCGTTGAGCTTTTACCTGCACCATTGCGGCCAAGCAGTGTGACAATTTCACCCTCATTCACTTCCAGCGAAACGCCTTGAATGATGTGACTTTTGCCATAGTAACTGTGAATATTATCCACTTGAAGAAAAGCACTCATGCGATATCTCCCGTGATCATATTGCCAAGATAAGCACGTTGTACTTCCGGATCTTCGCGCACAAATGCAGGCGCGCCTTCAACCAGTTTACGTCCCGCACGCATCACCGTGACGGTGTCGCTGATATTCATCACAATGCCCATATTATGCTCGATAAACAGAACGGTATGATCGCGACCCAAATCTTTAATCAGGCGCTTCATATCCTCAATGTCATCAATCCCCATACCGGATGTCGGTTCGTCCATCAGGATAACAAGCGGTTTGGAAGCCATGGCCATGCCAACTTCCAAACGTCTTTGCTGGCCATGGGAGAGTTCACCCGCTGCGCGCGAACGCACATGAGTAAGGTTCAAACGCTCCATCACATATTCTGCGGTTTCGCGTGTTTCCACATTGCTGTCGGCACTGCGCCATGGTGCCAGTGCAGCCCAAGGTGTTTTTCCTTGCGCTGCAAGGCGCAAATTTTCATAGACATCCAGCGTCGGGAAAAGACTGGTCACCTGAAAAGAACGGGCAACGCCAAGCTGCACACGTTCTTCTGCCGAAGCTGGGGTGATGTCTTTTCCATAAAGATGGATCGAACCTGACGATGCCTTCACGCGTCCGGTGAGCGCATGAAACAAAGTGGTCTTACCAGCACCATTCGGCCCGATAATTGAATGCACACTATTGGCTTTGATCGACAGATCAACATCTGCAAGCGCTACGAATTTGCCGTAAGTGATGCCAATACCTTTGGTTTCAAGCGCCACTGATCCGGCGGAGTTTGGTTGATGCATTGCACTCATGTCACTTCTCCTCCGCTGTATCTTGGGTTTTTGCGTCTTCTTGTTTTGAGGTGAGCGCCGCCACCAATTTTTCCAAAAGACCCCAGAGACCTTTTTGAGCAAAAAGCGAAACAACAATCAGCGCCAAGCCTAACAGCAACAACCAACGCGGCCAGATGACCGAGAGCCAGTCGGCTAAAAGCAGATAGCTCGCCGCACCCAGCACAGAAGCAATCAAGCTGGTGCTGCCGCCAATGATGGTCATGATCAGGATCATTTCACTGGTGTGGTGCTCAATGCTTGTCAGCGGTGCAACCCCAATCAACATCGCATGTAATGCACCTGCCAATGCAGTAACTGCACCGGAGATGGCAAAAGCTGTCACTTTGAACGCCTTGATCGGGAAACCAACCGCAATGGCACGTTCTTCGTTTTCCCGAATAGCAATCAGTGTGCGGCCAAACGTGGACTGGATTGCGCGCAATAGAAGCGCAAAAACCACGAGGAAGATAACCGCGACATAGGTGTAATATGACCATGTCGATGACAGAATTGTTCCGCCAAAGCTTGGACGCGGCACATCCAGCAGGCCGTTATCACCACCGGTAATATCGCTGAATGTATAAGCAAGGAAGAAGAACAGCTGCGAGAAGGCAAGCGTCAGCATGACAAAGTAAACACCTTGCCTGCGGATGGCAAACCAGCCGACCAGTGTGGCAAGGGCTGCACCGCTCACAATTGCCACCGGCAGCATCACGCCGACAGGCAGACCGGTGCGGGTAAGCATGATGCCCGCAATATAGCTGCCGGAACCGAAGAAAATGCCCTGTCCGAAGGACAGAAGTCCGGTATAGCCAAGCAGCAGGTTACATGCTGTGACAGCAAGCGCAAAAATCAGGATTTCAGTTGCCAGAATACCGGATTTCATAAAGACCGGCATAATCAGAACAGCAGCAACGGCCAGCAAAAACTGAAAGTAGGGATTGTTCAGGGTTTTCATGATTTATGCTCTCCCGAACAGGCCGCGCGGCATTGAAATAATAACCAGTGCCATACCGACATAAATGATCAGACGCGCACCTTCGGGCCAGATCGTTGCCATCATACTTTGCAGCACGCCAACCAGAATACCGGCAACCAAGGCGCCCGTATAACTGCCCATACCGCCGATAACCACCACCACGAAGGCAATGCCGAGTGCATCAATACCCATGAAAGGTTCAACACCGCGGATAGGTGCCACAAGCGCACCAGCAAGACCGGCAAGACCTGCACCAAGAGCAAAAATAGCTGTGTTAATACGCAGCGTATTATAGCCAAGCAATGCCATATTGTCGGAGGATTCCGAACCCGCACGCACAATTGCGCCAAGGCGTGTACCCTCAAGCAACCACCACAACAGGGCTGCGAGAATAGCCGTAAAGACAATGACAAAAATGCGATATTGCGGATAGATGAAATCGCCCCAGATGAAGACACCGCTCAAAGCAGCAGGCGCAGAAACACTGCCACCCAGCGGGCCCCAAATGATGATGACAAATTCCTGAATGGCGAGCGCCATACCCACAGTCACCAAAATATGGAATGTATGCGGGAGTTTATAAATACGACGCAGCAATAATGCTTCCGTCACCGCTGCCAGTGCTGCCACAATCACTGTTGCAACGGGCATTGCTACCCAGAAGCTGAAACCGCGTTCAACCAGATCATAAGCCAGATAGGCACCCAACAGATAAAAAGCGCCGTGGGCAAAGTTTACAAACTGCAATAGTCCGAAAATAACGCTAAGTCCGACGGCGAGCAGGAAATAAAGCATCCCCAGCCCGATGCCGTTCAGCATCTGGAATAAATAAATCACCAGAGTTCTCCTGAGAGTAAGAAGTCAGGCGCGGGCAATAAAATGCCCGCACGAGTGAGTTGTATCGGGTAACTTTAAGCCTTGGCGGCTTTAGCCCATTTTACAACCGGCAGCTTCCGGATCGAGGAATGACTTACCAGCTGATACAACATCAGCATAATCGACTTTGTCTTTCATCGCCGACTTGGCCTTACCCTTCAGGAGATAATAATCTTTGATAACCTGATGGTCGCCGCCGCGGATAACCTCTTCACCGGTAAGACCGGCATATTTCATGTCGTTCAACACTTTGGCGACAGCTTCGCCATCGCTGCTGCCAGCCTGTACGGCTGCATCAATCAGCAGCTTGGTCATCAGATATGAGCCTGCCAGCGAATAGTTCGGGCTTTCGCCATATTTAGCCTGGGTCAGCACTGCCAATTCATTATTCGTTGGCGCATCCACACCGTGCCAATATTGCGCACCGAAATACACATCTTCACTTAAATCAGGGCCAAGGCCTTCAAATTGCTCAAGGCCGGACGCCCATGCAACCACAATTTTCATGCGTTCTTTAAGGCCAAAGCTGATCGCCTGACGCAATGTGTCAGAAGACTGTGCACCAAAGTTCAGGATCAGCAATGCATCCGGCTTTGCCGCAATCGCATTGGTCAGATAACCACTGAATTCTTTTTCGGTCAGCGAATGATAGCTGTTACCAACATGCTCGGCGCCTTTTTCTTTAAAGACATTTTTAGCCGCATTGAGAAGGCCGTCACCAAACACATATTGCGGCGTGATAGTGTACCAACGCTTAACGTCCGGCATCTGTTCGATGATCGGGCGAACGGTCTGTTCGATCGCACCAAATGTCGGCACGCTCCAGCGATAAGTACCGGCATTACAATCCACACCAGTCAGTTCATCCGCACCGGCTGTGGTAAAGAAGGTTGCTTTTGCTTTGGTTGCTTCTTTGCCCATGGCGAGCGATTCAGAAGACAAAATACCGCCAGCAAAGAGCTTGATACCATTTTGCTCAATGGCATCCTGCATTTTACGGACAGCAGTGGCTGGCTTGCCTTCTGTGTCCATGTCGAAGGTTTTAACTTTGATACCGTGCTTCTTTTCCGCCTCTTCTGCTGCGATGATAGCACCCATCGAGGCATATTTTCCGTTGGCCGCAAATGCACCGGAAATAGGCACAGGAATACCGATATTTAATGTATCCGTTGCTGCCCATGCGCTGCGAATGAGACCTGGCATTGCCAGTGTGGTTCCAGCCAAAGCAGAATAGGTCAAGAATTGACGTCTTGATATCATACCTAATTGTTCCCTTTTATAACATCTCTTTTAGTAGAGATCGTTATAACTATACGCATAGATTATATGGACTGTCTACGGGTAAAAATCAGGTAGAGAACATTCAATATAAACCATTGAATATGTTGTATTTATAATAACAATCAGCCCATTGAACATCAATTAAAATTGATAACATTTTTGTGTGCATTGCCGGACAAAGCATGAGATTCTTCTATATTTCAAATCCTGCTAAAATACATATGGCGCGACACTATAAATATAAGCCACATCTAAATTAGTGACTTTTTTAATATATCGCGCCGCAATTAATCGACTATATTTTTGAGATGCTAGTTTATTTAGCTGTCCAGCCACCATCAATGGAAATCGTGGTTCCGGTGATGGAACGTGCCCAATCCCCACACAGATAAAAAGCCATTTCCGCAATTTCATCAAGGCCGACAAATTTTTTGGTTGGCTGGCCTGCCAAAATCACATTTTTGATGGCTTCATTCTCACTCATGCCATGCGCTTGAGCCTGATCACGCACTTGTTTTTCAACCAATGGCGTCAGCACAAAACCGGGACAAATCGCATTACAGGTGATGCCGTGTTCTGCACTTTCCAGCGCCACGCCTTTGGTCAAACCAACCACAGCATGTTTGGTTGCCACATAAGGCGCTTTATTGACAGAGGCGCGCAAACCATGTGCAGAAGCAATATTGATGATGCGTCCCCAACCTGCTTTTTTCATCAAAGGCAAGGCTGCATGAATAGTATGATAGCTGCTATCCAGCGAGATCTGTACGATCCGGTTGAAATCAGCATATTCAAACTGGTCAATCGGCTGCACTTTTTGAATGCCCGCATTATTGACCAGAATATCAATGCGGCCAAACTGTTGAATAACAGCGGGTGCAAGGCTGGCACTTTGTGCATTGTCGCTCAAATCTGCCTGAAAATAGACCGGCGCGTGTTTTGCGCCTTTCCCAGCGATTGCAAGCGCTGGGGCTGCCTGATCTGCGTTCTCCATCCCATGCATTGCCACTTGAAAACCCGCCTCACAATATCGCTGGGCAATGGCTAAGCCGATACCGCTGGTCGAGCCGGTAATAAGAGCAATTTTGGGTTCTTGATGATCTGCCATAGAGTTCAGTCTTTCAGTTCAGCAATATTTTGATAAAGTGCAAGCGCTTCAGGGTTCATCAACGCATCCAGATTTTTGACCGCACGCCCGTGGATCGTATCACGCACGGCAATTTCAGAAATTTTTCCCGAGCGCGTACGCGGTATGGCAGCAATCGCAATAATCTTGGCTGGCACATGACGGGGGCTCGCACCTGAGCGGATGCGACCACGAATGGTCTGACGCAGTTCATCAGTTAAAGCCTCGTTGGCTTTAAGTTTCACAAACAACACAATGCGCTGATCACCGTGAATATCCTGACCAACTGTCACCGCTTCTTCAACGGCATCAATCGTTTCCACCTGACGATAAATTTCAGATGTGCCGATCCTTACACCACCCGGATTTAAGGTTGTGTCGGAGCGACCATGAATAATATAACCACCGGAAAATCGCTTTTCAGCAAAGTCGCCATGCGCCCAGAGATCGGGAAAACGCTCAAAATAAGCGGCATGATAACGGGAGCCGTCTTCATCACCCCAGAATTT
Source organism: Paenochrobactrum glaciei (assembly GCF_039522165.1). NCBI lineage: Bacteria > Pseudomonadati > Pseudomonadota > Alphaproteobacteria > Hyphomicrobiales > Brucellaceae > Paenochrobactrum > Paenochrobactrum glaciei. The sequence goes on from NZ_BAAADE010000004.1 coordinate 118,985, forward strand.
CACCGGCATGGATAAATGTGCATTACGGCATATAAGTTCACCGGATTGCCCGTTTTCACTTGGTACTTCAGGACGCGGTAAAGGCTGCCCTTCATCATCCAGCACATCCAAATCCATGCCCAGCATTGCACCTTGCAACTCTCCGCGCCAGACAGCTTGCAACGGATTGCCACCTAAAAAGCAAGCGCAAATATCAGTACCGCCAGAGATAGAGGCAAGATGCACATCGCTTTTCCACTTTTGATAAATATAATCAAAAGCAGACGGAATAAGCGCTGAGCCCGTTGATAAAATGGTTCTCAAGGAGGATAGATCATGGCTTTCAAGGGGGCATAGACCTGCATTATTGCATGCATCAATAAATTTGGCCGACGTGCCAAATGTTGCAATCTGCTCCGCATCGATCAGATCAATGAGCCGTGACTGTGCCGGATAAGCAGGATTGCCATCATAGGTGACAAGGGTTGCGCCCAAAGCCAAAGCTGACACCTGCCAGTTCCACATCATCCAACCGCAAGTGGTGAAATAGAAAAAGCGTTCATTGGCCTGAATATCACTTTGTAGTTTCAGCTCTTTGAGATGCTGCAACAGCAATCCACCGGCAGAATGCGTGATACATTTCGGCACGCCGGTTGTTCCGGAAGAATAAAGAATTGCCAAAGGCGCATTAAACGGCATTGGCACAAAATCAATTTTACGCGGAGAATATTGCTGCAACAGAGCATCAAATTGATGGGTAGCAACGCCATCTACAGCCTCAAGGTCTTGCTCACCTATTAAAATGAGCTGTTCAGGCTTGGCATTCTTACAAACTTCTCGAATGGTCGGTAAGACGTCTTGTTTTTTACCGGCATATTGATAAGTAGCAACTGCAATCAGCACTTTTGGTGCAATTTGGCTCAAGCGATCAGAGGCACTGGCAGGACCAAAATCCGGTGAACAAGACGACCAGATCGCGCCCAAACTGCTGGTCGCCAGATAGCCGATGATGGCTTCAATATCATGGGTGACAATAGCCCCGACACGATCACCTTTGCAAACACCCATTGCCTGCAAAGCCTGCGCCAGACTTGAAACTTTATCATAAAGTTCTTTGCGGGTAATTGCGCGCCTTGTTCCGTCATCGCGATGCGCGATGATAGCCAACCGGTCGTCTGGTTCACGCAAGAGGTTTTCAGCATAATTTAAACGACTATCAGGGAAAAAACGAACATCCCTGATATTATCGGATGGAGCAACAGCACGCTCGCCTTTTTCACCGATAATATCTAACTCATCCCAGAGCGCACTATAAAATGCTTCCGGCGCAGACACAGACCAATCGAGCAATCCCTGATAATCATCCGGCTTGTAGCCATGCTGATCTTGCGTCTTGAGTGCAAATTTAAACAGCACCGAACCTTCAAGACGATGTCTTGAAGGTTGCCAAACGATCCGGTTGTCTCCGGCTTCACTCATCGGCATGACCTCTCAGCATTTTAATGATGCTTGAAAAATCTTTTTCGCCATTGCCGTCATTTGTAAAGCGCTCGTAAAGTTCAGCCGCACTTGCACCAAGAGGTGTCGTTGCATCCACTTGTTTTGCCGCAGCCTGCGCAAGAAGCAGATCTTTCAGCATCAAACCCGCAGCAAAACCCGGATTATAGTCATTATTGGCCGGAGATGTTGGCACCGGGCCCGGAACCGGACAATTTGTGGTCAGTGCCCAGCACTGGCCGGATGAGGTCGATGCGACATCAAACAGGGCCTGATGCGACAGCCCCAGTTTTTCGCCCAGAGCGAAAGCTTCCGACACCGCAATCATCGAAATACCAAGGATCATATTGTTGCAGATTTTTGCGGCCTGCCCCGCGCCATTTTCACCGCAATGAACAATCTTTTTGCCCATTGCCTTTAGAACCGGCTCTGCCAGCGCAAAAGCTTTTTCAGTGCCGCCGCACATGAAAGTCAAAGTGCCTTTTTGCGCACCACCTGTACCGCCTGATACCGGTGCATCGACAGAATGATGATTATCTTCTGCGGCCAAAGAATGTGCCTTTTTGGCGCTTGCCACATCAATGGTTGAACAGTCAATCAGCAAAGCATTGGCGGGCAAGGATGATTTAATCGACTGATAAACCGATAAAACATGCTCACCTTTTGGCAGCATAGTGATGATGACATCAGCCGTTTTGACAGCCACTTCTGCCGAGCTCGCAATTTTAATGCCGAGCTTTTCAGCTTCCTTGCAGCTTGCATCAGCAAGATCAAAACCAACCACATCATGATTTGCTTTGGTCAGATTGAGCGCCATTGGCAATCCCATATTACCTAGGCCAATAAAAGCAATTTTAGACATTCTGAATTCCTTTAACGGTTATCAGCGAGGATCATGTCAGCGGCTTTTTCCGCAATCATGATGGTCGGAGAGTTGGTATTTCCAGAGGTAATGCGCGGCATGACGGAGGCATCCACCACACGCAAGCCTTTGAGCTTGCGGAAACGCAAACGCGCATCCACAACGCTTTCCTCATCATTGCCCATGCGCAATGTGCCGACCGGATGGAAAATCGTCGTGCCGATATCACCAGCCGCCTTGACCAGTTCCTCATCCGTTTGCGCCGTAGTTCCGGGCAAATATTCTTCTGGTTTGAACTTTGCAAAAGACGGTTGTTTCACGATTTCGCGCGTCAGTTTAATGGCGCTGACCGCGACCTTCCGGTCTTCGTCGGTAGAGAGATAATTAGGGCGAATATCTGGCTGCACTTGATAATCAGGGCTGCTGATATGCACCGAACCACGGCTTTCAGGGCGCAAATTACAAACACTTGCTGTAATGGCCGGAAAGGCGTGAACGGGGTCACCGAATTTATCGAGTGACACCGGCTGCACATGATATTCCAGATCAGCGGTTTGTTTCTCAGGCGATGATTTAGTGAAAACACCAAGCTGACTAGGTGCCATTGACATCGGCCCCGAGCGCTTCAAAGCATATTCCAAACCGATCTTGGCTTTGCCAATCAGCGAAGAGGCTTTTTCATTGAGCGTCTGCACACCGGACACTTTATAAACCATGCGCAATTGCAAATGGTCTTGCAGATTTTCGCCGACATTTTTAACTTCGACTTTGGTTTCAACGCCAGCTTTTTGCAGGACAACGCCATTACCAATGCCGGAAAGTTCGAGAATTTGCGGTGAACCAATCGCGCCGGCTGAAAGGATCACTTCCTTGCGAGCCATTTCGGTTTTCAAGCTGCCATTGTGATGAAACTCAACGCCGGTTACTGCACCCTCTTGCAGCACCAGACGCTTGACCTGTGCTTTGGTTAAAATGGTCAGGTTCTTGCGGTTTTTGGCAGGGCGCAAAAAGGCTTTTGCCGTGTTCCAGCGCCAGCCGGAACGCTGATTAACGTCAAAATAGCCAGCGCCCTCATTGTCGCCACGGTTGAAATCATCCGTTGCCGGAATACCAATTTCACCTGCTGCTTTCTGGAAGGCATCCAGCACATCCCAGCGCACACGCGCTTTCTCAACGCGCCATTCGCCTCCAGAACCGTGGTGGCTGCTTTTACCGCGATAATGATCTTCCGATTTCATAAAATAAGGCAGTACATCGTCCCATGCCCAGCCTTCGCAGCCAAGCTGGCGCCAGATGTCATAATCCATTGCCTGCCCGCGCATATAGATCATGCCGTTGATGGACGAACAGCCTCCCAAAACTTTACCGCGCGGATAGAGCAGAGAGCGACCATTCAGGTTTGGTTCAGCGACCGTTTTAAAGCACCAATCCGTGCGCGGATTATTGATGCAATAAAGATAACCGACCGGAATATGCACCCAGTGATAATTATCATTGCCACCGGCTTCCAATAGCAAAACGCGATTTTCCGGTCTTTCGGACAGGCGGTTGGCAAGAACGCAACCCGCGCTACCCGCTCCGATGACGATATAGTCATATTCGCCCATAATTTTCTCCACACCTCCCCTGTCCCGCGTCAGCCAAGACGCGGGCGGAGATATTTCATTTCAGCAATTTAAAACTTACTTGCGGTGTTCGAAGCCAAGCATACGGCCAAGCCTTGATGCGTAGAACTCGCCCACCAAACCACGACGGAACACCAGCACACAGGCCATAAACACCACGCCGGTGATAATCGTTACCGGTATGTCAGATGTCGCCAGATAGTTCTGCAATGTCACCACAAGCCCTGCCCCGAAGATCGGCCCTGTCATGGTGCCGATGCCACCGAGTAAGGTCATCAGGATCACTTCACCCGACATTTGCCATGTCACATCAGTAAGCGTTGCAAACTGGAACACCAGTGCTTTCAGCCCGCCTGCAAGACCTGCCAGTGTAGCCGACATCACAAACGCACCAAGCTTATACATCTGCACATTATAGCCGAGTGAAATAGCGCGCTGTTCATTCTCGCGGATGGATTTCAAAATCATACCAAACGGAGAATTGATAAAGCGCCAGATCACGAAAACAGCCAGAATGAAGATCGCCAGAACGGTGTAATACATGTTGAGCTGAACATTGAGATCAAGCAAACCGAACAGAAAACCGCGCGGCACACCCTGCAAGCCATCTTCACCACGGGTGAAGGGTGCCTGCAAACAGAAGAAGTAAAACATCTGCGACAAAGCCAGCGTGATCATCGCAAAGTAAATACCCTGACGACGAATGGCGAAAAAGCCGATCACCAGTCCGAGCACTGCCGCTCCCGCCATACCGACAATAAGGCCGAGTTCGGGTGTAATGCCCCATTCTTTCACCGCATAACCAGTGAAATAAGCAGCGCCCCCGAAGAAGGCCGCGTGACCAAAAGATAGAAGCCCTGTGTAACCAAGCAGCAAATTAAATGCGCAGGCAAACATTGCGAAGGTCAAAAGCTTCATCAAAAAGATCGGATAGACAAACATTGGCGCAATAAGAAAAAGTCCTAGGCCAATGAGGATCAATGCGGTTTTTACCGGACTGAAAGATGCCTGTTTTGCATGTTGCTGCACGGATGTTGCATCAAGAATATTCGACATATCAGGCATCCTTTCCGAACAGTCCCGCAGGGCGGATAAGAAGAACGATCGCCATAATCACGAAGATCACAATATTGGATGCTTCGGGATAGAAAACCTTCGTCAAACCTTCTGCGACACCCAGCATAAAACCGGTGACAATGGCGCCCATGATGGAGCCCATACCGCCGACAACAACGACCGCAAACACCACGATAATCAGATTGGTGCCCATCAATGGCGATACTTGATAAATCGGCGCGGCCAGCACACCGGTAAAGCCTGCAAGACCGGCACCCAGTGCATAGGTCAGTGTCAGCAATACCGGCACGTTAATGCCGAAAACCTGCACAAGGGTCGGGTTTTCTGTGGCAGCACGCAAATAAGAGCCAAGGCGCGTTTTCTCGATCAATGCCCATGTGGCGACACAAACGACAAGCGATGCCACCACCACAAAAGCACGGTAATTGGGCAGGAACATAAAGCCTAAATTTGTGCCTCCTGCGAGTTGCGGTGGCACAGAATAAGGCTGACCTGCCGCGCCATAAAGCCAGCGGAAAGTGCCTTCCACCGCTAGCGCTAAGCCAAACGTAAACAGCAAGCCATAAAGATGGTCGAGATCATAAAGGCGCGAGAGCATGAAACGCTCAACAAATGCGCCAAACAGACCAACGATAAGAGGTGTTACAAACAGCGCCACCCAGAAATTCATGCCGAAATATTGCAAGCCTAAATAGGCCACAAATGCGCCGAGCATATATTGCGCGCCATGCGCAAAATTGATCACCCGCAGCAGGCCGAAAATAACCGCAAGCCCAAGCGACAAAAGCGCATAAAAAGAACCATTGATCAGCCCGACCAGCAACTGGCCGAATAAAGCCTGAACAGGTATGCCGAAGATCATTGTCATATCAAACCCCCAGCACTTTATTGAGTTCGTCCATACGATCAGACAACTCATGAACCGGAAAATCACTGACCATCTGGCCGTGATCCATCAAATAAAAGCGGTCGGCGATTTTGCGGGCAAAACGGAAATTCTGCTCCACCAGCACCACGGTCATACCGCGCTCTTTGAGTTTCAAAAGCACTTCACCGATGCGCTGTACAATCACCGGTGCGAGCCCTTCTGTCGGCTCATCCAGCAGCAAAACTTTAACGCCGGTGCGCAAAATGCGTGCCATCGCCAGCATCTGTTGCTCGCCACCCGACAATTTAGTGCCGGGACTATTACGACGCTCCAAAAGATTCGGAAAAAGCTCATAAATTTCGTCGAGGCTCATGCCGCCACTGGCAACAACAGGGGGAAGTTTTAAGTTTTCTTCAACCGTCAGCGTTGCAAAAATTCCGCGTTCTTCCGGCACAAATCCCATACCGTAACGGGCGGTGCGATGCAGCGGCACAGACATTAAATCCTTGCCACCCAGTTTAATCGTGCCCTTACGCTTGCGGATAATGCCCATAATGGTGCGCAATGTGGTGGTTTTACCCACGCCGTTACGACCGAGAATTGTAATCATTTCGCCTTCATTGACATGGAGATCAACGCCGTAAAGCGCCTGACTTTCGCCATACCATGCTTGCAATCCGGAAACTTCGAGGAGTGCCGCCATCTTAGTCTTCCTCCGTCCCCATATAGGCTGTGCGCACACGCGGGTCTGCTGACACTTCAGCGTAATTGCCCTCAGCCAAAATTTCGCCGCGCTGTAACACGGTAATATTATGCCCGATATCAGCCACAACTTTCAGATTATGCTCCACCATCAAAACCGCGCGCGTTTTTGCCACTTCGCGGATGAGGCTTGCAACATGCTCCACATCCTCGCCGCCCATACCAGCCATCGGCTCGTCCAGCAGCAGCACTTTGGGATCAAGTGCCAGGGTCGTGGCAATTTCCAGAACGCGTTTGCGTCCATAAGATAGATCTGCCGCCAATGTATTGGTTTCATTGGTCAAACCAACCAAAGCCAAAAGCTCTTCTGCGCGTTGGTTGAGGCTGTTAAGCGATGATAAGGGCCGCCAAAATTGCGTTGCCAATTTGTTAGGACGCTGCAAAGCAACGCGTACATTTTCCAGCAATGTCAAATGTGGAAAAACGGCTGAAATCTGGAATGAACGGACAAGCCCCATACGCGCGACCTTGTCAGGTCGCGCATTGGTAATATCTGTGCCATCAAACACAATGGTTCCGCTGCTGGGCTGAAGAAACTTCGTCAGCAGATTGAAAACCGTGGTTTTTCCGGCACCATTTGGTCCGATCAATGCATGCACGCGGGCATGTTCCACATTAAGATCAACATTCTTGACCGCCGCAAAATCACCAAAGGTTTTGCTCAAACCTTTGGCTGAAAGTACAATACGGGGGCTCTCATGTTTATCCAAAGCTGCATTCATCATAAAAGCGACCTCTCTTACTGTGCAACCAGAGAGCAACCGCTTTTTGCAGGATCAAGATAGGCTTCCTCACCAGGGATTGTTGCCAGAACATTATAATAGTCCCATGGCGCTTTGCTATCAGCAGGCTTTTTCACTTCCAGCAGATAGAGATCGCTGATCATACGGCCATTTTCTGCAACGCGACCATTCTTGGCAAAAACATCATTAACCGGCAGTTCTTTCAAGGCTTTTGCAACTGCATCACCATCATCCGTACCAGCTTTTTCAATCGCTTTCAGATAGCTGAGCACTGCGGAATATGTACCGGCATGAACCATGTTTGGCATCGCACCCGTGCGCTCCATGAAACGCTTGCCAAATTCGCGGGATTCATCATCACGATCCCAATAGAAGCTTTCGGTCAAGGTCAAACCCTGTGCAGCTTCAAGGCCAAGGCCATGCACTTCGGCGATGGTGAAAAGCAAACCGGCAAGACGCTGGCCACCGGCAGTGATGCCAAATTCTGCAGCCTGTTTAATCGCGTTGGATGTATCAAGACCAGCATTGGCAAGGCCGATAACTTTAGCGCCGGAAGATTGTGCCTGCAAAAGGAACGAGGAATAATCAGCGGTTGAAAGCGGGTGACGAACCGCGCCTAAAACAGTACCGCCTTTTTCTTTGACAAATTCAGAGGTGCTTTTTTCCAAAGAATAACCAAAAGCATAGTCAGCGGTGAGGAAGAACCAGCTGTCGCCGCCCTGCTGCACCAATGCACCGCCTGTGCCATAGGCCAGCGAGTTGGTGTCAAATGCCCAATGGAAACCATAAGGGCTGCACTGTGCGCCGGTCAGTTCATTGGTCGCGGCCGCGGTATTGATGGTGATCTTTTTCTTTTCCTTGCTGAGTGCCTGAACGGCCAGACCAACGGACGAAGAGGTCAGCTCCATAATCGTATCCACGCCTTCAGTGTCATACCACTGGCGCGCAATGTTTGAAGCAACGTCGGTTTTATTTTGGTGGTCAGCAGTGACAACCTCAATCGGCGCACCCAAAACTGTGCCACCAAAATCTTCTGCCGCCATTTTAGCAGCTTCATAAGAGTATTTACCGCCAAAACTGGCATAAACACCCGACTGGTCATTCAAAATACCAATCTTAACTTTTCCATCTGAAATATCGGCGGCATAAGCACTGGTGCTTGCAGCCAAAGCCATCATGGCAGACATAAAAATTTTTGCTGTACGCATGTTTTCTCCTCCCAGAGATAAAATGGCAGCTCGCCTTAAAGCGTTTTCTTTAAAAGCAAGGCAGAGCTTATGCTTTCGAAAATTTCAGTATGACCACTCCCGTTCAGCGGTGCCAGACGACTTAAGTTTGAGCAAACGGCGCGTTGACACAAGAGCCATCTCTCATCAGAATGCGAACAGGTTCTGTTTATTTTTGTACAGAACTTTTGGAAAGCGGAGGTTCCCAAACGTGTCGACAGCCTTTTCCTGGAATGATTTGCAATATTTTTTAGCCGTCGCAAGAACGGGGCAATTATCAGCGGCAGCGCGTAATTTACGTACTACTCATGTGACCGTCTCCCGCCGCATTGAGCAGCTTGAATTTGCGCTTAAAGCAAAATTATTTGAGCGAAATCCGCGAGGCTATGAACTTACCGTCATCGGTCGCAGACTGGTTGATACGGCTGAGATTATTGAGGCTGAAGCTGAACGATTGCAGGCACAAATTTCAGACAGCGTCAGCCATCTGCGAGGGCTTGTGCGCCTGAGTGCGCCGGAGGGAATTTCCAATTTTTTCTTTGTAGAAAAACTCACACAATTTGCGGAAATTCATCCGCATATCAACGTAGAACTCCTTACAATTCAACAGATTATGGCGCTTTCCCGTAAAGAGGCTGATGTTGCCATCACCCTCGATCCACCCAAAGCCGGCCCTTATATTAATACGAAAATAATCGACTATACGCTGCATATTTATGCCACCCGCGATTATTTGAGAAAACACCCGCCAATCACACAAAAAAAGCACCTGTTGCAGCATTTTTTCATTGGTTATGTGCAGGATTTAGTCTTCTCTCCCGGCCTTGATTATATGCGCGATGTGTTGCCCGGTTTACGGCCGAATTTCCAATCAACCAGCATCAGTGCACAGCTCAAAGCAGCCCTTTGCAGCCGCGGTTTATGTGTACTTCCATATTTTATTGCGCAAGGCTTTCCGCAACTGCAAATAGTGCTGCCGGATGAAGTGGAGCTTAAACGCGGCTACTGGCTAACGTGCCATAATGATGTAGCAAATGCGCAGCGTGTAGGATCATTGATGACCTTCATTCTTGATACGCTGCGTGCAAATAAGAGCTTTTTCAATCGACGGGGATAGTGCCTGTCTGTACTCTTTTGAGCAGCTCTATTAGACTTATTGATAAGCATTAAGGCATAGCTGCGCACCAAACCCTAAAACGTCGCGCAATAAAATTACAATTTTTTTGTCAGCAATTCGCTAGAATCACGGGACAGCTGCACTAATCTGCCTTATGCTGGATTTCAGAGAAAATCAGATCGAGAACGCCCATGACAACTGAGCTTGTATTGCATCATCTTCATACCGGCACAGTGCTTGATCCGCTCTATTACATAACGCGTAACGATATTCTGATCGGGCTTGATTTCGGCCCTGTCGATGCTCGTTTGACGACATTATTAAAGCGCCGTTTTGGCAGTGATTTCACACTCAAAGAGACACAAAACCGGCATCCAATTGATGCACACATCGAAAATTATTTAAACGGCGATCTGCATGCAGGCGAAGATTTAATTGTAGATTGCGGCGGCACACCATTTCAGCAGCGTGTATGGACAACGCTACGAACCATACCGGTTGGTAAAACATGGAGTTACGGCGAACTGGCGACAAAACTTGGCACGCCAAGTGCGGCGCGTGCTGTCGGCCTTGCCAACGGGCTTAACCCCGTGAGCCTTTTTGTACCTTGCCACCGTGTTATCGGCAGCAACGGCACATTAACCGGTTATGCTGGTGGTTTGGCACGCAAAAAATGGCTGTTGAACCATGAAAAGGCCTTAGAAGATAACGAAACGCCTTCCCTGTTTTCCTTTCTGGATTAATAGACTGGAGCGCTGCAAAATCTTCGCGCAGGCAGTTTCATCTGAGCATCGGCACATATCAGTTTTTAAACAATCTCCAGATATTAAATTCTATAGATATAATGATGTTTTCTTATCAGGCGTAAAGCGTCAAAACAGGCCTGACATCATTATACCTGTCACATAACCTCATGTTTTTACACATGCTTTTCATTGATTAGAATTGTTCCAAACTGTCGCAGGCAATAAAAAACATTTGCAAAAAGCGATAAAATTTAGAATAATTCTAAAACATTGAGCAGCAGTCTCAACTTTAATTTGAATAGTTATTAAGCAATAAAAGGAATATCTCATGTCAAACTCTGCATCATGTAAAGCTTGTTCTTTTTATGAAGATCACGTTGCAAATACTGCAAAAGTGGTTGAAAGCGCTGGCCTTTGCCGCTTCAATCCACCTGTATCACAGCCTGAAGCCAACTCCCGTGGTTTGTGGCCAGTTGTAACCGCCAATGATTGGTGCGGTCACTTCTCAGGTTCTTTCAGCGCAGCTTGATTGAACTGAAATATTAAAAAAAGGCGGCATTAATGCCGCCTTTTTTTGCTTTTGCAATCATGATAGTCTGAATGAACAAACGTTCTTTGATTATCAGAAACGATAGTTCAAACCGATTTTGAATGTATGCATATCCAACGAATTGGAGGCTTTACGTCCGTTTTTAACATTGGACGACCCTGTATGTTCCGTTGTTTCTCTGATCGCTTTCTTGCCCGGTTCACATGCCCATTCCCATCCGGCCTGTGAGCATAATGGATTATCAGGCGTAAACATTGGTGGTGTTTCTTCCCAACCCACCACTTTAGTCGTGGTATGGTTAAGTCCGGTGCCCTCACTGGCAGTTTTGAATTTAAAGCTGTTTTTGCCGAAGTGACTATAAGCATAGTCCGCTTTCACCGACCAATTATCGCTCAAGGCATATTCAAGACCGCCACCAAGCGTAAAGCCTAAGCGCGTTGCTGATGCTTTTTCAGTAGAAGCAACAGTGGTCTTCTCACCATATGGGCGGCTCTCATCATGCATATCTGAGACATATTGATCACGCCACTGGGTTTCGCGTGCCAGCGCAAGACCACCTGTCGCATAGGCGAGGAAGCGATTGTTGAACGCATAGCCAAGCTTTGGACGCAGGCTTGCAGTCCAGTCAATATCATAGCTTGTGCTGGCATTAACATGGCCGTTTTTCGCCAGAACCGGATCCAGTGCCAAGACTTTTCTTGAGGCGGTCGCATTATAAACTTTGCTCCAATCACCTTCAAAACCAATGACAACACCATTTTCAAACTGCCAATTATAACCCGCCTGCATCCCGATCATGGCACCGCCAATTTTCAGATCAGCAGATTCACGATTGGCCGCGGTGTTATCTGAGCCATCAAGCGTTGTGGTCGTGCCTTTGGTATGACTAAACAATCCGCCGGTATGGAAACCTGCGTACAGCCCTGTCCAGTCAATAGCCTGTGGCTGACTATCTGAATTGCTGGACTTGCCAAACAGACCGGCAAGTGGTGAGTTTAAGCCGCTAAACGTCTGATCTCCGCCAAGTGTACCGGTCAGGCTGGCATAAAATGTCCGTCCAGGCCCCGGCTGTGTCACCAGTCCCAAAGGATCAACATAGAAGCGATCAAACAGGTTTTCGACACGCACAGCAGCGGTCAGATTATCACTGACCTTATATTCTGCAAAAGCATCAACAAGCGTATATGGCTTCCAATTGACCATCGAGATGAACTCGGAGGCACCCTGTGCGGTGATATCGCCATGGCCGATTGCACGCGGACCAATATGTGAAATACGGCCACCGACTGTTAGTCTCTCTTCCAGCAATTTCTGCGAAAGGGTCAGGTCAATTGTATATTCCGGCTGCACATGGTTGGTGGCGTAGTCACCATAAAGCGATTTATTTTCGCATGAATTCGAGGTTCGGCAATATTCCACATTAAGGAAATAATTGGCCGACAGATCAGCGGTAAAACCATCCACCTCATAGCGTGCAGAAAGCTCAAGACCTGAGAACCGTGCTCTGTCGATATTTTCAATATTGAGGCTTAAAGGTCCGCTCGCTTTCATCGAACGGGAAATATAATCTTTTACATTCCAGTTGAAATAACCAAGCTTCAGCATGCCGCGATCATCATCAGCGAAGATGTCGTCGCGCATCAGATTGGTGCCGATTTCCCAGTTGCTGGAACGCTCCGGTTTTACATCCGCATTGGCTGTCACACTATTGAATGCAGATACAGATTCAATAACACTTGGCGCACGCATGGTGTTGGAATAATTGACATAGAATTGTGTGCCATCGAACGGCTCCAGTGTTAGGCCAACAGACGGGCTGAAACCGCCATCATTGGTTTTAAACCCTAAAACACGCGTGGCAATATCATCGCGCTCATAAGGGTCAAAGCGATCTTTCGACCAGAAATGCGAATATCGCAGACCTGCATTAAGTGTTGCCCAATCAACCGGCTTCCATGCCGCTTTTGTATAGACTGCTGCCTCATGGCGTATCGCATCGCGTGCGGAGTTCCATGCTTCCAAGGCTGCAGTATGACGGCTGCCGCGTGTATCTTCACCGCGATAAGACAAGCCATAGGTCAAATCAATATCACCATATGCGGTGGTGAATTTTGACAGATTGCTGATATCAGCGCCCCACATGTCGGAATTTGAACCAACACGAAAATCGGATGAAAGCCCCAATTGCTCAGGTGTCAGCCCGCGACCGCCACGGATAGGATTGCGCAGCTGCAAATGTGTCCAGTAGAGATTGGTTTTGAGGTCAAAAAAATCATTCTCTTCCGGGTTCCAACGATATCGTGCTGTCACCGTATCAAGGCTGGTGCCGGCTGTTTGTGCCTGCTGTTCTGACTGACCGTTTTTACCATTCAAACGCGATGCAAGGCGATCCCCTGCCTCACTGCGAAATCCGGTATAACCAAGCTGCAATGTGTGGTCATTGTCAAAGCGGGCAGTCAGTTTGGCAAGCCAGGATTCCGTTTCCAGCTGGGTGTTGAGAACCTCTTCACCGCCGCGGTAATTTACAAGACCTTCATTTTCATAATAATTGTCCCAATAGGTGGTGCCGTTCGGATTGCACACGCCATTCGGGCAATATTGCTGGCGGCCTTTATTCACCGGATCAACAGAAGGCCCATATTTACCGGCATGGTAATTGCCTTGTTTACGGCGGGCATAACCGGCCAGAAAATCAAAGTCCTCGCCCTGATAGGCACCGATAATACTGCCCGACGCACGTCTTGGCGACAGAGCAGACGGGCGATCCATACCGGTAGTTGATTCCACCGGAACCGCACCCATCGGATCCCAAGGCGCGAAAGGCCAGAGGAAACCGGCTTTATCACCTGCGTTGGGCGAAGAAGCATTGCTGCCGATTTCGCCTTTCAGGCGCAGTCCCCAAGTATCGCCGGGCTTAACAATATCTGCCGCGCTCACCGTGCGCATGGCAACAGAACCGGCATTGCCCCATGAAGCGCTGTCGGCGCCTTTGTTAATATCAATACCGCCGATAAAATCCGGATCGACAAAGGTTCGGTTGGAAACGCCCTGATAACCTTGATAAACCGTGACGGCATTTTCTGCGCCATCAATTGTAGTGGCAACGCGCCCCATGCCTTGCATGCCGCGAATATTAACATCAATTGCGCCGGCACCGTTGCGTGCTTCACCCGACATAACACCGGCTGTACCACGGAACATGTCAGCCGGACTGGAACCGCGGTAACGCTCAATATCTTCCGCTGCAATGTAGCTTTTCGCACCCGCAGTTTCATAAGGGCTATAAGGTGTTACTTCACCAGCACCGGTCACCACAATCGTATCAAGAACTGTGACACCATCTTCAGAAATATGCGCGCTTTGCTGCGGCTGCTGTTTGGCGTGAATTGTAACCGTGTTGCCGTTGGAGAAAGAATAAGAAAAGCCGCTGCCTGCCAGCAGTCTTTGCACCGCTTGTTCGCGTGTCATCGAACCGGAAACCGGTGCGCCGCGCACGGCACCGGCGCTCGCTTCACTGAAAACAACCGATATTCCGGTGATACGCGAAATATCATTCAATGCCTGACGCACTGGTTTGGCAGGAATATTGAAACTATATTGCTGTTGTGCATTGGCCTGAGCATATGCCGGTGGAACAGGCAATGCCGGCAAAAGGCCGGTGCCAAGCACCGTTGTCGTCAACAGGAGAGCGGCACGCCCTCGCATCCAAAAGCTCATTTTCATCCACGCAACCCTTCTCGTATCCATATAAAGAGAGGTGTGCGGCTGTTTCGCATTCTCATAGCCTCTCATAATAGATCACGGATGAGAGGACGTAAGTACACATCAAAAAAATCAAAATAATTCAAATATTTTATAATTTATTGGAAACATCGGGGTTTTCACTGGCGTATAACCACAAGACGCGAGCCGACTTCATACATTTTAAAGCCGACAGTTGCCTGCAAGGAAGCCAAGGCTGCCTGTGTATCATCAAGCGGCAGATTGCCCGACACCTGATAATCAGCAAGCTTTGATCCCATAACAACAATACGCCCGCTATGATAACGGCCGATTTGTTCAACCACATCCTGCAAGCGTGAATTATCAAAAATCAACCGGCCATCACGCCACGCAAAAGCATCATCAATCAAAACCGGTTGAACCGTGCTGACACCGCTTGCATTATAATTGATACTTTCACCGGGCTTTAATTGCGCTTGCTGGGATTGGTCAGCAGATAAAACCGTAACAGCACCGCGCTCCAGATTAACCACGACATCCTGTTCATGAACTTCGACTGAAAAGGCCGTGCCGGTCACACGCGTTGTGCCTTTTGCTGCACCCACTTCAAACAGTTTGCCTGATTTTTTAACATCAAAATAAGCAATACCGCGCAGTAATTCTGCCCGCCGCAGATCGTCTGTCTCATAGAAAGCCAAAGCACTGTCGGCATCCAATGTCACGCTACTGCCATCCGGCAAATTGATGGTGCGTCGCTCTGCCCGTGCCGTGACATAATCAGCGCTGAAATCCTGAATAAAATGCGGATGATCAAGCCACATATGAACACCGGCCACACAGGCAAACAAGCTGGCGGCCGTGCCTGCCAATATATTGCGCTTGGTGCGTCGTGCCCGCACCATCTGTACGGCTTCCAAATATTGTTTAAGCTTTGCCGCTTCTTCACCTGCGACTTCCGAACCCGCCTCATCAGCGCAGCCCCATGTTGCCAGCACTTGCTGATAAGCATGTGCATTGAGGGCACTGGCATTTTGCCAGTTTTCAAAGTGACGCCGATCAGCCGCAGATGGCTCACCATTCATGCGGGTAAACCAAGCAATCGCTTCCTGATTTATCCGCTTCAGTTCTGCCTGCGGCAATGATGTTTCACTTTTCATCTAAATTTGCTTTGATACCGGCAATTATTCCCGAATGCCTCTGCATGCCATCATGGCACGAGCGACATGTTTTTCAACTGCACTTCTTGATATACTAAGTACTTCAGCTATTTCACAATATTTGCAGCCGTGCACCCTGTTCAACAAAAATATATGGCGCGTGCGTTCAGGAAGGCCTCGGATAATATCATCCATACGGCGCATTTCATCACGCGGCTCGATAATATCCAAAGGTGTTGGAACCTGAACCGCATATTGCTCGGGCAAAATATTAGCTACATATTCAGCACGCGTTTTTTCAGCACGAATATGGTCAGTGATGGCGTTTTTAACGGAACGTCCGAGATAAGCAGCCTCATCGTCCAAAGGCTCTGAGCGGCGCTCCCAAAGCCTGAGAAAAACGTCCTGCACCAGATCGGCAGCAACAGAGCCTGCACCCAATCGACGGGCGGCACGGCGTAACAATCCGGGCTGTTCGTCCAGATAAAGCGTTTCGAACTCTTTTTTACGTACAATCATCATTGCACCTTAAATAGTCACCTTGACACGAAACGACGCTTAATCCGTGCACTTTAAAAATTGCGTCACTTATTGACAGCTTCAATGTTACTCACATCAAAGCATCTATTTTCTCCAATCACCTGTCACGCAATCGTCAGCCGCAAACATTGATAACCTGAAAGGCTTAATATTTGTTGACTTAATTTGTCATGTTTAGACTGATTAATTACAAAATTTCAAGAGGCGAAAAATAAAACAATTATTTTGCCTCAACCGCTGTGCCGGATAAATCACACTTTAGGGCTCTCACGCACACAGCTGATGCTGTTGCTGCTTAATTTCATGGCCCTGCTTATATTTTACTGCCCCGTCTTGCTTGACTCAAAATCGGCCCGTCCATAAGATGCAATTGCAATTCATTTGCAAATAGATTCGTATATGTAAGTTTACATTTTTGGGTGGTTTACAAAATGAGCTTCCAAGTTCCCGCCCTGTTTTTATCCAAACAATTTCAAACGAGATGCGCGGCCACCTATGCCGGTGAGGTGATCAATACCGCATTTTTATCCGGTTCATTTCAATACAAGGACATATAAAATGTTAACAGTGGGCGATAAATTACCCATTTTCGATCTGAAATCTGTTGTTTCAGCCAATCAAAGTGATGATTTTGCGCAAATAAACAATGAAACTGACGCTGATAAGTGGAAAATTCTGTTCTTCTGGCCAAAAGATTTCACTTTTGTCTGCCCCACAGAAATTGCTGCCTTCGGTCAATTGAACAGCGATTTTAAAGAACGCAATGCCGTCATTTATGGTATTTCAACCGACAGCGAATATGTGCATCTGGCATGGCGTCAGCATCACCCGGATTTGAACATCCTGCCCTTCCCTATGCTCTCCGACATCAAGCGCGAATTCAGCTCCGCACTTGGTATTCTGCATCAGCAGGAAGGTGTTTGTTTGCGTGCAACATTCATTGTCGATCCGCAAGGTATCATCCGCTTTGTATCCGTCAACGATTTGAGTGTCGGGCGTAACCCGCATGAAGTTTTGCGTGTGCTTGATGGCTTGCAAACCGAAGAGCTCTGCCCATGCAACTGGCAAAAGGGAGACGCTGTATTAAGCGTCGCATAAAGGTGCACTGATGGCTTATGCAAAACTGACTGAAACAAACGCCGATAATTCAATCGCTAATGATAATTGGCAGCGTGACCGGACATGGAAACAGCTCACAGACAAAGCGAATAAAGCCTATTCTGCAAGTCAAATTCCGCTTGCAGAAGCCCTTTATCGTGATGCGCTTGAAAAAGCTGAAATGCTGTTTGAAGATGAAAGCAACAGTGACAACAGCATCCCGCTGCCGGTCATTTACAACATCTCATGCCATAATCTGGCAGAGCTTTGTGAACATCAGGGGATGACTGACGAAGCAGCTCGCTTTTATAAGCAAGCTTATGATCGTTTGCTGAGCACAGCCAATGAACCATGCGCGGCACTGCAATTGCGGCTTTCTTGCATGCAGCATCTTAAACATACGCTTTCCGTGCTGATCCACTTTTTGCAACGCAATGGTGCCAGTAATGAGCATATGGGAAAGCTGATCCAGCAAGCGCACCACACCGCTTATCGCGTTTATCAAATCGTCCAACATTCCGCCCACTTCGATCAGTGTCAAAAAGAGCGCCCTGCGCTTTTATCCTGACGAATTAGTTATGAGGGAACAAACTTTGTTCAAACTACCTGAACTTCCTTTTGCAATGGATGCGCTTGCTCCATTCATGTCCGCCGAAACACTCGAATATCACCACGGCAAACATCATAAGGCCTATGTCGATAAGCTAAACGAACTTCTACCTGCAACCGGCTACCATGACCTGTCATTAGAAGACATTATTCGCCAGAGTGCGGATAAACCTGCTGAGCGGACATTGTTTAATCAGGCAGGGCAACATTGGAACCACAGCCATTTCTGGCTTGGAATGAAGAAAAATGGTGGCGGCTTAATGCCGGGCAATCTGGAGCAGCAGCTGATTGCCGATTTTGGCTCTGTCGACCAGTTCAAGCAAGAATTTAAAGATGCCTGTATTGCACAATTTGGCAGTGGCTGGGCTTGGCTGGTTTTTGATGGCGATAAATTACGAATTACCAAAACCGGTAATGCTGATACGCCTTTAACCGATGGCCATCATGCTTTACTGACCTGCGATGTCTGGGAGCATTCTTATTATATTGATTACCGCAACATGCGCCCGAAATATGTCGATGCTTTTTTAAGCCATCTGGTCAATTGGGAGATGGTTACTGAGCGTTTCGAAGCAGCAATAGCCTAAACTATAAATAAGCCGAATAAGACGAGTGAAATATCAAATCACTGGTCTTATTCGGCCAAACAATCATTCAATATATTAAACAGGCATTGCAGCTGTTGGAATGATAGCACCCGGATGTTGTACTACAATTGCCGCTAATCTTGCCGCTTGCAGGATAGCTGTTTTTGCATCCAGTCCTTCGCCGCGCGCCGCCAGAAAGGCAGCATTAAAGCTATCACCCGCACCTGTTGTATCAACCGCTGCGACAGCCTCTGGCAACTCATATTGCTCAACTTCACCGGAACTTGTGCTACGATAAAAAACGCTGCCGCCACCCGTTGTCAAAACAATCTCTGCATCACTAATCGATATGAGTTTCTCTATCGCTTCAGCAGGTGAATGAATGCCAAAACAGGCATCAATATCATCCAGCGAAGGCAATAAAACAGTTGCTAATTTTGCTGCCTTCGTGAGCAATTCGCGCGCTGTTTCAACATTTTCCCACAACACTGGACGGTAATTCGTATCAAATATAATCTGCGTGCCTTGTTGTTTTAACACAGCAAGTTTTTTTAAAAAATGCTTCCGGCCTTCCGGTTTTAAAACGGCCAATATGATGGCCGAAAAAATAACCACCGGAGCTTTTTCAAGATCAGCAAGATGCGCAGGATTGTCAAAATAAGTGCGGAATGGCGATTGATCTCGCCAGTAAGAAAAGCTGCGTTCGCCCTGCGCGTCGGTTGAAATAAAACTCAAACTGGCACGGGCATTTTCATCAACCGCTAGCGCTGATACATCAACGCCCTCAGCAGCAATTGTCTCACGCAACCAGAGACTATGCAGATCATTACCAACGCGTGACATATAACCAACAGAGCCTGCCTTTGTCAGTCTCGCAAGATAAATTGCTGTATTGAGCGTATCACCACCGGCGCGGCGATCAAATGTCGAAGGCTCATCACGGCGTGATGTAAATTCAACCAAAGGATCGCCAATCGCCAGATAACGCATGTTACACCTCGTAAGGGGTCAATAAAGGTTTGCCAGCAACATAAGCTGCAAGATTATCAAGCACCAATTGTGCCATTGCACGGCGCGCATCACTGGTAGCAGAGCCCACATGCGGGGTAAGCACGCAATTAGGCGCCTTCATCAAGGCTTCAGGCACATGAGGTTCATCATCAAAAACATCAAGTCCGGCACCTGCAATCATGTTGCTTTCAAGGGCCAGCGCTAAGGCTGCAGCATCGACCAACTGGCCACGTGCAACATTGATAACAATGCCATTTTGACCCAAAGCCGATAAGGTTTCGTGCCCGACCAAACCATTATTATCTGCATTTGCTGATGCAGTTACAAATAAGAGGTCGCACGCACGCGCCAAGGAAATAACATCGGCGCAATAAGTGTCAGATGTATCTGGTTTGCGGCTACGTGCTGTATAAAAAACTTCCAAGCCCAGCCCGCGCAGCAGATCGGCAAGTCTGCGTCCAATACGGCCATAACCCAAAATACCAGCACGGCGTCCAAGAACCGAGCTGCCAAGGCTCAGCTTCCCACCATCTGCCCATTTACCGTCACGAATAAAATGATCACCTTCAGCAATGCGGCGCGCCGATGCAAAGGCCAGCCCCAATGCCATTTCTGCAACAGCAGATGAAAGTACATCTGGCGTTGTCGTCACCTGAATGTCGCGCTTCTTCGCTTCATTCAAGTCAACCGCATCAACACCCACACCATTGACCGCAATCAGGCGCAGATTTGGCATTTTAGCCATTTGCTCTGCGGTTAAACCAACGCTTCCTGATGTCAGCACCATTTCAACATCGGCCGCGGCGTCAATATCGCGAAGCACATCATAGTTTTTAGCCAATTGCTCAGCCATTTCTTGCGGCTTAAGTTCTGCCAAAACCAAAATGCGTGGGGAACTCATGCAATTTGCCCCAAGAAATTGCGCAAGCGTTCATTTTTCGGATTTTTAAAGAATTCGTCAGGCGTATTTTCTTCAACAATCACGCCCTTATCCATGAAGATAACGCGATCTGCCACCGCACGGGCAAAATCCATTTCATGGGTCACGCACAGCATTGTCATCCCGTCGCGGGCAAGATCCACCATAGTGTCCAGCACTTCTTTGACCATTTCAGGGTCAAGTGCACTGGTCGGCTCGTCAAACAACATAATGCGCGGCTTCATGCACAGCGCACGAGCAATGGCGACGCGCTGTTGCTGGCCACCGGAAAGCTGTGCCGGATATTTATTAGCTTGTTCCGGAATTTTTACACGCTCCAGATAGGCCTTCGCAGTAGCCTCAGCCTCTGCACGCGAAATTTTACGTGTTTTCATCGGCGCGAGAATACAATTCTCCAACACCGTCATATGCGGAAAAAGATTAAAGGATTGAAAGACCATACCAATATCACGGCGGATCAGCGCTGCATTACTGCCACCGGCAGTCAGCTCCACACCGTCAACAGTGATACTACCGGATTCAATAGCTTCAAGCTGATTGATCGTACGGATCAGTGTTGATTTACCAGAACCCGAAGGGCCGCAGATGACAATCTTTTCACCGCGTCCAACCGTCAGATTAATATCATTCAAGGCGTGAAACGCCTGATAATATTTGTTAACGCCGCGCATTGTGATGATTGGTTCAGCCATGATCTCTCTTCTCCTCAAAATGCCCGACCGTTGCCGATCGGGCACTTAATTATTTTTTATTGCGCTGCTTTAACAAAATCCGGCAATGGTTCGGATAACCACTTATTATGGATATTATCCAAAGTGCCGTCTGTTGTTGCCTGTGTTACGAAAGCATTGATCTTTTCCAACAGAGCATCAGAGCCCGGCGAAACAGCAATGCCCTGCACCTGACTGGACATGTCAAATTTCTTGTTAAAACGATCACCGGTTGCTTTGGTAATTTCAGCCATCACAACATTGGAAAGGCCGATCAACTTCACCTGACCGGAAAGCAATGCCTGAGCGGCAGTTGCATCATCGTCAAAACGACGAATATCAGCATCAGCCGGTGCAACTTTCGTCACACCAATATCCTGTGTGGAAGCACGAGCCACTGCAACAGACTTGCCCGACAGTTCTTCAGGCTTGGTCAGTTCCAAAGTTTTATCGCCATAAACAGCAGTGCTGATACCAGCATAGGCTTTGGAGAAATCGACTTTCTGTGCACGTTCTTCAGTCACACCGAGAGAGGCAACCAGCACGTCAACCTGACCTGACAAAAGGTAAGGAATGCGGTTTGGACCAGTAACCGGTACGATCTGTGCCTTTACGCCCAGATAATCGCCAAGTGCCTTGGCAACATCAGCATCGTAACCATCAGGTGTGCCCGACGCATCAAGAATACCAAATGGCGGGAAATCCACCAGCATACCGATTTTCACGGTGCCGGCTTTTTCAATTGCGGCCAGATCAGCAGCTGCTGCTGGCAGAGCCAAACCGACTGCAACGGTCGCGGCAGCAACATATGAGAATAAACGAGTGGACAATTTCATAGACTTCTCCTCCTTAAATGATGGCTAGTTAAGTCATTAACGGGTAATTGCGAGACGCATACGCGCTTCCAGCCTGCGAGACAGAATGGACAGCGGCCAGCACAAAATGAAGTAAAGAGCGGCAACAATACCGAACACCAAAAATGGCTGGAAAGTCGCATTATTGACGATTTGTCCGGCACGGGTCAGCTCCGCAAAACCAATGATGGATGCCAGCGATGTGCCTTTAATCAGCTGCACCAAAAAACCAACCGTTGGCGCCACTGACAGACGCATCGCCTGCGGCAGCACCACATAACGCATGCGGTTAAAATAGGAGAGCGACAAGGCAAAAGACGCCTCACTCTGACCAGAAGGCACAGCATCAATTGAACCGCGCCAAATCTCGCCCAAATAAGCACTCGCATGCAAAGTCAGCGCGATTGCAGCGGCAATCAGCGGATTAATCGGAAAACCCATAACTGCAAGGCCGAAATACACCAAAAACAGCTGCATCAGCAGCGGTGTGCCCTGAAACAGGCGAATAAAACTCGCGGAAATACCACGCAGCCAGATATTATCCGAAGTTCGCGCCAAGGCGATAATCAAGCCACCAATGGCTCCGCCTACGAATGCAATGACAGACAGAAGCAATGTCCAGCGCACAGCCATAACAATGAACAAGACATCTGCAGATGAAAACTCACGGATCATGTCAGCGCCCCAATGGATAGGTGAACAAAAGGCGGCGAATTACAGCAAACAGACTTGTAAAGCCAAGCGACAGCACGAAATACATGATGCTCAGCAGCAGATAAATCTCGAAGCTGGCAAAGGTTTTAGCATTCAAATCCGCGCCCATTGATGCAAGATCATTTGCAGAAATGGCAGACACCACGCTGGAGGTCAGCAGCAGATAAATAAACTGGCTGGTCAGCGATGGGTAAATACTTCTCAGCGCCGGTTTAATCACAATATAGCGAAAAATCTGCATACGCGACAGGCTCAGCGCCCGTCCGGCTTCAATCTGCCCCTGCGGAATAGATTCAATACCAGCTCGGATGATCTCCGTGCCATAGGCACCCACATTCACCACAAGCGCAACCAGTGCCGCCGTATTAGGTGACATACTGATACCAATTGCCGGCAAACCAAAGAAGATAAAGAAGATTTGTACGAGGAATGGCGTGTTGCGGATCACCTCCACATAAACACCAACCAGCCAACGCAAAAACGGCATTGTCGAGGTCTTTGCCATCGCCCCTAAAATAGAGACAACAAGCCCTAATACCATCGCCACAAGCGAGAGGCGTACCGTTAACCAGGCACCGTATAGCAACAGATCAAGGTTGCTAAAAACCGGTTCGAAATTGAGCTGATACATCGCCCCTCTCCGCGGATATTGCTAATTTCCCAATTTAGAACGATCTAAATGAGAAAAATGGGAGAGTCAAGCCAAGTTAAACCCACTGCTCTCACGTACAATCAAACGTGGTGCAACGATTGATCTTTCCACCGCGGCATCAGGCAAGATGAGACGACGTGCTAATAATCTTGCGGCCATAGTACCAATACCTGCCGGGTCAACGGCAACACTTGTCAAAGGCGGATAAGTCAGCTCTGCCAATGGCAAGCCATCCAACCCGATCACAGCAATATCACGACCGGGCTCACAACCTGCACGACGCAATCCCAACATCAAACCTGCGGCAAGAATATCATTAAAGCATAAAACGGCTGTTGGCTTACCGGGTAAAGCTAGCACTTCGGCAGCTGATTGCTCCGAGCCTTGCCATGATAATTCAGCCTCAACAATACCGGCATTTTCAGCGCCACAAAGTGCCAAGGCGCTCGCAACACCATCAAGGCGTTCTTCGCGCGCTGAGGTGCGTGCGGGAACCGACAAAAAAGCAATGCGCTGATGCCCTTGGCTTACCAAATGCTGTATTGCCAGCAAAATACCGCCCGCATAATCAGCACCGGCATAATCAGTTGCACTATCACCGACTTCACGCAAAGATTGTACAACCGCCAACCCCCATTTTTGCAAACGCTCAGGCAAATCTGGGTCGGTTTCTTCGGCTGGGCACATAATAACACCATCTACACCATGCCCACGAAAGCGTTGCAAAATGGCATTTTGGCGGGCTGTATCATCCTGACTATTTGCCAGAAGAACAACCCTATCTTCTTCTTCCATTACCTGTTCAACACCGGCGAGAAACTCGGTAAAGAAAGAATTCACCAGATTGGGAACGATAACACCAATGGTATGGCTGCTATTACTACGTAATCTTGCCGCCCCAAGATCACGCACATAATCGAGCTCAGCCATCACCCGCTCAACTTTTTTGCGCGTGTCCTCAGCCACCAAAGGGGATTTTCGAACCACTAGCGATACTGTTGCCCGTGACACTCCCGCAGCACGCGCAACTTCCAACAATGTAACTTTTCTGTGATCCATATCCCGATTCCGTAACTTCTGCCCTTCCTTATAACTTAAACCGGAAGATGTAACATCTGGGAGCTGGAAGAAACAAAAAGGCAAGGTGAACTGATCACAACTTGTGATAGATAGTTTTCATGATAACCTGACAGGAGAGCCAATAAGATGAAATTACTAAGCCTTGATCACGTACAATTAGCTATGCCTGAAGGTGAAGAGAATAAAGCACACTCTTTCTATCAAGGACTACTCGGGCTTTCTGAAGTAGAAAAACCGGAGAACCTGAAGAAGCGTGGCGGCTGCTGGTTCCAGTCCGGTGATATCAAAATACATCTTGGTGTGCAGAAGCCATTTACGCCAGCCACCAAGGCACATCCGGCCTTTATAGTCAGTGACTTACACGCTCTTTCTGAGCATTTAAAGACTGCTGGTTGCCGCGTCGTTACAGACGAACTTTTAAAAGGCTATAACCGAGCTTATGTCGATGATCCGTTCGGCAATCGTATCGAATTAATGCAACCGCTTGGCGAATAACAATGAAGCTCTGGTGACACATCATCAAATTCATTGCTAATATGTGCCACCAGAATATTTCCATTTTGCTTTATTTTTTATCTAAAGCGAGGGCACCTGAACCAGTTGTAACCAACAGCAAAAAGACAAAGCAAAACAGAATTGCTGAATCTCCGCCATTGGCAACCGGATAAAAACTGCGCGGCGCGTGTGCCATAAAATATGCAAACGCCATATGACCGGAAAGAATGAAAGCTGTAGGACGGGTAAAGAGACCCAACACGATAAGCGTACCACCAACGACTTCCAGAATAGCTGAAGTCAATGCCAGTGCCGACAAACTTTCAGGGCCGTCAATCGGGAAGCCAAAGGCTTTTTGCGTACCATGTGCTAAATACAGCAATCCTGTCATAATACGTAGCGCTGCGATTGCAAATGGCTGATATTTATTGAGATAGTTCAAGTTCATGCTCACATCCTAACTTGTCATAAAAAGTCAAGATTATGTCATGGCAATAAAAATTTGAAATGCAAGTTAACATTCGTTCATGATCAAGCCACGCAATCCGCTTCAAAAAACTTCAGAAGAAACTTCCTCCTGCCCTTATTTTAGACACAATGCCTGACTATATATTGCTCCTAGGCATTACTGCTTAGCGCTTATCTCACAGCGCTTGCAACTGCCTGAAGTCATTTAGAACCTTTGACCACGGATGTACTGGCACTGAGTTTAAATGACAAAGCGAAGGTCGGTGCAGAGTTGCCCCGGCCTTTTTTGTTGGCCTAAATTCATAAAGCCACTCTATCGCTGGGTAAACGCAAGTTGAACAGCAAGCCCTGCAAAGGCTGCTGAAAATCCTCGTCGCATCCAGTTTTGCACTGAATTACTGGAAATGACATATTGGCGAACGGAAGCAGCAAACACTCCGTAAATCGCAAAAACAATAAATGTCAGCAGCATAAAAATTAAACTTAATTGCAGCATTTGACCAAACTGCGATGTGTCATTCACCGATACAAATTGCGGCAAAAATGCAAAGAAAAAGATCGATAGTTTCGGATTGAACAAATTAATAAGAATGGCAGAAACTATGATTTGCCGAGGATTTTTATCAGTTTTTGTATTGCCGTTAAGGCTTAGCATTCCGCGTGCACGGAACATCGCCCACGCCATATAGAGCAAATAAATAACACCCAGATATTTGATAAACTGAAAGGCTAGCGCACTGGTGTGAAGCAGCACTGCCAATCCGCTGATCGCTGCCATTATATGCGGGACAATGCCAAATGTGCAGCCTAATGCAGCAAAAAGGCTCATGCGCGCACCATCAGACAAACCGATGGCAACAGTATAAATTGCACCGGTGCCGGGCGACGCTACAATGACTAAAGACGTTAAAAAGAATTCGAGCGTCATCCCAAATATCCTTCTGAAAAGAAGGAATTATGGTAAGTTACAGCCATTCGGTTTTGGTTATCTCGTTGCATAAGCATTTTTGACCTCATTGGTTTTTAGCCAACTGATCAATTTCAAAGCATCACGTCTTGAATAAAATTGCAGATTAATATCGTGCCGCAGCATAATTGCCAGGTGTCATGCCATAGGCACTGACGAAAAGTCGTGTCATATGGCTTTGATCTGCAAAACCACATGCGTGCGCTATATTTGCCAGCGCCTCGCCAGATGCAATCATCATCCGTGCGCGTTGCAGTCTACGCTGCACAAGATAAGCATGAGGTGTCAGGCCTGTAAATTTTGAAAAGCTCCTTATCAACTGAAACTGGCTGATACCTGCAATATTTGCCAACTCGTCAAGTGTCAGTGCAACTGAGGGATCATCATCAATACGGCTTTGAGCGTCTCTAATACTCTTAGGAACGACATTGTTATGCTCACTCGAAGCGTACTCAATTAGTCGCTCTAACAGAATAAGTAAATTTTCGTGAAATTGAATTTCACTATCACAACCATTTTTATCAGTAATCGCGTGATATAGTTTCAAGAATAATTTTGCAGAAACCGGATCATTGATGGCAGGGTGCGAGAGTTCCGCCATATTATCATGTCCGTCAGTCAAAGCATGAATTGGCTTTAAAAAAACGGCTGGATCAAAATATAACATCTGCCAACTGCGACCATGATCACCGATAGGTGAACCATCATGGATTTCGCCAGGATTAACCGTAATTACATCACCTGCTTCAGCCTCTACTATGCCGCGCCCACTTAAAGATTTTTGCGCTCCGCGCAGGATGACACCGATGCCGAACTGGTCGTGCATATGGCGGCCAAAAGTATGAGCGGAATCGGCAGCAACTGCCTCGACACCACTTATTTCGCTACGGATTATATGAAACCGACCTCTACTCATAACAATGAGCATATAATAAAAAAGCATATTCCATAAGAGCTAGAAAAAACGCCGTATGTAACGACGACACGCGTGTTGAAAAATGCATTTTATTTAGCGTCTGGCCTGATCATTATAATATATCCGGCCGATTACAAGAGTTAATGAATATACTACCTAATATTCAGAAGGCTGGATGGCGGAGTGGTTACGCAACGGATTGCAAATCCGTTTAGTCTGGTTCAATTCCAGATCCGGCCTCCATTTTTCTCAAAAATTATAGACGGATAATATAGGTAACTCAAAAGCTAAGCAGATATATTTTTAATGTCGCTTTTCATATATGCTGTAACTCCCCCCATATCCGGAGTAGCATCTTAATTCCAACTGCCCCTATGCTTACTCATCAAGACTTACTAACGCTCATCATCAAAAGCGGCGCTCGTGAAGGATGTTGGTATGAGCATATTATCTTCAGTTAAAGACTGTTTCGTTCCCATTCATAAAAAAGGTTATCCATTTTTATTGAGCGGCATTGCTGCAACAATCGGCTTAGCCTTTCTGTCAACCCACTTGTTTTGGGTCGCGCTCACCATCACGATTTGGGTCGGTTATTTCTTTCGTGACCCACAGCGCACCACTCCGATAGCGGATGGCATCGTTGTTGCACCTGCCGAAGGCCGCGTCAGTATGATTACTGAAATCGCACCGCCACCAGAACTTGGCCTCACGAACGAACCCATGCTGCGCATTTCAGTTTTCATGAGCATCTTTGATTGTCATATAAACCGCATGCCCGTCAGCGGAACAATCAGCCGTATCGCATACAAACCAGGTAAGTTTTTCAATGCAGAACTGGATAAAGCCAGCGACCACAATGAGCGAAACGGGCTGGTTGTTGAAACACCTTACGGAAAAATTGCAGTTGTGCAGATTGCAGGACTTATCGCCCGACGGATTGAACACTGGGTGAGTGAAAATCAGCATTTGGAAGCTGGTGACCGCTTCGGTCTTATCCGCTTCGGATCACGCCTTGATGTTTATCTACCACTCGGCACACCACTGAATGTCTCAGTCGGACAATTTGCAGTGGTTGGTGAAACTGTACTGGCACATTTAAATGACAGAACAAATACCGGACATTTTAAAACGAGCTGAAAGAAAAACCCGCACCTTTATATAAAGGCGCGGGTTTTTCATCAATAATAGCAGATTATTTTTTACCGTAACCGCCACCGGTTGGGGTAATCACCGTAAAGGCTTCACCAGCCTGCAAAACGACCTGATCGCAACCTTGCAGAACCTCACGTTTACCGTCAAGGCGTCTAACCTCATTACGGCCAAGCTCGCCCTCTTCGCCACCTTCCAGCCCAAACGGACGCACGCGACGATGTCCGGAAAGAATAGCAAATTCAAGCTCTTCCAATGCACGGATGGTGCGATGTGTGCCGTCACCGGCTGTCCATTGACCCCGTCCGCCGGAATTTTCCCGAATATGGAAGTCTTCCAGCATAACAGGGAAACGCGATTCCAGAATTTCCGGATCAGTCAGGCGCGAATTGGTCATATGCGTGTGTACTGCATCCGCACCATTGAAGCCCGGCCCTGCAGGTGCACCTGAACAAATCGTTTCATAATACTGATATTCGTCATTACCGAATGTCAGATTATTCATCGTCCCTTGTGCCGCGGCCATCGCTTTGGTCGCGCCAAACAAGCAGTTGGTAACGGCCTGACTGACTTCCACATTACCCGCCACAACAGCAGCCGGATAATGCGGAGACAGCATCGAACCTTCAGGCACAACCACTTTGATCGGACGCAGGCAACCGGCATTCATCGGAATATCGCCTTCAGCCAAGACGCGGAAAACATAGAGGACAGCCGCACGGGTCACCGGCTCCGGCGCGTTGAAATTATTCGGCTGCTGTTGTGATGTGCCGGTAAAATCAACCACAGCTTCGCGGTTAACCCGATCAACGGTGATGTTGACTACAATCTTGCAGCCCTGATCCATTTCATAGGTGAAGCCGCCATCCGGCAACTGATCCAGCACACGGCGCACGCTTTCAGCAGCATTATCCTGCACATGCCCCATATAGGCTTTCACGACATCTTCACCGAAATAAGCAATCATTTTGCGCAGTTCAGTGACGCCTTTTTCGTTAGCGGCGATCTGCGCTTTCAGATCATTGACGTTTTGTGTCAGATTGCGAACCGGATATGTCGCGCCATTCAATAAGTCAGCCAGCGCATCTTCACGGAAATGCCCTTGATCAACCAGTTTAAAATTGTCGATATAAACACCTTCCTGCTCAATATTAACCGCCAGCGGCGACATTGAACCCGGTGCAATACCACCAATATCCGCATGGTGGCCACGGCTTGCGACCCAGAAACGGATTTCTGTTTGTGCATCATCAAATACAGGTGTGCAAACAGTCAGATCCGGCAAATGCGTGCCGCCATTATAAGGCGCGTTAATGAGGAAAACATCACCCGGTTTGATCACCGGATTTTCGCGAATAGCCGTTGCAACCGATGCATCCATCGAGCCCAAATGCACAGGCATATGCGGCGCATTAGCCACCAAATTGCCTGTTGCATCAAACACGGCACATGAGAAATCGAGGCGTTCTTTGATATTCACCGAATAAGCGGTGTTTTGCAAAGTGACACCCATCTGCTCAGCAATGGACATAAACAGATTGTTGAAAATTTCCAGCATTACCGGATCGGCATCGGTGCCGATCGCCACGCGCTGCGGCAATGCCTTGATGCGGGTCAGCACCACATGATCATGACCGGTCAAGCGTGCCTGCCAGCCATCTTCAATCACAATGGTCTGGTTTTTTTCAATAATGATTGCAGGGCCGGTTACGGTTTGTCCGCGCTGCATGGTTTCACGCACGACAACCGATGCGTCATGAAAAGCGCCATGCGAATAAAAACGGGTGTGGCGCGAAGCTTTTGCTTCGCCAGCGTCAATGGCAGAGCCCTTCGCTTCGCCTTCACCTGCACCACCGCCAACGGTTTCAAATTCGATGGCATCAATGACCAGTGCTTTATTTTCAGCAATGAAACCAAAACGGCGTTTATGCGCGGCTTCAAACTCAGCACGCAAGCGCTCTGCCTGATCGTGCTGCGGATAGGTTGCTTCAATCGAAAGCACTGTGTCCGTGCCAGCATAGCGAATATGCGCACGCAAATGCGTGGTGATTACATCTTTTTTGACGCCTTGTGCAGTGAGTTCATCCACACATTCTTGCGCCAGTTCTTCCCCGAGTGCGAATAATTGCGCAGGCGCATCCGCATCCAGATTGACACCGAGCGCCTTTTGGCGTGTGGCACGAATATCGGCCAAGCCCATACCATAGGCAGACAACAAGCCTGACATCGGATGAAGCAGAATGTTTTTCATGCCCAGTGCATCGGCAACCAAGCACGCATGCTGGCCGCCTGCTCCGCCAAAGCAATTGAGCGCATAACGGGTAACGTCATAACCGCGCTGCACGGAGATTTTCTTGATCGCTTCAACCATATTGGCCACAGCAATGCGAATGAAACCATCCGCAACGCTTTCAGGCGAACGGCCATCGCCGATTTCATCAGCCATTTGCGTGAAGAGTTCACGCACACGCTCCACATCAAGCGGCTTGTCCTGATTAGCACCAAAAATCGACGGAAAATAATCCGGCATCAGCTTGCCGAGCATCACATTGGCATCGGTTACTGCCAAAGGCCCGCCATTGCGATAGCAGGCAGGGCCCGGATTGGCACCGGCAGAATCAGGCCCGACGCGGAAACGTCCAGCATCAAAATGGAGAATAGAGCCGCCACCAGCCGCCACAGTATGGATCAGCATCATAGGTGCGCGAACACGCACACCTGCAACTTCTGTTTCAAAAGCACGTTCATATTCGCCGTCAAAATGGGCAACATCTGTCGATGTGCCGCCCATATCAAAACCAATAACCTGATGGAAACCGGCCGTTTCACCTGTGCGCGCAAGGCCGACAACCCCACCGGCTGGCCCCGACAAGATCGCGTCTTTGCCCTGAAACATATCAGCGGCGGTTAACCCGCCGGACGACATCATGAACATCACGCGCGCGCCGGTGCGTTCCACATCCAGCTCGCGTGAAACCTGCGCTACATAACGGCGCAAAACCGGAGACAAATAAGCATCAACAACGGTTGTATCACCGCGCCCGACCAGCTTAATCAGTGGCGACACTTCATGGCTGACAGAGACCTGCTCAATGCCGAGATCACGGGCAATTTTTGCCACTTGGGCTTCATGCTGAGGGTATTTGTAAGCATGCATAAAGACGATTGCGACAGCATTATAGCCTTCAGCTTTCAGGGCTCGCAAAGCGCTTTCTGCCTGCTCTAAATCAAGCGCTTCATCAACGCTTCCATCGGCCAAAATGCGTTCATTAATTTCCACAACCTGATCGTATAGAGCTTCCGGTTTGATGATTTCGGTCGCAAAAATATTCTTGCGCTCCTGATAACCGATACGCAGCGCATCACGGAAACCTTTGGTGGTTACGAGTGCCAGCTTTTCGCCTTTACGCTCGAGCAAAGCGTTGGTTGCAACGGTTGTGCCCATGCGCACTTCACCGATTGCACCTGTCGGCACCGGCTCGCCATCGCGCAAACCAAGATGCAAACGAATCCCCTGAACAGCAGCATCTTTATAAGCAGACGGATTTTCCGAGAGCACTTTACGGGCATGAAGCTGCCCTTCAGGGTCGCGACCGATAACATCCGTAAATGTACCGCCACGATCAATCCAGAAGTCCCAGACTTGCGAAATCTGTGGTGCCGTTCCGCTCATTTATCGGATCCCTTGTGAGAAAATAATCATTATCCAGCGTGTTTACCAGAAAACATTGTTTCATTTTATTGACAAAATGTCGATAAGATGGTGACATAAAATACATGAGATTGGGAGCGTGGCAATATGAGCAATAAAAAAACTAGTGTGAAGGATGATGACAATCCGGCGTTGGCCGAGAAAAATTTGTCTGAAAATCTTTTACCTGAATATTTGCGTAACGCGCCTTCCATCACACCGATTGTTTCATCTGCTCATTTGGCTGAAGGCGGTTCGACCGCTTTATCCGAAGTCGAGTATGGTTTAATTCTCGCCTCTCATGCTTTTTCCCGCTGGATGGTGCGCTGCATGGCAGCGGCAGGTTTGCCGGGGCTTTCCCCGATTGAAATTCTCATCCTGCATTCCATCCGCCACCGCGGACGCGAAAAAAAACTTGCTGATATCTGTCTTGTCCTCGATATTGAGGATACGCATATCGCCACTTATGCATTACGTAAGCTGGAAAAAGCAGGTCTGCTGACCACTGGTAAAGCGGCCAAAGAAAAAACTGTTCGTATAACCGAAAAGGGTGCTGATGCCTGTGCGCGTTACGCGCAAATCCGCGAGCGTTTGCTTGTGGGAGCAACGGCAAATGCACGCCCTTCGGAAGAAACCCTGTCTGAAGTGGCATCACTGCTTCGCTTCATGTCGGGCGCATTTAATCAGGCAGCACGTTCTGCCATTACGCTATAAGGATGTCCGGAGTGAACGACGCACAGCTTCGCCAAACAGCTGAAATCCAGCCATTGCTGGAAGTCAAAAATCTCTCCGTCGAGTTCGGCACGGCGCGGGTCGTCGACCAATTAAGCTTTTCTGTCCAACCCGGCAAAACATTGGCCATTGTCGGCGAATCCGGCTCCGGCAAGTCCATTACATCGCTTTCGGTGATGCGTCTGGCCGATATGCAGGGCGCGTCATATCCGGAAGGCGAAATTAAATTTACCGGTACAAATGGCACTTTAAACCTGCTTGAAACCGAGCAGAAAACCATGCGCCGTATTCGTGGCAAAGAAATTGCCATGATCTTTCAGGAGCCGATGACCTCGCTCAATCCGGTTTTCACCATTGGTGACCAGATTGCCGAAGTGTTGATGCTGCATGAAAAACTGTCGAAGAAAGACGCCTTGAAAGAAGCGCAGCGCCTGCTTGAAATGGTGCGCCTTCCTGATGCTGCGGGTTTATTGTCACGTTATCCGCATCAGCTTTCCGGCGGTATGCGCCAGCGTGTGATGATTGCGATGGCACTTGCCTGCCGTCCAAAACTTCTGATTGCCGATGAGCCGACCACCGCACTGGATGTTACCATTCAGGCGCAGATTTTGCATATCATCCGCGACCTCCAGAAAGAACTGGAAATGGCCGTGATTTTCATCACCCATGATATGGGTGTTGTTGCGGAAATGGCTGATGATGTAGTTGTCATGTGGAAAGGCAAAAAGGTTGAAGAAGGCGCGGTCAGCGATATTTTCGCCAATCCGCAACATCCTTATACAAAAGTTCTTCTGTCTGCTGTGCCAAAGCTTGGCAGCATGGCCGGTGAAGATTTCCCAATCAGAACACCAGTCACTATGCTTGAAGACGGCAAGCCGGTTCAGGTCGGTGAAACACGTATTCAGGATACTGCCCGTCTTGACCAGTCACCGCTTTTGTCGGTGCGTGATTTATCGGTGCGCTTCAACATCAAAAAGAACATGTTCGGGCGTGTGACCCATGTTTGTAATGCGGTGTCACAAGTCAGCTTCGATATTCATCCGGGCGAAACACTGGCATTGGTGGGTGAATCCGGCTCCGGTAAATCCACTATCGGCCGTACAATTCAGCAATTGCAGCAGCCACTTGCAGGCGATATGCGCTTTAACGGCAAAGCCTATTCGGATATGAGCGCGGCGGAGCGCTTCCGTATGCGTCAGGAAGTACAATATATCTTTCAAGACCCGTTTGCTTCGCTTGATCCGCGTAAAACCATTCGCTTTTCCATTGCCGAACCAATCCGTACCCACGGCCTCATTCTGGACGAAGCATCCATCACCAAACGCGTTGACGAATTGCTCGAACGCGTCGGTTTAAGTTCAGCGGTCGCCAATCGTTACCCGCATGAATTTTCCGGCGGGCAGCGCCAGCGTGTTTGTATCGCGCGTGCGCTTGCCTCCAACCCGAAACTCATCATCGCCGATGAAGCCCTCTCCGCGCTGGATGTCTCTATTCAGGCGCAGATCATCAATCTGTTTATGGATTTACAGAAAGAGCACGGGCTCGCTTATCTTTTCATCAGCCATGATATGGCAGTGGTTGAAAAAATGAGCCATCGCGTTGCTGTCCTTTATCTCGGCCAGATCATGGAGCTGGGCTCACGCCGTCAGGTGTTTGAAACCCCGTCTCATAATTATACCCGCCGCCTGCTTTCTGCCGTTCCTGTGGCTGATCCGCTGGCGCGCACCAACCGTCCGATGCTGGAAGGAGAAATTCCAAGCACCACCAGACGGATCGAAGATAAGCCGCAGATTTGGGCTTATGAAGAAGTGGCTAACGGCCATTTCATTGCCCGTAATACGTAAAATCTGACAATAATTTATATAAAAGGGAGTTGAGCGCATGAAACTGAAAGCCATTTTCTCCAATCTGGCACTGGCGACAGCATTATCTGCTGTTGCGCTGTCAGCCGCACCGGCATTTGCTGCCGGAAAAATGACGGTATCCTCACCGCAGGATCCGGGCAGCTGGGATCCGATTGACACATTTTTGGTCAACTGGGCATCCGTTGCCACCAATATTTATGACGGTCTGGTCTATCGCGGCCCTGATCTGAAAATCGTTCCGGCTCTGGCGACCTCTTGGGAAGAGCTTGACGAAGGCAAACGCATCCGCTTCCATCTTCGTGAGAATGTAAAATTCCATAATGGCGAAGATTTCAACGCTGAAGCCGTAAAGTTCACTTTTGAACGCCTGCTCGGTGAAGAAGGCGGCAAGGGCCCGCAGCGCTCCAATTATGTTGCGATTGATAAAGTTGAAGTCATCGACGACAAAACCGTTGATCTTCACCTTAAAGATACTGATCCGGTTTTGATGATCAAGCTGGCTGGTTATGGTGCAATGATCGTGCCGCCAAAATATATTCAGGAAAAAGGCGATGATTTTTTCAACGCAAATCCTGTTGGCACCGGCCCGTTCAAGGTCACCAGCTACAAGCCAAAAGTCGGCATCCAGATGGAAGCATTTGCTGACCATTGGGGCGGCGCACCAAAGCTTTCAGAGCTCGAATATCGCTTCATCAGCGAGCCGGCAACGGCTGTTGCTGAATTGCAGGCCGGTCGCGTTGATCTCGTGATCCCGCCGACTATTCCAATCAGCATGATCCCGACCATTCAGAGCGACCCGAAGCTTGAAATCGTAACAACTGCTGGCCCGACCGTTCATTCTTTGCGCTTTAACACCCGTGACGGCATCACCGCTGATCCGCGTGTACGTAAAGCTTTGATCCTCGGCGTTGACCGCGACACCATCATCCAGTCCATTCTGGGCGGGCAGGCAGAAGCAATCGGCAGTCTGCAAGGCGCACTCTCTTTCGGTTATGATCCGGAACTGAAGCCGCTTCCTTATGATCCGGAAGCTGCGAAAAAGCTGCTTGCTGAAGCTGGCGTTAAACCAGGCGCAACTGTTCAGATCGACATTCGCGGTAATGACGCCACTTTGAACGAAGTTGTGCAGGCAATCTCCAGCTATTTGCAGATGATCGGCATTACAGCGACCATCAAGCCATATGAAACCAACGTATTGCTGAACGACATCATCCCGCAGGGTAAAACCGGCGCGATGTTCCAGCAGTCATGGGGCGGCTGGACATTCGATTATGATAATACGGCTTATTCCATGTATCACACCGGTGAAAAGTGGAACCCATATGATGATGATCCGAAGATGAATGAAATGCTTGAATCGCAGCGCGCGATCACTGACCGTGCCAAGCGTGAAGTTATTCTGAAGGACATTGCGAAATACGCAGCCGAACGCGCGTTGGAAATGCCGCTTTATAACCAAAAAGCAATTTATGGCATCAACAAACGTGTCAAAGATTTCGTACCGGCACCAGACAGTCGTCTGCGCCTCACCGAAGTCAGTGTTGACTAATTAAAAACAATACACCGCGCCGGTTATGATCGGCGCGGCAATTCCTTGATATTATAAAGGATATTCACTTTGGCCGGTTTTCTGATCAAACGAATTTTACAGGCGATCTTTGTCGTTATTATTGTGACACTGACCGTCGCTTTTGCAATCCGTCTGACCGGTGATCCGGCGCTGATGCTCACCCAAGGTGCAGGCAGTGTCACCGAGGCCGATCTGGAACGTATCCGTGAAGGTTTGGGGCTCAACCAGCCATTCATTGTGCAATATTGGAACTTTATTAAAGGCCTGTTCACGCTTGATTTTGGCCGCAGTTTCCTTGGCGGAACACCGGTCAATGTGCTCATTAAAGATGCGCTACCGGCCACTTTGAAACTCGCCTTTGCTTCGATGATTGTCTCCATCATCATTTCCATTCCGCTTGGTATTAAAGCTGCAACATCACGCGGCAAAT
This sequence comes from Paenochrobactrum glaciei, assembly GCF_039522165.1. Taxonomy (NCBI): domain Bacteria; kingdom Pseudomonadati; phylum Pseudomonadota; class Alphaproteobacteria; order Hyphomicrobiales; family Brucellaceae; genus Paenochrobactrum; species Paenochrobactrum glaciei. Next base: position 155,995 of record NZ_BAAADE010000004.1, read on the forward strand.
GGGCAGATCAGCTGATCCGTATCCTATCGCTCGTCGGCTTGTCCTTTCCAAACTTCTGGCTTGCAACCATGCTGGTGCTTGTTTTTGCCGTCAGCGTACAATGGCTGCCGCCAAGTGGTATGAACGGCTTTGAAAGCTACATCATGCCTGCTGTCACAATGGGCATCATCCTCACCGCCACCAATGTGCGGCTGGTGCGTACTGCGATGCTCGAAACATTGCAGTCACAATATATCATGGTCGCGCGCGCCAAAGGTTTGAGTGAAAACAAAGTTCTCTACAAACATGCCTTGCGCAATTGCGCAATTCCACTGATCACTTATTTCGGCCTGCAATTTGGCGGCCTTCTCGGCGGCATCGTGGTTGTTGAGCGCGTCTTCAGCTGGCCGGGCATGGGAACGCTGGCTTTTGATGCCGTTTCCGGCCGTGATTACCCAGTATTGCAAGCTACCATCACCGTATTGTCGCTCCTGATTATCGGTGTCAATCTTCTGGTCGATATTGCCTATGGCCTTGTCGATCCACGCATCCGGACGGAGTAGAAAATGGCCGCGAAAACTTCCTCTTCCCTGCTGTTCTCCCGCCTTTTCAGCCTTGAGTTTATTTTAGGTGTTGGTCTTACAGCGATCATTTGTCTGGCTGTACTTTTTTCAGGCCTGCTGTTTCCAAACGGTGCCGATAAAATTGATCTGATGGCGCGTCTAACCCCGCCATTCACCAATATGGCACATATTTTCGGCACCGATCCGCTTGGCCGTGACGTGCTGGCGCGCGTGGTCACAGGCGGTAAAATCTCGCTGATGGTCGGTTTTATTTCCGTGGCTGGCGCTGTTGTTTTCGGCGTGTTGATGGGCTTGATTGCCGGTTATTACCGCGGCTTTTGGGATATGCTGGTGATGCGTTTTGCTGATGTGCAGCTGGCGCTCCCGTTCATCCTGCTGGCCATTACCTTTATCGCCATTGTCGGCGGTGGTCTGGTCAATACCATTATCTTGCTGATTGTCTCGCAATGGGTGCAATATGCCCGCCTTGTGCGCGGCTCGGTTCTCGCACTGCGTGAACGTGAATTTATCCTTTCCGCCCGTGCAATCGGTGTAAAGGACTGGCGCATTATTTTCCAGCATTTGCTGCCTAATCTGCTTGGCCCTGTTATCGTATTGATGACACTCAATGTCGCCAATAATATTTTGCTGGAATCCAGCCTGACATTCTTGGGTCTCGGCGTTGATCCGACCATTCCAAGCTGGGGCGGTATGCTGGCTGATGGCCGCACCTATTTGCAAACCGCATGGTGGGTGAGTGTATTCCCGGGCTTAGCAATTTTGCTAACCGTTCTTGGTCTTAACCTTCTGGGCGACTGGCTGCGTGACAGCCTTGACCCGACAGGGAGAACATCACGATGACCACTATTTGCGAAAAAAGCTTTGAGCGCAGCATTGATCAGTTGCAGGCATTGTGTGCAGAGCCGGCAATGCAGGGTGCCACACTTGAAGCATGGCTTTTTGACGATAGACAAAGCCGTGAAGCAACCGAGAAAAAGCTGCAAGCCCTTGGCGTAAAAGCCAAATTGCACAGCGCCTATAAGCCACTCGTGCATTTCTTTGTTGAGGATGTCGATTGTAGCACTTTATCAAAAGTGTCGATCGCTTATCCTGCCCATGACGCTTGTGCGCCAAACCGCTTTTTGCTGGAAACCTATCCGCTCACCAAACTGGCAGGCAGTGCCACTGTCGATTTTTCACCATCCGGCAAGCAAGATTTTATCTATTCGGTTGCGTTGACCTATCAGGATGGCCGCACAGAGAACCACGAAATCTTTGCACCAAACCGTGTCCATCCGGATGCGGTCGGTGAAACGCTTTTATCACCAACTGGCTGGTTAAAAATTACCCGCAAAGATGGCACCACATCAGAGCGTTTTGAAACAGATTATGAAAAACTGTTTTACGCAGGTATTGCCTCTGTCATCAACCATCCATGGGGCGATAGCGAGCCGTATTTTGACGAGCTGAACATCTCGGTACGCCTGCCGGCTCAGGATGAAAAACTGGACTACGCCGAAGAAGCGATCAGCCTGAGCGAAGCTTTGCACGAGGATTTTTATTTCTCGTTGCTGGAAGTTTTTCAGAAAAAATCAGGCCGTCCACTGGGTGATCGCGGGCTGCAACCGGGACAAATTGTGCCGGAAATTACTTACGCAGATCAAAACCCATCGATCTGCATTACTCTTCGCCCGCTTTCGACCAATAATGCGACTGGCCACAATCAAAAACTCGAAACCGCGCAAGCGCCTTTATATGCCGCGCAAATCAGTGATGAATTATCAGCACTCGGCGGCGAGGTTTTTGAAAGCCAATCCCGCTCAGGCCGCACAGTCCATGGCCGCTATATCGAAGGCAGCGATCAGCCAATGATTATCAGTGCGGGTCAACACGCCAATGAAACAACCGGTGTTGTGGGCGCATTGCGCGCCGCACATCAGCTGAAAGCACGCGGCTCAGCGCATTTTACTATTTCGCCGCAAGAAAATCCGGACGGCTACGAGCTGCATCGCCGTCTATGCGCAGATAATCCAAAACATATGCACCATGCAGCACGTTATACTGCAATGGGTGATGATCTGGAATATCGCAGCGTTGAAAATAACGGCGATAAGCTCTGGGAAAAAGCCATTCGCCTGCAAGCCGAAAAGCTCACAGGCGCAAAGCTGCATGTGAATTTGCATGGCTATCCATCACATGAATGGACGCGCCCGCTTTCGGGCTATGTGCCGCGCGGTTTTGGCATGTGGACATTGCCAAAAGGCTTTTTTCTGATTGTCCGCCATCATAGTGAATGGGCGCAGCAATCAGAAGAACTGGTTGATCATGTCACCCGCCATTTAGCGTCTATTCCAGGGCTTGTTGATTATAATAATGCGCAAATTGCATTGTTTGAAAAACATGCGGGCGAAACAGGATTCCGTATTATTAACGGTTTTCCATGCCTGATTGGCGTCGATGACCGTCATATGGTGCCAATGACATTGATTACCGAATATCCGGATGAAACCATTTATGGTGATGATTTCATCCGCGGTCATACAGCACAGATGGAAACTGTGCTATCAGCCTATGACGCGTTGCAAAATTTAACGGCATAAATAAACATAGCCACCAATAGATAATAAAAAAACCGGCGGTGATAGCACCGCCGGTTTTTTGTCATTCTATACAGATTAATCAGGCCTTAGAACGACGCCCGATACCCAGCAGCTGATACATGATCAGAGCTGCGAATGTAGATGTACCGATACCACCGAGCGAGAAGCTACCAATGGTAATCGTGAAATCACCTGCACCAAAGATCAGTGCGACAGCGACGGTAAAGAGGTTACGCGGATCAGAGAAATCAACCTTATTGACAACCCAGATACGTGCCATTGCCGAGGCAATCAAACCAAATACAGAAACAGCAAGACCAGCCAACACCGGTGCCGGAATGGTTTGCAGAACCGCACCAAATTTCGGCGACATACTCAACGCCAATGCTACAACCGCTGCAATCACAAAAACCAATGTCGAGTAGACTTTAGTCATTGCCATCACACCGATATTTTCCGCATAAGTCGTCACACCAGTACCACCGCCGGAACCAGAAATCATGGTCGCAAGACCATCACCAAGGAAACCGCGACCGATATAACGATCCATGTTTTGACCAGTGATTGAACCCAATGCTTTGATATGGCCAAGATTTTCTGCAACCAATACGATGGCAACCGGTGCGATCAACGCAATTGCAGGCCAGCTGAATTCAGGCTTGGTAAAATGCGGCAGACCAAACCATGCTGCATTTTGCACAGAAGCAAAATCAATACCGTTAATCAGACCAAAGCCATTACCGAGTATCAAAACCAGCAAATAGCCAAAAACCAGAGCAAGCAAAACAGCAATACGGCGAGTTGAACGCGGGCCATAGGCCGAGATCATTGCCATACACAACACTGTTAAAAGCGCGATCGTGATATGCGCGCCAGTACCTTTGAGCTGATTAACTGCAACAGGTGCCAGATTAAGACCAATCGCAACACCAATCGCACCGGTCACCGCTGGTGGCATCAGCTTTTCAACCCAACCGGTGCCAACCCCCATGACGATGAGACCGATCAGTGCATAAATCGCACCGCAAGCGATAATACCGCCAAGTGCAAGCGCTATATTAGCATTCGGACCAGTACCAGCATAACCAGTTGCAGCTATCACCACAGCGATAAATGCAAAAGAAGAGCCGAGATAGCTTGGAACGCGACCGCCGGTTATAAAGAAAAACAGCAGCGTACCAATGCCCGAAAAAAACACCGCTACATTGGGATCAAATCCCATAATGAGCGGTGCAACAATTGTAGAACCCGACATTGCCAACAAATGCTGAATTCCCATAGGAACCGCAGCGGACGTCGGCAATCGTTCATCTGGTAAGACCGTGGCGTTATTTGTCAGGCGCCAGGTGGGAAAATAGGCCATCTTGTCCCCCAAGTTAAGGCATGTCGTGGAACGAGCCGAATAGCTTTCCAGGACGATAGGTATAAAAATAAACAGAATACTTTAACTGAACATTGCTAAACGCAACGAATTGTCGTGTAAACGACCTTGTATATCCGGCATTAGAATTTATTTCCAGTAGAGCATTTTTTATTCACCGTTTAATTTAACAACAACACGTCTGAATGGCCTATGAGGCTACTCTTTAATCATTCACATATGTAGCCAGTGCTTCACCGGTTGCTAACGCGGCAGTTTAGTTCTTCCGGTTTTTGCAGGCTCCAATATGAAACGGCTCCAGTCATAAAACTGAAGCCGTTTTTATTTAAACGCGCAGCAAACAATCAGAACCGATAATTAATACCGAGTTTGATCTGATCAATTCTTGGCTTGCTGTCCCATTTATAGATCCCACCATTCAGCTCCGGCGTTTCAAAGCTACCCTTTCGCAAGTTGGTGAAACTATATTCGCCACTGATACTGATATGCTTTGTCATTGCATATTCAACACCGCCCCCAATACTCCAGCCACTTAACCGGCTTTTGTCCGAAACACCTGCCCACACAAGCTCGCCATCGATACGGCGTGCGCGTCGGTAAGTGCCCTCCATATCTGCGACTGCATAACCAGCTTTAGCAAAAATGAGCACATCGCTTATGGCATAGCCAACACGGGCATTCACGCCAGCGATCCAGTTTCCTTCAACTTTGGCGCCTTGAATACCGGTAATTGCCATATCCATATCACTTTTCAGCTTCGAATATTCGCCCCCAATACCTACCACTAAATTATTGGCAAACTGATAATCATAACCTAAATGCAAACCCGCAATTGTTGTGTCCGCATTGCCAAAATTATAATCCTGTGCGTTTTCCCCATTCGTTGTAAAATCAGCCATCTGATAGCTGCTTGTACCACCGCCCAGATGCAAACCAGCATAGAGCCCGCTCCAGTCATGTGCATTTGCATTGTCGAGATCGGCCCAGCCTTTAAGCGATGATGGCGAGAAATCAGTCGTAAAACCAATACGCAGCGTACGTCCCGGTGACGGAATACGGGTGAGGCTTAATGGTTCGACATAATAAACATCTGTCAGATTTTCGACAGCAAAGCTTAATTTAGCGGCTTCCGATAATTTATAAGTCGCCCATAAATCCACGAGCGTGTACGGCTTCCACGGAATTTGTGCGATCATACTGGCACCACCTGCATCTGGTGTCTGCGCATCGGCTGCGCGTGGCCCGATATGTGAAACACGACCGCTAAGAGAAAGGCGTTCATCCAGCAATGTCTGGCTTAAAGTCAGGCTTACCTGATATTCAGGCGGAACATAGTTGGTTGCATAGTCACTGGCGAGCGAAGAATGCGCACACGTGTCACGCGTGATACAATATTCAATATTGGTGTAATAAGAACCTGCCAGCTCGGCTGAAAAACCACCCTGTTCATAACGCGCTGAAAGATCAATACCTGCCATTTTGGCCTGATCAATATTGCGGATGAGCATATTACGGCCACCCTTCAGCGTACGGTTGATATAATTATCAATCGTGCTGTCGAAATAGCTTACTTTGAAACGCACACTATCATCATTGTTGAAAACAGCATCACGGGTAAAGTTGGTTCCGATTTCCCATGTTTTTGAAGTTTCAGGCTTCAAATCCGGATCAACAATTGTCGCAAACCCACCGCTGGCTTCAAACAGAGAAGGCAAGCGCGAGGCATTTTTATAACTTCCGTAAACATTCCAGCCTTCATAAGGGGTGACTGTCATGGTCGTGGAATAATCGAAAGCGCCGTCTTTTTGTTTCGGGTCTGTGTTGCCTTCTGCATTATTTTGCGCACTAAAACGATGATAGCGCATTCCGCCATCCAGTTTCAGCCAATCAAGTGCTTGCCAGCCCGCATTGGTAAAAGCCGATGCTTCCCAGCGCTCGCCATTGCGTGGTGCTACATTGGTGCCAAACTCGACCGGTTTTGTTTCCTCATAAAGATAAGACAAACCATATTGCAGACTTACATCGCCAACGGATGTGGCAAAGCGTGACGTATTGGAAATATCCGTGCCGCGCATCTGCGATTTTTTGGTGATCGACCCATCAACGGCATGGGTTTCTTCATCAAGCCAGCTTCCCCATGCATTCCAGCGAAGATCAATCAGATCATTGTCCGGATTCCAGCGATAACGGCTGGTATAGGTATTCACCAGAATATGTGAGGGATTGCGCTGATAGGTATTGTCGCGGTCAGTGGCCAGCTCAATCGCATATTGCTCACCAAACTTGCTGTCATAACGTGAATAACCCAGATCAAGCGTATGATCATCGCCAAAACGGAAAGTGGTTTTCAAAAGACCGGAATAAATATCCTGCGAAGTGTTTAAAACCTCTTCACCGGGCAGATAGATGGACAAGCCCTTTTTATACCAGTCCAATTCGCAATAACGGCCTGCATCCGGATCGCAATCTGCCAAAGAAGGCGCATTGCCACCTTTTTTACCTGCATGATAATTTCCGGAAACACGGCGCGAAAAACCACCCACAATATCAAAATTTTCACTCTTTCCGGCCAGCACAATACTGGCTGAGCCGGAATTAAGATTAAACAGACCCGGCCACCCTACCTTATTTTCCGGCAAAGCCCATAAATAATCTTTGGTTTCTCGTTCGCCCGACATCGCATGGTGTCGTTTTGAAAGTTCCGACCAAGGAGAGCTTGTATTGCTGCTGCCTTCGATTTTCATACGCGCGCCGAAAGCCTCGCCTTCTGGCACTATATCGTCAGCATTCAGCGTGCGCATATTGACCATGCCGCCAATGGCACCGGCACCGGCAGCATTGGTGCTCGGGCCTTTCTCAACGGAAATACCGCCGATAAAATCAGGATCGATGAATGTAGAATTCGCAATACCCTGATAGCCGCGATACATAGAGGTCGAATTTTGTGCGCCATCAACAGTGACCGGCACACGACCCTGCCCCTGCAGCCCGCGAATATTAGCATCAATACCGCCACTGGCTCGGGCTTGCCCGGAATAAACACCGGGGGCGTTTTTCAATAGGTCAGCAGGGCTGGTTCCTTTATAGCGTTCAATCTGCTCCGCATTGATATAGGCGCTGGAATCCGATGATTTATAAGGTAAATCAATATTCAAACGCGGTGATGTGCCGGTCACGGTAATCACATCCAGCAAGACAGAACCGTCATCAGCCACGCCTGCCGCTTGCTGATCTGCCTGTATTAATGCCGCACTTGCTGCCCCCGTCATGCGGACTGTCAAGCCAGTGCCGGCAATCATTTTTTGCAAGGCAACAGCTGGCGCCATTTCACCTGATACGGCATTGACCTTCAATGTGCGCCCGATAGCAGGCGGATAACCAACCTGCCAGCCTGTTTTAAGGCTGAAAGCATCGATGGCCGATGTCAAAGGCTGTGCAGCGATGGCAAAATGCACTGATTGGCTGGTTGATTGCGCATAGGCTGGCGCCACAAAAGCACCCATACTACCCGTCAAAATTGTCGAAGCTAATAATATAAACGGCACATATAAACAGTGTTTGTCACTTGTTGTTTTTTTGGCCCTACCGTGTCGCGGCTTAGTCATATGAGATTTCATTTCAGCAACCTTTAACGCTCATACAGGCGCTGTTGAACATACACATGTAACCGCACCCCCTAATGATAAAGACGTTCGGTTTGGCTGCCGTCACAAATAAAGTTGAGCTTTTATCGCAAGATAATAATATTGGCTGGTAAATGCGTTATTTTCAGCCCCGAAACGGCTGCTAATGTCGTAATAGCAGCCTCCGGCGCATCAATGCGATAATTGCCGGAAACCAACGGCAAAGCCGACACATCAGCCCAAAGAATAACAGTACCGGCATAATAGCGCTGCAAATTAGCCAGCGCATCAGCAAATGGCCTGTCGTGAAAAATAATCCGGCCATCTTTCCATGCCAGCATAGAAGAAAGATTGACCGTCTCTTTCGCCAATAAATCAGTGTTTGAAGCTTCAATGGCTTCACCGGCATTTAATGTCTCAAGCTTTTCGGGCTTATTTAAAGACTGCACTTCGACACGACCGCGTTCCAGCACAATGGCATCTTTTTCGCTATTCGTACGTACAGAAAAAGCAGTGCCGGTGACTTTCACATCTGTATGCTGACCACGGACAATAAACGGGCGATTTTCATCATGAGCTACATCGAAATAAGCTTCGCCTCGCAGCAAGTTGATACGGCGTGTTTCATGCTCAAAATCAACTGCAACAGCGGATCCGGTATTTAATAACATGGTGGAGCCGTCAGACAGGTTAACAACCTGCTGCTCACCATAAGAGGTTCGATAATCAGCCCGCCACCAGATTGTGAGATTATTGAACTGCCAGCCAGCCAGTAAAATCAACGAAAGGCTTGCAAGCATCATGCCAGCCATCAATCGTGCAGGGAAAAATGATCCTTTTTGAAGAACTGGCTGACGGGTTTCTTCCCGCAACCGCATATCTTCAAGCGTTGCTTGTTTTAGAGCATCAAAGCCATATAGTTTAGTGAGTTGCAGATAGGCTTTTTCATGCATGTTATCAGCCTTGAGCCAAAGTTGAAACGCATGTCTTAAATCCGCATCGTCTTCTTCTTTCAAACGCATAAACCAATCCAGCGCTTCATCTTTAACGGCTGATGAAACGGGAATATTGCGCATATCAGACGCATTATTTTGGCCAGAGATTGTCAAATTGATAATCCGTTTTTCAACGGCTGCTTAAGCCCTGATATGTTGTTCAAATGGAATATCATCTCAATTGTTCTCAAAGCGCTCTAAGTAATCACGGCAATAGCCGATTACTAATTTAATATCATTATAAACCGTGTTGCGGGAAACGCCCAACCGGTCAGCAATTTCCTGATAAGTCAGTTCTTCCACATATGAAAGTGCCCAGGCTTCACGCGCTCTAAGCGGCAATTCACTCAGTGCTTTTTCAAACAGTTTACGCCGCTCACATTCAATTGTATTGTCTTCTGCATTGGGTGCATCATGAGGAATATTTTGTAATTTTTCATCACTCACATCGGCATGGTAAAACTGCCCGCGAAAGCGGTTACGCCGATTATGATCCAGCGCCAGATTGCGAGCCGTTTGAAAAATATATTGCTCTAAATGGTCGATGCGACGGTTTGCCAAAGCCTGATGGGTTTTTAGATAGGTTTCTTGTGCCAGATCTTCAGCCGCTTGCTGATCCCGCACTATACGCCGCAAAACCCATAATAATGAGCGTTTATGCTGCGCAAAAAGAGCATCAAGCAATGCCGACATAATCGCACTCACGATTGCATGACCATTGAATTAAAGAGTGCAATATTATCTCTGCTTTCAACTGTTAATAGCTCAATTGCATTTAGCAAAATAAACATGATTTAAATAGTCAATATTTTATTTTCGCATAATTGCAACATAATATGATAAATTTAATCATATTATGTTGCTCCCGCCTAAATTCTTGCTAAAAAGAATAGTCTTATCAAATAATTGGTGCCGATTTTCCTGCACCATCGTTAGCATTTCAGGTCAGAAACGACTTTGATGCTCATTGTCCCGATTGAAAGGTTACTGTGTGAATATGTCAGATACCCCAGCACCAAGCCGTCCCAAGTTGCCTGAGTGGACATTGACTGTCGTCGAAGCATTCAATGTGACACCGAAAATGCGACGTGTGGTCGTTACAACCGATAATTTTGAAGACTTTAACTATCAAGCTGGTCAAGCGCTGGTCATGCAAATCCCGCTTGGCAATGGTGAAACCGGACGACGGGATTATACAATCCGTGCGCTTGATAAAGCGAAAAAGCACATAGCTTTGGATTTCGTGCTGCATGGCAGCACCCCTGCCCCGACATGGGCAGGCAATGTAAAAGCCGGTGACACCATCACCGCCCGCGGCCCCCGTGGACGCACCGTATTCAACCCGTCGGCAGATTGGCATTTGCTGACAGGCGACGAAACCTGCATTCCTGCAATTTTGCATATTATTGAAACAATGCCTGCCGGCACACGCGCTTTTGCCTTTATTGAAGTGGGAAATGCCGAGGAACAGCAGCCTTTTGCAACGCAAGCAGATGCTAAGGTTGAATGGATCAATCGTGAAGGTCTGCATGCGGGCCCAAGTTCAATCATGCTGGATCAGGTCAGCGCCTTTCAATTCCCTGAAGGCACGGGTCACGCCTATCTGATCGGCGAGACAAGCAATGTGCGCGCACTGCGTCACCATCTGATTGACCGTGGCTTTAACCGCAACCAGATCGCCTCAGAGGGCTATTGGCGCCCGGGTCGCGTTGGTGGACATGATCATGTTGATGACTAAAGGCAATTAACAAAAATAAGAGCGCATTTATGATGATCATAAATGCGCTCTTATTAAATTTAACCGACACTTTAAAAGCTGGCAAATTCGTCCAGCTCTTCATTTCAAAATTAGTTTTTTAAATAAAGCGACTGACTGACCAAGCCTTTATGAAAGCCGATAAGGGTTGTCAGATAGCGATCACTATCCTTGCCGACATAGTGCAAAAAGCCTTCATCTTCAGGCAAATGATCGGCATTATCAGCGATAATCATTGCGCCTGGCCGTAAGTGCTTTTCCAGCATCATCAAAATATCCAGATAGAGATCTTTTGAACCATCCAGAAACAGCAGATCAATGGGTGCATTGATCGATTGCAATGTTTCCCGTCCGTCACCGCTCAAAATCTCTGCGTAAGAAGAAAGACCTGCATCCTGCAGATTATCACGCGCTTTTTGTGCTTTGTGTGCATGATATTCCGAGCCCGTTACATTGCCGCCATTTTCTGCTGCCGCCGCGGCCAGATAGAGCGTTGAAATACCAAAGGATGTTCCGAATTCTACGATATTACGGGCATTCAGAGTACGAGCAATTGTATAAAGATAGGCTCCCATGCGCGGGCCGATCGATAAATATTGCGTTTTATGCGCTTCCGACGTGCGGAAATCACGATTATAAACCGGAACGTCCGATTGAGCATTCATTTGTGCGGTAAAACTTTCCCGCGCCAGCCGTGCGGCCTGATGTTCACGTTGTATAATCGCCGCCACTTTCGGTTGTTTTAATACACACTCCATCGCACACACCTCTTTTAAAATTTAAACTAAATTGTCAAAACAACAGGACATTGACGCACCGGATGCGGCAGCACATGCACATTTTGCCGATACACTTTTTCAAGCATGTCTTTTTGGAGCACGTCCCACGGCGTCCCTTCAGCTGCAACCTTGCCCTGACTAAGCAAGATGATCCTGTCTGCATAAGCCGCAGCGAGATTAAGATCGTGCAAAACAGCCACCACTGTGGCTCCCGCTTGCGCCATGTCTCGCGCTATCGTCAAAACCCGCTCCTGATGGCGTAAATCAAGTGCTGCGGTCGGTTCATCCAGCAACACAACCGGAGTTGCCTGCACCATTACGCGTGCAAAGGTAGTGCGCGCCTGTTCACCACCGGATAATGTCTGCGCATTGCGATAAGCCATATGGTCAATTTCTGTCGCCAGCATTGCCTCATCAATAGAGGCTTGATCTTCATCGGGCGGCAAATCACGAAATGCCCGTCCCATAGCAACAACTTCACTAACATTATAGCCAAAACGGATCACGGAACCTTGCGGAAAAACTGAACGGATTTGTGCCAGAGCATGAACTGAATAGCTGTTTACCGGTTTTCCATCGAGAATAACGTCACCTGCATCAGCCTTACGATCAGCCGCAATCACCGATAGCAATGTGGATTTTCCTGCGCCATTCGGCCCCACAAGCGCTGTCAGTGTCCCTTTTCCACATTGCGCACTCACATCTTCCAGCAGTGTTTTTTCACCAGCGCGAACGGTTACATTTTTAATGTCGATCATTCTTGTCCGCCTCGCGCTTTACTGCTGCGATAAATCATCCAGAGGAAGAACGGCCCGCCGAGAGAGCCCATAATCACACCGATCGGAACCTCTGATGGCGGATCGAGGGTACGCGCGGCCAAATCCGCCAGCATAACCAGCAATGCGCCCCCTGCTGCTGAAAACGGAATGAGCAAACGGTGCGCCGGCCCGATCATCAAACGAAATAAATGCGGAATAACCAGCCCGACAAAGCCGATTGTACCGCTAAAGGAAACGGCTGCGGCTACAAGCAAAGCTGTCACAAAAATCAGTTTGCGCCGCAAAACAGTAACGTCAACACCTAAATGTCGCGCTTGTCGCTCGCCAAGTGCCAACAGATCAAGCGGGCGCGACCAACGATAGAGCAACCAAATACCAACCACCGCAGGCGGCAAAGAAATTGCAACCGTAATCCATTTGGCACCGGACAAAGACCCCATCGACCAGAATGTCAGGCTTTGCAATTGTTCGGCAGTGGCCAGATAAGTGAGATAACCGGCAAAAGCACCGCCAATAGCATTGACCGCAATACCTACCAGCAGGAGTTTTGTATTATCGCCGCCATCCTTGCCCGGTCGGGCTAAAGCATAAATCAGAAAAGTTGTTGCGACACCTGCCACAAAAGCACCGATTGGCAATGTCCAAATTCCAAAAGTTGAAATTTGCAAAACAACGACAATGATCGCCCCCAATGATGCGCCGCTGGAAACCCCAACGATACCCGGATCAGCAAGCGGGTTGCCAAACAAGCCTTGCATGGCAGCACCACAAGTGGCCAAACTGGCACCTACAATCATGGCGGTAATAACGCGCGACAAGCGCAAATCCCAGACAACAGCTTCATTCAACCGCCCGATATCGTCACTTTGTACCGATGCTATGCGGGCATAAAGAGCATTGATAACATCGGTAAGCGAAAGAGAAACAGCACCAATCGCTATTGAGCTGAAAAATGCCAACACTAAAAACAGCCCGACAAGTACGGCAAATAATACACGATGATCGGCAGGCTTTTTTACAACAGATTTCGAAGTCATGGTTTGACAAACATTTCCTGTAAAGCCGAAGCCAGTGCTTTTGTTGCAATACCACTTGAAGCAGCATCCGCACGCACATGTAGTTCGCGCATGACAATCACATTCCGCTGACGTCCCGCAGGCGTTTGATCAATGCCCGGATAAGAGCCCCAAATCCCATCGATACCGCCAAAGGAAGCAATTTCTTTTTCCGAGATCAGAATGACATCCGGTGCCATCATAATCATGCCTTCCGGTGTTACCGGCCGGTAGCGATCACGCCCGACTTCCGCCGCCGCATTCAGTGCCCCGACCCGTAAAATCAGATTATGGATGGCCGTTTCTGCACCGCCAGCAGTAAAGCTGGTGCCTGCACCCATTTTGGATGCGTGCACAATCCGCAATTTGCGTCCATCAAGCAAAACAGGCTCAATCGCTGCATAGTCAGCTTCGATAGCAGCATTCAGTTTCTCGCCGCGCTCTTCCAGTTTCAACAATGCAGCAAGACGTGAGACCTTCTCTGTTGCGGGTAATGTGCGGTCAATCATGGCGGTTTGCACGCCAACGCTCTTTAAACCATCCAGCACACGCTGACTGGTGATACTTGATGCAACGACCAAAGCCGGTCGCAGTGCCAGCACACCTTCGACACCTGCCCATTCACGTATTTTATGAGGGGTGTTCTCAATACCGGGAAGATCAATGTCGGCGGGACGCGCCAAAATAAGGTCGGCAGCACCCAGTGCCACCGCAACCTCAACAAGATCGGCACCAATCAATACGATATCCGGCTTATCTGAAGGCTCTATCGCCTCTACCGGTTTATATAATGGCGGATATGGAACCGCATCAGCAATATTGAGCGATGCAGAATATGCTACATTTGAAAACAAAGCGGCAGAAACACATAAAACACTGACAAGTCGCAATATAATCATAGGGTATCCCTCTGAAGCAAAAAAGCACGCCATCGGCTGACAGCGTGCTTGTAAAGAATGATTAGAAGGATGTTCTTGCGCCCAGCCAGAACCGGCGGCCATCTTCAATATATTGATAACTGTTCGTGCGATCAGGATTATAATTTGTCTTATTGGTAATATTATAAACCGCCGCATTCACAGTGAAATGCTCATTAACCTGCCATGATAATCCGGCATCAAAAGTCAGCAGATCACCAGCACTCTCGTTCATCGGATTGCTGCCACCGCCCCAGTTAACGCCCTGATTATCTTTGCTGCGATAATTTGCACGCACATATGTGCCAAGGTCTTCATGCGCCTGCCAGTCCAGCTTGGCCGACACCACATGACGCGGTGTGGCGACAGGCGCCAATCCGTCAGCCTGACCGAGCGGGAACCCATAAATATCAATACCAGCGGTCTTCATGTTGGATTTGGTATATGTATATGTACCACTCAGCGCCACATCATCCGTGATGCCCCAGCGGGCGGCAAGCTCAACGCCCTGAATAACAGCTTCAGGCACATTGAAATACACACTCATCGGGCGACCATCCGCTCCTGCCCAGCAACCTTTATCAGTTAACGGCTGACCATTTGGTGCATTCAGACAGCGTGAACCGCTATTGGCAATCTTGTTCTTATAAGTGGTGTGGAAGTAAGTCGCATTAGCGGTGAAATTATCGAGATTATCGTAATAAATACCGATTTCTTTATTCACGCTGGTTTCAGGCTTCAGGTCAGGGTTGCCCCATGTTGTCGCACCACCTTGCTGACCATTGCCAATATAAGGCACATATTCCTTCATCGTCGGGGCAACAAAACCAGTCGCTACCCCCCCCTTGATTGCCCAGTTTTCAGTTGGCTGCCAGTTTGCATAAAGACGCGGCGACAGCTGATCACCAAAGATCGAGTTATTATCGTAACGCACACCACCGGTCAGAGCAAAACTGTCAAAAACTCTCCACTCGTCTTCGACAAACAGTGCCCATTGATCAACTTCTGCCACCAATTGGCCGGTTGCTGGTGCCCCATTCGGCAATGGAGGCAGTTGGCCATTGCGCATGCCGCCAATATCCAGTTTTTGTCTGCGCCACTGGCCACCGATGCTCACCATATGGCTTTCACCCACAGGCGCTACAAAGCTGCCATCAATCGTGTGGTTAGAAACGGAAGGCATCCAGCTATCTGGGGCACCCGCTGTGAACGCATCACGGGACGCTTCATCATAAATATAAGAGAATTGTGACGTTCCGAGATCCCAGCGTCCGGTATGCGCAAATGTGTAACTTTCGCGCTTATAATCCCGCTCAAACTCTTTATCCGCGGGCTTGATGCTCATGCCCGGCTCCGCCCAATAACGCTGACGGCTGCGATGCGCTTCCAGCATAAAGTCGTGATTTTCTGTCGGCGTGAACCACAATCTGGCAGTACCGTTCAGATTATCTTCCTTGTTAAAACCGCCAATAATTTCATCTTCATCGCGAATTTTTTTATAACCCCAGACCTGCAATCCAAGTGTATCGGCGATCAGTGGCCCGTTTAAATAAAAATCACCCTGCTGTGAGTTGCCGGAGTGAGAATTACCTTGCACTGTCATGTCCGCGCCAAGCGATCCGGTCCATTTATCAGCGACTTTACGGGTAATGATATTAATAACGCCGCCCATGGCATCAGAACCATAGCGGGAGGACATTGGCCCACGTACGACCTCAACACGCTCAACCGCACCAATAGGCGGCATCCAGTTATCTTCAACGGAATTGCCGGATTTTGGGTTTAATTCACGGGTGCTGTTTTGTCTGCGACCATCAACCAAGATCAAGGTGCCTGAACCCGGCATACCGCGAATGGAAATATCACCATTATCACCGCCGATCATCGTTACGCCTTCAACGTGGCGTACGGCATCAATCAGAGAACGATAAGGCTTTTTCTCCAGTTCCTCACGCGGAATAACGGTCACACTGGCAGGCGCCTCAACAACTGACTGCGCGAAACCACCGGCCGTCACGGTAATCGTATCCAACACTATAGCATCGGAGGCAACCGTCTCACCAACAGCAGTGCTCTGCTGTTCACCGGTAATAAAAACCGTGCCTTCAGGGCTGATATCAAAAGAAAGATTTGTCCCTTTCAGCAAACGACTTAACGCAGCCGATGGCGTAAAACTTCCATTCACACTTTGAGACGAAAGCCCTTGCGTGACAGAAGATACCAGTGAAATCTGCAACCCTGCCTGACGTCCGAAACTATTCAGCGCATTTGCCAATGGTTGCGCCTGAATATTAAACTGTTTTTCAGCCGAAACCTGATTGGCTGCACCCTGAGCCAAGGCACTGACAGGAGATAAAACAACCATACTGGTGCCAACCAGAGCTGTTGTTATGAACAGTTTGGCTGCGAGCTTTTTCAAACGCTTCGTATTAATAAAGCCAGACGGACGAATATGAGCCTGCGACACCATTTGTCTTTAATCTCCGGTATAATATTTTGGGCACAAAATATGCATTCAGAGAGTAAGACGATCTGCTCGAAAATATTTTTCACGAAACAGCAAATTAATTATTTCGGTTGATCACCCGCAAATAAGGCGACACCGAACTGACCGTGCCACCATAAGGCTGCACCAAAGCGCGTAATGCGCGATCCGGTTCATTCAGATTATAAAGGCCGGTTACACGCTCTTCACCAAGCGACTTATCTGCAAGCGCAATCCATGCCGGATGGTAGCGTTGCAATTCTTCAATAACCGAGCGCACGGTTACATCTTCAACGAAGAAATAGCCTTTTCGCCAACCTGCAATGTCATCAAGACTGATTGTCGAACGGGAAAAACGATCAGAACCGTTTTCAAGCACCACTCTCTCCCCCGGCAATAACCGCTCAGGCTGCTGCTCATGATGCAAGCGATCACGAACCTCAACCACACCACGCTCCAATGAAACCGCAGTGCCAGTCTCTGTAAGTTTAACATCAAAAGCGGTGCCAAGAACAGAAACTTCTGCCTCACCTGCAAAGACCAGAAAAGGCCGCGACGCGTCTTTGATCACGTCAAAATAAGCCTCACCCCGCAACAAGCGTATATGCCTTGTTGTTTCACTGATATTCACCGCAATGGCGCTGTCGGCAGCCAGTGTTAATGTGCTGCCATCTGCCAATAATATAGTTTCCGTCTGCGCATTGGCCGTTCTGTAATCCGCCTCAAAACGCAATATCAACACGGGTGCGGCAAAAAACAGTATAACCGCAGCTGCAACACTCAAAGCAGAATATTGTACTTTCCTCCAGCCGGACATTTTGGGAGATTTATGCGGCTTTATAGTCTGCACAGGCTTGAATAAATCGTCATGCGGGACAGCATGCTGGTCAAGCCAAAGATTTTCATAGACAGGCTCGGTATGCCCCATCAGCGCCCAAACCTGTTGGGCTTTCTGCCACGCCTCTGAGTGCGCGTCAGATTGCTCAAGCCACGCTTTAAATTGTTGTGACAAAGCAGGATCGCTCTGCGGATCCTGCAATCGCAGTAACCAATCTATCGCTTCATCCAATAGAATATCTGGCTTGATGCCTTGTCCCAAAGAAAATTCCTGCCAGAGTAATCGTTAACAATATGACAGCCTCTATAAACCGCCACGGTATTTCGCGTAAAGACACGACACTGTTATTTTATCGGTATGATCAGTGCTTGGAGTGATCCAACTCAGACGCGATAAGCACCATAGCAGATCGGATATAGCGATGCACTGTCGCGACTGAAATATCCAGCTGGACGGCAATTTCATCAAGGGTAAACCCGCCAAACCGGCTCATTTCCACGGCTATGCGCGCCTCAACGGGTAGTGTCTGTAAAATGCGGGTTACTGTTTTGATCTGGTCGCATAGCAAGACGGTTTGTTCCGGTGTTTCTTCTGCACGCGACACAATCCAAAATGGCGGACTGCCTTCGGCCTCTCGTTTTTCAATTTTCTTGCGCTTGAGAACATCAAAAGCCAGATTACGCACAATTCGATATAAATAGCTCAGTGTCTGATCAGATGAATTAATACGTGTTTTCGCCGGCATGTAGCGGATAAAAGCGTCCTGAACGATATCTTCTGCGGCTTCACGCGAGCCAAGTATCGGCGTTGCATAGTCAATCAACTTTGACCGATGGGCAAGAAACACGCAATTGGCCACATCTGACTCTACCATTATTTGTCGAACCCCGGCGGCAATTGTACAAATATCACAATAGGTTATGCCTAATGGATATTCTCATTAAACAATGGATGAGAGCATGATTTAACCCTCACCACAAAGATGATTATTATAGTCATATTAAAATAAAGCCAAGGAAATTTGTTAGATAACAGAAGGAACCCATAAACGGGTGATTTTTCCTGCTCTATCCAGCGCCTATGACGCGTCAGTGTGTGAAACTTAATTCCGCGTTTTTCACTGGCAAAAGATTGAATAAATTAAAAAAAGCCGCTGATACAGCGGCTTTGTTTAGCGTCTAAAGCCCTCACTCGCGGCCATTAGATTTTTTGTATAATCTTGAACCACATTGCCTGTTTCCAAATCTTTTGAATTCAGCTCTTCAACAATTTGCCCGTTGCGCATGACAGCAAGGCGGTCACACATATGATTAACCACCGCCAGATCATGGCTGACCATAATAAAGGTCAGATTATAATCGCGGCGAATTTGCTCAAGCAAATTAAGAACCTCCGCCTGAACAGAGGCATCAAGAGCAGAGGTTGGCTCATCCAGCAGCAAAATACGCGGCTCAACAATTAAGGCACGCGCAATAGCAACACGCTGGCGCTGACCACCCGAAAGCTGGTGTGGGTAGCGAAAACGAAAACCGGAGCCAAGCCCCACTTCGTCCAGTGCCCGCACAATTTTTTTATCAGTATCTGCAATGCCATGAATGGCGAGAGGCTCAAGCAAAAGCCGGTCAATCGTTTGACGCGGGTGAAGTGAACCATAAGGATCTTGAAAGACCATCTGCACCTGACGATAAAAATCTTTATCGCGCGGTGTCGGCAACAACTGACCGTCAATGCTGATCTCGCCATGCTCAATAACTGCCAGACCAGCAATTGTGCGCAAGAGTGTGGATTTACCCGAACCAGACTCCCCTACCAAGCCATAAGATTCACCATTTTTAACACTGATGCTCACATCATTGAGTGCCTGATAGTGATCGAAATAAACATCGACTTCTTTGACATCAATTGCATTGGGTTGCATATCTAAAGTCATTGTTTCCATGCCTCTTGTCTTTGCAGGATTGGCAGAGGATGGCGATCAGCGCCAATTTTAGGCATGCAGTTTAATAATCCTTGCGTATAGGGATGCTTGGCATTGGCCAGATCAGAAGCAGCTAATTCCTCAACAATGCGCCCTGCATACATCACGATCACACGGTCGCAAAAAGAAGAGACAAGACGCAGATCATGACTGATAAAAATCAGCCCCATACCACGCTCTGAAACCAGCTTGTCGAGAATTGATAAAACTTCCAGCTGAACAGTCACATCAAGGGCAGAAGTTGGTTCATCTGCAATGAGTAATTCAGGCTCAGCAACAAGCATCATCGCGATCATAACACGCTGCCCCATGCCGCCTGAAACTTCATGCGGATAAAGCTTTAAAACTCGTTCCGGATCACGGATTTGAACGGCTTCAAGCATATCTAAAGAACGCTTACGCGTTTCTTCACGACTATAACGTTTATGCGCGTTCAGGGTTTCTGCTATTTGACGCCCGATTGTCATAACCGGATTGAGTGAATATTTGGGATCTTGCAAGACCATCGCAATGCGGCCACCGCGCAAATCACGCCTTTGCTTAGCTGATGCTTGCAGCAAGTCGACCCCATCAAATTGCAGTTTCTCGGCCGTGATTTTGGCATGATGAGGTGTGAGCCCCATGATCGCACGTCCGGTTTGTGATTTACCTGAACCGGATTCCCCCACAATGCCTAAGCGTTCACGCCCGAGGGTGAAAGATACACCCCGCACCGCTTCAATATCGCCGGTCCTGCTTGGATAAGTGACTTTGAGATTTTCAACAGACAATAATGGTTTCATTGATTATTGCCTCGCGGATCAAGCGCATCACGCAGGCCATCGCCCAGCAGATTAAAGCCGAGGCTGACGATAAGAATTGCAATACCGGGCATGGCTGCAACCCACCATTGGTCAAGAATAAACCGGCGACCGGAAGCAATCATCGCGCCCCATTCCGGCAAGGGTGGCTGTGCACCAAGGCCAAGAAAGCCAAGACCGGCAGCGGTCAGAATAATGCCTGCCATATCCAATGTCACACGCACAATCAAAGACGAGGTACAAAGAGGCATAATATGTCTGATAACAATACGGCTTGGTGATGCGCCCATCAGACGAACCGCCGAAATATAATCAGAGTTACGGATGGTCAGGGTTTCTGCGCGCGCAATACGAGCATAAGGAGGCCAAGATGTAATAGCGATAGCGATAATCGCATTTTCAATGCCGGGCCCCAAGGCGGCAACAAATGCCAAAGCCAGAATAAGCTTCGGAAAAGCGAGGAAAATGTCCGTCACGCGCATCAAAACGGCATCGACCCAGCCGCCAGCATAACCCGATATTGTGCCAACCAACAGGCCGATCGGTGCTGCAATGATTGCAACCAGCAGAATAACATAAAGCGTAATGCGGGAACCATAAATAAGACGGGAGAGAATATCACGCCCTTGATCATCCGTGCCAAGCCAGTAGCCATCAGTGCCCGGCGGTAACAGCCGTGCATTCGCCAGATTACCGACATATGGGTTATGCGGCGCAAGCATATTGGCGAAAATCGCAACCAATATTAAGCCAATGATGATAAGCAAGCCAATGACAGCAAGCTTGTTTGACGTAAACCGCTTCCAGATTGTGTAGCTGCGGCCAAGTCTAGCCTGCATACGCGACTGTGGCCGCTCGGATAAGAGCCACTCACGCAGTGACTGTTTATGCGTTTCAGTTATTTGACTCATCGTGAACGTGTCCTTGGATCAAGAACCCGATAAAGCAGATCTGAAAGCAAGTTGATGGCAATAAAAACGGAGCCGATAATAATGGTTCCGCCCAAAACTGCATTCATATCCGCATTTTGTAGCGAGTTGGTGATGTACATGCCTAAGCCTGGCCAAGCAAAAACGGTTTCTGTTAAGACCGAGCCCTCAAGCAAGCCGGCATAGGAAAGCGCAATAACAGTAACCAGTGGAACGGCAGCATTGCGCAAAGCATGTCCCCAGATGATTTTTGTTTCAGTGATACCTTTGGCACGAGCGGCGGTAATATATTCCTGATCAAGCTCATTCAGCATGAATGAACGCGTCATACGGCTAATATAAGCCATTGAAAAATAACCAAGAAGCGCCGATGGCAATATGATATGACGCATCACGTCTTTTAATACGTCCCATTGCCCCTGTATGATCGCATCAAAGATGTAGAAGCCAGTAATCGACGTGAATGTATATTCAAAAACAACATCCAGACGCCCCGGGCCTGCGACCCAGCCTAACTTGGCATAAAACACAAGAAGGCCAAGCATACCAAGCCAGAATATCGGTACAGAATAACCGAAAAGCCCGATGATACGTACGATCTGATCCGTTAGCGTGTCGCGTTTAACCGCGGCCAAAACACCAAGCGGAATACCAAACACAGCACCGATAATTGTGCCGACGGTAGCAAGCTCCATTGTGGCGGGAAACACACGCCGAATATCCGTCATAACCGGATTTGTCGTTAAAACAGACGTGCCGAAATCCCCTTGCAGCACCCCTTTAACATACATAAAAAACTGCTGGTAATAGGGCAAATTCAAGCCCATTTCATTGCGCACGCGCTCAATCACATGCTGTGGTGCACGATCACCAACAATTGCCAGCACGGGATCAATAGGAACAACACGGCCGATAAAAAAAGTTACCGCCAGAAGCCCTAAATATGTGGTCACAACAATAATCAGAAAACTGGCTATTGAAGCGGTCAGGACATAGGCGCGCGATGGTGCGCGCCTTGTCCTTGTTCTGGTTACGACTGCTGTCACAATAATTGTCTTTCAGATCAATCTTTAGAAACAGTGCTCAGGAAGTTGGTGTCAAAGGTAGGCCCAAGTCTGAAACCTTTAACATTGCCGCGAATGCCTGCCACTTCAACCTGCTGAAAGATCATCACAAACGGACTTGTATCGAGTGCTTCCTGCTGAAGCTTTTCATACATTTTTGCACGTTTGTCTGTGTCGCGTTCCAGCAATGCAGCCTGAACCTGTTCGGTGAGTTCAGGAATGTCCCAGGCATTACGCCAGGCAAGCGTTTTATTGGCTGCATCATCGCCATTATCAGGATTGGCTGTAAAGGCTTCGGCATTGGAGTTCGGATCCCAATAATCCATGCCCC
Source organism: Paenochrobactrum glaciei (assembly GCF_039522165.1). Taxonomy (NCBI): domain Bacteria; kingdom Pseudomonadati; phylum Pseudomonadota; class Alphaproteobacteria; order Hyphomicrobiales; family Brucellaceae; genus Paenochrobactrum; species Paenochrobactrum glaciei. The sequence continues at coordinate 178,847 of NZ_BAAADE010000004.1, forward strand.
ACTGACCGATATAAAGATCATGATTACGCGCACGATATTTGGTCAGTGTTTGCTTGCCGTCACCCGGAATAATGTCAACTTTAATGCCGGCTTGTGCCGCCGTTTGCTGGAAGGATTCAGCAATGCCCGTTACTGGCTGTGTGTTACGCACATCAAAAGTAACGCTCAAACCGTCTTTCAAGCCGGCTTTTTCCAGCAGTTCTTTTGCTTTGGCAGGATCAAGCTTATATGGCTGCTCATCAAGTGCGCCCAGAACGCCCTTTGGCTGATAACTCTGACGGATTTCACCAATGCCCTTAATCAAAGTTTTGCCGATTGCATCGTAATCAACCAGATATTTAAAAGCTTCACGCACTTCCGGCTTAGCTAAATTTTCATTTTTCTGGTTAAGGCTGATATAATAAACGGTGCCTTTAGGAGCGCTCACTGATTGGAGGTCTTTATTGCTCAGAACAGCCTCGTAATCGCCCGGCTCAAGATTACGCGCAACGTCCACATCGCCCGTTTCAAGCATCAGGCGCTGCGTAGCGCTTTCTTTCACATGGCGATACATCACCCGAGCCAGCTTGGCCGGATCGTCATAATAATTCTCATTGCGCTCAAGCACGACGATTTCATTGGCACGCCAGTCACGGATTTTGAAAGGCCCTGAGCCTGCATAATTGGTTTTAAGCCAAGCATTGCCATAGTCAGTGTCATATTTATAATCATCTGTCGGCGTCACTTTGGCAGAATTCTGCTCCAGCAGATCTTTATCAACGATCTTGCCAACAGTGGCCGTGAGACAGTTCAGCACGAAACTTGGTGCATATGGCTTGTCAATTTTCAGTACAAAAGTTGTGTCATCAACGGCTTTGGCATTCTCAACGACATTATCGCCGGTCAAACCAAACTGGGTGAGAATAAAAGCAGGTGACTTATCAAGACGGACGCCGCGTTCAAAACTATAGGCAACATCTTTCGCGGTCAGCGCATTTCCGGAAGCAAATTTTAAACCTTCACGGATTTTGAATGTATAGGTCAGGCCGTCATCGGAAACAGTCCAGCTTTCAGCCACCCCAGGCACAACCTGTGCCGGATCATCAATATTCAGACGAACAAGGCTGTCATAGGCATTACCCAGAACTTCAGCCGGACTAATTTCAAACGATTCAGCCGGATCAAGAGTGATGATATCATCAATAGCCCATGCTTCTACGAGCGTGTCAGCAGGTGTTGCTGCATTGGCAGCGCCTGCGACTGCAAAAATAGTAGCCATAGCTGCACTTGCCGCCAGCGTTTTCAGATATCCCTTATTCTTCATAATATACTCCCGTTTGATCTTTTTACGATTATGTAATTATTAAGCATTCCGCCAGACATTGCGTAAAACGCGCTGCCAGTTGGTAAGGCATATTTTATTGATATCGTCCTGATTGTAGCCCGCATCGCGCAATGCCCCGACAAGAGCCTGACTGCCGGATGCATCAGCAATAGCCTTAGGAATAAGTGCGCCATCATAATCAGAACCAAGCGCGACACAGTCGATCCCCATCCGCTCAACCATATAGTCAATGTGCCGGATCATATCGCTTAAAGGTGTATCAGCATTTTCCTGCCCATCAGCCCGCAGCATCGTAGTGGCAAAATTCAAGCCGACAACACCCTTACTTTCCTTTACTGCGTCCAGTTGTTTGTCAGTTAAATTACGCGCAACCGGTGTCAGACTATGGGCATTTGAATGACTGACGACCAATGGATGACTGCTCAGCTTGGCAACATCCCAAAAGCCTTGTTCTGTGATATGCGCAAGATCAACCATAATGCCCATATGATCGCAGGCTTTGATCAGTTCCCGCCCTGCATCAGTCAAACCCGGCCCGGTATCCGGATGGGCTGGATAAGCGAACGGAACGCCATGACCAAATATATTATTACGGCTCCAGACAGGCCCCAGTGAGCGCAGGCCAGCTGCGTACCAGACTTCCAGCTCATCCAGATTTTTACTGATGGGTTCGCAACCCTCAAGATGTAAAACAGCTGCGAAAATACCAGCATCAATCGCTTTATCCAGATCAGTCGCAGTGCGACACAGGCGCCAGCTGCCAGCACGCTCCAATCGGAGCGCTATGGCAGCAATTTCCAATGCGATGACCAGAGACTTGGTATAATCAAGCGGCTTATTGAGCGGTGTCGAATAATGCCCGTTTGAATCGGGCGGTGCCAATTGAAGGCTCTGCTCATTGGGAATATAGATGGCAGAAATCCCACCTGCCAGACCGCCTTTTTTCGAGCGCGGCAGATCGATATGTCCTTCAGTAGTGCCTTCTGTAAACTCTTTTACAGGGTCTGAGCCATTTCGGGAATTTTCCCAAAGCCTTAGTAAAACGTCATTATGGCCATCAAAAATTTTCTGCATCATTTAGCGCACGCCCATTCACAGAAAATCTAAATTCTTATGATTACTCATGACATGCTCTCCCCATATTCACGTACCCTCATCAGATATCAGGGGCTAAGAATAGAGAATTGTCAAGGTAACTGCGTTTGGGATTTATACGCTATGTATCAATTTGAGATATTACGTTAAAATAAACAATTAATGCATATATCGATGAATTAGCTAAAGAAATGGCTGAGAACGCGACATCTCTGCCGATTTCAATATAGATAGATACATTTAAAAAATAATTCTAATTTATTAAATACTAAAATGATGTTAAAAGTGACAGTTTTCAAAAAATCATTTCACCATATTCTATATCCGCAAAATTAATTTAAATAACTAATGGATATAAAAATGGCTTATAGGTTAATAGGAACGGAAATATCCGAAAATATATATGTAAATGATCAATTTACCATAACTCCATCTATAACATGGGAAAGTACTGATGCAGACATCACAACGAATGCGAGAATAACTATTAGTCAAGGACAAACAAATACAATTCAGCCATTATTTCAGTCGTCTTTCCCACTAATATTAAGTGTTGCTGAAGCTAGCATAGACAAAATTAATCGCACTGCAATTTTTAACCGTGCTCGTTTAAAAGCGATTGCTGCAGGACAAGCAAGTTTAGCTTTCACAACATCGTCACCAACAATCTCACAAATTACATCTAATATTACTGTACTTCCAGCAGATACTCTAATTACTTCAAGCGGGTTAAGTCAGTCATCCATGCAGGTGGCTACAACAGATGACCTCACACCCTCAACCGCCACAGCAGATCAAAAGTCAACGATCGTCATTACTGCAACCTCAGGCGGAGCCCCTGTTAGCAATCTTGAAGTCACATTCACTATTCGAGACTCCAATTTGGTATCAAATCGTCGAGGAGGACGGATCTTTGATCCAAACAGTACCGATGATCCCAACAGGCCACTCAGTGGTGTTGCATCAGGTCTAGGCAGCAGATCATTTAAAGTTAAAACTCAGGCAGACGGAAAAGCAACATTAATTATCGTTGCCAACACAACACCAGCATTTTTGGACATCAGTGTGGACGCGGGCACAAATGGCGTTCCGACAATGCAGCTTTATTTATACGATAACAGTGTTATTCGCCCTCAATCAGCGCCTCAACCTCTACTACCTAGAAACTCCCAAGGTAATTACGACGCGACATCGGTCACGGGATCAACATTTTCTGTTGCTTTAAATGATGTGCCGTTACAAGACGCTGATTTTGTTGGTTTAATACTAAATGATAAATTTCAAACCCAGCTCGTTCCTTCCGAGTTTACACCATTTCCAATCAATAACTTGAACCCTAGAAACGCGAGAGCAACCGCAAACATTAGTGATCTTGTAGGCAATAACGGTCAAAATGTAATGTTTTATTCAATAGGCAGACAGGGAAACATGTTTAATTCGCAACGCACACAATTCACTGTAGCAACAGGTCCTACCCCTCCACCAAAACCAACCTTAGAAAATGTCGGCCCGTTCGTTCAACCTGATGGCGGCGTGATTAATTTAAGGAGTCTCGAAGGTAGCAATGGAATTGATTTCATCGTACCGGTTGGAGCTGACGCAACAAAACTTCAAAATAGTGGCACTACTCTCACCACAACAAATATTATTCGCATCTTTGTAAGTCTTAGAGGCGATGACTCAAACGGTCAATTCCGTGAATTAACTAAGTTTTTTGACCAGCAAGTGACGAATGTTAGCAATGGAGCTGAACAAACAATCAACATTCCTGCTGACGAATTTATCGGTTTTGGCCCCACAAATCCGGCAGGAGGAAATACATACTCTATTTTCTATCAGTATTTACCATCCAGCACCATCTTCACTCCGGTAATCGGTGATTCAAAAGCACTTATCGGCCCGATCAGCACATCATTAGCATGAGGATGATATGACACAAACACTCCTCACTGTCCCTGAGCTTACACCTAGTCTAACCCCTCTAGATTCAAATAATGTCTTAGTTTTGGATAAGCTTCAAGGCAATGCTCAGTCCTCTATCGAAAATTGGGACTTAATGCGAATACCAACGACAGTCGACTTATTATTGAATGGTACCGTAATTGCAACCCAAACAGTTAAATTTGATTCATCTACAAAGCTTCCATTTATTGATAATTTTGATATTCCAACATATAATAAAAATGGAGATTTAAATTATAAAATTGGAAATAATACTATTCAATACGCTGTAACTATAGATGACGGCACACCTCACCCGAACAAAAGTTACTCAAAAGAGTTGAAATTTAAAGTTATTTATGACGAAGATTCAGGCAACCTTAAAATAGATATAGCCGAAGGTGCCGCTGCCTATAATGATGATTACAAGCATTTGATGCCAGCAAATATTGCTGTCATACGCGGTACGCCTGGAACAATCTGGAAAGCACACGGCGATGGAAATACGAGATTTCAAGAAGCTGGCGGCGCAGATAGTGTTCTTTTTCAATTAGACGACAAAGGTGTTTGTCCGATCGTACTAATAAAAATTGACAATATCAATACTGGCCCCAGATATGACACGAAACTTGCTGTAGTGAAAGACGGCATAACTATTACAAGGGAAAACGACAAAAAGCCATTACTATCCTCACCAGTTACATTCGGTAATTACGTTCAAGTAACAGGTGATGCATCAAGCCAATTTAAATCATACTGCATCAACACAAAATGCATTGCAGATGGGCAAACAATGTCAATTGTTAGTATCATTATGCAGGACTCAAATGAAGATGAAACATTACTTGTATCAGTTGATGAAAATTTAGAATTTCTTCAAAAAACTTTAAGAACAGGTTTTAAGTTTTCAATGAGCAATAATAAAACAATTAATGTCATCAACAAAACTGCAGAATTTGCAGTAACTAGCCAAGATCCCGGTCAGTTTAATATTTTTATATCTTCTGTTTTTGAAACAGATGCACTTTTAAATATAAAAGCAAATTTCTTTAATTTATCTTGATCAATACAGGGCTGCTCATATAAAAAGCAGCCCTGTATATTTTAGTTAAATCATTACCACTTTATTTTGAAACCTAATGTTCCTTTAACATTATAACTTTTCGCGAAATTTTTTAAGCTTGTATTAACAGAACCTTCTCCATAGAGAGCATATTTATTATCTGCCCACATATAGGTGCCTCCGGCACCAATCCCCCCCCATGTTTTTTCATTATTATGTTCAAAGTTCAAACCAGCTACTGCAACCTTAGGAGCCTTCATGAACTCCTGATACAGATTAACTATAGTATAAATATCAGAACGACTAACCATACCATTAGACGCATACCAGCCATTACTATAATTTGCAGATATACCTAATCTTCCCCTCAAGCTATTTCCATTGCCTTTACTGACAGAAGCACCCCAAGCATCATTAAAGGAATCAAAATCCACTGAAGACCATATGAATTGCATTTGCGGAGTTAGTGACCAATGACTATCAACATAAATACGCTTTCCAGCCTCTAAACTTGCACTATATCCAAAACCTTTACTATCTTCGAGAAGTGATCTGCTTGTCGTGGTCGAATAAAGATTGCTATCATAGCGCATGAGTTGTGCCTGACCATCTAAATAAAAACCATTATCCGCATACCACGTCAGAGTAGTCCCAAGACCCCAACCCTGGGTGTCGATTTTACCATCACCGTGATCAGAAATAACGCTAGATCTGGCAGTTCCGTATTGTGCCGTGAAGCCACCAATCAACTTGCCAGTTTCACCTTCATAAAACTGTCCATCAAGCCCAGCTTGTAAAATTAATGAATTTACATTTTGCGCCATACCGGATGTTGATACTCTAGCCTCGAAATGTTCGTAACTACCTTCAACGCGCCCCCAAATGCCTCCATTATCGATCAATGGACCGCTCTGGGCTTCCGGTATAAAAGGCTCTCCTACTATGGCATCTGCACCTTGTTCAATAATCGGATTACTTGCCCCCTTCCAGTAGCGCTCGCCAACACGTTGCTGAAGCGTTGGCAACCGATTGAGTGCTTGCATTGAATGCAGATAACCCTCATAAACCGGAGCTCCAGGGTTATATCGAGGTGGATTTGGGCTCACATGCGGATTAACAGGATTAACTGGATTAACAGGATTATCTGGATTAACAGGATTAACAGGATTATCTGGCTGCCCTAACGACGACCTTAAATACCAGTTACCATCATTAGGATCGGCTAATCCATTCTTATGAAGCGTATAAGAATAAGCACCAACAACAATTGATGACTGCCCGTCCTTAGTTACAGCGTTACCTTCTAAGGTAAACGTCGCATCAGACTGGCCACCCACTTCTATGATGTTTATGCCCTCGACAGTATGAGCACCCAAACCATCGCGATTAATGACATGAACATTAGCTGAGCCCGATGAGTTGCCCTTAACTATAAGCCGGCTCGCCTGTGAATCATCTCCGCCCAGCACAGCAGAAATCTCAACATTACCGGCATTACCTATATAATCGCCATTAACTGTCAGTACTCCGATACCTTTTTGACCCGGGGCAACTGTGCTTCCTGCTTCATGTGTGAGACTTCCGACTGAACCGGCCCCCTCCAATCGTCCGTTCACAGCATGCATAGTGCCTGCAATACTACCCATTACGGACAAGACACCTTCTTCCAGTTTCCAGGGCGCACTATCACCTTGTGCTCCAAGCAGTGTCCAATGACTACTGCCCGTCTTTTTATAATCAGAAAAACCAGTGTATTGCTGAGTTGCCCCCTCTATACCAAGCTTAGAAATATCAAAGCTATCGTCTTTTGCGCCCCCAAATACCAAATGGTTTTTTCCACCTGTTGCACTAACTAGCCCCGTTATTTTATTGCCACCACGCAATTCAAGTGTATTATTGTCACCATCAAACGAAACCATTGGTGTATTTGCTTCATCTGTAAGTTCGCCAAATCCTTCAAGAAATGGTCCTCCTGATATTATGCCTTCATGGACAATAATATTTGAGTTACCCTCAACCACTATAAATGGGTCGTATTTTGTTGTTGCATTAAAACCAGTATAAACTTTACCGTTTTCTTTATTATTAAAAACAATCCCATCACCTGCCATAATGACTGCAGGCTGGGTACTGAAGTTCGCCGAGTTAAACGCAACCGATATCCTACCACTATTGTTCAAAACTGTTCCAGACCGCATATATACACCTGCACCCGCCTGCGCGCCCAAGCTACCATCAAAAGTACTTCCCGCTGCGCCCCCCAGTATATGGCCTGCATTATTTACAGTCCCTTTATTGATCAGCAATCCCAATCCGCCACCGCCTGCAGATACAAGTGGCGACCGGTCAAGTGAGCCACCGTTTACAGTTGTCCCCCCTAAGCCTCCCTCAACACCTGAATGTTCAGGTATATTTAAAACATCCCCATTAAAAACAACACCAACTCCGCCACCACCCGAACCAACCAAGCCGGCATTACCCTCTATAGGATCATTCTTTGCGCCGTAGCCCCCTAAACCTCCCCTGATAGGTCGAGTGAGGGTATAAGTACTGGCATTAATGATTACACTAACAGCCCCGCCCCCGCCAGCGGCACTTTCACCTTGTGCCCCTGGATTACCATTCGCCGAAAAGTCAAGGGGCCCTGGCAACTCATCAGTCTCATTATTAATAATTGTAGGTTTACCACCGCGACCACCACCACCAGCCGGAAACTGAGGTAACGCCGATGTTGATCCCCGACCACCTGATCCGTCTGTCGGTACTGCTGGCGCCGGATGCCCTACAGTCGACCCACCACTACCACCATATACGTCAGCCCCCCCTCCACGACCACCAACAATTTCACCGTTAGGACCTACGCTACCAGAACCGCCCCCATTACCAGCAGCCAGAACAAGTGAAGTAGAAGACAAAAGCACAAGCAAAGAAATATTTAATAAATTTCGATTAATTATCATAAATTACCTCTTTAATGTATAAAATAAATGAAAAAAATTAATCATTTAAAGCTACACAAGAGAACAATAGAGTCAATTAAAGCAAAAAATATTACTGTATTATTTTACAAAATCTTGACAATAATTAAATATTAAAATATTTACTACCTTTATTAAACTATAATTCAATAAATATTAATATATAATGCAAAATATTATAAATTTAATAAAAAAATAGCGCCAAATATTATGGCGCTATTTTATTAAATTACGGATACTTAATATTTATTCTATTGCCAATGAAAAGCATGACTGGCATGAGCATCCTGATATGAAGCAGAAAGGGTACCGGAATGTGCCTGCGGTGAAGATCCATTCGACCATACGGCCATAGTGACCGAAAAATGAGCATTGCCGTCGGTTCGCATAAATACCTGCGTCGTACCGTTCCCAGATACACATTGCGACATCTGAGAGCCATCATTCGCAAACTTATACCAGCCAGCAAGCGCATTTGCTGCGAAATCACATCGAACAATCTGCCCTGCTACTGGATACCCATTACGCGTCAACCGAACAGATGCTATATTACCAAGCCCGGGGGGAGCCATTACAGAATATGGCGCTGTAACATTATCCCTTAATGGAATTATTTCAATATCGTACCGGTCATGGGCAACCGGCACTGGCTTAGGTTTCACTTCAGCTAAGAATGTAACAGTTACCTCATTTGAAACAACAGGATCATCCTCTTCTCTGGCAGATCCCTTTGGATAGAACAGCTCCGCTACGATGACTGCCGATACATCACTGGTGATATTAGTATTTTTATATTTAATCCATACATCAACATCAGTTTCATCACCCGTTGTAGAAATACTTTTTAAATAACCAAATGTTGCATTATCAGAAGAAGCGTTTGCTTCAAAAATTAAATATTCCTGATGGTCTGGAGTATTTTTTAAAGTAACACCTAGCACATAATGCTGCTTCGGACTATTATGTGGCAGTTTAATTTTAGCACGAACAGCAGTGTAATCACCATCTATCACTTTTGCATTATTTTTTATAACTTCCAAAGTCAGAGCAGGCGTTACAATACTTGTCTCAAAAATAACATCTGTATTAGCATTCACAGTTGCATTTAATTCCACTATACAAGTAACCGTTGTAGTAAATGACCCATCCTTAGCTGCGATGACTGCAACGCGAACTTGCCCCTTTTCATCCGTAGTAACAGTAATTGATTTCGTACCGTTTATGAAATTAGCCCGACTACTTTGAGGAAGCGTAAAAATAAGCGAGATATTCTTTCCTGGGGCGCCCTTCATATCTGTTAAGGTGGCTAAAACTTCATCCTGTTGACCCGTGCCAAAAGTTGCATGGTTCTTTGTTGTTTCTAGTGTAAGCCTAGTAAACTGCTCAATTGGAACGTCAGCCTTAAAGTGAACATCAAGATTTGCTTTTGGCTCATCCTGCCCCTGCAGTTTGCACGTTACATTAACCGTTACATCGTTTGCTGAGCGAGCCCGTACTTTCGCTACAGCTTGACCATGCGCATCTGTACCAAGCACGAGCGATTTTGATGCATCAGTAAAAGTTGCATCAACACCTGAAGGAAGGGCAAAAACAAGATTTTTTCCTTGTGCAGCCACTCCTTGTGAATCCAGCAGAGTAGCCTGTACTGCTATTGTAGCCACACCATCAGCCTGAACACCGTCCTGTGTTATGCGCTCTAACTTCAGGCCAGTTAATGTATTAATAAATGTATAATCCTGGGTGACATATTTGTCGCCATTCGTCGTGTACAAGAACGCCTTAATGGTTCCAGTTTCACCTATAGTGTCGACGATATGAACACTCGCCGTCCATGCCATATTGACAGCTTTTTTGACATATTTTTGTGCTGTTGTGCCTTCAAAAGTGGCACTTCCAGAAATAATTTGAAAGGCGATATATGCTGGATTATCAGGATTATAGTCCCCAGCATTATCAATCGTAGCATTTGCAATGATAACATCCTTACCATTTGCTTTTGCAACACCACTTTTAACTAAATTAAGCTTCAATGATGCTAAAACGGGCAGAACGATAGGATCATTTGAAAGCAAAATATCATTATCTATATCAGTCATTTTAAATTCCTATATATTAAAAATTACCAAGTAATTATAAAAATATAGTTCAATTAAAATGAAGCATATACTGTTAAATTAAACAGGGTGAGTTAAAAAATAAATGGTGCGCAAATTAATATGCGCACCACATATAATTAAAAAATCTATAATACATCAAATGAAAACTCACCGACGACCGCTGGATTAAGGTCACCTCTAGGCGGTTGCTCCATAACAACAGATACTTTCCTAACGTCCGGTGTCATAGTCTAACTTAACTCAGCCAAGCCTCTTTCATCAGAATACCACATAATATGGTTAGGGTAAAGAAATGGTAAATTAGGAGACAGGTAAGGAGAATCTGTCCAACCAACGAAAGGTCCAGTAAGAGCACTACGAGCTGGAAAAGGATACACACCAGCCCAAAATTTTATATGCGGAGCACTTTTTCCTGTGTCTTCATCAATAAGTCTAAATGTTACAATTCCCGATAAGCCACGATACATATGCCTAAGGTACTCAATAGTAATTTTTTTATTTTTCACTGGCACTGGCTGAGGTTTTTTTGCACTAAAAACGTAACAGTTACCTCATTTGAAACAACAGGGTTATCATTTTCTCTGGCTGATCCTTTTGGATAGAACAACTCCGCTACGATGACTGCCGATACATTACTGGTGATATTAGTATTTTTATATTTAATCCATACATCAATGTTGGTTTCATCACCCGTTGTAGAAATAGTATTTAAAAAAGCAAATGATGCATTATCAGAAGAACTATTTGCTGCAAAAATTAAATATTCCTGATGGTCTGGAGTATTTTTTAAAGTAACACCTAGCACATAATGCTGTTGCGGACTATTTGTTGGCAGTTTAATTTTAGCACGAACAGCAATGTAATCTCCATCTATCACTTTTGCATTATTTTTTGTAACTTCCAAAGTCAGAGCAGGCGTTACAATACTTGTCTCAAAAACAACATCTGTATTAGCATTAACAGTTGCATTCAATTCCACTATACAAGTGACCGTTGTCGTAAATGCCCCATCCTTGGCTGCGATGACTGCAACGCGAACTTGCCCCTTTTCATCCGTAGTAACAGTAATTGATTTCGTACCGTTTATGAAAATAGCGCGACTACTTTGCGGAAGCGTAAAAATAAGCGATATATTCTTTCCTGGGGCGCCCTTCATATCTGTTAAGGTGGCTAAAACTTCATCCTGTTGACCCGTGCCAAAAGTTGCATGGTTCTTTGTTGTTTCTAGTGTAAGCCTAGTATACTGCTCAATTGGAACGTCAGCCTTAAAGTGAACATCAAGATTTGCTTTTGGCTCATCCTGATCTTGCAGTTTACACGTTACATTAACTATCACATCGCTTGCTGAGCGAGCCCGTACTTTCGCTACAGCTTGACCATGCGCATCTGTACCAAGCACGAGCGCTTTTGATGCATCAGTAAAAGTTGCATCAACACCTGAAGGAAGGGCAAAAACAAGATTTTTTCCTTGTGCAGCCACTCCTTGTGAATCCACTAGGCTAGCCTGTACTGCTATTGTAGCCACACCATCAGCCTGAACACCGTCCTGTGACCTGAGCCCCAACACTCCTCCATTTTTCAGGAGAGTCTTAGAGTTTAATATTGGCCTTAAGCGGCCTGTTTTTCTAGAGCCATTTTTATGGCGAACTCATTCGGTGTGACATTGCCGAGTGAAGAGTGCGATCTGTTTTTGTTGTAATCATCCTTCCATGCTTTGATCTCAGTGCGCGCCTGAGCGAGCGAAGAGAACAAGGTCTCGTTCAGGCATTCATCACGGAAACTACCGTTGAAGCTTTCGACAAACCCATTTTGCATTGGTTTGCCCGGCGCGATGTAGTGCCATTCAATGCCCGTCTCCTGACACCACTTGAGAATGGCATGACTAGTCATTTCTGTCCCGTTGTCAGAAACTATCGTTCGTGGCTTGCCGAATT
>NZ_BAAADE010000005.1:0-167759 GCF_039522165.1 Paenochrobactrum glaciei
TGAACAAAACAAAAAACGGGCTGAATGCCCAAAGCTCAAAAGTTTAGCGCGGGGTGGAGCAGCCCGGTAGCTCGTCAGGCTCATAACCTGAAGGCCGCAGGTTCAAATCCTGCCCCCGCAACCAAATTATCTAATGAAATCAAATAGAAAGCCCGGCAAGAAATTGCTGGGCTTTCATCTTTTGAGTTTCGTGCGCCACCTGTGCGCCACCGTGAAATAAGTGGGGAAAAGACGATCGGCCGTTGAAGGCTGATCGCCCAATCGCATCAGTCTGACAAAGCCGCTAGCAATTGCAGCTCGGCATTTTCGGCGACAAGGGCGAGCGCCCGCAGGTAACTTTCCGCATCGGCAAGGCTGTCAATCAGATCAATCCCGATCTGCTCGTCCAGCTCCATCCGCCGTGCAGTCAAGCGGATTGCGTGGTCGCCTTGGCAGGCGATTAGGATCGCCGCCCGGATCGTCGGGGCGATCTCGGTAAGGCGGGGCATCGGATCGAAGCCGTTGAGGTTGAGGTCGAGGGGATGCTTTTGCATGGGTTTCTCCGTTGCATGTTGCGAACGGTCGCCCAAAATATACACAGATTGCTCTCACACAATTTGGAAATGATTGGATGCCAGTTGGAAATTTTCCGACGCCAGACACTACCCTTTCAGAATAGCGTCGCTGACATCGTCCAAAGCGCCGTCCCATTCCCTCGACTTCGTTTCCCATGTATCCGCAGCATCACCAACCGGCTGCGAAGTGATGGGGCGCTCAAGGCGTTCGAAAACATCGTATTGCGCGACGGGCATCATGGAGCCTACCCGTCCTCCTATGTAGAGAATTTCGCCAGATATGGCTTCCGCCACACGGGCAGCCTCTCGGATCGCGTTCGTGATCTTGTTGTTCGTCACCTGAATGTGGGAAATGGCCCCACGGCTTTGGCTGTTTCCAGCGTGCGCCACATAGGCATGGCTCCATTCCGCGATCTCTGTCGCTCCGCTGTTGAGTAGCCAGCCTTCAACTCTGGTGATTAGGGATTTCGGAAGTCGGTCAGTTCGGGAACGAATGGAGGCGGAAATTCCCAAAAGTCGGTCCAAGTGACGATGCATGCGCTCCGATGTTGAGTAAGCCTTCGGTCCAGTGGTATCGCCCCAATATACGACGCCCGGTTCTCTATCCTTCCAGCATTCCGCCGCCACAGCCTCGTAATCGTAAGGCAGGCCGTCAAAACAAACGAAGTTCTCTCGGGTTAGAAGGTGCCAATTTGCCTTGATGTCGGTGATCAATCGAGGTAGGGAAATCACGTCCCTTCGCCGGTCTATGAGCCGCCGCAAGGCCATCGCTTGCATTGTGACATGACCATTGACGAGCGTATCGCCAAGCATCGTTGTGTGTAGCGGCCCATCTGGGTTTTCTAGGGCAAGTTTGCTGATGGTGGCAAAAGTCACGTCTCGCCAAACGAGCGTATGGATGACGTTCCAGATCGCGTGCTCTTCATCATCATCGAGCCAATTGCTCCATTGCTTCCGCTTTTGGCGGAATGAATGGAGAGACTTCTTGTCGGTTACATCGCAGTCGCGAAGATCGTATTTATATCCGTTCATGCTGGAAGCATGGATAATTCGGGCAGCGGTGGCAAGCATGCTCACCGGGCTTTTGCACAATCATCCGGCACATGAACGTGCGGCTAATAGGCCGCGCGGGCATTGAGGGCGATGATGCAGAGATCACGATATCGCGCCATTGCTTTCGGGCTGGTGCTGACTGGATTGATCTTCATCGCCTTGAGCCCCTTGATGTCGCCCGCCTTCGCCATCGCGACGATCTCGGCAAGCTTCTTACGGAAGCGCGCATGTGTCGGTGCCGAGAAATCAGGTGCAGCGGGCATCTTGCCGTTCTGCGCGGCTTCGAGGATCGCAGCGCGCTTGCCGCCCTTCGGGGCATCGGCTTTTGCCTTCCGCTTCGCCTTCTCGGCTTGGCGTTTTGCAGGGGTCGTGCCACTGCGTGCAGCGTCGATCATGTCTTTCGGGACGAGAACGGTCATCTTGGCGGGCGTGATGCCGTAAATGAGACATGGCTTGCCGCCGTTCTGGGCGCTGATCTGGGCCGCGATCTCGGCAGCTTTCGCAAGCGTCGGGGCTTCGCGATTAATCTTTTCGAAAGAGCCATTCCGAACGTGCACGTTGAAGTGCGTGGCGGTGGCTATCTTTGCACGGTCGGCAATATCGGCGGGATGGGGTTTCTTTGGCATGGAATTTTCCTTTAGAAAGTGGTGTGTTATTCCCACAATCAAAAAGAGCAACACAGATTCGGTGTCCATGTAATGTCTACTTTTCTTAAGTTAGACATAGACAACTCTTCAATCTTTCGTAGTGAGGATTGAAGGCCGATGAATATGGCGATCAGGAGTAAGTGGTATGAAAATGACTGATATTGTTATTAAACGTTCAAATGAACTGATTGATCCCCAAGCTCAAATACTTGTCGATTTTCTGAAGGAAATGGGACTACCGTTCGAAAACATCATTGCTGATATAGGTCAGAGAAAAATTATAGGCGACAACATCTTTACATTGATTGGGGATCTCCCCGCTGAGGTGAAGAAGGACGCTCGTTATCTTTCTAAATTTGTGGTGGGGGCAGGATTTGGACTGTTCGATTACTCACTTAATGCCGTCTGGAACGAGGTGGTGATCAATCTTCGGAAGAAAGCGGTCGTATATGGCCTTGATATCTTTTTCGATGCGGCCGTGGGTGGCAGTAAGGCACGCGAGCATTATTCTACGGAAGACGATCTTCCTTCTATCAAGGATAGTGTCTTGCTCGACACAAGTCGAAAACTCGAACTGATTTCGGACACGACCTATAAGAAGCTGAAACATATTCTCGATATGCGCAACGATATCGGTATTTCACATCCGAATACCTACACTATCAATGCATACGAGCTACTTGGATATCTGCAAAACTGCATTCAGGACGTTTTGAATGACAATCCGACCGAAGCCGCGCTTCAGGTTCAGGCTTTTATCAAGAATCTGAAGACAACGACGGTCGTTGTCGACAATACTGCAAAACAATCAATTGAAAGAAAAATAACCGAGCTACCGACGCATCTTTGTGGCAGCCTAATGCGGACTGTTTTCGGGATATATGTCGCAGTCGAAACCGACCCAACTGTGCGGAAAAACATCTCGCTCATTGCACCCGCACTCTGGGCGGCTTGTGCAGACGAAGCCAAATACAAGCTAGGGATCGTGCTTGAAGGCTATAACGTCAACTTATTCAAAGATAAGCATACACTTGGTCAGCAGTTTTTTGATATAGTTGGTGGAAACGCATTCAGATCGCCTGGTGAGCGGGTCATCATTGTCGATGAGTTGATCACGGAGCTTCTTGACAAGCATAATGGATGGGACAACTTCCACCATGAACCGCCAATCGCAGCGCAACTTTATTCCTATGTGCCCGATCAGAATTCGATCTTCGACAATCTGGCCCAGCGCCTCTTCAAAGTCGTTCTGATATGCCGCATAGGTCGCGGCGTAAGCTATTGCGAAGGTGTTTCGCCGGGCGGGAGGAAATATTACGACAGCATCCTGGAGCTGGCAGGCGACAAATTCGCTCCTCACGCAATGGCGTCACTTAGCCACTACGAAATTAAAAACCAGTTGCACACCGCACTTTGCCGCAAGCACGCGAAGGTGGCATTGGAAATCGTGAAGAAAAATGTAATCAATGAGCGACTAATCGAGTGCCTTGAATATTTGATTGCTAATATCGAAACGAGTATGTCCTGCGTGGATAGTGGCGATTTTAAGAAGCTATCGACGGGCTACTTTAGCTGGTGACAGTCTGCAAGTAGACGCGTGCTTCGAGCACGTCGCCTTTGCTTTCTCGCCAGATACCGCGTTCAGCGCTGAGAACTTTTTTCTGCTTCTCAGCATACTGACCTTTGGAATATTGTATCTATATGTATAAAACATTGTGAGGAAAAGAAAAAGCCCGCCGTTTCAACTCGGCGAGCTTTTTTAGAAATGAAGCCCGCATGGACGGCTGCTTCTATTGCCATTATGCCTGATGTGTGACCTGTAAGCAAGAATTTAGAGAATTATCAACGAAAGCTGTGCTGTGGTGATCTGGCAACGAGCTGCGGTGTCTAACAATCTGCGGCGATATGATTCAAAACAGCCTCCGGGAAAGCGTAACAGGGAAAAGTTATGCGGAATGTAACGGAATGTAACGGAATGTGCGGTTTTTCAGCGAAAGCGTCACGCTGACCGTCACGGCCATGGCAAAATTGCAATTAAAGAAGCCCGCTTTGACCCGCCGTGATGCACCGCAATACAGCCCCGGTCAGCCAGACGGCGAAGGTGATACGGAATAGCGGTTATGTCGAGCGCCGTGGCATCGGCAAGCTGCCCCCGAGTTGCTTGGCACGTCAATCCGTCCGCCTTGGCGGCGATAGCGCTGGCGAGACGAAACAGGGTCGCTGAGATGGTGGGGTCGCGCCGAAGGCGGTCAAGCCAGCGATCTACCGTTGGGACTTCGGGGTCGGCTGCGGAAAGAGGTTCAGACGTGGCAGGAATGGCAGCGACGGCGATCATGGCAACTCCCGAATTGTGTGGATCGCTTATCAATAGCAGTTTCATCCCCGTGTTTACAGCAAAACAATGCTCCGCCGACGGAGGAAATGGCGGGTTTGCAGCGGTTTTACCCTAAATTCTCGCGTTGCCAGCCGACAGTCCTCCGGTGAAGGCGATCCCTTTCCCGCTGCGCTGCGCATGGCGTGCAGAAGCGTTTTTTATCTCCGGGGCGACGGTGAAGATCGCTGCCGCATTGCTGACATGCGAAATGCTTGTGGGCTTTCAGCGGACGGCAATTATCGCAGAAGCGGGGCGGCATTCCTGCTTTACGTTCATGTGGCATCAGCTTCCCGCAGATGCGGCAGACCGGACGGCGGTCGGCTTTTGCCGCTGCCTCCGTTTCCCGACAAGACGGACATTTCAGCGGCGTCCGGCCGGGAAGCGCTTGCCGCTCGAAAAAGACACCGCATCCCCTGCATTTTATCGTGATTAAGAGCATCAATGGGGCCGTTCCTATGTGGTTTCAATGGTTTGGAGGGGGCGATGAAACACAACCCAAGTGCGTTTTCCGAAAATGGAGAAACATCGAAATATCGGGGGGCAGCGCTCCCGCCTAGGGGATGGGGCTGATAAGGGTACCTATGAACCATTTCCAACCCCCGCTTGCCCCCTTGGGAACGAACCCCATCGTCAGCGCCTTGATGGGAATGGAACGACCACCGCATCACAAGCGTGATCGCTTGCGGGCTGGGCTGCCCGCAGCGCTGAGAGGATTTCGGAATGATTAAACCCACGTTCAATCAGGCCGATTGCCTCCGTTTCCCTGCCTTTGATAATGGGATCAGACAGGACAACTCGCGCAAGGCGAAGGGCGGATACCGCTCCCCTGCCATAGCCGTAGCCGTATATGAATGCCTCCCCGCCAAGACCACAGGGTTGTGAGCTTGCAATCATACCCGCTAGGTCGGTAAGTCCATTTTCACCCCATGGACTGTCGAGGGCCGCATCCACTCCCTGATCACCAATCTCAGCTATTATATCGACAAATGTTTGCGGTAAATCGCTCGCCATTGTCATTACCTCGCTGGCAGATCGGCATGGATGCCGCGCATGGATTGGTCAAGTTCTTTGAAGATGGCAGCCTTGATCGCCTTCGCAGCTGCCATCGGATCAGTGATCCCATGAACGTGAATGTCACCGATCTTGAACGATGCTCCGCTTCCCCCGCCTGCGTTCGGAACTATTCTACCTTGTGTGCTTGGCTGGAAAATTTCAGGGCCTTTCTCGCCGACAAGGAATGAACCTCCCGGCCAGACCGGCCCGCCTTTCGCACGATGTGCGCTCGGCATTGTGAGGCCTGCACTACCCGCGTTGTTCGCTGCCGCCCGGCTTGCTATGTCGGAGCCGCCACCTGACGCCCCACTATCGCCATAGCCGAACCATCCCTTTACCTTATTCACGGCTCCTACAGCCGCCCCTGCGATAGCATCACCGATCTGCGATCCGATACCCTTCGCCCACTCGACCAACCCGGCGAACACATCCTTGATCGCGGTGATCATCCGCATCGCAGCGTCGTAACCGGCCTGCTCCCATTCTGCCTTTTGCTCTTCTGAAAGAACTTCTCGACCGAAGAAACTGCCGATCCACTCGCCGAACGCTTTGAGTGCCGATGTCGCCTTATCCCAACCGGCAGCAATTGCGTCGCCGATCGGGGAAAGCCAGCTAAATAGAGGCTTTGCGGCCTCAATCGCGGGGGAAAGAACCTCTCCGATTGCGCGAGCAACGCCCGACAATACGGAAGTTATGCGATCCCAATACTTGTAAAGCGTCGCCCCCGCCGCTGCGACGGCAGCGACACCGACAGCGATCAATCCCCATGCAGGGGCCGAGACAGCCGCCAGCGCTGATCCTACGGCCGAGAGCGCCGATCCTATTAGAGAGACACCGGGGACAGCGCGCACCATCCCCATCAGCCCGGTCGTGATTGTCTGGAAGGTTGTGAGCTTGATCCCGCTCATTGCTCCAAGCGCTCGCTGTAGTCCGACCGCGCTGCTTGCAGCTGTTGCCGCAGCACCGCCGAACCGGGCGACGCCAAGAGCGCCCGAGATCATCGCACCGCGTAGATTAAGCCCGACGAACTGCAACCCGATCAGGCCGATGCGCAGCGCCGTCAGTCCGGCAACCGTGCCGACAACAGCCTGCGTCAAGCGCGGAAATCTGCCGACCAGATCGGCGATCTTCGTAGCGATCGGGGCGAATGCTTCGGCCGCATCCGCAAGTGCTGGGGTAAGCGCTTGACCGAGCGCGATAGCTATACCCTCGATCGCATTGGAGAGGCGGTTCACGGCATTCTGTGTTGTCTTCGATCTAACGGCGAATTCGCGCTGCACGCTGCCTGCGGTCTGCGCATCATCGCGGATCGCCTCGTAATTCTTACGCAAAAGCTCAAGATCATTGAGGATCGGGCCGAGGCCGCGTGCTTCCTCGCCAAAAATGCGGTTCATCAGCGAAACACGCTCGTGGGCGGGTGCCTTCTGGATGCGTTCCAGCACGTCAAGCCCGGCGCCAAAGGCATCTTTCTGCATATTCTTCGCGAGCTGCTCAGCGTCGATGTTTAGCTCTTCCAACGCCGCCCGCTGTGCCTTTGTCGCGCTTTTCCCTTTGGTCAGTGCGCGAGTGAAATTCAGGAAGGATGTTGCGGCCACGTCAGGCGTTGTGCCTGCCGAGATCATGGCCGAACCGAATGCGAGTGTTTCTTTCGCGCTGAGCCCGGCAGCCTTACCGAACGCGAGAGTGCGCCGGGCAAATTCCAGAAGATCGGGCGCCGAGGATGCAGTTGTATCCGCAAGGGTATTGATTTGATCGCCAAAAAGCTTGGTCTGATCGACCGTCCAGCCCATTGCAGTTTGCATCTTCGCCAGTGCTTCACCGGCGGCATCACCCGCCACGTCCCATGCAACAGCGGTCTGCAAAACCATTTCGGAATAGGCTTCAAGATCATCATTGCCGACGCCTGCCTGCGCCGCCGCCGCCATAGTCGCCGCCACTTCGGACTGTGCCCGGCCGGTTGCAGCGCTTACGCGCTTGACGGCCTGCTCGAAGCCTTTGAGGCCTCTGTCATCAACGCCGGTTACCTTGCGCAGGTCGGCGAGTGCTTCTTCCAGCTCGATCGTCGGGCGAAGGACGGCGCCAACGGCAGCTTTGAATGCGAAAAATCCAGCGGTTGCATCGACCATACGGCCGCGCGCAGCGTCGATCGCACTATTGTTTCGCTCTTGAGCTGCGGCTAGACGAGCAGTGACGCTGGCGCCGCCGGTTGCCGCCTTGTTGATGCCAAGGAGCGCGTCCGACACTTTGCGTGCCGGGGCGCTGACCTGATCGATCAGGCGAACAATGAGCGATGAAGTTAAGGTTTTCGCCATGTAATCCGCTCCTTACCCATGGATGACGATGCTCTTGCTGCGTTCGGCTTCGGCAAAAGCTTTCGCCCAGCCAGTGTCTTTGCCGCCGTCTGCACCGGTGTGAACCGTTCCAATTGATGAACCCATGCCACCGGTCGCGCTGATCGTGGTTCCCACTGGCTGACCGTTTGGCTCCCAACCACCTTCCGGCACTGCAACCATGTTCTCGCGTGCGGCCTTGTCGGCTTCGCGGAAACTGCCAATAGCCTTGGCGGCATCGGCTGGTGAGGCCTTACTAGAAATCAGGACGCTTGTAAGAAACGGCAGATCAGGAGCCATCGCACGAATTACCTTGGCACGATTAGATGCTGACATTTCTTGATTAGTCGGATCCGACGTGGCTGGTTCGTCAGGAGCCAGCTGTTTAGCTGCTAGCAAAGTTGGAGCAATAGCTGCGAGCTTACTGATAATCGCGTTGGCCGAGAGATCCGTTGTATTGAGCAGGTGCTGCGCTAGCGCGGGGTCGCAATCAAAATATCCAGAATGCAGCACATCTTGAAAGCGTTGGATCCCAGGAGGTGTTTTCATGTTCTAAACTCCTAAATGGATAACCCGCGCATGAGAGCGCGGCTTCGGTTGGTCAATTGGCGAGAATGTCGGTGAGCCCGACGTCAAAACGAGATCGCCAGCCCGGCGTTGTTTCGACAATTTCCAGCAGAGCACGCGGATCGCAATCGCGACGACGGGGAACAGACATACCAACCGCAGCGGCAGCGGTAATGACCGCCTCTTCACGACGATTTGCATCGAGTAGCTCGGCGGTCAGCCGGTCGATTTCAGCATCGCGCTGGGCCTCGGTCAGCGCTCCATCCGGCTCGATATCACCAACGAGGCTCAATGCCCGCTCCTTGATAATGTCCTGCATTGCCCAAACGATGGTCTCGGCCACGCGCGGTCCACGTGGCGAGTTGACGAAACCAAGGGCTGTGTCGAGCCTGAGCGGCGACGCTGCTCGGTTTGTGTAGCTGATGTTCGGGCGACCACGCTCGGCGATTTCGTCGATCTCCGCGATGATCGCCGAGCGAACCTCTGCAAGTGTGCACGGCGCGGCTTCAACGCGGTCGAGCGCATCCTCGATCTCGTCGATTTCATTGCGAACGCGGTCGATTTCCTTGAGGAATTCCCCCGATTTCGGCTTTGCTGGCGTCGGCGCATCAGTAAGCTTGACACCGGCACGCTTCGCTTCGCCGATCCAGCTGGCGGCGTTATCGACTACGGCGGCAATTGCTTGAAATGCTTCGGACGCCCGATCGAGGCGCGGCTTGATACGCTCTTCGATCTCGACTGTGATCTTCGCAACAGCCGGAGTGACCGCATCATCGTTTTCCGCCAAGCGCCTTTTCAAGTCATCGAGCGGCATCTTTTCAACGCCGGGCCGAACGGTCTGACCGGCAGTGCGGTCAGCGGCTTCGACGCGGTCGCGGCGCATGTAGGCGTCTTCTAAATCAGCGTTTGCGGCCTTCATCGCTGCGGCTGCGGCACTGCGCTGCTCGTCAAGCGCTACGGCCTTAGCGCGTGCTTTTTTCGGTAGAAAAGTCAAGTGGTCATCATGAAATACGGACATTTGTTGCTCCTTCGAAACATCGAGTGTTGAGCAACAATACCGCGAAAGACCCTGTAAAATCGCGCCGCGAATACCTTGAATTCCGCTTTTAGATAGCAGCGGGTCGGGGGTTAACCCCGTCCCGCTTTCTTGGTCATGTCGATCACCCACTTTCCGCCACGGCCGCCGATCTGGAAGCCGCTGTGATCTTTCTTCGCACAGGCAATTAGCGCGTCCTCAGATATCCGAAGATAGCTAGATGCTTCCTTCACAAACATGAAGCGAGGCTTTCCGTTTGGCATGATTTCTTCAAGATCAACCATAGCGGGATCGATCGGAGCGGGTGGTGGGATAAGGTCGAGCTGGCGGGGCGGCGTCGTGACGCCCGCCCGCCGAGCGAGCTCGGAAAGCGCGGCATTTGCAATCTCTGCCACTTTTTCGGTTGGAAGGCTGGTCAGGTTGCCTGTCATGCCTTCCCCCAAATAATCTGCTCGATCTTCGACCGATCGACGATCCGTTCCGGCTTGACCGTCTTCGGAATAACCGTCATGGCGCCATCAAGCACAGCGAGATACAATTCGCCGCCGAGGTCGTGCATCCTGACGACATCGCGCTCCCCAAGGCGTCCATTCTTATCGATCCAGAACATTCCGAGCGATGGCACATAGACTGGCTCCCCGAAATATGGTGCGGGTTCCGTCAAGCCAAATGAACCGGACGGCTTCTGACTTTCCTCATCGCTATAAACAGCAGCCGCGAGATCGTGGATACTCAAACCGGCAGAGCCGAGGACGCGAACAATTGCATTCGCCGTCGCGACAACTTCCCCGTCGATATCGGATGCGAGGCGCGGGATGGCTTTCGATATCTTCATTGCGAGAGACGGTTCGAGCATCATGCCGCTCCCCTTATCATTACCGCCACCCTACGCAGAATGGAGGCGCGCGCCGCAATGGCAGCGCGCCGTCTTTCTGTCTCTGTAAAGACAAGAGCACGGTCGAGCCCAGCCGGATCGAAGTCGATAATCAAAGCAGTTGATGTCTGGCGGCTGGCCATGTGGCCGCCGCCGACCACAGCCGATTTCGGGAAAGTCGCGTGATCAGGAGTATATACTATAGTGCTCATGCCAGTTTCCCGATCGATAACGAGGCTAATTTTCCCTGCCGTTAGCCAATTGCGGATGGTCTTTTCAGCCTTGTCATTCGCTTCGGCAAAAGCCGCAATGGCGTCCCTTTTTGCCTTCTCTGCTGCGCGCCTCTGGTCGATATTGTTGGCGCACTTCTGGCGCGCGCGCTCCGCATGCCTGCGTTTTCTTTCAGCTTTCTTAAAGGCGTCATACGCGTCATCGGTCAAATCGCAGGCCCCGACCATAGCCAGACCGTATTGCTGACGAAATTCAAGTGTGACGCCGAGAGTGCGGGCAACGTCTTGGCTTGTCATAGCGTGCGACTTGCTCGCAAGCTCTGCCAATCTGGCATGAGGGAAGCCCGGAAACACGTTGGACACGAACTGGCAAGCAAATTGCCTATCACCATTTTGCTCCCACAAAAGGCCAGACAGGAGGCAGCGAACGTAAGGCTCTGCCGCGTCCTCTGCCGCCGCCGGTGCTTCCGCAAAATGAACATTGACAACCGTCATAACATCATTCACGCGAAGGCGTGCTTGCTGCTTCGCCCGATATGCTGTCTTCGCGTCATCAATCCTGACTTCTGCCTCGTCACGATCCGCGAGCGCTTTTTTGATACGGGCCTTAGCCTTCTTGATGGCCTCAGCTCTCATCGCGGCCCTCCATCAGTTTAATGCGGATGATGCGGGCTTCGATGGCGGCTTTCAGATCGTCCACGTCACGACGGGCTTCTTCCCTGTCAACACGCCATGCGGCGAGCTGCGTCACACGTTTGTTGAGCCATCCTTGAACACCGGGCGAGCGACCGGCAATGATTGCACGGGCAGCACGATCAACTTCGCGATGATTGCGAGCAGACGGAAAAGGGAGGGGGCCGCCAGACGGCGGCACCCCCAATTCATAGTACATAATCCACGGATCGTGGAGTTCTTCGAGCGTGAACTTACGAGCGGCGGGCATGTCGTCACCTCGTTAAAGCCGGGAGAATGATCGCGACGGCATTAGCCACGACAAGTGGCCACGCGGTTAAAATGAATGCGCGACGCGCGATCGGATGGACTTTTTTCAGCATGGCTGTCATTATCGGCCTGCCTTTCTATTCGTGTGGTTTGGCATTGAGCCCGTCGCTCTTGCAGGAGCGGCGGGTTTTCCATTTTTGAATTCACTCATGAGGGCTTCGAGCTCCTGCCGAGCATCGGCCTTTGACTGGCGCTTCTTTGGTGGCGTCAGGCCGCGCGGCAGGCTCATGTCGGCGATGTTGTCGACCCCGTATCGGGACATGCGCTCAAGCGCCGAGCGTTTTGCGTGGTCAATTTTCGCCATTACGCGGCTCCCTTCCATGTATTGGTGCGGGAACGATTTGTGAGCCACGCATCGAGCGCAGTGCGGGCGTAGAGAACCTTGCGGGCACTCACCTGAATGAATTCAGGGCCGCCGCCGTAGCAGCGATATTTGGCAAGGGTGGACGGCGAGCTGCGCAGATAGACCGCTGCTTCGTCGCTCGTCAGCATTTCGAGCTTCTGTACGTGATCGGGATCGAGGTTTTTCGGCTTTGCCATTTGTTATTCTCCGCATTGTTGATGTATGTGCGGAGAATTGCGTGATTATTGTTTGTTGTTCTATACCAAGTTGCCCCCATGACTTTGCGGGGCAACTTTCCTATTTCTCGGAAAACCACTTCCTGATGCGCCCTTCTAAGAGGGCTGCGTCATCGTCATGCCCCGGCAATTTTGCGTCGCACCAAGTGGCGGTGGCCAGTGCTATCAGCGCTTCCTTCTGCCCGCGCAGCATCGTGGGAGAGCCGGTTATAACAAAAAATGCCTTGCGCATAGATTGCACAAAGCCCGCTTTCAGGTGGTTGCCGGTGTCGCCCGCAGAGGAAACGTTCCTGTCTTCGATGCCTTCGATATAGCTGTCGATCGACTTGAACAGCGCTTCCGCGTCCTTGAGCGCGGTGAAGTCCAGCGCGTCGACAAGATCAGGGTTGGTCGCACGAACGTTTTCAATCAGGCGAGCGTCTTCCCGGTTTTCGGCAAGGAAGCTCGCCAGGGCGTCTTGCAGCTTACGGGCTGCCTGTATCTTTCCGTCTCGGAAGGGGCGGTCGGCCTTGTTCATATAGATAGACGAGGCATAAGTGAACGCATCGCATGCCGCGTTGATAAGTTCTCCCCGAAGCGTCATGAGCCCGCCGTCAGCGACTTCTGGTCGCGACTTGTCTATCCATCCTCGCTTGTCCATGTCGGCGAGGATCGCATCAACTGCGAATTCTCCTGCCGGTGCATCTTCGCGCGGGAGGTTTCTGACAAATGTCCGAATATCCGGCAATTGTTCGCCCCGTGTTGGGCGGGCTGAAATTTCCTTCCGTGGCATCAGCGCGCCTCCCGCTTCATGGGGATGATTTCCCCGGCCTTGCCTTCGAGCGCGCTTGCGATGGTTCCGGCGGCCGCTTCGGCGGCGGCGCGGACGGGATCGGCGGCCAAATGAGCATATCGCTGTGTCGTCGCCGGGCTGGAATGGCCGAGCAAAGCGCCGACGATATAGAGCGACGATCCCCCCGAAACCGCCACGGACGCGTAGCTGTGCCTCAGATCGTGAATGCGCACGTCTACGAGCCCGGCCATCCGACGGATGCCCCGCCACGGCCGGTTTAGATCAGCTTTCGGGGTTTCAGGATCGGAAGACGGGAATACGTTGGGGCTGTCCGTCTTCGGCAAGCCAGACAGGATTTCCAGGGCAGGGGCCGGAAGGACGATATGCCGCTTGCCGGTCTTGCCGAAGACCGTCAGCAATCCGCGCCGCAGGTCGATGTCGGCCCACTTCGCGTGAAGGATTTCCCGAAGGCGCGCGCCTGAGAAGATCAAGAGCCGGAAGGCGGCGGCGGTACGCTGATCGATGATGGTGGGAGGGACGTTTTTCGGGACGTGTTTGAGTTTCTTGCCGTCGCGGGCAGGAGGCTCGTAGGGGATACCGGTCGTTTCGGCTACGCGGATCGCTTCGCCGAGCCGGGCAAGCTCTTCGGGCGACAGGAAGCGCTCCCGTTTGGTCTCCTTGAAGGCTTTCAGGCCACGAGCCGGGTTCGTCCCTTCGGGGACGTGACCAGCATCTGCGGCCGCCTTGTAGATCGAGCCGACGAATTCAAGGCAGCGGTTTGCAATCGTGGGGCTTTCCTTGCCGACCTTCGTGTGCAGCCGTTTGATTTCGTCACGGGCGATCAAATCGAGCTGTCGAGAGCCGATGGCTGGGCCGACATGCCGCTTGAGCAGCGATCGATAGTTTCTAATCGATCCTGGACGCAATACCGCCTGTTCGGGATGCTCCGTGGCGATCTCGTCCATTGCGTCAAGGTGACCGGTGGCAAATTTCGAGAATGTCGGAACCGACCGGCCTTTCGCCTTTGCTGCCGCAGGATCATCGCCGAGGCGGATGCCAGCGAGCAGGTTTTTCGCAGCCTCGCGTGCTGCTTCCGGCGTCATTTCCGCCGTTGTGCCTATGTTGTAGCGCCGTTTGAGAACATCCCGGCCGCCTGCGCCGGGCCGGTACTCGATGAAATAGGTCATTCGCCCTGTCGGTTCGACGCGAAGGGCAAAGCCCGTCAGAGCGGTGTCATAATAGACCACCCGCTTTTCGGTTGCAGGAATGGCGGCAATTCCTTGCCTCGTGATTTTAATCTTTGGCACCTTTTTCCCCCTGTTCGTGCACCACCGTGCGCCACATGTGCGCCACCGCGAGTGATATGACGTGGAATGATGTGGAACGTAAATAAGCGAAAAATCCCCTTAGATCAAATAGATACTGCATAATTCGGAAAGACGCGGAATAAGCCGGAGAGATATTAAATAAAGCTCATAACCTGAAGGCCGCAGGTTCAAATCCTGCCCCCGCAACCAAAAATAAAAGCTCAAGTTAAAAACTTGAGCTTTTTTTGTGCTCAAAATTATCAAAACAAACCTAAATAAAAACAAAACAAAAGCCCCGGGAAAATCTCGGGGCTTTTTTGTGTTTTAACACCGCCTAAAGAAAGGAAGTGGGAAGGATAGCTTCGTTAGGGGAGGCTCTATACTTCAACCCTAGAATAGTGATGGTTTGGTTGAGTGAAACCAAACTTTACGGCCGACTAATGACATTGCATTTTACGACGCATTATGCGGGCGATAAGTATGCCCATGAGCATTGAACCGACCAAAATATAAACATCTGTTTGCATGAGCCCTAATGCCGGGATTGAGCCACCAGGACAAAAGCCACCAATGCCCCAACCAATGCCGAAAATACCAGAGCCGACGATCAGAGGACGGTCAATCTGCTGCTTTAACGGTAAATGAAAGCTTATATCAAGCAGAGGTGCAGGACGCTTCAGGATAAAGAAATAACCGATTGAGGTAACAATCAAGGCGCCCCCCATGACGAATGCAAGGGATGGATCCCATGTGCCGGTAAAGTCAAAAAAGTTAAGCACTTTGGCCGGATTGATCATGCCTGAGAGAGCAATACCACTGCCGAAGATAAGGCCGATTATCAGAGTTGATAAAATGCGCGCCATTTAAAAGCCTCCCAAGATATGACGGATAATGAAGACGGTGATCGTTGTGGTCAGCATGAAGGTGACTGTTGCGGCAATGGAGCGAACAGAGAGCCGTGAGATGCCGCAAATACCGTGGCCAGATGTGCAGCCCGAACCAATTGTGATGCCAAAGCCCACCATCAGTCCACTGACAATCAGTGCAAAAACAGGAGCATTGCTTTCAAAGGCTGGTGTAAAGCCGAAGCTATAAAATAGAAAAGCCGGAGCAGCGATTGCACCAATAAGAAAGGCTGCACGCCAGCCCCAATCAGAGCTCAATGGGGGCAGAATACCGGCTAAAATACCACTGATACCAGCAATGCGGCCATGAAAATACATGAGCAGACAGGCGGCTAAGCCAATCAGCATACCCCCACCAAGCGATTGAAGCGGAGTAAAGTCGGTCATGATGGAGTGTCTCCAGTTTTGCAAAACAGGCCGTGCATGGTTTGTATGAAGGTCTCAATGCGTGGATCAGCAAGGCGATAGAAAACCTGTTTGCCCTCTTTGCGCCCTTCTATAAGCCCCGCTTGGCGTAGTTCAGCCAATTGTTGCGAAAGACCAGGCTGGCGAATATCCAGTAAATCTTCCAGTTCGCGAACCGAACGCTCGCCATCAACCAGTGCACAGGCGACCATGAGCCGGTCGGGATTGGACAGCTTTTTGAGAAAGGCTGAAGCTTCGGCCACATTTTCTTTCATAAAGGCGGCTTGTTTGGAAAGATCGTCTTGCATCATTTGCCCCATGCTGCGCCTGATAAAAGATCAAGCGGAATTTTGAGATAGCGCACCCCGTTAGCTTCTGGCTCCGGCAGTCGTCCACCATTCGTATTAACCTGCAATGCATGTAAAATCAGTTTTGGCATTGGCAGTGTTTTGTCGCGCTTTTCACGGGCCTCAATGAAATCTGCTTCGTTTAAATAGTGCGCCATGTGAATGTTACAGGCTTTTTGTTCAGCGACGGTTGATTGCCACAATGGTTCTCGTCCGCCAGCCTGATAATCATGACCGGTAAAAAGACGTGTTTCATCTGGCAAGGCCAGTATGGTTTGAATAGAATGCCAGAGAGCTTTGGCACTGCCACCGGGGAAATCAGCGCGTGCGGTGCCGCTATCAGGCATGAATAATGTGTCGTGAATGAAAGCGGCATCGCCGATCAGATAAGTAACGGAGGCGAGTGTATGCCCCGGAGAATGGATAACCTTTGCTTCTAAGTTACCAATTTTAAATGTTTCACTATGGCTAAACAGGTGATCCCATTGTGAACCATCAGCAGGGAAGTCCGGCCAGTTATAAAAGCCTTTCCAGAGTTCTTGCACTTCGCGCACTTTTTCACCGATGGCTGTTGGTGCGCCAGTTTTCTCTTTTAAGTAGGGTGCTGCGGAAAAGTGATCGGCATGGGGATGAGTGTCGAGTATCCATTCAACTGTATAATTATTTTTACGTATGAATTGCAAAAGCTCATCAGCATGATGGGTGGCAGTTTGGCCTGACTTTTCATCATAATCATAAACCGGATCAATGATGGCGCATTTTTTACTTGCCACATCGGCAACAACATATTGCACCGAACCGGTACGCGGATCGTAAAAACCTGTCACTTCCGGAATATGAGAATTCGTCGCCATCGGGCACCTCCTGAATGTCTTATATTTATTAAGTAACAATGATTGCAAAAAAATGCAATCGTTTATTTTAAACTATATGCGGTTTGTAAAATCCGTTCTAAAAGTGCATCAAGACAAAGATTGAGAAAAGAAGAAGAAATAGGGAGCGGATTATCCGCGGACATAATTTGTTATTTACGCTGGATGTGACGGTGCTGCCTGAATGGGTCGATTATAACGGCCATATGGCGGACTATGCTTATGGGCTGGTTTTCTCGGATGCAGGCAATGCCTATCTGGAGCACCATCATTTGGGCGCAACCTATTTAAAGGCGGAAAAGGCCACATTTTATACGCTCGAAAACCGCATCGGTTATTTTAAAGAATGCTATCAGGGCGATATGATCCATGTCAGCGTGCAATTGATTGGTCTTGATAAAAAGCGTGTGCATTTTTTGCTGGAAATGAAAAATATGCACGATGAATTATTGGCTTTGTCAGAGCAATGGCTGATGCATGTGAGCCAAGTCGCAGGTGCGCCAAAGGCGATGTCCATGAGCCAAGATGTTTTTAATTATCTAGCTCATGAGCTTGAGCGGCATAAAACTTTGTCGAAACCACGCTGGCTCAACCGCAGAATGGCTTTAAAAAGCAAATAATACTTTCTTGTCGCAGAGACATGCTATAGCGCCTTAAGCTTGAATAAGTCGGAGAAGATGTGACGTGAATTCGTTTGATGTTGTGATTATCGGAGCTGGTGCGGCTGGCATGATGTGCGCTATTGAGGCGGGCAAACGCGGACGCTCGGTGCTGGTGATTGATCATGCCAAACGCACGGGCGAGAAAATCCGTATCTCCGGCGGTGGTCGTTGCAACTTTACCAACCTGCACGCAAGCCCGAAGAATTTCATTTCACAAAATCCGCATTTTTGTAAATCGGCTCTCAGCCGCTATACGCAAAACCATTTTATCGCGATGATGGATCGTCACGCGATTGCCTATCATGAAAAAACGCTGGGTCAGCTTTTCTGTGATGGCTCAGCGCAACAAATTATTGATATGCTGCTGGATGAGATGAAACGCTTCTCAGTGCAATTGGCACTATCGACAAGCGTTGATGTTATTGAGAAAACCGATGCTGGTTTTCTGGTGAAGTTTGACGATGTGCAGATCAATTGCCGCTCGGTTGTGGTGGCAACGGGCGGTAAATCTATTCCCAAAATGGGCGCAACCGGCTTCGGTTATGATGTGGCGCGCCAATTTGGTTTGCGCTTGGTGGAAACGCGCCCGGGCTTAGTGCCTTTGACATTCGAACCGCATTTGTTGGAACGCTTGAAACCACTTGCCGGTGTGGCGCTGGATGCGAAAATCAGCTGTGGCAAGGTCAGTTTTGAAGAAGCTATGCTTTTCACCCATCGCGGCATTAGCGGGCCGTCTGTTTTGCAGATTTCGTCTTATTGGCGTGAAGGTGACGAGATTGCAATTTCAATGTTGCCGCATGTGGATGTGCTGGATGCTTTGAAACAGCAGCGGACGCAAAATGGCCGTCAGGAATTGCAAACAGCGCTTGCACAGCATCTACCGAAAAAACTGGCACAGACAATTGCCGAAGCGCAGGTAAAATTCGCCAAGCTGGCTGATATGCCGGACAAGGAGTTCCGGCGTATTGAGGCAGCGATTAATGACTGGCGCATTAAGCCAGCAGGCTCTGAAGGTTACCGTACTGCGGAAGTCACCCTTGGTGGTGTGGACACCCGCGATCTTGATTCCAAGACAATGGAAAGCAAGACAGTGAACGGGCTTTATTTCATTGGCGAAGTGGTGGACGTCACCGGTTGGCTCGGCGGCTATAATTTCCAGTGGGCATGGTCATCAGGCTGGTGCGCGGGGCAGGTTGTATAACTGCCCTTAAAAAATTTAGCGGTTCAGCTTTGAATAGCGTTTGATCAGGCGATCACGCTTGAGACGGGAGAGGCGCTGCAACCAAAAAATGCCGTTGAGCTGATCCACTTCATGCTGATGACAAACGGCGTGCAGCCCTTCAGTTTCTTCAAACTGTTCTTGGCCGTTGAGGTCTTGATAGCGCAGGCGAATTTTAGAGTGACGCTCCACATCATCCACCATGCCGGACATGGAAACGCTGCCTTCCTGATGGCGGATCATCTCTTCTGAGGCTTCAATGATTTCAGGATTGATATAAAATTTAGGCCCTGTTTCAGGCGAAAGCTCCAACACGACCACGCGGCTTAAAACACCAATATGTGGCGCGGTGATGCCGATGCCGGGTGCCGCGCGCATGGTTTCCAAAAGATCATTGCACAGCGTTTTTAAAGCTTCATCAAATTGCGTGACGGTTTCAGCTTTTTGTTGCAGGCGTGCATCCGGAAAGCGGACAATCGGGCGTATGGTCATGGTATTATTCTGTTTCTTGTTGTGGCGGCAGAAGTTTGGCTTTGACAAAAACGTCATAGCGCGTGCTTTTGCCTAAAATCTGATGCGAGAATTTACGGATATTTTCCATTGGCGCAGCCCGTAACGGCCATTTCAGCACCACGCGGTTTTGTGCATATTCCAATGCGACTTGCATCAGTTTCTCGGCATCCGGATCAGTGCCGACAATCTCGCGGATCTGGCGCATTTCTTTTTTAACCAATGCGGTATTGCCGCGCGGCGGATGCATAGGATCAACCAATACCACCTGGGGTTTGAGATCAGGCAGCACTTCGCTGGAATCTCCGTGAATAAGTGTCATGCGTGCAATGGTTTCCGCCAGACGTCCACCTTCATTGGCTGCACGCTGCATGCCTTCGGCAAGGAGATTGTGCATCTTTTCGGAGCGTTCAATCAGCGTGACATGTGCACCCAGTGATGCCAGCAAAAAGGCGTCACGCCCAAGACCGGCTGTCGCATCGACAATAAAGGGTGTGATATTGCCGGAAAGTCCTGCGGCCTTTGCCAAGGCCTGACCACGGCCTTCATTGGAGCGAAAGCGGTGACCGACCGCGCCACCGACAAAATCTACAATCAGATCATCATTTTCTGTATCTTGCGACATGGGGCAAATCTTTAAAAAGGGCAGGGCGCGCGGAAGGTGACCATGCCACCATCGGGATGCTGAAAGGTAATTTCTTCTGCATGCAGCATCAAGCGGTCGGCGCGGGTAAGTGCTTCGCCGGTCGCATAAAACGCATCACCCAAAATAACATGGCCGATGGCTTTCATATGAACGCGTAATTGATGGGTGCGGCCGGTAAGCGGTGACAATTGCAACCGTGTTGTATCGGCGCCGCGGGAAAGTACCTGCCAGCGTGATTGCGCAGGCTTGCCATTGGCGTGATCCACATGGTGGCAAGGCTTATTGTCAGGGTCGATACAGAGCGGCAGATCGACAAGGCCACTGTCTTCTTTGACGTTGCCCCAAACTTCCGCCACATAGAATTTCTGGGTGGAACGCTCGGCAAATTGATTGGCAATCAGCGCATGCGCTTTACGGTTTAAAGACATCAGCACAACGCCGGATGTGTCTTTATCCAGCCGGTGAATCATCAGCGCTTCAGGGAATTGTTTTTGCACGCGCGTTGCCAAACTATCTGACAAAGCCGGATGGCGGCCGGGCACAGATAAAAGTCCGCTTGGTTTATCCAGCACCAGAAAATCCCGCTCCTGATGTAAGATCGTGAGATAGGGCTCCAATGGCGGATGATAAGTCGGGGTTGGCATAGATAAAGCGCTCATGCGCCATGCCCTACCATGTTTTGGTGTGGGGCGAGAAGTCTCATTATCAAGACTGGCTCTGTTTGTTTGCGCTTCCGTCACAATTAAGCTCTTATAGATTGAATATATTAAGTTTTAAAATTGATGAGGGCTTTTAAGATATGTTTTATTTGAAATCCGGTTTTAAGATGGTTCTTATCGCTTTATCTTTCGTCGTTTTGACAATCGGAGGGGCTATGTCACAATCTAATGATACCAAACTTTTAAAAGCCGCAGCCGATAATGATCTGAGTACAATCAGCACATTGCTTAAGGCGGGCGTGAAGCCTGATATCCGCAATAATCAAGGGCAAACCGCATTGTTGGTAGCGACACACGCCAATCATGTGGAGGCAGCAAAGCTGTTGATTGATGCCGGTGCAGATGTGAATGTAAAAGATGACATCCACGACAGCCCCTATCTTTATGCCGGAGCACGCGGCCATTTGGACATTTTGAAAATGACCTTAGCTCATGGCGCTGATTTGAAAAGCACGAACCGCTATGGCGGCACGGCTTTAATTCCGGCAGCAGAGCGCGGGCATGTTGAGACGGTGAAAACCTTGATTGAGGCAGGCGTTGATGTGGATCACGTCAATAATCTGGGTTGGACAGCGCTGCTGGAAGCGGTGATCTTGGGCAATGGCGGTGCCAAGCACACAGCGATTGTCAAATTGCTGGTTGATGCTGGCGCTGATATTTCGATTGCGGATAAGGATGGGGTAACTGCATTGCAGCACGCTCAGGCGCGTGGATATCAGGATATTATCGCAATTTTGAAAAAATAGTTTTGAGGCATGTATCAGCAATGGCATGATGATGTGCTTGTCTCAAGTGAAGTGATGCTATGACAACTTGTTCCTGTGAAAGAGGAGAGTGTGAATGTCGAAATTGAATGTCGCTGTTCTGGTCGGAAGTCTGCGCAAAGAATCCTTTAGTTCGCAGGTTGCTAATGGCCTCAAAATTGTTGCACCTGATGATATGGCTTTAACGATTGTCGAGATCGGTGATCTGCCATTTTATAATCCTGATCTGGAGACCGACACACCACCGCAACCATGGGTGCGGTTCCGTGCTGAAATTGCCAAAGCTGATGTAGTGATTTTTGTCACGCCTGAATATAACCGGTCTGTTCCGGCCGCACTGAAAAACGCGTTGGATGTTGGCTCGCGCCCTTATGGAAAAAGCGTTTGGGGCGGCAAACCAGCAGCTGTTGTCAGCAGTTCACCGGGCAATATTTCAGGCTTTGGTGCCAATCACCATCTGCGCCAGTCACTGGTTTTTCTGGATATGCCAACCTTGCAACAGCCTGAAGCCTATCTGGCACAGGTGGATAAGCTCTTGGATACTAAGGCAGGTTTTGTGGCTGATACAGCCAAATTTATGGGAATGTTCATGAAGACATTCGACACATTTGCACGCAAAAATATTGGATAGTGCCAAGTTTGAATAGTTGTAAAAAAAGCCGGTTTTAACCGGCTTTTTGTTTTTATATAATTTATTTGATCTGTGCAGTGATGAAGTCTTTGACGATTTTCACAATGCCGCGTCCAAGCACGTCATCAAGAGCTGTAATAAATTCGTCAACATGCTGGCGCTTGCAGATAAGCGGTGGCTCCAAGCGAATGACGTTGCGGTTATATTCGGTGAAGGCTACGAGGACGCCGTGATCGCGTAAAAGATGCGCACCAATAAAGCCCGGCAGCGAGCCTTTCAGCTTATCATCCAGCATGGAAAGCAATGGCCGCAAAACCATCGGCATGGTTTGGGAAAAGTCATGGAACTCCAGTCCCACCATCATGCCCTTACCACGCACATCTTTTAAAAGAGCAGGGTAGCGCTGTTGCAGTTCGCGCAATTTCTCCAGCAGATAATCACCACTTTCGGCAGCATTATCAATGAGGTGTTCATCATAAAGAATATTGAGCGCTTCAATGGAGGTGACGCAAGCTTCGCCAATACCACCAAAGGTAGCCATGGCATGAATCATAGCTGTTTTTGGCGTGCCATAGGCTTTCATATAAATGTCACGGCGGGCGATCATGGCAGCCATGGCGGTTTTACCGCCGCCCAATGATTTTGCCAGCGCGGTTACATCCGGTATGACATCGTAATGTTCAAATGCGTAAAACTTGCCGGTACGACCAAGGCCGCATTGCACTTCATCGGCAACCCAGATGACGCCATATTGATCACAAAGCGCACGCAGTTTCTGCCAATATTCAGGCTCAGCCTGAATGATGCCGCCGCCACCTTGTACGGTTTCCAAAACAATGACGCCGATTTTCGGATCAGATTTGAAAAGCTCTTCAACGGCTTCAATATTACCGAAAGGAATTTTGACTGTATTGTCGACCAGTTCAAACTCGCCACGATAAAGCGCGCCATCTGTGACAGATAAAACGCCTTTGGTTTTGCCGTGGAAAGAATTTTCCGCATAAACAATTTTGGGCCGGTCAGGGCCTGCTGCGCGTTCAGCCACTTTGATTGCCGCTTCCATGGCTTCGGAACCCGATGAGCCTAAGAAAACCATATCAAGGTCGCCCGGCGAGCAGGCAGCGATGTCATAGGCTAAAGCGGTTGCATATTGCGACATGAAAGCAATGGCGATTTCATGGCGCTGTTCTTCCTGAAACTGGCGGCGGGCTTGCAAAATGCGCGGGTGGTTGTGGCCGAATGCCAAGGAACCGAAAC
This sequence comes from Paenochrobactrum glaciei, assembly GCF_039522165.1. Classification (NCBI taxonomy): domain Bacteria; kingdom Pseudomonadati; phylum Pseudomonadota; class Alphaproteobacteria; order Hyphomicrobiales; family Brucellaceae; genus Paenochrobactrum; species Paenochrobactrum glaciei. The sequence goes on from NZ_BAAADE010000005.1 coordinate 23,316, forward strand.
CACCGAAAAAGTCGAGAATTTTACGACCGTTCTGATCGTAATAATACATGCCTTCGGCGCGCTCGATTTTAATTTTATGGAAGCCCAGAAGCTTCATGAAATGGAGCTGGCCGGGATTGAGATGGGCAGTGAACAATTCTGTCATCTGCGCAATGCCCATATCCTTGGCTTGCTCGACACTGAGCAAATCCGGCTTTGGTGTATAATTAGGCTTGGCCGATCCGGCGATATCATTCGTCATGGTAAAAATCCTTATGCAGCCTTTAAAGGCGCCTGATCATGAGGCAGTTTGCCGGATAGTTTGGTGCGATATTCGCTATAAGCAGCGATCAGCATGTCTTCGTCACGATATTGCGGCACCCAGCCAAGTTCGCGTTCGCCTTTGGAAACATCCAACACGCACATTTCGTCTGCGATGAGATATTGCTCCGGATCCATCAAAGGTTTGTTGAGCCAATCGAGGAAATCCAAGGTGCGTTTGACAGCCCATGCCGGTGTTGGCAGCAATATGGATTTGGAGCCTGCATGTTTGACCAGATCCCCCAACAGCTTGCGCACAGGCGGCGGATTAAGCGAACCTAAATTATAAACTTCATTCGGCACGCCGGCTTTATACGCGGCGTAAGCAGCGCTTGCACAATCAAACACGGAAATAAACTGATAAGGATTTTTGCCCGAACCAATCATCGGCACAGGAAGATTGTAATCGATCAGTTTGAAGAGCTTTTCAAGAATGCCCAGACGGCCTGGTCCGATAATGAGGCGAGGGCGGAAAAGTGTAATATTCATACCCTTTGTGCGCCATTCAGCCGCTAGTTCTTCGGTTTTAAGTTTTGACCAGCCATATTCGCCCAATGGCGCAACAGGATGCTCCTCTGTTTGCGGCCAGGAATAAGTGTGGCCATAGACCATGTCTGTGGTGAAATGTACCAAACGGGTGGCGCCAGCCGCAGCCATAGCTTTAATGATGTTTTCTGTGCCGTAATAATTGACCGGAAAGAAGAAATCATGACGTTTGGCACGAACTTGCAGCGGCGAGAGCATTTTGGCTGACAAGTTATAAACCATGTCGTCCGGCTGGATATTCAGCCGTGCAATCGCTTCCGGCTCGGTTACATCCGTATGAATGAACTGCGCTTTATCATAATGCGCTAGATCGCTTTTTACGATATCCGCGACAATGACCTCATGTCCGTCGGCGAGTAAAAGCGGTGCAAGATAACGACCGACGAACCCGTCGCCGCCAAAGATTATATGTCTCATTTTAAACTCCGCTCGTTACCTTTGTAGAAGTTTGCGATGTGGATGCTGATTGCTGGCTATTACCACTACCGCTTTGTGCGATCAAAATGGTGCCGATGCAGATGAAAATAATACCGGCAATTTTTAAAGTGCCTAAGTCTTCGTTGAATAGCCACCATGCTAGCAATGCGACCATCACATAAGCGAGGCTCAAGAACGGATAGGCAAAGGAAAGATCAACTTTTGAAAGCACATAAAGATGTGAAGCCATGGAAATGACAAAGGTTACAAGACCTGCAAAAACCCATGGATTGAAGACGATCTGAAAAATGCGTTGAATGAGTGTTTCGGCCGAAAAACTGATAGAACCAAGCGAAATCATGCCGTATTTGAGCAGCAATTGCGCAGCCGCATTGGTCATTACCGTGAATAAAATAAACGGTATATATTTCATGCTACCCCCAAAAAACATTGATCCGGCTAAAGCCGTCATGTTTAGTTATGTCCGGCTAAAGCCGTCCGGTACCAAAAATCAGAGCAGAAGGCCGGATCCCGTAAAGTTTCCAGTGTCTGCCATTGCGCAAAGCCTTGTTCAAAGCATGCGGCACTCATGTGATGGTCTTTGTATGGATTAACGCGACCGCCGGAATCTATGGTGATTGCGTCCAGACGGTCTAATAATTGCAGCGTTTTAATCCCCTTATTGGGAAAGTCCAGCGTCAAAGTATAGCCTGCTCGCGGAAATGATAAAATCCCGGGTGAAGAGATCGAACCAAACCGCTTGAGCACAGTCAGAAAGGAGGCCTGACCAGCTTCACTGGCCGCCTGCAATAAAGAGGCGATGCCTTTGCGCGCTGTTTCAAAAGGAATTACGCTTTGATGCTGAAACAGACCAGCGCGCCCGTAAAGCCGATTCCAGTGTTTTACGCCATCAAGCGGATAGAAAAAACTATCCATGCCGGTTAAATGCGGAGCACTGTTGCCACTTTTAGCTTTGAAATAAGCATAGTTAAAAGCTGTCAGGCTGAAACAGTTCAGCATGGAAAACGGCATTTCAAACGGGACGGATGGTAAAAATCCACGTTTTTTGACAGTAAAATTGCCATTGTCTGCATGGTTGCCGGCAATCAAGACACCGCGGCCGGTTTTTTTACCGCTAGCCAGCTGATCAAGCCATGCCACCGCATATTCATTTTCAGCATCATTGGCTTCAGCAATGTCAAAATAATGCTCCAAATTATTAAAAGGGGTGATCTTTTCAATAATGTCCAGAGAGCCGGTTTTCATCAGCCGGATACGAGCAGAAATAATGATACCTGTCAGTCCCATGCCGCCAATGGTTGCACGAAAAAGAGCTTCGTTTTCTGAAGATGAACATAGATAAATCTGACCATCAGAGCGCAACAGTTGAAGGCTTTCAACATGGCAGCCGAATGTGCCACGCAAGTGATGGTTTTTGCCGTGCACATCATTGGCGATAGCGCCACCAAGCGTGACGAATTTTGTACCCGGCGTGACAGCCAGAAAAAAACCGGATGGCGCGATGGCAGGTATGATTTCTTCCAGCGTTATGCCGCTTGCAGCTTCTAAAATGCCATTGTTGTGGTCAAAGTCGATGATGCGTGCATGATCGCGCATCGCAATCAGTAATCCCTGATCATTATGGCAACTGTCACCGTAGGAGCGCCCATTGCCGAAGGGCAACAGGCCTCCATCATTGCCGCCCATTGTTTCAGGCGACATGTTAAAGCGTTCAAATGGTAAAGAATTTCGCTTTTGTCGGTGAATGCGTCCAAAACTGTTGAAGTCTTGTTTCATTAGGGCATCCCAGCAATGAGGAAGCAAATGACACCGATAGAAATAACAAGCTGGCTGCGCCAGTCGGTGGCGAGAAAGACGACCGGGTCCTCATCCATTTCACCACGGTGTGCCAGAATCCAGATGCGGACGTTAAGATAAAGCACGATAGGGCCAAGAGGCCATAGAATCCATGGGTGCTGATAATTAATCAGAATACTGTCATTATTCATGTAAAGAGCAAGAACCAAAGCCGCGGTAAAGGCGGATGCAACACCACTTTGGCCGACAATATCGCGGTCTTCAGGACGATAGCCGCGGCCTGCCAGTTTGTCTTTGACCATCAAGGTTGAGTTGGCGAGTTCAACATAGCGTTTCACCAGTGCCAAAGACATGAAGAAGAACATGGAGAATGTCATTAACCAGAATGATTGCTCAATACCGGTTGCAGCCATGCCGCCCAGCAGGCGCAGGCTGTAAAGTCCTGCCAGACATATAACATCTACCAGCATTTTGCGTTTGATAAATAAGGAATAGGCAAATGTTGTCAGAACATAAATCCCAAGAACGGCTGCAAATTCCAGTGGCAGGGAAAAGCAGGTAATCGCCGCAATAAAAAGGAGAATTGTTGAGGTGATGAGGCCGCAAGGAATGGAAATGGCGCCACTTGCTAAAGGGCGGTTACGCTTTTTCAGATGTTTGCGGTCTGATGGCAGGTCGAGCAGATCATTGATAATATAAATGGCCGATGCGGCTGCAGAAAATGCTAAAAAAGCCGCGATGCTGGCTATAAAAAAAGGGCCGTTAAGAAGCTCATGTGCCAGAATGACCGGCACAAAGATCAGAATATTTTTCAACCATTGATGCACTCTGAGCATCTTCAGGAATGTCATCACAGACACTGTCGGAGCCGGAAATAATCTGGCCTGATGTTTCTTTTGATAGCGGGCGGCTGCTCTGTCTGGCGCTACGATAATTACTTGATTTGAAACTGCAAAAACGGCCAGATCATCACGACTGTTGCCTGCGTAATCAAAGCCTTTATCGCCATAATGTTTGACTAATAGCGCTGCCTTACGATGGGATGACACGTTATTGTGGATGTCGGTGGCAAAAACCTTATCAAAAATACCCAGATGTTCAGCCACAGCCAGCGCAAACTTTTGTGCGGACGCTGTAGCCAATACGAGTTTGTGCCCTGCTTGATGTTGATCCAGCAGGAAGTTCAAAAAATCTTGACGATAAGGGAGGGATGCAGCCTCCAGTGTAACCCGTTCGGCAATAGCGGTTTTTAAGAAAGCTTTGCCTTTAATAAGCCAGAAGGGAAGAACAAAAATATAAAATATGTTTTTGCTCAATAGCGCAAAAAGGCTTTCCCAAAGCAGGTCGGAAGCAATCAGGGTGCCATCCAGATCAACGACCAAAGGTACGCCTGTTTTAAAAGGCTGGCTTTCTACCACATCAATGTCCCCCAACACGAATTGTTAAATCCTTTACAGGCTTTCATGCAATTTATCTAGGCAAAAGATATGGTTTGAAGAGCTTGTATTGGTTGCATTGAAGATAAGCTCTTTTGAATTTAACTCATACTAAAGTTTAACAAGCGGTGCTGCTAATGAATATCGTACTGAAATTGCTTCTACTGCAAATTTTCAAATAACGGGAGAAGAAAGAGGAGTGGTGCATTCATCTTTTCACTGGAAAATGCATCGGGAAGTGATAGAGAGACGAAGACAGTGATGAGCGTGGGGGCTATCGAGGCATGCATAGAAATGAACGACTGATTGATACGGTTCTTCGCTTGCAGGAGGGTATGTGGTCAAACGAACTCGTGCATCGGCTTTCTAAGATCGCTGGGGCTTTGGCTATTTTGGTAGCGATGGCTACGACAGTGATCTACTCTGTAACCAAGCCGGATAATAATTGGGATATGATCCCCTACATAGCAACTGCTCTTGAGAACCGATACCCTGATCCTGTTGCACTTCATACAGAAACATGGCGTCAAGTCAGCGCAGTGACGGACGAACATGAGCTAAATGCGCTTCAAAATGGTGGAAATTATCGACAGTCGCAATGGGAAAGCCCTGAGAATTTTGCGTCACAACTACCGATGTATAATGTTAAAGCAGGTTATGTGCAGCTATTGCGGTTGATCGAGCCATATACAGGTTTGGTGTTGGGTGGGCACTTGATCAGTATAACCGCGGCTATTGTCGTCGGTGTCATTATTCTTGGGCTCCTTGCTTATTATAATGCGCTTCAGGCAGGATTATTGGTTGCACCGGCACTGCTGCTTGCAGGCTATGGGCCTATGACGTCTGCGGTATTTCCTGATATTGTTTTAGCTGCATTATCTTTTGCTGCAATTGCTGCATTTATACGTGAACGCGATTGGCTCGCAGCGCTTTTGCTGGTGCTGGCCTTTACGATCCGGCCTGATAATATCATTATGACTTTCGCACTATTGATTGCGGCAGTGCTCTTCGGCTGGCGTAAACTGCCGCTATTGGTCGCTTTCGTAGTCTCGGTGATTGCTGGTCTTTATATTTCGAAATCAGCCGGTCATATCGGCTGGTGGGCTCATCTCTATTTCACTTGTATTGAAATGCAGCCTTCACTAACCGGCTTCAAACCGGATTTTTCAATCATTCTGCTTATCAAAGCATATATTCGAGGTGTTTTACTGGCGCTGTATCTGGAAAGTTGGCCATCCATGCTGCTGGTATCACTGGTTGCGTGGGTTGGAATGGCAAAAGCGGGAATGAAAACACAAATCACCAGATTGAACGGTATAGCATTTGCCATGGTTATCGGAATGCTGGGTAAGTTTGTTTACTTCCCGATGCCCTATGATCGCTTCTTCTTCAATATGATTGTTATTCTGGTATTGGTACTGTCATTGGGGTGGGCGACCAATGCGAATGAGAAATTTTTGAAGAGATAAAAGAACAGCTTTTCACTTAAATCTTTATAGGCGACCGATTTTTATCGATCGCCTATTTTTATTATAAGCAAGCAGATTTTGATGATGTCTGGCAGGAAGGCCGCCAAAAGACACCACGATTATTTCACTGTTGCGGCAATGGCATTAACTGCCCGCAGTGATAAAGCTGCAATTGTAAGGGTCGGGTTTGCGGTCGCTGAGGTTGGGAAAGTTCCAGAACCTAATAAAAATAAATTGCGATGATTAAAGCTACGCAGATCCGCATCCACAACCGCACTTGCAGCATCTGTGCCCATACGCACTGTGCCAATAACATGTCCAGATCCTTTGATGTCCTTGGCATGATTGACATTTGTTGCTTTGAGGGCGGCAAACACTTCATTATGTGCTTTTTCTGCAGCGTCCAATCCTGCACGTGTATAGTCGGAATAATCATAATGAATGCGCGGCAGCGGCACGCCATTGGCATCGCGTTTATCCGGATCAAGTGTGACCCGGTTACTGGCTTCGGGGGATTGCTCCACAAGGGAAGCGAGGCGGATTTGTCGAGAGGTTTTATTTTTGATGGCAGCATCCAGCTCAGTTCCGCGCAAGCCTTGGCTTATTAATTCAGCAGCTGTCGATAATGGTGCACCTGTCGGCCAATTGTGACCGTCATTGCCGATTTCTATCCGGAAAGCGGCGTAGTTTTTGCGAAAATCACCATCACGAAGATTTTCTATTCCTGAAGTGGAAAGCGGACCACGATAAGGCCAGACCGGTTCCGGTGTTTCAGCCCAGCTTAGTTTGCTGGGGTGATCCATCAGATTACGGCCGACTTGGTCGGAGCTGTTAGCAATGCCATTTGCTGCTCCCTCCTGCGCAGAATTTAATAATAAGCGCGGCGTTTCGATTGCATGGGCGGCGACCACCACTACTTTGCCTTTTGCCGTGCCGGTGCTGCCGTCAGCACGGCGGAAATCAACTGAGGCAATCTGGCCGTCTTTGGCGAGGTTTAAGCGTGTCGCAGTGGTTTGTTCATAAATAATAGCACCTGCGGCTTCGGCTTGATCGAGATGAATTGTAGCATCATATTTCGCCTGAACCGGACAAACGGGAATGCAAGAACCGTTGCCACAGCATTCCGGACGGTCGTTTTTCGTGACAGAGTTCCGGCCCTGCGGGGTGGAGCGGACTTGATATTTTGACCCCTCCAGCGCTTTGGTGAAATATTTATCTAAATAGGTTTGCGGGATCATCGGCATTGGAAAACTGCCGGATCTCGGTGAGCCGAGATCATCGTCACTGTCACCGGAAACACCGATTTCTTGCTCAGCTGCCAGATAAAATGGTTCAAGTGCCGCATAATCGAACGGCCAGTCTACCGCATGGCCATAAAGAGATTTCATTTTAAAGTCAGCCGGCACATTCCGCAGTGTGGTGCCCAGCCAATGCCAAGTCGTTCCTCCCACCACTTTGATATAGGTGGACTTGAAATTTTCCGGCCCCATCTGCTGATAATAATCACCGATCCTGTGGGTTAATGGATGCGGTGCGGTAGGGTCGTTCGGATAAGCGGATTCAGGAACCTTGATGGTTGCATTCCAGAATGTTTCAACAGCATCGGAACGGTCGACGCGTTTGCCACTTTCCAGAAAGGCAACTTTGAGGCCTTTTTGCGCCAGTTTTGCACCGGCAAGTGCGCCGGCAATGCCACTCCCGATGATCAGAATATCAACCGAAATATCTTGGGTCATTGGGGAAATCCTTGCTTCTTGATTGGCGGGATTTGAATGAGTGATCTGCAAATCATGCTTCGGGCGGTTCAGCCCAATAGCCTACGGCACCGCCGCAATAGCCCATCGGCTTGGTGTAATCCATCGCTTGCCAGATGAGTGTGTCGGTATAATCCAAAACCTGCAAATCCTCCGGGGTAGGGGATTCGCCCGTATACCAAGCCGTTACAAGGGAGTTGGCTAAATCCTGATTTTTTTGGCCGCTTGCCAAATCAGCAAGCGCTTTTTCTTTGCCGAGGTCGGAATAGATTTTCAGCATTGCGGCCGCGTCATCTTTAGATAGGCCGGTTTGTCTCGTTTCCTTTTCAGAAAGGGCAAGGAATGCATTGACATCAAAGCCGGATGTGAGTGCCCATGCCGGCAGCGGCGCCAGTGAGAGCACGGAGGTTGCCGCAGTCGCTAATAAAAAACCTCTGCGTGTAAGAACTGAGGCTTGTGTTACCGTGGAGTTTGGCATGAGGCTGATCCTTGGCTGTGATGTTGTTTCGTGAGAGTACGCTTACATCTGAGACAAGGCAATAATTATGCTGTTTGTGTATTGTTTTAAGTCTTGAAATTTATCTTTTATATTAAGTTGTCCGAATATAATCGGGTTTTATAAAGTTATTACTTGATTAAAATGGAATAGTTTTTGATTTGTGAAATTTTATAAGGTGTGATTGTTGGCGGATATTCATATTGCTCTTCAAAAAAAGCATAATATGTCTTTTGCTTGTGGGGCGGCAAAGCGTGGCACATTCAAAATGTGAAGCTGCTAATATCTATATTGATTGTTTTTGATAAATATCTGGCGGAGAGAGAGGGATTTGAACCCCCGATGGAGTTGCCCCCATGCCGCATTTCGAGTGCGGGGACAACAAAATAGGTTGATAAAATTCGATTAGATCTCAAGTTAAATAGACTGCAGGAATAAAAAGGCGACTGATTACCTTACTCAGCGGCAATAGCATTGAAAGGGGAGTTATCTTCCTTGTCCTTTAAGGCGGCTTCGATTTTCGATAAAGTTGTCTCAACTGCGCCGGATAAGTGCCAAGCTAATACAGGAGGAACAGCGTTCCCGATCATTCTTTCGGTTTCTCGTAATCTGGCTTTAAAAATAAAGCTATCTGGAAAAGATTGAAAGCGAGCACTTTCACGCATTGAAACGCGTCGAGGTAAACTGTAATGGAAAGGATTATTTCCATGACATTCCGCCCGGACTGTAGGAGCGGGTTTATTTGGATCAAGAACCCGAGCTCCTTGGTCAGTGGTTTTCGCAGCTAAAGACCAAATGTGACTGAATTCTGGATCAATATCTAATTGACATAGATCATCAATAGCCGATTTTGATGAAATCCACTGATCTTTAGTGAATGTCTCTTTTGGTGGATCGAATTCTATCACATCATCAAGAACACCGACTATCAGAACCCGTTCTCTTCCTTGGGGGATGCCAAAATTCGCGGCATTATATAGTCTATATGATACTTTATAGCCAAGGCTTGAAAAGTCTGAAATTACTTTTTCTAGGGAATCTTTATTGTATTTAAACAATAATCCGCGGACATTCTCGGCTATGAACATCTTTGGCTTCATGTTATCAACGGCTTCTACCATTGCCCGGTAGAGACCAGATCTTGCACCTGCAACTCCAGCGCGTTTTCCATTGATTGATATATCTTGACATGGAAAGCCACCAATCAATACATCACACGTGCTTGGCATGCTATCGATGTGATCCCAGATATTTCCTATGTGAATATTATGTTGAAGGTTGTGCTTATAGGTTGCACAAGCATATGCGTTGAGATCATTCGCCCATATGATTTCGAATGGCCGTTTTTTATAAGCGACACCGAGGCTATTAAAACCGCCGAGGAAACCTAAATCCATACCGCCACAACCGCTAAACATCGAAACGACTTTATATTTTCTCATGAATTAAGCCCTTTGTCTGTGTTAATTTGTTGGCGAATATCCTCCTTGTAACGTGGTATGTGTGTCACTTCAATGATGCATTTTTAGCTTGTTCCTCTAAAAAGAGATAATCAGATGGTTTCCATCCATCATAATATTTTTCTGCATAATCATCGGCCATTTCAAGCCAGCGTAAAATACGTTTTTCCGGGCGAGGAATGTCATTTGTTTCCCAGTATTCCTTGAATAGTGCCTCCTCTAATTCGAATGCGGCAGTGCGCATTGCTTCCTCAATCGATTTGAGCGCATGCTGGACATATTTACCCCCTCGCACCTTTCCGGCAACACTACCTGCACTAAAAAGATCTCTAGCTTGAGGACAGAGAACTCCGCGATAAGCCATCATATAGACGACAGGATCTGTATATTTACGCTTATACTTCCGGCTATGCGCTACAATCTGGGGGCACATAAGAGCTGCTTCTGCACGAAGTTTGATTTTATCTTTATCCTCAAGATCCATGTAAACTTTAACGGCTAGAGACATGGATTGTTGTTGATCGTCGACTTCATTATCCTCTAACCACCAAAGCCGTTCGCCTGGTTTAAGGCGGGCACGGGCGTAAGTTCGAACGTGTTCCATCTTTTCATGCATATCTAGATGGCGGAATTGATCATAGGTAATACCTATCGTATCAAATAGATGGCGTTCATTATTGGGGTCTAGATTAATTTCAAAGCGTGGAACATGAGATGTTCTTACATGACAAATGGATGCGCCATAATCGGCTGTCCTAACTTCGGGTATTCCGCCCATCTTCCCATAAATTACATAAATTTTTTCAACGTCTAATGCGCGACGACCTTCTGATACTGAATTCGCTACGCAGCGCCAGTTATTACTTTCTGTCGCTTTGATTTCTGCTCCAAATTTTCCGATGACAATATCGGGGAAGCCTTGATCAATTTTCTCCATAGCATTTTCAAGATCGTAACTATGCAGCACGTTTGCAAAGGTGATTCTTGCAAAATTTTCAAATGCTGCTGGTTTATGATTTGCAGCCGATGCTTTTACGTCGGCATCAAGAATCTCTCTCACCTCATTTAGTATTTTTAAAAACAACTCTTCATTCATATAGGATAATCCATTTTAATAACTGGATTATCCTTCATCATTTTCTCCGATTCGGCCAGCTTATTAAAGGTTGACTATATAATTTAGTGAGCGGAAATTTAAGGCATGAAGTCTAGAAGTTTAATATGATGGCTAAGGCGTTTTATAAGTAAATTTAACAGAGTGTGCTTACAATAAAGAAATTGCAGGTGTAACAGCGCAGCGTCCTAAGTGTGATTAATTTGCAAATTTCTGCGTCTCAATAATAGCTGGCAGCTTGCCATACCATTGATCCGTGTCCTGAATGAAATAGGTCGCAGTCTTTAAATCTGCTCCCGGCGCAGACATGTTTAAGAAAAAATACTTTGCAAACCGGATCGATGATATTTGTAGTGTAAATTTTGAGAAAGAGAGGTGCAGGTTTTGGTCTCTTTGGGGCGTGAACCTCTATAGTTCACTCATCAGAATATAAGGAGCCGCCCCTAATGACGTGCCACCAATGGCTGCGCTTTCTAATTGGTGAGCTGATCATGTTGCTGTAAGAAAAATCATAAATCGAATAATATTTCACAGGCTTTAATTGCAGCAATTACTTCACATTTTAAAATGTGGTCTTGGTTCAAATTAAAATATAAAAATATTTAGTCCCGACAGATCACCTGTGGATAGGATATCTATCGTGATTGGCATCTAATCATGCTAAGATCTGTCAATGCCTGTGGCTGGGCTGCCAACATTTATTGAAATATAAAGACCTTTGCCAATGGTTCTTGGTCATACGCTTTTGGTGAAGGGGCGCAAAGCTACAGAGAACCCATGCGAAAGCGTGATGCCTCTCAAATGCACTGGAAACAAATAAGCATATTTAATCGTAGATTGATCTACGGCTAATTCCGCAGTTTTCTGTTCACTGCATCATTGAGTGATTTCAACGACCGTTCTGCATTGCTGCTTTTTGTCTGCTGGTAGAGATCAAGTAAGACATCTGTGCATTCTAAATCATACCGCGCTTCGCTTTCATAATGCTCTTCCAAATCACGATCAGCGGCTCTTAAATTGGCATTAGGAATTTTGCCGAGGATTTCCATCACGCGTGTTTTGTAATCAATATACTCACTGATCGGTTTGTTACAGATGACCGCTGCTCGTTTTAAAACTGCATACGGATAGAGTGCGAGCTTGAATGAGGTGTCTAAAGCGTCAGCCGATGCCGGTGTGATACTCAAAAAAAGTGCTGGAACGACAGCTGTAAGCATAAAACGGGACATTGGATTTTGGGCTCCCTAAGCAAAAATACGCTGCACAAAAGGGAACCCTTCTCCTACTGCTTGAATAGCTATTTTCAAATGACAGGAAGTCCTTGATTTTGATAGGCAGGCTTAAACGGTCAACAACTAAACCCATGCCGCACGAAAGGGTTCCTTTTCGTCAAGAGGGGAACGGGTATCTTCATCAAGGAATAGCTGAATATTTATTGCTAGTTATCCGGAATGAGTAAGATGAAGAAAATAGGATATGCCCGTGTTTCGACCAGCGACCAAAACCTTGATCTACAGCTCAGTGCGTTGAAGGCCGCAGGGTGCACGAAGGTTTATACCGATCAGGGCGTATCCGGTGCTGAATTTGAACGGGAAGGCCTCAGCAAGGTGCTAAAAGCGTTACAAGCCGGAGATATGCTGGTTGTATGGCGGTTAGATCGTCTTGGGCGGTCATTGGTTGATCTGGTTCGGCTGATATCTGAATTGGGTGAGCGCGAGGTGGAGTTTCATTCCTTAAGTGAAGCCATCGATACGTCCTCATCCGGTGGACGGCTGCTGTTTCACCTGCTTGCTGCGATGGCAGAGTTTGAACGGTCATTGATCAGTGAGCGCACCAAAGCCGGAATGGAAGCTGCCCGTGCACGAGGACAAAGGATCGGGCGTAAGCCTGCCATGACAGCTACACAGCTCCGGAGTGCCCGTATTGCTCTTAAGGATGGTTCTGCTTCTGTGGAGGCGCTCGCCGAGCGCTATAATTTGCATCCACGCACGTTAGTTAGAGCACTGAAGGATGTTGCGTAACAGGATACTGTTATTTGACTTGTAGCGGCTTGCTGACTCATTCCTTTGTGCGGCTTGATAGAAGTGCTGTCCGGAAGGCAGTGCGTGCAGGTGACTCTCTATGGCGTTTTCGGTCAATGTGTAGTTTGAGCCAACAATATTAAACGACCAGCGCCTCATTGAATGATGCACATGCTTGCTTTGGGAAACGGCTAGTTCGCTTGTAGTGCGGGACTGAAATCACTCGATTTACCCCGGAATGTCCCGCATGCACAGAAAGGATAATCTTGCGACCGAGAGCGCCTCTGGTTGAGGCATAGCGAGTCACTGGAGCGCTTACTGAGGTTCCGCGAGGGTTTGCTGTGCCGGAAGATTTTACTTGCCGGTGAGCATTTATGGAGTCTTTAAGTTTAAGCAGATTAACAACTTAAATTTTGGACGAATGTTAAGAAATCGTGCAAAATAATCCGGTGTCCGGTGTCCGGTGACAAAACTGCTATAATAATATGTGGCACCGTTTTTGCCCTTCTTCTGGATTTCAATCATTCATAAGATGAATATCTCGAAGGCTCTGGGTCGTATCCCCAAGTCACGCTATTAACGTCCAAGCTATCCTTTGTTGAGGTAGCAACGTCATGGTTCGAGACATGGAAGGAATAAAGCCCTTAATGCGACCCCGTGTGTAAATTCATGGACAGCTTATAGGCTCTGTCGCCCGTGCTCAGCACAAAAGGACATTAAAAGATTCGGGCTCTGTGTGGTCGCTTTTATAGCGTGGACCACATCCCGATATTTTCTATGAGTTGAGACGTATGCTCATAGAAAATGCAGCGGCAGCACTAAGTGCTGTTGCTAACCGATGGAGATACGAAAGTATCTCGGATACGGCATTATGGAAGGTAAATGGCATCCGCCTTCCGCGTGATTGACGCTAGTTGCTTTAGCTCTCTGTAGACGCAGATTTACATATTATCCTCCCTCCCTTGAAACGGTCGATTCATGATTATGTTTTGACTTTGGCTAATCTGCCAAGGCTTTATGCTTAAGTTTCAAGGGAGGGGGGATAGCTCTATTCCGCAGTAACAAGAAAGCTCAATTTGTAATGTATGATCTTACGTTTGAAAGAGGTGGTTAGTAAAAAAGAAAATAAGAAAGCACTACCCAAGCAGACGTATATAATGAGTGAGTAGGACAATCTTAGCTGTTTCTTAAAAATGTGTGCGTGAGTTTAGGTGATTTCTGTTCAAAAATCAGGTTTGGAGCTTTTTCTGTAAACTTACGGACAAGATAGCGACAACATTCTTCTTATTCCATATAAGAAGCTCATGGGCTATAACCGTGCCAGTTTGTAAAGCTTTAGCCCACTCTTGAGCTACTTTCGCACCTCTAAGTTTACACAATGGAAAGATAAGTTGCAGCTCAGGAGCGGTGCTTACGTTTCCGGATTGCTATGGCACCAGAAACCATCCCCTAAAATAAATCCGGATTTTTCTAGGACTTCGTGAATTCGTATAGTCGTCTGAAAACTCGTGAGGGTAGATTGAACTACCCTAAACGTGAGACGAGGCTGTCAGCGCTCAAGTGTGTGTATCGCTGCAGCATTGATAATGCTTTATGCCCGGAGATTGTGCTGACCTCCATCACGTTTAGACCAAGCTCAAAAAATCTGCTGACAGCTTCGTGACGTAGATCATGGAATTTGAGATCAACGATACCGGATCGCTTCAGAATACGTCGCCATGATTGTTCAAATGCTGAGATCGTCATGCCGAATGGCATAGATTGATCCATGCTGTCGGTATGGTGAAGTGACATGAGCGCTTCATATGCGCGGGTTGATAATGGAACTTCTCGGCTCGTTCCGTTTTTGGTCAGGGCTAATGAGATCACTCGGCGATTATGCGAGATGTCGCTCCATTTGAGTCCCAGAAGCTCACCACGGCGCATCCCGGTCTCAATGGCTACAATGATCAGCGCACGGAAGCATACGACTCTACCGTCATCACAGGCGGCTAATAGGCGCTGTTCTTCTGGTGGAGTAAGGCGTCGCGACCGAGCATTATTGATTATTGGACGCCGGATCATCTTAACGACGTTCTGGGCGAGGGGATAACCCCAATCACGCATGGCGACATCTAGAACGTGGCTAAGAATCGCAAGTTCACGGACGGCTGTAGCGGGTTTGACTGTCCGGAGGCGTTCATCACGGAATGATGCAATGTCTTGCTGCGACAGACCGACTAGCGTCCGGTAAGCGAGATCATGACGTTGAAGCACGCCAAGGCGCTGTATTTCTTGAATGGCACCTCGTTTGATCGGTGATACCTCTTCGGCGTATCGCTTCATTAATTCGCCGAGTGTGGTGCTATCGAGAATGCGCGTATCAGGTGCCGCGCCGAACTTGTCAACTTGGGTTTCCAGTTCACGTGCCCATTTCTCGGCTTCTGATTTACTGTCGAATGATTTACAGCGTGGTTTGATACCTCGTCTGCGCACCTGTGCTTGCCAACGTCCTCTGAGTTTGCGTATCGTTGCCATGTGATCTCCGGTAATGATTGAAGATCACGCGTAGGATGCCCCGCATGGGGAGCCAAGGATTATGCCGGCACGACGAGCGAAAGTGTATCATCTGCATCGTTTAAGTTGATATTATGCATTTGGCTGATCACGTTATAAATATAAACGACTCGTTATTAAGTGAGGTGATTATTTAAGTTTTGAATAGCGCGATTTTTTGTGCAGAAGTGTCTACATTGGTGGAGGACGATGGAGGTGGTCTTATGAGAGTTGATTTGTCTAATCGTGACATTACTAAGCTTTCAGAAAGGTTTTATGACGGTAGTAGTAAGCCGATAACCATTGTTAAGCCGAAGGACAAACCCTTGGAAATTGCTTGGTGGCAGAGCCACCCTAAAAAAGAGGGGGTAAATAGTGCAAGGCATCATGCCGCAATAAAGATGTATCTTGAAATTGCGCTGAGTGCTAAGTCAGGTAGACTTCTAGATAGCTTCCCAGCCCAGTTCGAATGCAGTGATAGAGTATATTTAAGGCCTGACAAGGGAGTTATTAAGAGCTTTCTTGATAAGAGGCTTGTGACGTCCCGCTTAATTGGTTCCCAGCTATTTTTCGACCTCACGGAGACGGGTAAGGCGTATGCACTAATTTCTGCAGAGAGCTATTTGAAAAGGTAAGTATGGGATAGTTTCTCACGCGAGCACTGCATGTATCTATGGCTGATGAGTATGCGGATAAATATTATGAATGATCTCTCAATATGTGTTGAGGCTCATGCGTAGGAAGCTCTGTATGGGGTGCCAAGAATTGAATCGGTTGTTTCTAAATACGATTATTTGCAAAAATCATTATTTAAAGATTTTACAACTTTCTGCAATTTAGGCGGGGACGATGGTTTTTTCAAAAGAGCTAATTAATGAAAGTCTAGGCTGTCTTAGTCAGCAATCTATAAAGCTTGATGAACGGCAAAAGTCATACTTGGCAGGATATCCAGCGCTTTTAGCGTTATTTAAGCAACTTAACTTCGATAAATATGAAGACGTCATAGCTGGAGCGTATGCTGCCTATGGATGGATGCCGACAATTTTAAAGCGCCCACCATCAAAGGAACAAGCGCATGAGCTAAGGGAATTCATTAGATCAGCGATGGTTTCCGAAAAAAGTGTCAGTTTGACGGATTCTATATCTTGTTTGAAATCAATTAATAATTCTGTCGTCGGCACGAGTAAGTTTCTACATTTTTGTTGCCCAGATGTTTTTCCTATTTGGGACTCAAATATTGCGAATGTGTTTGGTTTACGTTCATATCATCACAATCGAGTGCAGACATATGTAGATTATGTAAGCGCCATGCGTGAATGGTGTGATGATGAATATGCTTTTCCTGCAAGCTACGTTGAGGTTTTGGTTTCTAACGGTGTCGAGAATAGTTGGACAAAAATTAGAAAGTTAGAGTTTGCGTTGTATTTGTTGGGGGCGACTGTCGGCAAGGCAATTAAAGGTTAAGCGCCTCTAACGAGCCTCTACATCTGAAACTGTTAGTGGGGAGCCTAGTTTAGTGATATTGAGATTGTATTGGTTGTAGTTAAACATATGCTTTAACTAGATATCTGGCGGAGAGAGAGGGATTTGAACCCCCGATGGAGTTGCCCCCATGCCGCATTTCGAGTGCGGTGCTTTCAACCACTCAGCCATCTCTCCGCAAATCAAGCCGCTTTACCGCTTGAAATACACAATCATTTCAGCGTCTGACGCTTTTAATATCGTGTGGCTCGCTGAATAGCGGGGAACGACGAATTAGACAAGACCTATTTTGCATAGAAAAGGTGAATTTTCTTGACTCTTGTGCAAAATACAACCTATATGCAGCTAACTTGGGCGCAGGTCTTATTGCGCCTATTGTTTTGTTTGGGAAAAATCAGACTTTTTATGATTCTGATTGCTTTCAAATTAATCTTCAAATGTCACGACTGACAAAAAGACAACCCATGTGGGCAACCCCGTGAGAGTTGGTCCGAACACCGAAAGGCAAAAAAATGTTCGCAGTCATTAAAACTGGTGGTAAGCAGTATCGCGTTGCTGCCAATGATCTGATCAAGATCGAAAAAGTTGCTGGCGAAGCCGGTGACACAGTAGAATTCACAGAAATTTTGATGGTTGGCTCCACCATTGGTGCACCAACTGTTGAAGGTGCAGTTGTAACTGCTGAAGTTGTTGAGCAGGGTCGCGCACGCAAGGTTATTGCGTTTAAGAAGCGTCGTCGTCAGAACTCGAAGCGTACACGCGGTCATCGTCAGGAACAGACTACAATTCGTATTTCTGAAATCCTCACCGGTGGCGCAAAGCCAGCTAAAGCTAAAGCAGCGCCTAAGAAGGCAGCAGCTAAAGCAGAAGCAGCTGAATAAGTAACGGATTAAAGGAGAACTCCCATGGCACACAAAAAAGCTGGCGGTTCGTCGCGTAACGGTCGCGATTCAGAATCCAAACGCCTTGGCCTGAAAAAATTCGGTGGCGAGCAGGTTGTTGCTGGCAACATCATTGCACGTCAACGTGGCACCAAATGGCATCCGGGCGTAAACGTCGGTATGGGTAAAGACCATACCCTCTTTGCACTCGTAAACGGTTCCGTGTCTTTCCGCGCGAAAGCCAACGGCCGTATGTTCGTGTCGGTTAATCCGATTGCGGAAGCTGCTGAGTAAGCCGGTACGCTCAAATATAAGCACCGGCGTCCCATCGGACCCGGTGTAAAGGCAAGCTGCCAATAGATCGAAAAGGGAAGATGGGACACCATCTTCCCTTTTTGTTTTTGGAGCTTGAAAGAAATGGTTACTGAACCACCTTTAGATGAAGAATGTTTGTCGGTTGCAGCTCGGGCTTATGCCGATAGTGAAATGACGGACTTCCCTGGCCTGGAATGTCCGACGCTGGTTACTGAACGGCTGCTGTTAAGAACGCCACATGATGAAGATGTGGATGCAATTGCCCATCTCGCCAATAATCCGCGTATTGCTGAAATGCTTACCCGTATGCCGCATCCATATGATGTGGCGGCGGCGCAAGATTTTATAAAACGCGTGCGATCTGGCGAAATGGGCAATTGCATCTACGCGATTACGCAAATGGATACCGGTGTGTTTATGGGAAGCTGCGGCATCCATCCCTCCAAACATGGGGAAGGGCTGGAAATCGGCTATTGGCTTGGCGAGCCTTATTGGGGGCAGGGCTATGCGACAGAGGCCGCACAGGCGCTGATCGATCTGGCTTTTCGTGCCACCAATATTGATGAGCTTTATATCACTTGCCGCACTATCAATGAAGGTTCGCGTAATGTGATCCGTAAATCCGGCTTTTCGTTTTTAATGTATGGAACCGACGATTCTTTATACAGCGGCACCGTCGATGTGGAGCGCTACAGCCTGCATCGGGATCGCTGGATCGAGATGCGTTATCAGGCATAAAACGCGTGTTTACTTGGTGTGACGGTATCAGCCGTCACACCATGAAAACCAACATATTCATTGATAAACAGGTTAAGTCGGGAACATGACAGAAGAAAACAAAACAACAGAAGCAGACGCATTACAGGCACAGCGCGAGCGGATTACCGTGCGCATTCTATGTCCGAATGATGTGCAAAATTATAAAGCAGTGCGTATTCATGCTTTGCAGCATTCGCCGCTAACCTTTGGCTCCAGCTATGCGGAAGAAAGCGCCTACGGCGACGAGGTTTTTGCACATCGTATCCGTCATGAAGGTGGTAATGCGGTTTATGGTGCTTTTGATGGCGATACTTTGCTGGGCACTGCTGGTGTGTTTGTACATGAGAGATCGTCGGAAAAGCACCGTGGTACATTGTGGGGCGTTTATGTTATGCCACAAGCGCGTGGTTTGGGGCTTGGCAGCATCCTGGTTGATCACGTCATTAAATATGCTGAAAAGCATGTTGTTGTGCTGGATGCCAAAGTGGTGGCAAGCAACGACTATGCCAGACAGATTTACCATGATTTGGGCTTTGAAAAATACGGGCTGGAAAAGAAGTCATTTTGCATAGAAGGTCAGTTTCAGGATCAGGAATTGATTTTTATCGACTTCAGCAGCCCGGAATGGCGCTCAAAAGACAATTAAATGGCAGTTTGCAGCATGGAATGCATGCTGCTTATTTGCACAGACGCGGTTTTGCTGTAATTGCCAGAGCCGACAGAAGAGGTATTACAGATGAAATTTCTTGATCAGGCTAAGATTTACATTCGTTCCGGCAACGGCGGCGCTGGCTCGGTATCCTTTCGCCGTGAGAAATTTCTGGAATTCGGCGGCCCTGATGGCGGCGACGGCGGTCGCGGCGGTGATGTCTGGGCAGAAGTCGTTGATGGCCTCAACACGCTGATCGACTATCGTTATATGCAGCATTTCCGCGCCAAAACCGGTATGCACGGTATGGGTCGCAATATGACCGGCGGTAAGGGTGATGACATTATCCTTAAAGTTCCGGTTGGCACCCAGATTTTCGAAGAAGATAATGAAACCCTCATTTGCGATCTGACCGAAATTGGTCAGCGCTATCGCCTTGCCAAAGGCGGTAATGGTGGTTTTGGTAATCTGCATTTCAAAACCTCGACCAATCAGGCACCACGCCGTGCCAATCCGGGTCAGGATGGTTTGGAGCGCACCATCTGGCTGCGTTTGAAACTGATTGCGGATGCTGGTCTTGTTGGTCTGCCAAATGCCGGTAAATCAACTTTTCTGGCAAGTGTTACCGCTGCCAAGCCTAAAATTGCCGATTATCCGTTCACCACTCTGCATCCGAACTTAGGCGTTGCCCGTGTGGATGCGCGTGAATTTGTTATTGCGGATATTCCGGGTCTGATTGAAGGGGCGAGTGAAGGCATTGGCCTTGGTGATCGCTTCTTAGGCCATGTTGAGCGCACCCGCGTTTTGCTGCATCTGGTTTCTGCACAGGAAGAAAATGTCGCTAAAGCTTACACCACCATCCGCAATGAGCTGGAAGCTTATGGCGGCGGCTTGGATGAGAAGCTGGAAATTGTGGCACTTTCACAGATCGACACGCTTGATCCGGAAATCCGTCAGCAAAAAGCGGCTGAGCTTCAAAAAGTGTGCGGCAGAGTGCCCATGCAGATTTCTGCGGTCAGCCGCGAAGGCATTGAAGGTGTCTTGCGCCAACTGATCAGCATTGTCGAAACCAGCCGCAAGGCTGAAAAAGGTATTGTCGAAGACGACGACCTATAAAAACCCAAAACATATAAGAGCCAAAAAACATAAGAGAATGACATGGGCGGGAATGGCGAGAAGGGTCTGGCGGCTCTCAATCAATATAAGCGGATTGTTGTAAAAATCGGTTCTGCTTTATTGGTTGATCGGGCGACCGGTTTGAAGCGCGAGTGGCTGGATAGTCTGGGGCAGGATATCGCCGCTTTATCAGCGCAAGGGGTTGAGGTTCTGGTGGTGTCTTCTGGTGCGATTGCATTGGGGCGCACTATTTTGAAACTGCCCAAAAAGGCGCTGAAGCTGGAAGAAAGTCAGGCAGCCGCTGCTGCCGGTCAGATTGCTCTTGCTAAAGCCTATGCCGATGTGCTGGGCGCGCATGATATTCAGGCGGGTCAGGTTCTGCTCACGCTCTCTGACACAGAAGAGCGTCGCCGCTATCTGAATGCGCGCGCTACCATCGAGACGCTTCTGAAGCTGAAGGCGATCCCGATCATCAACGAAAATGATACGGTTGCCACCAGTGAAATCCGCTATGGTGATAATGATCGTTTGGCGGCACGTGTTGCAACGATGATTGGTGCGGATCTTCTGATCCTGCTTTCTGATATTGATGGTCTTTATTCGGCTCCGCCACACAAAGACCCGAATGCGGAATTTTTGCCGCTTATTGAAAATATCACCCCTGAAATTGAAGCCATGGCAGGGGCTGCGGCTTCTGAATTGTCGCGTGGCGGCATGAAGACGAAGCTTGATGCCGGCAAGATTGCCAATGCTGCCGGTACGGCGATGATTATCACTTCCGGTGCGCGGCTTAATCCGCTGGCAGCAATTGATCGCGGTGAACGTGCCAGTCTGTTCAAGCCGTCTTTGCAACCGGTTAATGCCTGGAAAACATGGATTTCCGGTAATCTGGAACCGGCTGGCCGTCTTTATGTTGATGCCGGTGCTGCGGCTGCACTTAAAAAGGGTAAGTCTTTGTTGCCTGCCGGTGTCACCCGCGTGGAAGGCCAATTCCAGCGTGGCGATACGGTTGCTGTGATGAATGATGGCGGTATTGAAATTGCCCGCGGTCTGATTGCCTATGATGTGCATGACGCGCTTTTGGTGGCAGGCCATAAAAGTGATGAGATCAGTGCGTTGTTGGGCTATGATGGCCGTGCAGCGATGGTGCATCGCAATGATCTGGTGGTGCGTGGGAGCAAATCTGCCTGAGTTGAGAAAAGGCAGACTAAAAGAGGGCTATGGGAATGCTTGATAAAGTCGGGGCTGATATGACAGTTGCACAGGTGATGGCAGAGATTGGTAAGCGCGCACGAGCCGCTGCTGCCCCATTAAGCATCGCTCCGGCAGAGCAGAAGAACAAAGCCCTGTTGGCGATGGCCGACTCAATCATTGCACAAAGTGCAGCGATTTTAGAAGCGAACAAAATTGATGTCGCCAATGCGGAAAGCGCTGGTACTGCCGCTTCTTTCATTGATCGTCTGAAACTTGATGAAGGCCGCTTGAACGGCATTGCCGATGCCATTCGCGCTATTGCCGGTTTGAAAGATCCGGTTGGTGATGTGATTGCTGCGTGGGATCGCCCGAACGGTTTGAACATTGAACGCGTTCGCACCCCGCTTGGGGTGATCGGCGTGATTTATGAAAGCCGCCCGAATGTAACCGCTGATGCAGGGGCGTTATGCCTTAAAGCCGGTAATGCGGTTGTTTTGCGTGGTGGTTCAGATTCAGCCCATTCATCGCGCGCTATTCATGCAGCTCTTGTAAGCGGCTTGGAAAGTGCCGGCCTGCCACGCGATGCTATTCAGATTGTGCCGACCACAGATCGTGCTGCCGTTGGTGAAATGCTGAAAGGCCTGAATGGCAATATTGATGTGATTGTGCCGCGTGGTGGCAAAAGCTTGGTAGAGCGCGTGCAAAATGAAGCGCGTGTGCCGGTTTTTGCTCATCTTGAAGGCATCTGCCATGTGTATATTGATGCCTCTGCCGAACTGGATATGGCGGTTAATGTGGTTGTGAACGCCAAAATGCGCCGCACCGGTATTTGCGGCGCGGCAGAAACTTTGCTGGTTGACCGTAAAGTGGCAGACAGCCATCTGGTGCCAATCTTAGAAGCCTTGAGCGCTAAGGGATGTGAAATCCGCGGTGATGCTGATGTGGTTGCCCGCTTTGCAAATGCCAAGTCTGCGAGTGATGCCGATTGGTCAACCGAATATCTGGATGCGATTCTTTCGGTGAAGCTTGTTGATGGTGTGGGGGATGCGATTGGCCATATCGGGCAATATTCATCCCATCACACTGAAGCAATTATTGCGCAGGACGAGAAAGCCGTTGAGCGTTTCTTTAATGAGATCGATTCAGCCATTCTTGTGCATAATGCCTCGACCCAATTTGCCGATGGCGGCGAGTTTGGCATGGGCGGCGAAATCGGCATTGCCACGGGCAAAATGCATGCGCGCGGGCCGGTGGGTGTTGAGCAGCTAACCTCGTTTAAATATCGCGTCCACGGCAACGGCCAGACGCGAGCTTAACGGCTAAGTCCCCGATGGTGAACGCCTCCGGATTTTCCACGCTGAAAGAACTTTATCCTGATGTGAGCCTGTGTGATTTGCGCATGCCGCATGTGGAAAAGGGCATGAGCGTGGGATTATTCGGCGGTTCGTTCAATCCACCGCATGCCGGACATGTGCTGGTCGCGGAAATTGCATTGCGTCGCTTAAAGCTTGATCAGCTCTGGTGGATGGTGACGCCCGGAAGCCCGCTTAAAAATGCGCGTGATTTGGCACCGTTAAAAGATCGCTTGCGTGCGAGTCGTCAATTGGCCCGTGATCCGCGCATAAAAATAACCGCATTAGAGGCGGCGCATAAAGTGCGCTTTACCGCCGACACATTGGCGCTGATTAAAGCCGCCAATCCGCATGTCAATTTTGTCTGGATTATGGGGGCGGATAATCTGGGGCAGTTTCACCGCTGGGATCGCTGGCGTCAGATTGCTGATCAGTTTCCAATCGCTGTGATTGATCGCCCCAATGCGAGCCTCACATCACTGACATCGCGGATGGCACAAACTTATGCGCCTTTCCGGTTGAATGAACGGGATGCAGCAAGCCTTGCCAAACGCCCCGCACCCGCATGGGTGTTTTTACACGGGCCCCGTTCCAGACTTTCTTCCACAACTTTACGTGAGCAATAAAAAACCGGCACAGTTGGTCTGCGCCGGTATTTTTATTGCAGTCGCTTAAAAGCTAAAGCAAAGGCTATTAAGCGATCGACTGGCCGGTTTTTGCCCAGTCAGCCAGAAATGTTTCCAGGCCTTTGTCGGTCAGCGGATGCTTGACCAGAGCTTTCAGGGTTGCTGGTGGTGCAGTGACCACGTCAGCGCCGATGAGAGCTGCTTCTTTAACGTGGTTTACGGTGCGAACCGATGCCGCCAGAATTTGGGTGTTGAAATCATAATTGTCGAAGATCGAACGGATTTCAGCAATCAGTTCCATACCGTTGAGGCCGATATCATCAATACGGCCGATGAACGGGGAAACATAAGTGGCACCGGCCTTTGCAGCCAGCAGCGCCTGATTGGCGGAGAAGCAAAGGGTCACGTTGGTCTGGTGGCCGTCTGAAGTCAGCGCCTTACAAGCTTTCAAACCATCAAGGGTCAGCGGCAGCTTGATGCAGATATTGTCTGCGATCTTAGCAATAACAGCTGCTTCTTTCATGATGGTTGCATAGTCGGTTGCTGCAACTTCAGCTGAAACCGGACCATCAACAATGCTGCAGATTTCTTTGGTGACTTCAAGAATATCGCGGCCTGATTTAAGAATCAGCGACGGGTTGGTTGTAACACCGTCAACCAGACCTAAATCATTCAGTTCACGGATATCATTGACATCGGCGGTATCTACGAAGAATTTCATAACAGGTTTCCTTCATCCGGATGGGAGCTTTTATAAGCATATTGCGCAAAGGTGACTTTTCTTTAACGCAAAGCCGCGCCAAGGTCACGCTCATGATGCAAGATTCGTTTTTTTCTCCAGACCAAGGCCAAGATCAGGCACCGCACAAGCAGGCTAGGATCGTGCCGGTGCTGGTGCCTTTGCCGTCTGAACGGCCTTATTCCTATTTGGTTCCCGATGGCATGTCGGTGCAGCCGGGCTCTGTGGTGCGTGTGCCGCTGGGGCCAAGACTGGTGCCTGGCATTGTTGTTGACGGCGCAGTGGACAAGGTTGATCCGAAAAAACTGAAAAGCATCGCTGAGGTTTTTGACTGCCCATTGATCCATCCTGACATCATCAAATTTATGCTGTGGGCCGCTGATTATACGCTGTCACCTCCGGGCATGGTGGCGCGGATGATTTTGCGCGTTCCGACTGCCTTTGATCCGGAACCGCCGATTGCGGGCTTGCGTTATACAGGCGGTGAGCCGGAACGCTTAACCTCAGCGCGTTTAAGGGTGCTGGAACATGCGGGCAATGGCTTGGCATGGACACGCACCGGCCTTGCCCATGTGGCTGGCGTTTCCGCAACGGTTATTGATGGTTTGAAGGCGCAAGGGCTGTTTGAGGATGTTTTCATTCCGGCTCCGCCTGTTGTAGCGCCGCCTGATACTAATTTTGCCCGTGCCTCGCTTTCCGAAGATCAGCGTGATGCAGCTGACAGACTGGTGGAAGCGATTGATGCTAAACGCTTTTCTGTCTCTCTGATCGACGGTGTGACGGGCTCGGGTAAAACGGAAGTTTATTTTGAGGCGGTGGCACGCGCCTTGGAGCAGGGGCGGCAAGTGCTGATCCTGCTGCCGGAAATTGCGCTGACACAGCAGTTTCTGGATCGCTTCCATGACCGATTCGGCTCGAAACCTGCCGAATGGCACTCAGACCTTGCGCCGCGCAGCCGTGAGCGTGTGTGGCGGCAAGTGGCAGAAGGCACAGTGAAGATTGTCGCCGGTGCGCGTTCAGCGCTGTTTTTGCCGTTTCAGGATTTGGGCCTGATCGTTGTCGATGAAGAACATGATCCGGCCTATAAACAGGAAGACCGCGTTTTTTATAATGCGCGGGATATGGCGGTGGTGCGCGGCCATATTGGCGGCTTTCCGGTGGTGCTTGCCTCTGCAACACCGTCGATTGAAAGTCAGGTGAATGCCGATCAGGGGCGTTATACGCGAATCAAACTCTATAGCCGTTATGCGGATGCGGCTCTGCCGACGCTTAAAACCATCGACATGCGGCGTTCACCGCCGCCACCCGGTCGCTTTTTGTCGCCTGCTTTAACGGAAGTGATGGGCAAAACCATTGAACGTGGCGAGCAGGCGCTGCTTTTCCTTAATCGTCGTGGTTATGCGCCTCTGACATTATGTCGCGTCTGCGGTCATCGCTTCCAATGCCCGAGCTGTTCAAGCTGGCTGGTCGAGCACCGCTTCCGCGGCCAGTTGATGTGCCACCAGTGCGGCTATCATGAGCCGGTGCCGGAAGCTTGTCCGGAATGCGGTACGCTTGACCATCTGGTCGCTTGCGGTCCGGGTGTGGAGCGCATTGCTGAAGAGGCCGAAGCGCTCTTTCCGAAAGCGCGAATCATTGTGCTTTCTTCCGATATGGCAGGGGGCGTTAAACGCTTACGGTTAGAGCTGGAGGCAATTTCCAAGGGCGAAGCCGATATTGTGATCGGCACGCAATTGGTCGCTAAGGGGCATAACTTCCCCAATATGACGCTTGTGGGCGTGGTGGATGCCGATCTGGGGCTTGCCAATGGGGATCCGCGCGCGGCTGAACGCACCTTCCAATTGCTTAATCAGGTGACAGGGCGTGCAGGGCGAACGGGTAAGAAAAGTCTCGGACTTTTGCAGACTTATCAACCGGATCATCCGGTGATGCAGGCAATAATCAGTGGAGATGTGGAAGCTTTTTACGAGCGCGAGATTGATGAACGTGAACGAAATGGTCTGCCGCCGTTTGGTCGTTTGGCTTCATTGATTATTTCTGGCGAGAACCGTGTGGAAGCAGAGAATCACGCGCGCGCTTTAAGGCGTGCTGCGCCGCATTCGTCTGAATTGTCTGTTATGGGGCCGGCTGAAGCGCCTTTGGCCTTTGTGCGTGGCCGTTATCGCTATCGTTTGTTGATCCATGGCAGCAAGCGTGCCGACATTCAGGCCTATATGAGGGCATTGCTAGAAAGAGCGCCAAAGATTAAAGGAAACCTGCGGGTGCAGGTCGATATTGATCCGCAGAGTTTTTTATAAAGTATCGGACAGTAACAATCAGCTTTTCGATGCTACTTTATGCTTATTGAGAAAAGTCAGACAGGGATATCAAAATGGAGTTCTATCTGCCGTCAAGTAACGGGGAATGGATGGCATGGACAAGTGCCCTCATTACCTCATTATTCGGGCTGGTAATGTTTTTTGCGCCCGCCTTTACGCTGAAATTACTGCGTCTGGATTTGTCGGGTGGCCGTAAGGAGGGCTTGGCAACAATCCGGTCAACGATGGCCGGGTTTTATTTAGGGGTAGGACTTGGCTGTTTAATCTTCGCACAGCCGTTTTTATGGCTTGTAATCGGCGCCGCTTGGGGCTTTACATTATTTGGTCGTTTTATTTCAATTATGTCGGACAAAACCAGTTCAATCTATAATTGGAGTTTTGCGATTCTAGAGTTTTTCTTGGCTGCCGGACCGCTGCTTTTTGCCTTCGGTTTGGTGCAATAAAGGTAGTTTGTAAGCATTGAGCTGCAAAATATACCAAAATTGCTGCCAAGGTTATAGAAAAGTGGGGTATTCGCGTGTTGCGAGTCCCGCTGGTCTATGCTAGACGGCATTCAAAATTCAGTGCGGCTACTTATGTAGTCAAAGGTTTCTCCGGAAACATTCAATCAGATCGTAATTTGGCTAAACAAAAAGCCAAAATTATGATTGCAACGTAGAGAGCTGGTATTTCGTGACAGAAACGTCTTCGCTCATTTCAGGTGTCGCTCAGCGTTATGCAGGATCGTTATTCGATTTGGCACTCGACACCAATTCCGTTGCCGCTGTGGAAAAAGATCTTGGTCGCTTTGAAGCACTTCTGGAAGGAAGTGAAGATCTGCGCCGTTTGATTAACAGTCCGGTATTTACCTCTGAAGATCAGCTGCGCGCTATTTCCAATGTCGCCGATAAGGCAGGCATCAAGGGGCTGGTCGGAAATCTGTTGCGTGTTGTGGCACGCAATCGTCGTTTATTCGTGATGCCGGGCATTATTGCAGCTTTCCGCAATATTGCTGCTGAGCATCGCGGTGAAGTTTCTGCTGATGTTGTGTCTGCTTACGAGCTGACCACCGCACAGCAAAATGAATTGAAGGCAACGCTGAAGAGTGTTGCCGGCAAGGACGTGGCAATCAATGTCACTGTCGATCCGTCGATTCTCGGCGGGCTTATCGTCAAGATGGGTTCGCGCCAGATTGACACTTCTCTTCGCACTAAACTATCTTCTCTCAAGCTTGCACTGAAAGAGGTCGGCTGATGGACATCCGCGCCGCGGAAATTTCCGCAATCCTGAAAGAGCAAATCAAGAACTTTGGCAAGGAGGCTGAGGTCTCCGAAGTCGGTCAGGTTCTGTCCGTCGGTGACGGTATTGCACGCGTCTACGGTCTGGACAATGTTCAGGCCGGTGAAATGGTCGAATTCCCTGGTGGCATTCGCGGCATGGCGCTCAACCTTGAAAGCGACAATGTCGGTGTTGTTATCTTCGGATCCGACCGTGACATCAAGGAAGGCGATACTGTTAAGCGTACGGGCGCGATCGTTGACGTACCGGTTGGTCCGGGTCTTCTTGGTCGTGTTGTTGACGCTCTTGGTAATCCAATCGATGGTAAAGGTCCGATTGTTGCGACCGAACGCCGTCGTGTTGACGTTAAAGCTCCTGGTATCATCCCGCGTAAGTCGGTGCATGAGCCAATGTCGACCGGTCTGAAGGCGATTGACGCCCTTATCCCTGTTGGTCGTGGTCAGCGCGAGCTGGTCATTGGTGACCGTCAGACAGGTAAAACCGCTATCATTCTCGACAGCTTCCTTAACCAGAAGCCGATCCATGATAATGGTCCGGACAAAGATAAACTGTTCTGCATTTACGTAGCTGTTGGTCAGAAGCGTTCAACTGTTGCCCAGTTTGTTAAAGTTCTCGAAGAACGCGGCGCACTGGAATATTCGGTTGTGATCGCAGCGACTGCTTCTGATCCTGCACCGATGCAGTTCCTTGCACCATTTGCAGGTTGCGCTATCGGTGAATATTTCCGTGACAACGGCCAGCACGCTCTGATCGGTTATGATGACCTTTCCAAGCAGGCTGTTGCTTACCGTCAGATGTCCCTGTTGCTGCGTCGTCCTCCGGGCCGTGAAGCATATCCTGGTGACGTTTTCTATCTGCACTCACGTCTGCTTGAGCGCGCTGCAAAGCTGAATGATGAAAACGGTGCCGGTTCTTTGACTGCTCTGCCAGTTATTGAAACACAGGGTAACGACGTTTCTGCCTTTATTCCGACCAACGTGATTTCGATTACTGATGGTCAGATCTTCTTGGAAACGAACCTGTTCTACCAGGGTATCCGTCCTGCTGTGAACGTAGGTCTGTCTGTTTCCCGCGTTGGTTCTGCGGCCCAGGTCAAAGCGATGAAACAGGTTGCCGGCTCCATTAAAGGTGAGCTCGCACAGTACCGCGAAATGGCAGCATTCGCCCAGTTCGGTTCCGATCTTGATGCTGCAACCCAGCGTCTTTTGAACCGTGGTGCACGTCTGACCGAACTTCTGAAGCAGCCGCAGTTCTCGCCGCTGAAAACAGAAGAACAGGTTGCAGTGATTTATGCCGGTGTTAACGGCTATCTCGATGCAATTGCTGTTAATCAGGTTGGCAAATTCGAACAGGGTCTTCTGTCCTCACTGCGCACCGAGCACAAAGATGTGCTTGAAGCGATCCGTGATGAGAAAGCTCTTACCGATGACATCAAGGCAAAGCTCAAGGCAGCGGTTGACGCTTACGCCAAGTCCTTTGCTTGAACTTTGTGACGGGATGAACGGATGCCTTCACTAAAGGATCTGAGAAACCGTATCGCCTCGGTCAAGGCGACGCAGAAAATTACCAAAGCGATGCAAATGGTCGCTGCGGCTAAACTGCGCCGTGCCCAGGAAGCAGCGGAAGCAGCCCGCCCTTACTCACAGCGTATGAGTGCCGTTTTGGCAAACATTGCTGAGAATGTAAGCGGTGATGATGCTCCGCAGCTGATGACCGGAACCGGAAAGGACGACGTGCATTTGCTCGTCGTCGCTACGGCGGAACGAGGCCTTTGCGGTGGCTTTAACTCACAGATCGCACGTCATGCGCGCGATCATGCAAGAAAGCTCCTTAGCCAGGGCAAAACGGTCAAGATTTTGACAGTGGGTAAAAAAGGCGCGGATATTCTGCGTCGTGAATTTGCTGCCAACATTATCGACCATGTCAATCTGCGCGAAGTCAAACAGCTTGCTTTCATCCATGCGGACGATATCGGCCACAAGGTCATCAAGCTGTTTGAAGAAGGTGCGTTTGACGTTTGCACACTGTTCTATTCTGAATTCAAGTCGGTCATCGCTCAGGTGCCAACTGCATTGCAGCTCATTCCGGCCTCTGCGCCGCAGAGCAGCGAAGCGACCGGTTCCGATGGCGCGATTTATGAATACGAACCTGATCCTGCGGCTATCCTCAGCACGCTGATCCCGCGTAATATTTCGGTCCAGATTTTCCGTGCATTGCTGGAAAATGTGGCGGGCGAAATGGGCGCGAAGATGAGTGCTATGGATAATGCGACGCGTAATGCCGGTGATATGATCAACAAATTGTCGATCACATATAACCGTCAGCGTCAGGCCCAGATCACTAAGGAACTGATCGAAATCATTTCGGGCGCGGAAGCGCTCTAATCGGAAGGTAAGGATCGATGGCTAAAGCAGCGACCCCGAAAACTACCGCCGCAGCAAAGGCGGCGCCGGAAGATAAGGCGGCCAAGGCTCCGGCTAAGGCTTCTGCCAAGTCTACCGCAACGAAAGCAGCCGCCACTGGTGCTGTCGGACGTATCAAGCAGGTGATTGGTGCGGTTGTTGACGTTCAGTTCGAAGATGGTCAGCTGCCGCTGATTCTCAACGCGCTGGAAACAGATAACCTCGGTGCCCGTCTCGTGCTTGAAGTTGCACAGCACTTGGGCGAAAACACTGTTCGTACCATTGCGATGGACTCGACAGAAGGTCTCGTCCGCGGACAGCAGGTAACCGACACCGGTGCACCTATTATGGTTCCGGTTGGTGAAGAAACACTCGGCCGTATCATGAACGTGATCGGTGAGCCTGTTGACGAAGCCGGCCCGATTAAAACAGTTGCACGTCGTGCAATTCACCAGGAAGCGCCTGAATATATCGAACAGTCGACAGAATCCGAGATTCTCGTCACCGGTATTAAGGTTGTTGACCTGTTGGCGCCATACGCCAAGGGTGGTAAAATTGGTCTCTTCGGTGGTGCCGGCGTTGGTAAAACCGTTCTGATCATGGAATTGATCAACAACGTGGCTAAAGCCCACGGTGGTTACTCTGTATTCGCTGGTGTTGGTGAGCGTACCCGTGAAGGGAACGACCTTTACCACGAAATGATCGAATCCGGCGTGAACAAGATGGGTGGCGGTGAAGGTTCCAAAGCTGCACTCGTTTACGGTCAGATGAACGAACCACCGGGTGCTCGTGCACGTGTTGCTCTCTCCGGTTTGACAATTGCGGAAAACTTCCGTGATGAAGGTCAGGACGTTCTGTTCTTCGTGGACAACATCTTCCGCTTCACACAGGCTGGTTCCGAAGTGTCGGCGCTGTTGGGTCGTATTCCTTCTGCTGTTGGTTATCAGCCAACACTGGCAACTGACATGGGTCAGATGCAGGAACGCATTACCACAACAACCAAGGGTTCGATTACCTCCGTTCAGGCGATTTACGTCCCTGCGGATGACTTGACCGACCCTGCACCGGCAACATCCTTTGCGCATTTGGATGCAACGACCGTTCTTAACCGTTCGATCGCTGAAAAGGGTATTTACCCTGCTGTTGATCCGCTCGATTCAACTTCCCGTATGCTTGACCCAATGATCGTTGGTGAAGAGCATTATGAAGTTGCTCGTCAGGTTCAGTCCATCCTGCAGCGCTACAAGTCCCTTCAGGACATCATCGCCATTCTTGGTATGGATGAATTGTCTGAAGAAGATAAGCTGACCGTTGCGCGCGCTCGTAAGATCGAACGCTTCCTCAGCCAGCCATTCTTCGTGGCTGAAATCTTCACCGGTTCTCCTGGTAAGCTGGTTGATCTTGCTGACACCATCAAAGGCTTTAAAGGCCTTTGCGCAGGTGATTACGATCACCTCCCAGAACCTGCTTTCTATATGGTCGGATCTATTGAAGAAGCGATCGAAAAAGCAGAGCGTATGGCAGCAGAAGCAGCCTAATAAGTTGAAGTCCCGGCAGGTAGCGACCTGCTGGGACTTCCAGTCTGTTTAGCAATCTGAGTGAGAACCCATGTCTGTAGCTTTCCAATTCGAACTGGTGTCGCCTGAGCGACTTCTGCTTTCGACGCAGGTAACGGAAGTCGTCATTCCGGGCAGCGAAGGCTATTTGACCGCGCTTGCCGGACATTCACCGTTGATGACAACAATCATGCCAGGCATTGTCAGTGTTAAAACACCTGATGGCAAAGCTGATTCATATGTTGTTTATGGTGGTTTTGCTGATATTTCGCCAAATGGCTGTTCTATCTTGGCAGAATCTGCAACGCATATTGACGAATTGGATCGTTCCGATTTGCAGCGTCGCATTGATGAAGCGCGTCATTCCTTTGACAACAGTGACAATCATGAACACCGTACCAAGCTGGAAGCCTTCTTGCACCAGCTGATGACTTTGCAGGGCGCAATTCTGCCAGCATAAGTTCGGTTTCTTGATCTGAAGAGTTTTAAAACGGGCGCAAGCCCGTTTTTTTATTGTCTGAATTGGGAGGAAAGGCGAAAGGGGGAGCGGCGCTCTTTAACAGTTAGTTTTGTTCAACAGAAACACCGTTTTCGTTGATTTTAAGTTCAACGCCGGATGGCTTGGTTTCTTGTTGGTAGGTGTAAATACTGAAGCCGATAATAATGACGATGAGGGCGCCAAGCAGAAGATAAAGCGTGTTGCGGTTCATGTTTTTCTCTCGTGTGAATGGGGGCAAGCAGGTGAAAGATATTTTCAACGTTAGAGAATTTGACTGATCAAAACACGATCAGTCAGTTGGTATTAACGACCGGCAAGCTCAATCTTTGTGCTTTAAAAATTATAGAGAGGGTGAGTTATCTGGGGGCAAGGGACAGCTCACCCTCTCTTGCAACCGGTGATCACTCATTCAGCGCTCACCGGCAAATTTAAACGGTACATTTAAAAGGCTTGCTTTATTTGCGAGCAATCAAACCGACCAGCAGACTGATACCGGCAACAACAGCAAGGGTTGCAATCGGATTTTCCCGTGCAGTTTCTTTGACGATGCGGGCTTGCTGCGAAACTTTATCTGCTGCCTGTGCGCCACGCTCACGCACAACATCATAAAATTCTGATGCTGTATCTTCAGCTGTAGCGGCAAGGTTTGAGCCCTTCTTTGAAAGTGATTTAGTCAAAGAAGCGATTTCTTTGCGCATTTCTGTGATCTGCGCTTCTAATGCATCGCGTACTTCTACTGCGGTTTTATCCGTTGATGATGCCATGTCTAACTCCTTAAAACCTAAATTTACGCATCGCATTAAATCTTCAAAATTCTTTAATGCTGTGAAATGGAAACGTGTCAGCTCAGGAATAGTTCCAAGCAGGTGTAGAAAATTTTTCTAAAATGAATTTTCAGCGACTCAATTGTTTAAATTTTTTAAAAACCGGCTCTTTTTGAAAAGGTGAAATGAAAGTGGAAGTACAATTATTGCGGGTATTAAAAGCAGGAAAACAGCCTTTAGTATCAATTATCTAACCAGATTCGTGGGGAAGTGAGCAATTCTATTAGCCGAATGTCTGATATGAAAACCGCTTGCATTCCGTAATACAGCGTTTAGTTTTGGTTTTTAGGGATAACAACCAAGCCGTTCAGGGCATAATTATAACGTCCCGCATAAAATAATGGGTGGCTCTTCGATGGAATATTTCCTTCAGCAAGTGATCAATGGGCTTGCGCTCGGTTCGATCTACGGTCTGATCGCCATCGGCTATACGATGGTTTATGGCATCATCGGCATGATCAACTTTGCTCATGGTGATGTCTTCATGCTTGGCGCATTTATGGCGCTGATTGTTTTTTTGATTATCACGACATTTATCGGTGCTTTGCCTGTCGCATTGGCGCTATTGATCATGATGATTGTAGCAATGTTGCTGACTGGTCTTTGGAGCTGGGCAATTGAGCGGGTAGCATACCGTCCTTTGCGTGGTTCGTTCCGCTTGGCACCGTTGATTACAGCCATTGGTATGTCGATTGCTTTGTCAAACTTTGTGCAGGTTACGCAAGGCCCGCGCAATAAAGCGATCCCAAACCTGATTAATGGCTCTTATTCACTCTTTGGCACTGGCGTAACGATCTCTTTAAAGCAGATCGTGGTGGTTGTGGTGACAGCAGTTCTGCTGACGGCTTTCTGGTATGTGGTTAACCGCACATCGCTTGGCCGCGCACAACGTGCTTGTGAACAAGATCGCAAAATGGCGGCACTGCTCGGCATTAATGTGGATCGTGTTATTTCGCTAACATTCGTCATGGGTGCGATGCTCGCCGCGGTTGCCGGTACGCTTTATCTGTCATTCTACGGCGTTATTTCTTTCGCAGACGGCTTTACCCCTGGCGTAAAGGCATTCACCGCAGCGGTTCTTGGCGGTATCGGTTCGCTCCCTGGTGCTGTGGTTGGTGGCTTGCTCATCGGCCTTATTGAAGCGCTATGGTCGGCATATTTCTCGATCGATTATAAAGATGTCGCGGCATTCTCTATTCTTGCGATCGTGCTGATCTTTATGCCGTCGGGTATTCTTGGCCGTCCTGAAGTCGAAAAGGTGTAATCATGGCGCTACAATCGTCTTCACGTTCGGATTCCGTGTTTGGTAAAGCAATTCGCGAAGGCATCATGGCTGGTCTTCTGGCTCTGGGGCTCTTTGTTCTCATCGTCGGCTTTAAAACCGATCAGAATATTAATAACCAACTTATCATCAGCACACGCTGGCCACAGCTTTTCACAATTGTCGCTATTGCAGCAGTGGGTCGCTTTTTATTCAAGGCTTTTCTGGAGCCTTGGCTTGATAAGCGCAAAATGGCAAAAGCGGCTCAGCCTGTAAAAGCGGAAAGCCAGTCTTTTATCCGTAAACACATTGCGCAGATCGGCATTGCAATTCTGCTGATCTATCCTGTGTTCATCGTCAATGTCTTTGGCATGCAGGGATCACTGAAATGGATCGACAATTTTGGCGTGCAGATCCTGATTTATGTGATGCTGGCTTGGGGGCTGAACATTGTTGTCGGGCTCGCAGGTCTGCTTGATCTCGGCTATGTCGCTTTCTATGCGGTTGGTGCTTATTCTTATGCATTGATCTCCAGCTATTGGGGCTTGTCCTTCTGGATTTTGCTGCCGATGGCCGGTATTTTTGCAGCCCTTTGGGGCGTTATTTTAGGCTTTCCGGTTTTGCGTTTGCGCGGTGACTATCTGGCTATCGTGACACTGGCATTTGGTGAGATTATCCGTCTTGTTTTGATTAACTGGACGGATGTGACCAAAGGTACATTTGGTGTGTCAGGCATTGCCAAAGCAACCTTCTTCGGCATTCCGTTTAATGCAACACCTAATGGTTTTGCGGCAACCTTCGGCATGTCCTTCTCGGCAGCGCATTACAAAATCTTCCTCTATTATGTCATCCTGTTCTTGGCACTGCTGACAGCATGGGTGACGATCAGAATGCGTCGCATGCCGGTTGGCCGTGCATGGGAAGCATTGCGTGAAGATGAAATTGCTTGCCGCTCACTGGGTATCAATACAACCACAACCAAGCTCACTGCTTTTGCAACCGGTGCGATGTTTGGTGGTTTTGCAGGCTCCTTCTTTGCTGCACGTCAGGGCTTTGTCAGTCCGGAATCGTTTGTCTTCTTGGAATCGGCCGTCATTCTGGCAATTGTGGTTCTGGGTGGTATGGGCTCGCTCATGGGCATTGCGGTGGCTGCCATTGTGATGATTGGCGGCACGGAAATCTTGCGTGATATGACCTTCCTGAAAGCCATTTTCGGACCCGATTTCACACCGGAACTTTATCGTATGCTGATCTTCGGTCTGGCGATGGTTGTGATGATGGTTTGGAAACCGCGCGGCTTTGTCGGCAAACGAGAACCAAGCGCATTTCTGCACGGTAAAAAAATGGTGTCAGGTGCCTTTACTAAGGAAGGGCATGGCTAATGGCGGAAGCAAATATGATGTCTACCAACAAAACCGGAGATGATATTCTCAAGGTAGAACATTTATCCATGCGTTTTGGCGGGCTGGTTGCAATCAATGACCTGTCTTTTAATGTAAAGCGTGGTGAAATTACTGCGATTATCGGCCCGAACGGGGCCGGTAAAACCACCGTGTTCAACTGCATTACCGGTTTTTACAAACCAACCGGTGGCATGTTGACCATGACGCGCAAATCCGGTGAGCAGTTTTTACTGGAACGTCTGCCTGATTTTAAAATCACGCAGAAAGCGCATGTGGCGCGAACCTTCCAGAATATTCGTTTGTTTACCGGACTGACCGTTTTGGAAAACTTGCTGGTTGCACAGCATAACAAGCTGATGCGCTCGTCAGGTTACACAATCCTCGGTCTTTTGGGGCTGCCTGCATATAAACATGCGGCCAAGGAAGCGATTGTGAAAGCCACCCGCTGGCTTGAGAAAATCGATCTGATTGATCGTGCGGATGATCCGGCCGGTGATCTGCCCTATGGTGATCAGCGTCGCTTGGAAATTGCCCGTGCCATGTGCACAGAGCCGGAAATGCTCTGTCTCGATGAGCCGGCAGCAGGTCTGAACCCGCGTGAATCGGCAGAACTCAACAAGCTGTTGCTGGATATTAAAAACGAAACCGGCACCTCTATCCTGCTCATTGAGCATGATATGTCGGTGGTGATGGAAATATCCGACCACGTTATCGTGCTTGAATACGGCACCAAGATTTCTGATGGCTCACCGGAATTTGTCCGTGATGATCCAAAGGTGATTGCGGCCTATCTGGGTGTTGATGATGATGAA
Source organism: Paenochrobactrum glaciei (assembly GCF_039522165.1). NCBI lineage: Bacteria > Pseudomonadati > Pseudomonadota > Alphaproteobacteria > Hyphomicrobiales > Brucellaceae > Paenochrobactrum > Paenochrobactrum glaciei. Next base: position 60,148 of record NZ_BAAADE010000005.1, read on the forward strand.
GTTGCAGAGCTGATTGAAGACGCCCCGGCAAGCAGCGATGCGGCGGATTTTGTCACAGTTGCTTTGGCCAAGGAAGCTTTGGCTGAGCAAGGTGATGAGGCTGCCAAAGAGCAAATCGCGGCAAGCTTTATGCCTAAAGGCGCTTTGCAGGCACCGCGTGGCGACGCACCGGATAATCTGACCCTGATCAAAGGGGTTGGTGCCGTCAATGAAGAGAAACTTCATAAACACGGTATTTTCCACTTCGACCAGATCGCGGCATGGACGCAAGCAGACATTGCTGAGTTCGATGAATTCCTCGCCTTCGGTGGCCGGATTGAGCGTGAAGATTGGGTGGGGCAGGCAAAATTACTGGCTGCCGGACAGGGTACGGAGTTTTCAAAGCGGGTTGAAGCAGGAGATGTTCCGACCAGCCATCAAACCTCGGCCAGTCATAAAAATCCGGCTGAAGGGGATCAATAATGCAGGATAAAAATCCGCTTCTGGTAATTGATAAGGTTGAAACTTATTACGGCAATATTTGTGCCCTCAAAGGCATTGATATGGTGGTGAATGAGGGGGAAATTGTTACCCTTATTGGTGCTAACGGTGCTGGTAAATCAACTTTGATGATGACGATTTTCGGTATGCCGCGTGCGCGTACCGGACGCGTTATTTTTGATGGGCAGGATATAACCAATATGCCGCCGCATCTGATTGCGCATCTTCGTATTGCGCAATCACCTGAGGGACGCCGTATTTTCCCGCGTATGACGGTTTATGAAAATCTGCAAATGGGGGCGAGCCTCGATAATCAGCAATTCTTCGAAGAAGATGTTGCTTTGATGTTTGAGCTCTTCCCGCGTTTGAAAGAACGTATGCATCAGCGTGGTGGTACACTATCAGGTGGTGAGCAGCAAATGCTGGCCATTGCCCGTGCTTTGATGGCACGTCCGCGTTTGTTATTGCTTGATGAGCCATCACTCGGCTTGGCACCTTTGATCGTAAAACAGATTTTTGAAGCGATTAAAGAGCTTAACCGTACGCGCGGCCTGACCGTATTTCTGGTTGAGCAAAACGCGTTTGGCGCATTGAAACTGGCGGATCGCGGCTATGTGATGGTCAATGGTTCCATCACGATGAGCGGTTCAGGCACAGATCTACTGGCAAATCCGGAAGTGCGGGCTGCCTATCTCGAAGGCGGAAGGCATTAAGGGGCAAATCATGCAGGGAATTCTCTACGAAGAATCATCTATCTGGTTGTTTATCCTGATCACCTGTCTGCTTGGCGGGTGGGCTGCATGGATGACGGGGCGTGCCTGTGCACAAACATGGCGCCCTTACGCAATTTTGCTGTGCTACCTGATCCCGCTTGGTGTGGCAGTGCGCTTTATCCATCACGCCTTATTCGAAGGTACTATGCTTTCGTTGCATTATTATCTGGTAGATACGATTGTATTGATCATAATCGGATCCATAGGCTTCAGATATACAAGAGCCAAACAAATGGTTAGCCAATATAGTTGGCTCTATGAAAAGGCATCATTTTTGACGTGGAGGGCTAAGTAGTCAGAAATCCAGTTAAACCGGCCGTTTAATATAAGCATAATTCAAATAGCATTATACGGAAGTGGCGGGCTCTGCCCGTCGGGGAATTGAAGATAAAGGGAGTGAGAAATTGAAAAAATCATTATTTACTGGTGTTGCTCTGTCTGCATTGCTGGCTATGAGCGGCGGTGCATGGGCTGATGTTTTGTTCGGTATCGGCGCACCAATGACCGGCCCGAATGCAACCTATGGCGCGCAAATTTTGAAGGGCGCTGAAGCTGCTATTGCTGAAATCAACGCCAAAGGCGGCATGAACGGCGAACAGATCAAAATCGTTGTCGGCGATGATGTTTCTGACCCTAAACAGGGCATTTCGGTCGCCAATAAATTTGCCGGTGACGGCGTTCAGTTCATGATCGGGCCTTATAACTCTGGCGTCGCTATTCCGGCTGCTGATGTTTATGCCGAAAACGGCATTCTGATGATGAGCCCTGGTGCAACCAATCCAGGTTATACTGAAAAAGGCTTGTGGAACGTGTTTCGTACCTGTGGCCGTGATGACCAGCAGGGTATCGTTGCCGGTGAATATATTGCGAAATATTTCAAAGATAAGAAAATCGCAGTTGTTCACGATAAAACCCCTTATGGTCAGGGTTTGGCAGATGCCACCAAGAAGAAGTTCAACGAACTTGGTGTCAAAGAAGTTCTTTATGAAGGCGTCAATGTTGGCGAAAAAGACTTCTCTGCTCTGATTACCAAAGCAAAAGCTGCTGGTATTGAAGCCATCTATTGGGGTGGTGTGCATACTGAAGGTGGTCTGATTATTCGTCAGCTGGCTGAGAATAATTTGAAGGTTCCTGTCATTTCCGGTGATGCGATCGTGAATAACGAATTGGCATCGATTGCCGGTGATGCAGTGATTGGTACACTCAACACCTTTGGTCCGGATCCACGTGTGGATCCAGCCAATAAGGAACTGGTTGAGAAGTTCCGTGCAGCAGGTTTCGAACCTGAAGCCTACACCATCTACTCCTATGCAGCTGCACAGGCAATCGCAGCCGCAGCCGCAGCCGCTGGTAGCAATGATCCGCAGCAGGTCGCCGCAGCACTGAAAGAAAAGGGACCGTTCCAGACCGCTCTGGGCGCACTTTCCTTTGATGCTAAAGGTGACGCGGAACTGCCGGGTTACGTCATGTATGAGTGGAAGAAAAATGCTGATGGCAACTATGTCTATGAACAGCAGGTTCTTGCCAATTAATATATGACACGAACTGAAATCAAATATCCCCGCCGTTTGAACGCAAGCGGCGGGGATATTTTTTTAAGTAAGCTTTCTGAAAACGGGGGGGGAGCCGTCACTATTTGAATTTTGTCATGCGCTATTGTTTTGACATATCTGCGTGGTTTTGAAAGAAGCACGGTGACGTTCTTTTTATTTCAAAATCAATAGTGGCGCACTCCTTTTGACCTCTGCATCCATCACTCCATCGCTTTTCCAGCGTTTAAAAACGGCTTTCCCGCCATCACGTTTGGCTGTGGCACTGTTGTTTTTAATGAACGGCTATATCTTCGGTAGCTGGGCACCACGTATTCCTGAATTTGCAGCACGTATGGGATTTGATACGGCGCAAATGGGGATGATGATCCTGATCTTCGGGATTGGCTCAGTATTGTTCATGCCGCTTTCCGGCGCTTTATGTGCGCGTTTCGGATCTGCGATTATTGTTAAAATATCAGCCCTTGCCGTGGTGCCGGTGTTGCTTTTAATCAGTCTTGTTTCGCATGGGACGATTGCAATTCTGGTGCTTTTTTATTTTGGCGGCTTTATTGCGGCGATGGATGTGGCGATGAATGCCAATGCGGTGGCAATGGAAAAATCGCTCCGCCGTGCGGTGATGTCTTCATGCCATGCTTTTTGGAGCCTTGGCGGATTGCTGGGGGCGGGCAGTGCCGGTTATCTTTTGATCCATCTTGGCTCACTAGCACATGGGGTGATCGTATCAGTTGTGGCCGGATTGCTGCTGAGTTTTGCCTGGGGGCGGATTTTGGAAGACAAAATCACTGAAGCCAGCGAGCGCCCGAAACTCAGCCTGCCGCGGCAACCACTGCCATGGCTTATTGGCATCTTGGCTTTATTTTCCATGATACCGGAAGGGGCAATCATGGATTGGGGCAGTTATTATCTGCGACAGGATTATGGCGCATCGGTTGAAACCGCCAGTTTTGCTTTTGCCGCTTTTTCTCTCACAATGGCGATGATGCGTTTTGCCGGTGACAGCGTGCGTGATCGCTTTGGCGCAGTCAGCACATTGCGGGTCTGCACGGTGGTGGCCATCACCGGCTTGCTGATGGCAGCTTTTGCCCCGACACCCTGGCTGGCTATTGCCGGTTTTGCTGTATGCGGCATCGGTATTTCCAATATGGCACCAATCATCTTTTCGATGGCCGGTAATGTGCCGGGCGTTGTGCCAAGTGTCAGCCTGTCGATCACCACCAGTCTTGGCTATTCCGGCACGCTGGTGGCACCCTCACTGATTGGCTGGATTGCTAAGTTTCATGGCTTCGCATTGGTCTTTGCTTGTCTGCCGCTTTTATTACTTGTGGTGCTGGTCTTTTCAAAGCTTGCACGCTTTGCCGACCATAATCATGGCGGACATTAAGCAAAGCCAATAAAATTCTGCATGATTGCCCCGACAAGGGGCGACATGCGACTTGTAAGGGACTATATAAAGCCATAAATTTATGGCACTTGATATTTGTGATCATAATGCGCAGCCATCGAGCAGTTTAAAAAATCCTGGATGAATTGAATAAAATGGCCTCCGAACAAATCAGCTATTTTTCGCACCCTTTTGCCCGCCGCACTTCTGTTGGCGTGGATGTTGGCGGTGTGATAGTGGGCGGCGGCGCGCCTGTTGTGGTGCAGTCGATGACCAATACGGACACGGCTGATATCGATGGCACTGTGGCGCAGGTTGCAGCCCTTCACCATGCAGGTTCTGAACTGGTGCGCATTACCGTTGACCGTGATGAGTCGGCTGCGGCTGTGCCGAAAATCCGCGAACGTCTGGAGCGCTTGGGGCTCGACGTGCCGCTGGTGGGAGATTTCCATTATATCGGCCATAAATTGCTGGCTGATCATCCCGCTTGTGCCGAAGCTTTGGCGAAATATCGCATCAATCCGGGCAATGTCGGTTTCAAGGATAAAAAAGACAAGCAGTTTGCCGATATTGTCGAAATGGCAATTCGCTATAATAAGCCGGTGCGCATTGGCGTGAACTGGGGTTCACTTGATCAGGAATTGCTCACCACTTTGATGGATCGCAATCAGGCGGAAGGTGCACCTTTGACCGCGCAGCAAGTGATGCGGGAAGCAATTGTGCAGTCTGCGTTGATTTCCGCTGATCTGGCGGAGGAAATTGGTCTGCCGCGCGACAAAATCATTCTGTCTGCCAAAGTCAGTCAGGTGCAGGATTTGATCGCGGTCTATACCGAGCTGGCGCAGCGCTCCAACCATGCATTGCATCTGGGGCTGACTGAAGCAGGGATGGGCACCAAAGGCGTGGTGGCATCGTCAGCTTCAATGGGTATTTTGTTGCAGCAGGGTATCGGCGACACAATCCGCATTTCGCTGACACCGGAACCAGGTGGCGACCGCACCCGTGAGGTGCAGGTCTCGCAGGAATTGTTGCAGACCATGGGCTTCCGTCAGTTTATTCCGATTGTGGCGGCGTGCCCTGGTTGCGGACGCACCACTTCGACGGTGTTTCAGGAACTGGCGCAGACCATTCAGGATGATATCCGCAAGAATATGCCGGTCTGGCGTGAGAAATATCCAGGTGTCGAAGCGCTTTCTGTTGCGGTGATGGGTTGCATCGTTAATGGGCCGGGCGAATCGAAACATGCTGATATTGGCATTTCATTGCCGGGCACAGGTGAAACGCCGTCAGCACCGGTTTTTGTCGATGGTAAAAAAGTAACCACATTGCGTGGACCGGCAATTGCCGAAGATTTCCAGAAAATGGTTGCCGACTATATCGAAAACCGTTTTGGCCTTGGCGCTAAAGAACAGGTGAAGGCGCAAGCCTGAGACTGGTAATTGCATTATAAAAAAAGGCCGGTGTCTGATCATCAGACACCGGCCTTTTTATTGGGTTGAAATGATTTCAGCTCTCGCGATTGGCGATGAAATGCGCGGCTTGTTTCAAAATCTCGGCCTTGTCACCAAATGGGGACAGCAATTCTTCAGCTTGCGCTACCAAGCCAGCCAACTGGTTGCGTGTCCAGTCAATGCCATGAAGCGCCACTAATGTGGCTTTTCCGGCGGCCGCATCTTTGCCAGCGGCTTTACCAAGATGCGCTGCATCCGAGGTTACATCCAGAAGATCATCAGCCAGCTGGAAAGCAAGGCCAATTGCTGAGCCAAACTCTGCCAGACGCTCACGTTCTTGGCGCGTTGCACCGCCAATAATGGCTCCGCTTTCGCAGGCAAAACGAATGAGCGCGCCGGTTTTCATCGCTTGCAAAGTGATGATGCCAGCTTCATCCGGATTTTGTTCTTCTGCCATGAGATCAAGGGCTTGGCCGCCTGCCATGCCACCAGGGCCCGCTGCACGGGCAAGGCTTAACACCAGTTCCAGTCTGGTTGCGGCGTCAAGTTCGGTTTCTTCGCTGGCGATAATGTCAAAAGCATAAGTCAGCAGGCTGTCACCGGCCAGAATGGCGGCGGCTTCATCAAAGGCTTTATGCAGTGTTGGTTGGCCGCGGCGCAGATCATCATCATCCATGGCTGGCAGGTCATCATGCACAAGTGAATAGCAATGGATGCTTTCAAGTGCTGCCGCAACGCGCAGTGCGGCTTCTTCATTCGCACCAAAAAGGGCGGCGGTTTCCATCACTAAAAACGGGCGCAGGCGTTTGCCGCCATTTAAAACGCCATAGCGCATGGCTGCCATCAGCCGTTCCGGACGGGCAATTTCGCCCGCTCTTAACCGCTCATCCAGCAATTTTTGCAGGATGGTTTCAACCTGCATAGCACGGGTTGCAAGCGCGGTGGTGAAATGAGGTGCAAGACTGTTCTTATCCATGACGGAAGCGTTTACCAGACTATAGGAGGGGGTCAACTATCGGAGCTTGAAGATTGTATGAAACCAGCATCATAAATTTGCCATGATAAACCTTGTTTAACATTTGTTAACTTTCCGGCAAACGGGTTCATTCTGCTAATTAAATAGTCTATGGCTTATCGAACAAGAAGAACAGGCTGAGTTTAGTGGAAAAAGACTTTAATCAAAACAAGGATGACGGTGATGACACCGCTAAGTCTGCCGGCAAAGGTTGCTTGCGTCTTGTTTTCAAGATTGGTCTGTTTTTACTGATATTACCGATTCTGTTGCTGGGCATTTATAAAGTGCCGTTTGTGCATCCGGTTTCCACATTAATGCTCAAAGATCAGTTGCTGTTACAGACAATGGAGCGGCAATGGATCGATATTGATGATATTTCGCCTCATTTGGTCAATGCTGTGATGATGTCGGAAGATGGCCAGTTTTGCAGCCATAGCGGCGTGGACTGGCATCAGATGTCGCTGGTGGTGAAAGATGCAGTGAATGGCGAACCGGCGCGTGGCGCCTCTACCATCACCATGCAGACGGCAAAGAATCTCTTTCTGTGGAATGGCCGCTCTTATTTCAGAAAAGCACTGGAGCTGCCGTTGTCGATGGCAACGGATATGGTGCTTTCTAAAAAGCGTGTGATGGAAATTTATTTGAATATTGCTGAATGGGGGCCGGGAATTTACGGTGTGGAGGCCGCTTCACAGTATTATTTTAAGCGCTCAGCATCAAAACTGACCTTGCAACAAGCTTCCCTTCTGGCTGTCACTTTGCCAAATCCTGCGGTGCGCAATCCAACCAAGCCCAGCCGTGGTATGGTAAGAACCGCCAATATTATACAGAATCGGGCAAAAAAAGCAGGGCCTTATGTTGCCTGTGTGCGCTGAGGCTGACGCAGCTTAGTTTGTGCTGACTGCGCTGATAAGTTTAATTGACCTTTCAGAAATGCTGTGTAGAAGCACTTATAAGCAATAGTTAGAACAGTGATGATGCAAAAAAATGCGAATTTGACTGGTCAAACGCTGCCAGAACGTGTATAGGCTCGTCACTTTCCGGAATCTTGTCCGATGTGACAGGCTCCATTGGAGCCGGGCCGGACTATTATTGACCGATCATTGGAGCAGAATCCATGGCTGTACCTAAACGAAAAACTTCCCCGTCGAAGCGCGGTATGCGTCGTTCGGCTGATGCCCTGAAGGCGCCTACCTATGTTGAAGACAAAAACTCAGGTGAACTGCGCCGTCCGCATCATATCGATCTGAAGAGCGGTATGTATCGTGGCCGTCAGGTTATCACACCGAAGGAAGCTTAAGCTTCTTCAATAGTCTGCGCTTTACGCTCAGAATATTGTTTGTGAATTAAAAACGCCGTGCGAATTTCGCGCGGTGTTTTTATTTGTTTTTAAGTTTGCTTATTAACAGACACATAAAAAGCCTCCGTGTGGTTTCCCGCACGGAGGCTTTTTTGTTGTCAGTGATGCTGATTAGAGCGCCGTGTGCCAGACTTGGCACACAAAGGTCGCTCTAACACTTTAAAATTAGAGCATAATTTTACCTTAAACTGATCCAAGTTTAAGGAATTATGCTCTAGTTCGCAACAGCGGTGAAGCCTGCGGCTTCAATACCGGCAATTGCTGCCAGCTCGTCATTGTCTGATGTGTCACCGGTGATGCCGACAGCGCCGAGAATTTCGTTCTCTGCATTTTTGATCAGCACGCCACCTGGAACAGCAACGATTTTGCCGCCGGAAACATTCGAAAGACCTTCGAGGAAATGCGGGCGGTCTTTAGCCTGATCGTTCAGCCAGCGTGAGCCTTTGCCCACAGCCAATGCGCCGTAAGCTTTGCCGGAAGCAATGGCGAAGCGTAAGTTTGATGAACCGTCCTGACGCTGAAACGCGGTCACATAGCCGCCTGCATCCAGTACAACAACTGAAAGCGGCTGCATGCCAGCTTCTTTAGCGCGTTCCAGTGCACCGTTGATCATCTGGTTGGCTTTGGCGAGGGTAAGTTTCGACATGAAAAACTCCTGTGATTTTCTGTCATCAATCTAGCGGCCTTGGCGGGACATTGCACGAGATAAGCTTCAATGTGTGGGAAAAACACTTAATCTACAGCGTGAAGGATCAGCGTGCACACAAGGCTTAGCCGTTTGATGGAGAGGTGGCTGCGTCTGTTTTGTTGTTTATCGGCTCTTTTGTGATTACTGTATGGTCAAGAATATAAATTGCGGCGCCAAAAGCCAGCAAACCGGGAGCTTGAGATCTGATGTCAGCCATGAATGATGTGATTGTGATTGCCAGTGCGGCTCGCACGCCTGTGGGTAGTTTCAATGGTGCCTTTGCCAATGTACCGGCACATGAACTGGGAGCGACTGCGATTGCCGCAGCTTTGCAGCGTGCAGGTGTTGCGCCTGAAGATGTTGATGAAGTGGTGTTTGGTCAGGTTTTAACCGCTGGTGAGGGACAAAATCCGGCGCGCCAAGCCGCTAAACTTGCAGGTTGTCCGAATGAAACTACCGCTTTCAGCCTCAATCAGCTTTGTGGTTCGGGTCTTCGTGCCGTTGCGGTTGGTATGCAGCAGATTTTAACGGGTGATGCTGATATTGTAGTGGCTGGTGGTCAGGAATCCATGTCGATGGCTCCGCATTGCGCGCATTTGCGCAGCGGTGTGAAGATGGGCGATTTCAAAATGGTCGATACCATGATGAAGGATGGTCTGACTGATGCTTTCTTTGGCTATCCGATGGGCATCACGGCTGAAAATATTGCCACCCAATGGCAGTTGAGCCGTGAGACGCAGGATCAGTTTGCGGTTGATTCTCAAAATAAAGCTGAGGACGCACAAAAATCCGGTCGCTTTAAAGACGAGATCGTGCCGGTGGTGGTGAAAAGCCGCAAAGGCGACATCACCGTCAGCGAAGATGAATATATACGCCACGGCGCCACACTGGAAACAATGGCCAAGCTGCGTCCTGCTTTTGACAAGGCTGGCACGGTCACGGCAGGCAATGCGTCGGGCATCAATGATGGTGCGGCGGCTGTCGTGCTGATGAGTGCTGCTGAGGCTGAAAAGCGTCAGGTGAAGCCATTGGCGCGAATCGTTTCTTGGGCAACGGCTGGTGTTGACCCATCAATTATGGGCACAGGGCCTATCCCGGCCTCGCAGAAAGCCTTGCAAAAGGCTGGCTGGACAGTGGATGATCTTGATCTGGTGGAGGCGAATGAAGCTTTTGCCGCTCAATCCTGCGCCGTGGTGCGCGATTTGAAACTTGATCCGGCTATTGTGAATGTTAACGGCGGGGCGATTGCTATCGGTCATCCGATTGGCGCTTCAGGCGCAAGGGTGCTGACAACTTTGCTCTATGCCATGCAGCAACGCGATTTAAAGCGCGGCCTTGCCACTTTATGCATCGGCGGCGGTATGGGCGTTGCACTTTGCGTTGAACGCGACTGAGTGTTTAAACGAGTAAAAGCGCTCAAAGGTTAACAAAAAGCGGCTAAACTGCTCATTATGACGGAGTTTATTGCAGCCCTGTCATTTTATTTAGTGCCTCTTTGCATGAGCGATCACCAGATAGAGTGTGAACAAAGAGCGAACAGTGATTCAGTGTCGATTCGTCGCCGATTCGTTCCGCCTTTGAGCCAAACCTTAACAAAAGCCCGAAAAATCAATGCTTTTGCTATGATCGGCTGCCTTTAAGCGGTAGGTTTATTCAGCGGCTATTCGTCAGGAGTAGTATTCCTGCTTTTCTTGTTTCAAAAGTTAACGGGACAGCGTGTTTACGGCTTGCCTTTTGCGTGTCGGATTGAAGTCCTTTCACGCTATAGTAGTGGTTAGGTTGTGCCTCGCTATATGTAGCCGTGAACAAAAAGAGAAAGGCTGCGGGTCAACGATTCGTCGCCGATTCGTTCGAGAGTCGTTCCATTCGTTAAAATTGCCATTGTAATCAGCAAAACGCACGCTATTGTGCGGTGGTCATTTATTCATAGCGGTATTCCAGTGACGGGGAATCAGTGCTATCGCTGACATCCAAATTTAAGTCGATATGCTGAGGCCTTAACCGCTAACCTTATGAACCATCAACCAACTCAAGATATGCCTTTAGTGCTGAGCGGCCGCAATGTGACGGCTGTGCTGGGGCCAACGAATACCGGTAAAACGCATTTGGCGATTGAACGTATGTTGGCGCATAGCAGCGGTATGATTGGTTTGCCGCTGCGTTTGCTGGCGCGTGAGGTTTATACACGGGTGGTTGAGCGGGTAGGGGTGGCTAATGTTTCGCTGGTTACCGGCGAAGAAAAAATCATTCCGCCCGGTGCCCGTTATTCCGTTTGTACAGTTGAGGCTTTGCCACGTCACACCAATGTCGCCTTTGTGGCCATTGATGAAGTGCAGCTGGCAGGGGACCTGACCCGCGGCCATATTTTCACAGACCGTATTTTGCACTTACGCGGCCGTGATGAAACATTGCTGCTGGGTGCTGCTAGTATGCGCACCATTTTGGAAAAGATGCTGCGCGGCATTAATGTCATCACCCGTCCGCGCTTGTCGCATCTGGCTTATGCCGGTTCTAAAAAAATCACCCGTTTGCCACGTCGCTCGGCGATTGTCGCTTTTGCAGCTGACGAGGTCTATGCGATTGCCGAATTAATCCGCCGTCAGCGCGGTGGGGCTGCGGTGGTGATGGGGGCTTTGAGCCCGCGTACCCGCAATGCCCAGGTTGAGCTTTATCAGTCGGGCGATGTCGATTTTCTGGTGGCGACCGATGCAATCGGCATGGGGCTTAATCTCGATGTCGATCATGTGGCATTTGCACAGAACAAGAAATTTGACGGTTATCAGTTCCGTGATTTGACCCCGGGGGAAATCGGGCAGATTGCCGGTCGCGCCGGTCGTCATTTGCGTGACGGTACATTTGGCGTGACGGGGCAGGTTGATCCGTTCGACAATGAAATGGTGGAGCGGATCGAATCACATAATTTCGATCCCGTGAAACTGATGCAATGGCGCACAGCCAAGTTCGATTTTTCGTCGATCAACGCTTTGCGCAATTCTTTGGACAAACCTGCACCAATTGAAGGACTTGTCCGTGCATTACCGGCAGTGGATGCGCAAGCATTGGACCATCTGTCGCGTGATGAAGAAATTAGCCGGTTGGCAACGACACCAAAACGTATAGAAATGTTATGGGATTGTTGTGCTTTGCCGGATTACCGCAAGATCGCGCCGGCACAGCATGCTGAAATTATTGCGTCGATCTATCAGGATCTCGTACGCCGGGGGAGCGTCGATGAAGATTATATGAGCGAACAATTGCGCCGTGCGGATAATGTTGATGGTGAAATCGACACTATTTCGCATAGAGTGGCGCAGATAAGAACCTGGACTTTTGTGTCGCATCGGCCGGGATGGCTGGCAGATCCGACACACTGGCAGGAAAAGACGCGCGAAATTGAGGACAGATTGTCCGACGCGCTCCATGAGAGGTTGACGAAACGCTTTGTAGACCGCAGGACAAGCGTGCTTATGAGGCGCCTGAGAGAGAATGCCATGCTTGAAGCTGAAATCAGCCCGTCCGGCGATGTGATTGTTGAAGGTCATAACGTCGGGCATTTGGAAGGATTCCGTTTCACTGCCGATACGCAAGCCGAAGGTTCGGATGCGAAGGCAGTGAGAGCGGCTGCACAAAAGGCGCTTGCCGCCGAGTTTGAAAAGCGCAGCGAGCGATTTGCCGCCGCGCCGAACGGTGATTTTGCACTGGGATCAGACGGTGTGCTGCGTTATGTCGGTGCGGCTATTGCCACACTGGTAGCCGGTGAAGATGTGATGAAACCTCGTGCAGTCCTGTTGGCTGACGAGCAGCTGACCGGTCCGGCACGCGATAAGGTCGCAGCCCGTATCGATCGTTTCGTTGCCCATCATATTGAAACCGTGCTGAAGCCATTGACCGATCTGGCAAGCGCAGATGCGCTGACCGGGATGACCCGTGGTCTTGCTTTCCAGCTCGTTGAAAATTTGGGTATTTTGCAACGTCGCGATGTGATCGAGGAAGTGCGTGGTCTGGATCAGGATTCACGTGCGGCTCTGCGTCGTCTTGGCGTGCGCTTTGGTGCCTATCACGTCTTTATGCCAGCTTTGCTGAAACCGGCACCGGCAGGTCTTATCACCTTGCTGTGGAGCTTGCAAAATGACGGTCGCGAGAAAAACGGTTATGGCGAAGTCGTCAATGTGATGGCCGCTGGTCGTACATCGGCTGTCGTTGATGCTGAATTTGATCCGGTTTTCTACCGTCTGGCCGGTTACCGCGTCCTTGGCCGCCGTGCCGTACGTATCGACATTCTTGAGCGTTTGGCGGATCTGATCCGTCCGGCTTTGGCATGGCGTCCGGGTATTGGCGAGCGCCCTGAGGGTGCTTATGACGGCAGCAAGTTCTTGGTCACAGCGGCCATGATGTCCATTTTGGGTGCAACTGCTGATGATATGGAAGAAATTCTGAAAAGCCTTGGCTACCGCCATGAAGCGTCCACCGATGTGGATGTTGCAGCTAAATTTGCGGAACTCGACGCATTTGCAGCTAAAGCGGCTGAAAGCGCTAAGCCACAGGTGCCTGATGCAGAGCCGGTTCCAGCACCAGTGGTGCTTGAAGCTTCAGCAGTAGCTGCTGCTGAAACACCAGAAACATCAACTGAAGCTGTAGCGGAAGAGGCTAAGCCTGTTCTTTTGTGGCGTCAGGGTCGTTTTGAAAACCGCAACCGTACTGATAACCGCGGTAATCAGCGTGGTGGTGCCCGTCAGAACAATCAGCGCGCTGGTGCTGAAGGTGGTGAGGGCGAAAAAGGCGAACGTCGCAATTTCCGCGGCAACAAGCGCAAGCCTTCAGGCGATAATGCAGCCCAGAATCATGCTGGTGAAGGTGAAAACCGCAAACATCACCGTGATGATCAGCGCAAATCCGGCGCGCCTCATAAGGGTGGCCCGAAACGCGGTGGTCAGAACAACAAGCATGAAGGCAATCAGCGTTTTGAACGTCAGGAACGTGTTGTGAAGCTTGATCCTGATTCGCCATTTGCCAAATTGGCGGCGCTGAAGGAACAGCTGAAGAAGTAATCATGAGCGTAGCAGCAGAAAAGCAGCGGATCGACAAATGGCTGTTTTTCGCGCGCGTGGTGAAATCAAGATCGCTGGCGGCAAAGCTTGCCGCCGGTGGTCATGTCAGGGTCAACGGACAAAAGATTGACCAGGCCTCTTATGGCGTAAAGCTTGGTGATGATCTGACCATCACATTAGAGCGTAAAATTCTGGTCTATAAAGTTTTATTGTTGGGTGAGAGGCGAGGGCCCGCACCGGAAGCACAATTGCTTTATCAGGATAACTCCCCCGCAATGCCTGCCAAAGATGATTTGACCAATGTCACAACCGGTTTGAGAGATGCCGGATCTGGTCGCCCGACCAAGCGCGAGCGCCGATTGACGGATAAATTGCGTCAGGTTTATCCTGATTGATAATCAGGCGGGGCTAATTAATAAATTTATGGTTTTTTGAGTGTAATTAGATTTTTGTAGTTCTCATCACTTTTAGTTGAAAATTCTAAGAGTGCAGTAAAAACTGCAAACTGTGTGCCATTTCACTTCTGCCCTGCGGTGAACCGTCACTGTTGCGTGTTTCTAGGCTTGTCATACGGCTTTAAAATCGTTACCTGACTGCTCAACGAATGCCTTTTCTGACTGGAGTTTGACTATGACCTACGTTGTCACTGACAATTGTATCCGTTGTAAGTACACGGATTGTGTAGAGGTCTGTCCTGTAGATTGCTTTTATGAAGGTGAAAATATGCTCGTCATTAATCCTGACGAGTGTATCGACTGTGGCGTTTGCGAGCCTGAATGTCCGGCCGAGGCGATCAGCCCCGACACTGAACCGGGTTTGGATAAATGGCTGGAGCTCAATACGGAGTATTCTGCCAAATGGCCGAATATTACGGTGAAGAAAGATGAGCTTCCTGAAGCCAAAGAGATGGACGGCGTGGCTAATAAGCTGGAACAGTACTTCTCCGCTGAACCAGGTTCGGGCGACTAAGCGATAAATTGATTATTACAAAACTGACTGGCTGAAGGAAACTTGCTTCGGCCAGCACGATTTTGTCAAATTCTTGCTTCTGTATGTATTTTGTGGTAGAGTGCCGCCAAAATGTCGGTCTCTGGACGTTAAGTCGCTACGTTTATGCGCTAATCTTTGATAGGATAAATACATTTACCGGATAAAATGACCCGGAGCGGTTAATCATGCTGATTGCAAACTGCTCATCATTAAGCCGGTCGATGAATTATGCTTAGCAGTGATTTTCAGAAAGTAAACTGACAATTTTATGCCTGCAAGTGCTTTTTTGAAAGCACGGGCTAAAAAGAATATCGCGTGTTAACCGGCGGAAGCGCCGGGCACAACAGGGAGTATGGAAGCGTATGTCATCCCAGCAGAAGAAGTCCCCAGCTCGTCAGGGTTTCAAGACCGGTGAATCGATTGTTTATCCCTCTCATGGTGTCGGCCAGATCGTAGCCATTGAAGAACAAGAAGTTGCCGGCCACAAGTTAGAACTTTTTGTGATCGATTTCGAAAAAGATAAAATGCGCCTTAAGGTTCCTGTAGCCAAGGCTCTGACTATCGGTATGCGCAAGCTTTCGGAAACTGATTATGTCGAACGTGCCTTGAAAGTTGTTCAGGGTCGTGCGCGTATCAAACGCACTATGTGGTCACGTCGTGCGCAGGAATATGATGCAAAGATCAATTCCGGCGATCTGATTTTCATCTCGGAAGTTGTTCGTGATCTTTTCCGCGCCGATAACCAGCCGGAACAGTCTTATTCAGAGCGTCAGCTTTATGAAGCAGCGCTTGACCGTATGGCTCGCGAAATCGCAGCCGTGAATAAAATGTCGGAAACGGAAGCAGTTCGTCTGATTGAAGTTAATCTGGCGAAAGGTCCTAAGCGCGGCGCCAAAGGCGAAGCTGAAGACGAAGAAGTTGAAGCAGCATAATTTTAATGCCTGTTTATTTAAAAAAGCCCGGTTTTCACCGGGCTTTTTTGTATTCAGATTAAGCTTTTTGAATTTGCCTCTTACTCGGAAATGAGTTTGACGCGGTCACCGGCTGAAAGCGTTGCCCCCATCGGCAGCGCATTGATCAGGCGGAAAAGCTCAAGCTTTCTGTCGGTGCCATACATGCGCTCGGCTAAGCTTGCGATGGTTTCGCCAGCCTTGACGGTCACAACGCGGATGCGCAGTGGCTTGATCGCGTCCTTCTGGGCTGGTGTCAGCATTTTGAAGGACTGGGTGATGCTTTGCGAGGCAGGCAATAAAGCATTGCTGCCGCGTGGCGCTGCGGTCAGGAAGCGGTAAACCTTATCGCCGGCTCCGATCACCACAATATCAAACTGCCAACGGTCGGCACTGGCGCGCGCGGTCGCTGCCGGTAGTCCATTGATGGTAATTGGGCGGATAGAGCTCTCATCAAGCCCTGTGACCCAGCCGGAAGAGATATAATCGGTAAGCTTCATACCGGATGGCAGTGTGGCACCGTCAAAACGGATGGCCACTTCACCCGGCCCGCTCGCCATAACGGCAGTGGCGGAATTATCAAGGCTGAAACCGGCAGGCGCGGTAAAGGTCAGGCCGAGTTTCGGATGAAGGAAGACCCGCTCGCGTACAAAGCCTTCATTTGGCGTGTCGCCGTAAAGCAGGCCATCAATACCGTTAAGGAAAGAATCGCGGTCAGTTGTGCCGACACCGGGTGCACCAATGCGGCGCGCATGTCCCATTGCCAGTTCAATACGCTGCGGCGTGGCCGGATGGCTTGCCAGAAAGTCGAGGCTGGCATCTGTCGCACCCGAGATCGAGCGGAAGCTTGAATAGGCCTCCATTGATTGCAGGAAGCGCGGCGAGGCAAACGGATCATAGCCAGCTTCACCGATCATGCGGATGCCGATTGAGTCAGCCTGTAGCTCTTGATTGCGTGAGAACTGTGCAAGTTTCAGCTTGCCGCGAATGAGAGCTTCACGTCCGGCCGCTTCATTATGTAAAATCTCAGAAGCAACACGGCTGGCAATAGCTGTCTCAGCTTCTTTTTCCTGACGCAGGATGCCGTGATTGGCGGTGACATGGCCCATTTCATGCGCAATCACTGCCGCGACTTCGGAAGAGTCATTGGCAAGCGCGAGCAGGCCGCGTGTCACATATAAAAAGCCGCCGGGTAATGCGAAAGCATTGATGTTGGGGCTATCAAGAATAGTGATGCGGTATGTCTGATCCGGCTTGTCCGAAACCGTTGTCAGTTTCCCGACAATTTTGGCAACCATGCGCTCAAGCTTGGCATCTTTATATTCACCGCCATAGGTGGCCAGAATACGCGGATGCTGCTGTGCGCCAAGCTGTGCCAGGCGGTCATTGCGGCTGACATTGGCAACGGTTACCGGATTATCGGACGGGCGCAAGCTGTCCGGATCACTGAAATCCATCGTCTGGCAGGCACTGAGGAAAGACAGACCTGCCAACCCTAAAATAGTCAAAGCTTTGCGCATACCGCGGTTGCTTACCGAAGTGCTGACAAGACCATTTTTTGAGAGGCTCAATGTTGCATCATCGGATGATTTTGAGCGGAGAGGGCGGAGAGGTTTTATTGTATTCCTCGCTTTGATAACGGATCTGTTTTTATTATCTTGAGCCCAAAAAAACGATCTGTCTTTTTTGCTTCTTGTGAGCTCGTGACGAAAACGCTTCTGACTGAGTTAAGTTGCATGAATATTGTTTTTTTAATGTCAGCTTCATGCAAGTAGGCAGCTTTGACGCGAATAATCTGCTGCCAATTTAATTATTTAACGGCCAAGTGTCCAGTGTGTCACAGGTAACCATGACATTAATATTTCGTTGTATGAGAGAAGGATAAGCCTTGACCGGCTCAAGGCTTATCTCTGGTTGCCCATATAATGCTGCAAGGCTTGCGGCCCGGAAGGCGAGAGCAGTTCGGCTGCTTCTCCGGTTGCACTGATGTGGCCATTTTCAATAAAAATCAGCCATGTTTTCAGGCGCAGGGCATCTTCCGGCGTGTGCGTTACCATCAAAACGCTCATGGCATTTTCTTGTTGCAGCGCATCAATCAGATCAAGCATTTGGTGGCGAAGAGCAGGCCCCAATGAGGCAAAGGCTTCATCCAGCAATAAAACCGGCTTTTGACGCACAAGTGCACGCGCTATGGCGACACGCTGGCGCTCACCGCCCGACAGAGCTTCAGGCTTGCGATGTTCTTTGCCATTTAAACCGACGCGCTCAATGGCTTTTGAAACAGCGATATGGTCGGATGGTGTTAATTTCAAACGGCTGGAACGGCCAAGCCCGACATTTTGTGCCACATCCAGATGGGCAAACAGATTATTATCCTGAAACACCATCGAGACGGGGCGCTCAGATGGTGCAAGATTGCTCATATCCTCACCATCAATCATCACCTTGCCGCTTAGCGGTTTTTCAAAACCGGCAATGATGTTGAGCAGGGTTGATTTACCCGAACCGCTGGGGCCGATAATGGATGTGATACGGTTTGCAGGCAGCTTTGTGTCAAAGTGCATCTGCATTTCACCATAGTTAAACAGCACATCATCAATGATAATCGGCATTAATCAGCTTTCTTATTAAGATTGGCCTTGGCCGTGCGATCGGCAATCATCATCAGGAAAAGGCAGAGTACACTTAAGATAAGCGCAAGCCCCGCAGCATCAAGAGTGCGATAACTGCCCATGCGTTGCAGTAACAAATAGGGCAGTGTCGTGAGCGCATCACTGCCAAAAAGCGCAATGGTGCCAAGATCGCCCAAAGAGAGTGCAAAGGCAAAAGCAAAGGCGATAATGGCTGGTTGACGCATTACCGGCCAGTCGATCAGGCGTAAACGGCTGATGCCTGAAATTCCTAGTTGCGCGCATAATTGATTGTGATTAGCGGCGGCATTGTCCCATGCAGGGCGGATGAGACGCACGGCAAAAGGCATCGCCATTGCTGCATTGACGGTAATGACCATTGCTGCTGCAAAAGAAAACGGGTTACCGAAATTGCGCAACAGAATGAACCAGCCTGCGCCTAAGATAATCGGCGGTACAACCAGTATCAGGCTGGAGCCGGTTTCAAGCGCATTTTGATAGAAGCGCGTTAAGGAGCGTGGTTTGATGTTCAGTGTTTGGCTTGCGCTATATTCACGCGCAATGACCAGCGCGAAGGAAAGCAGCACTGATAAACATGCCGATGAAGCGCCAAGCCAGAGACTGGTGAAAATCGCATTCCACACAGCCGCTTCACTGAGCAGTCGTGAAAAATCGGCCATGAAAGAAGAAGCCACAATGCCAACCACCGGACTGGCAATAAAAACAAAGCCAATCAGAATGATGGCGTAATTACAAAGACGTGTTTGTATTTTGACATTGTCATAGCGCTTGGCTGTTATTTGCAGTGAAAATCCCTCTTCGCTCGGGCGTCCGAAAAAACGTAACAGTGCCAGAACCGAAAGTGTCAAAATAAGCTGCATCAGTGTGAGGGCTACAGCGCGGGTCAGATCAAAATCAAAATGCAGTGCTTGATAAATCGCAACTTCCAGTGTGGTGGCACGCGGGCCGCCGCCAAGGGTTAAAACGGTAGTGAAGGAAGTGATGCAGAGCATGAAAATCAAACCGGTAATACCGGAAAGATTGCGCCGGATGACAGGCCATTCAATCAGCCGGAAACGCGCAAAATTGCTCATGCCCAATTGTGCGGATAGTTTCCAGTAATCCGCTGGGATGGTTTCCAGATTGGCTAAAATCAGCCTTACTGCCAGCGGCATATTGAAAAATACATGTGCCAGCAAAATACCGGTAAGGCCGTATATATTGGGCACAAAGGAACTGCCGCTCAAATCAAAAAGATAAGCGATCAGGCCGTTGCGGCCATAAATGGCGGTGATACCTAAAATAGCTACCAGCGAAGGCAGCACCAAAGGCAGGGTAAAGAGCCGCAAAATAAGGGCGCGGCCATAAAAGTCATGCGATGCATGTAAAGCACGTGCCAGCGGAATTGCGACAGCGACAGACAGCAGGCTGGAAAGCAATGCCTGTAAAAGCGTGAAACGTGTGATGCGCCAGACATAGGCATCAAAATTGGCAAAGACCGAGCCTTCGCCAACGGCTAACCATGCAAGTGATAAAAGTGCGCCGCCTGCCAATAGCCCCAAAAAGGCGAGAGCAAAGCTCCCGCTGAGAGGTTTTATGATGGAAGATTTATATCGGCGCACTTGCATTTATCCGCTTTTATTTACTTGAGGCGTTCAGCCATTCGTCGATCCAGTCTTTACGATTGGCGGCGACATCTTCGGATGAGATTTGCAAGGTTTTTGCAGGTTTTACCAGCGCATCAAAGGCCGGATCAAGCGGCTTGGATGTTTTGGCTACAGGGAACATCCAGTTGGTTTCCGGGATGGCATCCTGAAAACCGGGTTCAAGCATGAAAGCCAAAAACTGTTTGGCGAGCGGGTTTTTCTCACCCGTTTTGGTCATGCCAGCCACTTCCACCTGCAAATAATGCCCTTCTTCGAAAGCCAATGCCTGATAGCGGTTGGTCTTGTCAGCGATCACATGATAGGCGGGTGAGGTGGTGTAAGAAAGCACCATCGGCGCTTCGCCTTTGGTGAACAGGCCATAAGCTTCAGACCAGCCCGGTGTGACGGTGAGGATGCGCTTTTGCAATTGCTCCCATTTATCAGCGGCTTCATCACCGTAAACTGCCTTCATCCAGAGCAGCATGCCAAGACCGGGGGTCGAGGTACGGGGATCTTGCAGTACGATTTTTTGAGACGCATCGCCCTCAACCAGTTCTTTCAGGCTTTTAGGCGGATTTTGCATTTTCTCGCTGTCATAGACAACAGCGAAATAGCTGTAATCATAGGGTACGAAAACATCATCCTGAAAATCACCAGGCACATTGATTTGGGCCAGATCAATGCCACTTGGAGCAAAAAGGCCTGATTTATGGGCATCCGCAATCAGGTTATTGTCGAGGCCAAGCACGATGTCGGCTTCGGTTTTGGCGCCTTCCAGTTTCAACCGGTTAAGCAGTGCCACACCATCAGCTGCTGCTACGAATTTAACTTCGCAATCGCAGACCGCTTCAAAATTTTCTTTTACAACAGGTCCGGGCCCCCATTTGGAGGTAAAACTATCATAGGTGTAAACGGTGAGGGTATCTTTTGCCTGTGCTACATGAGCCATGCTCAGCATGATGGCCGCGGACGAGGCGAGTAAAGACAACAGCCGCATAATGCGTCTCCTTGAGTTATCAGGTTCAAAAGGATCATGCGTCGGAAGTTGACAGCATCTAATCCCTCCGCCGGTACAAACCGGATCAGGTTCAGCGGGTTAGCCGGATATAGCGGCCTCTCAGCCTGATGTGAAAACAGCAGGCACCCCGTTAGAGCAGCTTTATATTAAGCATTTCCAAGGCTTATCGCAAGTCATGCGTAAAGGAGCTTTTCGGGGCGGGATGTGCATGTTATGAGCAATTTCATGAGCACATTTGTCATTCTTCTCGGCGGCGATATGGCCGTCACGGATCGCTTGCGCGCCCAGATTAAGGGCGCACGCTTTTTAGCTGCTGATGGCGGTATGCGCCATGCGCTGAGTTTAGGTGTGGTGCCGGAATTATGGCTGGGTGATTTTGATTCCACCGCTGCTGATCTGCTGGAAAAATTCAAAGACGTGCCACGCCAGACTTTTCCGGTTGCAAAGGATATGACTGATGGCGAATTGGCGCTCAACGAGGCCTATCGTTTAGGTGCAACCCGTGTGATTCTGTGCGGTGCTTTTGGTGGCGAGCGCACTGACCACACACTTTTGCATCTGACAATGGCCACAAGACACGCCATTGAGGGGCGTCAGATTTTGCTATCCAGTGGTTTTGAAGAAGCCATGCCGCTGGTGCCGGGCAATTATCAATACGATCTGCCGGATGGTTCGGTTTTCAGTATTTTGAGCTTTTCAGAGCTTGAAGGCCTGACAATTGAGCAAGCAGAATGGCCTTTAGACAAAATTACGCTGCCTTTAGGCTCGTCTTTAACAGTTTCTAATGTTGTGCGTGGAACTCTTTGTGTTTCTTTGCGTTTAGGTCACGCAATACTTATTGCAAAACTGTCATGAAAAGACTTGACGAACAACAGCTAATATAATGTAAGCTAGTTGTAGCAGGACTACCTGCAAGCGCCGAATTGGGGACGCAAGGTCGGTGGTTTTCAACGTATAAAGGGAGATTTCTTCCATGAAATCACGTCTTACTATGATTGCAGTCGCAGGATTGCTCGCATTCTCAACCGCTGCTTGCACAACCAATGAGCAGCGCACAGCTGGTTATGGTGTTGGCGGTGCAGCACTTGGTGCATTGGCTGGTGGTGCAATTGGCGGCAATGGCCGTGGCGCGCTGACCGGTGCAGCTATTGGTGCGGTTGCCGGTACATTGCTGGGTGCATCCACAACCCGCAATGGCGTGCAATATTGCAAATACCGCGACCCATATGGCCGCGTCTATGAAGCTCCTTGCCAATAATAGCACCTTAACCGGTCATTTATTTGCAAGCCTGGCTTGAAATTATTAGAAACAGGTCGGATTTTCCGGCCTGTTTTTTTGTGCGCGAAAGTCAGTTTTTTGGTAAGTGCCGGTTAGTTTTTGCTTAAGGGAATGAGACGTTATTTGACAGAAGGCTTTTTCTCGACGACAAGCAGTGCAGTTGACCTTTGCTTTTGTAAAAAGCACCTGAAAAGAAGTAATCATTATCCATGGCACCACCACCACTTTTACGTCTTGACCAGATTAAACTGACATTTGGCGGCACACCGCTGCTTGAGGATGCTGGCTTGTCGGTCAGTGAAGGTGAGCGCATTGCGCTGGTCGGACGTAATGGTTCTGGTAAATCCACACTTTTGAAAATTGCAGCCAGCATGGTTGAACCAACCAGTGGCGAAGTTTTTAAACATCCGGGCGCAACCATCCGTTATCTGGCGCAGTCTCCTGATATGGATGGCTTTGCCAATGTGCGCGCTTATGTGGAGGCAGGCTTGGGGCCGACGGATGATCCGCATCGCGTTACCTATTTGCTGGAGCATCTGGGGCTGACGGGTGAAGAAACACCGCAGCAATTATCTGGTGGTGAAGCGCGGCGTGCGGCATTGGCGCGGGTGATTGCCCCGCAGCCTGATGTTTTGCTTCTGGACGAACCAACCAACCATCTTGACCTTAATACGATTGAATGGCTGGAAGATGAGCTGCGTCAGATACGCTCGGCGATTGTGCTGATTTCCCATGATCGTCGTTTTTTGGAAAATGTCAGCCGCTCCACCATTTGGCTGGATCGTGGCGTGACACGCCGCATTGAACAGGGCTTTGCGCATTTTGAAGAATGGCGCGACAAAATACTGGAAGAAGAAGAACGCGATCTGCACAAACTTGGCCGTCAGATTGTGCGTGAAGAACATTGGCTGCGCTATGGTGTGACCGCACGTCGTAAGCGCAATATGCGCCGTCTTGGCGAATTGCATTCGATGCGAGCTGAGTTTCGCAATCATCGCAAAGCGCAAGGCACGGCCGTGCTGGCTGCAAGCGACAGTAAAGAATCCGGCAAACTGGTGATTGAAGCCAAAGGTTTGAACAAAGCCTATGGCGAACGTGTGCTGGTAAAAGATTTTTCCATCCGCGTGCAGCGCGGTGATCGTATAGGTCTGGTCGGGCCAAACGGTGCCGGTAAAACGACATTGCTTTCGATGCTGACCGGACAATTAGCGCCTGATTCAGGCACATTGCGTCTGGGCGTTAATCTGGAAATGGCGGAGCTTGATCAGAAGCGTGAAAGCCTTAATCTGGATGATACGCTGGCGCATTACCTGACCGATGGTCGTGGTGAGAGCCTGATCGTCAATGGTGAGCAGCGCCATGTGGTCTCATATATGAAAGACTTTCTGTTCCAGCCGGAACAAGCGCGCACGCCAATCCGTGAGCTTTCTGGTGGTGAGCGCGCGCGTTTGATGCTGGCGCGGGTTCTCTCCCGTCCGGCCAACCTGCTCATCCTTGATGAACCGACCAACGATCTTGATATGGAAACGCTTGATCTGTTGCAGGAGTTGGTTTCAGCCTTCAACGGCACTGTTATTCTGGTCAGCCATGATCGTGACTTTCTCGATCGCACCGTTTCATCAGTGATTGCGCCGGAAGGTGACGGGCGCTGGCTGGAATATGCCGGTGGCTATGCCGATATGATGGCGCAGCGTAAAGAGCAGGCGATTGCCAAACGTCAGGTGGCAAAGGCTGCCAGCGCTGCGGCTGGCAGTGATGGCGCAGCAGCTCAAGCACCAAAGCGTGA
Organism: Paenochrobactrum glaciei; assembly: GCF_039522165.1. Lineage (NCBI taxonomy): Bacteria > Pseudomonadati > Pseudomonadota > Alphaproteobacteria > Hyphomicrobiales > Brucellaceae > Paenochrobactrum > Paenochrobactrum glaciei. Next base: position 84,196 of record NZ_BAAADE010000005.1, read on the forward strand.
TGAAAAGCGTAAGCTTTCTTATAAGCAGAAATTTGCGCTCGAAACATTGCCGGGCAAGATTGATGCTTTGTCTAAAGAGATCGATGTGCTGGAAGCCAAAATGGCTGATCCGCAGCTTTATGCCAAAAATCCTGATCTTTTTGCCAAGGTTGCCGCCGAACTGGAGAAAAAGCGCAGTGAAAGCGATGCGTTTGAAGAGGAATGGCTGGAGCTTGAAATGCTGCGCGAAGAGATTGAAGGCTAACGCATTTCAATATGGATATTTAAAAAGGCCGCTCAAACGAGCGGCCTTATTTATTGAGTATTATTGTTTGCGTCTGCGGCGTGCCAGCATATTGAGCGCTTCCACCAAAGCAGAAAAGCCCATAGCGGCATAGATATAGCCCTTCGGCACATGATAGCCGAAACCGTCAGCAATCAATGTCATACCGATCATCAGCAGGAAGCCCAGCGCCAGCATGACGATTGTCGGATTGGCAGCAATGAACTTTGACAGCGGATCAGCGGCCAGCATCATCACGGTAACAGCGGCCAGAACTGCAATCACCATAATGGCGATTTCATCGGTCATGCCAACAGCGGTGATGATCGAGTCTACCGAGAACACCAGATCAAGCAACAGGATTTGCACAATGGCGGCACCCATTGTCATGGTAACAGCGCCGGAAACAGACGCGTCTTTTTGTGCTTCAGGGTCGACGGTATGGTGAATTTCCTTGGTTGCTTTCCAAACAAGGAAGAGACCACCCGTCACCAGAATAATATCGCGCCATGAGAAGCCGTTACCAAAAATTTCAAATACCGGCTCGGTCAGCTGAACGATAATAGAGATGGTGAACAAAAGCAGCAGACGCATAATCAAGGCAGCTGAAATGCCGATACGCCGTGCTTTGGATTGCATTTCTTTGGGAAGCTTATTGGTGAGGATGGAAATAAAGATGAGGTTGTCAATACCAAGTACAACCTCCATAACCACCAAGGTGATCAGCGCTGCCAAGCCTGTCGGGCTGGACAAGAAGGAAAAATGTTCCGCGATAAAGTCCATTAATGCTTTCTCTCTGGTTTTCAGAGCAATTTTAGCGGAAAAAGAATAACTCCCGTCATGAACTGCGTCGGAAAAGAACAATAAATTTCAGATGCAGAAAAACTGTCTGGTATATTGATATCACCAGACAGTAACCCCGAAAGCAAAAAGTAGGGATGCTATTTTGAAATTACAAGCGTCTTTAAGCCCAAAAAGATGGGATTGTTTGCTGTAAATGCGCGCCGATACGTAATGGCTCAATTTTTTCGGCCAAACCGGTACGGTCAGAAATTTCAATGCCGACACCACAAATAGTGGCCGGACCGGACGCGACTTCAAAGCGACCTTTTGGCACTTTGGAGAGGAAGCGGTTGAGCGGCTCTTCTTTATCCATACCAAGGGATGAATCATAATCGCCGCACATGCCCGCATCAGACATATAGGCGGTGCCATTGCGCAGGATTTGGTAATCCGCGGTTGGCACATGGGTGTGCGTGCCGACAACGGCGCTGGCACGACCATCGACAAAATGGCCGAAACATTGTTTTTCGCTGGTGGCTTCGGCGTGGAAATCAAAGAAAACCACATCAGCCTGTTCGCCAAGTGGGCAGGCTTCGAGGATTTTTTCGGCAGCCAAAAACGGATCATCCAGATCAGGGTGCATGAAAACACGCCCCATAATATTGGAGACGAGTACGCGTGCGCCGTTTTTGGCCATGTAGACACCGGAGCCGTGACCGGCTGTGCCTTTAGGAAAATTGGCCGGACGCAGGAACTGTTGTTCGCGGCGCGAAAACTCCAATGCTTCGCGCTGATCCCAAACATGGTTACCAGTGGTAACGACGTCTGCGCCTGCGCGGATCGTATCATTGAAGATTTCTTCCGTTATGCCAAAACCGCCAGCAGCATTCTCGCCGTTGACGATAACGAAATCCAGTTTCAGGTCAGAAACCAGGCCCGGCAGCTTTTCATAAACAGCCGTGCGTCCTGTCCGACCCACCATGTCACCCAAAAATAGCAATCTCATGAGATGTCTTTAATAACGTGTTTGAAAAAAACGCAAGCCATTCTCAGTCACGATTTTCTCAAGAGGCACATCATGTGGCTCATCGGGCACGCATGGAAGTTCCTGACAGGTATAGGCAAAGCCGATCAGTTCGGGAAAATGATTGGTTGCGTGGAGGCTTGAAATGTAGCGGTCATAATAACCGGCACCATAACCAAGGCGGTGGCCTTGGCTGTCAAAACCGGCAAGCGGTATCAGCATGACATCAGGGCGCAAAATGGGTGCGGTTTTATCCGGTGCCATGGTGCCAAACCCGCAAGGAATGAGCGCCTGATTTTCTTGCCAGAGCCGGAAACAAATTTGGGTTTTATTTAGAATAACGGGTAAGCAGATTAATGCGCCTCGTTCACGCAAACTATGAAGGAGAGGGCGCGGATCGATCTCGGAACGGATCGGCCAGAAGCCGGAAACGATCTGGCCGCTTTGGATATTCAACTCATCCGCATAGTTTTCAGCAATAGTGCGGGCAGCTTTATCTCTGAAATCGGGCGTGAGCGCATCACGTTTGGCCAGAACTGCATTGCGCAATCTTTGTTTTTCAGTGAGGGAGTTTGGCACACTATACATCCGTTGACAGATGGAAACGGCTAAAAGAAAAAAGTGGCGACCGCGACGACCGATGGAAGTGTTTGATCCCGGGTGCCTACAAAGTAGGTGGGCGCCATATGCGAAGACCCACGAGCCTTCACAGGGACAGCTCCCTAAGAGATCAGTAAGGCCCCGGGGATGCTGTTACCCCTGTCGCGAAGCGCAGTACGCCGAGAACGAATATAATCTTTCACATGAAAAATTACCAGTGCCCGCAGCACTTAAATATTTAATTTTATTGATGATCTGAAAGAGGCATGTGAGGGCTGTTTGTGCTGGCTTTATGAACCGGGGCGCGGGGCAATCCGGTTTGCCAGTTGTTCGATACGTTGCGCCATGTCGTTGAGAACATGGGTTACGCTTGCATCATTGCGATTGGCTTGCGAAGAGACTTCTTCCAGCGCTTTGACGCGCTTTTGCATCTCGTTCAGTTCGTCCATCACCATAATGCCAGCCATGACAGTGAGGCGCACATCGCCGATTTCGCCAAATGAAGATTTCAAGTGACCGACATATTGGTCAAAACGGTCGGCCAGTCCGGTCAGGTGTTGCTCCTGTCCTTCATCGCAGGCCATACGGTATAATTTGCCATCAATCGTAACGGTAACAGTTGCCATAATGCTCCCCCTTAGCGATCCAGCACAGCGCGAATGGTTTCCATCGCTGTTACCAGCCGGCGGGATACTTCACGATTAGCAGTTTCAAGACGTTCGGCACGGGCTTCGGAATTGTCCAGTTCCTGAGCCAGTCGGCTGCGGTCGGCATTCATGCGCTGCACTTCTTCCTCAGCTTCGGCAAAATCACCTTCTTTATCAAGGCGGAGATCAACAGCCTGTTCCAGCCCGTTCAGCGCCTTTTCCAGTCGCTCCAAAGCTTGTGTGAGGGTCGTTTCCGGCGCCATTATCAACCTTTCCAGTATATGTTCCGACCGATCAATAAGACCTTTGAGAACATTGCACAAACAAGTAAAATTACTTGATGCCTGTGACAATACGGCCAAACATAAAATCGGGAGCGGCTGATTGTTTTTTTGATACCCACCCGCCCGATTGTTTAAGATACGCAATCAGCAGGCCGTTTAAAAAACTGGCAAAAAACCGGTTCGAATCGCGCCCGCAATTGCGCTTTATTTTTGTGACTGTAATAATCACTGTGCTGATAAGCAACAAATCACGGCAATAAGGCGGCACTCATACACTGGAATCAGCGGTAAATTGATGCAGCACATATCAAAAAACCATAGTTTTGACCTCTCATCCACGGTTCAATCGATTAGTTGATGCGGGTTTATCGTTTGAGAGTGTATCGTTTTATTGACTCCCAAGGTGCAGGTGCTATGTGTCCGGTGCCTTCAAATTTCGCCACAAGCGCTGAACGTTTCATGGAAAGACAGCAGAGACCATGACCAATTCCGACAAACAAAACCAGTTGGCCAACGCAATCCGCTTCCTCTCGATGGATGCAGTGGAAAAAGCAAATTCCGGCCATCCGGGATTGCCGATGGGTGCGGCTGATATCGCCACCACTCTTTACACCCGTTTTTTATCTCATGACCCACAGAACCCGCATTGGCCGGATCGCGATCGTTTCGTGCTTTCCGCAGGCCACGGCTCGATGCTGCTTTATTCGGTTCTGTATCTTTCCGGTTATGAAGATATCACCATCGATGAAATCAAAAAATTCCGTCAGATTGGTGCACGCACTGCCGGTCATCCGGAATATGGTTATGCCGCTGGTATTGAAACCACAACCGGCCCGTTGGGTCAGGGTATTGCCAACGGTGTTGGTATGGCGCTTTCCGAGCGCATCCTGAATGCCAAATTCGGCGACAGCATTGTTGACCACTACACATATGTGCTGGTTGGCGATGGTTGCTTGATGGAAGGTATCAGCCAGGAAGCTATCGGTCTGGCCGGCCATCTGGAGCTGAACAAGCTGATCGTTCTTTGGGATGACAACAACATCACCATCGACGGTGCGGTTTCGCTCTCCGATAAAACTGATCAGGTTGCCCGTTTCCAGGCTTCAGGCTGGAACACAAGTTCTGTGGATGGTCACGATCAGGAAGCGATTGCCAAAGCAATCGAACAGGCTAAAACTTCACCAAAGCCAACCTTCATTGCTTGTAAGACAGTGATTGGTTTTGGTTCGCCAAACAAAGCCGGCACCAATAAAGTTCACGGTGCAGCTTTGGGCGCAGAAGAAATTGCGGCTACCCGTAAGGCACTGAACTGGTCCGCAGAACCATTTGTCGTACCCGCAGAAGTGCTGGATGCATGGCGTTTGGCAGGCCTTAACGCTGCCAAAAAGCGTCTGGAATGGGAAAAGCGTTTTGCTGCTCTTGATGCTGATACCCGCGCCGAATTTGAGCGCCGTCAGCGCGGTGAACTGCCGATCGGTTTCGATCAGGCAATCATCGATTATAAGAAGAAGCTTTCTGCTGACAAGCCAAAGGTTGCTACCCGTAAATCTTCGGAAATGGCACTGGAAGTCATCAACGGTATCGTTCCTGAAACCATCGGCGGCTCTGCCGACCTGACCGGTTCTAACAATACCAAAACCAGCCAGACCAATGCTGTAACACCTGAAAATTATGATGGCCGTTTTGTCCATTATGGTATTCGTGAACACGGTATGGCTGCTGCGATGAACGGTATGGCGCTGCATGGCGGCCTCATTCCTTATTCCGGCACTTTCATGTGCTTCTCGGATTATTGCCGACCGGCCATGCGCTTGTCCTCGCTGATGGGCATCCGCGTTATCTATGTCATGACCCACGACTCAATCGGTCTTGGTGAAGATGGCCCGACCCACCAGCCGGTTGAACATCTGGCAGTGCTGCGTGCTATTCCTAACCATCTGGTCTTCCGTCCGGCCGATGCTGTTGAAGCCGCAGAATGCTGGCAGCTGGCGCTGGAATCCCAGAAGACCCCGTCGACACTGGCTCTGACCCGTCAGAACCTGCCGACTGTGCGCACCACCCACACAGATGAAAACCTGTGCGGTTATGGCGCTTACGAATTGGCCGGCACTGATCAGGATGCACAGGTCACTCTGTTTGCAACCGGTTCGGAAATCGAAATTGCAATGAAAGCCAAAGCGATGCTGGATGAGAAAAACATCCCTGCACGCGTGGTATCGGTTCCTTGCTTTGAACTGTTTGAACAGCAGAGCGACTCTTACAAGGCATCGGTTCTGGGCAATGCACCGGTTAAAATTGCTATTGAAGCAGCTCTCTCCCTTGGCTGGGAACGCTTCATTGGCGAAAACGGTGTCTTTATCGGCATGAAGGGCTTTGGTGCTTCTGCTCCGATTGAAGACCTTTACAAGCATTTTGGCATTACTGCTGAAGCCGCTGTGGAAGCAGCTGAAGCCAAGCTGAAAGCCGCTGCATAAACAGCGAAGTGATTGATTGCGGGGTGGTTTTCGAACAGCCCCGCAAGACACGCAGTTTTTTAATCAACCCACCCGGAAGATGAGAGATAAAATGGCAGTTCGCGTCGCAATTAATGGTTTTGGTCGTATTGGCCGTAACGTCCTTCGTGCCATCGTTGAATCGGGCCGCACCGACATTCAGGTCGTAGCTATCAATGATTTGGGCCCAGTTGAAACCAATGCGCATTTGTTGCGTTATGACAGTGTTCATGGCCGTTTTCCGGCAAAAGTCACTGTTGATGGTGATACAATTGATGTGGGCTACGGCCCGATCAAGGTTCATGCTGTTCGCAACCCTGCCGAACTGCCTTGGAAAGAAGAAGGCGTTGATATTGCGCTGGAATGCACCGGCATTTTCGCCACACGCGATAAAGCTGCGGCACATCTGGAAGCTGGCGCCAAGCGCGTTATCGTTTCCGCTCCTGCTGACAATGCCGATCTGACCGTTGTTTATGGTGTGAACCATGACAAGCTGACCAAAGATCATCTGGTTGTTTCCAATGCGTCTTGCACCACCAACTGCTTGTCACCAGTGGCACAGGTTCTGGATGCAACCGTTGGTATCGACCACGGCTTCATGACCACCATTCACTCATATACCGGTGATCAGCCAACGCTCGACACGATGCACAAAGACCTCTACCGCGCTCGTGCGGCAGCTTTGTCGATGATCCCGACCTCAACCGGTGCTGCTAAAGCCGTTGGTCTGGTTCTGCCAGAGCTTAAGGGTAAGCTGGACGGTGTTGCAATTCGTGTACCGACACCAAACGTCTCTGTTGTTGATCTGACTTTTGTTGCCAAACGTGCAACCACTGTTGAAGAAATCAACAATGCTATCCGTGAAGCTGCCAATGGCCGTCTGAAAGGCATTTTGGGCTACACTGATGAATCGCTGGTATCAACTGACTTCAATCATGATCCGCATTCATCCGTATTCCACATGGATCAGACCAAAGTGATCGATGGCACCATGGTGCGCATCCTGACCTGGTATGACAATGAGTGGGGCTTCTCCAACCGCATGAGCGACACTGCTGTTGCTATGGCTAAGTTCCTCTAAGATAAAATCAACGCCCCTTTTGCTCAAAGAGGGGCGTTTTTCATGTGTTCTATTATATACAGAGAGAAAACCGATGGCTTTCCGCACTCTCGACAATGCTGACGTTCAATCCAAACGGGTTCTGGTACGCGTTGATCTCAACGTACCTGTTGCTGACGGTCAGGTCAGTGATGCCACCCGTATTGAGCGCATTTTGCCAACCATTCAGGAACTGCACAAAAAAGGTGCCAAGACGATTTTGCTGGCACATTTCGGCCGCCCGAAAGGTGAGGCTGTTGCAGAATTTTCGCTGAAGGTTGTGGTTAGCGCATTGCATAAAGCACTGGGCTTGAAAGTTGCTTTTGCGGAAGATTGCATCGGTGAAAAAGCGGCTGCCGCTGTCAGTGCAATGCAGGACGGTGATGTTTTGCTGCTTGAAAATACCCGTTTTCATAAAGGCGAAGAAAAGAACGACCCAGAATTTGCCAAGGCACTTGCTGCCAATGGCGATATCTACGTCAATGATGCCTTCTCAGCGGCGCATCGTGCTCACGCATCCACCGAAGGTCTGGCACATCTTTTACCTAGCTTTGCTGGCCGTGCTATGCAGGGCGAGCTGGAAGCTTTGGAAAAAGGCCTGGGCGCACCGGTGCGTCCGGTTGTGGCCATCGTTGGCGGCGCAAAAGTTTCCACCAAGCTTGATTTGCTTTCCAACCTGATTGAAAAAGTTGATGCACTGGTGATCGGCGGCGGTATGGCCAACACATTCCTTGCTGCTCTTGGTCACGATGTGGGTAAATCTTTGTGCGAGCATGATCTGGCTGATACAGCACGCGCTATTATGGCTAAGGCTGAAACAACCAAATGCGCTATCGTTCTGCCGATTGATGCGGTTGTGGCATGGCATTTTGCCGCCGATGCACCGCACCAGACCTATGGTGTGGATGCAATCCCTTCTGATGGCATGATGCTGGATGTCGGCGCGCAGTCGGTTGAGCGTATTACTTCCGTTATTGATGACGCCTCAACGCTGATCTGGAATGGTCCGCTCGGCGCATTTGAATTGCATCCGTTTGATGCATCAACCGTTGCCATTGCCCGTCATGTGGCAGAGCGTACCCGTCTGGGTAAGCTGGTTTCTGTTGGCGGCGGCGGTGATACGGTGGCGGCGCTGAACCACGCGAAGGTTGCAGATGACTTCACTTATATTTCCACCGCAGGCGGTGCTTTCCTTGAATGGATGGAAGGCAAGCCTTTGCCGGGTGTGGATGCATTGAAGGCCTGATCAGTCTTTCAGATTTGTTTTAAAATAAGCCCTGCCGTTTTTTCGGCGGGGCTTTTTATTTTATGCTCGCACAAATTCGCAAACAGGATTAGCCTGTGGATCAAATCTGTTGCAGTTTAACGATTATTAAAAAAACTTGTTCGAACTAAATCGATTGAATTTATTTCAATCGTTTCAAATAGTTGGTGGGCATTTGTTTTATCTGCCAGTTCTGCTATCGGCAAACCAAGCTAACTTTTACAGGAGTTTTTGGGTATGACCGAACGTCTTGAAGATATTGCAGTTGCCATGGTGGCAAGTGGTAAGGGCATTCTTGCAGCCGACGAAAGCTCCGGCACAATCAAGAAGCGCTTCGATTCTATCAATGTAACATCAACCGAAGATGCACGCCGTGATTACCGCGAAATGCTGTTCCGCGCTGATGATGCGATGAAGAACCATATCTCCGGCGTTATTCTTTATGACGAAACCCTGCGTCAGAAAGCCAAAGACGGTACACCGCTTGTTGATGTCATGCGCAATGCAGGCAGCATTCCTGGTATTAAAGTGGATATGGGTGCCAAGCCATTGGCAGGCTTTGAAGGTGAAACCATCACCGAAGGTCTGGATGGTCTGCGCGAACGCCTGACAGAATATTATGCACTGGGCGCACGTTTTGCTAAATGGCGTGCTGTTATCTCGATTTCTTCTGCACTGCCAACCTACGGCGCCATCAAGCAGAATGCACAGGCTTTGGCTCGTTATGCAGCACTTTGTCAGGAAGCTGGCATTGTTCCTATCGTAGAGCCGGAAATTCTGATGGACGGCGTACCAGGCGACCATTCCATTGACCGCAACTATGAAGTGACCGATGCAGTTCTGAAATCTGTTTTCAATGAACTTTATGATGCCCGCGTAAAGCTTGAAGGTATGATCCTCAAGCCAAACATGGTTATCGACGGCAAAAACGCCCGCAAAGCATCTGTTGCTGAAATCGCAGAAAAGACCGTACGTTGCCTGAAAGCCAATGTGCCATCTGCTGTTCCAGGTATTGCATTCCTCTCCGGCGGTCAGTCGGATGTTGAAGCAACTGCAAACCTCAATGCGATGAATGCAGGCTTTGATATGCCTTGGAACCTTACCTTCTCTTATGGCCGCGCATTACAGGCAGCAGCTCTGAAAGCTTGGGGCGGTAAGGCTGAAAATGTTGCAGCTGGTCAGAAAGCCTTTGCACATCGCGCCCGCATGAACGGCTTGGCCGCAGAAGGCAAGTGGAGCGAAGCTCTCGAAAACGCCGGCTAATAAGCCTGAATTAATAAAAACCCCGCTTGAAGCGGGGTTTTTTATATCTGCTGTTTGCTTTGAAGTGCCGGTAGGAATTAAAAAAAGCCGGAACTCTTTTTCAGGGTTCCGGCTTTTATTAGAAGATCTATTAAATTTCTTCTTCTTCGTCGTCTGAGGCAGCGCCTTTAAGCGAAGACAGTTTGGCAAATACCTTGTCGGCATCCAGCTCTTCTTCTTCAGCCGCACCACTGTGATAATCACGGTTTTCAGTGGCGGTTGCTGGCATCAATGTCGGATCGATTTCCGGTTCTGCCGGACGATTGCGAGCTGCACGATCCACTTCGATATCCAGATCAATCTGGGTGCAAAGGCCAAGTGTTACCGGATCCATCGGGGTCAGGTTGGCTGAGTTCCAATGGGTACGGTTACGGATCTGCTCAATTGTTGACTTCGTCGTGCCGAGCAAACGGGAAATCTGTGCGTCTTTAAGCTCCGGATGGTTGCGAACCAGCCAAAGAATGGAGTTCGGACGATCCTGACGCTTTGACAAAGGCGTATAGCGGGCACCTTTGCGCTTTGGCTCTGGAACGCGCACTTTCGGCTCTGACAATTTCAGACGGTGGTTGATATCTTTTTCACCGAGTGCAATTTCTTCGCGCGATAGCTGGCCAGTCATGACTGGATCCAAACCTTTGATGCCCTGCGAAGCTTCGCCATCTGCAATGGCTTTCACCTCAAGCGGGTGCAAACGACAGAAATTTGCGATCTGATCAAAAGACAGAGCTGTATTGTCGACAAGCCAGACGGCCGTTGCTTTCGGCATAAGAAGCTGGGTGGCCATTAGATATAATCCTCTTGTTCGTCCGCTCCGGTGGCGCGGGACGTGGGCAAAAACCACAATTTCCGGGAAATTCAAATCTTATATATATGTTTATTTGCTGGTCGGCAAGAAAACCCTGCATGAAGTCGCATTGTTTATCTTCAACTTTGGTGATGAGGCAGGGCAGTTTTTCAGAAAAAGCTATGATAATGGGCGGATTTTAACTGAAAAACTGCGCTCTGCGATCAACGAAGCTTCAAAACGATTTTGCCAATATGGTTACCGTCTTCCATACGCTTATGGGCAAGATGAGCCTCTGCAAGCGCGAAGCTTTGATCCATAACCGGTGCAATCTGGCGTTTTTCAAGCAGCGGCCAGACTTGGGCTTGCAGTGCTGCGGCAATGCCAGCTTTAAATTCGACGGAGCGTGCGCGCAAAGTAGAGCCGGTATGGGTCAGGCGTTTGGTCATCAGGCGGGCAAAATTGGCCGTGGACTTAGCACCGTTTAAAAATGCAATTTGTACAATGCGGCCATCCATGGCGGCGGCCTGATAGTTGCGGTCAACATAGTCGCCGCCAACCATATCGAGAATCACATCCGCCCCTTTGCCCTTGGTGGCTGTTTTGACGGCTTCGACAAAATCCTGCATTTTGTAATTAACGGCAATGTCGGCGCCGAGTTTCAGGCAGGCATCGCATTTTTCATCCGATCCGGCGGTGGCAATGACAAAAGCGCCGAACGCTTTGGCCAGCTGAATGGCTGTGGTGCCGATGCCGGATGTGCCGCCGTGAACTAAAAAGACTTCGTCTTTTTTTAAATTTCCGCGCTCAAATACATTGTGCCAGACAGTGAAAAAAGTTTCCGGAATGCAGGCAGCCTCTTCATAGCTGAAACCGTGCGGCACCGGCAAAGCATTGCTTTCATCAACAACGGCATATTCTGCATAACCGCCACCTGCAAGAAGTGCGCAGACTTTATCGCCGATTTGATAGTGGCTGGTTTGCGCTCCCACGGCCACCACTTCACCGGCAATTTCAAGACCGGGAATATCGGAAGCACCTTCGGGCGGCGCATATTGGCCAAGGCGTTGCAACACATCAGGGCGGTTAACACCGGCTGCATGCACGCACACCAAAATATCCCTTTCTTTCAGCTCAGGAATGTCGCGGCTTGTCAGGCTTAAAACATCAGGCGAACCGGCCTCTTTAATTTCGATGGCCTGCATTTTTTGAGGGTGCTGCGGGTGCATGATGGTCTCCTGATTGCTTTAAAATGTCCGAGGCAATTTTAGGGGTGCTAAATCGGTTTATTGGGGTATGATAAATATTTGTGTGGCTGCTTTAAGGGGGGCGTGGAAAGCAGTCATACGGGGGGGCATTATTGGCTGTTTGCCAGTATGGCTTGTTGAGTGACGGATATTGACTGGGAGGAGTATACCATGTCCGGCTTTCTGGAAGAAACCATTGAGGTTTATCATAAATATAGCATTGGTGATGATCTCACAGACCTCTCCGTTTCCGAAATTGAGCAACTGATCGACCGGCTTCATCATGAGATTGATCGCCTGCGGGAAGAGCATAGTCAACGAGGAAGCAGTCGCGCGCAAGCCGAGGCACTGTTCCGCTGATAACTCAGGCTTTTTCAATCCTTGTGTCACTCTTTGTATGAAAAAGGCGTGACGCACTGAAAATAAATATTTTTATTATGAAAATCACCATAATTGGCGGAGAATTCTGCCATATACAAATCAAATAACGACTGAAAATTAGGAATATTCTGTTGCGCATTTATGTTCAGGTTTTGGCTCTGTTATTTGGTACAGCTTTTTTGCTGATGGGCTCCGGCCTGCACGGGCTTCTTTTGCCATTGCGCGGTGGCGCTGAAGGTTTTTCTGTTACATCACTGGGGTTGCTTGGAACGACATGGGCAGGGGGCTTTGTCGCTGGCTGTTTGTTCGCGCCGCGTTTGGTGCGCCGTGTCGGCCATGTGCGCGCTTTTGGTATTTTTGCTGCATCCGGTGCGATCATCGCACTGCTTTCCGGCATTTATGTTGAAGTCACAACATGGATTGTGCTGCGTACATTTACCGGTTTTTCGATGGCGGGTGCTTTCATGGTAATCGAAAGCTGGCTGAATGAACGCGCCAGCAATGAAAGCCGCGGCAAGATTTTCGGCCTTTATATGATGGTCAACTACGGGGCGACCGTGACCGGTCAAATGCTGGTCTCCGCTGGTGATATACGTTCCGATCATCTCTTTATGTTTGCAGGCATTTTCTTTTGTATGTCGCTTATCCCGATTGCCATTTCCACCGCCAGCAGCCCGAAGCCACTGACGGAAGTGCAGCTTGATCTCAAGGCGCTGTTCCGCAATTCACCGGCAGCTTTTGTGGGATGTATTTTGGTGGGTATTGCCAATGGTGCATGGGGCACATTGGGCGCGGTTTATGGTGCCAAATCAGGCATCAGCAACACGCATATTGCATTGATGATGTCGGCAACCATTGCGGCCGGTGCGTTGATGCAAATTCCGGTGGGGCGTATTTCCGATCTGATTGATCGGCGCTATGTGCTGGCAGGCACGGCAACATTGGCTGCAACTGTCGGCTTGCTGACATTTTTATTCAGTCCGCAGGGCAGTGCATTGATTATTATTTCTGCTGCCTGTTATGGCGCGCTCGCCTATACGCTTTATCCGGTGGCCGTGGCACATGCTAATGATCACGCGACATCAGAAAACTTTGTCAAAATCTCCAGCGGTCTTTTGCTGCTTTATGGTTTTGGCACTATGCTCGGGCCCTTGCTGGCTGCAACGCTGATGGATTCTTTCTGGCCGTCAGGGCTATTTGCCATTACCGCAGCGTCGCATATTTCCATTGCGGTTTATGTACTGTTCCGCTCCCGCGTGCGCAAATCTGTGCCGCGACAGGAGAAGGATCAGTTCTCGACAATTTCGCCGGAGCGCAGTGCCACACCGGAAGCTTTCAAGCTTGATCCGCGTGCAGATGCTGAGTGAAAAATTAAGGGCAGGTTGCTGTTTTAAAAATCGCAACCTGCCCCTAACCGAACCGGAGACAAACCGACCGGTTACGGATGTGATCCTGTTAAATCTGACAGGAAAATGGCAGCGGCAGATAGCGCGCGCCAGCTGTCAATTTTGACAGGTGCAAAGGATTGAGATTTTAAGGGAAAGCAGTGTGGGTAAATCCGGCTGCACGCTTTGTGCGAGAGGTGAGCTGATACCACCGATCACAAAGCGTCCAGCCTGCTAGCGGGAACCTTGGGCTTTGGTCATTATGATGGTCAAAATTGCCATCAGACTCATGCCTTTTTACGTTCCTTGGTTGATAAAATAATTAGTGTTGTGTGACTTGCTGTTTAATTTTTTCGATTTGCTCTTTGAGCTGAAGTTTTTTTCGTTTTAGGTCGGTTAAGAGAAGATTATCGATAGCCGGTGATGCCATCGCAGTGGAAATTTCCTGTTCGAGAGTACCGTGCTTCTTTTCCAGCGTGGCAAGATGGGACTCGATAGCCATCATCAATTCTCCTTGGTTGTTTCCTTCATATGTCTCAGGCTGCTCATCTGCAGCTTTATGACAAGACAATGACAGTGTGACATGAATGAGGCGATCTGTCGAATTGATAGTAGTAGCATTTTCTAACTGCAATATTTGTGCTAAAGGCATGGCGCAAACCACTAAGCAGCTTTTGAGTGTTCGAAAATCAGGTTTTGAAGTTTGAACGGTAAACGCTGTTGCATATCAACGCATTGTAAAACGGGGCACTCTATGTCCGATCAAAATCAAGCCGAAATCAGACTGGCACTGGCACGGCTGAAACAAGACCATGAAGATTTTGATGTCGCCATTAATGCCATGATAGCAACCGGATGCGACATGTTGCGCATTCAGCGGATGAAAAAGAAAAAGCTGGCGCTTAAAGATAAACAGCAGGAACTGGAAAGTCAGATCATTCCTGACATTATCGCTTAAAAAACCTCTTGTCTCGAGACCTCGTGTTCTGACCGTTGTAAGCGGCAAGGGCACCCTTTTTATTTAATAGGAAAAACCAATGACCTTAGCTCCGCGCTTCGATGTTGCAGTCATTATGGGAAGCCAGTCCGACTGGGAAACAATGCGCCATGCCGCAGAAACGCTGGCAGCACTCGGCATTCGTTTCGATGCACGCATCATCTCGGCACATCGTACGCCGGACCGGATGATGGAATTTGCTAAAGGTGCCAAGGCTGAAGGTTTTAAAGTGATTATTGCCGGTGCCGGAGGTGCTGCCCATCTGCCGGGCATGACAGCATCGCTCACACCATTGCCGGTTTTTGGTGTGCCGGTTCAGTCTAAAGCGTTGTCGGGGCAGGATTCGCTCCTTTCCATTGTGCAGATGCCAGCCGGTATTCCTGTCGGCACTATGGCGATCGGTCGCGCTGGTGCGGTTAATGCAGCGCTTCTCGCAGCAGCAGTTCTTGCGCTGCATGATGAAGAGCTGGCAGCCCGCCTTGATACATGGCGTGAAAACCAGAGCACAAGCGTTGCCGAACGCCCAAGCGATGAGGCCTGATATGTTGAAAGCAGGATCAACAATCGGCATTATCGGCGGTGGCCAGCTTGGCCGTATGCTGGCGATGGCTGCAGCACGTTTAAGCTTCCGCACTATTATTTTGGAGCCGCAGGCTGATTGTCCGGCGGCGCAGACTGCCAATCGTCAGATCGTTGCGGCCTATGATGACAAGGCAGCTTTGGCCGAGCTGGTGGAAGCTTGTGACGTTATCACCTATGAATTTGAAAATGTCTCCATCGAGGCCGTGCAGGAACTGGCTGAAAAAATCGGCGTTTATCCGCCGCCTGCCGCTTTGGAGATTTCGCAGGATCGTTTCACTGAAAAGCAGTTCTTAAACGAATCCGGTATTGCTACCGCGCCTTGGCGCCTGGTGGATGATGCCGATATGCTGGCTTCAGCACTGGCCGCTCTTGGTGGTCAGGGCATTTTGAAAACCCGCCGTTTTGGTTATGACGGTAAGGGGCAGGTGCGCTTGACGCCTGAAAACAGCAGTGGCGCAGATAAAATCAATGCAGCCCTTAAAGATATCGGCCATGCGCCGGCGATTCTCGAAGGACTGATGGGTTTTGAGCGCGAGATTTCGGTGATTGCAGCGCGTGGCCGTAATGGCGAAGTGGCGCTTTTCGACATTGCTGAAAATGTGCACAAGAACGGCATTCTGGATACATCAACTGTTCCGGCCAATATCAGCGCTGAGACCGCCGCTGCCGCTCAACTTGCAGCGGAAAAATTACTGCATGCGCTTGATTATGTCGGTGTGCTGGGGCTGGAATTTTTCGTGATGCCAGACGGCACATTAATCACCAATGAATTTGCACCGCGCGTGCATAATTCCGGCCACTGGACGGAAGCTGCCAATCCTGTGTCACAGTTTGATCAGCATATTCGTGCGGTTGCCGGATTGCCGCTTGGAGACACCACCCGCCATTCCGATTGCCGCATGGTCAATCTGATCGGTGATGATGTTTTGCAGGTGGAAGCGATTCTTGCTGAGCCGCATGCCATGCTGCATTTGTATGGAAAAGCAGAGGCTCGCGCTGGCCGCAAAATGGGGCATGTGACCTATATCAGCCCTAAGAAAGGCTGATTTTATTGTCTTTTTCCTCAAAAGGGGCAGTTTCTTATGAAGGATTTCAGGATTCTTGCCCCTTGGGAGTTGACATTTTGGCCGATATTTGTGTATTTCGGCCAACCCAATGGATAGCTTGTCTGTCCGTTTAGTAATTGGCGCCTCGGGCGCCTGTTTTTATGATGCCCGGTGACGGGCCAACCCGACCGGTGATTGACATGAAGATCAAGAATTCGCTCAAAGCGCTCAAAGCTCGTCATCGCGACTGCAAGCTTATCCGCCGTAAAGGCCGCGTTTACATCATCAATAAGACTGCTCCGCGTTTTAAAGCACGTCAGGGCTAATTTTGCACCCCGTTGTAAAACGGGGTTCAGCACTTCGGCAACGGAGAGCGCAAATTAGAATGACCGCTGAAATGTAGCTTTCGTTTTAGAAAACTACGGCAGCCTTATCGAAATAGAATGAGAGCATTTTAATCTGACAACGGATTAAAATGCTCTCATTTTTTATGCTTGTTTATGATTGTGTTTGAGACAGGCTGGCACAAAATTTGACTTGTGCAGCGGGGCTCTATGATTAAAATCAGCTCATGCTAAATTTTTGCAACGCTGCGCACGCGCATTCCGGTTTGATGAATAAGTTACAAGCGCTGGCTTGTGCCTGTGCTTGTGCGGGTGTGTTTTCGCTTGGGGTATTGTTCGTGCCTTCTGCATGGGCGCAGGATGGCTTACAGCCGATGCCAGAGCCATTACCTGAAGCATTGCAGCAGGCGCTGCAAGAGGCTGCCTCTGAGGTGGAAAAGGCCGAGCCTGAAGCCAAGGCGCCTGTCGAGGCTGCGGTAAAGCTTACACCTGAAGAGCGGCTGGATAAGCTTTTTGCCGAGCTTTTGAAAACATCCAATGAAGTGAAGGCCAGACGCATTGCTGCGCAGATTTCTGGTATCTGGGCGCAGTCCGGCAGTGCAACTGTCGATCTGCTGCTTGGCTGGTCTTATGATGCGATGAGCCAGAAGAAATATGCGGTGGCGATTGATTTTCTCGATGAAGCGGTCGCACTTGCGCCTGAGAATGCCGAAAGCTGGAATCGCCGTGCTGCCTTGCATGTGCTGAATAGTGAATATAACCGTGCCATTTATGACATCAATCGCGCTTTAGAGCTTGAACCACGCCATTTTGGTGCACTGACTGGCCTTGCGGGCATTTTGCAGGAGCGAGGCCATAAGGCGAGCGCTTTGAAGGTTTATGAGCGTATTCTGACGCTTTATCCGATGATGCGTGAAGCGCAGCGGCAGGTGCAGGCGCTGAGCGAGGAACTCAGCGATATTCACACCTGATACAAAATTGAAGGCAATAAAAAAGCGGCACTTTTGATGCCGCTTTTTTTATGTGTTGGTGCGTCTTGATTATGCGCCGCTGCTGCCATCTGTGCCGATATAGGCAATGCGTAGCATATTGGTGGAACCGGGCGTGCCAAGCGGTACACCGGCGGTGATGATAATGCGATCACCACCTTTACCAAAGTTTTCGCGATAGGTGATGCCGCAGGCGCGGTTGACCATGTCATCGAGATCTTTGGCATCTTCTGTGACTACGCAGTGCAGACCCCAGACGAGCGACAGGCGACGTGCAGTTTCAACAACCGGTGAAACGGAGATGATTCTGTTGCGCGGGCGTTCACGCGCTGCACGTAAACCCGTGGTGCCGGATGCGGTATAGGTGACGATGGCAGACAGATTGAGTGTTTCGGCAATCTGACGTGCTGCCAGCGAGATTGCGTCTGCGCCGGTTGGCTCAGGCAAAGCGCGCTGTGCGTCGATGATGGCCGGATAGGTCGGATCCTGTTCAACCTGTTCAGCAATGCGGTTCATGGTGGCAACAGCGTCAACCGGATAGGCACCGGATGCTGATTCTGCCGAGAGCATGATTGCGTCTGCACCTTCAAACACGGCAGTTGCCACGTCAGAAACTTCCGCACGTGTTGGCACAGGAGCGGTAATCATGGATTCCAGCATCTGTGTAGCAACCACAACCGGCTTACCGGCGCGGCGTGCTTTACGGGTAATCTGCTTTTGAATACCAGGTACGCTTTCAAGCGGCATTTCCACGCCGAGATCGCCGCGCGCTACCATCAACGCGTCAGACATTTCGATGATTTCATCGAGGCGGGTTACAGCCTGAGGCTTTTCAATCTTCGACATCAGGCCAACACGGCCGCGTGCGATTTTGCGCACTTCGGCCAGATCTTCCGGACGCTGAATGAAGGAGAGGGCGACCCAGTCAATCTCTTCTTTCAGAACGGCATCTAGATCGCTGCGGTCTTTTTCGGTCAGAGCGCCGACACCCAAAGTGGTATCCGGCAGGCTCACACCTTTGCGGTCAGAAATATTAGTGCCGGAAATAACTTTACACTGGATGGATGTGCCATTGCACTTTTCAGCAACCAGATGCAGCTTGCCATCATCAATCAGCAGGCGATGACCCGGCTGTACGGCTTCCAGAATTTCAGGATGAGGCAGGAAAACGCGGGTATTGTCGCCTGGTGTTTCCTGATTGTCCAAGGTGAAGGTCTGTCCGGCTTCAAGCTCGACTTTACCTTCGAGAAATTTGCCGACGCGGAGCTTTGGCCCCTGCAAATCAGCGAGAATACCGATCGGGCGACCGACCTGCTTCTCAACATTACGAATACGTTTTACCAATGTGCGCATGAGATCATGACTGGCATGGCTCATATTAATACGAAAGACGTCGGCTCCGGCTTCAAAAAGCTGGGCGATGGTTGCTTCTTCCGAAGATGCCGGGCCAAGGGTTGCGAGAATCTTGACCTTACGATTACGCTTCATGGATTGGATGTTCCTGTTACTGTAGGAGTTTCAGGCGGTGTCTCATCAGTCAGCTGGACCATCCAGCTCGATTGTTCGCCTGTGTCATATTCCTGAAAACCTGCGCGCTGGAACCCGCGTGAGAGACATTCTTCCACGCCGTTGATCCGAAATTCTTTTTCGGCCACGCACATATTCACTTTGCCATCCCAGCGACCACCACCTTCAGCATCTTCTGCATAAAGATAGTAATATCTTGATGACAAAGGTCCTTCGATCAATGTTTTGCAGCTGGACGCATTGACGTGCCACCAGCCTTCTGTGACCCAGCCGGTTTTTGCACGGTAGCCGATAGAAACGCCGACCAGATTTTGGGTGGCATTACAAACGCGAAAATCAGCGCGTGCTTCAACGCCCATCAGCGCCGTTGCCATAAGGCCTGTACCTGCAAATAAAGCTAAAAAGTGTGAAAGTCGCATTCAACGAAACCTTTCAGCGCGCAATTGACTGGTTGCTACGCTTGGAAAATTCATCTTTTGATGCTCTCTTTTCGGCAGTTTCGCATGGGATGTCAACGTGCACAACCAAAGACTTAATAGCGCTTAGTAAACAGGTCATTGCGTTCATATCATAGCCATGTCACAGCATAAATCGATTAGATTCAACTTTTATGCGAGCTGAGCGGTCATAACAAGACAATTTTTCAACTATCTGTATGATCAAAATAAAATTGGATAAAAGAAGGCCGGAATTTTTATGTCTTTTGCACCTTTTGAACTGATTGACGGTAATAAAAAATCAGGACTTTTATTGACTGCGGATCACGCCAGCCGTGCTTTGCCTGAAGCTTACGGCAGTTTGGGGCTGGAGGCTGAACAATTTGACCGCCATATCGCTTATGATATCGGCGTGGCAGAGCTGACGCGCAAACTGGCGGCAAAGCTTGATGCTCCCGCCGTATTGGGCGGATTTTCAAGATTGTTGATTGATCCCAACCGCGGCGAAGATGATCCGACGCTGATTATGCAATTATCAGATGGCGCGGTGATACCAGGCAATTATCCGATGGATGCACAGGAGCGCGAAACGCGGCTCAATGCATTTTATCGCCCTTATCATGATCAGGTTTCGGCTTTGGTGCATGATGTGCGTGGCGCGAGCGGGCGGGCGCCTTTTATTGTGTCCATTCATTCTTATACGCCGGTTTGGCGCGGTAAAGCGCGGCCATGGCATTGCGGCCTGCTTTGGGATAAAGATGACAGGGCACTGCGCCCATTATTGGAAATGCTGCGTGCTGAGCATTTACTGATTACCGGTGACAATGAGCCGTATGATGGTGCGTTGCGCAATGATGCGATGTTCAAACATGCAACATCAAAAGGCTATCCGCATATTCTGATTGAGGTTCGGCAGGATTTGATTGCCGATAATGTAGGCACAGATCAATGGGCGGCACGTTTGGCGCCGATGCTTGCAGCACTTAATCAGTTACCGGAAATGCAGGAAGTTCAGTTTTTCGGATCACGTACCGATCCGGTTTGAGGAGGCAGGAATGTCGAAAATTGATGATCAGTCACAGGTTGAATTGGAAGCGGCAGCGTTTCGTCGGTTGGTTCAGCATTTGCGTGAGTATACAGATGTGCAAAATATCGACATGATGAATTTAGCCGGTTTCTGCCGCAATTGTTTGGCAAACTGGTATAAAGATGCTGCTGAAGAAAAAGAAATTAGTCTGAGCAAAGACGAAGTGCGCGCAATTATTTACGGTATGCCATTTGATGAGTGGAAATCACGCTATCAAACGGAAGCAACCGACGCGCAAAAACAAGCTTTTGCAGCAAAAAACCACGATCATTAAGACTTGATTGTCGCTTATTAAAAAGCCGCCATGCATGATTGCAGGCGGCTTTTTATATGTGTTGAGTTAAGCTGCCTGACAGGCATTACCGATTTTGCGGTCACGCAAAGCATCCGTGATTTCATCGAGGATTGCCGGATCATCAATAGTGCCCGGCATTTTCCACGGCTCACCATCAGCAATTTTCTGGATGGTGGAGCGCAGAATTTTGCCTGAGCGGGTTTTCGGCAGACGTTTGATAACAAGTGCTAAACGGAAAGAAGCCACAGGGCCGATTTCACTGCGCACACGTTCAATACATTCAGCTTCAATGACGCTTTCCGGCCTGTCAACATTGGCTTTCAGCACCAGAAAACCGCATGGCACCTGACCTTTTAATGTGTCGGCAATACCAACGACCGCACATTCGGCGACATCAGGATGGCCGGAGATGATTTCTTCCATCGCGCCGGTGGAAAGGCGGTGGCCTGCCACATTGATGATGTCGTCAGTACGGCTCATGATATAGACATAGTTGTCTTCGTCCATATAGCCGGCATCGGAGGTTTTATAATAGCCTTCAAACTCGTCGAGATAAGATTTGCGGAACCGTTCTTCTGCATTCCAAAGCGTAACCAGACAGCCGGGTGGCAGAGGCAGCTTGATCAGCACATTGCCGAGTTCGCCACGTTTGACCTCATGGCCGCCATCATCCACCACGCGAATGTCGTAACCCGGCATGCCAACCGTTGGTGAGCCGTATTTGGTTGGCATTTTGCCCAGTCCCAACGGATTGGCAGCGATTGCCCAGCCCGTTTCGGTTTGCCACCAATGGTCGATCACCGGTACACTCAGAATGTTTTCTGCCCATTTTACGGTGTCGGGGTCGGCGCGCTCTCCGGCCAGAAACATACATTCCAGCTTGGAAAGATCATATTTCTTGACGAGCAAACCTTCCGGATCTTCTTTTTTAATTGCACGCAGGGCTGTTGGCGCGGTGAACATGATGCGGACATTATATTCGGAAATCACCCGCCAGAATGCGCCTGCATCTGGCGTGCCAACAGGTTTGCCTTCATAGATGACAGTGGTCGCACCGATGAAGAGCGGGGCATAAATAATATAAGAATGGCCGACAACCCAGCCGACATCGGAAGCCACCCAAAAAACATCGCCCGGCTTGATGCTGTATACCGCACCAACCGACCATGTGAGTGCCACCATATGGCCGCCGTGATCACGCACAACACCTTTGGGCTCGCCGGTGGTGCCGGATGTGTAGAGGATGTAAAGCCCGTCCGTTGCCAGAACCGGCACACATGGCACATGGCGGCCACGGGCAGCATCAACGGCTTGTTTATAATCGATGTCGCGGCCTTCTACCGGAATATGTGCTTTTTCGGGACGTTGCAAAATGATGCAATGCTGAACCTTGTGGCGGCTCATCTCAATCGCTTTGTCGAGCATGTCCTGATAGGCCACCACGCGGCCGGGTTCTACACCACAGGAGGCGGCGATAATCATTTTGGGAGCAGCATCATCAATGCGTGTTGCCAGTTCATGTGCGGCAAAACCACCAAAAACAACCGAATGAATGGCGCCGATACGCGCGCAAGCCATCATGGAAACAGCTGCTTCCGGGATCATCGGCATATAGATGAGCACGCGGTCACCTTTGACCACGCCGTGATCTTGCATCACCGCAGCAAGTGCTTGAACCTCTTCCAGAAGTTGCGCATAAGTTACTTTTCGTTTTTGGTTGGTGACAGGACTGTCATAGATAATGGCCGCTTGATTGCCGCGGCCTTGTTCAACGTGGCGGTCAATTGCATTATAGCAGGTATTGGTTTCGCCACCCGCAAACCAGCGGCCGTAAACGCCCTGATCTGCGTCAAAAACTTTGTCGTATGGCTTGAACCAATGCACGTTTTGCGCGGCTTCGTGCCAAAATTGATCCGGATTTTTCTGCCAGTTGGAATAAATATCCCCGTATTGCGATGCCATTCTGTTCCTCCCAAAACAGTCTGATTTTTCTGATCTTAGGCACATCCGGGGAGGTGCGTCCATAAAACTTAAGATCAATTTAGCGTTTTATGGCTATGCTATGCTCTTCTTAAGCTTCTGCTGGCAAAAGCGGAGCGCATGAAATGAATGGTTTAAGGGGACGCTGATGTCCAAAATATTGCCTGCTTTGCTGATCATTATTATGATCCTGCATATTTTCAGGCCGTTAGGATTGCCGGGTTTACGCCGCCGCAGCGATTTTTGGAAAATCGCGGTGATCGCCCTTGGCACAATGGCTTTGATAATGGGCATTCAATTGCGTGGTTACCCTTGACCATTTTGCCCCTGTCAGGCATCGAAAAGTACATATTCATGACTGCGAGTCGCAGTCAGTCACCTGTTTTAATAAATTGGAGTATCTCCTGTGGATGACATCACAACTGAAACCGCACAAACGGTAGCCGTCGGTCAGCTGCGTTCTTTCATCGAGCGTATTGAGCGTCTGGAAGAAGAAAAGAAAACCATCGGGGACGATATCAAAGAAGTTTATGCCGAGCTGAAAGGTTCGGGCTTTGATAGCAAAGCTGTTCGCACCATTATTCGCCTGCGCAAAAAAGAAGAACATGAGCGTCAGGAAGAAGAAGCGATGATCCAGCTTTATATGGATGCACTTGGTATGGGTTGAGTGATATCGCCTGTTTAAAAGCGGGGTTTGATATTCATGAAAAAGGCTGGTTGCAGGATGCTGCAACCAGCCTTTTTATATATTTAAGCCATATCGCTGCATTGTATTTTAACATGTTTGTAAGCAGAGTTCTGTGCAATATCGGTGCAAAGATCTGCCCATTCACAACCCTTGCAGGCAGAGCGGATTGTATGTTCGCTAAAAGCCGCGCGCAGCTTTAGCAATAATTGGCTGTTGAGGATGAATTTGCTGCCTTGTTGCAGGCGCACACCCAGCAATGTGCTGATATCTTCCAGTGCCGCTTGGTCGCGTAAAGTGACGCTTGCATTGTGACAATGGCAATTATCTTCGCACAAAAGTGGCATGCAAATATCATCGGGGCCGTTGACCAGTGTGATGACGGAGCCATGGCTTAAAGCTTCTGCGATCTGATCGTAATTTTCGACGAAAAAAGGTGTGTAGCCCTTGCCGATATAGGTCAGCATGCAAAGCAGATGGTGGCCGCGCAGATGAATAGTCATGAAACCATATAGTCTGTAACCTTATCCGGCTCATGTGCCGGATAGGGTTTATTTCGGTAATATGAAAGTTTAGCGGCTTGCAGCTTTCAGAATGGCTGCGCCCAGCGCAGATTTGATGACCGCGCCGATCAAAAATGGTGTTGCGCCAAAAGCAATGGCTTTTTCCATGCCGATGAGGCTTGAGAGCCAGAGTGTGCCCATGACAAGGCAAAGCGCATTGGCTGCAAGAAATGAAGCGAAGGCAAAACCCACGCGCTTACCATTCCAGCCGCGTTCAGCCAGATAACCGGTGAGGGCGGCGATAATCGGGAAGGATGCCAGATAACCGGCGGTCGGGCCTGCAAAAGCCATGATGCCACCTGAGCCGCCAGCCAGAACCGGCATGCCGGCCATGGCTTCACCAAGCCATGCCAGAACGGTGAGGGCACCCAAGCGCCAGCCGTAAAGCGCACCGATTAATGGCACCACAAGGGTCTGTAAGGTGATTGGAACCGGTATCATCGGCACTTCGACCTGCGAGGTGAGTGCAAGAATGAATGTACCGAATATAACGGCGGCAGCACGTACAGGCAGCGAGTGGCTATCAAGGTTTAAAGGGCTGAAACCTGAATGCGCATGCATCTCAATTTGGGACATAATCACTCCGTAGATAAATTATAGATAAAATCTAATTTCGATCTATATATCTGTTATGAGTTTTTATGAGAAAGCAAGCCTGTGCCTCATGAATAAGTGCGGGAAACCCATTGATTGAAATTTAACTTATTGTTTTATTTGTATAAAAAAATTACCGCACCGGTGATAAAGCCACTCAAAAATATATCTTTAAATGATATTTTATAGATAATTTTGTTTTTAAACGTGAATTAAGTGGTTGGGTTGCCTATGCGAAAAGGCAGCAGAAAGCCTTATAGGCCGTTTAATTGGCAAGGGTATGTCAGCATAAACAGCTCTAAAAACGCAAAACTCGCGTAATGATAAATGTTTGGATTTAACCGATAATGGAGAAGCCGTCGCGGATTTTGCCGGAGGCGGTTTTGACAGGTCGGTGGCCGATCCATTGTACGTGGCGTGCGAGGATCAGGCAGGCGCTGTCGGTATCACCTTTGCGCAGAGCATCAAGAATGGCGCGATGGTCGTGGTCGGTGCGTACTTCCCATTCGCTGCGCCATGTCGAAAACAAAAAGCGTGCGCTGGCTGCGTGCAGATCATCAATGGCTGCAAGCAGACGTGGCATGCCGCAAGGTTCGATAATCAAACGATGAAAGCGCCGGTTAGCGGCTTCCCATTCACGGATATTGGCGCAATTATCGCCTTCGGATGTTGCTTTCTCGGCAGCTTCCAGAATGGCGCGTGTCATGTGCGGGGCAGCATGGCGCAGTGCCAAAACCTCTAATGCTGCACGCATTTCGGCCACTTCACGCACTTCATTAATATCAAAAGAAGCAACGCGCACACCACGGCGTGGCTCGGAAATAGCCAGACCTTGCGCTTCGAGACGGCGAAAAGCTTCGCGCACCGGCACATGGCTGGTTTGAAATTCTTCCGCAATGTGATCTTGCCGCAGCTTCATGCCCGGCTCCAATGTGCCGTCGATAATACGGTCGGCTAGGATGCGGCTGATTTTGACGGCAATGGTTTCGTGCGTTTCGCTTTTCATGTAATTATAGATAATCAATAATGGCGCTATTGTCCATGGAGTCGTAATTTTTTTGCGCTAAAAGCCTGCAATATCAATCCGCAAAGCACTTGTGGCAGCGGGGGTGACTGGACGTAAGGCTGAACTTTCCGTATAAGGCCGCATCCCGTCCGGATAAGGATGGCTGGCTTGCGGTTACGGCGCAATATAAAGCGCTGCAAATAGCTTGATTTTCAAAAGCCGCCATCGCTTTTGTCCGCACGTTATTTAAAGAACCTATACAGGGGTGTCATGGCTGGTCATTCGCAGTTTAAAAATATTATGCATCGCAAGGGTCGTCAGGACGCTGTGCGCTCAAAAATCTTTTCCAAGCTCGGCAGAGAAATTACCGTTGCTGCAAAACAGGGCTTGCCTGATCCGACAATGAACCCGCGTTTGCGTCTGGCTATCCAGAACGCGAAAGCACAGTCGATGCCGAAAGATAACATTGAGCGCGCCATTAAAAAGGCTGCGGGCAATGACGGCGAGAACTATGATGAAGTGCGCTACGAAGGCCGTGGCCCGGGCGGTGTATCGGTTATCGTTGAAGCGCTGACCGACAACCGCAACCGTACCGCTTCCAATGTGCGTGCAGCATTTACCAAATCCGGTGGCGCATTGGGTGAAACCGGCTCGGTTTCCTTCATGTTCGACCGCGTTGGTGAAATCATCTACAAGCCGGAAGCCGGCGACGCTGATGCCATCATGGAAGCTGCCATTGAGTCAGGCGCTGACGACGTTCAGTCAAACGAAGATGAACATGTCATCACCTGCTCGTTCGAAAGCATTGGTGAGGTCTCCAAGGCGCTGGAAACAGCACTTGGTGAAGCTGAATCCATCAAGACTGTCTGGAAGCCTCAGAACAACACCAATGTGGATGAAGAGAAGGCGCGTTCCGTGCTCAAGCTCATCAACACTTTGGAAGATGATGATGATGTGCAGAACGTCTATGCCAACTTCGAAGTGTCCGATGAAGTAATGGCGAAACTCAGCGCTGAGTGATTCTTTGCATCATTGATGCATTGAAAAAGTCCGGTTCAATTGAGCCGGACTTTTTTTATTGGCATGTGTCAGCAAAACGCAGACATAAAAAAACCTCGCCGGAGCGAGGTCTTTTAAACTTTTGCATTTTCGGGTTTGGATCAGCGAAGCTGTAATCCCGAATTTGCCCGAGGCATACGGAATTAGATACCCAGGTTGCCGAAGCGATTCTTGAACTTGGACAGACGGCCACCGCGGTCAACCAAGGTCTGGGCGTTACCGGTCCATGCTGGATGGGTGGTAGGATCGATATCGAGGTTCATCGTATCGCCTTCTTTGCCCCATGTTGAACGGGTCTGGTATTCGGTGCCATCGGTCATCACGACCTTGATGGTGTGGTAGTCGGGATGGATATTGGCTTTCATCGATATATTCCTGAAAGATTGATAGACGATCATGCTCCAATCCAGTATCAGACTGTAGCACTTTCGCCCAATGGCAGTTATGAAGGCGCACGCCCGAAGGCGACGGCTTCCAAAAGGGTTGGCGAGCCTATACATCAGCTACACGATAATAACAAGGCGCAATCGCAATAATGGTCGCAAAGCATTCGGAAAACGTCAAGAAAATGTCAGAAGAAGTTAACAATAAGCGTAAGAGATCAGTAAAACCCCTGCGGCGCATGTTGCCATTTTTGGCGCGGTATAAGCTTCTGGTTTTAGGTGCGCTGGTTTCTCTCGTTGCTGCTGCCACAACTACGCTGATGGTGCCGATTGCCGTGCGCCGCATGGTCGATAACGGGTTTTCCACCGATAACAGCACATTCATCAATAACTATTTCGGCATGTTGGTGCTGCTGGCGCTGATGCTGGCGCTGGCTTCAGGCTTGCGTTACTTCTTCGTGATTACGCTTGGTGAGCGTGTTGTCGCTGATTTGCGCAATGCGGTTTTTGATCATGTGACCAAACTGTCGCAGGATTTCTTTGATCGCTCCAATTCCGGTGAAATTGTCTCACGTCTGTCTGCCGATACGACTCAGATCAAATCAGCTGTTGGTGCTACGGCATCTGTTGCGCTGCGCAATATCATCATGGGGCTTGGTGCGGTTGGTATGATGGTGGTAACGAGCCCGAAATTATCGGCGTTGGTCATTGGTGCGATTCCATTGATCGTACTGCCGTTGATTGCTTTTGGCCGTTCGGTGCGCCGTCGTTCACGCGCAGCACAGGATATGCTGGCCAATGCCAATAGCTATGCCGGTGAGCAGATCAGCGCTATGCGCACGCTTCAGGCTTTTACCAATGAAAAAATGGTGATCAGTCGTTTTGCCAAAGCGGTGGAAAATGCTTTTGCTGCGGCACGTTCTTCGGTGTTTGCACGCGCGATTCTCACCTCTTTTGCTATTTTCATGGTTTTTTCCAGCGTCGTCGGCGTGTTGTGGTTCGGCTCCAATGATGTGTTGTCGGGCACAATGAGCGCCGGTCAGCTCGGACAGTTCCTGCTTTATGCAGTGTTTGCGGCCAGTTCCTTGGGTCAATTGTCGGAAGTCTGGGGCGAGCTGGCACAAGCTGCCGGTGCCACCGAGCGTCTGACTGAAATTCTGGATGAAATACCGGCAATTGCTGCGCCGTCTAATCCGGTTGCTTTGCCTGTTCCGGCTCTTGGCGAAATCAGCTTTGAAAATGTTGTTTTCCATTATCCTGCACGCCCTGAAAAAGCGGCTTTGGCTGGTCTTGATTTCAGTGTGAAACCGGGTGAAAGCGTGGCGATTGTCGGGCCATCGGGTGCCGGGAAGAGTACGATTTTCTCGCTTCTTCTGCGTTATTATGATCCGCAGTCAGGTACTATCCGGGTTGATGGTGTGGCGCTTCCTGAAGCTGATCCGCTGGCAATCCGTGGCCGCATGGCGGTGGTGCCGCAGGATGTGGCAATCTTTGCCAGTACTTTACGTGAAAACATTGCCTTTGGCCGTCCTGATGCAACGGATGAGGACATTATCGCTGCCGCCAAAGCAGCCTTGGCGCATGATTTCATCATGGCGCTGGAAAAAGGCTACGACACATTAGTCGGCGAGCGCGGCATGACCCTTTCCGGTGGTCAGCGTCAGAGAATCGCTATTGCGCGCGCTATCTTGCGCGATGCACCGATTCTGTTGCTGGATGAGGCTACCTCTGCGCTTGATGCTGAAAGCGAAATGTTGGTGCAGAAGGGCTTGGAGCATTTGATGACAGGTCGCACCACGCTAGTGGTGGCGCACCGTTTGGCCACTGTGCTCAAGGCAGACCGCATTCTGGTGGTGGATGAGGGACGCATCATTGAAGAAGGCACCCATGCTTCTCTGGTGCAAAAAGACGGGGTTTATGCCCGTCTTGCCAAGCTGCAATTTGAAGCCGGCGCCGGAGTCTTTTCTCAAGAAAGCGTTCTTTCTAAAGGAGATGCGGCTGAATAAGCGATCAAGCTGTTGAAATGAAAAGGCCTTGGGGATGTTTCACCCCAAGGCCTTTTTTATGTTCAGACTGTTTCTCTAAACAGGGGAAACAGGTTTTAGCGTTCGGTGAGTTTCAACTCGATACGCCGGTTTTTTGCCCGTGCATCACTATCATCCGAATCATCCAGCGGCTGATATTCGCCAAAGCCGGCAGCCACCAAGCGATTGGCCGGAACACCATTGGCTATCAGGAATTTAACCACGGATGTGGCACGCGCAGAGGAGAGCTCCCAATTGTCGCGGAAACGTCCGGTGCCAATCAGAGGAATATTATCGGTGTGACCGTCCACACGCAAAATCCAGTTGATGTCATCAGGGATTTCATTGTTGAGCGTAATCACCGCATCAGCAAGCTTCTTCATCTCAACCAGCCCTGCCGGATTAATATCGGATGAGCCGGTCGGGAAAAGCACTTCTGACTGGAAGACGAAGCGGTCGCCGACGATGCGGATATTTTCCTTATCCGAGAGAATTTCACGCAAGCGTCCGAAGAAGTCGGAGCGATAGCGGTTCAATTCCTGCACCCGTTGGGCAAGAGCCACATTCAATCGTTTGCCGAGATCCGCAATCTTGGCATTTGATTCTTTGTCGCGGGCTTCTGAGGCATTGAGCGCTTCTTCCAGCGCACCAATCTGGCGTCTGAGCGCAGCAATCTGCTGGTTGAGAAGCTCGACCTGTGAAAGGGCGCGGGCGCTGATCTGCTTTTCCTGATCAAGGCTGGCGTTTAAATCACCGATCTTTTTATCCGCAGCTATACCGGCACCGCTGCCTTCATTGAGCAGGCTTTGCAGGCGCGAGCGCTCGCTTTCAGCCGAGGAGAGGGAGGCTTGCAGATTGGCGATGGTATCTTGCAAGTCCTGAGCATTGCCGCGTTCCAGCGACAAAAGCTGCGTCAGTTCATTGATCTGGCTGTTGAGGCGCGCCAAAACATCGTCTTTGTCGCTGACTTCACGGCTGAGCAGAAACTGCGCCAGCACAAAGACAGTGAGCAAAAACATGATTGCCAGCAGCAATGTTGAAAGCGCATCAACAAAGCCCGGCCAATAATCGACTTGCCGGTTTTGCCGGCGGCTGCGTGAAAGAGCCATCTTTAACGGCTCCCGCCCGAATGATTATTGTTGCGGTTGGTTTCATTGAGCGTTGTTGAGAGTTTCTCAAGCGTTTCGCGGATTGCCTGCTGGTCTTCTGCCTGACGCTCGGCCCAGTCACGCATTAATTGCTGCTCATTGCGCATATTTTTCACCAAGGCGTGGATGCCTTCGGCCAGATTAGCAAGGGCAGCGGTAGTGCGCTGGTTCGGGCTGCCATTTTCCTGCATGGATTGCAGACGGTTGGCGATATCACGAATGTCTTCGGTTGAACCTTGAGCTGTGGCAGCCCCTTGATTGAGGTCGGAGCCGAGATCAGTCACAGTGGAGAGCCAGTTTTCAAGTTCGGTATAAAAACGGTTCTGCGCACGTCCTGCCTGCAAATCCAGAAAGCCTAGAATCAGCGAGCCGGAAAGGCCGAAAAGTGATGAGGAAAAGGCTGTGCCCATGCCGCTCAACGGTGCTTGCAAGCCAGCCTTCAACGCATCCAGCACATCATTGGTGCTGCCCGATGCCGGATCAAGGGTTTGGATCGTGTTGCCGATGGAGCCGATGGTTTCCAGCAAACCCCAGAACGTACCAAGCAAGCCTAAGAACACCAACAGACCAATAAAATAGCGGGAAATATCGCGGCTTTCATCAAGGCGGGTGGCAATCGAATCAAGGATTGAGCGCATTGAGGTGGTGGAAAGCGCCATCGAGCGCTGATGGCCGATTAATGTACGCATCGGCGCAAGCAGAACCGGCGGGCGGGATGTGCTGCCGTCATCACCACGGCGCAGTGAATTGACCCAGCGGATTTCCGGCATCAGGCGGATGACTTGCCCGAAGGCGAGCAAAATACCGGCAAGCAAAACGCCAAGGATCAGGCCGTTTAGCCCCGGATTGGTGACAAAGAAAGTGTGGATCTGGCGGGAGAGAACCGCGGCGAGAAAAGCCACAATAATCAGGAAGATAATCATGGTAATCATGACCATCCGCGGCGTTGACATAGGCGTCGGCATATAATCCGCGTTAAAATTCCTGGTGAAAGTCCCGGCTTGCTGGTCGCGCTTTTCAGCCTGCATCACTTATCTTCTCCACTGCCGTCCGATTCATTTATCTTGAAGCTAGCTTATAATTTATAGACTGTGAAATAGGGTAATCGTTTGTCGGCAATATTAAATGCCGGAAAATCAACATATGCATTTAATCTATAAAAGAATACGGGCATTTATTCTGTCCCAATTTTTAAATGCAAAATTGGGATTTGCGATGAGGCAAAAATCGTGTTTTTTACTCTCATTCACAATGAACGATGAGTATAGAAAACGATGATTGGCGGCTGTTCTTTTTTAAACAGCATGATGGTTGCAAAAGCAGTTTATCAAATCGTGACTTTTTAATTTCAATTTTCAGAGCAAATTTTTAGCATAAAAAATGCCGGCTTCGCGAGAGGCCGGCATTTTTAAAGGTCAGATCTGATATTGCTATCAGATCGGCTTTTTCAGGGTTGCCATCAGTGCTCTGTGGATGGCTTCATTACCGGCCACAATGCCCTTGGTGTCAAACATATCCTGACCGCCGTTTTTGTCGGACACAAAACCACCGGCTTCACGGATCATGAGAATGCCTGCTGCCATATCCCACGGCTGCAAATCATCTTCCCAGAAACCGTCAAGACGACCGGCAGCAACATAGGCCAGATCAAGTGCGGCAGCGCCCATACGGCGGATACCGGCTGAATCAGCCATGATGTTGCGCAGTTCCACCAGATAATGGCCATGATGGCCACGGCCGATATGCGGAATGCCGGTGCCGATAACAGCATCAACCATTTTGCTGCGTGCTGCCACGCGCAAACGACGGTCGTTGAGGAAAACCCCGCCGCCGCGTTCTGCGGTGTAAAGCTCGTCCATTGCCGGATTGTAGATGACGCCGGCAACGATTTGTCCCTGACGCTCCAGCGCAATAGAGACGGCAAACATCGGAATCCCGTGCAGGAAGTTGGTGGTGCCGTCGAGAGGGTCAATGATCCAGCGGTGCTGGGCGTCACTGCCTTCAACCGCGCCGGATTCTTCCATCAGGAAGCTGTAATCCGGCCGCGCTTTTTTCAGCTCGGTGAAGATGATCTGTTCGGCCTTGCGGTCTGCCTGACTAACATAGTCGCCAGGGCCTTTAAGCGAGACCTGAAGGTTCTGAACCTCACCGAAGTCACGGGCGAGTGAGCGTCCGGCCTTCATTGCGGCCTGAACCATAACATTGAGTACGGCTGAACGCGCCATGCCTAATCCGTCCTAATTTCTTGTTTATCAGTTTTGCGATCAGCTTGGCTGACTGAAACGTCAGCCGACCGCTGATTATGCGCGGCTGATATAGGTTAATTCGTTGGTATCGACGATAACGCGTTCACCTGCTTCAATGAATGGTGGAACGAGTACACGGATGCCATTTTCAAGAATTGCAGGCTTGTAAGAAGAAGCCGCAGTCTGACCTTTAACAACAGGATCAGCTTCGGTGATTGTCAGTGTAACCTGATCCGGAAGGCGGATACCGATCGGACGCTCTTCGTGCAATTCAACGGTGACCATCATGCCATCCTGCAAGAATGCAGCGCGGTCGCCAACAAAATCTTTAGGCAGTTCGAGCTGTTCGTAGGATTCGGTGTCCATGAAAATCAGTGCTTCGCCCTGTTCGTACAAGAAGGAGAAATCCTTCTGTTCGAGACGGACGCGTTCAACGGTTTCAGCTGCGCGGAAACGTTCGTTCAGCTTGGTGCCGTTGATGAGGTTCTTCAGTTCAACCTGATTATATGCGCCGCCTTTACCAGGCTTAACCGCATTGGTTTTAACTGCTACCCAAAGACCGCCGGCATGCTCAATAACGTTGCCTGGGCGGATTTCATTACCATTGATCTTCATAAAATTGATCCGGAAATAGCGTGAAAGGGAAGTGCGGATTGCTATGATAGACCAATACCGCAATAATCGACTTTCCAAGACCACAAAAAGCGGATTTTGGCAAGCTTAAAGCATGTTTTAGCCAATTTGCCCCAATAATCGGCTTGGATTTTCGCCACCTGAACTGACAGGTTTAGAGCAAGGATTACAAGACCAGTGATTAGCGAGTGATTATTGGCGCAGTGTCTCGGCGATTTTTCTGGCACGTTCAATTTGCTCATCTTCCAGCCCGTCCAGCATGGAATCAAGGTCAAAAGCCGTGAGGCCTGAACGGCGGGCAACAAAATACCACGCAGCCGCAGTCACTGTGTCGCCGTCGGTTCCCAAACCATCGCGATAGAGGCGGGCAAGACGCGCTTGTGCTGCCACATTGCCGTTGCGTGCGGCTTGCAACATCCATTTGAAACCGGCATCAAAATTGCGCTCGCCACCGCGCCCTTCCACCAGCCATGTAGCCAGATCAAGCTGGGCGGTGTCGTAGTTTTTTTGTGCGGCGCGCAGCAAGAAAAACCGTGCTTCTGCTTCATCCTGTTTAATGGCACTGGTGCCGTTGGCCAAAATCTGGCTCACAGCATATTCCGCATCGGCAAGGTTGCTGTCTGAGGCTTTTTGAAACCACGGATAGGCTGCTTCAATGCCTTTTTCACCGGGGTTATTTTGCATCAAAATCTGCGCGTAATTAAACTGCGCCATGGCGTTACCGGCTTCGGCTGCGGCTTTCATCAGGCTTTCAGCCTGCGCCTTGTCTGCTTTGACATGTTTGCCATCAAGCAACAGTACTGCATATTGAAACTGCGCATGAACATCATTTTGTGCGGCAGCTTTACTATACCATTCAGCGGCAAGTTTCGGGTCAACCGGCACACCGAGCCCGCGTGAATAAATTTCGCCAAGCAGGGTTTGTGCAGCAGCTTCACCGGCTTCAGCGCGAGGCTTGGCAAGGCTTAAAGCGGTGAGATAAAGCCCGCGCTGATAAGCGCCGAAAGCCGCATCCGTGGGTTTAGCACCAAAGCGGTTCGGATCAATTTCAATCAATTCATTGGGCAGTTCATCAGTGGTGGCTGGTTGCGGCAGCATGTTGGGCCGGTCCGTTTTGCCTGTTTCAACCGCCGGAGTGCTTGGCTCCACGGCTGCAAAAGCCGGTGTCGCGGCAATGGATATTGCCGCGACACTGATGAAGCCTGAAAGAAATGACCGAAGCATTTGCATATAATCAGCTCTCAAACTGCGGAGCGTTTTCGTCCAGCAGACGGTTGGCTTCAGCCACGGCTTCGGCCGGATTTTCTGCCTGAAAGACGCAAGCCCCGAGGGCTACAAATTCTGCGCCGGTTTCAGCTGCAGCAATAATGCTCTGCATATCGCTGCCTGCCTGCACAATGGCCGGAATTTCAACCATTTGTGCCCACCACTCGGCCAAATTCAAATTGCGCGGATGGGCATCCGGTTTGTTGTCTGCACCGATTTTGCCGAAGAAGACAAAATCAGGCTGCAACTCACCAATGGCTAAACACGAGTGACGGTCACGCAAGTTGCCGGTGCCGACAATCAGCTTTGGTGTATAGCGTTCAATCGCTTCAGCAACGGTTTCCTGATTGCCTTCAATATGGAGGCCATCAGCACCAACGCGACCGGCAATGCGGGTATCATTGAGAATAAGCGCTGCTGCGCCTGCCTGCTGGATGAGCGGCACGACTTTTTCTGCAAAAGCCTGAAACTGCGTTTCATCGGCATTGGTGGTGTCGAGAATAACGCTTGCAACATCGCCGCCTGACAAAGCCTGTTCCAGCTGTGTGGTGAGTTTGGCGGCATCGCTCAATGGTGGTGTTACCAGAACAACACGGCAGCGGTTCTCGAAGCTATTTGTCTGTGTGTTATTTGTTGTCATGGAAACAGCTTAAATCCTTAAATTTTGATCGAATTCGGGCATAGAACAAGTAAACCAGATTGAACAGCCCCGATCATGCCTGTTGTCACTTTGTTATACACTGGAAGGAAAGTTGATTTTCATAAACCATAAACTGCCCCATTCCCGCGCTATATTAAAGCCAGTGATATGTCTGCGATACCTGAATAATCAATGTTGTGCAAAGCAGTACGGCTTTTTTCAGGTGAAAAAGCCAGGTGAGGTATCACCGGTCTGACAATGGCAATTTGAGTTGATGGGGTAGAAATAATATGACCAATACTATGAGCGCAAAACGGGACAGTCGTATTGATGTCTTCAGAGCATTGGCATTGCTGACTATTTTCATCAATCATGTCCCCGGCACAATTTATGAAAACTTTACCCATAAAAATCTCGGATTTTCGGACGCGACAGAGGCTTTCGTGCTCATTTCCGGTATGGCAGTAGCCCTTGCTTATGGCAATAAATTCATTTCCGGCAATCGTTTGCTGTTAAGCCTTAAAATGTGGCGCCGTGCCGGTGTGCTTTATGTTTCGCATATGATGACCACTCTGGTGACAATTGCGATTTTTGCCGGTGCTGCCATTCTTTTCAGCCGGCCTGAGTTTTTGAACCAGATCAATATCGGCCCTTTGATGGAAAAACCGGCTGAGGCTATGACAGGACTGGTTATTCTCGGTCATCAGCTTGGTTATAATAATATCCTTTCCATGTATGGCGTCTTGTTGCTGATGACGCCTGCCTTATTGTTACTGGCGCGTGTGAGCCTGCCACTTTTGCTGGCGGTATCAGGTGCTGTTTGGCTGGCTGCCGGTTTTTTTCATATTGCACCGCCTAATTTCCCTAATGATGGGGTTTGGTTTCTCAATCCGTTTTCCTGGCAGTTTTTGTTTGCCATCGGTATTGCCGGAACGATCCATGTGCGTAATGGCGGAGAAATTCCGGTACGCGGCTGGATGATGGCACTCGCCGCCGGTTATCTCGTTCTGGCGCTTGTCTGGGTGCGCTGGCCTTTATGGGGTGTGGATATTTCTTTCGGCCTGCCGATGGTTCTGGCAGGTTTTGACAAGACCTTCCTGTCCTTGCCACGTCTGCTGCATATTCTTTCTATCGTCTATCTGCTTGCGGCTATTCCGGCTTTGGCGAATTTGGCGCGCACCGCTCATGACCATCCATTGGCGATTTTGGGTCGCCATTCACTGCCGATTTTCATCGCGGGTACTTTGCTTGCCATGGTGGCGCAGGTGATGAAGCTGGTTAATCCGGGTGGTTTTTGGGATGATACATTGCTGATTGCCGCTGGTATCGTCGCGCAATTTGCATTTGCTTATTATCTGGAATGGCTATCCGCGATGAAACAGAAGGCCAGAACCAATGCGGCACCGGTGGCGGCACAGCCTGTCAAGGTGAAGCTGGAGCCAAAAGCCGAGCCAAAACCAAAACCGGCCTTCGGAACGGTATAATTTGTGCTTCAGATGTTACTAATCGCTAAAATGAGTGGAAAAATTAACCTTCCATTAATCTTAACGCGGTTTAATCAATTCATATCCGGTTTGGCCGGATTTTGACTGAAGTGGTTTTACCACTTTGTCTGACGCCTCCCTGTTAAAACTCCTGAGGGCCGCTTATGCGGCTCTTTTTTTATTCTTTTTCAAGGTGTTAGAAAAATAGAATCGTTTTTTAACGATTGGTTACTTTTTTCTCTAAAATTTCCTGCCCTGTGGTTATTAACCCAAAATTAAACATATTCTTGCGCGACCGTGTATGAGTGTGCAGTTTGCGGTGGAGTTTCGTGTTGCAGCGGTTTCATCCGCTCCCGCAACATGATCGAACAGCAGCTCAGACATTAGTTTTCGTGTCCGTCAGGTGGTTCAGTTCTGCTTGAGTCGGTCATTGAGATGGGCACATATAAATATGGGCTTGAACGCATTTGATATGCGGACAGGTCGCGGGATGGTGAAAAAGTGATCACAGAGCAGCAGCAGTCTTTGCCGGGCAATACAATCCGTTTGGCAGATCGCAAGGTCTATTCGGATTCTTTCAAACCGTTTTACCGTGAAGGTATGGATCTGGTTGAAGAAGCGGCAAGCTATCTGGATGGAGATGGTCGTGAAGAATCACGCGGTCTTTCCAATGAAGCGGCAGCACTTTACGCCTCCGAATCCATGCGTTTAACCACCCGTCTGATGCAGATCGCTTCATGGCTCTTGTTGCAGCGCGCTGCGCGTAATGGCGAAATGTCCCGCGCACAGGTCACAGCTGAAAAGAACAAGCTGCGTCTTAATACACCGTCTGCCGAGCAAAGCACTGCCGGTTGGAGCGAAATGCCGGATCGCTTTGTCGATTTGATTGAACACTCGCTGCGCTTGCAGGAGCGTGTGCGTAAAACCGATCAGGAAGTTTACGGCGAATTGCTGTCCTTCCGCCCGCCGGTGCAGCAAAATCAGGTGTCGCAGCAGCTGGTTCTCCTGAAAACGGCTTTCGGCGCTTCTTAATAATTTCAGTTTAAATAAGCGGCTCTCCGCAATTTGTTTCTCTTTTGTTCACATTTGTGCTGTTAACTCAGTGCAATAGAGCTAGAGTGAACATATGAAACAGGCGATTCGCATCATTGGCATTGATCCGGGCTTGCGCAATACCGGTTGGGGTATTGTCGAGTCGCTCGGCAATTCTTTGCATTTTATTGCATCCGGTACGATTAAATCCGATGCGAAGTTCGATCTGGCATCGCGTTTGTGCCAGCTGCATGAGGGCTTGGCCAAAGTTCTGCATGAGCATTGCCCGCATGAGGCAGCCGTTGAACATACATTCGTTAATAAGGACGCGACAGCGACACTGAAGCTGGGGCAGGCGCGCGGCATTGCGCTGCTGGCGCCAGCTCAGGTTGGCTTGCGTGTGGCTGAATATGCGCCCAATGCCGTTAAAAAAGCGGTGATTGGTGTAGGGCATGGCGAAAAACAGCAAATTCATATGATGGTAAAAGTTCTCATGCCACGCGCTCGTTTTGATACGAGCGATGCGGCAGATGCCTTGGCAATTGCCATTTGTCATGCGCATCATCGTGAAAGTTTGGTTGGAAGCCTGCGGATAGCCGCAAGCGCTTGATTAAGGGTTGTTGAATGATTGGCAAGCTTAAGGGCGTGGTGGATGAAATTGCCGAAGATCATGCCATCATTGATGTGCATGGTGTCGGCTATGTGGTTTTTTGCTCGGCACGCACATTGGGCAATCTGCCCTCAGCCGGTGAAGCAACAGTTTTGCTGATTGAAACCTATGTGCGCGAAGATGTTTTGCGCCTGTTTGGTTTTGGCACCGCTTTGGAGCGTGAATGGTTCCGCTTGTTGCAAAGTGTGCAAGGGGTGGGCGCGAAAGTAGCGCTTGCGGTTTTAGGTGCTTTGACACCATCCGAACTTGCCAATGCTATTGCACTGCGTGATTTGGCGATGCTGAGCCGTGCACCGGGTGTGGGCAAAAAAGTGGCCGAACGTCTGGTCACGGAGCTCAAAAACAAAGCACCGGCTTTTGCAGGGGCAGCGTCCGGCTCGATGGGGCTTAAACAGGAGCTTGGTGAAGGTGTTGCATCAAGTGCCGTGACTGATGCGGTGTCGGCGCTTGCCAATCTTGGCTATTCGCGCGAGCAGGCAGCCAATGCCGTGGCTGCGGCCATTAAGCAGGTGGGTGATGATGCCGAATCGGCCAAACTGATCCGCTTAGGCCTCAAGGAATTGTCGCAGTGACAGTTGATTTGATTTTGACTTCGCGTGTAAGGCGTTAAGCATGGATGATACAGACCGTTTGATTTCGCCGGATAAGCGTGGTGAGGACACTGACGTGGCCATGCGCCCGCAATCGCTTGACGATTTTGTCGGACAGGCTGCGGCGCGCGCCAATTTGAAAGTCTTTATCGAAGCGGCGAAAGTGCGCGGCGAAGCGCTTGATCATGTGCTGTTTGTCGGCCCTCCGGGGTTGGGTAAAACAACGCTGGCGCAGATTATGTCGAAAGAACTTGGTGTTAATTTCCGCTCCACATCGGGGCCGGTCATTGCCAAGGCCGGTGATCTGGCAGCTCTTTTGACCAATCTGGAAGACCGCGATGTTTTGTTTATTGACGAAATTCATCGGCTAAGCCCCGCAGTTGAAGAAATTCTCTATCCGGCGATGGAGGATTACCAGCTTGATCTGATTATCGGCGAGGGGCCTGCGGCACGTTCGGTTAAAATTGATCTGGCAAAATTTACGCTTGTGGCGGCAACCACCCGTTTAGGTTTGTTGACCACACCGCTGCGTGATCGTTTCGGTATTCCGGTGCGTCTCAATTTCTATACGGTGGAAGAGCTGGAATATATTGTGCGCCGCGGTGCACGCTTGATGCAAATGCCGATTGCTGACGATGGCGCGCGGGAAATTGCACGGCGTGCGCGTGGTACGCCGCGTATTGCCGGAC
This sequence comes from Paenochrobactrum glaciei, assembly GCF_039522165.1. Classification (NCBI taxonomy): domain Bacteria; kingdom Pseudomonadati; phylum Pseudomonadota; class Alphaproteobacteria; order Hyphomicrobiales; family Brucellaceae; genus Paenochrobactrum; species Paenochrobactrum glaciei. Next base: position 123,746 of record NZ_BAAADE010000005.1, read on the forward strand.
GTTTATTGCGGCGTGTACGTGACTTTGCGCTGGTGGCAAAAGTTGATGTCATTGACCGTAAAATCGCCGATGAGGCTTTGTCGCGTTTGGAAGTTGACAGCCGCGGCCTTGATCAGCTTGATCGTCGCTATCTTGATATGATTGCACGCAATTTTGGCGGTGGGCCGGTGGGGATTGAAACCATTGCAGCCGGCCTGTCGGAGCCGCGTGATGCGATTGAAGATATTATTGAGCCATATCTGATCCAGCAGGGCTTTTTGCAACGCACGCCGCGTGGTCGTGTTTTGACCCATATTGCCTGGGAACATATGGGACTGCCAACGCCAACCGATCTGGCGCAGTCGCAATTCGGACTATTTCAGGAAGAATAAACATGACCGAGACACAAACTGCCAGTGTTGCGATAAGTGAAACAATCAGTGAGGCGATTGCCGGTGAATTGCATTCAGGCGGACATCGCTTGCTGGCACGGGTCTATTATGCCGATACAGATTTTTCCGGTGTTGTTTATCATGGTCGCTATCTGGAGTTTTTCGAGCGCGGCCGCACTGACTTTTTGCGTCTTAAAGGTGTGCATCATACCGAGCTTGCAGCCGGATCGCTGGGAGAAGAACTGGTCTGGGTTGTGCGCCGGATGGAGATCGATTTTAAATCTCCGGCTAAAATTGATGATCTGTTGGTGATTGAAACCAAAGTTGCCGATGTCAGCGGTGCGCGCATTTATATGAAACAGGAAATTACCTGCGAAGGCAGGCTGTTATGTGCGGCAATGGTTGAAGCGGTGATGATTACCAAGCAAGGCAAGCCACGCCGTTTTCCGGCTGAATGGCGTGAAGCATTTTTAGCATCCCAATAGCTTAATCACTGTATTTCATGCGTAAGTGTTGCTGGCTGGCGGTTTTTTACGCCAATTTTAAAGCCAAACTGATTCAAAAACGACAGTTTTTGTAATGTTAATCAGAATCGTAACGCATCTTTAACCATAATAATTCATTATTCATGCTGACGGAATCGGTTGGAATGAAGGTTTTTGCGTAACGCCTTCGTTTCACCAAAATTAACCGTAACAAGGCAATGGGTCAGGCAGACTGTAATTATAAAACAGGAGTGCCGGAAGTTGCTGCTTATGTGTTGGTTTTGAGTGCAGCAACTGCATGCCGATTGTTTAAAGTTTGCGCAAAAAGAATTCTCACCCGTTTAACACGGGATGAAATGAAGATGATTTTGCGAGCCGCCCGGTCAGTTAAAGCCGGGCGTTTGGATTCGAGGACGGTGTACTTATGGAAAATGTAGCGCTCGCAGCTCCCAGCGCTGATGTTACGCTTTGGGGCCTGTTTATGCAGGCGAACTGGGTCGTCAAATTTGTGATGCTTGGTCTTTTGGCAGCCTCTGTCTGGACATGGGCGATCATTATTGACAAGGCTCTCAGCTACACCCGCGCGCGCCGTGCGCTGGATCGCTTTGAACAGGCTTTCTGGTCTGGTCAGTCATTGGAAGAGCTTTACCGCAATCTGGGCGAACGCACGACAACCGGCATGAGCTCGATTTTCATGGCCGCGATGCGCGAGTGGAAGAAGTCCTTTGAAAAAGGTGCCCGCTCTCCGATTGCGCTGCAAATGCGTATTGATAAGGCCATGGATGTGGCTCTTGCGCGTGAAAACGACAATCTGGAATCACGCCTTGGCTTTCTGGCAACCATTGGTTCGGCCGCCCCCTTTATCGGTCTGTTCGGTACGGTTGTTGGTATTATGAGCTCGTTCCAGGCGATTGCGGCTTCCAAAAACACCAACCTTGCGGTTGTAGCACCCGGTATTGCTGAAGCGCTGCTTGCAACAGCGATTGGTCTTCTTGCGGCTATTCCGGCAGTTATTGCCTACAATAAACTGTCGGGCGATGCGGCGAAAATCAGTGGCAGGCTCGAAGGCTTTGCTGATGAATTCTCTGCCATACTATCGCGCCAAATTGATGAGAAGCTCACACCTCGCAATTGAGGCTTTGTGAATGCTTGTTTGAAGAAGACGTATAAGAATTCAGGAAATAATCATGGGCATGTCGGTTGGTAATCAGGGAATGTCAGGCGGTCGTCGCCGGCGCGGACGTAAAAAAGCTCTTATGAGCGAAATCAACGTCACGCCATTTGTTGACGTCATGCTGGTGTTGTTGATCATTTTCATGATTTCGGCGCCGCTGCTGACGGTTGGCGTGCCTATTGATCTGCCTGACACGCAGGCCAAAGCCATGAATGCGGACACGCAGCCAATCACGGTTTCGGTCAATGACAAGGGCGAGATCTATTTGCAGGAAACTGAAATAGCTATGGATGAAGTTGTTGCTAAATTGGAGGCAATTTCCAAGACCGGCTATGATGAGCGAATTTTTGTGCGCGGTGATAAATCCGCCGATTACGGCACCGTGATGAAAGTCATGGCACGTATTTCCGCGGCCGGTTTTAAAAATATCGGCTTAGTCACCCTCCAGGAGCAGGATAGCTGACGGTATCATGAAGGCCGGGCTCACATCCTCCGTGGTTATCCACGTCGCAATTATCGGTATGGGATTGGTTTCATTCTCATCGCCGCGGGCATTTGACGTCTCCGATTCAGAAGCTTTTCCTGTCGATATCGTGCCCATCGAATCGATTACGCAGGTTCAGCAAGGCGAAAAAACTGCGCCGAAAAAAGAATTTTCTGCGCCGAAACCCACCACGAAACCACAAACCGTCGATCAGGCAGAAAATGTCGGTGATCAGGATATTGATCTGAAAACGCCTCCGCGTCCGGATGAAAAGCCGAAAAACGTGGAAACTGCGGATGCGGCGAAAGCCGAGCCGAAGCCAGCAGATAAGCCAGAACCAAAACCTGAGCCGAAGCCTGATCCGGCGCCTGAAACAAAACCGCAGCCTGTACCCGCTACAGAAGTGCAGCAAAAGCCGGAGCCAAAGCAGGACGTACAGCCTGATCCGGTAGCAGAAGCAATTGAAAAGCAAGCGGAAATCGCGCTGGACAATACGCCGAAACTGCCGGAAAAAGTGCCGACCCCGCAGGCTAAGCCACAGCCGCCGCAGGCACAGACTGCTAAAACACCGGACCGCAAACCGGTGGAAGAACCGAAGAAGACCGCCAATAATAGCGCATCTTCACAGGAAAAAGACGCAACCGCTGATGAAGTGGCAGCGCTTTTGAACCGTGAAAAAGCAGCTGGTGGCGGTGCTAAACGTTCGACCGATCAGGCATCACTGGGTGCGAAGAAAACAACCGGTGGCTCGAAACTTAGCCAGAGCGAAATGGACGCGCTGCGCGGTCAGATTTCCAAATGCTGGAACGTACCCGCCGGTGTGGCTGATGCGCAAGGTCTGATTGTCACCGTGAAGATGCATCTGAATGAGAGCGGCGAGATTGAAGGTTCACCGGTGGTGACTTCAGGCGGGGCAGATAGTGGTGTTGGCCGTGTGGCAGCTGAAAGCGCCAAGCGTGCCGTCATGCGCTGTGCGCCTTACAACCTGCCGCGCGATAAATATGATTCATGGGCCGATGTGATTGTAAACTTCGACCCGAGCGAAATGTTCTAAAACAAGGTCACGGCGCTGCGGTTTGGAAAAATGGCAGCGCATGATCATGAATAAACAGACTTAGTGTAACGATTTCTGAAATAAGACAGATGAGGCCTCGGTCATCATGAAAAACAAGATCATGAAGATAAAGATACGGACGATCTTTGCAGCTGTCGCTGTAATGGTCACCGCCAGTATGGCCGCGACTTTGCCGGCACGCGCGGTTGTTGAGATTAATATTAACAAGGGCAATGTGGAGCCGCTGCCGATTGCCGTGACTGACTTTCTCTCCGGAGATCAGTTGGGTGCTAATATTTCGGCGGTGATTGCTGCCGATCTGGAGCGCTCAGGCCTCTTTGCGCCAATCGATAAAAAAGCTTTTATCGAAAAAATTTCCAATCCGGATGCAGCGCCACGTTTTGAAGACTGGAAAGTCATCAATGCGCAGGCTCTGGCAACAGGGCGTATCACCAAACAGCCGGATGGCCGTTTGAAGGCAGAGTTCCGCCTGTGGGATACTTTTGGCGGCCAGCAGTTGACCGGCCAGCAGTTCTACACCACGCCTGAAAACTGGCGTCGTGTGGCGCACATTATTGCTGATGCGATTTATGAGCGTCTGACCGGTGAAAAAGGTTATTTCGACACCCGTATCGTTTATGTTGACGAATCCGGTTCTGCTGCCAAGCGCGTTAAACGTCTGGCGATTATGGATCAGGATGGTGCAAATGTGCGCTACCTTTCCGATGGCCGTGACATGGTGCTGACACCACGTTTCTCGCCAAACCGTCAGGAAGTGACTTATATGTCCTTTAGCGGTGACCGTCCGCGTGTTTATCTGTTGCAGCTGGAAACCGGACAGCGTGAAGTTGTTGGTAACTTCCCTGGCATGACCATTGCGCCACGCTTCTCGCCTGATGGTCAGAAGGTCATCATGAGCTTGCTGCAGGATGATGGTAGTGCCAATATCTATACGATGGATCTGCGTTCACGCACCACCACACGCCTGACCAATTCTCAGGCGATTGACACTTCTGCGTCTTATTCGCCTGATGGTTCGAAGATCGTATTTGAATCCGACCGTGGCGGCCGTCAGCAGATTTATGTGATGGGTGCCGATGGTTCCAATCCGCAGCGTATTTCTTTTGGTAACGGTAGCTATTCCACACCGGTTTGGTCACCACGCGGCGATCTGATTGCCTTTACCAAGCAATCGGGCGGCCAGTTCTCCATTGGTGTGATGAAACCTGATGGTTCGGGCGAACGTCTGCTGACCACCGGCTTCCACAATGAAGGCCCGACCTGGTCACCAAATGGTCGTGTGCTGATGTTCTTCCGTCAGCCGCGCGGTGCAGGTGCCAAACTTTACACGGTTGACGTGACCGGCCGTAACGAACGTCAGATCCAGACCCCGAATGGCGGTTCCGATCCGGCATGGTCACCATTGCTCGAATAGTTGCCTGTTTGAGTGCAAAGAATTGAAACGGGGTTTGTTTAAATTTAAGCAAGCCCCGTTTTTTAAAAGCCGGAAGTGTAAGCCGAAGCAGATCACTTTCATCAAATGCAGCTGCTGTATGCGTTTGAGGCTTATCTGCAACGCTTGCTAAAATGCGACCATTATTGAATAATGAAGGCCGCATTTGCTTTAAACAGGCCGTTTTTCTGCCTTAATTACCCTTCATGTGCAGAGCGAAGCGCGACTGGATAAAGTAGTCGTCATAAATTGTTAACCTTGCTTTTTCAGCATAATTTAACCTCAATGTGATTATTGGGCTCTAACGCTGAAACATTAACTTTAAGGAGCTTCGGCCATGCGCCGTTTCCAGTCGATAGCCCGTAGCCCGCTTATTATGGCTCTTTTCATGACACTGGCAGTTGCCGGTTGTGCATCAAAGAAAAACCTTCCTAACAATGCCGGTGACCTTGGTCTTGGCGGATCAGCCACCCCTGGTTCCCAGCAGGACTTCACCGTGAATGTTGGCGACCGCATTTTCTATGATCTGGATTCGTCCGTCATTCGCGCCGACGCACAGCAGACCCTGACCAAACAGGCACAGTGGCTTGCTCGTTACCCGCAATATTCGATCACCGTTGAAGGTCACTCGGATGAACGCGGTACCCGCGAATACAACTTGGCGCTGGGTCAGCGTCGTGCAGCTGCTGCACGCGACTTCCTCGCTTCCCGCGGCGTACCAACCAACCGTATGCGTACCATCTCCTATGGTAAAGAACGTCCGGTTGCAGCTTGTGACGATATCTCTTGCTGGTCACAGAACCGCCGTGCGGTTACTGTCCTGAACCAGTAATTTAAACGGGCAGCTGCAAAAGCAGCTGGTTGTATGAGAATATGAGTGATAAAAAAGCGGCTCTTGAGCCGCTTTTTTTATTTTTACATGATTAAGTTGACGGTTAACAAACTTTAGCCGAATTCAGCACTCTCATGATAAGAGATGAAATATCGCGGTCATGAGCCGTTAATGATCATGATTGACGGGAATGAGAAACAATCACTCCATTGCATGAGGCAAGCAGGGAATGAAAACTTTGACGAAACATATGACCATCACGGTGGCGATGCTGTCGCTCTTGGCCAGCAGCCCGGTTTTTGCCGCAGGTGCAGGCATGAGAGCAGAACCAGCTCGCGGCGGTCTGGTGCAATTGGCGCAGGCCGCAGATCCGCGCGTCAGCCAGTTGCAGGAACAGGTTCGTGATCTTTCCGGCAAGCTGGAAGAACTGAACTTCCAGATTCTGCAAATGCAGGAACAAATGCGCAAGCAGCAGGAAGATAACGAATATCGTTTTCAGGAGCTGGAAAAGAACAAACAGACTGATGCCGGTAGCACATCCGGCAGCAAAGCAGCCTCTGTTGCTTCTTCTTCACAACAAGACATGGCGGCGGCATCGGAAGATGCCGCGTCAACCTCCCGTCAGTCCACAGATGAAAATAGCGCCGATTCCGTGGCTATTGGTTCCGATGCCGATCATTCCCAGCAAGGCAGCGGAGTTCCGCCACGCCAGCTGGGTTCAATCCGCATGGATGCCAATGGCAATGTAATCGGCGAGTCAATGGATGTGGAACCGGAAGCCGTGCCGGAAGAAGCATCACGCTATGGTAAAGAAACGGCTTCGATCGCTTTGCCGGATACTGATAACCCAAATACGCTTTATGAAGCAGCATATCAGTATATTCTCTCAGGCGATTATAAAGCGGCCGAGGCAGGCTTTCGTGCCCATATTGACCGCTATCCGGCTGATCCGATGACGGCAGATGCCCGTTACTGGCTGGGTGAAGCCTTGTTTGGCCAAAAGCGTTTATCAGAAGCGGCAAGCGTTTTTATTGATACGCAGCGCGATTATCCCGATTCGAAGCGTGGCGCAGAAAATATGCTGAAACTCGGCATTACCTTGCAAGCGATGGGCAATCATGAAGTGGCTTGCGCTACATTTGCGCAAATTGGCTCACGTTACCCAAATTCCACTCCGGCAGTGATGGCCAGCATAGATAAGGCGAAAGCGGCAAGCGGCTGTTAGAGTGCGCTGGCATGGCAGAACTGGACGCAGTTTGCGCTGAACTGAAATTAGACCATGAGCAAGCAATCGTTGCGGCCGTTTCCGGTGGTAGTGATTCCATTGCTCTTCTTATTTTGTTGCAAGATTATTTAAACAGGCTGGCAACAACACAGGCTGTGCCGCAATTGGTGGCCGTTACTGTCGATCATGATTTACGTGCAGAATCAGCCGCTGAGGCGCAGGCCGTTGCGCAATTTTGTGCGCAAAGAAAGATCAGGCACATCACCAAAGTCTGGAACGCTGAGAAGCCCCATAGCGGAATTTCCGCTGCTGCACGCGCGATGCGTTATCATTTATTGATGGAAGCGGCGCGTGAAGCCGGTGCATCAATGATTTTTACCGGTCACAGTCAGGATGATCAGGTGGAAACCTATATTATGCGGCAGTCGCGGCAGAAAACTGCTTCTGGTGAGGGCGCTAATGATTTGCGCGGTTTGGCAGGAATGGCGGTTTTTACTGTGCTGGCAAAAGAGTTTTTGCTGGTGCGGCCTTTGTTAAAAATGCGCCGCGAAGCTTTGCGCGATGGATTACGTGCCAAAAATATTCAATGGATTGATGATCCGACCAATTTAGACACCCATTATGAGCGCCCGCGCATCCGGCAGACCCGCAAGGAAGAAGAGCATCAAAGCTATTTAACTTTGATTGATCAGGCAGCCGCAAAACGCACAGAGATTAATGAGCAAGTGGCTGATTATTGGGATGCGAATGCACAACTTGTCGAGCTTGTTGCGCCCGATATTGTTTTGCTCGATAGAACCTCACTCGCAGCAATGCCGCAAGCGGCTGCCTCTCTTTTCATCGGGTTCGTGTTGGCACATATTGGTGGTAAAAATCATCTTCTGCGCTTGGAAGATCGTGACTTTATCTATCAGACATTGAGCGCATCGCAGTCATCGCAAAAGCGGATGAATTATGCAGGTTGCGTGATTGAAGCAGGTGTTAAATATCATCGTATCTGGCGGGAGCAACGCAATTTGCCCGTTGTAAGCGTGGCACCAAAGAGCAAAATCTTATGGGATCAGCGTTATTACATTCACAATAACAGCGATGAAGCGATAGAAGTCAGGCCCGTTACGCGTGAAGATTTTCATGATTTTTGCATGAAGCATGATCTGAAGCGTCAGTCGTTTTTTCAACCTGCTGTTTTTTCTTGCCCCGGCATTTATAAAAAGAATCAGTTGTGTGGCTTACCAGCCTTGCGGCTGCAATGCGCTGAAATGAACGATATTTCCGTCTCGAAACACTATGCATTGCTGGATAATGTGTTGACGGGGCATGATTTTATACTGGCTTTGCGTTTTTATCAGCACTTCGGCGGCGGTGAATTTAACCCTGTCGCAAATATTTGCAGAAAGTTTCATAAGAATCGTCTTTGATCGCGCAGATTGCCTTGGCAATGCCGTTGTTCGACCCTATGTTACTGTTTGAATATTGTTCCGGATTGCAGGAACGTCGAGGTTATCGATTGGACCCGTTATGAACCCGAATTATCGCAACTTCGCCCTTTGGGCGATCATTGCTCTACTTTTAATCGCTCTGTTCAATCTGTTTCAGAGCCCCGGTCAGCGCACGGCATCGCGTGAAATTCCCTATTCGCAGTTTATAGATGATGTGTCTAACGGGCGCGTTAAATCTGTAACGATCACCGGTCAGCGTGTTTCCGGCTCTTACGGCGATAATGGTTCGACATTCCAGACCTATTCTCCGGGGGATACCGGACTTGTATCGCGTCTGGAAGAAAAGGGCGTGACCATTACCGCGCGTCCTGAAAGCGACGGTTCCGGTTCACTGCTTGGTATTTTGCTGTCATGGCTGCCGATGATCCTGATTTTGGGTGTATGGATTTTCTTCATGCGCCAGATGCAGGGCGGATCAAGAGGGGCGATGGGTTTCGGTAAATCGAAAGCAAAATTGCTGACCGAAGCGCATGGCCGCGTGACTTTTAAGGATGTGGCCGGCGTTGACGAAGCCAAAGAAGATCTGGAAGAAATCGTAGAATTCTTGCGTGACCCGCAGAAATTCCAGCGTCTGGGCGGTAAAATTCCGCGCGGTGTTTTGCTCGTGGGCCCCCCAGGAACCGGTAAAACTTTGCTGGCGCGTTCTGTTGCCGGTGAAGCCAATGTACCTTTCTTCACGATTTCCGGTTCAGACTTCGTGGAAATGTTTGTGGGTGTTGGTGCCAGCCGTGTCCGTGATATGTTCGAGCAGGCTAAGAAAAACGCACCTTGCATTATCTTCATCGACGAAATCGATGCGGTCGGCCGTCATCGTGGCGCAGGCCTTGGCGGTGGTAATGACGAGCGCGAACAGACATTGAACCAGTTGCTGGTTGAGATGGATGGTTTTGAAGCCAATGAATCGATCATTCTGATTGCCGCAACCAACCGTCCTGACGTGCTTGATCCAGCACTTCTGCGTCCGGGTCGTTTTGACCGTCAGGTTGTCGTGCCTAATCCGGATGTAACCGGTCGTGAGCAGATTTTGAAAGTGCATGTGCGCAATGTGCCGCTTGCTCCGAATGTCGATCTGAAAGTGCTGGCTCGTGGTACTCCTGGTTTCTCCGGTGCTGACCTTGCCAACCTTGTCAACGAATCTGCTTTGATGGCTGCACGTCGTAACAAACGCCTTGTCACCATGCAGGAATTTGAAGACGCCAAAGACAAGATCATGATGGGTGCGGAGCGTCGTTCTTCGGCGATGACGCCGAAAGAAAAGATGAATACCGCTTATCATGAAGCGGGTCATGCGATTGTTGCGCTCAATGTTTCTGAAGCGGATCCACTGCATAAAGCAACCATCATCCCGCGTGGTCGTGCGCTCGGTATGGTGATGCAATTGCCGGAAGGTGATCGCTATTCTGTGACTTACACCTGGATGATTTCGCGTCTTGCGATCATGATGGGTGGTCGCGTGGCGGAAGAGCTGAAATTCGGTAAGGAAAATGTCACGTCTGGTGCGTCTTCCGATATTCAGCAGGCAACCAAATTGGCACGTTCGATGGTTACCCAGTGGGGTTATTCGGATAAGCTTGGTTATGTGGCTTATGGTGAAAATCAGGAAGAAGTCTTCTTGGGTCATTCAGTGGCAAGAACACAGAATGTATCGGAAGAGACTGCCCAGATTATTGATGCTGAAGTTCGTCGTCTGATCGATGAGGCTTATGCAGAAGCAACCCGTATCATGACTGAAAAGCGTGAAGAATGGGTGGCTCTTGCCGAAGGTCTTCTCGAATATGAAACGCTTTCTGGTGATGAGATCAAAGACCTCCTGGCCGGTAAAAAGCCGAACCGTGATGCTGGTGATGATACGCCAACCCGTGGTTCAGGCGTGCCGAAAGCCGGTGCATCTACCCCTAAAAAGGGTGGTGAAGCCGGTGATGAAGGCCATATCGAGCCAGAACCGCAACCTAATTAATGTGTTTAAAGGCCGGTTTATCCGGCCTTTTTCTTTTTGTGGTTTATGCTTTGATTTGTAAAAATGCTGGTTTTTCATATTTCATCTTTACGAGCGAGCCGTCGGTAAATATGAGTTTCCCGAATGTTAATGGTATTATTAACTCAATTGATATAATCCATTTTATAAGTGAAATAGAGTGTTATTGCCGTTGGGCGGCAGTTCTGCGATAAAATGCGCAATAACTGTCCGCTGAATGTTTCATCCGGCAGCTCACGGGATAAGGCGCAATCATGAGTCGCAAATATTTTGGTACAGATGGTATCCGCGGAAAAGCCAATAGTTTTCCGATGACGCCCGATATCGCCATGAAAGTAGGCATGGCGGTCGGGCATTTATTTCGCCATTCTGGGCAGGCGCGCCGTGTTGTTATTGGTAAGGATACGCGTCGTTCCGGTTATATGCTGGAAAATGCGCTCGTTGCAGGCTTTACTGCAACCGGTATGGATGTGTTTTTGTTGGGGCCGATTCCGACACCTGCTGTTGCTATGCTTTGTCGCTCGCTACGTGCTGACATCGGCGTGATGATTTCCGCTTCGCATAATCCGTTTTATGATAACGGTATTAAACTTTTTGGTCCTGACGGTTTCAAATTGTCGGATGATCTGGAAATTCAGATCGAGAAGATGATCGAAGAGGATATGAGCTCAATATTGGTGAGCCATGGCGATGTGGGTAAAGCCAAACGTGTTGATGGTGATATTTATCGCTATATCGAATTTGCGAAACGTACCTTGCCACGTAACTTGTCGCTGGAAGGTTTAAGGATTGTTGTCGATTGCGCCAATGGTGCAGCCTATAAAGTGGCACCTGCTGCGCTGTGGGAGCTTGGTGCGGAAGTCATTACCATTAATGACAAGCCAAACGGCATTAATATTAACGAAGATTGTGGTTCGACCCATCCGATTGGTTTGATTCGTAAAGTACATGAAGTGCGTGCCGATGTGGGTATTGCACTTGATGGTGATGCGGATCGTGTATTGCTGGTTGATGAGACAGGCACGGTGATTGACGGCGATCAGCTGATGGCTGTGATTGCGCAATCCTGGGCGCGTAGCGGTCGTTTGCAGGGTGGCGGCATTGTTGCAACCATCATGTCCAATCTTGGTCTTGAGCGCTTTTTGAGCGACCAGCATTTATCATTGGCACGCACGAAAGTTGGTGATCGTTATGTGGTTGAGCATATGCGCGCTAACGGCTTCAATGTCGGCGGTGAGCAATCCGGCCATATTGTTTTGTCAGAGTTTTCGACCACTGGTGACGGGCTTGTTTCTGCATTGCAGATTTTAGCCTGCGTTCAGCAAGAGGGGCGCCCTCTGAGCGAAGTTTGCCGCAAGTTTGAACCTGTGCCGCAATTGTTAAAAAATGTGCGTTTTACAGGCGGGAAACCGCTTGAAAATAAGCTGGTAAAATCCGCAATTGAAGATGCGCAAAGCAGATTGGGCGATAATGGTCGCTTGGTGATCCGTCCTTCAGGCACAGAACCATTGATCCGCGTGATGGCTGAAGGTGATGACCGTCAGCTGGTTGAAACTGTCGTGGATGACATCATCAACGTTATTTCTTCCATTAAGACAGCGGCTTAAGGTTTAATTTTTCGATTTTTTTAATAACCGTCCGGCGATCGTCGGGCGGTTATTTTATTATGTGCATTTATCAGTAAATCTTAATGTTTATGGTAAAAAAACAAGGTTAAGCAGCATTTAACTTTTAACCGTTAGATTGGTCTCAAAATTGATAGTTGCATCGTTTCGCGATGTTAAATTGTGATGAGGCTGATATGAAACAGACCCTGAATTATGGCTTGGCGGTCGCGATCGCGTTAACGGGCACTGCGAGTTTTACAACTCTTTCGCAAGCTGCGGATGTTATTGCTGAAGTTCCGGCAATTGAACTGCCGCCACAGCCGGTTTCAGCCGGTGGCTGGTATTTGCGCGGTGATGTTGGTTATTCTTCTACAAAATTTCGTGATGCAAAATTCCCGACTTATTATAAAGAAGGATGCTGCGTCACTGAGGGCAAAGAAGGTCATATTTCCGGCAAGTTAAAGGGCTCGTTCCTTGTTGGTGGTGGTGTGGGTTATCAGGCGACGGATTATTTCCGTACTGATTTGACTTTAGATTATCTGACGCGTTCCCGCTTTAGAGGGCATACTGGTACAACTTGTGTAACTGATCCAGATGAACATACATTCAGCTGTTCGACTTCTGATCGTGGAAAAATGTCAGCGCTTTCGTTGATGGCAAACGCTTATATTGATATTGCCAATATCAATGGCTTTACCCCTTATGTAGGCGCCGGTATTGGTGGCACGCGCGTAAAATATGGCAGTTTCTCTAAAGATACAGGTTCTGGAAACTTTGATATTAATGATGTGGCTGGTGCATCAAGCTGGCGCTTTACCTGGGCTTTGATGGCTGGTGCATCTTATGATCTGACACAGAACCTCAAGCTGGATGCCGGTTATCGTTTCCGCCATGTCAATGGTGGTAAAATGCATGATGGTTGGGGCTCAAATGGTGCTGCTTACGATAAAGGCCTGAACATTCATGATGTCCGCGTTGGTTTGCGTTACCAGTTCGACAACTAATCTATAAAAAAATAATTTATAAAAAAAGCAGGCCTTTGAGCCTGCTTTTTTTGTGATTCGTTTTTTTAACGCCTTATCGCTCGTCCAAGAGCAATCAAAATACAGGCACCGATAAAACCGGCAATCAGGTAGCCGATCCAGCCTGTCAGAACAACACCGATAATGCCGAGCAGGAAATTGGCAACAACTGCACCGATGATACCCAAAATGATATTCATGAAAATGCTATTGTTGCTTTTCATGAACATTTCAGCCAGCCAACCGGCTAAGCCACCAATAATAATCGCTGCAATCCAACCGATTTGTGCATCTTCCATAAAATGTCTCCAGCTTTGTTACGTCAGGCTTGTTATGAAACTTAAACGCAGTCTTGGGTGAAATGGTTCCTTAAAGCTTAGAAATAATCTGCACCTATCGCGTGGGTTAAAAATATTTTCTCAACCATCTTGCGCTGCATAGCGGTTTCCAATATCCTGGTAAGTGGGCCACGTCTCCCCAACGAGACGCGTGCTATCTGTGAGGATAGGAAACAATATGACCACGATTACGAAGCCGGACACCCGTCCGCTTAATCCTAATTTTTCTTCTGGTCCCTGTGCAAAACGTCCCGGCTGGTCGCTTGAAGCGCTAAACGGTGCACCTTTTGGCCGTTCGCATCGTGCGAAAATCGGCAAGACAAAGCTGAAACAGGCGATCGATCTTACCCGTGAAGTTTTAAATGTCCCTGCCGATTATCGTATCGGTATTGTCGCTGCATCTGATACCGGCGCTGTTGAAATGGCGCTTTGGTCAATGCTTGGCGCACGCGGTGTTGATATGGTTGCATGGGAAAGCTTCGGTGCCGGTTGGGTCACTGACGTTGTCAAACAACTGAAATTAGAAGATACCCGCGTTTTTGAAGCGCCCTATGGTGAAATCGTTGATTTTGCTAAAGTCGATTTTGATCGCGACGTTGTCTTTACCTGGAATGGTACAACTTCGGGTGTACGCGTTGCCAATGGCGATTTTATTCCGGCAGACCGCCAAGGTCTGACCATTTGTGATGCGACCTCTGCTGCATTTGCGCAGGATCTCGCATTTGAAAAGCTCGATGTTGTAACCTTCTCCTGGCAGAAAGTGCTGGGCGGTGAAGGTGCGCATGGCATTATCATTTTGTCACCACGCGCTGTTGAGCGTCTGGAAACATATAAGCCAGCATGGCCGATGCCTAAAATCTTCCGTCTCACTAAAGGCGGCAAGCTGATTGAAGGTATTTTTGCCGGTGAAACCATCAATACGCCTTCGATGCTTTGCGTTGAAGATTATATTGATGCACTGGAATGGGCACAGAACCTTGGTGGTTTGCAGGCTTTGATCGGCCGTGCTGATCGCAACTTTGCAGTTCTTGATGCTTTTGTAGAAAAGACACCTTGGATTGCTAATCTGGCTGTAAAGCCGGAAACCCGCTCCAACACCTCTGTCTGTTTGACCATTGTTGATGAAGACGTGCTGGCGCTGCCAGCCGATCAGCAGGCAGCTTTTGCCAAGGGCATCGTATCGGCACTGGAAAAAGAAGGCGTTGCCTTTGATATCGGTGCTTATCGTGATGCACCTTCGGGCTTGCGTATCTGGATTGGTGCTACAGTTGAGACATCGGATGTCGAAGCTTTGACGCATTGGCTTGAATGGGCTTTCCAGAACCAGAAAGCTGCGCTCAAACAGGCAGCCTAATCAGGCTGGCTGATCAAGCTTTTCAAAAGCGTGATGGTAATTGAGTTGGGACTTTTATCATCACTGCTTTTTCTCACATTTCCATATTTTCATGAATTCAGTGATGGAGGCCATAATGGCACCGCGCGTATTGGTATCTGATAAATTATCACCGACTGCTGTTCAGATCTTTAAAGATCGTGGCGTTGAAGTGGACTACTTGCCTGACCTTGGCAAAGACAAAGAAAAACTGCTGGAAGTGATTGGCCAATATGATGGTTTGGCAATCCGCTCAGCCACCAAAGCAACCGAAAAGCTGATTGCTGCGGCCACCAATCTGAAAGTGATTGGCCGCGCCGGTATCGGTGTTGACAATGTGGATATTCCGGCTGCATCGCGCCGCGGTATCATTGTGATGAATACGCCTTTTGGTAATTCGATCACCACCGCCGAACATGCTATTGCACTGATGTTTGCGGTTGCGCGCCAATTACCGGAAGCAGATGTTTCGACACGCGCTGGCAAGTGGGAAAAGAACCGTTTTATGGGGGTCGAAATCACCGGTAAAACCTTGGGCGTGATTGGTTGTGGCAATATTGGTGCGATTGTTGCATCCCGCGCCATCGGCCTTAAAATGAATGTTGTTGCTTTCGATCCGTTCTTGTCTGAAGGCCGTGCGAAAGAGCTGGGCGTTGAGAAAGTTGACCTCGACACATTGCTGGCACGCGCTGATTTCATCACGCTGCACACCCCGCTGACCGATAAAACCCGCAATATTATCAATGCGGAAAATCTGGCTAAAACCAAAAAAGGCGTTCGCATTATCAACTGTGCCCGCGGTGGTCTGATTGTTGAAAAAGATCTGGTTGAAGCACTGAAATCCGGTCAGGTTGCCGGTGCCGGTATCGACGTTTTTGAAGTTGAGCCAGCAACGGAAAATGAACTTTTCCATCTTCCGAATGTGGTCTGCACACCGCATTTGGGCGCATCGACATCTGAAGCGCAGGAAAATGTGGCTTTGCAGGTTGCCGAACAAATGTCAGATTACCTGATCAAAGGCGCTGTTACCAATGCGATCAACATGCCTTCGATTACGGCTGAAGAAGCACCATTGCTGAAGCCTTTTGTGAAATTGGCAGAAGTGCTTGGCGCTTTCGTTGGTCAGGTGACCGATGAGCCAATTCAGGAAGTTGAAATCCTGTTTGACGGTGCAACAGCCAATATGAACACCCGCGCTTTGATGAGTGCTGCTCTGGCAGGTCTCATTCGTCCGCAGGTGTCAGACGTTAATATGGTTTCGGCGCCGATTATGGTCAAAGAACGCGGTATTATCGTCTCCGAAGTGAAGCGTGATAAATCCGGCGTATTTGATGGCTATATCAAGCTGACAGTTAAAACCACATTGCGCGAACGCTCCATTGCCGGTACTTGCTTCTCTGATGGCAAACCACGCTTTATCCAGATTAAGGGTATTAATTTGGATGCGGAAGTTGGTCGTGATATGCTTTATGTCACCAATGTCGATATTCCGGGCATGATTGGTTTGCTGGGTACAGTATGCGGCAAGCATAAAGTTAATATTGCAAACTTTGCTCTGGGACGCGATAAGCCGGGCGGTGACGCAATTGCATTGCTTTATGTTGATGGCCCGATTCCTCAGGCAATGTTGGAAGAACTGGCCGAACAGCCTGCCATTAAAGCAGCGCGTCCGCTGGAATTTAATGTTGAAGAGAACTGATTAAGAAATGAGAGACGGGATGAACCAATTTGTATGGCGGAACATGCGGGACACAGATGTGTCCGCGGTGACGGAAGTCGGCAATATTGTTCATCCCGCTTTTCCTGAAGACCGTTCGGTTTTTCAAGACAGATTTGAGCTTTATCCGGCCGGTTGTTTCGTGCTGGAGAATGATAATAATATCGTCGGTTATGGCATCAGCCATCCGTGGGCACTCAATGAAGCGCCTGCATTGAATTCTTTGCTGCAAGTGCTGCCACAGGCAGCTTCCAGCTATTACCTGCATGATGTGGCGCTGACCGAGAAGGCGCGCTCTGGCGGTAACGCTTCTAAATTGTTGAAATTGATGGTGCAGCAGGCACAAGATGATGGCTTTGATGCCATGGCACTGGTAGCCGTTAACGGCTCGCGCCCATTCTGGGAACGTCAGGGTTTTTCAGTTCGTGATGTGGCAACGCTTGCCGAAAAACTGAAATCCTATTCGGATGATGCTCATTATATGGTGCGTCTTCTCAACAATATTTAGAATTTTTTCTTCATTTAGCGCAATCAAGAGTCGCGCTTTTCTTAATCTGTCTGTATAGAGACGAGGGATCAGCACCTTGTTGCTCAAAGCAAGAGTGTTTTGATCCTTGGCTTTCTTTTTTCACGGACAAATCCGGACCAAGGAGTTTCTTCAATGGCAAATGTGGTTGTCGTCGGGTCGCAATGGGGCGACGAAGGCAAAGGTAAAATCGTCGACTGGTTGTCGGAACGTGCTGATGTCATCGTGCGCTATCAGGGCGGTCATAATGCCGGCCATACGCTCGTCATTGATGGCACGAGCTATAAATTGTCGCTGCTGCCTTCAGGGCTTGTGCGCGGTAAGCTCAGTGTTATCGGTAATGGTGTTGTGGTTGATCCGCACCATTTTGTAATGGAAATTGAAAAACTGCGCGCACAGGGTGTTAACATCACTCCTGACGTATTGCGCGTTGCTGAAAATGCACCACTGATTTTGTCGCTGCACCGCGATCTGGATGCGATGCGCGAAGGCGCAACCGAAGGCCTGAAGATCGGCACCACCAAGCGCGGTATTGGCCCTGCTTATGAAGATAAAGTCGGTCGTCGTGCGATTCGCGTGATCGATCTGGCCGAGCCTGAAACATTGCAGCCGAAGGTCGAGCGCCTGCTGACGCACCATAATTTGCTGCGTCGCGGTATGGGACTGGAAGAAATTGCAGTTGAAACCATTCTGGAAGAGCTGACCTCGGTTGCAGAGCAGATTCTGCCTTATATCGATCAGGTCTGGCGCTTGCTGGATGAACGCCGCAAGGCTGGCGACCGTATTCTGTTTGAAGGTGCGCAGGGCGCACTTCTGGATAATGACCACGGCACCTATCCGTTTGTAACCTCATCCAACACCGTTGCCGGTCAGGCTGCGGCTGGTTCGGGTCTTGGCCCTACAGCAATCGGTTATGTTCTGGGCATCACCAAAGCTTACACAACCCGCGTTGGTGAAGGTCCTTTCCCGACAGAACTCGACGATGAAATCGGTCAGTTTTTGGGTGAAAAAGGCCATGAATTTGGCGTTGTCACCGGTCGTAAGCGTCGTTGCGGCTGGTTTGATGCGGTGATTGTACGTCAGACAGTGCGCACTTCCGGCATCACCGGTATTGCTCTGACCAAGCTCGACGTGCTCGATGGTCTTGAAGAAATCAAGATTTGCGTCGCTTATGAGCTGGATGGCAAGCGCATTGATTATCTGCCGTCTTCGATGGGCGCGCAGGCGCGTGTGAAGCCGATTTATGAAACATTGCCGGGCTGGTCAGAAACCACTGCCGGTGCGCGCAGCTGGAATGAACTGCCTGCACAGGCTGTTAAATATGTTCGTCATATTGAAGAACTGATCGGTGCACCGGTTGCAATGCTTTCAACAAGTCCTGAACGTGAAGATACTATTCTGGTAACTGATCCGTTCCACGACTAAGAAGTATTATAAGCTCTATTATAGCCCCGTTTCTGAACAGAAACGGGGCTTTTTTTATAAAAAAACCGGCTATCCGTCGTTTAAGTATGGTCGGCTCTTTGCTTTTGTTTAATAATTATGATTATTGGATGGTTTATCCCATATCTTTTTCAGAGAGTTCGGGCTTGATAGCATGGCAGATTTTGTAGCGGTACTAAAGAAGACCATTGACGCGCAGGCGGATCCCACACCTGAATTGCGTCAGCGCGTCTATGCAAAAGCACGCGCGACGATCGAGCAGAAACTGGTAACAGCCAATGCGCCTGAATCGGTTTCGATGCGTCAGCGTCAGATGTTGGAAGATTCGATCAAAGAGGTCGAAGCTTCTTATGCGCCGGCACCTGTTCTCGAACCAGAACCGGAAATTGAGCTTGATCTTACACCGGAAGTCACAAAACCAGCTGATCCGCTTGAAGATTTTCTGACGGAAAATCGCGCGGGCTCTGATGAAAGTGCCGGTAATGCTGAAAGTGATGCAGGTGCTTTAACATCTGCCCCTGATTTCACCGCAACTGGCCATTCAAAAGATGCCGCATCCGCGCCAAGCAGCGATATGCTGTCCGGTGTTGATCGGGCAGGGGATCGTCTGGGCTCTGCCAAGCCAGACACCAAAACACGCTCACCACGTAAGCCTGCCTTTAATGATGCGCTGGAAGACAAGCGCTCTTATAAAGGTCTGGTCATTGGTTTGATTGCAGCATTGGCACTTGGCGGTGGCGGTTACGCCGCCTATGTCAATAAAGACAAATTAAGCGAACTGGCTTCAAGCCTTGGCCGCAGTGAATCAGATGCGCCTGTTGCAGGTGGCACGGATGAACCGGCATCAAATAATACAGCCGGAACAACTGATATTGGCGGCGGCACTGAGAGCGGCACAACTGCACCGGATGCGCCGGAGCCAAAACTCACCCAGCGACTGTTGCCGGACGGCACAGAAGTGGATGAAGGCCCGGCAGGCGGCACAACCTCTGATCTGGCGGAAGGTAAATCCACCACCGCGCTTAGCCAAAACTCAGGCTCTGGTCAGGCACCTGTAAGCTCTTCCGGCAATACCGAACAAAGTGGTTCCGGTGTTGCTGTCGGCCAGAAGGCATTCTTCTATGAAGAACGCTCAGGCGCAGATTCGGGCTCGGCGCAGGCTGGTAGTGTTGTCTGGTCTGTTGTGCAGGATTCACCGGGCGATGGTGAGCCTGAAGAGCCGGCCATTCGCGCAGAAGTCACCATTCCTGATACACAAATGCGCATGCAGATGACTATTCGCCGTAATGCGGATAAGTCATTGCCAGCCAGCCATCTGATTGAAATGATGTTCTTTGTACCGGATGATTTCTCCGGCGGTGTCGTTGACAATGTTCAGCGTGTAACCTTCAAAGATACAGAGCAGGCAGCCGGTAATCCGCTGATTGCGATTTCATCGAAGATCGCTGACAACTTCTTTATTGTTGCACTCAATGATGCACGTACAGCCGTTGATACCAACTTGTCCTTGATGCGTCGTTTGCAGTGGGTGGATATTCCGATCACCTATCGCAATGGTCGCCGTGCGCTGCTCAGTCTTGAAAAGGGCGTGCCGGGTGAGAAGGTCTTTAATGACGTGCTGAAAAGCCAGTAAGATTTTTCCAAGTTGAGCTAAGATAAAATAAAAGGCCGCGAAAGCGGCCTTTTTGATGTCTAGTGATTGAGGATCAATCAGTGTTTAAGCATTGGCCTGATTGCTGATAGCCAGCTGTGCCTGAGTTTGGCTTAGTGCTGCTGCCTGTACGGCTTCCTGCACTTTTTCAAAGGCACGCACTTCAATCTGGCGGACACGTTCGCGGCTGATATTAAACTCAGCAGAGAGCGCTTCGAGTGTTACCGGTTCGTCCAGCAGACGACGCGCATAGAAAATACGCTGTTCACGCTCGTTCAGATTGCTCATTGCCTGTTCCAGCATTGCACGGCGGCTTTCCAGCTCATCCTGCTCAATCAGCATGGTTTCCTGACTGTCGCTGTCGTCAACAAGCCAGTCCTGCCATTCACCTGATTCGCCCTCGGAAGCGCGGATTGGTGCGTTGAGCGAAGCATCACCCGACAAACGGCGGTTCATCGAGACGACTTCTTCCTCGCTGACATTTAGCTTGGTCGCAATCTGGGCAACCTGATCAGGGTTCAGATCGCCGTCATCAAGCGCCTGAATTTTGCTTTTCATTTTACGCAGGTTAAAGAACAAGCGTTTCTGATTGGCGGTGGTGCCCATTTTAACAAGGCTCCACGACCGCAAAACATATTCCTGAATCGATGCCTTGATCCACCACATTGCATAGGTGGCAAGACGGAAGCCGCGTTCCGGCTCAAACTTTTTAACAGCCTGCATCAGGCCGACATTGCCCTCGGAAATTACTTCACCGATCGGCAAGCCGTAGCCGCGATAACCCATGGCAATTTTAGCCACCAATCGCAGATGGCTTGTTACCAGCTTATGGGCGGCTTTCGGGTCGGCATGTTCATGATAACGCTTGGCCAGCATATATTCTTCTTGTGGCTCAAGCATTGGAAAACGACGAATTTCTTCAAGATAACGGGTAAGACCACCGTCACCGGAAGTGATACTTGGAAGATTGACCTGGGCCATGAAGCACCCTCCTTCTTCTTGGTTGCAGGCTCCCATTTGGCAAGCCCGCTTTACCGGTGCATAGCGCCTACCGGTTTTGAATTTCAGTATAAACTTAAATCAGGCAAAAAAACGATCAAAAGCGATGCACAGTCTGTCACACTTTTGTTAACGCTGTAGCCTGACAAAAGTTCCATTGGTTTTTGATTTTTATGAATAGACGCGAAAGTCGCTCACGCACCACTGTGCTTAATGACAGGGGGAAGCGCCTTGTTTGGCTAGGTTATTCTTATAGATAGGTATAAAAAAACTGCCTTCAAGAGATGAAGGCAGTTTTTGATGTTTAACCGTGCTGGTCTTTGCGGAACTGATCAATCAGATTTTGAAAGTCATCCGGTAACGGGGCTTCAAAACGCATCACTCGCTCATCTGCCGGATGGGCAAAGGCGAGAAGGCGGGCGTGCAGCGCTTGACGCGGAAACTTCTGCACAGCTTCACGCAAGCCATCGGCCAGTTTGTTGGCTTTGGTTTTAAATGCGCCGCCGTAATCATTGTCACCGACAATTGGTGTGCCGGCATAGGTCATATGCACACGAATCTGATGCGTTCTGCCGGTTTCCAGCTGGCACTCCACCACAGAAGCCAGCGCTGTTGCATCCTCTTTGGCTGCAAAGCGCTCAAGCACTGTATAATGTGTGACAGCGTAGCGGGCATCTTCGCGGTCTTCCTTCACCACGGCCTGTTTGGTGCGGTCGCGGCTGGAGCGGCCAAGATAGGTTTCAATTGTGCCTTGCGGGCGTTCCGGCAGACCCCAGACAAGCGCCACATAGGCGCGTTCCAGATCACCGGTCAGGCCGTGATCGGCAAATTGCGCTGACAGATGCTGATGCGCTTCATCGTTTTTAGCAATCACCAACACGCCGCTGGTGTCTTTATCCAAGCGGTGGACAATGCCCGGACGCAGCTCACCACCGATTTGTGACAGATTATTGCCGCAATGATAGATCAAGGCATTGACCAGGGTGCCGGTCATGTTTCCACTGCCCGGGTGGACAACGAGGCCGGCAGGTTTGTTGATGACGAGCACATCGTCATCTTCATAGAGAATATCGAGAGGGATATTTTCAGCTTGGGGTTTGGTTGACTGCACTTCGTCGAGCTCAATCGTTACGCTCATATTTTCGCGTAACTTATGTTTGGCTTCACGGATAGTCGCGCCATTGACGGTCACACGGCCGTCGGCAATCAGTGCCTGAATGCGGTTGCGCGACAGGTCAGGGGCAAGCTCTGCGCTCAGCCACTGATCTAAACGTTTGCCAACGGCGTCTGCTCCGGCAATTATCTCTTTCAATCGTCTCGTCCCTTCGTTATCACGCGGCATGGGTGCATGAACCGGAGTTATTGAATGCAGGATCCAAATTATCCTCGATATCAGAATCAACACGATCCACGATATGAGGAACAGCAAGCTTATTATCCCGATCCCAATCAGGAGCCACCACTTGATCCGGCCATGGAGCGTGTAAGACGCAAGATGATCCGGTTACTGGCTGTATCAATCGGGGTTATGCTTATTGGTCTTATGGCTGTGCTTGCAGCCGTTGTCTACAAAATCAATAAAGCGCCAGACGCGCCTGAGCAAGAGGATCTGCGCTCCGATATTCCGGGGCAGACAGCTGTGGTGCCAGAAGAACCATTCAAGATGGTCGAATCACAAATCACCCTGCCTGAAGGCACACGTCTGCTTTCACAGAGCTTGTCCGGCAATCTGATTTCGCTGGAAACGCTGCTTCCGGACGGCGGAACAGAGATTATTGTCTATGATTTCAAAGAATCACGCATCGCTGCGCGGATGATTTTGGGTAATGTTGAATAATCAACGGACGGTTTTCACAGGTTGAAGGGCTGAAAATACATTTTTTCCGGCTCTTGCCTGTGTAAAAACTCAAAGAAATCAAAATAATCGGAAGAAAATGCATTTTTTTCCGATTATTTTTTTCAAAGCAGTTGCGCTTTGAAAATAAGCCGATTATATCGGCGTCACAGTCAAGTGATTGCCTCTCAAACGAAGCGCCTCACTTTACTCACAAGCATCGTAAGATGCGCGTGCGCCCATCGTCTAGCGGTTAGGACGCCGCCCTTTCACGGCGGAAACAGGGGTTCGATTCCCCTTGGGCGTACCATTTTTTCTTCCTTAAAATTATATCATGAGTTTTCGTCACAAGATTTTGTGCGGCTTTTCGCATTTTAAAGATTGTATAAAATAATCCGCTTGATATTCCCTTCGCCATATTTGCAACAAGCGGCGTGTCGGTGCATAATCCGGCTATGAACACAATGACCACATCAAACGATTACGAACAGCAGCTTCGGCAGGCGGGCGTTAGAATCACGCGTCAACGACGCATTATTCTGAATATCCTTTCTGATTCGGAAGATCATCCGGATGCGCTGGAAATTTTCAGACGCGCTGTGGAGATTGATAACAGCATTTCTTTATCTACTGTCTATCGCACCATGAAGCTGCTGGAAGAGCAGGGGGCTATCCATCGCCATGCCTTTAACGGCGGGCCGTCACGCTTTGAACATGCGGGCTCTGACCACCATGATCATATTATCGATATGGAATCAGGCGATGTGGTTGAGTTCCATTCGGAGAAGATCGAACGCTTGCAGGAAGAAATTGCCCGCGAGCTCGGCTATGAAATTGTGCATCACCGGCTTGAGCTTTACTGCCGCAAGATCAAGAAATAGCATTTCTCATTGATTTTAAATCGCCGCGTCTGCTTGAACATCAAGCGGACGGGTTTTTATTTCAAAGATCATAATGTTCTTTGGCGATGGTCAAGCGGTAGGTGACACCGTTTTCGTCTTTTAAATATTCGGCCTCGCCATCCACAACGGATGGAATGATGCGTTGCAAAACCGCCGAGCCAAAACGCGGCGGCGAGCTTTCATCAATTGGAATATTGTAAAAATCGGTCTCGTGCCATTCAAAGACCAGCTGATCTTCGCCATCGTTTGTTTCGCTGGCTCTTATGTTGATGACGACATGGTTTTTTGATTGCGGGTTGAGGCCGCCAAAAGAAGTGGCATTAACGATCAGCTCGTGGAGCGCTAGCCCCAGATGAAGTGCCGCACCGGGAAAAAGATAAGGATTTTCGCCGGTTACTTTCAGGCGTGTATCGTTGATATCGGTATATTTTTCCAGTTGCGAGCGTACGAGATCGCGAAACAGAGCGCCATGCCAATTGGAATCAGTGACCAGATCCTGCGATTGTGACAGCGATTGGATACGGCCGCGAAATTTGCCCAAAAAACCGTCAATCGTATCGGTAAAACGGGCAGTTTGTGCGGCTACACTTTGAATGATTGAGAGCAGATTTTTAGAGCGGTGACTGACCTCCCGCAACAAAGCTTTGAGGATTTGCTCGCGTCGTTTCAACTCGCTGATATCAACCATCGTTGTGAGAATACCGGCCAGCGCACCGTCGTCGTGATAGTCGCAATCACTGTAAAATTCATACCATCGGGAAGAATTGCCAGTCAGAATATTGATTTCAACCATTTGTGGTATTCCGCTCCTGATGGCTTCCTCGCGGCTGGCGTTGAGTTTCGCAGCAGAGGTCTCGTTCATCAGCGCATCATCTGTGCAGCCTTTGAACCATTTATCCTGCCACATGGGTGGCAGATTTTCCGACCATGTATATTCAAGATTGGCAGATTGATAGAGAATACAGACCCTCGCATTGCGCATGGAGCGTGTCAGCGAGCGCAAGCGCGAGAATTCTGATACTTTTATCTGTATAAGCTGATTGCTTTCACTTGTGCCCCCCTCTTTCATAAGTGCAGCCATTTCATTTGTGTTTGCTGTTGAGCTGAAATTGTTTGCTCTCATTGCACTGCCTTGATGAAAGAGAACTATCTGCTCCGGTAAGAGGGCAAATATGCTAGTTTTTGAACTGTTGTTAGACCTTACGGATGATGCCGGCAATTAACGACAACACCAGAAGAGCAAGGAAAACAAAGAATAAAATTTGCGCAATACCAGCAGAAGCACCGGCAATGCCGCCAAAACCAAGCGCACCGGCCACAAGTGCTACCACGAGAAAAATCAGCGTGTAGTATAACATAGTGACGTCCTTTCTTGTCTTATTCTCCATCAATGTGACTGGATGTAAAACGCAGCAAAAAGACATTGGTTCCGTAGTGGTTAAATAAAATCACTGACTATAAAGGGTAAAGTCCAACCATATGCCGGCTTTTGCCGGCATATGGTGTGATTTTAAGCGTCGGCAAGATTTTGTGCGTTAAAGAATAATGCCTGACTGATAAGAGCGCGCACCATATCAGGATTGAATGGTTTGCTGACAAGGAAAGTCGGTTCCGGACGGTCGCCGGTCAGTAGGCGTTCTGGAAAAGCGGTAATGAAGATCACCGGAATGATATCGTTTTTGAAAATATCATTAACCGCATCAATGCCTGAACTGCCATCTGCCAATTGAATATCAGCTAGCACCATGGCCGGTTTTTCACGCTCATAAAGATCAACCGCTTCTGCGCGTGTTCTGGCAATGCCCACCACTTCATGGCCAAGGCTTTGCACGAGTTGTTCCAGATCCATGGCGATGAAAGGTTCATCTTCAATAATCATCAGGCGTGTTGCCACTTGGCGGGAAATCTCTTCGGAGGCTTGTTTTAGCAAACTACCCAGTTCCGGCTCGTCAATATTGAGGATTTCAGCGGCTTCTTTTTCGCTGAAGCCTTCAACACTTACCAGCAAAAAAGCCATGCGCGGACGTGGCGCAACAGATTTCAGATTGGCGGCAGCCCGCTGTTCCCAGGGCTGATCGGATGATGGTTCGTTGATTTGAATGTCGGTCTGCTCAAAAAGCTGGCTGAATAAACGGTAAAGACCAATACGGTCTGTCGATGTCTCCGGAAAGAGTGAAACATCGGCAATGAGAACTTCCAGAGCGGAAGCCACATACGCATCCCCTGCCGTTTGCGAGCCGGTGAGGGCGCGCGAAAAACGACGCAAATATGGAAGATGAGGTGCTATTCGTGTAGAAAGTGACATTATCAGACTCCTCAAAAGCCATTTAGATTTGTATTATTGGCATCATTGCGTCCGGTGTGCATTAAAAATATGTTTCGAAGGGAACGATAAAGTTATTAATGCATTTAGGTTTTATGTTGCGGCTTTTTTAATTTTTGCCCAACTCTAAGGTAACACGGAATTGTAGAGCTAATGTCCATAATTAAAAAAAGTCAGGTCATGGATAGTACAGCAAATGGAACGCGGATAAGCGCGGCAGAAGAATTAGGCCCCAATTGTGAAGTTGGCACCAAATTGCGTGCGCTCTATGCCTCTATTCAGGATGAGGCCATTCCGGACAGATTTCTGGACTTGTTGGAAAAACTCGATGCTGCCGAACATAAGCAGCAGAGTGAAAATCACAATATCGGAGGCAGTTAATCCATGAGTGATAGCGCATCGGTTTTCAAAAGAGACCTACTGGCAGCGCTACCCAATTTGCGTGCCTTTGCAATTTCATTGATAGGGCAGGCTGATAAAGCAGATGATTTGGTGCAGGATACGGTGTTAAAAGCCTGGGCAAAGCAGGATAGTTTTGAAACCGGCACCAATATTAAAGCCTGGCTTTTTACCATTCTTCGCAATGAGTTTTATAGCCAGATGCGCAAGCGCGGTCGTGAGGTGCAAGACACCGACGGCGTATTCAGCGACAAACTTGCAGTTCATGCCGAGCAATATGGCTCGATGGATATGAAAGATTTCCGTAAAGCCCTTAATCTCTTGCCGGATGATCAGCGTGAAGCGATCATTCTGATCGGCGCTTCCGGTTTTTCTTATGAAGAAGCAGCAGCTATTTGTGAGTGTGCAGTGGGTACTGTGAAAAGTCGTGTTTCGCGTGCCAGAATGCGTTTGCAAGAATTACTTGATGTGGAAGGTCAGGCTGATTACGGTCCTGATGCAGTATCGGCGCAAGTCACTATGAAGAGTTTTGCATAAACAGATTAAATATCTGAAGTTATGAGTTTATCTGCAAGTCCATATAGAATTTAAAATTTTACTGCTTGATAAAGTTTTGTAAGTGGGTTCTTGTGCATGAAGAGTGAAATTTTATTATTCGGCGTGGATTGTGACCTCAGTATTATCGGCGGATATACATCAACAGATTAAAAGAAAATGGCGGGTTGCTGCGGTTGGCATTTCGCTTGCACTGGTGTTGATCTCTGCCACCAGCACTGTTTATCTGACGATTGGGGTCACCCGCCAGATTGATGATATCAAACATAGTTATGAGCTGTCGCAGCAGGTGGATATGCTCAGCCATTTGGCTTTCAATATGGAGGCCAGCCGAAAAGGCTATTTGCTGACGCTCGAAGAGCCATATCTCGACTCATATCGTTCCTCACTCCATTCACTGGATGAAACATTGAATGTTATTTCATCCATCATCAAAACGGATGAACAAAAACAAGCACGCGTGGCGGAAATCCGTGATTTTGTCCAGCGCGTTGATGAAGATGTGCGTTATACGATTGATCTGGCAAAGGATAATCGGCTGGATGCAGCGCTGGACAGGGTGCGCCACGATGAAGTTGCTATTTTTCTTGGGCAGCTCGATAAAGTGGTTTCACGTTTTCTCAGCGATGAAAGTGTGCAGCTCGCCGAGCGTAACAAGCGTATTGATGATACGCGCAAGCTGTTAACGGTGACATCTATGCTGGCACTGTTGTCAGCGGCGCTGCTGGTGGTGCTCTTATTCAGTCGTTTACAGCGTTCGGTGCGCCGCCTCAATGAAGGACATATTGTGCTGCGCTCGGAAAATGAAGAGCTGGAGCAGAAGGTGATGCAGCGCACGGCTGAATTGCAGCAGGAGCGGGAAATCGCCGAGCGGGAACGCCACCGTGTCGAGGTGCTTTTGCAAGATAGCAGCCATCGCATTGGTAATTCATTGGCGCAAGTTTCATCTTTGTTAAGCTTGCAATTGCGAGAGGTTGGCAATGAAGATGCACGCAATGCGTTGAATTCGGCACGCGCACGTATTCATACAATTTCGATTGCGCATCGTCGCTTACGACTGGGCAAGGATCTGGAAACGGCGCGTGTTGATGAGTTTCTCAATGCCGTGGTGCAGGATATTCGCGAAGCCAGCAATGTCGATGATAAGGTTGATTTTAAAACTGATTTTTCATCGCAGAGTTTTCATGCCCGAGATGTGACCACAATCGGTATTATTTTGGGTGAACTTGTTACCAATGCGCTGAAGCATGCTTTTATTAATCGTGCCAAAGGCGAGGTGCATATTAGTTTTCAGCCGGCTGAAGATGGAAAATTTTGTCTGACGGTCAAAGATGATGGTACGGGCTGGGACGGTCAGAAGAAGTGTTCAGGGCTTGGTGCGCTGGTGGTTGAGCAATTAAGCCAGCAATATGGTGGTAAGCCGCATTATTCGGATGCTATGAAGAACGGTACACAGGTGGAAATCAAATTCACCTCATTGGAACCGGCTGAATAAGGTTTATCATCAACACCATGCCGGAAATTATCCGCCATGGCGTTTTTTGATGCAATGATTATGCTTTGTCATCCGGTTTTTTATCACTCAACAGTGATATGAGCGCCATGCCAGCTAAAGGCAGAGCTGCGGCTAAAATCGGACGCTTTAGCAAGGCCGGAATTGTTGCCAAGGCAGCGGTTGCTACAAAAGCAGATTTATCTGCTTCAAGGCGTTCACGGCGCTTACGCTCCTGTGCTGAATTGATGCTCTTGGTGATCAGCCAGGCAATGAGTGCCACGACAAAAGCACTGCCCGCCATAATGAGCGCTGCGGCCAGTTGGCTGACAAGCGTTGACAGATACAAGAAACCTGCAAGCAGCAGAAACACAAAGCCGACAACCACAAAAATGCCGATGACAGCGCCGGTAATGGCGCCACGCTTGGCCTGTTGCGTGGCTTCATGAAACTCTTGTTTCAAAATGGATGAGAGAAGAGGCGATAATAAACGCAGCATGATCAGCGACGCAAAATTGCCAGCAGATAGCCCACGCCGACAGCTGTCGCCAATGAAGCAATCGGACGTTCGCGGACGGTTTCCAGCAGCTGATCTTCAATATTTTGTGCGCAAGACTTCAAATCACTCATGGTTGTTTCACCATGCTGGACAGCATCATCGTAAGCTTGTGAAACATCGCGCTTAGCATCACGGATTTTTTGTTGCCCCAGTTGGGACATCGTTGCTGCAATATTGGCAATATCTTGCTTGAGCTGCGCAATCTGTTCTTGCAGGTCAGCGGTGCTGACATCTGTCAATTCTTCGATTTTCTGGGTGACCTTATCTGCTGCACGTGCCATATTTCTGGCCTCCATAAGATGATGAACTAATTATTGTTACCATGCGGCGATAGAATGCCAACATATACTATATGAGAAATAAGAGGTTTTATTGCTCTTGTAGTTAATGCACGAAGTGGTGAAAAAGTTCCGCTCTTACAGCTTTAATTCGGGTGAAATCTCAAAACATGACTTGCGTAATCATGTTATGAAGGGCTATTAAGGGTCATTCTCTGTCTGAGTGGTTATGTTTATAGGCGGCTTGCAAGGCAGAAGGCAGTTGTTAGTGATCAGCAAAGATGAATGAGGGTTCCTGTGTCTGTAACCATGAAGAACGCAATACAGCAGTTTGGTTTTGTATTGTTAGCTGCCGGTATTGCAACTGTTCCGTTGATGGGCGGGCAGGCAATTGCGCAGGAAACACCCGCAGTTCAATCCGGTAATTCTGAAACAGTAGCACCCAATTCTGCTACACAGGGTTCTGTAACGCAAGGCTCCGGCACACAGACGCCTGCATCTGCGGCTCCAAGTGCTCCGGCGCAAACTGCTCCAACGCAGGCACCGGTTGAAACACCGAGCCAGCCTGTAGCGCAGCCTGCGCAACCAACAGAAACACAATCAGCGCCTGCACAGCCAAGCGCAAGCGAACCGGCATCGCAACAGCCAGCGCCTGCTGCAACCACACCTGCACAGGAACCGGTTGCCCAGCCTGTATCAGCAGGTGCAGATGCTGAACAAGAGCGTGATCACACTCTCCCGCATGACCTTTCACCTGTTGGCATGTTTATGGCTGCCGATGTGATTGTTAAGGCTGTGATGATTGGGTTGGCGCTTGCCTCACTGCTGACCTGGACAATCTGGATTGCCAAGTCGCTGGAACTTTTCGTGGCTCGAGGTAAGTTGAAAAAAGCTATGAAAACCATTGGTCATTCAGGCTCGCTGGCTGATGCTGCGCGTGCTATGGCGAATGAAAAAAGCCCTGCTGCCATTTTAGTACATGCGGCGCAGGATGAGGTTGAAGCAAGCAGCCCTGCTATTGTTTTGGCCGGTGCCGAAGGTTTGAAAGAGCGCGTTGCTTCAAGATTGTCCCGTATTGAAGCGGCTGCCGGTCGCAGACTGTCCAAAGGCACAGGTGCATTGGCAACCATTGGTTCGGTTGCGCCATTTGTCGGTCTGTTTGGTACTGTCTGGGGGATTATGAATTCCTTCATCAGTATCTCGGAATCACAGACAACCAACCTTGCCGTTGTGGCACCTGGTATCGCGGAAGCCTTGCTTGCGACAGCTATCGGCCTTGTTGCGGCTATTCCTGCTGTGGTGATCTATAACGTCTTTGCCCGCTCGATTACCAATTACCGTCAGGTTCTGGCTGATGCCGGCGCTGGTGTTGAACGTCTGGTCAGCCGTGACATTGACTTTGCTTTGGCAAAACGTCGTGCACAGATGCCCAAGCCAGCAGCAGCTGCGGAGTAAGTCTGATGTCTGGTAGAAGACGCGATGCAGACGACGATCTGTCTCTGAACCACGAGATCAACGTTACGCCTTTCATCGACGTGATGCTGGTGCTGCTGATTATTTTCATGGTTGCCGCACCCTTGGCAACCGTGGATGTGAATGTGGATCTGCCTGCTTCCAACGCAGCCGTGCAGCCTCGTCCAGATCTTCCGGTTTATGTGACCTTAAAAGACGATCTGTCACTGAATGTTGGCAATGAACCGGTGGTTCGCGAAAGCCTTGGTATTTTTCTGGACAGATTGTCTGAAAATAACAAAGAAACCCGCATTTTCCTGCGTGCTGATAAGGCCGTTGGCTATGGCGAGTTGATGCGCGTGATGAATTTGCTGCGTGAAAACGGCTATTTGAAAATTGCGCTGGTCGGGCTTGAAGTTGTCAGTTCACCTGACACAGCTGGCCCAAGTGAAACCACAGGTGAAACACCTGCTCCTGCTCTTAACGGATCGGGGAATAACTAATGCCGAAATTACCGCCTGAACATCCTCCGATCAGACCCGTTTCCATGGACGATACCCGTTCAGGCTGGTGGGATACTGCGCGCTGGGTTGGTGCTGGTGCTATTGTTTTATGTGCGCATGCGGCGGGAGCCTATGCGGTGCATTCAATGCAGCCGGAGGACGTGATGGATGGTACGCCGCCAGCGGCGATCATGATTGAATTTGCGCCGGAACCGGAAGCACCTGTAGCGGAAGAAGAAGCGGAAGCTATTCAGCCGGAAAGTGCGCAGGAAGTGGCTGAGGCAGAGCCGGAACAAGAACCGGAGCCCGAGCCGGAAGTGGCGCCAGAACCGGAACCCGAGCCGGAGCCGGAACCTGAGCCTGAACCAGAACCGGAAGAAGTGATACCGGATGTGGTGGAAGCACCGACACCGGAAGTGGCCGTGCCTCTGCCGGTTAAAAAGCCGGTTGAGCGTCCTAAACCTGTTGAGAAAAAGCAGGAAAAACCGGTTGAAAAGCGCGTTGAAAAACCAAAGCCTAAAAAGGCTGAAAAAGCGCCTGAAACCAGAAAATCTGCAACACCGGCAGTTGCTGCTAATGACGGCAAGAAAATCGCCGCTAACCGTAATGGCCAGTCGGCTGGCAATCCGGGCATCAGCTCAGATAAATGGGTTTCCAAATTGCAGGCGCATTTGGAGCGTCAGCGTCGTTTCTTGTCACGCGGTATGGGCTCAGGTGCCAAAGGCATCGTCAATATCAGCTTTGTGATTGATCCGTCGGGACAGGTGCTGTCGGCTCGTGTTTCAGGTTCATCGGGTGATGCTAAACTTGACCAGTTGGCATTGCAGACTGTGCAGCGTGCCTCACCCGTACCGGCACCGCCTGCAGCCATGGCTAAATCGCGTATGCCGATTACCGTGCCGATCCGTTTTACCGGCCGCAGCTAATGAAAACAAAGCCCTGTGGCACTATTCACTGGATAGTGCCACAGCTGGCAGCAATCTCGACGCTTTACGCGCAGGCAGATAGCCAAAGATCAGACCCGTTGCGAAGGCCGAGCCAAAGGCCAAAATAACCGGCGCAAGACTATATTGAATGGTCAGCCCCATCGCTTCTGCGGCGGCAGCAACGCCTAAGCCAAAGACCACCCCCAACAAACCACCAATGCTTGAAACCACCAGCGCTTCCGTGATGAATTGCATCAGGATGTCACTGCGTCTGGCACCTGTTGCCATACGTACGCCGATTTCACGGGTGCGCTCAGTCACGCTCACCAGCATGATATTCATCACACCAATGCCGCCGACCAGCAAGGATATAGCGGCAATCGAACCTAAGAAGATTGTTAGCGTGTTGGATGTTTCGGTGACAGCATCACGGATAGAAGACATATTGGTAATCATTGTGTCTTCGCGTTTGTGACGTTCATTCAAGAGCGCTTGAATTTGATCTTGCGTTGCATCAATCAGCGCGTCATTTTCAACCTGCACAGTGATATTGCGCACATGGCGCTGGCCGAATAGCCGTAAATTGCCGGTTGTCAGTGGCACTATCGCGATGTCATCCTGGTCATTGCCGCCAAAACCTGCACCTTTTTCTGCCAGAACACCAATGACCTGAAACGGAATTTTTTGCACCAGCACATATTTGCCAAGCGGGCTTTCACCATTGGTAAAAAGTGTGTCGGCTACGGTTGAACCAAGTACGATCACCGGAGCATAAGTATCCAGATCATGATTGTTGATGAAATCACCCTGTTCCATTTTCCATGATTTGGATGTGGTGAAGGCGGGAACCGTGCCGGTAACGGCAGACTGATAATCCACATTGCCATAGCGCAGCGTCACACTGGCACTTGTTTCCGGCACCGCTGATTTTACATTGGGCAACTGCTCAATGGCGGTCGCATCTTCAGGAATAAGGGTTGCGATCCCGCCGCTGCCACGAAAATTAGCCATGCCCGGCCGGATTAGCAATAAATCTGATCCCATCGCATTGATTTGCTCAAGGATGGATTTTTGTGCGCCACCGCCGATTGCCAGCATGGCAACGACTGAACTGACGCCAATAAAAATACCAAGCAATGTCAGAATGGTGCGAAACAAATTGGCGCGAAGCGCACGCAAAGCCATTTTGACCGATTCGGTGAAGTCATTGAGACGGATCATGCTTTTTGTGTCATGCTGCCCGAAAGATTGGGGCAGGGTAGTGGCAGTATTTACGTCAGCAATTTCGATTTTGTTGGTGTCGGAAAGAATATGGCCGTCTTTAATTTCAATCAGACGATCAGCCTGCTCTGCCACTTCCCGCGAGTGGGTGATTACAATGATAGTGTGGCCTTGCGCATGCATGGCGCGCAAAAGTACCATCACATCATCACCGCTTTTACTGTCCAAAGCTCCTGTCGGCTCATCGGCTAAAATTATCCGGCCACCATTCATCAAAGCGCGTGCAATAGAAACACGTTGCTGTTGGCCACCGGATAATTGATTCGGGCGGTGATCAAGCCTGTCGGCGAGGTTTAAGGTGGTCAGCAGCTCTTCTGCCCGTGCCTGACGTTCATGCAGCGACATACCGGCATAGATCGCCGGAACTTCGACATTTTCCTGAGCGCTGGCCGTTGGGATCAGATTGTAATTCTGAAAAATAAAGCCAAATGTGCGTCGTCTTAATCCGGCCAGTTCATCGGCATCCAAATCAGCAACATCTTCACCGTCGAGCAGATATTGGCCGCTGCTTGGATTGTCCAGACAGCCCAAAATATTCATCAAGGTGGACTTGCCGGAACCGGAAGCGCCGATAATGGCAACAAATTCACCGGATTGAATTTCCAGTGAAATGCCATGCAGTACTTCCACAGACAGATCGCCATTGTGGAAGGATTTACGAATATCGTTGAGTTTGATCAAAGCAGACATCGGGCGGCTCCTTAGAACATACCTGGTCTGCGATTATTTCTGCGGTTTGCACCGGCTTGATCAGCCGCCGCATTACTGATGACAACAGTGTCACCATCTTCGAGGCCGCTTAAAACCTGCGCCTGTACACGGTTGCGGATGCCGATTTCGACACTCTTTTCTTGTGTTGTGCCGGAGGCTGTCATCACGGTGACTGTGGTGGACGGGCCAGTTTTACCGTCTTTGCCGCGCGGGCTTTCTTTGAGCGCTGATGTTGGCACCAGAACGGCATCTTTGGCGCTGTCCTGAATGAAATAGACTTGCGCACTCATATTGATCTTTAATTCGTCATCCGGGTTGGGTACATCAAAAAGTGCATAATAAAGCACCACATTGTTGAGCACTTCCGGTGTTGGTTTGATCTGGCGCAACTTGCCCTGATAGCGTTTGCCCGGCTGGCCGAGCAGGGTGAAATAAGCATCCATGCCGATTTTGAGGCGGCTGATATCGGCTTCTGAAACCTGTGCTTCCACACTCAGCATGGTGAGATCAGCAACGGTGACAACAGTTGGCGCGCTCTGGACGGCATTGAGTGTTTCGCCTTCTTTAGACGGTTGCTCAACGATGGTGCCATTCATCGGGCTATAAATTTTTGTATAGCCAAGATCGACTTTTTCACTCTCGACTTGTGCCTGTTGCTGGCGGATCTGTGCACGCAGCGATTTGACATCAGCTTGCGCAATTACCAGATCGGCATCGGCTTGATCGACCGTTGCCTGCGAAACACCGCGGGTGGATAATAAAGCACGCTGACGGTCAGCATTGAGCTTTTTGATTTTTGCCAGCGCTTCACGGCTGACCAGCTGTGCTTCCAGATTGTCTAATTGAGCGCTGCTCATTTCAACGCGCTTTTCAATGGGAGCGGGGTCAATTTCAGCCAGAAGCTGACCTTGGGTGACTTCATCGCCCACTTCAACTTTTACCGATTTTAACTGGCCGGAAACTTGCGCGCCGACATTAACGCTGCGTAAGGCTTTCAATGTGCCAACTGCGGTGATGGCGTTTTCAATGTCGCCGCTCACAACCTTTTGTGTCAGTTGCGCAGTCGCCCCTCCGTTGGAAGCGCCTGCACTTTGCCAATACCAGACAGCACCGCCTGCCAGCACAGCGGCTACCAGTAACCACTTGATATAAGAGGTTTTACGGGCAGATTTACGTTTTTGAGGTGCTGCTTTAGCGGCACCTGATGTGGTGATAACTGGCTGGTCGTTCATTGAGCGGAAAAAACCTTATGAAATACTTGTAGACCTTCATAGCAGAGATAATGGCTATTAAAGGGTTCTGCATATGTTGCAAATATGAGTTTTTGGCACACCTATAACGATGTGCAGTTTAAAGATTTGATTTTATTAATGAAAATGTCTTTGTGAACGTAAGTTTAAATATATTTAATGTTGATTTCAGACGCAGATATACCGGCAAAAGCGCGAAAATAATGCCTTTTGCCGGTATTTTTTGGTTTTTAATCAGGCAGTGCCGGTTGAGCCAAAGCCGTTTGAACCGCGCTCTGTTTCGCTGATAGTGGTGGTTTCAACGATTTTTGGTTGGATAACAGGTGCAAAAACCGCCTGCGCAATGCGCATACCGCGTTCGATGCGGAAATCATCGTCGCCGAGATTGATCAGCAGGATTTTAATTTCGCCGCGATAATCGGAATCAATAGTGCCTGGTGTGTTGAGACAGGTGATGCCGTGCTTGAATGCAAGACCCGAACGCGGGCGGATCTGTACTTCATAGCCTTCCGGAATTTCGAAAACGAGACCGGTTGGCACCAAAGCGCGGCGACCCGGCAGCAAAACGATCTGACGATCGGTTGGCACGGCTGCGCGAATATCCATACCTGCAGAACCGCTTGTTTCATAGCTGGGCAGATCAAGGCCAACGGCGCTCTCAAGGCGAATAATATTTAACGTCGGCTGAGACGCTGTGGCGGATGTAGAATTGGTCATGGGGGAGGCCTTTCCATCAAAGGAGATGAACTTGAGGTCGCTCATAACGTATATAGCGCTAAACTTATATCAGAAAGACGCGCGAGGTGAAGAAAGCCCAGAACTTTTTTCGTGTTAAATTTTTTGTGTCCTGATTTTACAGTATTTTTGCCATTTTTGTCTGGAAATTCTGAGCGCAGATCATGGCTCCCGCAACTCATGGCTGAAAACATGGGGGCTTGGCGTGTCACGCGAAGCATGATCTTATGTAAATGATTTAATCTGGATCAAATCAATGTGCCGTTGGGCTGCTTATCTCGGACCTGAAGTCTATCTGGAAGATATTATTGCATCGCCTTGCCATTCGCTGATTGTGCAAAGTCATGAAGCAACACAGGCTAAAACCCGCACCAATGGTGATGGTTTCGGGGTTGCGTGGTATGGCAACCGCACCGAGCCCGGCCTTTATCGGGATATTTTGCCGGCATGGTCGGATCAGAATTTAAAAAGCATTTCCCGCCAAATCAGATCACGGTTGTTTTTAGCCCATGTGCGCGCTTCAACCGGTGGCTTGACCAGCCGTTCCAATTGCCATCCGTTTGTGTCGGGACGCTGGAGCTTTATGCATAATGGCCAGATCGGCCATTTTGAACATTTGCGCCGCCGATTAGAGGCGCATCTGTCAGATGATATTTATATGCAAAAGCATGGCACGACAGATTCGGAACTGATTTTTCTGCTGATGCAGCAGTTCGGGCTTGATCAGCAACCTTTAGCTGCTTTGCAGCAGGCAGTTGCTTTGATTGTTGCGGAGGCGGAGAAGGCCGGTGTGCCGCCGTTTTTGCGTCTCACAGCGGCTTTTTCAGATGGCAACCAACTGCATGCGATCCGTTATGCAACGGATATCTATGCGCCGTCGCTTTATACCAAAGCACTGTCGGATGTG
This sequence comes from Paenochrobactrum glaciei, assembly GCF_039522165.1. Taxonomy (NCBI): domain Bacteria; kingdom Pseudomonadati; phylum Pseudomonadota; class Alphaproteobacteria; order Hyphomicrobiales; family Brucellaceae; genus Paenochrobactrum; species Paenochrobactrum glaciei. The sequence continues at coordinate 161,080 of NZ_BAAADE010000005.1, forward strand.
TCGGGCATGTGTGTGGTGTCCGAGCCACTGGATGATGAGGCGGATAATTGGGTTGCAGTACCCGCCAATAGTTTTTTGACCGTTGCGCAAAACGAACAGATTGTCATCCGTCCGTTTGCGCCTGACATTTTGGCTAAAACCGCCTGATTAAATCTTGTATGAGCTAATCAGGCCGAACCGATGAGCACACCGGCGGCGAAAACAAGTGCGCCGCCCAAAACCACCTGAAAAGCTGCTCGCAGGAATGGTGTTTCCATAAAGCGCTTCTGGATATAGGCAATCGCCCACAATTCCACGAACACGATGAAGATTGCGAGATAGGTCGCTGTCCAGAAATCAGTGATCAGATATGGCAGCGCATGACCAAGACCACCAATGGTGGTCATGATACCGCTGGCAAGACCGCGCTTGATCGGCGAACCACGACCCGACAATTTACCATCATCATGGGCAGCTTCGGTAAAGCCCATCGAAATACCTGCACCCACAGAGGCAGACAGGCCGATGAGGAAAGTTTGCCATGTATCTTGGGTGGCAAAAGCGGCGGCAAAAATAGGCGCAAGGGTTGAAACCGAGCCATCCATCAAACCGGCAAGACCGGGCTGGATATAGGTCAAAATCAGCTGTTTACGCTCGGAGGCTTTTTCTTCATCCTGAACGCTAAGCGGGGTGAACTCCGTTTCAAGCTCAATGGCGCGGTGCTCGTGCTTTTTCTCGTCTTGTGCAAGGTCGCCAAGCAGTTTGCGGGTACCGGCATCGGTTACATTTTTTGCAGCTTCAATATAGAAACGATAAGCTTGCTCTTCCATTTGTGCTGCTGTTTCGCGCACTTTTTCAATGCCGAGCGGGCGCACCAGCCAATCCGGTTTGCGGTCATAATAGCCGCTGACATGCTCACGGCGAATAAGCGGAATATTATCACCAAAACGGCGGCGGTGCTGTTCGATCAGGCTGTCACGATGGCCATGTTCTTCTTCTGCCATTTGTTCGAAGATTTTCGCAGACTGCGGAAACTCTTCCCGCAATCCATCTGCATAAGCCAGATAGATACGGGCATCATCTTCTTCAGATGAAATAGCGAGTGCCAGAATTTCCTGTTCGGAAAGGGAAGCAAATGAGCGGCGCGAAGAACGAAAAAAACGTGACAGCATGACAAACCTATAATTTAGAATAATTCTAAATTAGTGATTACTGGTTACTATGTCAATGGTTTGCGTGCTCGAGAAATGCTGGTGAAGCGATGAGCGGAGAAGAAAAGTAACCGGCAAGCGCATATGCTTCAAACACATAAAGCAAAAGCCCGGAAACGAGTGTTTCCGGGCTTTTCAGATGAGAGAATGCGGGTTTTATTAACCGGCAGCTTTCAGTTCCAGACGGCGGGCATGGAGCACAGGCTCAGTATAGCCGTTTGGCTGTTCTCGACCCTTGAACACCAGATCACAAGCGGCCTGAAACGCGATTGACTTGTCAAAATCGGCTGCCATCGGGCGATAAAGCGCATCGCTTGCGTTCTGCTTATCGACGATTGCCGCCATGCGTTTCATGGTTTCCATGACTTGTGCTTCGGTCACCACATTATGGTGCAGCCAGTTGGCAATGTGCTGCGCAGAAATACGCAAGGTTGCACGGTCTTCCATCAGGCCGACATTGTTGATGTCCGGCACTTTGGAGCAGCCAATGCCCTGATCGACCCAGCGCACGACATAACCCAAAATACCTTGGGCATTATTGTCGATTTCAGCCTGAATATCTTCCGGTGTCCAGTTTGGACGGGTTGCAACAGGCACGGAAAGAATGTCTTCCAGCTTGGCGCGCGGGCGCTTTTTCAACTCTTCCTGCACAGCCGCCACATCAACCGTGTGATAATGGGTGGCGTGAAGGGTTGCAGCTGTTGGTGAAGGAACCCAAGCGGTGGTGGCGCCAGCTTTCGGATGGCCGATTTTCTGCACCAGCATTTCTGCCATCAGATCTGGCATGGCCCACATGCCTTTACCGATTTGCGCGTGACCGGAAAGACCACATGCCAAGCCGATATCCACATTGGAAGCTTCATAAGCGGCAATCCATGCAGATTGCTTCATGTCGCCCTTGCGGATCATCGGGCCTGCTTCCATTGAAGTGTGCATTTCATCGCCGGTGCGATCAAGGAAACCGGTATTGATGAAAACAACACGTTCTTTGGCAGCGCGGATGCACTCTTTCAGGTTGATGGTTGTGCGGCGTTCTTCATCCATCACACCCATTTTCAGCGTATTCGGCTTCATGCCGAGCATTTCTTCAGTGCGGGTGAAAAGTTCGCTGGCAAAAGCCACTTCTTCAGGGCCGTGCATTTTTGGCTTAACAATATAAACCGACCCGGCGCGCGAGTTCATGTGACGACCATTTGGCCCGACATCATGCAGCGCAATCAGGCCGGTGAAAGCAGCATCCATAATGCCTTCCGGCACTTCATTGCCGTCTTTGTCGAGAATGGCCGGATTGGTCATCAGATGCCCAACATTGCGCACCAGCATCATGGAACGGCCTGGCAAAGTGAGCGCGGAACCATCAGGTGCCGTGTAAGTGCGGTCAGCATTGAGGCGGCGGGTAACTGTCTTGCCACCTTTTTCAAAGCTTTCTTCCAGCTTGCCGTTCATCAGGCCGAGCCAGTTGCGATAAACGGTGATTTTGTCTTCAGCGTCCACTGCGGCAATGGAATCTTCACAGTCCTGAATGGTACTGAGTGCTGATTCAAGCACAACATCAGCAATATGCGCCGGATCAGTTTTACCGATCGGATGGTCTGCATTAATAATAACATCTGCATGCATACCATTTTTGGCAACCAGCACGGATGACGGGTTGGCAGCATCACCATTATAGCCTTTAAACTGGCTGGCATCTGCCAAGCCGGTTTCACCAGCAGCAGTGGTGACAACAAGTTTGCCGTCTTTAATGCTTAAAGCGGTAACATCCGCCCATTTGCCTTGTGCAAGCGGGGTGCTCTGGTCGAGGAAGTTTTTCGCCCATGCAATAACCTTGGCGCCGCGCTTTGGATTATAGCCGCCGGATTTTTCTGCGCCATCCTCTTCCGAAATCGCATCGGTGCCGTAAAGCGCATCATAAAGCGAACCCCAACGGGCATTGGCGGCGTTAAGCGCGTAACGGGCATTCATCACCGGCACAACCAGCTGCGGTCCGGCCAGTTCAGCAATTTCCGGATCAACATTGCTGGTTGAAACTTTGAAATCTTCGCCTTCCGGCAGCAGATAGCCGATCTCTTTCAGAAAGTCCTGATATTCTGCCTGAGTGTAGGCTCTGTCGCGATTGGCTTTATACCAGGCATCGATCTGTGCCTGCATTTCATCACGCTTTGCCAAAAGGCTACGGTTTTTAGGCGCCAAATCATGAACGATTGCCGAAAAGCCTTTCCAGAAAGCTTCTACTGACACATTGGTACCGGCAATGGCTTCTTTTTCTAAGAATTCAGCCAGAGCAGGGGCAACCCGCAGGTTTTCAATCTCGACATAATTGGTCATGACAGGCTCTCCGATGTAAATGCTAAAAGGTGACTTATAAAAAGTCTTATCCACTTGAAGCGTTTCGGCGGGCTTTCGTCAATATATTATAGATGAACATCATTTGTGACGTTATGGAATAAATGGCATGCCTATATATAAGTGATGCACCGTTTCGGCGCTGCTATATAAAGGCTTACAATGATAAGCGGAGTTTTGAGCAATTGCGTATCGATACGATTGAAGATGTAGAGACAGGCTTGGAAGCTTTGCTACAGCTCGACCCGCGGCTGCAAGTTATTCGTGATTATGCAGGGCAATTGCCATTACGGCGTAATCCGGCTGGTTTTGAAAGCTTAGCGTCGATCATTGTTGGTCAGCAGGTTTCCATTGCCAGTGCGGCGGCGATCTGGGCGCGCTTCAAACAGCATATTAATCCGCTGACACCGGAAAACTATCTGGAGCAGGGGGCAGAGGTTTGGAAACTGACCGGATTATCGCGTCCGAAGCAAAAGACATTTCAGCATTTATCGGCTGCACTGATTGAGGGACAGCTGGATTTGCCGTCCTTAACCACAATGCCGGTGGATGATGCGATGGCTCAGCTCACCGCCATTCACGGTATCGGCCCTTGGACGGCAGAAGTTTATTTGCTTTTTGCCGAAGGGCATGTGGATATTTTTCCGTCCGGAGATGTGGCTTTGCAGGAGGCGGTTGCGCGGGCGTTTGGTTTTGACAGCCGGCCGAGTGCAAAAGAGTTGAGCCTTTTGGCTAAAGACTGGTCGCCTTGGCGCGGGATCGCAGCGCGCTTGTTTTGGGCTTATTATGCGGCTTCAAGAGGCAAAGAAGCGGCACCCGTTATGTCTGTTATGTGAGATTTACATCACTTGACCACATATCTGTGTGTGATTGCAGCTCTTTTTCGTTTTTTGCTTCACATTTCTGTAACACCGGCCTTACATTATCACTTCAGGTTTCTGCTGGGGCGGTTCCTATTTAGTCGGTAGTTAGCGAGCCGTTCTACGTTTTATTTCTGCGCGTTTTTGTAACCCATCACGCTTCATTTAGCACGATGGTGAAATGCTTGATAGAACTGTAGGAGGTGTTACTTGACTATAGCTGTTTCTCCCAACGGCTTGCCGGCATTGGTGCTGAATGCGGATTACAGGCCGCTCAGTTATTACCCTTTATCATTGTGGTCATGGCAGGATGCGATCAAGGCTGTGTTTCTTGATCGGGTGAATATTGTCGCTGAATATGAACATGAAGTGGCATCGCCTTCATTTTCCATGCGGCTACCCAGTGTGATTTGTCTGAAATCCTATGTGAAGCCGCCGCGTTATCCGGCTTTTACCCGCTTTAATGTATTTTTGCGCGATAGGTTTGAGTGCCAATATTGTGGCTCATCGCATGAATTGACATTTGATCATGTTATTCCGCGTTGCCATGGTGGTGAAACCACATGGGATAATATTGTGGCGGCTTGTTCGCCGTGTAATTTCAGAAAAGGCGGGTTGATGCCGGCTGCTGCCAAAATGTGGCCGCGTCAGAAGCCCTATCAGCCGAGTGTGCAGCAATTGCACACGAATGGACGGTTATTTCCGCCCAATCATGTGCATCAAAGCTGGCTCGACTTTTTATATTGGGATGCCGAGCTGGAGCCGTAGTCTATATTCAAGCCTTGCGGGTAGAAAACGCGCCAAAGAAACCGATAGCAGCAAACAATACGCTTGCCAGAATGTTCCAGCCCGGAAATGACAGGCCGAGGAAGTGTCCGGCAGCTTCATCACATGCAGGCGGGCGGATCTTATTGATATTGCCAAGCAGGCTGCCTGCTTCGGTGGTGATCGACATGGATGCGGTGCTGCAATCTGCAGGCCCCGGCCAATATTTTAGTTCCACGCCGGTGTGATAAATCGCCAGCATCAAGCTATAGCTCATCAGCAATGCACCAATCAGCAACAGCACGCGGGTTAAAACTGGTGACCACTTTGCTTTGGCAAAAAGAAATGCAGCGGCCATCAGTGGAATGCCAATATAATAAGGCGTGCGCTGCTCAAGGCACAATTTGCATGGCATGAAGCCGCCCCAATGTTCAAATGCCAATGCGGTTCCGACCGTGCCTGCCATACCAATAAACAAAATGGCGGCTGTCGCGGTCTGGATTTTATCCACCGGATGATTGAGTGCTTTAAGGCTGAGGCTCATTTTTATACTCTTGTTCTTAAGCGTGGAAATATTTTACCGCGAAGAAAAGTGCGATCAATATGGCAGCAGCAAGGCCAGCCAGCATTCCAAGACGTTTTTCGATAAAATCACGAATAGGTTCACCATAGCGTTTTAAAAGCCAGGCGAGGAAAAAGAAACGGGCGCCGCGTGCTACAATCGCAGATGCAATAAAGAGCCAGATATTCACACCTGCCGCGCCGGACAGAATCGTTACCACTTTGATCGGCGGCAAATGCGAAAGGCCCGATGTAATCAGCAGCAGCAGAATCGTATCGGCGCTGGTGGTGCCGCGCAAATGTTCAAACGAATCCAGTTTGCCATAAAGTTCGAGCACTGGTTTGGCGACAGCTTCATAAGCGTAATAGCCCAAAAACCATCCGGCAATCCCGCCAAGCACGGAAGCAACTGTTGCGATGAACGCATAACGCCAGGTTTTATTCGGTTTTGCCAGTGCCATAGGAAGAAAAAGCACATCGGCAGGAATCAAAAAGACGGAGCTTTCAACAAAAGCGATGATGGCCAGCCAGTATTCGGCTGATTTTTTGGCAGCAAGAGAGATGGTCCAGTCATAAAGGCGTCGCAACATAGTATGGGTCTCGGATTGAAATCACCTTTCACCCGTAGTGAAAAAACATGAACCAAGCAAGGAAAGCTTGAAATGGCCGCTCTTGAAGGCTGAAATTTGTCCCCTATATATAAAGTGTAGAAATTAGCCCTGAAATCACCGTCGTTTCGATTCCTTTCTTGGTTCTGTTTTTTGGTTTCGTTTTGGTTAATTTTGTTAGTTTTCCCTGTTGAAAAGAATTTTTGATTTTTTGTTAGATTGTCGTTGACAGTTTTAGATTGGTTGCCCTATAAGGCGAACAACGAGGGCGGCGGCGCTGCTAGCGGCAGGAAGCTTCGTCCTTAAGAGTGATTGATCAGTTGCGAGATTGGTTGATTGTTCGGCGGTAA
>NZ_BAAADE010000006.1:0-133428 GCF_039522165.1 Paenochrobactrum glaciei
TTAAGGACGAAGCTTCCTGCCGCTAGCAGCGCCGCCGCCCTCGTTGTTCGCCTTATAGGGCAACCAATCTAAAACTGTCAACGACAATCTAACAAAAAATGCAAAATTCTTTTCAACAGGGAAAACATAAGAAATTAACTGAATTGTAACCCTGCGCCAGATGTGCAACCTGAATCAGGCATATTCATCCGCTAAATTCTGCTCTCTATATATAAAGTGTGAAAACACCACTTCAAGCCTATCTTATAGCAATATGTTTGCACTGAAACCGCAAATAAAAACCGCCCGTAAATGGTTTACGGGCGGCTTAGCTATCTGATCACTTTTGAAAAAGACTATTTCGTAACGGCGACTCGCTTAGCAAAGGGGCCATGTGGAATCGTTGGCGGGGCAAAACTTTCGGCCGAAGCGCGCTCCCAACGGCTATACCAGTCGGATAATTCTTCGATTTCGTCTTCCAGCAGCAAGAATCCGTCCGGCAAATATGGATAAACTTCATTGCCATCGAGGAATTTATTGTCGTTTTGACGGAACATGAAGTGATAAGGCATGAAATCGCGCGGATCGGTCAGGCCAGCGGCACCGGCAATCTCACCCAAAGCATGCATTGTGTTGCGATGGAAACGCGCGACTCGGTCACTTTTATCACCAACATCAATGGCACGCTGACGCAAAGGATCTTGTGTCGCGATTCCCACCGGACATTTATTGGTGTGACAGGCTTGTGCCTGAATACAGCCAATAGCAAACATGAAGCCACGCGCCGAGTTACACCAATCAGCTCCCAGAGCAAAAGCACGCGCAATATCAAAAGCAGTGATAATCTTACCAGCCGCACCAATTTTGACCTGGTCGCGAATCCCTGCACCGCGCAAAGTATTATGCACGAAGGTCAAACCTTCCAGCATCGGCATACCAACGCGATTGGCAAATTCGACAGGCGCTGCACCGGTTCCGCCCTCTTTACCGTCAACGACGATAAAATCAGGGATAATACCGGTTTTCAGCATAGCCTTAACAATCGACATGAATTCGCGGCGATGACCGATACAAAGCTTAAAGCCCACCGGCTTGCCGTTTGATAATTGACGCAACTGGCCGATGAACTCCATCAGACCGAGAGGTGTTGAGAATGTGCTATGTGCTGGCGGCGAAATACAATCGATACCAATCGGAATACCGCGCGCCTCGGCAATTTCTTCTGTTACCTTAGGCCCTGGCAACATACCGCCATGACCAGGCTTTGCACCCTGACTGAGTTTCAGCTCAATCATTTTGATTTGCGGGTCAGCGGCGGTCTTGGCAAATTTTTCAGGTGAAAAACTTCCATCATCATTGCGGCAGCCAAAATAACCGGATGCAATTTGATAAATCAGATCACCGCCCCCTTGGCGATGATAACGACTGATACCACCCTCGCCGGTGTCATGAGCAAATTTCCCCTTACGCGCACCAATATTAAGTGCGGAAATGGCATTGGCAGACAAAGCGCCAAAACTCATCGCCGAGATATTATAAAGACTGGCATCATAAGGTTGCGTACATTGTGAGCCGCCAATATGCACACGGAAGTCTGTATCGACGTTTTTGACCGGTGCTGTTGAATGTGTCAGCCATGCATAGCCGGAGCTATAAACATTCTCGATTGTACCGAAAGGACGCTTATCTTCTTCACCCTTGGAACGCTGATAAACAAGACCGCGATCCTGACGGCTGAAAGGAACCTCATCCTTATCACTTTCAATCATATATTGACGGATTTCAGGACGAATACTCTCCAGAATATAACGCATATGTCCAAGAATTGGATAATTGCGCAAAACCGCATGTTTTATCTGGATGACGTCATAAATTCCAACGAGTGTTAGACCACCAAAGACAGGAAGTCCGATCCACCACCAATAACTGTGAAACACGCCGGCTATCAACAGCAGGAAAGTGAGTAACGCGACAGCAGCAAATACCGTGTAGCGCAGGTTCAAATACATAGGTTCCACCTTAGTCATTGCCCGTTTGACGGCCATCTATGAGACTGCTCTCATATTGTCAAATAGCATTTTGTTGTGTCCGCAGGTTAACGGTGATGCCATTAATGTGCAAATAGGACAAGGATTGGACAAACAAACCGATTTAAATCGTTTAATGAAAACAATCGGATGCAATTTTGCGCGGTTAAGGCTCTCTCATTAAATAATTGTCACTATAATATTTTTGCTGATGTCTGGTAAATTTTTGCATTTTATGTGATGAAGTCCCTAAAATTCCTGACCAATTATAAAAAGTCGTACCATGTCCAAGAATATTCACCCGCCTTTTCGTTTTCGTGATTTAAGAGCAGCACTTTGCCTGATGGCCGTTGGCGTCATCGCTCTTTTAGGCGCGATGCTCACTCCCACCGGTGTGAATTATCAGTATGGCGTAGTGTTGCCGATGTGGTCTGATCTAGGCGAAACGCTTGCCATGGTTGGGCAGGCAAATGGCGAAATCATCTCTATCAATGATAAAACAGGCATTGCGCTTGTCTATTCTGATGAAGACGATTTTGTCAGCAAGATTTACGAAGCGGGCGCATGGCTTGTTTTCGAGCCATTAGAACTTGGTGGCTGCATTAGTTTTGGCGAAACTTACGGTGCTTAAATGAACGGTGAACTTGATAGATTACGCACAAAGTTCAGCAGATTTCTGGTCTTTTTATTATGGCTGCATCTGCCGGTTATATTGCTCACCGCTTATGCGCTGGATAAAGCCCCCTATGGTGCGCTGATTGCCGCCGCAGTGCTGGCCGCAGTTTATCACATTTCATGGTATAAAAACGGCATCGCCGAGAGCACCCGCTATATTTCGGCAGTTGCCCTTATGGGTGAACCGATCATCTTTCTTTATTTGTTGCGTGGTCATGACTGGCAAATGGATGTACATATGTACTTCTTTGCCATGCTGGCGCTTACTATTGCTTGGTGCGACCGCCGCGTGATTATTCTGGCAGCTGTAACTGTTGTCATTCACCATCTTATGCTCAACTTCATGCTGCCTTATCTGGTGTTTCCAAATGGCGGTAACTTCAATCGCGTTATTTTGCATGGTGTTATTGTTGCATTCCAGTCCACAGTGTTGATCTGGTTCTGCAATATGCTGGTGGAGAGCTTCCATCGAAATGAAGTGATGCGCAATGAAATTGAAGCGCAAAACGATGTATTGGAAGAACGCTCAAAAGCAGCTGAAGCCGCCTATGAAGCCAAAGGCATTTTCCTTGCCAATATGAGCCATGAAATCCGCACGCCGATGAATGCTATTCTCGGCTTTTGTCATCTGATCATGCGCACAGATCTGACCGACAAACAGCGCGATTATATGTCAAAAATCAGTGGCGCGGGCTCATCGCTCTTGCGCCTGATTAACGATATTCTTGATTTTTCCAAAAACGAAGCCGGAAAGTTGACACTTGAGCGCCGCTCTTTCAACATCCGCAATGCTGTCGACAATCAGATTTTTCTGGTTACCAATGAGGCAGATGCAAAGAATGTGCGCTTAAAAACGCTGTTTGCGCCGGATATCCCGCACAAAGTAATCGGCGATGAACTGCGCTTCAATCAGGTTTTGATGAATATTCTCAGCAATGCCATCAAATTCAGCGAAAATGGCAGTGTGACGGTTGAAGTAAAACTCACCCAACCAGCAAATGAAAAAGTAAACATCGCTGTTTCCGTCACCGACACCGGCATCGGCCTTACCGAAGAACAGCAGAAAAACCTCTTCACCTCGTTTACGCAAGCCGATAGTTCAACCACACGCCGTTTTGGCGGCACCGGCCTTGGCCTCATCATCAGCAAGCAGATTGTTGAGCAGATGTCCGGCAAAATTGAAGTGAAAAGTGTAGCCAATGAAGGCAGCACATTTACTTTCAATGTGGTTTTCGACTCAGCCGAAAATGATAAACGCGACGTGACCGATGTGCCGGAACATATTCAGGCCTTGCGTGTGCTTGTGGCAGATGACAATCCGGCTTCGCGTGAAATTCTGCAAAGCATCTTTGCTTCATGGTCGATGAAAATTGATCTGGTTGCCTCCGGTGAAGAAGTCATCGGTGCATTAGTTAACCACCAAAACAGTCACACGCCTTATGATCTTTTGCTGCTCGACTGGAAAATGCCGGGCATGGATGGTCTGAATACGCTGAAAGTCATGCATTCCGATGCGCAAATCAATCAGTTCCCGCATGTCATTTTGATCAGTGCTTACGGACGCGAACAATTTGAGCAAGAAGCAGAGCAATCCGGCGTTACCAATTTCCTGACCAAGCCGATTGAGGAAACTGTACTACTCAGCACAATCATCGATCTGTTCCGTGAACAAAAAACCGATGATGACGACCAGTTGCCGGACACGCCAAGAGTTTCCAATCATGCCCAAGGCAAGCAGGTGCTGTTGGTGGAAGATAATGCCATCAATCAGGAAATTGCCGCGGAATTGCTCATGGATGCCGGTTTAAGTGTTGATACGGCAGATAATGGTCTTATTGCCGTTGAAATGGTTAAAGCCAATCCGGATAAATATCATGCCATTTTGATGGATGTGCAGATGCCGGTGATGGACGGCATTGAAGCCACCAAAACAATCCGCCGCACCATCAGCGCTGACCGCTTGCCGATTATCGCACTGACCGCGCATGCTTATGAAGAAGAGCGCAATAAATGCTTTAAGGCTGGCATGAACGATCATGTATCCAAGCCGATTGACCCGCAATTGCTGGTGCAAACGCTGGATAAGTGGCTGCACGCAGACACAACTCAAGCAACGCCGGCACAAACAGCAACATCAACTCCCGCACAAGTCGATGAAACCTTGCCGGATCATCTTCACCCGTTCGACATTGCAACAGCGCTTGTGCGGGTCAACGGTAAACGTAAATTATTACGCAAGCTCATTATCAACTTTGCTGATAGCTTTGAACATGTCGTCAAAGAACTGAAAGACAAACAACAGGTCAACGACATGGAAGGCGCACGCCGTCAGGCACATACATTAAAAGGTGTTGCCGCCTCATTGGAACTGGCGGATGTTTCCCGCGCTGCGCATCAGCTGGAATTGGCTTATGCTGCGCAGGATCTGAGCAATACTGAAAACCTGCTTGACCAGCTTGCGACATCTATTAAACCCGCCCTTGAGGCAGCAGCAAGTTTGCAACCGGCACAGCCAAAAAATGCAACCTTTAAATCTGCTGGTCTGAATTTCGACGATGTCATCAATGAAACTGCTATTTTACGTGAATTGCTGGTCAAACGCAGTTTGCGGGCTCGCAGCAGTTTTGAAGAACTGGCAGGAAAACTGAACACAACGACCAATGTTATGCCGCTCCTCCCTGTAAAACAGGCGATCGACAAACTAGATTATGAACAGGCCCTTGTGGCGCTGGATCAGTTGTTATCAACGGAGACGGACAAGTCATTATGAACAATCGCGCTGTCATCCTCATCGTTGATGACGAAATCACCAATATCGAAATCATGAATGCAGTGTTGGAAGACACTTACGAGATTTGTTTTGCCACCTCTGGCGAGCAAGCGATTGAGGTTGCGCGTACTGTTCTGCCTGACCTCATTCTCCTTGATGTCATGATGCCGGGTATTGATGGTTATGATGTGTGCGAGCGTATCAAATCCGAACGTCTTTTGGCTGATGTGCCGGTGATTTTTACCACCGGCCTCACTGATCAGGATGCCGAAGTGCGTGGGCTTTCACTGGGCGCGATTGATTATATCACCAAACCTATTCAGCCGGTGGTACTGCGCGCACGCGTTGCCAATCACATTGAATTAAAACGCCTACGCGATCAGCTTGCACAAATGGCTGTCACCGACGCGCTCACAGGCCTGAGCAACCGCCGCCACCTAGAAGAAACGATCAAAACCGAAGTCACCGCTTTGGCAGAAACCAAAGATTGGTTATCAGTCATTTTGCTCGACATTGATTTCTTCAAATCCTTCAATGACACTTATGGCCATCCCGAAGGTGATCGCTGCCTGATTATGGTGGCCTCCGCCCTCACCCGCGCCATGCACCGTTCTGATAATACGGTTGCGCGTTATGGCGGTGAAGAATTTGCTTGTATTTTACCAGGAACCAATTTTGAAGCAGCCATGAAAATGGCGCAGAATATTAAAAACCAAGTGCAGGCACTCAATATCCCGCATTCCGGTTCATCGATCAGCCCGTTCCTTACCATCAGCATGGGGGTTGCCTCGGCCATGGCTGCGCATGGCATGACCTCTTCCGACTGGATCAACCATGCCGATCAACAGCTCTATTTAAGTAAAGCCGGTGGCCGTGATATGATTTCCGGCGCGGTTTTTACACCTGAAAACTAATTATTTTAAACTTTACTCATATATTTCGAAGAAAATAACCGCATCTGATTCATGCGGTTTTTTCTTTTTATCCATGTGTTTTTGCAAAAAAACAGAACAAAAAAGAACTACATCTTTACGCGAGAAAAAGATTTTTTCTTCGCCTAAATTCAACTAAAACTAGAAACGACTCATTCTCCCGCAACAAAATACATTTTTTATAAGAAATTTATGCATTTTGTTACCTGTTTTTCTCGCAAACAATTGCATTTTCGGCAGCATGGCGCTATTCCCACTGTCTGATTAAATAACAAACTGCAATCATGGCGAACGTCTCGGCAGGCCGATGGGAAGTCTTCCAAAACGTATAAGAACAATTGTGCGCAAATGTTCGCCTCATGCTCGACAGGATTAACCACTAAAAGATACGCATTCGTTTGCGTTCTATTGCTGACATACGATTGAAACGGATACCAGAATGGCTCAAGACCTGAATTCCCCTGCGCTAGAAATGAGAACAGAGCACGATATGCTCGGTGAAATGGATATTCCGTTACACTTACGCTATGGGATTCAGACGGTTCGAGCGTTGGAGAATTTTCCGATTTCCGGTGTGAGCATTGGCCAGTTTCCAAGCCTCGTTAAAGCTTTTGGTATTGTCAAAAAAGCAGCCGCGGCCGGTAACTATGCCGAGGGCAGCCTCACCAAGCAGCAATATGATGCAATTTGCCTTGCCTGTGATGATGTAATCAGCGGTGCATTGAACGATGATTTTGTCGTTGATGTTTTTCAGGGCGGTGCCGGCACATCCACCAATATGAACGCCAATGAAGTGATCGCCAACCGCGCACTTGAACATCTTGGCCTGCCGCACGGTTCTTATGACGTCATTCATCCGAATGAAGACATCAACCGTTCGCAATCCACCAATGACATGTATCCGACATCGGTGAAGCTTTCGATGATCCTGAGCAGTCAGGACTTGCTCAATGCGCTTGATATTCTGATTGCCTCTTTTGAGAAAAAAGCGGCCGAATTCAAAAACCACGTCAAGCTTGGCAGAACCCAATTGCAGGATGCTGTTCCAATGACCTTGGGGCAGGAATTCAACGCATTCGCCACAATTTTCAAAGATGACATCCTTCGTCTGAAAGATGCCATGAAACAGCTCACCGAAGTTAATCTCGGCGGCACGGCCATCGGCACCTGCATTAACGCCTCACAAGCCTATATTGATGTGTCCTTTGAACATTTGCGTCAATTCAGCGGCGTTGAAATGACACCGGCCAAAGACATGATTGCAGCCAGCTGGGATATGGGCGCATTCATCAGCTATTCCAGCGTTTTGAAGCGCATTGCATCAAAACTTTCTAAAGTCAGCAATGATCTGCGCCTGATGTCGAGCGGCCCACGCGGCGGCATTGGCGAAATCAAGCTGCCTGCACAGCAGCCTGGCTCATCCATTATGCCAGGTAAAGTTAATCCGGTTATTCCGGAATCCGTCAATCAGGTTTGCTTTCAGGTTATCGGCCTTGATGTGGCGGTTACCATGGCTGCCGAAGCTGGCCAGTATCAGCTGAACGCTTTTGAGCCTTTGATTGCTTACAATATTCTGACGTCGATTCAGCTGCTTTCCAATGCGTCGCGCAATCTGGTTGAAAAATGCGTTGACGGTATCGAAGCCAATGTTGAGGCTTGCCGCACCATGGCTGAAACCTGCACCACCTTGGCCACCGCTCTGGTGCCGGTAATGGGCTATGATGCAGCGATCCGCATTGCAAAATCAGCACTCAATGACGGTGTCAGCGTTAAAGAAGCAGCAATTGCGGAAGGCCTGGATCCGGCATTGGCAGCAGAATTGCTTGAACCAATGCGCATGACCAACGCGCAGTAAGACATAAAAGCTGTTATATGACCATTATTTGCCATTGTCTGTTTAAACCAACAGACAATGGCATTTTTATAAAATTATTACATTTAAAGATAGGATCAAAGCGACAGCTCCATAAATAAGGGCGAAGCGCGGTGCTTTGGGATAATCTTGTTGGAAATAAAAATTATTCGTTTAAGGAATAGAAATCAAATAATTGTGATAGATAGAGCTGTCATACAGCCCATTTTCTGAAGATTGCGACGGAATATGTCAGATAATTATAACATTACGCTCAATTTCCTTGAGACAACTCAAAAGAATAGCAGCAATTTATTCTATTCTGACCGGTCAACACATCTGACTTACGGCGAAATGCACAAGCTTGTTGTCGACTTGGCAAGCTTTATGACAGAGCACAAAAAGCCAAAGAAAGTGGGCATTCTCGGCACCAAAAGCCCTGAAGCCTATATCGGAATTCTGGCAGCCGGTTACGCCGGAGCCACCTATGTTCCACTTAATTTAAAATGGCCGGAACAGCGTATCATCCAATTGCTCGAAGCATTGGATCTGGATGTTCTGATTGTCGACAAGCAAGGTTTAAGCCTGTTAACGCCAGATGTTTTAAAGGCCGCTCCCGATCTAATTGTTTCCGTCAGCACTCAAAATTTAAATGCAGCGCGCGACAGCCAGTTGCTCGTTGCATTTGCCGATGTAAAGGCTGAAAATCTCATCGCGCCTGCGCAAGTTGGCTCAAAAGATTTAGCTTATATTCTCTTCACCTCCGGCACCACAGGCATGCCAAAAGGTGTAATGATTTCAGCCGGTTCGCTCAAAAGCTATTTAGATCAAAGCCGATCATGGACAGCACTCACGCCAGAAGACCACATGGCTGAAACATGTGATGTTACTTTTGATCTCAGTGTGCATAATTTGTTTTTATGTGTCGATGCAGGCGCATCGTTGCATATCTTCTCAGCACTTGAAATGCTGGCACCAAGCCGCTTTATCCGCGAGCGTTCCATTACCGTTTGGATGTCAGTGCCTACCCTTGCAGCCATGATGCGCAAAAGCGGCGCATTGAAGGTAGATAGCCTGCCAACCCTGCGGCTCTCAATCTTCTGCGGTGAACCATTGCCGCTCGCCACGGTTGAAGCTTGGGCGCAAGCCGCTCCCAATGGCATTATTGACAATATTTATGGCCCGACAGAAGGTACGGTTATTTGCCTGCGTCAGCGCGTAGAAGCCACGCCGGTTGTGACTGAGGGGCGTGATATTATCGCCATTGGCACGCCATACAGCACGATGCAGGTTGAGATTTTTGACGAAAACCAGCAAATATTGGGTTCCGGCCAAGCAGGTGAAATTGCACTAAGTGGCCCCCAGCTAGCTGAGGGCTACTTCAACTACGCCAATAGCAGTCAAACCGATCGCTTCCGTGATATTGACGGTCAACGCTGGTATCTGACCGGCGACTTAGGCATGCGTGATGAAAATGGTGTTTTTCATCATCTTGGTCGCACCGACAATCAGATCAAGCTCAAAGGCAATCGCGTCGAACTGGAAGAAGTTGAGGCGCATTTAAGAAAAGCAGCCCAAAGCGAAATGGTCGCCGTGGTTGCATGGCCGATCATTGAAAATTCTGCACAGGGGCTGGTGGCCTTCTGCACAAGCGGCTTGACAGAAGAGACTATCAAAACAGCTCTACTTGACAGTTTACCCCGCTATATGGTGCCGGAAACTGTTCATCTCCGGGACACACTGCCGGTCAATATCAACGGTAAAATTGACCGCAAACAACTGCTTGAACAACTATAATTCACTAATCAATCTTCTAAAAAAATGAGTAAAATATCTATGTCTGCATCAGAATTTCAACAAATCAAAACATACATTCTCGGCGTTCTGGCAACTTATAACATCCATAATGTTACTGATGATCAGGCGCTCTTTTCATCCGGCATGCTCGATTCACTGGCAGCAGTGCAAATTCTGACCCAGTTAGAAACAGATTTTAATATTGATCTGGCTGATGAAGATTTCGACATCAATCATATCGACAGCCTGCAAGCGCTGGAAAATTTTCTGGCCTCCCGCAAGAACTAACACCTGCTTTTTCTATCGTCATAGGTCTGAAATATGAAAATACGCGCAATTGAAATGGACGAGCTGGATCAGGCGACAGAGTTACTACAAGAAGGCTTTGGCAGCATCTCGAAAGAGCATATGAAAAAGCGTTTATTGAAAATGTTCCATTATGCGAACCAATTTGGACATTCCCAAATTGGTTATATCGCCTCCAACAATGATGGCGATATCGGTATTACCTTGGCCCTGCCCTTCACGCGCTCCATTTATGAGCAAGAACCCATTAATACAGTCAATTTTGCTGCTTTTTATATTAAGCCCAAGTTTACATGGATGGCTTCATTATTTTTGCGCAAAGTTATGACGGAAAAAGATATCGACTATGTCGATGTCACTGCGTCCGCCTCAATGCGCAAAATCAATCAGCATTTAGGCTTTGTAAACTCAGCAATCGGTTTACTGGTCATACCATTGGTAGCCAGTGCTATCCGACCATTTAGAATGGCGAAAATTCGTAAGTTCAACCCGAAAAAAACAAGTTCATTTTCTGCTGAGACCACAAAAATACTGGAAGATCATATTGATCTGGGGTGCCATGTTTTAACGATTGAACGCGATGGTGAGATTTTTCCGGTTGTTTTAAGGCCTAAAAAACGCGGACATATGCCGACGGCTCGCGTCATCTTGGCCAAAGACAGAGACTTAATACTTAATTCGCTTGGTTCACTGTCACGCTATTTATTGGCGCACGGTTTCTTTTTTCTTGAAATGGATGTGTTTGAAAAACCGGAATTATGGGAAACTTCATTACGTAAACGCTCAGCACCAATTCAATCTACTAAACCAAAAAACACTATCGCAATAGATCATACATATACCGAACTCGTATATTAAGTTTGATAGTCCAATAAAAAAAGCCCTTGGCAGAGACTGCCAAGGGCTTTTTCATGCTTCAATGAACGACAATCAGAATTTAGATGTCATTCCAACCCAAAGACGACGACCATCAACAGATGTATTGAAATCATCAACACCAACCTTCTTGTCAAACATATTATAAACAGCTGCATTGAGCGTCACATGTTCGCTAAAGTCGTAAGTCGCGCCAATATCAAAAGTCATATAAGCATTATACTTATAAGCATTTGGCTTACCATTTTTCCCATTTGAATATGGCTTACCATTCGTACCTACACGTGCGCCTGCATTAATTTCAGAACCGTGATAATTAGCTGCAGTCCATGCAGAGAGACCTTCTACAGGTGTTGTCCAGTCCGCACGAATATTAGCCATATGCTCTGGTGTACGTGTCAAAGGCAGCCCATCAAAATCGCCACCTTTCTGACGTGAATGGGTATAGGTATAGCTCGCACGCATACGAATATCATCGGTAACTTCCCAGTTTGCAGTCAGTTCAACACCCTGCATAACGGCATTGTCGATATTATAATTTTTCCACAAACGATAATTAGGGTCTTTATCCCAAAAAAGTGGATTACCATTACTGTCAGTTTCCATTCTATTACTGATTTTGTCCTTAAAATCAGTATAGAAATAAGTTGCACCAAGCTGCAGTCCATCCTGATTGTCCCAAAGAGCGCTAAATTCATAGCTCGTGCTCTTTTCAGCCTTCAGGCTTTCATCGCCAATGATGACACCACAAGTTTTGCCCTCATAGCTACAGCCACCGCCACCAGTCGTATAAGCATAGCCTGGTGCAATTGTGCGAATATCAGGAGCTTTAAAACCTGTAGAAATACCGCCTTTCAGGGTTACTTGTTCGGTCGCGTGCCAAACAGCATAGGCTCGTGGAGATAAATGAGAACCGTAGACTTCATGATCATCCATACGCAAACCACCAGTCAGCGAGAAATCAGGAGTGATCCACCATTCATCTTCCGCAAATAATGCCCACTGACGAATGTTAAAAGTCTCATTCACCTCTTTGCCAAGAATATTTTTATACCCTGGATTTTGATCCGTCAGGTGAGCATCAAAATATTGACCACCTGTAACAAGTGTGTGCTGACCATAAAATTCAAAGGGGGTTGTAAACTTTCCGTCTAAAACAGAGTTACGGATTTCTGGAATTCTTGTACTCTCAGTTATGGCTAGCTTCTTATCATCCCAGCCCCAACTTGTACGCTTTGCCCACTCTTGCTGGAAAGAGAACTCAGAGGTTGTTGGCCCCCAACGACCGACATGAGTTACAGACCAATGTTTACGATCATTGTAGTTATAGCTCTTATGTGTGCCTGCTGCTTGGGTATAATCCGGATTGGCTTCACGACGCGCACGCGTTACACCACCTTCAAAAATAATATCATGATCTTCATTTGGTGTAAGGGTCAGTTTACCACTCAAGTCACCGTCACGCTGTTCATGAACCCCGTCAATAAACTTGTCTTCATTACGCTTCATACCACGTCCCCACAATTGAAGACCGGCAACTTCCTTTACCAAAGGACCACTCGCGTAAAATGAAACCTGACCACTATTACCATAGTCTGATTTTTGTAAAGTACCATCAACAGTCACTTCACCATGCCATTCATCGGCAACTTTCTTCGTGATGATATTAATAACACCACCCATCGCATCAGAACCATAAAGCGACGACATTGGTCCACGCACAACTTCAATACGTTCAATCGCTGAAGCTGGCGGAACAAAGCTCTGTTCAAGACCAGAAATATTACTATTCGTGCGAGCATCTCTTGTGCTCTGACGCTTACCGTCCACCAAAATTAGTGTATATGCGCCCGGCAAACCGCGCATCATAATATCTTGGCTATTCGCACCACCAGTAACACTCACCCCCTGCACACTCGCCAGAGCATCGGTCAGGTTACGGAATGAACCTTTTTTAATTTCGTCCTGCGGCACAACCGTGATGCTGGCAGGAGCATCTTTCACATTCTGCTCAAAGCCGGTTGCAGTCACAACGATCTGATCCAGCAGGATACCGCTACCGCTTGACAACGACTGAGCAATTTCTTCTTCCGTCAGTGCAGGCTTCTTTTTAGCTGTCTGCGCTTGTGCGGTAACAGATAGAGACAACAAAGTACCGGCCAAAATTGTCCCGCAGGCAAGCCACGAAAAATGGCGCAACTTCATCGGATTCAATAATTGCGAAGCAGGCGTCGTTGCAGTTTTATGTCCCACTCTGGTCATTTCAATTGCTCTCTGTCATAAATATGAGTTATTAACTCCTCTTAATTGGGAGCGCATGCAGAGGTCAATTGCCATGATTCAAACTTATTTCAACATCAGCTTTTTGCAATTGACTATTCAGTATCCGCGTACATACCTCAAGAATTTGAAAACTGTTTCACTTGCAAAGGATTAGCACTGTGGGTGAAGACAATAACAACAGCACTTTGCCCTCCTCACACCTCGGGCAGCTGAGATTACTGGTTGCACTGGACACATTACTCGTGGAAGGGAGTGTCCAAAAAGCAGCAGCTCAAATGGGTTTAAGCGCACCTGCAATGAGCCGTATGCTTACGCAAATCCGTGAAGCTTTTGATGATCCGATCTTCATTCGTTCAGGCCGCCGCATGCTGCCGACACCGAAAGCCGAAGCTCTGCGCCTGCGTTTACGCGCGCTTTCCGCGGAAGCCGAAAACCTCCTAAAACCGGAGCACAAACAAGACAACACTATTGCTTGTGATGCATGGCGCTCTCAGGCGCTTTTAACAGCGCCGCCATTATCACTCAGGAAACCCCTGCTGGATGGTCAACCATCCCCTCAACAGCTGGCACAGCAACTGGTTGACCTTACACATCATAATGATCCCGTCATCCGGTTTTCACGTTTTCTTGGCATTATCGGCCGTGGCAGCGGCAATAGCCGCCCCTTATCCATTGAAGAGGCGGAGGAGGCATTTTCTCTTATTTTAGAAGAGAAAATTGACCCAATTCAGCTCGGCAGCTTCTTAAGTCTGATCCATTATCGTGGCACGTCTGCACAAGAACTTGCAGGTATGATTTATGCCATCCGTCATCATTACGGTTTAAATGATCCCAATATTCAGCGTGCCGATCTTGATTGGCCAGCCTATCTCTCACCCAATTCACAACGTGCACCATGGTTTATGCAAGCAGCCAAATTGCTTGCACAAGCAGGCTATAAAATCGCTCTGCATGGTAATAACGGAACCGGAGATACAAGTGGTAAAATTGAAAAAGCGGCACGCGCATTGCATATACCAATCGCACTCAATATTCGCCAAGCAAGTGAGCATCTGAGCAGCAGCAACATTGTTTATTTACCGCTTCCCGCCTTTGCGCCGCATTTGGCGGCGCTGAATGCTCTCTATCCGCTTTTTGCCACACGTTCACCGGTTGGTGACTGTGTACATCTGATCAACCCGCTGCAAGCGCATTCCAGCCTGTTGGGTGTCTCTCGCCCCGCCTATCGCGAACTCCATCGTGATACGATCAACCTGATGCTCAACAGACAAAAAAAATCCGCTCTTCATAAAAATCCACTACGTAAATTGAATATTCTAAGCGGCAACAGAGATGTGGCTGAATTTTTCCCGTTTAGAGACACCGTTATATTAAATCTAACAGAAGCAGAAAGTGCGGATATTCACATTCCAGCACTGGAAGAGCCCACCATTCATCCACGCATAGCGATGGACTCTTTTGAATATTGGTATGCTATCTGGCAAGGTACTGCGATCGATGACAGGTTGGAGACAGTCATCACCGCCACTGCGGCATTGGGATTGATGACCTTAAAACCAAGCGAGTCTTTCAACACCTGTCACACAATTGCGAAAAAGCTCTGGCAGAACAGACATAAACAAGCATAAGAAAAGCTACAGGCTTCGTAACTAGAGTTTTGTCACGAAGCCTGAGCCACTATAAACAATCAGCGCGGGAAGCGCTGATTTTCTTCCAGCACGTTTAAGTCCATATGATTGCGCATATAGCGCTCGGATGCTTTTTGCAGCGGCTGATAATCCCAAGGATAATAAGCCCCATTACGCAATGCCGGATAAACTACATGACGGCGTGCCTGACTGGCACGCACTTGTGCGTCATAAAGCTCGAGATTCCAGCGCTCTTCTGCAAGTTTCATCAGACTTGCCAAATCCTCCTGATAATCGGCTTGGCCTGCCAGATTATCCAACTCATCCGGATCATTGTGCAAATTAAACAATTGTGGTGGATCAGCACGGCAAAGGTTCAGTTTCCAATCCCCCTCACGCAATGAAACCATAGGCGCGATTGTACCTTCAGCCGCATATTCCATCGGCACCACGCCACGTTGAGCCTCACCCTTGGCAACAGGCACAAGCGACATGCCATCTGTCCAAGGCATAATGCCGTGAAGATCAATACCCGCCAGATCCGACAGTGTCGGCAGCACGTCCAAGGTAGAGACGGCCTCCTCAACCAATACTGCTTTGAGCTGCGGAGCCGCGATCATCAGTGGCACACGCGCAGAACCTTCAAAAAAGTTCATTTTGAACCACAAACCGCGTTCACCCAGCATATCGCCATGATCTGATGTAAATACAATCAATGTATTTTCGCTCATGTCACAGCGCTCAAGCACATCAAGCAGATTGCCGATTTTCTCATCCACATAGGAAATATTGGCAAAATAAGCCTGTCGAGCTGCTCTGATCTGCTCTGCGCTCAAAGCATAATCTTCGGCCTTGCAAGCGCGATGCAAACGCTCGCTATGCGGATCAATATCTTCCGGTTTTAATGGTTCAATTTTCGGATCAAGCTGCGGAATATCCGTATAAAGATCATAAAACCGTTTGCGCGCCACATAAGGGTCATGCGGATGGGTAAAGCTCACCGTCAAGCACCACGGGCGCTCATCATGTCCGCGTGCCAGATCATAAAGCTTGGCTTCTGCCTGATATGCCACTTCATCATCATATTCGAGCTGGTTGGTAATTTCAGCCGTTCCTGCGCCGGTAATTGAGCCCAGATTATGATACCACCAATCAATGCGCTCACCAGGCTTTCGATAATCCGGTGTCCAGCCAAAATCTGCCGGATAAATATCGGTGGTCAAGCGCTGCTCAAAACCGTGCAGCTGATCAGGACCGACAAAATGCATCTTGCCCGACAAAGCGGTCTGATAACCAGCATTACGCAAATGATGTGCATAGGTCGGAATTTCTGACGAGAACTCCGCGGCATTATCATAAACGCCTGTGCGTGATGGCAATTGCCCCGACATAAATGAAGCGCGTGCCGGCGCACAAAGCGGGCTTGCCGTATAACAATTGGCAAAACGCACAGAGCGTTCAGCAAGCTTGCGCAAATGCGGCGCATACAAGAAATCCGCAGGACCATCCGGAAAGAATGTGCCGTTGAGCTGATCCACCATCAAAACAAGAATATTCGGCTTTTTCATCGAGCTAAAACCATCAGTAACGAGTAAGTATAATGTAAAACGGCGGACATCAGAAATGCCCGCCTGTTACAAAGTTCTATAGCACAGTTTAAAGGCCGAGTTTAGCCTTTACCGCTGCCGCACCTGGCTCACCTTTAAAAGTGGTAACGCCATCAAGCCATTTATCGAGAACATCCGGATGTGCTTTCAGCCATGTTTTAGCGGCCGCTTTGCCTTCCGTGCCGTCATTGAGGATTTTATCCATCAACTCATTTTCCATATCAACTGTGAAAGTCAGCTGTTTGAAAAAATTGGCCGCATTAGGGCATTGTTCTGCCCAACCGGTACGCGACAGCGTATAAACTTCTGCTCCACCATAATTAGGGCCGAAATAATCATCGCCACCGGTAAGATATTCAATATTCAGCTTGTTGTTCATCGGGTGCGGTGCCCACGCCAGAAAAACAACCCACTGCTTGTTTTTATTCTTGCGTTCAACCTGAGCCAGCATCGCCTGTTCACTTGATTCAACAAGCTTCCAGCCGTCCAGCTTCAAATCTTTATTGGCAAGAATTTTTTCGATGTTTTGATTAGCCGGTGCGCCCGGTTCAATGCCGTAAATTTCTTTACTGAATTTATCCGCATGGGCATTTAAGTCAGCAAAATCTTTGATGCCTTCCTGCGCGACATAATCAGGAACGGCTAGCGTAAATTTAGCGCCTTCCAGATTTTTAACCAGAATTTCGGCAGCTTTTGAACTGTCGAGATCATCACGGAATTTCTGCTGTGCAGGCATCCAATTGCCCAAAAATACGTCAATATTGCCGGTTTTCAGGGCTTCATAGCCGATCGGCACAGACATGGTTTTAACATCAGCTTTATAGCCAAGCCCGTCAAGCAAGACACTCGCAACCGAGTTTGTTGAGGTGATGTCTGTCCAGCCCGGATCCGATAAACGGATTGTTTCACATGCCGCAGGTTCTGCTGCAGCGGCCACACCGGTCAAGCCTGTGAACCCTGCCAATGCTAGTGCTGTCAGTTTGAGATAGCGCATTCATATTCCCCTGTCTGGCTTACACTCAAAAGATTACGCAAAATCAAATTTGGTTATGACTTGCTTTCTGCCTTTAAAGAAAACATCTTTAAGGATAAGGGAAAAGACATTGATTTTTTATGATAGAAATAAAGGTTATTTATGGCTTCTCCATCTTGGGATCTTGGCAGTCTGAGTGTTTTTGAAGCTGTCGGACGGTTAGAAAATCTGACCCTTGCTGCGCGCGAACTTGGCATGACGCAGCCTGCTGTCAGCTATCAAATAAAACGGCTTGAAGAGCGTTTAGGCGTTGCACTCTTTGCCAGACGAGCGCGCGGCGTGGAAATTTTGCCGGAAGGCAACATACTTTATAGCGCTGTTCGTCAAGGACTGGACGGCATTGACGAAGCACTTCAGCAGATCAAACGACGGCAGCGCACACCGGGTTTACGTATTGCAACAGATTATGGATTTGCAGCCTTTTGGCTGATGCCGCGCGTGGCAAAATTCCGCCCTCAACATCCAAGCGTGGATGTCCGCATTACGGCCTCCTCCATGTTGCAGGTAAACAATTACAAAGAAGCCGATATTGCAATTTTATTTGGTGGGCGTGAAGATTTCCCGGCCAATGCGGTTCCCTTTATTACCGAGGCTGTCACGCCCGTATGTTCACGCGAATTTCTGCGCCAGCATGGCCCTTTTCCGCATGGCAAAGGCTTAAGCCGCGCACCTCTTCTGCATCTGGATACATTACAGGGGAACCGTTGGTATACATGGGAAAGCTGGCTCGACGAGATCCATCAAGAGATTGACGATGACCATGCCGGTCTGGTCTTCAATACTTATAACCTTGTGCTGGAGGCAGCCGTTGCCAATCAAGGTGTAGCACTTGGTTGGGCAGGCCTGATAGATGGTGCCCTCAAACGTGGGCAGCTTGTGCCAGCTTGCGAAATTACCTTGACCAGCAATAAAGGCTACTGGCTGCTCACTAACCCCGATATTTCAGATATTGCACATCAATTATGCACCGAATTGCTGGCAACAGAACCGGATACGTAAAAAGCGGGGCTTTTGATAAAGCCCCGCTTTCAACTCTGTCTAAATTCGGGTTTTAAAACCTACCACTTCACTCTCACACCAAGTGTACCCTGGTAGTTATAACTGTCGCCGAAGTTCTTGAAGCTGGTATTGACCGATCCTTCGCCATAGATCGAATATTTGTCATCATCCCAATTGTAAGAACCACCAAAGCCAATGCCACCCCAGAAGCGTTCGCTCTTATTGATGAAGTCTTCTGTCGAAACACGAACCTTCGTGCCACTCAGGAATTCATTATAGAGATTAACAATCCCATAGACAGAGCTGCGATCGGTCATACCTTGCGCATTCTGCCACGAGTTTTGATAATCAACACTCAAGCCCAAACGAGCACGCAAACTATCGCCTTTTTTACGCGAAACATCAGCACCAAAAACATCGGTAAAGTCGCTGAAATCAACATTCGAATATTGCAACTGTGCCTGTGGCGTTAATGACCAATGTTGATCGAGTGTAAAGCGTTTGCCAACTTCCGACGACAGAGCATAGCCAAAGCCATTATTTTTGCCGTCTTTTAGCTCTGACTTGCCACCTGCATAGCTCAAATCACTGCGATACCATGTCAATTGTGCCTGATTATCGACATAGAAGCCGTCATCGCCAGCCCATGTCAGCGTAGCACCAAAGCCATAGCCATCGGTTTTAATACGGCCACGACCAAGATCGGCGTCATAAGGTGACCAGATACTGGCAAGGCCATGGGTATAATGAACAGTACCACCAGCAATCAGCTTGCCCTGTTCATTTTCATAAACCATGCCATCAAGGCCAGCCTGCATTTTGTAGGC
The DNA here is from genome assembly GCF_039522165.1 of Paenochrobactrum glaciei. Lineage (NCBI taxonomy): Bacteria > Pseudomonadati > Pseudomonadota > Alphaproteobacteria > Hyphomicrobiales > Brucellaceae > Paenochrobactrum > Paenochrobactrum glaciei. The sequence continues at coordinate 19,592 of NZ_BAAADE010000006.1, forward strand.
ATTAAAGTCATAATCGGCATCAGTCGTTGAGGTATTCGGTTCCATCTTGGTGTGAGCGCCTTCAATGCGACCCCAGACACCATTGGTCTGCGTCAAGCTTCCCGCCTCTCGGGCTGGCGCATAAGCTTCAACCGCATCCGCGCCCTGTGCAATCACCATATTACCGGCATTTTTCCAGTAGCGATTACCCACACGTTGCTGCATGGTTGGCAGATTATTCAAACCAAGCAAGAATTGCGGATAGGCTTCATAAACCGGAATACCAGCCTGATAACCTTCATCCTCTGTTTCTGAACGCAGATACCAATGACCATTGGTCGGCTCTGAAACACTGCCTTGATGTAATTTATATGTATGGGCACCAGCAACAACAACGCCCACTGATCGACGGGTATAATTGCCGATCAGTTTAAACTCACCATCAGACTGACCATCCACTTGGATGATTTTGATACCTTCTACTGTATCAGCACCTTTTCCGCCAATGTTGCGAACGGCAACAGTAGAGTTGCCTGATGTATTGCCAGTGATAATTAATCGATCAGCTTTGGAAGTGTCATCACCCAACACGGCATCGATCAAAACTCCGCCACCATTGCCGGTATAATTGCCTTTAACAGTCAGCGTACCGATTGAAGCTTCACTATTACCAAATGCTTTACCAGGTGCAATGATGCCCCTATTTTCAACATTCCCAACAGTTCCAACGCCTTCAAGCATACCACCGGTAAGTTTTACATCAGCCCCTGATATATCCTTATTGATCTGTAAAATACCAACATTCTTGATATTTATATTACCGGTAAATTCCAGTTGATCTTCTTCAAAAATCGTACGGCCGCTTATCGCCTCAATCGTACCTTTGCCCTTCAATTGCAAGGTTTGAGCACGTGACGGACCATCCATAAATTTGGCGTCAAATTTATCGAAAACATAGTCTGTATTGGTGTGATTAAAACGTACCAACCCGGTACCTTCGCCAAAGACAATATCTTTGGCCATCAATCGGCCGGCCGTAGTAGCAGCTGCGCCTTCTTTACCGCCGATGTTTAAGGTGCCGGCACCGCCAGCCTCTTTTGCTAATACCAACGAACCATCAGCTTTGTGGTCTTGTAAGGCGTAAGCAAAAACATACTCATCATTCACCCGCGGTTCAGAATAACGGAACGTTGCGGTACCAATTCTGACGACACCATCGTCAGCAATATTGAGTGCACCATGACCGCTTTCGCCAACGTAAAGGTTAGCTGAAAGGGTATCAATATCCTCATAATCATCACTAAGATTACCAGGTTTCCAATCCGGAATTTCCTGACCATTCTCATCAATGTTACGAAACAAATCCTGAAGAGTAATACCTGACTGATACCAAACAGAGCCTTTACCAGAAACGTTTATCTCACCTGTCCCGCCATTTATTCCAAGTTTGGTATAATAATCGCTCCAGTCAGTCGCCGGATCAGTAGGATCCTCCCCCCAAGACAAGACCCTACTATTCACATAGCTGTGAACTTTACCGCCGCCCAACACGTTTACAATGCCTGTTCCCGCATCATTACCTAGTGTTAAACCATTAGCCAGAGTTGCCAATGGTGCATCACCTCTGTTCGCAGAGCCGCTGCCAACGACATTAAAGACACCAGTACCACCACCGGTTCCAACTATCAGCTTCGTACTATCTTCATCTGTCCACACAGTACCATCGGTAAACTTACCACCTGACAGCACATTCACCGTACCATGACTGCCGGCACCCTGGCCGATTGTAATATTGTCGCGATTTTCAAAGCCCAGTATACTGCCCTGCACATTGACAACGCCGGTGCCGCCATTTTTACCAATGGCCATATCATAGATACTCAGTAAAAATGCTGGCTCAACATGGGCACCTTCAGAAATATATACCGGCCCTTCCGGTGGTAATTGGCCTGCATCCTTGCCAGTGCCAATAATATTAAACTCACCATTACTGCCTTGGCCATCACCAACGGTTAATGTTTCAACATCCACACGAGAAAGAGCGATTTCATCAAAAACAATATTTAGCTTACCCTTACCGCCCGCTTTGCCAATAACAGTATTATCGCCAATTCCGACACCAACCTCCCGCCAATTGTCATGCTCGGGTATAAAATGGATTGTAACATCCGCATCTGCACCAGCGACTACGCCAACCTGATCAATCAGCTCGAGATCGTGACCTCCATTATTAGCATCAGACACGCCAACAGGCTTGCCAAAATTAACGACAGAGTTGTTTCCTTGCGGCCCTTGGCCATCACTCCAATTTCTCGGATCAAAAAAATCATTACTAACCGCACCCGTCCACTCATTTGCCTGAACCGATGAAACATGACTGAGTGAAATCAAAGCAAGTCCAGCTGATGCCAGCAAATACCTTCTTCCGCGCCTTATGACGGACAGACCCTTAGTATTAAAAAACTGTTCCCCATTATGCATCGCTAAAGGCTCCCCGCTCCATAGACAAATCAGTGGAAATATAGAATCAAATTACATCTAACTTTTAAAAAAGGAATCCCTCACACCTCATATTTTTTGCCTTCACGATTGTTTACTATCAAAATAAACGCTCATAACTTGATTTCTTCTATTGATTTATTTCAAAAAAATTGAATGATATAAAATGCTTAACAAAAAGAAGTCGATCTAATCTTTCGCCGGAAAATTAACCATATTATTCTTACAATAATAGAATTAAATGAAGGAATAAGAGACGAATGGACCATCATCCTGACCAGTCAATACTGAATTCGTCCATTCCTCTCTGTGCAGAAGCGCATAAACATTATGGTCTTCTGCAAGTAAAAAAACCTGCCGAAATACCTAGTTCTTCCTTTGCGCCAATCGCTTTATTTGAACTCGCTGAGGCTGTCCGCAGTCACCCTGTTTTCTTTCTTGGCAATGAGACAATAACCCCTGTAGTCATTACCGGTATCAGCCCTGCAAATCAGTTGATGTATCAACCGGTTCTTCATCGGCTATATCCATTTTCATTGCAAAAACTATCTGATCAGAATGCAGCTGCACTTGTGTTCGACCCCAATTGTCAACGCATGGTGCCATGCACCACACATACAGATGCGATTGCGCTTTTTAGCGCTGACGGTCAGCCAACAGAGATGTTGCAGCTTATCATCAACACCGCCGTGCAACATTATACCAGCCAGAAACAAGCAGAAATCTTTGCCAATGCTTTGAAGGAAGCCGGCGTTTTGAGTGTCAGCCAGCTTGAATATACGCATTCAGAAAACGGTCAGGACAAGACTCTACGCTTCTATATGTTAAATGAAAAAGCTTACCGCGATTTACCAGCGAACACTGTCCATGCATGGTTTAAAAAAGGTTGGCTCGATGCCGCAAGCCTCATTTTAATGTCGCATGCGCATTGGTATCAACACCTCAACAAATCACAAAATCAAAGGCAGGCATAAAGATGACTGTCGTTAAAACCGCCATCAAACCGATCATTGTTCCGCTACCAAACCTTGATGAGGGGCAAGCTAAACTCAAACCTTCGCACAGCCCCGTTTACATTGAAAGCGGCGATTATATTGTGCGAAGTCTCAAAGACACTGATGCCAGCGAAGAGCTTCTCGGCTGGCTTAACCGTGCAGACATGCTGCGCGGGCTTAATCTTAGCAAAGTTGATTTTAATCTTTCGCAGCTTCGCGCCTTCATTGCCGGCTTTGATAATTACCTGCATTTCATTCTCGGCATCTTCAACCGCAGCGATGACCGTTTAATCGGCTTCTATACGATTGACGTCAACAGAACCCATAAAACCGGAAGCCTTACAACCGGCATCGGCGACACGTCAGAGCGCGGTAAACGCACCTTATGGGCAACCATTGATGCTATTCTTGATTATTTTTACGCCGAGCGTGACATTGAAAAATTCACCGCCCGTATTCTGGCACGCAATTATGCAATGTTGTTCAACTTTAAAAACAATACACGATTTGTGCTGGAAGCCCATTTGAAAGATGAATGCCTCGCCCCCAACGGCAAACGGGTAGACCTGTTGATTTTCGCCTCATTTAAAAATCCGCGCACCCAAGTCCATGCTCTTCCAACCCGTGAGACAAAAACAGATGACTGATAAAACCACCGATTATCTGCAAGCCACCAAAGACATCTTGGCAGGCTGTCTGTTTATTCCGGCAGAAAGCATTGCTGATGATGCCAGCATCAGTTCTTTAAGTGATGTTGATAGTCTGGCTTTTGAATTGATCGTTCTTGAAACTGAAAAATTCATTGGCCATGAGGCAGATCCGATTGCCTTGCTTGATATGCAAACCGTGCAGGATATGGCTGCACTTTTGCAAAAAGAATGTCAATGAGCCTGTCCTCCACCATATGTGAGCAGCTGTATCAGCTTGCACATGATAAAAACGGCGAGAATGTTGTCACCAATTTCAACGGTGTGGATGTGCTTATCATTCAGCGCCACGAAGAAGCTGACCATATTCTGCGTCTCAATGCTGCCAATTATCGTAAAAACATGGCTTGGTTCCGGCTTGTTTTTGGCCCCTCCCGTTTTTCGGAAGACGGCCATCCATGGGCGATCAGGCGTGAACTGACGCAAAGCTATTTCAGCCGTTTTGACCGCGAGCGCACCTTTCAACTTGCGCAGTCCTACGCGCTTGAAGCCGTTGAAACCCTCATTAAACAAAGTGAAAAAAGCACATATATTGACGACGGCACCATGCGCGCCATGACTGCCAAAGTGCTGGTCGAAAATTTCTTCGACATCAAGCTCGATGATACAGATATTGATTTGGGCGTACTCGCCGAATTTATGGAAGCTGGTTCAGATTATTCCTTTGTGCCACAGGGAAAAACCACTGATCTCTACCGTGAGCGGCTCATGCAACTGCCGGAGTTGCGCCGTAAAATTTTGCACCAACTCGGTTTTTTCCGCCGTCCGGACGTGATCCGGTCACCACTCCTAAAAGACCTGCTTGCAGCCGATCAACGTCAAACCGACCGTGTCGTTCTCGAGCATGAAATGATGACTTTTATGGCAGCAGGCGCCGAGACATCTGCCGCCACCATGAGCTGGGCTTGTTATTTACTCGCACTTTATCCGGCCATGCAGGAAGAACTACGAGAAATTGCGCAACAGTTTTGGAAAGCGAACGAACAAAGCTGGAAGGCACTTTCTTCACTTACCCCTTTAGCGCGCTTTATCTCGGAAACATTGCGGCTCTATCCACCCACACCAATTGTTGCCCGTTATGCGATTGCAGATGATCATATCAATGCAACGCCCATTCCGGCCGGACAAAATGTGATGGTTTCCTTCATCGGTATTCAGCATGACAAACGCTTACGCACGGATCCGTGGAAAATTGATTTAACCGGTGATCGCGCACATATTTCTGACGGCAACACCATGGCTTTCAGTATTGGCCCACGCGTTTGCGGTGGCAAGCATTTTGCCCTTCTCGAACTGATTACCTTCTTAAGTGTATTTCTCACCAAAGCACGGTTTGAGCTTACCTCAGATGAGCCACCCGCCTATCTTTGGAAGTCGCAAATGCTGCGCCTTGGTGGCCAGCCGGTTCGGGTGAGTGCGCTTTAACATGACAGCAACAATTGCAAAAACATGGGCAATCACAGGTGCAAGCAGCGGCATAGGCCTCGCCGTTACACAGCAATTGCTGAAGCAAGGCAGCAAAGTTGTGGCGCTTGTCCGAAGCCCGCAAAAGCTTCAATCGCTTAAAAACCAATATGCCGATCAGCTCATTATCATTGAGCTTGATCTGAACCAGACAGAGAAAATTGCGTCTACCATTCAGGCGGCCTTTAACGCAGCGGGCAGAATTGATGTGATTTTAAGCGCTGCGGGCTACGCATTGGTGGGTGCTGCCGAAGAATTGAGCGAGGCAGATATTACCGCTCATATTGAAGCTAATCTGCTCGCACCCATTTTTATTGCCAAAGCAGCATTGCCGTTTTTACGCCACCAAAAACATGGCCACATCATGCATATTTCCAGTGAGGGCGGCCATATTACCTATCCTTCTGCCAGTATTTATCACGCCAGCAAATGGGGCGCAGAAGGCTTTTTTGATGCTTTGGCTAAAGAGGTACAGGCACTTAATATTGCAGTCACCCTGATTGAACCCGGGCGCATCAAAACCGGCTTTGACGAACATGCACATGTCACCGATATTGCGATTGAAGATTATCGTAAGAGTGCAGTCGGCGCTTATTTCCGTCTGCTGGCTATGGGACGTTTTCCAATGATCGGCGACGCAGAAAAAGTTGCCACTCGCATTATTGAAACAAGCACAATGCCCAAGCCCGTTTTACGTTTGGTGCTGGGCAGTGACAGCTATAAAAACATCACACGCGAAACCCAAAAACGACTGGATAGCTTCATCGCGCAAGCAGAAACTGCCGCACAAACAGATGCTGAAGATTGAAATAGACCATGGCCGCGACACCTGAAATTCCATTTTCCAGCACACAACTTGCACAGCGTGTCGGTGATTTCGATACCATTGTGCAAGCCCTAGATTATGCAGCTCAAGGCACAACCGGCCTTTGTTTTTATGATTCAAAAGGCATATTGCAACAGACTGCTTCATATCAGAACTTGCGTGAAAGGGCACGATGTGCAGGCCGAAAACTCAACGGACTTGGCTTAAAACGCGGTGACCGTGTCGCGATCATCGCCGATACATGTGCGGAATTTTTTACCCTTTTTTATGGCTGCCAATATGCAGGGCTGATTGCCTGCCCGCTCCCCCTTACGATCTATTTAGGCGGAAAATCAGCCTATATCACCCGCATTGCAGGCTTGCTCAAAGCAGCCGATGCCAGACTTTTATGCCTGCCTGATGCTTTGGACGCATTAAAAGCAGAATTTGCTACAGTTTCACCTGTGCAAAGCCTATGTTTTTCAGAAATAGAGAGCCTGAAAGAGCACCAAGACGCTGAACCATTAGGCGCTAATGAGCAAGCCTATATCCAGTTTTCATCCGGCTCCACCAGTGAGCCAAAAGGCATCATGATTTCGCAACACGCGATCTCGCATAATGCCCGCGCTATTTTGCGTGAATGTATCCGCATTTCGCCGGAAGATCGCGCCTTTTCATGGTTGCCGCTTTATCATGATATGGGGCTTGTCGGTTTTTCCATCGCGCCGCTTTTTGCGCAAACAACGGTTGATTATATCTCACCGACAAGCTTTGCCCGCAGGCCGCTTTTATGGCTGCAATTAATAGCACAAAACCAATGCAGCATCACTTATGCGCCGGTATTTGGCTACAAGCTTGCCGCATCCCGCTTCAAACAACAAGAAAACCAGTTTGATCTCTCAAAAATTAAAGTCGCCGGTATTGGCGGCGATATGATCCATGCTGATCAATTGGAATTATTCAGCCAGACATTCGCACCAACAGGTTTCAACAGCCAGAGTTTTACGCCCAGTTATGGCATGGCTGAATCCACCCTGCTCGTTGCCTATCGCCATGGCATTAAAACCGACCAGATCAACAAAGATGCCTTGGAAAAAGATCAGATTGCTGTGCCGGATCAAAATCCCGTCACCAGCCTTACTTTGACGATCTGCGGTCATGCCTTACAAAATCACAAGCTCTTTGTTGGTGATGCAAATGGCACACCAAAAGCAGAGCGACATATCGGCCATATTTACATTGCGGGGCCAAGCCTGTTGTCAGGCTATTGTAATAGTGAGGCGGATTCAGGCGATTATCTCGATACTGGCGACATGGGTTATCTGTGCGCGGGAGAGATTGTTATTACCGGTCGATATAAGGATATGATTGCCATTAATGGTCGTAATATCTGGCCGCAAGATATTGAAAATACTGTCAACCGCCTCGAAGGCTTAAGCAATGCCCGTGTTGCATGTTTTTCGGCCAATGAAAATGGTCAGGAAACCGTTATCATTCTGGTTGAAAGTGTCCTTACCGACCAAAACGCAAGCGATGAGTTGATTGCTCGTATTAAAGCAGCGATTAATGCCAGTGAAGGGATTTCAACCAAAATTCAGCTGATACCGCTCAAGACATTGGAATATACATCATCGGGCAAGCTTTCGCGCGCTCGTGCGCGTCAGTTTTATCTCTCGCAAGGGCGGTAAGTGCTTAAAAGTATGGTGCGCCATTTATATGGATTGCTTCCTTAGAGATATTTGTGCTGTATCAGCTTAAATTTATTCTAAGCACTTATATTGGATGACGTTCATGTCCACTAAACTTTCAGCTCTTGAAGCTGCCTCCAAATATCTCTCGCCGGACGACAAGGCAGAATATTTAAAAATCAAACGGACAATGGAAGCCTCCGGTGCCTCACGCTCAAAAATTGAAGAGCGCCTGCACAACTTCATCTGGGAAATCATTGAATCCGATGATGACGACTATGAAGATGATGAAAACATCGACGACGACAAGTAAACACCTTGTTAAGCAAAAGGTTTTACACATAAACGCCATGATCAAAACACTTGTGACCACTTCTGTTTTTTCTGCTCTTATCAGCCTCGCTTCTGCGGCATATGCTGATGAGCAGATCGATTACGGCAAAAAAATCGTTGAAACAAACTGTTCCGGTTGTCACGCAATCGGCACAGATGACAAGAGCACCCATAAGGATGCACCTCCTTTCCGCACGCTTTCCAAGCGTTATCCGATTGACGCCTTGGCAGAAGCATTTGCCGAAGGCATTTATGCCGGCCATCCGGACATGCCGGAATTTGAAGCATCACCAGAACAAATCGATGCTATTCTGGCTTATATGAGCAGCATTCAGCAAAAATAATCAAAACGGGCGCGGCATTAGCTGGCGCCCGTTTTAATTAACTCTGAACGACGGTTTCCGGCTGGATGTAAATCCGACCGCCTTTATGGCTGATATCAGCCTCAATTTTATAAACATTGCGCAAATTCTCCGCTGTCAGCACCACTTGCGGTGTGCCGTCAGCAATAATGCGTCCTTTTTCCAGCATGATCAGCCGCGTGCAGCGATGCGCAGATAATGACAGATCGTGCAAAGAAGCAATGACCGTTTTGCCCGTCTGAGCCAGATCAGCAAAACATTGCATCAGGCTCAACTGATGCGCCGGATCAAGGCCGGAAACCGGTTCATCCGCCAAGATCAGTGGTGATCCTTGCGCCAATAAACGTGCAATCAAGACACGGGCTTTTTCACCGCCAGACAATTCCTGCACCGATTTCTTGGCAAATTTAGCCACATCCATCTGCACCATGGCTTTAGCGATCACATCATGATCAATCTCGCTTAACGAAGCAAAAGCCGAACGCTGCATCTGACGGCCAAGACCAACAATTGTTTCCACCGAAACAGGCCATGCTACATCACGTTCTTGCGGCAGATAAGAAAGCCATTTTGCCCGCTCATGATGTGTCATTTTAACGGTCGGCACATCGTCGATCATCACCTCACCACGATAAGCGATGAAGTTCATGATCGCCCGTAAAAGCGTGGTTTTCCCTGCACCGTTGGGGCCAATCAGACCGATAAATTCACCTGACTGCGCTTCAAAACTGATCTGGTTTAAAATGTTTTCGCCACGCAGAGAAACGGATAAGTCGCGTACGTTCAGGGTCACAGCATTTTCCTTCTGTAGCGCAGAACCAGCCAGAGGAAAAACGGCGCACCCACCAAAGCCGTTAAAACCCCTAATTTCAAATCACGCGATGGCGCAATGATCCGCACCGCAATATCAGCCATTAAAAGCACTGCCGCACCACCCAGCGCACTGACTGGCAACAAGCGAGATGGTTGCGCCCCAACAAGCGGGCGCAAAATATGCGGCACGATCAAACCAACAAAACCAATAGCGCCGGAGATAGCTGTTGCGGCACCAACCGCCGCCGCAGTGCCGGTAATGGCAAAAATTTGCACGCGTTTTAAATTAACGCCCATACTAACGGCTGTTTCTGTGCCAAGGGTCAGGGCATCCAGTGCCCGCCCGAGCGAGAACAACATCACCGCGCCAACCAGAATAAAGGGTGCGGCCAGCATCACATGTAACATAGAACGATCAGCCAACGAACCCAGCAACCAGAAAACAATTTCCATCGCCGCATAAGGATTGGGTGACAGATTAAGTGCCAGCGATGTCATGGCTGCCGCGAGCGAAGACAAAGCAACCCCTGCCAAAATAACGGTTAATGTGCCACCATGGCGGCCAGCCAAAGTTTGCACAATCAATACGGAAGCAAAGGCGCCAGTCAAAGCAAGCAATGGCAGCGCCAGCGGAAAGAGTGTCGAAAGACCGGTATAAATAGCAATCACCGCGCCAAGCGATGCAGACGCACTGACACCAAGTAAGCCCGGCTCTGCCAGTGGATTGCGTAAATAACCTTGCAATACGGCACCCGATAACCCCAGAGCACCACCAACCAGAAGCCCTAAAATAGCACGCGGCAAACGGATTTCCCGCATCACCAGCACAACGGCATCGCCTTGTCCGGTTACCAGCGCATGAAGACTATCATAAGCACCGAGAGCTGCGGGGCCGATCAGCAAAGACAGCATAAAAAGCAAAGCCACCAAGATGGCCAGCCCTGCACATAACCAGTGGTAGCGCCGTGTTTCACTCATGTGCAATATCCGATAAAATTTTCACTGCTTCCACCGTAAATGGCCCGCCGCACACGGTCAGACTATCAGGCAAAGTTACAGAAACTGCCTGTTTTTTAATGGCCTGCAAAGCAGGATGTTCATAATTTTGATAAGCTAAAGCTGCACCCTCATAACGCTCGCCCATCAATAAATAATCAGGCTGATGCATCACCAATAATTCAAGCGGCATCTGACCATATCCGCTTAACGATAACTTGTCGGCCAGATTGGTAAATCCTGCATGACGCACCACCGTATCCATCAAACTGCCACGTCCTGACGTATAATTATTGGCATAGTAAAGCGCGATTGTACGTGCACGCTTTTTCACATCAACCTCAGCCAAGCCTTGATCAATCTCTGCAATCAGAGCCTCAGCTCTTTGTGGCTGTTCCAGCAGATCACCAATGCGCTTAATATTGGCGCGAATATCATCGAAAGTGGATGCAGGGCGAAACTCTTCGACCTGAAAACCCAGTCGGCGCAACAAATCAACCGTCGCACGCGCTGTAAAACTGCCCGCTAAAACCAGATCGGGCTTTTGCAGAAATATTTCTTCCGCACGCCCGTGATTAAGTGGATAAGTGGCAGCTTTTTCAAAAAGATATGAGGTTTTATGATCCAATGACAAATATGAGATCGAGGTTAGCTGTTCTTTATCTGCCAGCAACATTGCCAGCTGATCCGTACACACATTAATGGATGCAACTTTTGGCGCGCTTTGTGCAGGGGCAGTGCTACCAAACAAAGCCAATAAAAACGCACCGACCAGCGATGCGCTTTTGCAAAATTCATGACCGGCACGGGATGCACCGGTCAGTTTGCCAATATATGAAAGTACAGTGCGCAAATTACGATGTCTTTCTGCACTCTTTGATGAAGGTCTGCGATCAATTAAAACGAACGGGTAAAGCCCAGGCTCATGGTTCGGCCTGGCATACGATAGCCTTTTGCTGTTTCATATTGTTTGTCAAAGATATTCTCTACAGAGAACTTGATCTGTGACTGCTGATCAAAAGCATAGAGCGCAACAAAATCCGCCGTAATATAACTATCAAGTTTATTTTTATTCGCTTCATCTGAATAACGTGACGAGCCGTAAAGAACGCGCGCAGTCAGATCAAGTTTCTCATCTGGGCGATAGCTAATCTCACCTGTAGCTTTAAACCGGTCACGGTTGGGCAGATAATTACCGTAATTTGCATCACTTCTGTTGATCGGATCCCGCAGATCTATACTGGCTTTCACAGCCCATTCATCATTAAACTGATGCGCGACAGTTGCTTCTACACCACGAATGCGCGCCTTTTGAATATTAAACGGATGCCATACATTCGTAACCGGATCTGGAGCCCATGCAATCTGATCTTTAACATCATTTTGATAAAGTGCTAAATCAAAGCTTGTTTGCTGACTGGCCTGCCAGTTCAAACCAATTTCAAACGAACCGGATTTTTCTGCCTTGAGATCAGGATTACCGGAATATGGGTAATAGAGATCATTAAAGGTAGGAGCGCGGAAACCCGTCGCATAAGAGCTGCGCAAGATAAGATCCTGCACGACTTCATAACTCGCACCAATATTATAAGTAACCTTATCACCAAATTGCTGATTGTGGTCATAACGCAGACCTGCATCAATCAACAATCCAGCATAATCAATCGAATATTGAGCGAAAAGAGCGCTCAAATTGCGGTGCGCTTCATCATAGGCATCACCACTAACCGAGCTGCCATTAATTTTTTCACGATAGAACTCACCACCAGCAACAATAATTTGCTGGGTTTTATCGGTATTGAATGCCTTTTGCGTGGAAGCAAAAATACCATAACGTTGTGTTTTAAACGTATCGCCATCGACTGAAGCGCGGAATTGTTTTGCTTTATCCAATGAGCTCGTCAGCTCAATGGTCGAGAACCAATCATCGCTATGATCGATACGTGTCCCAAAGCGGCCAGAGAAATTATGCGTGTCGGCAGAGTCGGGCGCTGTTGTATTGTAGCCATCATAATGATTGCGACCACGGGTATAAAGCCCGTCAAGATAAACCCGTCCCCACTCGACATCTTTGGCCAAAGACAGATTGACGCTTCCTTGTAGAAAACCGTCACGATCGTTTTCTGTTGGCGCTGTAGTAAAATCATAGCCTTGCGTACCAAGAATACTGGCACCCAAACCATATTCAATGCCGTTTTCCGCTTTGCCGGAAATATTTCCGGAAGCAAAGCCGCCCCAAGGATGAGTCACGCCCGTTGTCCATGACCCGCAATAGGATTTGCCATTTTCACATGCACCACCCTGTTTGGTGATGATATTAATAATACCGCCCATCGCATCCGCACCATATTGTGCCGAATGCCCGCCTTTGGCGATTTCAATCCGCTCAATTGATGCCAATGGAATACTGGAAAGATTTGGTGTACCGGATGTGGCCGAACTCATACGCACACCATTGACCAGCACAAGGGTCTGGCTGGATGAAAACCCGCGCAAAGACACACCCGAAGTTGCCCCTTGCCCGCCATTGGCGGTCATGGTCACACCAGTATAGGTTTTCAGCAATGATTGCAGATCGGGCGCTGCCGATTGTTCAATGTCTTTTTCGCCAATGACCGTTACGGAGGAAGTAGAGCGCTCCAAAGCACTGGCACGACGCAAAGGCGTTGTCACCGTAATGGTTTTTAAAACAATCTCGCCATTTTCATTCAGTGTCCCTTGTGCCTGAGCGCTCACAGAAAACACAGCCAATGCGCTCACAGCAACACCACTGAGCAAAACAACTTTTCTAAACATGTACGTTCCCCAACAACGCTTGTGAAAAGCCGAACCGACCTTTCGAAATAACCAACCGGTTGTCAGGAAAATTTCATCCGGACGCACGGCAACATTTGTTCAATGTCACCGCCACGGACGACCGCGCATGGACACACCCCGTATCCGTGCATGGGTGACCGGAAAAGGCAGGTCTCCTGACTTCCGGGTCTTCGCGCCTCTTTCACCTTCCCAATGGCTCAACGTCATCAGTGGTTTGAAATGCCAAAATTCTAGCATTTCAGGAAAGATCACTCGCCGGTTACAGTTGCGGGGGCAGCCACGGAATAAGATTCTTCAAATCACAAGATTGAGAATCCGCACCGTGTTCCCTTTTCATCTGCTTTTTATAAGCAGAACCTGTTCCATCTTCGGACGTAGCAAGCATAGCGCATAAATACAACACCCATAATTAACTAAAAATAAACCATGTTGCGTGCCTTTTAAAACAGTCTTCGCACATATTGTCTTAAGCGCCTTGCCGCCTGTGGCAAACTCACCTATTCCTAGTAAAAACGCGCATGAAAGAGGAGGCACCAGCCGTGCCGCAAAGAGCTTCGCCCCTTGCTCCGTTCCAGCACAAAACCTTCCGGGCCCTTTGGTCTGCGACGCTGGTTTCCAATCTTGGCGGGCTTATTCAGGCGGTGGGTGCCGGTTGGATGATGACAACCATCGCAACCTCCCAAGATATGGTTGCTTTGGTTCAAGCTTCCACCACTTTGCCTGTTATGGTGTTTTCTCTTGCAGCTGGTGCGCTGGCCGATAATTACGACCGCCGCCGCATTATGCTTACCGCGCAATCTTTGATGCTAATGGTGTCTTTAGCACTCGCGGTTTTTGCTTATTTTAATCTTCTGACCCCATGGCTGTTGTTAAGCTTTACCTTTCTGATCGGTTGTGGCGGCGCACTGCATAACCCTTCATGGCAGGCATCCATGGGCGATATTGTTCCGCGCGAAGATTTGCCCGCCGCCGTTGCGCTTAACAGTATGGGTTTCAACCTGATGCGTAGTGTTGGCCCGGCCATTGGCGGTTTAATTGTTGCTGCTGCCGGTGCGGCGATGGCCTTCATCATCAATGCTTTCAGCTATATTGCTTTGCTGCTTGCTCTATGGCGTTGGCAGCCGCCAAAATCGCAAAACACCTTGCCGCGAGAATCCTTTGGCCGTGCCATTGCCGCGGGTCTTCGTTATGTTTCAATGTCGCCAAATCTTTTAAAGGTTATGTTTCGCGGCTTTTTATTCGGTCTTTCCGGCATTGCCATTCTGGCGCTTTTGCCGATTGTCGCGCGTGACTTAGTTGCCGGTAACGCATTTACCTATGGCATGATGCTTGGTGCTTTCGGCCTTGGTGCAATTGGTGGAGCGATGCTCAGCGCACGCCTGCGCGAAGTGATGAGCAATGAATGGATCGTGCGTCTAGCATTTTTAATGTTTGCCGGAAGCTGCATTTGCTTAGGCCTCAGCACCCAATTTTGGCTGAGCTGGTTACTGCTTTTGCCTGCCGGTGTTTCATGGGTTCTTGCCCTGTCGCTGTTCAATGTCACTGTGCAGCTTTCAACCCCGCGCTGGGTGGTTGGCCGTGCCTTGGCACTTTATCAAACCGCAACATTCGGCGGCATGGCAACAGGCAGCTGGATATGGGGTTCTATCGCTGAATCTCACGGTGTTGACCTGTCGCTCATTATCGCAGGCATTGTGCTTATTGGTGGTGCTGCGGTTGGCCTGATGTTCAAACTGCCGGAATTTGATGCTCTCAATCTTGATCCGCTCAACCGTTTCAACGAGCCGGAACTCAAACTCGACATCCGTTCCCGTAGCGGCCCGATTATGATTATGATCGACTATAAAATCGATCAGGACGACGTCACCCAGTTTTTAAGTCTGATGGCCGACAGACGCCGTGTGCGTATTCGCGATGGTGCCCAGCAATGGGCCTTGTTACGCGATTTGGAACACCCGGAAACATGGACTGAAAGCTACCATGTGCCGACATGGGTGGAATATGTGCGCCATAACCAACGCCGCACACAAGCGGATGCTGAAATTTGGGAACGTTTGAAAGCCCTGCATCGCGGAGAAAAGCCTCCGGTTGTGCATCGTATGATCGAGCGCCAAACAGTCACGCCCCATGATGATATGCCGCTAAAGCCGCATACGGATGATCACGCGATTGTTTAGCCATGAAAGATATGAAAAGCGCTTCCGACAAAACAGCAGCAATCTTGCACAGGCTTGCACAAAGACGCGATAGCGAACGCGTCTTTAGCCGCATCTATGGAGACAGCGCATTAGAAGCCGCACATGCAGCGGATGCCCGCCACCATAAAGGTGAGCGTTTAAGCCCATTGGACGGGCGTATCATCTCCATCAAAGACCTGTTTGATGTGCATGGTGAGCCAACCCTTGCAGGTTCTGTTATTCGCAAAACCAGCCCTGCGGCTGCAAAAGATGCTGTCATTGTTGAGCGCTTGCGACAAGCCGGTGCCATCATCATCGGCAAAACCCACATGACTGAATTTGCCTTCACTGCTGTTGGCTTCAATCCGCATTATGGTGTGCCGGAAAATGCCGTTGTCAAAGGAGGCATTCCTGGTGGCTCATCCTCAGGTGCTGCTGTATCAGTCGCAGAAGGCACCAGTGAAATTGCCATCGGCTCCGATACCGGCGGCAGCATCCGCATACCAGCCGCATTAAACGGCCTCGTCGGCTTCAAGCCAACGGCTGAACGTATGTCACATGAAGGCGTTTTTCCACTGGCGCCAAGCTTGGATTCCATCGGCCCTTTAGCAACATCCGTTGCCGATTGCATTCTCACTGATGCTATTATGGCTGGCAATGCGCCATTGTTGCCTGAGGCACAGCCTTTACAAAATTTAACTATCGGCGTGCCGGAAGGCCACTTATTTGCGCTTACAGATGCGCATATTCTGAACCGCTTCCAAAAAGTTCTGGCGCTTTTGGAAGACAAAGGTGCGAAGATCATCGCGCTGACAATTGATGACCTTCTTGATGATATGGCACGCATCACCCGCATCGGTTCAATTGCCGGCATTGAAGCCAGTCATGTCCATCATGATTGGTTGCAGGATGATAATGCGCCCGTAGGGTCAGATTTAGCGCGTACATTGCGCAAACGAAGCCTGATTTCTGAGGAAGCCTACCAACAACTATTGTTTGAGCGGCAACAACTTGTGCGCCGGATGGATGAGCGTTTAAGTAGTTATGACCTGATGGCCACACCAACATGCCCGATCTTTACATCATCTATTGCCGATCTCATTGATGATAATGACGCATATAATCATGTGGAAGCTTTATTATTGCGCAACAACCAGATTGCCAATCAATTTGACCTTTGCGCCATTACACTACCGATGATCCGCACACCAAAACCAGCAGGTTTCATGGCTTTTGCTCGCCATAATCACGATCATAAATTACTCGCTATCAGCCTGACACTCGAACAGATTTTTGAAGAACTTTAAAACATCTGCCCACTTGCCAGATTTGCGTGTTAGCGTTACGCCCTAATGGCACGCGCAGACGCTAAGAAGGAAACAAGATGTTAGAAAAAATTATCGATCAGGGCACCGGTCGCGAACAGGCTGATCTGGTGCTGAAGGGCGGCAAATTCTTCAATCTTGTGACCGGCGAAATTGTCGAAAGTGATATTGCCATCTGCGGTGATCGCATCGTTGGCACTTATGGCACTTATAGCGGCAAGCGCGAAATTGATATTAGTGGTCGCATTGTTGTACCCGGCTTTATCGATACGCATCTGCATATTGAATCCTCCCTCATCACACCGCATGAATTTGACCGTTGCGTGCTGCCGCGCGGTGTGACCACCGCCATTTGTGATCCGCATGAAATCGCCAATGTGCTGGGGCTTGAAGGTATTCATTATTTCCTCGACAGCGTTGCCGAAACCTTGATGGATATCCGCGTGCAGCTTTCAAGTTGCGTACCTTCCACCCATATGGAAACGGCAGGTGCCGAGCTTCTCGTTGACGACCTGCTGCCATTGGCCGACCATGAAAAGGTCATTGGCCTTGCAGAATTTATGAATTTTCCCGGTGTCTTGCACAAAGACCCTGAATGTATGGCAAAACTGACCGCTTTTCAGGGACGTCATATTGACGGCCATGCGCCGCTTCTCCTTGGCAAAGATTTAAACGGCTACATCGCCGCCGGTATCCGCACGGAGCATGAAGCCACTTCTTATGAAGAAGCGCTGGAAAAACTGCGCAAAGGCATGCATGTGCTGGTGCGTGAAGGCTCGGTTTCGCGCGATCTGCAAGCTTTAATGCCGCTGATTACCGAACGCAATTCGCCTTTCATCGCTATTTGTACCGATGACCGCAATCCGCTTGATATTGCCGATCATGGTCATCTCGACCATATCATTCGCACCGCCATTGAAGGTGGCGTGGAACCTTTAGCTATTTATCGCGCCGCCAGTATTTCTGCCGCGCGCGCCTTCCGTCTGCATGACCGCGGCCTTGTCGCGCCGGGTTTGCGTGCTGATCTGGTTGTGCTCGATTCATTAGAAGGTTGTCACGCCGATATGGTGCTGGCAGGTGGTGAACTGGTCAGCGAAGACGGTTTTGCCAAACGCAAAAAGATCGAGCCGGTCGGGCGCAACAGTGTTCGTGCGCCTTTGGTAAAACCTGCTGATTTCCGTTCTTCCTCCAATAGCGGCAAAACCCGCGCTATCGGCATTATACCGGGCAAAATCATCACCAAAAGCATCGAATATGACCTAACTGTCGGCCCTCATGGCGTTGAGCCGGACTTGACACGCGATGTTTTAAAAATCGCCGTGGTCGAACGTCACGGCAAAAACGGTAATATCGCTACTGGCTTCATCAATGGCTTCGGCCTTAAAACCGGTGCGATTGCATCAACTGTCAGCCATGACAGCCACAATATTTGTGTGGTGGGCACCAATGATGAAGATATTGCTGCCGCGGTTAATCGTCTTGGCGAAATTGAAGGCGGTTTTGTTGTCATCCGCGATGGCCGTGTGCTGGCAGAAATTCCATTGCCGGTGGCAGGCTTGATGAGCATGGAGCCGCATGAGGTGGTGCGTGAGGATCTGCGCAAACTTCGTCAGGCCGCTTTTGACATCGGCTCCACACTGGACGAACCATTCCTGCAACTGGCCTTCATCGCCCTTCCGGTCATTCCGCATCTGAAAATCACCGATATGGGCTTGGTGGATGTCGATAAATTTGAATTTGTCGGCAATTAATGAAATCGGATCAGCCGGATTAAAATAAATCCGGCTGATCAAAATCCTTCTTCATTGCTTGTTTGAAGGCGGCTTGTGTGGCTTTCAAATTGACCATAGCCAGCGGATAGGTTTGCCCTAACACCACACCTGCCTCAGCCAAAACTGCTTGCGGTGCATCTGATGGCTGATGGATCCAGCGATCAGGCATAGAAGCCAGTTCCGGCACCCATTGGCGCACATAGTGCCCTTGCGCATCAAAACGCTGGCCTTGCAAAACCGGATTGAACACCCGAAAATAAGGCGCTGCATCAAAACCACAGCCTGCCACCCACTGCCAGTTGCCCGGATTGCTGGCAGCGTCAGCATCAAGCAATGTGTCCCAAAACCATGCCTCGCCAATGCGCCAATCCACCATCAGGTTTTTGGTCAGGAATGATGCCACCAGCATACGCACACGATTATGCATATAACCGGTTGCCCATAATTCACGCATCCCTGCATCAATGATAGGGAAACCTGTTTGCCCCTTTTGCCAGCGCTTGATAAGCGCATCGTCATTTTGCCATTGCAGATTTTGCAATGTATCGCGCATATCGAAACGGGCAATATCAGGCAAATAAAACGCCTGATAATAATGGAAATCACGCCATAATAATTCCGACATCAGCTTTTGTGCGCCTTCCGCCAAGGCATCATTCATATCGCTGATAAAAGCGGCTTTTTGCCAAATCTGCCTTGGGCTGATTTCGCCAAAACGCAAATGCGGTGATAAAAGCGATGTGCCTTGCTTGTCCGGCCGGTCACGATCCTGCTTATAGGTTTGCAAATTGTCGTTTAAAAAATCATCCAGTTTTTGCTGTGCAGCCCCTTCGCCAATGTCCCATAAAAGTTCAAATTTCTGCGCCCAGAAATCTTCACTTCTGCTTTGGTTGGGCAATGATGAGAGCGAAAGTTCAATTTCACGCCCCGTTTCAGCAAAACCGGTCGTACCGAGTATTTTGCGCACCGCACGTTCATAAGCGCCAAAAACTTTATAAGGATTTTCGCCCGCAGGTCTGACCTGCCAAGGTTCTAGCAATAGATTGCCGTGAAAAGATATGGCCTCAATGCCCGCTTTTTGAAAATCGGCTTTAATCCGCGCGTCATAGTCGCGCTCATAAGGCAGATAACGCCGGTTCCAATATATTTTGTCAAAACCTTGCTGCTTGGCATAGTGATTTAAAATATCAGCCGCATTGCCCTCTTCAATCATTAGAGGAATCTTATGGGCGGCCAAGGTAGTTTGAAGGTTTTTTAAACTGTTTTCACACCACCAGCGCGAAGCAGAACCCATTTTTCGTGCACCTTCACCCACTTCATGGATAAAAATTGCACACACATCTGTGCCGGATTTCATCGCAGCCAAAAGCGCGGGATTATCATTGAGGCGCAAATCATTGCGCAACCAAATCAATATCTTATCGCTCATCGCCTCACCCTGAATACATCTGTTTCACTTACCGTTCTAACATTATTTTTTCTGTTTTTTGCCAGTAAAATTTAAATATTTTTGCCATTCACAGTCACCGTTATCTGCTTGTCATAAATATACGCGATTAAGGCGCTGTCGCACACGAGTGCAGACTTGATGTTTTGATGCAGGTGAAATGACAAGCTGAATGTCCGAGATCGTAATCCAGAACCTACACAAGTCCTATGGCGGTGCTCCGGTACTTTCCAATATTTGTCTGGCCATTGGTGATGGCGAATTTGTTGCCGTGCTTGGCCCGTCCGGCTGCGGTAAAACAACTTTGCTGCGGATGATTGCCGGTTTTGAACAACCTGATAGCGGCACTATTCATATTGATGGCAATGTTGTCACCTCGGATAAAAAATTCGTTGCCCCTGAAGATCGTAATCTTGGCATTGTCTTTCAAAATTACGCGCTCTGGCCCCATATGAATGTGGCTGAAAATGTCGGCTACAGCCTGAAAGTGCGAAAAGTTCCGACAACTGAACGCACACAACGCGTTGATGCCGCGCTCAAAACGGTTGAGATGCTCTCTTATGCCCATCGCAAACCTGCCGATCTTTCCGGCGGTCAGCGTCAGCGTGTAGCGCTTGCCCGTTGTCTGGCGCAGGGCAACAATCTTGTTTTGCTGGATGAGCCGCTGGCTAATCTGGACGTTAATTTACGCTCCGCAATGGAAGACGAGTTTTCCAAATTCCATCGCTCCACCGGTGCTTCGCTTTTTTATATCACCCATGATCAGGCTGAAGCCATGGCGCTCGCTGATCGTGTCGCGGTGATGGATAAAGGCACCATCATGCAGTTTTCGACACCGCATGAGCTTTATAACGAGCCGCGCAACACCATGGTTGCCGAATTTATCGGCGATGGTTTTACACTCAATACCGGCCATGTCAGTGCGGTTCATAATGGCAAAGCAACCGTCAAAATCGAAGGCTTTGACGTGGAAGTGCGCTGCCACAAAGATGAACAAGCACGCTCATCCGGCGTGATTGCCATGCATCCGGAAAATCTCAAACCAGCACCGGAAAACCAAGGCCATATCCGCGTAAAAATCACCCGCAAAGTGTTTCGCGGCAGCCATTACCGCATGGAAGCGGAAGCCATCCGCTTTCCCGGTGTCAAGCTTGCCTTTTATGCCGATCAACTAACCGATCTTCAAACCGGTCAGACCATCTCGCTGCTTATTGATGATGCCTGGCTTATCCCTGCCTCCCAAGCATAAACCCTATAGTCAAAAAGGCTGATCTCATGCGTCTTATAACTGCTCTTACTGCCGCGCTTCTCATCTCAACCGCTGCCAATGCAACCACATTGCAGCTTTACACATCGCAGTCTCCTGAAATTGCTCAGCAGACCGTTGATGCGTTTCAGGCACAATATCCTGACATCAAAGTGGAATGGATGCGCAACGGCACCAGCCAGCTGATGAATATTTTGCAGGCTGAAATCGAAGCCGGTGCTATCAAGCCGGATCTGCTGCTTGTCGCTGACACCATCAATCTTGGTGCCCTGAAAAAAGATGATCGTTTGCTTGCTTACCCGGAAGCACCTGTCGGTGATTTCGACAAAGCAACTTACGACAAAGACATGACCTTCTTTGGTACCAAAGTGATCACCACTGCGATTGCTTACAACACCAAAAATGCCGAAGCCGTGACCTCTTGGAACCAGCTTTTGGACGAAAAAAATACCGGTCAGATTGCCGTGCCAAGCCCGCTTTATTCAGGTGCTGCACTCAACCATCTGCATGCGGTTAAAAATGTCGATACGATCGGCTGGGATTTCTACAAAGGCCTCGCCAAGCTCGACATTCACCCTGAAGGCGGCAATGGTCCGGCCTTGAAGGCCGTTGCCAACGGCATGGCAAAATACGGCATCATCGCTGATGCTGATGTTATCCGCGCCAAGGCAAGCGGCTCGCCACTCGACATCATTTTCCCGACAGAAGGTGTGAGCTTCATCACCGAGCCTGTAGCGATCATGAAGAACACTAAAAACGCCGATGCTGCCAAGAAGTTTGTTGACTTCGTGCTTTCCAAGCAGGGTCAGGAACTGGTGATCAAGCAGGGCAATATGTCGATCGACAAATCGCTGCCATCACCGGAAGGCTTCCCGCGTTTGGAAGACATTAAACTTCTGCCAATGGACAGCGATGAAGCCGTTGCTTCCGACAAACAGACCCGTGAAACTTTCACTGAAATCTTCGGCGGATAAGCAGTTTACGTGAAATATTTGTCTTTAAATCTGGAGCGTCGCTTAGCGACGCTCTCTTTCAGAACCGAGTGGGTTATTCTCGCTCTGTTGACCCTGCTGATTGCGAGCCTTTCCATCGCACCGGTTGCTCGTCTTGCCATGACAGCACTGATGCCGGAAGGCAAACTCAGTCTGAGCTGGGTTTATAGTGTATTGGCGAAAAAACAAATTTTCACCGCCACACTCAATACGCTTTATATTTCAATTTTCTCGACCCTGTTGGCCTTGATCATTGGTTCTGCTGCGGGTTTCCTAACGATTTTCACTAAGATGCGTTGGAAGCAGGCGTGGATTTTTGCCTTTGTGCTGCCATTGATGATCCCGCCACAAGTGACAGCATTGGCTTGGGTGCAGGCACTCTCCCCTACCAGCCCGCTTTTATCTTATCTGCCTTTTACCTTTAGCGGTGGCACCAAACATCCGCTTTATTCATCAACCGGCATTATCATTCTGCTTGGTCTTTATAATGCACCATTGGTTTATTTGACATTGCGCGCCACCTTGCGCCGTATTCCGGCAGATTTGCTGGAGGCTGCACGTGCATCAGGTGCAAAACCTTGGGCGACTATGCTCAGTGTCGTGCTGCCATTATCACGCACCGGTTTGCTGGCAGGTGCAGCTCTGGCCTTTGTTTCGGCCATCGGCAATTTCGGTATTCAGGCAATGCTTGGTATTCCGGCCAGATTTCCAACGCTGATTACCATTATCTATCAAAGATTAAACTCCTATGGCCCGACAGCCTTATCGGAAATGGCTGTGCTTGCACTCTTTCTCACCATTATTGCCAGCCTATGCCTGATTTTAAACAGCTGGCTTGCCAATCGCAGTGATGTGCGTGTGTCCGGCCTTGGGCAAAACATGGTTTGGGATCTGGGCAAATGGAAATATCCGGTTGAAATCAGTGCCTGGGCTTTTCATCTCATCACTTTGGTGCTGCCGATTTCTGCGCTTATCGCATCATCCCTGGTGCGCGGTGTCGGACAGGAATTAAATTTCACCAACCTTACCTTTGAAAATTACCGTCAGGCGCTCTTTGCACAAGAAGCCATCCGTAATGCTTTCATTACCAGTTTCAATCTGACCCTCGCCTCTTCTGTCATCATTATGGCCTTGTCCCTGTTTTTGGCCTATTTCCTCAGCTGGCAAAAAGGCTTGCTGTCACGGCTTTTGCAAGTCGCAAGCGAACTGACCTATGCCTTGCCCGGCATCATTCTGGGTGTCGCGATGATCCTGTTTTTCCTCAAACCCATCCCAATCCTCAATGTCAGCATTTATGGTTCGGTCTGGATTATTTTCGCCGCCTATATTTCCAACTTTCTGGCGCTTTGCCTGCGCCCTGCATTAAGCGGATTTGCACAGGTTGACCGCTCAATGGATGAAGCCGCGCGGGTGGCTGGCGCTGGTTTTCTTACCCGTATGCGCACCATTATCGCGCCCTTAGTGGCACCGGCATTGATGGCAGGCGGCATTCTGGTTTTCATGAGTGCGCTCAATGAAATTCAGGTTTCTATCCTGCTGGTTTCTTCTTCAACCCGCACCATCGGCCCGATGATTGTATTCCTGGAAGAAGGCGGCTCATCAGCTTTGGCCGCAGCGGTTGGTTGCCTGATCGTCATGATCATCTTCCTGCTGATGGCGTTCATTTCTCTCTTCTCGCATAAACTGCCAAAAGGTGCGCTTCCATGGCAAAACTAATCAATGTCAGCGGCCTTAGCGGCAAAATGCCTGCCTGTTTCGTGCTTGAAATGGATGGCAAACGCATCATGCTGGATTTAGGTGAAGGACCCGAACCGGGCATCTACCCAGATTTAGCCCATGTTGGTGATGTAGATTGTATCGTACTATCCCATGCCCATATGGATCACGCCGCTGCTTTACATTTACGTCCGCAAATCGGCAATCCGCCGGTCTATGCAACCCGCACCACATGGAGCTTTTTAGGCGATGCACCGGTAGCAGAAGCGGATCGTCGCTTTCTACCCGATCAAGGCGCGTGTCTGATTGAAGGTCTGACAGCACAAACCGGACGCTGCGGCCATTCCCCCGGTGGCATCTGGGTGCATTTTAGCGATCATGGTGGCGTCACCTATACAGGGGATTGGAGTGTTGAATCCAATCTTCTTCCCTTTGACATGCCACCTGTTGCCGACACATTGCTGACCGATGCATCTTATGGTGATCGTGATGAGGCTTTAGAAGATCAGTTCAGCAAAATTTATGATGCTTGCGAAGACGGTGCCGTCCTTTGTGTGCCATCCCATGGACGCGGGCCTGAAATGGCGCTGGCCTTTTTAGCCCGTGGTCATATCCCGCGTCTTGGCAAAAGCATTTACGCCGAAATCGAACAATTGCTGGAAAATGAAACGCTTTATGACGTGACACAAAAACCGGTACTCAAAGCGCTTTTGCAGCAGCAGGATTATAACAGCGCTTTCAGCACCACTGATATTATCATCACCACTGAAGCCAATGCCGAAAGCGGCCATTCGGCGGAGCTGTTGGCGGAGTTTGGCGCGAACGGCAATTTCATTTTCACCGGCCATGTGCCGGATAATACACCAGCCAAAACCATGCTGACAAACGGCACAGCACAATGGTTTGCTTGGAATGTTCATCCGCGCCAGCGTGATGTGATTGCCATTGCCGATCAAACCCGCGCACGGTTTGTTTTGCCTGCTTTTGTAGATCCTAAAAAAGCAGAAAACCTGTTCACAATTTTAGGCGAGCGTCTATGCTGTGAGCAAGAATTGACGCTGCCTGAATGATACTTGATGTCCACAGACGAAATGAGTTGAAAATGCCTGTTACTTTATTGCCGCCCGCCGGAATGAGCGAAAAAGAAGAAGATAATTTCTCCATGATCGTGCCGGTTTTTGAAAAAACAGGTGCGCAGAATGCAACGCTTTATATCGGCAATCAGGTGACTGCCAATGATGCTGCGCTGCTTTTACAAGAAAATATCACCTCGACTATGAATGTGGCGGTCAATGTTTATCTGACACCATTACAGCTGGCCGACGGCACCCATATCCGCCGCACACAAGTGGGCTTGATTGATGGTCACGGTAATTCGCTCACCCATCTGCTGGCCGCTGTTTTTGCCCTTGATGGTATTTTAAATCAGGAAAGCCCCGGCAAACCGCATTATCCGACGCATAAATATGGCAATGTGCTGGTGCATTGTCGCGGCGGTCGCTCTCGCTCACTCACCGTATTGGCGATATATCTTTTCTGGCGCCATCGCGATCAATTTCAAGATGTTGCAACAGCCATCCAGCATATTCGCGATTTGCGCCAAATGGATAACCAGTATCCCCTAGCCGGCATGATTAAACTTGCTGAAGAAGCAGGCCAGTTTTTGGCAACACAATTTCCAGCTTAAACAAAAAGCCCCCGCACCAAACGGGGGCTTTTTAATTTCGGCTTCTTACAATGTAATATTGCCAACCACTTTAACGCGTACGCGACGGGCATCACCCGGCAAATAAGCAATCGGAATGTCTTCCGTATCCAGCAGATCGATGCTGTCGGGTGCAGCCCCTGCTTCAATCGCACGATCACGCGCCATTTTTTCTGCGGCAGCCAGCGCTTCCTCACGGCTAAGGCCAGAGAAAACCTGATCCACTTCGCCGGAAACCTGCGCCATCGCCGCGCCAAGCGCATTGGCAATGCCTGCATGCTCAACATTCAGCACTTCACTCACACCCTTGATCTTTTCAGGGATCAGGAATGCACCACCACCAACGGCAATCACATTGACATTTTCAGCAGAGGTTTTCATGCGGTCGACATTGTCTTCAACCATCGTGTTGATACGCTTCAATGTCGTTTGAACAAAACTCTGATCAAGATGCTTGACGCGGTCACGATCACCAATTTCCACCAGACCCGCAGCAACAGCGATATCGGTAGCAGTCAGCACATCACCACCAAAGACCAAGGCTTTTTCAGTGATACGATAACCAACACTGCGCGGGCCCACCTGTCCGGTTTCCGTATTAATGATAGTGCCGCCGCCCAAAGCAAACGGCAGCAAATCCGGCATACGGAAAAGTGTGCGCACACCGCCAACTTCCACCACATTATTGGCTTCACGCGGGAAACCGTTAATCAGGCAGCCAACATCGGACGTCGTACCGCCCACATCAATCACCATGGCTTCTTTCAAGCCGGTGAGGAATGCCGCGCCACGCATGGAGTTGGTCGGGCCGGACGCAAAGCTATAAACCGGATTGGCCGCGGCCACTTCCGCCAAAACAACGGTGCCGTCATTCTGGGTCAGATAAAATGGTGCCGAAATACCGGCTTCGACCAACGCTTTGCCAAATGAGTCAACCGTGCGCTGGCCAAGGCCTTGCAAAGCTGCATTCAGCAATGTCACGTTTTCACGTTCCAGAAGGCCGATGCGGCCAAGCGTGTTGGAGCAGGTAACGCGCACATCAGGAATGATAGAGCGGACGATTTCCGCAGCTTCATCTTCACATTCTGTGGTTAAAGGTGAGAAAAGTGCCGTAATACCAACCGATGTAATACCCGCATCGCGGATTTTTTTCGCAGCCTCGCGAATGGCATTTTTATCCAACGGCACGAGCGGACGGCCATCATATTCATGACCACCTTCAACCATGAAGGATAAAGGATTAACTTCATCGCGCAGTTCTTCTGGCCAGTCGACCATCGGCGGCAAAGAAGCACCGGCAGGCATGGCGATACGAATGGCAGCAACGCGCTCCAAACGGCTGCGTTCAACAACCGCATTGGTAAAATGCGTGGTGCCGATCATCACGGCATCAACAGGTTTTGCATCTGTCGGCTGGTCTGCCATCACTTTATTGATCGCATTGACCACACCATGCATCACATCTGCAGTGGTTGGAAATTTGATGGTGGAGATAACTTTATCACCATCGATGAGAACAGCATCCGTATTGGTGCCGCCAACGTCAATACCTATACGCTTCATGATCCAAATACCGATTTAAAGTCAATGTCATAGCCAAATGCACGCGGGCCTACATGTTCCAAGCCCTTAGGCGTGCATAAAACATCAGGTGCAGGCAGCGCAATGGCTGTAACGCGCTGGCCATAACGCACTGTTTCTGTGCCGATTGCTTCACCCGAAACAGTGTCGAGCAGGCAAATCAAATCCGGTGTCATTGCGATTGGCTGATTGTCACGGAAGGCAACCGCCCATTCATTCTGGAAGCTCAATTCAAAGATGGAGTCTTTGTCATTATCCAGACCTTCGATTTTGGCTGAACCGCGCAAGAAACCACCGGTGGTGGTGCGATCCACATCGCAAACCTTGCCCTTAAACAGCATCTTGCCGCCTTCATGCGCAAGCACTGCCGCCACCGGATCTTCGTGTTTTGCACGAGCGTCTGCCACAACACGTCCCAAAGCCACAGCCTTGGTCACAGTGTTAAGCACACCCCAGTCTTTCACTTCACCGCCTGTGCGCGGAGCCTTACAGGTTGCGGATGTCGAGCCAACTTCGGTGCAGATTTTACGCGAAATACGTTCCATCCACTTCCATGATGCCGCTTTGGCAACAATGGCTTCATTATCACGGCAATCAACCAATGTCAGCGGATACATCGACAAATCACCGATAGCAAAACTGGTCATCTGTGCTTCCGGATAGGCGCGTCCCATCGCATCGGCATCCACCACAGGAATATCAAGATGGGCTGCCGCCAAGAAAGGCGACAAGGCGTTACCGCCACCAATTTCAACGCTCATCACAGCGCGGAATTTGCGACCGGTATAATCTTCCATCAAACGCATGGCGCGTGCCAGATGTGCCGGATCAACCAGACGTTCCTGACCAACCAGAGGCGCACCCATTTTGGAAACAACCGCCACGGCATCATTATCATCAAGGGCCGCCGGATCAATCAGCTTGCAGCGCTTACCCTCTTTATAAAGTTTTTTGAGGTTAAGCTGTGCCAAATAAGGGCTGCCGCCGCCACCAGTTCCCAAGATCCACGCGCCGGTTGCCAGCGGATCAATTTCTGTTTCGTCAAAATCACGGATCATGCTTCCCTCCGAAAAATATATTTAACACTAGCCTTCGAAGATAATGCGTGCCTATAGGGAACCGCCCCTATAAGGGTGTAGAATTGATCAAGAATCGAGGATGATCCGTAAAGGAATCGGGAGTTTGAGGAGAATATCTGGTGCCATCCGTTAAAAACGGCTCCGATAAACCGGCTGAGAAAATGCTGCGCCGTATTATGTTTGTCAGCGTTGGCCAATCGCCACGTGAAGACCTGATAGAAGAGATGATGCAGAACCTTGATGTTCCGGTGGAAACACTGGAAATCGGTGCATTGGACAATCTGTCAGACGCAGAAATTGCCGCATTTGCCGTTAAGGATGATGAAGCCAGCATAGTCACACGACTTGCTGACGGCTCCAATATTGTGCTTTCCAAATCAGCAATCAGTGAAAGAATGGCAAAGATCGTCGCCGAATTCCGCCCCGGTGAATATGATCTGGTTGCGATTTTATCAACCGGCCTTTTCCGCGATTTTGACAGCAATTGCCCGACCGTTAATTCCCAGCGCGCCATAGAATCCGCGATTATTTCGCTGGCGGCACAAGGTTCAACCGTCGGCATTATCATGCCATTGGAGCGCCAGCTGCAGGAGTTCGATATTCCGGCTCTGGTTGATTATAAAATTGTAGCAAGCCATGCCCGCGACAATGATCGCAGCCAATTGGCAGCAGCGCTTATTGATCTGGCAGAAACAGATATTATTGTTTTAAATTCAGTGGCTTATACAGAGGCTGATCGTGCAGTTGTAGCGCGTGCCAGCGGTAAGCCAGTAATTTTGGCGCGCCGCATTGTCTCCAGTGCCATCAGGCTTTTGCTTTATCAAGCACAGACAATTGTGCTGCCCGGTGTCACGCCAGAATTTTCCGAAAAACTTGCCCGCCTTACCCCTCGTGAACGACAGGTTATGTCACTTGTGGCCGAAGGGCTTTCCAATAAAGCAATTGCACGCCAATTGGATATCAGCCCGAAGACCGTGGAAATCCACCGTTCCAATGTTTTAAGCAAAATGGAAGTCTCCTCTTCCAATGCGCTTATCCGCTTGGTGATCACATCCGGCCACACTTAAAACCCACCTCTTTTACTGTCGCTCCTGCTGATTTTGCCGTGCCGCTGATTCTTTTTCAAAAACTGCGCTGCGCAATTTTCTGCATAAAAAACTCCATATAGGGGAATAACCCTATAGAGAAATGATCTCCCCACGCATTACTCTTGCTTATTCAGGGATGGGCAGTGAATGGGTGAGGATATTATGGCGAAAGCTTTTCGTATTGCTTTTGTAACAATCGGGCAAACGCCACGCATTGATATTGTGCCGGAAATGATGGCCGATATTACTGCCGGATTAAAAGACACAGAAGTTACTTGTCAGGAATTTGGCGTGCTGGACGGTTTGAATGATGCGGAACTAACCGCTCTTCATGCTCAGGACGGCGAACATTCTTTTGCCACCCGCCTTAAAAGCGGCAATGAAATTGTCACATCCAAAAAACTAACCGAAGAGCGCCTTAACCTGATCCTGCAAACAATCGACAATCAGGGTTTCAACCTGATTGTGCTGCTTTGCACCGGCACGCATATCACGCCTTTGAAAAACACCCTCGTTGTTGAAGCGCAGCGCATTGTGGATGCAACTGTTAACGCACTCACCGATGACGGCACGTTGGGCGTTATTCTGCCGCTTGAGCGCCAGATTGATGATTTCCACGAGCGCCATATTTTCTCCGGCAAAACCAAGCTGGTTGCCGCCTCGCCCTATGCCGGTGGCGACATCGAAAAGAAAGCCGCCGAGCTCAGCGATTGCAGTTTCGTCATCATGCATTGCATGGGCTATTCCGGCGAAATGCTGGAACGCGCCCGCACAACGTGCAAAGCGCCTGTTTTATTATCCCGCCGCATTGTCTCCGGTGTCATCCGCCAGATGATCTGAGCATTGCCTGTTTCGTTGCTTTTAAAATCATGAATAAAAGGGGAGTTCTGATGTTAGGAAAACTGATCCGATCTACGGTTTTTGCGGGGCTTTTAGCCTCTACTGCTATGCTGACACCGGCAGGCGCTTTTGAACGTACCGAAGATGGCAACATCATCGTTTTTGCCGGCCGACAGGCTATTCCGGTGCTTGATCCGCATGTGCGTTATGACTGGTCAACCCGCATGGTGCAGCAGGGTTTCTACGACGCGCTTTTGAAATATGAAGGCGACCCGGCGGAGATTAAACCATGGCTTGCCAAAAGCTGGGATGTCAGTGAAGACGGCAAAACATGGACATTCCACCTCGCCGATAATGCAAAATTCCATAATGGTGATCCGGTTGACGCGGAAGCTGTGCGCTATTCATTCGAGCGCGGCTTAAAACTCAACAAGGGCATCGCATGGATGCTGAAAGATTTTCTGAAACCGGAAGGCATCACTGTCGTTGATGCCCATACAGTGAAATTTGAACTTGATGCGCCTTATGCGCCATTCATTTCCTTCCTGCCATGGTGGTATATTGTCAATCCAAATCAGGTGAAAGCCAATGAAGTGGATGGCGATTACGGCCAGAAATGGCTGACCGATAATGAAGCCGGTTCCGGCCCCTTCACGATGGATCGCTGGGAGCCGAATGTTCTTTATTCACTGAAGGCAAACGCTGATTACTGGCGTGGCTGGCCGCAGGGTGAAAACCGTCCTGCTGGTGTAATCTACAAGATCATCCGTGAACCTGCCGCACAAAAAGCAGCATTGCAGCGCGGTGAAGTGGATATTGCCGAAGGTCTGACCTCCGACGATTATGTTCAGGTGGCGCGTATTCCGAATATTACTATTCAGAACCACAAAGGCATGACCACTTTCGGCATTAAGTTCAACACGCAGAAAGGCCCAACCGCCGATATTAACCTGCGTAAGGCCATTGCTTATGCGATGGATTATGATGCACTGGTGCAGATTTATAATGGCGATGCCTCGCTTGAAACTAGCCCGCTGCCGGATGCTATGAAAGGCCATATCACCGTTGAAGGCATGCCGCGCCATGACATGGCAAAGGCCAAAGAATATCTGGCAAAATCTGCCTATCCGGATGGTGGCATCACCCTGCCTTATGTGCATGTGGCCGGTCTTGAAGAAGCCCGCCGCATTGGTTTGGTCTTGATGGAGAACCTCAAAGAGCTCAACATCAATGTCGAGATCCAGCCGGAACAATGGCCGAATATGGTGGCCAATGGTGCAAAGGTAGAAACAGCGCCGGCAATGACCTCTGTTTACACGACACCAATTTCCACCGATCCGGATGCCGTCGCCTATCAATATCACCCAAATAGCTGGGGTCAGTATTACGCGATGTCATTCTATGACAATCCGGATGTGGCAAAGAAGATTGATCAGGCACGCGCCAGCACCAGCTGGGATGAACGCGCCAAGCTTTATGCTGAAGTGCAAACCCAGATCGTAGCAGACCAGCCGGAAGTGTTTGGTATGCTGCAAAATCGTCGCTGGGCACATCAGAGCTATTTGCAGGACTTCAAGTTTAGCCCTGTGCATTTTACCGGTGAAGTTGACCTTTATCCTTTGTGGATCAAAGAACAATAAAACCGGTCAAAGCTGATGCATAAAGGCTGTGACCGTCCCCATCGGCTGCAGCCGCATCGGTCTTATTTTCATGGTGAGGCAGGCTGAATGCTTCACCATGAAAATAAATAAAAACAATATGTTAAGTTAAAGATCGTGTGTAATTTTACTACACGCGCGCGACGGTATCGACAGTTTACTGTTTGTTGCCGGTCAACCGGGAAATGCCATGTTATCATTTACCTTACGAAAAATAATGACACTGATATTCACGATGATAGGTGTGGCAGCGCTCACTTTTGTCATCACGAATATTGCCCCCGGTGATCCTGCACGTCTTGTTGCCGGCCCCAATGCCACGGAAGATATGGTGGAAACCATCCGTGTGGAATACGGCCTTGATAAACCGGTGACCGAGCAATTTGTCGTCTATATGGGCGGTTTGATGAAAGGTGATCTCGGTCAGTCTATCGTCACCACACGTCCCGTTATGGATGAACTGCTGCGCTATGCACCGGCAACTCTAGAACTTGTTCTTGTAGCGATGATGTTTGGTGTGCTGATTGGCGTGCCATTTGGGATTTTATCCGCCGTCTATAAAGACGGGCCGCTTGATCATATCACCCGTATTTTTTCCATTTCCGGCGTGGCCTTGCCTGCCTTCTGGTTTGGTATTTTGTTGCAGCTTCTCTTTGCCGTTGATTTAGGCTGGTTGCCGGTCTCAGGGCAATTGCCGCTTGTCACCCGCCCGCCTGAAGCAATTACCGGCATGTTGCTGGTCGATAGTTTGTTGGCCGGTCAGTTTGCAACATTTGGTGTGGCGCTCAAACATATTTTGCTGCCTGCCTTTGTGCTGTCCTTCCCATGTCTTGCCTCGATCCTGCGTGTCAATCGTGCAGAAATGGTGGAAGTGCTGCAATCTGATTATATCGTTGCTGCGCGCGCACATGGCATTTCATCAAAGCGTATCATCGCTATCTACGCGCTTAAAAACGCACTCCTGCCAACCCTTGCCATGATCGGTTTGCGCTTTGGCTGGATGCTTGGTTCAACCGTTCTGGTTGAAACCGTTTTCGACTGGCCGGGCATTGGTCTTTATGCGGTTTCTTCCGCTCTCGCATCCGATTTCAAGCCGGTTGTCGGTGTCACCCTGATTATCGCTTTCTTCTTCGTAGTAGCGAACACCCTTGTTGATCTGGCTTACGCATGGATCGATCCACGTTTGAGGAAAGCATGATGAATACGCCTTCTGTAAACACCTCACCGCAGGCGGAAGACAAACTGAGTTTTCGTGAGAAACACGCAAGCCAGATCCGCCAATGGCGCCTCTATGCGCATATGTTCCGCTCAAGCTTTTCCTCCATGCTTGGCTTGGCACTTGTTCTTATTTTCCTGTTTCTGGCAGCTTTTGGCCAGTGGCTGGTGCCTTATCCTGAAGATGCAGCTGGTGCAGTGCATATGAGCCAGCGCCTGCTGCCGCCAAGTGCTGAACACTGGTTTGGCACCGATGAAATGGGCGCAGATATTTTCTCGCGCGTCATCATCGGCGCACGCACAAGCCTTTGGATCGGTATTGTTATCACCGGTCTTGGCGCACTGATAGGCATCCCTCTTGGTATTATTGCTGGTTACAAAGGCGGTTTGGTTCGCGCAGTTATCATGCGCGTCACAGAGCTTTTTCTTGCAGTGCCGGGTCTCGCACTCGCCTTGGCCATTGTTGCAGCCCTTGGTGCCAACCTCACCAATTGTCTGATTGCTTTGGCGATTGTCTGGTGGCCTGGTTATGTGCGTCTGGTGGAAGCCAAAACACTTTCCGTCAAAGAAGAATTATTTGTGGAATCCGCTCGCTCAATCGGTGCGAAAACTCCATGGATTTTGTGGCACCATATTCTGCCCAACTGCCTTTCACCCATCATTGTCAAAATGAGTATGGATATGGGCATGGCGATTTTATCTGCTGCTGGCTTAGGCTTTATCGGCCTTGGCGCACGCCCGCCGTCACCAGAATGGGGCGCAATGATTTCCATCGCCCGCAGCTATATGCCGGACTGGTGGTGGTATTCTTTCTTCCCGGGTGCAGCCATTTTCCTGACCGTGCTGGGCTTTAATCTTCTGGGCGATGGCCTGCGTGATATTCTCGACCCGCGGAGCCGCGAAAGATGAGTGAATTATTGTTAAAAATTCAGGATTTCAGCCTGAACATCGGAACATTTGACGGCTCACTGCCAATTCTTAAAAACATCAATCTGGATGTTTATCGTGGCGACACGCTTGGTATTGTAGGCGAAAGCGGCTCAGGTAAAACCGTGCTGATGCGAACAGTTTTAGGTATCGGACCAAAGCGCTCCGAAGTCAAAAACGGCTCTTTGTATTTCGATAATATTGATCTGATTGGTCTGGATAATAAGGGCTGGCGCAAAATTCGCGGCACCCGCATTTCCATGATCTTTCAGGATCCGATGACCTATCTTAATCCGCTTTTCACCGTTGGCCAGCAAATCGGCGATGTGATAAAGGCGCATGAAAAAGCGGCTGGCGGCGTACAATCCGGCAAGCAGCAACGTAAAGACACAACACTGGAACTGCTCGGACAGGTTGGCATTCCTGAACCTGAACGCGTCTTTAACAGCTATCCGCACCAGCTCTCCGGCGGTATGCGTCAACGCATTCTGATTGCGATGGCACTTTGCGGCAAGCCGGATTTGCTGATTGCCGATGAACCAACCACAGCACTTGATGTGACCGTTCAGGCGCAAGTGCTGGATCTCATCAATGAGCTGGTTAAAAAGCTTAATCTCACCGTTATTATGATCAGCCATGATATGGGGGCCATTGCCACTGTCGCAAAACGCTGCGCTGTCATGTATAAGGGCGAAATTGTTGAGCAGGGTTTGACGAATGACATCCTGACCAACCCGCAAAATGACTATACCAAGCGTTTGCTGGCAGCGATGCCGGATATCAACAATCCGGTTGCGGCGACTGAAACCGCGACCGTAACTGACGAAAAACCGCTCCTGCAAGTCAGTGATCTCAAGAAGATTTATAAGCTCAAAGATGGCGGTGAGTTTGCAGCTGTCGGCGGCGTGAGTATTCACGCCAATAAAGGTGAAATCGTTGGCATTGTCGGCGAATCCGGCTCTGGTAAATCAACCCTCGCCCGCCTTATCTTGCGCCTTGTTGAGCCAACATCAGGTGACGTGCTTTTTGATGATAAAAACATCTGTCAGCTCGGCCAGGAAGATATGCGGCTGATGCGTCGCCATATGCAACTGGTGTTTCAAAACCCGCATTCAGCGCTGAATGGCCGTCACAATATCGCCGATGCGATTGGTGAGCCATTGCGTCTGCAATCAAAACTGAAACGCCACGAAATTGAAGCGCAAATCGATAAATTACTCGATATTGTGCAACTGCCGCGCAATTTCAAATATCGCTATCCGCATGAATTATCCGGCGGTCAAAAGCAGCGTATTTGCATTGCCCGTGCAGTGGCGCTTAATCCGAAACTGCTGATCCTTGATGAGCCGACATCAGCACTTGATGTGTCGGTGCAAGCGCAAGTGCTGGAGTTTTTGCAAGAGCTGCGCCGTGATCTTGATCTGACTTATCTCTTCATTTCACATGATTTGGCGGTGATTAAAGAGATTTGCAATCGCGTGATTGTCATGCGTCGCGGCCTTATTGTGGAACAAGGAACGGTTGAAGATATCTTCAGCAATCCGCAGCAACAATATACCCGTGATCTGATTGAAAGCGGGCGTAAAACATCCCGCGCGGCTTTGGGTCTATAAATATCCGGGGCATTTAAAAGTGCCCCAGATTAATCAGCCAATCAATGCGCGGCAGATACCGGCCGAAGCAATGCCAATCACAACGGTCGGCAACATCGAAAAACGGGTAGCGGCAAAAATCGTAATAGCCAATGCTAAGAGATCAGCCGGATTATTAGAGACAAAATCCGGCGCGATCACTGAAATCAGCACGCAACCGGGTGCTGCTTCCATTACCGCAGTCGCACGTTTGCTCAAAACGCGGTTACGCAGCAACACATAGCCACCAATACGGGTAAGATAGGTTACACCTGCCATCAGAAGAATGGTAACGGCAACAATCGGATCAATCATTCTTTTTCTGCCAGAAAATAAGCTGCCACCAAGCCGGAAACCGCACCAGCTGCCACATACCATGCGCCCGGCACAGTCAGATAAAATGTTGCTGCAACAACAAGGCTGACAAGCCATGGACGCGCAGCCGCAAAGCCTTTCCACATACCGGCAAGCAGCACCAGAAAGACTGCCGGAAACGCCATATCAAGCCCATAGACACGCAAGTCACCCATCATCGGGCCAAAGCCTGCGCCAAGCAATGTAAACAGAACCCACATCACATAAAGAGGCAGCGCCACACCCATATAAAATGGCAGGCTAAAAGGTGTCATAAAACCTTGCGCTTTACGCTTGCGTGCATCATCCAGACCCAGCGCCCAGCTTTCGTCACACATCAAAAACAACGCACCAAAGGCGGTACGTTTCGGCAAATGTTTAATGAAAGGCGCCAAAGCAGCGCCCATCAATAAATGACGGCTATTGACCAGAAAAGTGATCGCAACAATCAGCAAAATATGTGGTGGTGATGTCCAGAGCTGAATGGCAGCAAATTCCGAACCACCGGCAAAATTAAGCCCTGTCATCAACGGCACTTCTGCAAGGGTTAAACCCTTTTGTGCCGCTTGAGCGCCCAATACCACAGCATATGGCACGATACCAAGCAGTACCGGCGCACCAGTTGTCATACCGCGCCAAAATTCTGAACGCCAAGCCGCTTTGGTTTTTGACGGCACATAGGTCTGCGAAATATCCATGATACACTATCTGAATGAATGAACTTTTGTAGCAAGATAATTCATTATCAGAGCAATTTCATGGCTATTATTGACTTAAAATATATCATTATGGCATATAATAGCAATTAAGATTTTATAATTGGAATTAATAGCCAATGCGTTTGGATGAGACTGATAAAAAGATTCTCCGTGTGCTGCAAAGAGACGGCCGGATCGCAAATAATGATCTGGCGCGCGAGGTGGGATTGTCACCTTCGCCTTGTTTGCGCCGTGTCAAATTATTAGAAGAAGCAGGTGTTATTGATCGTTATGTAGCGGTTCTCAATCCGGCTAAGGTCAATAAAGGATTGACCTTTTTCACCCGTATCAAACTCGACAAACAAGACGAAAAAAGCCTCAAACACTTTGCCGAAGAAATTAAAAAACTGCCGCAAGTGCAGGAATGCTATTTTATGCTTGGTGATTATGACGTGATCATTCGGGTGGTTGCTGCTGATCTGGAAGATTACAGGCGCTTCCAGTCTGAATCTTTAAGCCAGATTGAAGGTGTGCAAAATCTTAAAACGGACGTATTGAGCCAGACAGTTAAACAGAGCTTTGTCGTACCCGTATAAGAAACGATACCGGATAAGTTTTTGCACTTAATTTGTACTATTTCAAAACCTTGATTTGCCATGCTATAGCTAGCACTAAATTTGAAAATGCAGGCTATGGCTGGCAAACTATTTTAAAAATTCAGGTGAATTTACGTGAATATTCTCAATGAGCTGACTGTGCATCAGTTTGTCACCCGCCTTCTCATGATGCTTGTCGTCACCGCTTTTTATGGCGCCTGGATTTCCGTACTTTCCAAATGGCTTGATGATAAACGTCCGCAGCGTGAAGGGCATCTGTCACTCAATCCGGCTGCTAATATTTCCTATGGCGGGCTGGCTATGGCGGTTTTATTCAGTCACGGCTGGATCAGACCAACCCGTCTTTCGGTTGCTGGCAAAGCATCACAAATGCTGCGTATTGTGCTTATAATTTTAATCGGCAGTGTCGTGGCGCTAATTACAATTCCGCTGCTGGATATTTTACGCCCCTATATTCATCAGGCACTGTCGCGCACAAGCGGCTATTATGTGCTTTACAGCGTGCAGGTTATTCAGGAGCAGATGTTAGGACTGGTACTATTGAGCCTCATTCCGCTTCCGGGCTTTTTAGCCGGCAATCTATGGCGGATTATCCTGCCCAAAAGTGATACGAAACTGATCAAATTCGAACCACTGTGCTTAAGTTTGATGATTATCATCCTAATTCTTGGGTGGCTCCCGGATACGAGCCATTTATTGAAAATGCTTCGTTTGATATAAATAAAAACAGCTCCCGCAAGGGAGCTGTTTTTTTGTAAGCGATTAATCAAGTGTTGCTTAGTGGCTGTCGCCAGCAACGCCTTCATAACCGTATTTTTCCATGATCTTGCCAATCGTGCCATCTGCGGCCAGCGCCTCAATCGCCTGATCAACTTCTGTTCTGAGGAAGCTGTCACGGGCATCAACCAAAGCACCAACCTTGGTGTAAACATTCGGCACAGGCTTTAAATCCACCAAACGTAAATCTTTAGCTTCCGGATTATTTTTCTTTAGCTGCGAATAAGTTGGCTGCCACAACATGATGCCGCCCAAGCGGCCATCGTTCAGGCGCTTGACCATCAAATCCATATCCGCATAAGGCAGACGAACCCAACGTTTTGCTTCTGGCTGCTGTTGTGACCAAGTAATATAAACCATCTCACCCATGCTCTGCATGGATGTACCGAGCATGCGATCAAATGGAATATCGCCAAGACTTTTCCAGTCCGGCTCAATCACAGCCATAACATAAGGCAGAGATACATAAGGGCGTGTCATAGCTGCCCAATCAGGAAAAGCAGATTCTTCCTGAACTGACATACCCATCATCACATCGCAATCATTGGTCATCGCAATTTGCAATTCCTGCAAAAAGCCGTCACCACTCAGCGGAAATCCGCCGAAACCTTCTTTGAAATCAACTTTGAGAAACAGAGCGTCACCGATAGCTTTTGCAATATCGCGATCAAAATCGCGCAAACGACTGTTTGCATCATTGCAAAAAATCAGGCTATCGCCTTTCTGGCGGCGGCTGTTATTCAACAACTCTTCAGGAATGCCAGAGGTTTGAGCTAAAACCGGTATCGTCATCGTGGTTACGAGCATAAGGCTGCTAATGCCGCTACGTAATGATTTGATCAACTGGCGCATATTTTCAATCCTGATTTGAAATCATCCAAATAAGAAAAGGGCCGAAGCCCTTTTCCATTTTTATGTGATCGTTTTACGATTACTTAGCTGCTGGCAGCTTGTAAACGAAGATCGAGTTACCAGCACCTGATGGCAGTGGAACTTCTGGGAATGCTGAAGAAATCGAGCTTGCAGCGTTCGAGTAACCGGTTGGAACAACCAGATACTGTTCACCGTCGATTTCGTAGGTTACAGGCGAACCACCGATTGGCGCGTTCAAACGCTGTTCCCAAACAACTTCACCAGTTACCTGATCCCAAGCTTTGATGTAACGAGCTGCGTCACCACCAAATACCAGACCGCCACCGGTTGCGAGAACCGAAGAAGTCATCGAAGGACGGCTACGTGCCTGCCACTTGGATTCACCCTGCTTAGGGTTGATGTCCAGAGCCTGCATCAGACCAGCTTCCTTGATGCCTTCCGGCAGAACGCGTGGGCCGAACTTAACAGAACCAACAGCGTTACCAGCTGAGAACTCGGACTGGGTCGGAGTTACAGTGTTACAAGCTTCGGTCATTGGAACGAAGAAGGATTTGGTCAGCGGGCTGTATGCGCCTGCCTGCCACAATTTACCACCGGAAACGGAAGCACAGATCATTGCGCCTTCGCCAACAGCACTTGGGATCAGGCTTTCGTCCAGATGAACTTTACCGTCTTTGTCGATTGACTTAACGACGTTCTGAACGATGGTTTCTTTTGACCAGAGGTACTTACCGGTGTCGCGATCGAGAGCGAAAGCAATACCGTTCTTACCTGGGATCGAAACCAGCATGTGGTGCATTTTGCCGTCGATTTCCTGGTCAACCAGAACGCGTTCGAACGGGCTATCCAAGTCCCAGTTGTCGCGTGGCAGATGCTGGAAGTACCACTTCAGCTCACCAGTATCGACATCAAGAGCAACAGTGGAGTTAGTGTAAAGCACATCGCCATCACCCGAACCACGGATCAGCTCAGCATAAGGACCAGGCATACCAACACCCCAGAAGGTCATGTTGGTGCGCGGGTCATAAGAACCGGTTGCCCAAGGTGTACCACCCCAGCGGTTTTCTGGTGGAACAACGCCCCAGCTCTTCTGCTGTTCTGGGTTGTTTGGATCATCAATGGTGTTGAAGCGCCACAGTTCTTCACCTGTGTTCAGGTCATGAGCCATGATGTAGCAACCGCCAGCAGTACCGGCAATCGAGCAACCGGAGATCGCGCTGATGATTTTGTCTTTAACGATCAATGGTCCGACGGTGTAGGAGTAACCCTTCATCACGTCCAGAACTTCTTTTTCCCAGACGACTTTACCGTCTGCTGCGTTCAGCACAACGATTTTCGCATCAGGAGTGGTCAAAACGACCTTGTCGCCGGTCAGAGCAATAGAGTTTTTCTGACGACGAGCCTGGTTAGCCTGATAGCTCCATGCCTGTGGAATTTCGGTCGCAACGTGACGGTACTGCCAGATCAGATCACCTGTTTTAGCATCGAGTGCTTCAACGACAGCGTTGCTGGTCTGCAGGAACATGATGCCATCATGGATAAGCGGAACAGTTTCCTGAATACCAGCTTCAGCCATTGGCCAAGCCCAAGCAAGCTGCATGTCCTTGACTGTATCTTTGTTGATTTTGTCAAGCGGGCTGTAGCCGTGGTTGTCGTATGTACCGCGCCACTGCAGCCACTCACCAGCTGGTGGGTTGAGCAGCATTTCGTCTGTTACTGGCTTATAAGGACGTGCGTCCTGTGCAATCGCTGCACCGGTGATTGCCATCAAGATGGTACCGGCAGCAAGAAGCGAGGTTCTCAGGTTGATTTTCAAAGGAATTCTCCTGTCAGGATAAATAACGGTAGAGGAAACTTTTAACCGAAAACTTAGTTAGCGGTTGGAAGTTCCTTGCCCCATGTAAATGCTTGCGGCACGGAAGAACCGGCAGGTGCAGTTTTTGCAACTGGTTCTGGACCACCTGGAAGCTGTGTGCCCCATGTGAATGCCTGCGGAACATTTGTGTCACCGCTTGGTGCTGCATCAGCAACGGCACCGCCTGCAGGACCTGCAGCAGTTTCGTCAACGAGGCTGATAGCGGCCAGCTTATCTTCATCATACACCATTGGCTCATCGCCTGGCTGTGCGCCATTATACGACATGATGTAAGAAACGATGTTCAGATATGCTTCTTCACCCAGCTTGCCTGGCGCCACTGGCGGCATCGCAACAGAGATGAAATCATAAAGACCGCCAGCAGTGTCCCAGTTGGCCATAATATCTTTACCAACGAGACCTGGAGCATCCGGACCTTCAAGCTTGAAACCGTGGCACTGCGCACAGTTTGAATCATAGGCCTTTTTACCAGCAATTGCTTGCTCTTCCGTAAAACCAGCTGCGGAAGCCGGTGCTATGGCGGCAAGGCCAAAACCAACAGCCATTGCTGCGGTCATGCCGACTATTTTTTGTCTTATCAAAATACCCTCCCGCACCAAGGTGCATTCAGCGATATATCTCTTGAACAACAGGTGTTATCCGCCACTCAACTTGAATATCGAATTGTCCGGCAATACTGCCTTCTCATCCGATATGTTTCTTCCATTTGAGAAAACATCATCCACCAAGGCATTCGCGCCTGCCGGACATCAGTTTTCCTAAAATCTCGATAAAGTCAGAAATTTCCTGAGAGAAATCTCCGGTTTTACCGAGCAAGCTTATTTTATAACGACAACAATATTTTTACAAATATTGCCTTCGCCTGTTATTAGCTTTTGCGGCGTCACAGAATACATTGCTCAACGCTTTGCGTTTTGCTCCGCCACTTGCTTACTGAAGTCCCCCGACTGATCTTTTTATCAAACTAAAGTTCTATACAATACACTTAATTATCGCAAATAATACTACCACCCATATAAAATTCACGCAATTCTGCTATTTTTCCGTCCTTATCCAATTGCTGCAAAGCTTTTTCAACAGCTCTTTTCAAAGTCACGTCACCTTTCCACAAACTCAGCGCCATAGAATAAGTTTCACCGGCGCTTGAGCCTTTCATTTGTCCGTCAGTTTTCTCAGTTTCCGTTGAGAAAACCCAAGACGCTTTAACATTTGTTTCAGTGCCCTTAGCCTTCAACAATGAACAAGCGGTAAAGTTTTCCGCCACAAGCCCCTGCATATCTCCATTAGCAATAGCTGTAAAAACTTGTTGCGCAACCTGTTTTTCGCCTGCCCTCATCGAAATTGACCGAGCGTTCAGCCCTTGATTACGCAACCAACCCGACAATTCAAGTCGATTCAGCCCTGTATTCCCAGGAATAACAAAAATTTGATCGCCCTTTACAGGGATATGACCATCCGGTGACAAAAGCATCCAACCCAATTGAATATCCGTTGGAATCGTCTGCATAAAATTACGCATCCGCACAGTATCGGCCACGCCGCCTGCCAGCATGTCGCATTGGCCGCGTGAAAGCATCCAGTTGCGCGGGTTAAAATCGCGGCCTATCGATTCCATTTTGTTGATCGCTAACCGCACACCGAGTTTATCAGCTATCGCTTGCACCAGTTCAATATCATAGCCCGGATGCTCAGGATCACCGGTGACAAAAGGCGGATAACTTGCCGGCACACATAATTTTAAAGCACCACGATCTTTGATCTGCGACAGCGATGTGTCTGCCGGCAAAAAGCTCACCGCCAAAAGCAACACAAAAATGATGCCCAAATTGATGACTGTACTGCGCCAGTGTTTCCAGCGGCTTGGTTTCTTTGCCATTTTACGCCCGCCGGAAAT
The DNA here is from genome assembly GCF_039522165.1 of Paenochrobactrum glaciei. NCBI lineage: Bacteria > Pseudomonadati > Pseudomonadota > Alphaproteobacteria > Hyphomicrobiales > Brucellaceae > Paenochrobactrum > Paenochrobactrum glaciei. The sequence continues at coordinate 62,559 of NZ_BAAADE010000006.1, forward strand.
CTAATAATGCGAGGGTAAAGAAGACAATTGCCATACCAGCAATAATCACCGGCCCGAGCCAAGGAGTGAACTGGTTGAAATCAATCAGCACACCACGCAGTGCATCCACCACATAAGTAATCGGATTAGCGCGCACTACCATCACCAGCCATTCCGGATACATGCTCACGGCTTGCGTGCGGCTTAACGATGGATCAAGCGGAAAGATTGACGATGACGTGAAATAAAGCGGCAAAATGATTGTATTGGAAAAGACGCCAAAACCTTCAAAGCTGCGCACACGCGCTGCCAACAGCACACCAAAACAGGTCAGCGCAAAAGAAGTAAAGAACATCAACACGATGGCGATGAAAACCTGATCATATGAGAGGTTCACATCAGCAAAACGGGCTAAAATCAGTACCAGAATGCCGTGTCCCGTTGCAACTGTGCTGCCACCCAGCACTTTACCGAGCAGGATCAGCCAACGTGGCATCGGCGAAACCAGCACTTCACGTAAAAAACCAAACTCACGATCCCAAATAACCGAAACCGCGAACTGGATCGAGGTGTACATAATATTGAGAACAATGACCGCCGGAAACAGAAACTGCAAATAGGTGTAAGGCACAACATAGCGCACCTCCCCATAAATTTCGCCGCGGAAATAAGGGTTTAGCCCGATACCTAGCACCAGAAGCCATATGATCGGGCGTGAAACACCACCCACCATCTGGCCGCGATCGCGTGTTGCGCGCATCACTTCGCGCAGCCAAATGCCGTAAACGCCGCGCATCAAAGGCAGTATCTGTTTCATCTTAAACCCGTTCCATGCCTGACAAAACGCTGCTGATTACCAAGAGCGCTGCCTGATATTTTAAAATTTCTACCATGATGCAATGCCTTCATTGCCACGGCCATAAAAGTCTGATTGCGGATCAGACAGTACCATCTCACGTAAACTTGCCCATAAATGCTGTCGCAATCGGGTAAATTCCGGCACATCGCGCGGGTCATTCATAAAACGCGGGCGCTCAAACGGCACATCGATAATTTCATGAATACGGCCCGGACGCGGTGCCATAAGCACAATTCTGTCACCCATAATCAGCGCTTCATCCACGCTATGCGTAACGAAAATCAAAGTCGCTTTTGCCTGATGCACGTCATCACTGCCGGTTGCTAGCTGCTTTTCCGTCAGACGCAATGTTTCCGCCTGCATCAGCTCGCGTGATTGCGCGTCAAGGCTTGCAAAGGGTTCATCCATCAGCAACAAATCAGGCTCCATCACCAGCGCGCGCGCCAAGGCTACACGCTGGCACATGCCACCCGATAATTGCGCCGGATAATAATTGGCAAACCGTGTCAGCCCCACCTGATGCAATGCCTTATCCACCGGTGCGACGCGCTCAGCGGCAGATAGATGCGGCAATGCAAAAGCAATATTCTCGCGCACACTCTTCCACGGCAGCAAGCGGAAAGACTGAAACATCATCGCACTGCCGATACCCGCTTGGGGGGCTGCACCATTAACCAGCACCGACCCCTGATCCGATTTGATCAAGCCGGCAATCAGCCGCAAAAGCGTTGTCTTTCCGCAGCCTGACGGCCCCAGAAAAACAATCGTCTCGCCCCGCCGCACACTCAAATTGATATTTTGCAATACCGGCATAACACTGCCTTCATGCGTTTTCTTCTTATCAGAAAACGCATGCGACAGAGCATCTATGACGATATGGGGCGGGGTTAACAACATGCTTTAGCCTGTGATCCGAACCGTCTTAACGGGAAACCGTATCAAGGTTTTCCGCCGTACCGATTTTTTTCAGCACTGCGTCAACAGGAGCAAAATCAACCCATTCTGTCAGCTCAACCTGACGCAGGCCTTCAAATTCCTTGGTCTGGTAAAGCCAGTTTTGGGTAAATTCCAATTCGGATTTCTGAATACCGCCATTCACTGTCCAGCTTTTAGCAAACGCTTTTGAAAGCTCGTCCAGGCTCTCAGGCTTCACATCAGGGCGGGCTTCTTTCATCACAGTTGCCCAGTTTACCGGCTTTTCAGCAAAATCACGTGCTGCAAGTGTCAAAGCTTCGATGACTTTTTCAACATCACTTTTCCGCTTTTCCAAAGTCTCAACCGTCACCGCATTAACCTTGCTGGTGACAGGTGCTGCTGCAAAATAATCATCAACATTGACAAGAACTGGCAGAGTTTCATGCCCCGGCAATGCCAACAGCGCACCGATCGACATGGTGGTGGCATCAATCTGACCAGCCTTCAGTGCCTGCGCACGGATATTCGGCTGACCAAGCGCTACCCAGCTTAATTTTTCCGTATCAACGCCTTTACCGCTCAAAACTTTGGTGCTGAGCGAATGATCAAGACTGCCGATGCGGCCGATACCAAAGCTTTTGCCATTGATATCCTCAATGGATTTTACACCTTCTTTGGCTGCGATCAGATAAGGCAGTGCTTTGTTGGGTGATGTCACCGCACGCAAATTGGTCGTGCCGCGTGCTACCAGTTGCACCAAGGCTTCAGTGGCAATATTGGCCATTTCCCCTTCATTGGATTGCAATGCGGCCAATGCCATCGGGGTTTGCTGTACGCGGATCAATTCCACATCCACACCGGCACGCTCGAAATAGCCCCCTTTAAGCGCCAGATCGACAACCGAATTAGGCACCAGCGGTGTTTCCATATCGGTGATAATCATACGAAACGGTTCAGCCAATGCCTGCATATGCGAGCCAGCCACAGCAATTGCGGCCAAAGCCGTCATACCAACAAATTTACCAAAGCGCATGTAAATGCTCCATCTACCTGATTGAACTGTCTGCCTGTTTTCAAATGAAAACAAAGGCTCCATTGTCAAAATTATTGATCATCGTGACACCTGCCAGCGCGTCATACGCTGCTCCAGCAGGCGCAAACCTTCATTGACCACCACCCCTAACAAAGCGAGGATGATCACCACCACAAAATATTCAGCCATACGGAAGCTGCTGCCATAAATATTCAGCAAACCGCCAAGGCCGGAAACAGCCGTATAAAGCTCGGCAACAATCGTATTAATCAGCCCCAGCGTGGCACTGAGACGAAGCCCCGCCAGAATAAACGGCATAGCACCCGGAATAATAATATGGCGCACAATTCGTGCCTGTCCTGCACCGGTTGAGCGCGCCATTTCAATCAGATTTTCATCGGCCTGCTGCACACCTTTATAGGTATTGATAATCACCGGCATCACCGCGCCTAAAAAGACAATGAACACTTTTGCCGAGACACCCAAACCCAACAACACAATAATCATCGGCACGAAAGCGACACGCGGTGTTGCGGCCAGCGCATAAACATAGACATCCACCGCACGCCCGAAGGTGCGGATGCTGCCCATTAAGCCACCGATGAAAATGCCTACAAAAGCTGCGATTAAAGTGCCACTGAAATAAACCCGCATGCTTTCCAGCAAAGCTGTCCATAAGCGCTTTTCCGCCAGCATTTGTTGGCCGGCCAGCAATGTTTCATAAGGCGAGGCAAACAAGCCTTGCGGCACTTTGAGGGAAATCACCCACCAAACTGCTAAAAACAAAACAAAGAAGCCAAGGCGTAAGCTTAAAATCATCTGCGCCCTGCTCGTCTGCCAGCCTGCTGCTCGGAGATGCGTACACCTGAAGCTTTGTCACGCAACTCGCGCCCCGTTAATGACAGGAAAACACTTTCCAATGACGGCGCGTCAAGACGTGCTTCTTCAATCTGATCGCTGCACTCTTCCAAAAAAGCGTTCAGTTCTGCTGTATCCGGAATTTCGATGGCATAACGATTATGAGTCAGTGCCTGTACATTGGCAAAACGCGATTTGATCTCCGCAACCACATCACTATTGAGCGGCGTCACATGCAGCCAGCTTTTACCATATTGATTTTTCAGGCTTTCCGGTGTGCCTTCTGCCAAAATGCGTCCATGATCAATGATGCAAATCTGGTCGGCACTTTCCACTTCTTCAATATAGTGGGTAGTGGTCAAAACAGTCAGACCTTCATTGATCTGCATATCCTGCAAATAACGCCAGATGCGCTGGCGTGTCTGTGCATCAAGCCCCACAGTCGGCTCATCCAGCAGCAAAATGGCAGGCTTGTGCATCAAAGCGCGGGCAATTTCCAGACGGCGGCGCATACCACCGGAAAATTCGCGCACAATCTTTTCACGAAACTCGCTCAGTTCCACCAGTTCCAGCACCGCATCCATAGCTTCGCGGCGCTCTTTTTTGCTCATACCATAGACAAGGCCGTGAAATTCAAGATTTTCATCCGCGCTCAAACGGTCATCAAGGCTGGACGTTTGAAATACTACCCCGATAGAACGACGCGCTTTAACCGATTGCCTGACCACATCCGCGCCATCCATCAGCGCTGCACCCTGATCAAACTTCATCAGCGTGCAAAGAATGTTCAAAAGCGTGGTTTTACCGGCACCATTAGGCCCCAAAAGCGCAAAACTTGAGCCCTTTTTGACTTGCAAATTGATATTATCGAGAACTTTCTTTTCGCCATAACTATGCGAGAGATTACGGATCTCAATCGCCAGTTCCGTTGCGGCTTGTTGTGTCTCTTGAATATCAGCTATTTTTGAAGCCACAACAGCTCTCCTTATTCTTATATGCGGTGACCTGACAGATAAACCAGCCAGTCGGGGTTTGCTACGCTTTCTGCCAGCGCTAATCAAGGGGATGATAAAAACGTGACAACTATCAACACTTAAAAACGCATAAAAACGCGTGGCGTATAGCCAGTCATCTTTTTAAAAAATGCAATAAAGGCACTGTCACTGGCAAATTCCAGCTCAAATGCAACAGCAGTAATTGTTTCACCCGATGCCAATAATTCAATAGCTTTCAGTAAACGCCATTGCTGGCGCCACTGCTGATAAGTCATACCTGTTTCTTTACGAAAAATCCGCAAAATTGTTTTTTCACTCGCACCTGCTTTTTGTGCCAGTTCATGTAAAGGCGGCGGCAGCTCATCCATATCCAGCCCGCTCAAGCGCCGGTCCGACGGCAAAGGCAAAAGCATCGGCTCACGTTGCGCAACCGCTACTTCATCAAGACAAACCGCCAAGATATTGGCTTTAGCCCCCTTGCTCCAATCCGTATTGAAATCTGCAACCGCAATTCGCTCTAATACAGCGCGTAAAAGTGGTGTCACCGTCATCACTTCCACTTGCTCCGGCAGGTTCGAATGCAGTGCCAAATCAATATAAACCGAGCGATAATCAACCGTTTCCGTCATAATCGCACGATGAGGGGTACAGGGAGGTATCCACGCCAGTCGTGTTGGTGGCAAAAGGCATAAGCGATCATTCAACCGGATAGTGATGCAGCCTCCTTGTGTGAATAAAAACTGCCCCATTTGATGCTGATGCCAGCCGGAATCGTGCATGCCCATATCAGCGGCAATACCGATAAGCTGATTACCGATACTATCAGCATCAAACACATCCTGCTGTTTCAGCCACGCCATAATAGTCTCATTTTTGATATTATTAGTCTTTATATATGTAACACGACTTAATTGCATTTGCCATATCCATGCCAACAGTTAAAAACAAACAGGCATGATTGATATGAAACGTAATCTTACCATTCCGCTTGCAACAGGTTTGATGATGTTCCCGCAAATTGCAGAAACCATCTATAGCCCCGCATTGCCGCAAATCGCACAAAGCTTTGCTGTCTCGCCAGAACAGGCAGGCCAAACGCTTTCTTTTTACTTTTTAGCCTTTGCCATCGGCGTGGTGGTATGGGGACGCTTATGCGACAGCCTTGGCCGCAGACCAACCATGCTAATCGGACTTTTCCTCTATATGGTAGCTTCTCTGATGGCATTGATAAGTCCAAATTTTGAAATGCTGATGCTTGCACGCATGGTGGCAGCCTTTGGTGCTGCCGTTGGCTCGGTGGGCACACAAACCATGATGCGCGATATGTTTGACGGCAAAAAGCTGGCACAGGTCTTTTCCATTATGGGCATAGCACTGGCGGTCAGCCCCGCTATCGGCATGATGGCCGGCTCGCTGCTGACAAGCCATTTTGGATATCAAGGCATGTTTGCAGGACTTGCCGCTCTGGCTGTGCTTTTGCTGTTGTGGTCTGTCATCCAATTACCGGAAACACAAACAACCCGCAGCACACCGGCACCTTTTGTCGAGACACTGCTGATCATGCTGCGAGACAGCTCCATCTGGCGCACCGCTTGCCTCGTGGCACTGTTTAATCTGGCTTTGTTTGGCTATTATCAGCTAGCACCATTTGATTTTGAACGTCTCAATCTGACAGCAGAAATGTTCGGTTATAGCGGCTTATTACTAGCATTCGGCGTGTTGCTTGGCTCACTCCTCAATCAGCGTTTGTTAAAGCGCAATTGGTCATGTGAGAAATTAGTAATACTGGCAGCAAGCCTGATGCTTGTTGGCGGTGCGCTAACTGTACTTCTGCAAGCAAGCTGGCTGTTTGTCTTGCCCGTGATGTTGGTGGTGCTCGCCTATGGAATTGCTATTCCCAACATTCTGGCCAAAGCGCTCATTTCTTATGCTGATCGGCGCGGCACTGCGGGTGCGATCTTAGGTCTCTTTTATTATCTGCTGCTGGGCGCCGGACTTGTGCTCGCCGGATGGTGGCAGCAATTGGGAGGCCTGCTTCTCACTTGTGGTATCCTTGCGCTACCACTTGCTCTTACATCGCAAAAGGTTGAGGCCAACAAAAAATAAATCGCACTATAGTTTTAATAACAAACACCCCGCCATGAGGCGGGGTGTTTCTCATTAAAAATCAAACATTTCGGATATTAATAAATCATATGCACAGCCCATAATCTTTTCATCAAGAAGGCTTGCAATAGCGTAACTTTAATAATATTGACTATTTAACTCAAGTTTTAGCCAGCGAGCCAAAAAAGCCAGCCAGCGATATTTCCCAACTCATATAGAGGGTATCATGCTGGCAAATTTATTGTCCGACAGTTCTTTCCATCGCCATTGTTTGCGCGCGCTTTCTGCCTCAGTTGCACTTTTTGCCTACACGGCAGCTCAGGCCCAATCTCAAACCCAAACTCGGATCCAATCTCAGGCCCAATCCACACAAGCGCAATCATCTGAGCAGTCAGACAAACAAGCCGCTGAAGCCGAAAACGTACAAGCGCTCAAACTAAAAATGATCACCGTTTCCTCTGAGCGCGCTACCAAAAACGTGCTGGACGTGCCGATGTCGATCAGCGTGATTGATCGTGATGCCCTTGAGCGCCATCAGGTGCGTGATATTCAGGATTTGGTGCGCTATGAGCCTGGTGTTAATGTGGATCGCCAAACGTCCATGACAAATCCGTTTGCACAGCTAACCGGCTTTAATATTCGCGGTGTCGGCGGCAACCGTGTGCAGATGCTAGTCGATGGTGCCCGCGTTCAAGAACGTATCACCGATGGCAGCCGCGATTTTGTCGATCCGTTCAACATGAAATCCGTTGAAATCACCCGTGGCCCCAATTCCGTGCTTTGGGGTGCGGATGCACTTGGCGGTGTTGTCTTCTTCAGAACACTTGATCCGGATGATTTGCTGGATGGCACCAAGCCATGGGCTGTTGAAAGCAAGCTTGCCTATGACAGTTTTGACAAATCCTTTCGTAAGCAGATTACAGGCGCTGCTGAGGCAGGTGATTTTAAAATACTCGGGAGTTTCGGACATATCAGCGCCTCAGAACCAAGAATGACAAAAGCGCGTGCTGATGGCGGGATATGGGGCTGCCCTCGCGGTTCCATCTGGCCTTGTAACAAAACCATGCCGATGGATGTCAGTTCTTATAATGGCTTAATGAAACTGCAATGGGATCCGAGTGCCGATCACCAAATTAAATTTACCGCCGAATGGTTTGATCGCACGACTGATATTGAACAGATCTACGATTCCAGTGCGACAAAATATGAAAATGAGAGCTATGACCGCTCGCTGAAAATGCAGCGCTCCCGCTTTGCATTGGAGCATCGCTGGTCAACACCAGCCGAATGGCTCGAAGAGGTCAAATGGAGCATTTCTTATTCACCGCAAAAGCGTGACACGTTCGGCAATCAGATCCGTAAATTTAGCACGCAAACACCTGTGAAGCGTGAGCGCTATGAAACTATCCGTAATTACAGCGAAAAATTTCTCCAAGGGGATGTGCAGCTTACTTCATCATTTGACCTTGGTGAAACACAACATAAGCTCATTTATGGTTTTGCCGGTGACTTTGCCAAAACCGATTATGACGGCACCAATATCACCACTAACTTAAACGATGGCACTGTCAAAACCGAGCATGGCAAAGGCTTCAGTTTCCCGCGGGTGGATACGGTACGCGCCGATATTTACATACAAGATGAAATCAAACTGCTGAATGATCGCCTGACCATTACGCCGGGTTTACGTCTTGCGACCTATTCGATTGACCCGACCAAAGATAATGCCCATGTGCCGGTCACTGGTTTTAGTCCAGAGAAAATCAACAAGACACGGCTGATCAAACGCTTAGGCGCAACATATAAGCTCGACGATAATTACTCTGTCTTCGGCTCCTATGGTGAAGGCTTCAAAATGCCGACATCCTCACAGATGTTTTCGGCATCTGAAAGTGCATTCTTCAAGATTATCCCTAACCCTGATTTGAAGCCGGAATCTGTACAAAGTTATGAAGCGGGTATCCGCGGCGAATTTGATCGCGGCTATTTCAGCCTGTCAGGTTTCTATTCAGACTATGATGATTTTATCCAGATCTGGCAGGACGTTCCGGGCATGCCTGACACAATGACATCTTATAACTATTCCAGTGTTAAAGTCTGGGGTATCGAGTTTGGCGGAGAATATGAGATTTACAACAATCTCTACGCCCATGGCTCCCTCTCCTATATGCGTGGCGACCAGCGCTCGACACCAGGCGCCGATAAAACACCTTTTGATGGTGCGACACCGCTTACCACTGTCTTGGGCTTGCGTTATCTCATTCCGGACTGGAACATGGAAACCGAATTTGTCGGCACCTTTGCCAAAGGCCCGAGCCGTCGCGCTGACCCCAATGCTTACAAGCCTTCCGGCTATGCAGTGTTTGACACTTATGCACGCTGGAAACCAACGAAAAATATCGACATTAATTTTGGTGTCGAGAACATTTTCGACAAGCGCTACTTCCCGAACACTCTGACCAATTATGCCATGAACCCTGCGGATAATGTTAAGGGCACCAATCCGTTGGAATTACAGACTGCACCGGGGCGTACGTTCAAACTTGGCGCAACCATGCGTTTTTAAACAGACCTGAAACCTGATACCGGAGCAGCTTTATTCAAGCTGTTCCGGTTTATTCATTTTGGCAACGGCAATGCGATTACTTACACAATTCTGGACATTACTGACCTATTGCAACCAAGGCTCCGGCAAAGTGCTAAACTGGGCATTGCTGGCCGTTATTTTCACGCTGGAAATGCTCAGCATTTACTTAAGCATTCAGCTTATTAAATGGACAGCAGGTTTCTACAATGCAGTCGAACAACGTAATCTGGATGAAACACTGCATCAATTAACCATTTTTGGCATGATCGTTGCCGGTAATGTCGGTATTTATCTCATCGAATTTTATGCCAAAGGCTGGCTGGAAATCCGCTGGCGCGAACGCCTGACAAATGCTGCCCTCACTGCCTGGCTCAGCAATAAAGCCTATTGGTTTTTATCGCTTAAATCCGAGAGCGAAAAACCGGATAATCCCGACCAGCGTATCGCCGAAGATTGCGCCATGTTTGTCACACATACACTCAGTGAAGGTATTGAACTTATCACACGTATTATCGGGTTATTTTCTTATGTGATCGTTTTATGGGGGCTTGCAACATTTGCGCTCGAATTCAAGCTCTTTGGTTATGACATCAGCATCCCGCGCTATATGGTTTGGGCGCCTTTTGCTTATGTTTTCCTCTCCTCACTCATTACCCATTTATTCGGCCGGCGCTTAAAAGAAACCTTTGTTGAACAACAGAAAAGGGAAGCAGATTTTCGTTTTGGTATGGCGCATATGCGCCAGAATGCTGCCGAAATTGCCATCATGAGTGGCGAACAAAGCGAACGGGAACAACTTGACCAAAAGTTTCTGGCCGTCTGCAACAACAGGTTTCGTTTGTTGCGTCGACAAGTTCAATTAGGGCTTTTCACCCGCCCTTATTATTCCACTATCCTGCGCATCCCTATGTTTTTGGCATTGCCTGGATATTTTGCTGGTGCGGTCAATTTTGGCGGTCTCATGCAATTAGGCAGTGCATCTCAGCAGGTTGCCACCACATTGTCATGGTTTATCTTCAGCTATCGAAAACTTGCCGAGCTGGTTTCAGCCATCTCCCGCCTTTCCAATTTCATCGAAAAAGCAAAGGCCGCAGGGGCTGAAAATAATATCAGCACAGAAATGTCGGCAACCACTGCATTGTCGTTGAGCGATGTGACCTTACACACCCCCGATGCACAGCAACTCTTGCAAATCCCTGAGCTTTCCATTGAAGCAGGAACAGTTGTGTGGTTGCGCGGGGCTTCCGGTCTTGGCAAAACAACCTTGCTGCGCTTGATTGCCGGTGCCTGGAAAAGTGCCACCGGTAAAATTTTTCGCCCCGCTGCATCGTCACTTTTTCTGTCACAAAAGCCTTATCTGCCTAATAGCAGTCTCAAAGCATCCATCTGTTATCCGGCGTCCCCCGCAGGCGTTTATGATAGTCAAATCACGGATGCGCTTACAAAAACCGGCCTGTCGAAACTCATTCCGGCTAATCTTGAAATCCTGGATAGCACGCCGATGCCAAGGGGGCTTTCGGGCGGTGAAATGCAGCGCTTTGCCCTTGCGCGTGCCTTGATCAACAAACCGGAATGGTTGTTTTTGGATGAGGCAACCAGTGCGCTTGATTGTGCTTCGGAAGTACAGCTTCTGGATATGTTGCGTCAAGAATTGCCAGCGACAACCCTTGTCATGCTGAGCCATCGCGAACCCGGCAATCTCAAACCGGACGCCATTATCAATCTGGAAATTTTTCACAGTCATCAACAAGCAATGACTGCCCCAACCGTTCAACCTGTATGAGGATATAATGACTGAGCAAGTAATCCGCGCTAAATTAACAGCTGATCCGGCTGAGGTTTTAAAAACATTGCCGGCAATCGGCAAACTGATGATTAATTCTAAAAATGGCGGCGCTACCCATGAACGCATCGGTACGGTGCAAGATGTTCATGTCGACAATGGCTGGATTTTCTTTTCAGCAGATGAACATCATTCAAAAATCGAGCTAAAAGCCATCCATTCCATGATTGTTGATCGCAGCTCTGTCATGCAGGAAAAAGTCTATCCGCGCATTGACCTGTTGGGGATAGCTGGCGACACTATCGGCAGTGTCATCGGTTTTGAAGGTGCTGAACCTTTTGATGCCGCATTGAGCCCTTTTGCCTATGAGGCTTTGGAGCCCAATAACGAACCGCGCAGCATGAGCGAACAAGTGGACGTGCAGGAAGATGATCCGGCACTAAAACCTTTTGCAGCGGCGCAGCGCAATAAAGCGACCGTGCGCATTGCCTTGGAGCGTCCGTCATTTTCGCAGGAATGGACAGGCGAAATGCCGGATATCCGCAATTCCCGCGGCTTTATCAATGTGATGAAACCGGATTTTCATCTGCATTTGAAGGTCGGCCATGTGATGGATTGGCGCGGTGAAGAAAAAGGCAATCAGCTCTATTTTTATGCTCTTGATGCTGACGGGCAGCCAACAGGTCTGGTGATCTCCGGTGAGAAAGAAGCCTTCGCATGAGTAAGACCGACAATTTGACTGCGCAATGGCGCAATTCTGACGGCCATACCATCAGCCACCATCAGCTTATGCAGGAAATGGCTAACAAGCAGGTGATTTTATTGGGCGAGCGCCACGATCGCTATGACATTCACCGCTGGCAATTGCATATCTGTGCATCGCTTCTTGCTTTGCGTGATAATCTCGCCGTCGGTTTTGAAATGTTCCCGCGCCGCTTGCAGCCAGTTCTTGATGAATGGGTTGCAGGCCAGCTTGACGAGGAAACATTTTTGCAACGGGCAGAATGGGGAACGGTCTGGGGTTTTGCATCCGATCTCTATATGCCGATTTTTGATTTCTGCCGTGAGTTCAAAGTCAAAATGCTGGCACTGAATTGCCGCCGTGATCTCGTCACCCGTGTTGGCAAAGAAGGTTGGGAAGCCATTGCCGAAGAAGACCGTGACGGCCTGACACCGGCGCGTCCGGCAAGTCTGGCGCATCGTGAGCATCTTTTGCGCCTCACCAATGGCGGTCCGCCATTCGTGCAAGGAAAGTCAGCAGATTCTCCTGAATTTGATCGCTTTGTTCGCGCGCAGCAGACATGGGATCGCGCTTTTGCCTGCAATATTGCCAATTATTGCACTGAGAACCCGCAAGCGCTTGTCATCGGCATTATCGGGCGCGGACATATGGAATATGGCCACGGCACACCTGATCAGTTGGATGATTTGGGAATTACCGACTGTGCTATTCTTTTGACCGAAGATGTGGGTGATGAACATGCCTGCCCGTTAACGGTTGAAGGCAAAGCCGTTGCCGATGCGGTTTTCGGATTACAGTCACAAGCTTAAAAACCAACACCCGTGTATGTTTTGTCTGCATTCACGGGTGTTCATCACTTGTCAGCGCCGCCAAATAGCGGGTTGGCGTCTGCCCCAATGCTTTTTTAAACATAGTGATAAAAGCAGTTGGCGATTCATAGCCCAGCATTTCAGCAATTGCCTGCACCGATGTACCACCCGAAATCTCCCGCAGCGCAATAATAAGATGCAATTGCTGGCGCCAACGGCCAAAGGTCAACCCGGTTTCCTGCACCATCAAACGCGCAAGCGAGCGCTCGCTCATCGCAACCCTTTTCGCCCATTGTGCCAAAGTGGCGCGGTCTGCCGGATCTTCGCGTAAAAAATCCGCTATCAACCGGATTTTAGGATGATCGGGCACTGGCAGATGAAAATCTTCCTTCGGCATCAGCACCAGCTCATCCAGCAGCACCCGCACCAATCTTGCCGTATGACTATCATCGGTATAATCGGGCGACAGCGTGGATAAATGCCGGATCATCTCCCGCACCATCGGGGATATAGAAAGCGTGCAGCATTGCTGCGGCATGGCAGCCGCAAGCGGATCAACGAATAAAAACGTCAAACGCGCATTGTCGGTCGCGTGATTGCAATGCGCGACACCACTTGGAATCCACACTCCACAATTTGGCGGCACCATCCACATGCCCTTACCAGATTGCCCACCACTCTTTTGCGACAGTTCATCTGTTATTTGGCAAGTCACAGCACCATGCAAAGCCAGAACAAGCTGGCCTTTACGATGGCGATGCACCGGTATTTCAGTGGAGTAATCTTTGAAATCCAATTGCAGCGCCAATGCCGGACGATCCGTCATATCCGGATCAAATTCCACTGCCTGTCGTTTTATTTGCATGTGCCTAACCGTAATTGGCATAATTTAGAGATTAATAGGCATTATATCTAAATTCTTTAAATAAGCAATTTGCTAGCAAGGGCCAAACAAAAACGGAAATAAGAAAATGGATACAAATAAAAATTCTGTGGCGCAGCCCCTCATTTTGCTGATCGGCATTTTGCTGATCGCAACCACTTTGCGTGCGCCTATCACCGGTATTGCACCGGTTTTGGAAATGATCCGCGATGATTTTTCCTTTAGCACCACCACTGCGGGCGCACTGACAACATTGCCGCTCTTAGCCTTTGCCATCGTCTCGCCATTTGCAGTGGTTTTGTCCCGCAAACTTGGTTTGGAGCTCAGCCTTCTTATCGCACTGATCCTCATCACCGGTGGTATTGCGCTTCGTATGGTGGAAACCGTTTGGTGCTTGTTTTTAGGCACAGCCATTATCGGCACCGGCATTGCCATCGCCAATGTGCTTTTGCCAAGCTTGCTGAAGCGTGATTTTCCAACCAAAATTGCGTCCATTACCGGCGCTTATTCAGTCACAGCCGGTGTGGCAGCAGCCCTTGCCTCTGCCGCGGCCATTCCAATTGCCAATTATTTTAACGGCGGTTGGAACTGGGCTTTGGGTGCATTTATCATTTTTCCAATTGCAACGCTTGCCATCTGGCTGACACAGCTTTCCGGCAAAAATGAAGAAACCCAAAAGGCCGCTGCAACTGAAAATTCCGGCACACCTATCTGGAAATCCGCCCTTGCATGGCAGGTCACTTTCTTCTTCGGCCTTAATTCGCTGGTTTATTACGTCATCGTCACATGGCTACCAGCCATTTTGCTCGAAGCCGGTTTTTCACCAGCCGTTGCCGGTTCTTTCCACGGCATCTCCCAGCTTGCAACCGCCATTCCGGGTTTGGTTTTTGGCCTCGTGCTGGCACGTTTCAGAGATCAAAAAGCCATTGCCATTGCTCTGCCGCTGATGACCGCCATCTCGCTGGCCGGTATTCTCGTTTTGCCACAATGGGCATCGATCTGGGCAGCTCTTTTCGGCTTTGGCTGTGGTGCCACATTCATTCTGGCACTGGCTTTCATCAGCCTGCGTTCAAGCAATCCGGCACAAGCCGCAGCTCTTTCCGGTATGGCACAATGTATCGGTTACACCGTTGCAGCCGGTGCACCACCAGCTGCAGGTTTCATCTTTGAATATTCGCATGGCTGGACAATGCCACTCATCATCTGCACCATTTTATGCATTGTGATGGCCGTGCTTGGCTATCGTGCCGGACGTGCAGTTCACATCGACTAATTCCACACATCAATGATGAAGAAAAGCCTTGAGACAGAAAATCGTGTCAAGGCTTTTTTCTTTATTGCTCAGGCGTGCGCAGTGTTTCTTTTTGCGTAATCAGACGCGCACTTTGCAAACCACTGAGATAAATCCACAGCCAGCTCCATGCAACAGCCAGACGGGAGCGGGTGCCGATCAGGAAGTAAATATGGGCAAGCCCCCATATCCACCAAGCCAGCAAACCTTTTAAGCGGAAATTGCCAAATTCAATCACCGCAACCTTCTTGCCGACTGTCGCCAGATTGCCCTGATGGCGATATTTAAATGTCTCGTTAAATGGCTTTCCATCAAGATCAGCACGAATGGCTCGTGCCACAAAACTACCCTGCTGTTTGGCAGCAGGTGCAACACCCGGCACCAGATTATCCTCACCCCACTTCACTGAAGCCGTATCGCCAATAACAAAGATTGAAGGATCACCTTCAACGCGCAAATCCTTGGTAACAATCACCCGTCCGGCACGATCCCCTTGCACGCCAAGCCATTTGGATGCAGGTGATGCCTGCACGCCAGCTGCCCAGATCACCGTGCGGCAGGCAATAGCTTCCTCACCAATTTTAATGCCGTCTTCGTCACATGCTGTGACCGGCACACCAGTGCGCACGGTCACCCCCAGTTTCAGCAAAGCAGAGCGTGCATAGTCCGAGAGCTTTTCACTGAAAGCAGGCAATACGCGCGGCCCTGCTTCCACCAATAGGACAACAGCTTTTTTCGTATCAATCCTGCGAAATTCTCGCGGCAAGGTACTGTGCGCCAGTTCGGCAATAATACCTGCCATTTCCACGCCCGTCGGCCCTGCACCAATAACTGTGAAGGTTAAAAGTGCGGCCTGTTTGACAGGATCTGTTTCCAGCTCTGCCTGCTCGAAAGCCAGCAGCACACGGCGGCGAATGGTGGTTGCATCTTCCAGCGTTTTCAAACCCGGAGCGACCGCTTCCCATTCATCCTTACCAAAATACGCATGACGGGCACCGGTTGCCAAAATCAGCTTGTCGTAAGGAACGCTGGCACTATTGCGTAGCATCACCTGTTTAGTATCACGATCAATACCGACAACCTCGTCAAGCAGCGTAGTGACTTCCTTGCGATCACGAAACAAATGGCGGATTGGCCAGGCGATTTCTGATGTCGCCAGCACAGTGGTGGCAACTTGATAAAGCAGAGGCTGGAACAGATGATGATTGCGGCGATCAATCAAAGTGATTTCCACATTTGCACCTTTGAGGCCATGAACAGCCTGCAAACCTGCAAAACCCGCGCCGACGACGACAACCTTCTGTTTCTCTGCCATAACGCATTCCATTTCTGAGGAGGAGCTCAATATATAGTCACGATATTAATCGATTAGAACATGCTTATGCAAAAATATAGAAGCAGAAGCATCACAATAAGATAATTTATCGAAAAATATTTGAGCTTTAGATGGAAAGCCATAACCTCAACAGTCAGACCTTCATCCAAAGCTTACAATAGGCTTAAACTCAAAAAACAGCAGTTGCTGCCTGACTTCTTAAAAACAGAAGCCAGCCAGCATAAGATCAAAGTTTTTCACGTCCCTGATAGGCAGAATAAGCCAGCACCAGTGCTGCCATAAAGCCTAGAATACCGGCAACCGTTGCAGCAAGTGTAAAACCTTGCGCAAAGGCATCTATCAGCATTGTTTGAAAATTTTCAGGGCTGACCGCGAGATTTGCAGGTTTCTCATTCATACGAATGGCAAGGGCAGCGCTTTCGCGCATGTTGCCCGTGCCGGACTGGCCAAGTGTGGTCTCCAATACCGTCACTGCACGCGCACTCATAAGCGTGCCAAGCAGCGCAATACCGATGGTCATGCCGCCCTGTCGCAAAGCATTCATCGTGGCCGATGCTGTGCCAGTACGCTCACGCGGCGCACTGCCCATCGCCGCAGCACCGGTTGAAGGAACAGCCAACCCCAAACCAACCCCAAGCAGTGCAAAAAGCAAAGCAATTGCACCATAAGATGTCGTTGATGAAAAGGTGAGCATTCCGGTCATCGAACCGCCGATCAGCAGATAGCCACCTACCATCAAACGATTAACACCAAAGCGTTTGGCCAAAGTACCAAAGCAAGAAGCGACCACCAACATCGCGGCAAAAACCGGTGCCATGCGCCAGCCCGCTTCTGTCGCGCTCCAACCCTGCCCGCGCTGTAAAAAGAGCGAGAATAAAAACAGGCTGGTATAACCGGAAAAACCCAACACAAAAGAAGCAAAATTAGCCGATGCAAAAGCCCGCTGGCGTAATAAATCCACTGGCAAAACAGGGCGCGCTACACGCATTTCCACCAGAATAAACGCAACCAAAGCAATCAGCGCAACAATAAGCGGTACAACGGTTTCAAAAGCGCCCCATCCAGCCTGCCCTGCTTTAATCAAGCTCCAGGTTAAACTGCCAAGAAAAACAATGCTTAATATTTGTCCTGCCGGATCAAGTGCTGCATGATCGGGATTGGAGCTTTCCTCAATACTGAGAAAGCCCAAACCAAAAGCAATGGCACCGATCGGCAAGTTCAGCAGAAAAATACTCGGCCAACCGGCTTGATCAACCAAAAAACCGCCGAGCATCGGCCCTAAAATCAGTGAAACCGCACTGAATGACGACCAGCCCCCGATGATATGAGCACGCTCTGCCGGATCGGGAAAGGCTTGCGTTAAAATAGAAAGCGCACCCGGAATAACCAATGCGCCTGCAACTCCTTGCAGCGAACAGCCGATAATCAACACGGTGAGCGAACCAGCAAAGGCACAAACCGCCGAACCAAGAGTGAAAAGCACCACACCGCCAAGCCAGACGCGCTTGCGACCATAACGATCAGCCAGCGGACCCGCCGACAACATAAAAGCGGAAAGACACAAAGTGTAAGCACCTACAACCCATTGCAAACCAGCCATACTGGTTTGCAATCCTGCCTGAATAGCAGGCAATGCGACACTCACAATACTGATGGCGAGCGTTGCCATGAATGTCCCCAGATAGACGGCTGCAACAGCAACGCTTCGTCTTTGTCGTGACATAATAAAAATGACCTTCTATATGCTCTTCCATTATCGACCGACCGTCGGTCGATAATGGATCAAAAACTTAATCCTTCGGTATTCCACGCGATACCACATCATCTCATGAACACTTTGAGGAAGTTAATATTGAACCGAAACGGATAAACCAGCTAAGGAATTTAGCATAAATTTAAAACATGACAATAAAAATCATAATTTATTGCACACATCCGCGTGATGCGCAAAACTGACCCTAATTTTCTGCTCTTGCAGGCAGCATTTTCAAACAGGCATCGGCAAGGTTTTGTGCAAACAACGCATGACTCTCAAGCTGTGCCGCGATAATATCATCGGTTGCACCATGAACGCCTGCATAGATTAGTAATGTTACCACGCGCGGTTCTGCGGGTGCCCATATGCCTGCCGCAACGCCACCATCAATGATCTCGGACAGTTGATTTAAAATGTCTTTTTTCGCCTGATTGGAGCGGTCATGATGGTGGTGGTGATTATAAACAATGTCATGCGTGCGATAGGTTTTAACGTAAGTTTCCACATTGGCATGGATCCATGCACGTAATTTTCCTGCCCAATCACCGGCATCACAAGCATCAATCGCTTGCTGCACGGCTTCGACAAACTGCTCAGTATAACGCTTGGCCAATGCGGTTAGCATGTCATTTTTAGAGGCGAAATAATGATAAAAAGTCCCTTTACCGACACCGGCTTTATCGGTGATGTCGGTAATCGTCGTCGCCTCAACGCCTCTTTCTAAAAATAATGCCTCGGCAGCATTCATCAATTCATCAAGCCTGACTTCGGCAGGCTTGGTTCTTGATGATTTTGATGCAGTTTGTTTTTTATAGATTGTTTGTTTGTCCATGCAGTCAGACTAACGCCAACATGAAAACAAATAAACAATCAAAATATGGGTGCAGACCTATTACCTAAAAACATTTACATCACCACTTCACTCGCACACCGAGTGTACCCTGGTAGTTATAACTGTCGCCGAAGTTCTTGAAGCTGGTATTGACCGATCCTTCGCCATAGATCGAATATTTGTCATTATCCCAGTTGTATGATCCACCAAAGCCGATACCACCCCAGAAGCGTTCGCTCTTATTGATGAAGTCTTCTGTCGAAACACGTACCTTCGTGCCACTCAGGAATTCATTATAGAGATTAACAATCCCATAGACAGAGCTACGATCGGTCATACCTTGCGCATTCTGCCACGAGTTTTGATAATCAACACTCAAGCCCAAACGAGCACGCAAACTATCGCCTTTTTTACGCGAAACATCAGCACCAAAAACATCGGTAAAATCGCTGAAATCTACATTTGAATATTGCAGCTGTGCCTGCGGGGTTAGTGACCAATGCTGATCAAGGGTAAAGCGCTTACCCACTTCTGACGACAGCGCATAGCCAAAGCCATTATTCTTGCCGTCTTTCAGCTCTGACTTGCCACCTGCATAGCTTAACTCACTGCGATACCATGTCAGTTGTGCCTGATTATCGACATAGAAGCCATCATCGCTAGCCCATGTCAGCGTAGCGCCAAAGCCATAGCCATCGGTTTTAATACGGCCACGCCCAAGATCGACATCATAAGGCGACCAGATACTGGCAAGACCATGGGTATAATGGACAGTACCACCAGCAATCAGCTTGCCCTGTTCATTTTCATAAACCATACCATCAAGGCCAGCCTGCATTTTATAGGCATTAAAGTCATAATTGGCATCAGTTGTTGAAGTATTCGGCTCCATCTTGGTGTGAGCGCCTTCAATGCGCCCCCAAACGCCATTGGTCTGCGTCAGGCTTCCAGCTTCTTGGGCGGGTGCATAAGCTTCAACCGCATCCGCCCCCTGCGCAATCACCATATTACCAGCATTGTTCCAGTAAAGATTACCTACACGTTGCTGCATGGTTGGCAGATTACTCAAACCAAGCAGGAACTGCGGATAGACTTCATAAACAGGAGCACCTGCCTGATATTGCCGTTTGGTCTCGTTTAACTCCGAGCGCAAATACCAATTTTTTTCATTCTGATCGGTTTTACCGCCTTTGAAAAGCTTATACGCAAAAGCACCGGCAACAACAGCCGCTTCTTGATTATGCTTATAGTCACTGTTTA
This sequence comes from Paenochrobactrum glaciei, assembly GCF_039522165.1. NCBI lineage: Bacteria > Pseudomonadati > Pseudomonadota > Alphaproteobacteria > Hyphomicrobiales > Brucellaceae > Paenochrobactrum > Paenochrobactrum glaciei. The sequence goes on from NZ_BAAADE010000006.1 coordinate 82,583, forward strand.
GCTTGAAATCACCATTGGATTCGCCATCCACTTGAATGATTTTGATGCCATTATTGGTTTGCGCACCATTGCCATTAATATTCGTGACCTGCACCAGTGAATTGCCGGATGTATCACCTTCAATCACCAGCAGATCAGTTTCGGAATTATCGCCACCCAAAACGGTATCAATATAGATGAAACCGTTTTTGCCTGTATAATCACCCTTAATGGTAAACGTACCGATTGATGCATAATCTCCGCCGTGCAAATCATTCAAGGCTTTTCCAGGCGCTAGAATACCGGCATTGACCACATTGCCGATGCTTCCAATTCCTTCCAATGCGCCGCCCTTGTCAATTTTACCGGTTGCAGCCGATAAATCACCATTGACCTGCATTATACCGGTGGTCGTCTTGACAAGACCGGTGAAATTCAAATGATCTTCATTAAGGATTGTACGCCCTGCAGCGGCATCCAGCTTTCCGCCACCCCTCAGGTCGAGCTTGTCGTCGCCTGTACTGTCATCCTCAAATTTAAGGAAAGTACTGTCAAACTGGTCAAAAACGTAATCATTTTCGGTGTGATTAAAGCGGACAGTACCTTCGCCTTCACCAAATTCAAGTGTTTGAGCCATCAGACGGCCGGCAGCTTTAGCACTCTGCCCCACACCACCGCCAATGCTTAAAACACCTGTACCAGATGTCTCTGTGCCTAAAATTAATTTCCCATCAGAAACATGATCCACGAGCTGATGAGAATCGTCATCGTTTTCATCTTCCTCAACAATAAAACCTGTACCAATCCGGACTTGCCCTTGATCAGCAATAATCAGTTCGCCATCGCCACTATAACCAACATGAAGATTACCCGCATCGTAGTCCTCATTATCAAGCTCGCCTTCATCAAAAACGCCGAGATTTCCTGAAACGTACCAAACCGCGCCTTCCCCGCTAACGGTTGCAGTGCCTTTTCCATCATTGACACCAAGGCGCGCCTCTACTATTGAACGATCATAATCTCCGTCTTGAACGTCACCCCAAAGATGTTCATCAATAAAATTATGAATTTTTCCTTTTGACAGAAGATTAAGTTCACCTTCACCTTTATTATTACCAACTGTAAATCCGCTGCCAGAAACAAAAGCAGGGGCACCTGAACGATCAAGTTGATTACCATCACCAATTATATTGAAGCGCCCTGTCCCTTCATTATCACCGACGATAAAAGGTTGAGCGTCGCCTACACCAATAGCAAGCTTACCATTAGAAAGAAGGTTTAACTCGCCTTTACTGCCTTTACCTGTGCCAATCACAATGGGGCTATCGGCAGCTTCGTCCAAATAAAAACCGGCATTTTTAATATTAAGCGTGCCAGTCCCACCATCATTACCAATGGTCAGGGAGTCACCATACGCAGAAAACACCGTTCCTAAAAAGTCACCCTCATCAATAGATAGATGTGGCCCTTCAGGGATATTTTCTAAGTTCTTACCTTCACCAAAGAGATTAAGCGTTCCTGTTGCGCCTTCTCCATCACCAATCACAAAAGAATCGGCCTTTAGCTCTAATCTCAAAGGGCCTTTAGCATCAACTGTCAGAACGCCTGTGCCTTGATGTGTACCAAGCTTGAATTCCTCTCCCAGATAAAATCGTAGTTCGTCCTGATCATCAAGATCAGAATTGCTAATAGAGATTGTTACATCTGCAACATTTTCAGAACCTGAGCCAATGATTTCTGGAAGACCTAACCTCCAAGAAGGCAAATCATTTAGATCATCGATATTGCCATGAGCGGTTCCATTATAAAAATACGTATCATACCCGTCTGGAACTATACCAAGCGTCCAGTTGTACGGATTGAAAAAATTATCATCAACGGCATCAGCCTCTCTCCAATAATTACCGGAAGCTGCTTGCACTGCACCATGACTGAAACCAACGCCTAAGGCGATGACAGCGACAGAAGCGAGTAAATGGTATTTTTTATAATACATCATACAAACTTTCAAATCATGGCGAATAATTTTATATATACCTTATACAAAAACTTGATATTATCAATATAACCATAGATATATAACGATTAACCATATTTTACGCATGGCATTACAAAATGACCGATTATAAAAATAGTAAAATCAAAGCTTTATGCTCTAAAGAGCACAAAAACTATTGCATTAACGATATTCTCGATCACAATTATATTAGAAATAAATATTATTCTTTTATTGGGCTTAATGAACTATCTGCGGCCACAACTAACCATCCCGTATTCGTTGCAGTCATGCCACATCCGGCTTTAATCACCCTGACTTCCATCTCAGTACAGCCAAAACCATCATTCACTCCGCTACAATCTCAACTCTATCCGTTCACGCTAGAGGTTCTTGAAAATGAACAGCGCGGCATTTTGCTTTTTAATGCAAGCAGTCCTCGCTTAACAAAAGACAGCTCCACCCCAAACAGCTACCCGCTCTTTGACAACCAAGGCCAGGCAGCACCTGCTCTAATTAAAATCGGTCAACTTGCCAAAATGCATCATGAGGAAATTAGCAAAGCGGAAGCTTTTTGCCAGTCACTCATTGATTATAATCTGCTTAGTGAAAGCTCTGTCAGCATTACTTCACCCCATGACAAACTTTACATCATCAATGAAGATGTTTTTGCTGATTTGAATGTTGATCAGTTGCAAAGCTTACAACAAAAAAATTACCTACAAATCATTGGATTTATGCTGCTTTCTCAGCAATATTGGGCACGCCGACTGAAAGACCACTCTCAAAAAAATACGAGGGCTTAAACACCGTGCAGATCAAAATACCAGAAAGCCCTGTATTCATAATGCTGGACAAGCAAGATAAGCCATCCAAGGGGCAAAATCAGCAATATCGCCCTGTTCTCTTGCAGGCAGAACATTATACGATCCGCACATTCACGTCCGCAGATGTGAACCAGCCATTTGTTGAATGGTTTAATACAGTTGAAATGTTGTCAGGCCTCAACATTGCGACGCCCAATTTAACCATTGAAAAACTGCAAAAACTCATTCAGCGCTTCAACAATTCCGACAATTATTTTCTCGGTATTTTTGATGGTGAAACATTGTTTGGATTTTATACCATCGATGTGGTCAAGAAACATAAAGTTGCCAGTATTACAGTCGGCATCGGTCATAAAAATTACTTAGGAAAAAATGCGCTTAAGGCAACAATCGGCGTTATACTCGACCATTTTTATCAATATCGCGATATCGATAAATTTATTGCACGCATTCTGGCCAGAAACTTTGCCATGGTCTTTAATTTCAAAAACAGTAAACGCTTTTCGCTAGAAGCTGAATTAAAGAAAGAATGTCTGAGCCCCAACGGTGAACGCGTTGATATTCTGGTTTTTGCCTCCTTTAAACCGGAAGAAGATAACACTTTAAAGGCGATACAATGAACGGTTTAGAAATGGCAAAAGATATCCTCTCGGCATGTCTTTTTATCGAGCCCGAAAACGTCACGGATGAAGCCAATCTCAATGATCTTGGTATCAATGATAGCCTTACCTTTGAACTTCTAATTGGTGAAATTGAAGAGAAAACAGGAAAGCCGGTAGATCCGGTCAAACTGCTTGAGATTAATTCCGTCAGTGATCTGGTACAGTTTTTAGAAAAAACAATGCATGTCTGAAGCATCCGGCATTTGTCAGCGCATGTATGATCTGGCCAAAGAGCATAATGGCCAGAATAAATATCTGACACTCAATGGCGTTGATATTCTTATTATTCAACGCGCCGAAGATGCTGATCATATTTTACGTCTCAATGCTGCCAATTATGTGAAAAACCTTTCATGGCTACGCCAAATAATTGGTGCTTCCCGCTTTTCTGAAGATGGCGAGAAATGGCGTAGACGTCAGCAAATCAGCCAACCTTTTTTCAACAAAATTGACCGCGATCAACTAGTTAGCGTGACGCACAAATATGCACTCTCCGCACTCGACACCCTTATAGCGAAAAACGATCAACCCACATTACGAGATAATGTTTTTCGCACTTTAACCAGCAATATTCTGCTTGATAGTTTCTTTGGCTGCACCCTCGATGATATCGGCCTTGATCTGGATATTTTGGCTGATCTGATGGAACTTGGCTCTGCTTTTTCGTTTTCAACCGAAAACACGGTTGATGATTTTTACCAGAAAACCAAATCTTTGCCCCGCCTGCGCCGGCAAATGCTGGAAAGCTTCAGCAATTTTCGTCAATCACCTATTTGTAATACACCCTTGATGCAAAAGCTGCTGGAAGCAGAAAAAGGGGCCGACAAAATCAACCTGACACAAGAGCTTACGGCCTTCATTGCCGCGGGCTCAGAAACCTCAGCAGCAACGGCCTCATGGCTTTGCTATCTGCTTGCGAAAAACCCTGACTTGCAACAAAAGTTGCGAGACGATGCAGACACCTTCTGGCGATCCGGCGAGATTAACTGGAAGCATCTATCTGCGTTTCAATCACTTACACAATTTGTCTCAGAAACTTTAAGGCTTTTTCCGCCAACACCGCTCATCACCAGAACCGCATTGTCAGACGATGTTTTAGGCGACCAAGAAATCATCAAAGACCAAAAAATCATTCTGTCACTGATCGGCATTCAACATGATCGCAGATTTCGCGATAATCCGTGGCAAATGACAATTGATGCGCCGAAAAGCCATAAAACTTCCGGCGATATCATGGCTTTTAGCATGGGGCCGCGGGTATGTGGCGGCAAGCAATTTGCCTTGATCGAACTTGTCACATTGCTTGCCACTTTTGTGCAGCATGCACGCTTTGAACTGACAAGCGATAGTGATCCGGCCTTTCATTGGAAATCGCAGATGCTGCATAAGAATGGAGTGCCGGTCAGAGTTTTACCGCTCTGCTAGCCCTTCTGTCGCCTTTGCCAGCGACGTTCCGTCGAGGAGCCAATTTTCATCAGGTCACGATATTTAGCGATAGTACGCCGTGCGATTTCTATACCTTCAGCTCGTAATTTTTCGACGATACTATCGTCTGACAAAATGCTGTCCGCAGTTTCACCATCAATCAACTGCTTGATTTTCTGCTGAATGGTTTTTGCAGATAAATCTTCTTCTCCTGTCGCGCCTGCAATAGCCTTGGAAAAGAAGTATTTCATTTCAAATAAACCACGATTGGTCATGATATATTTATGCGCAACAGCACGCGAAATCGTGGATTCATGCATGCCTAATGCTTCTGCCACTTCACGCATGGTCAGTGGTCGCAAATGCCCGTTTTCCGCAATCAGAAAAGCACGCTGATAACTGGCAATATATGTTGCAACTTTCAAAATTGTTTGCGCACGCTGATCCAGACTTTTCACCAGCCAATGTGCCGACTGCAAACAATCCACTATAAATTGCTTTTCGTCATCCCCAAGTTTGGCAACCGATATTTTGCTCGCATAAGCACGATCGACCAATACACGCGGCAATGCCTGCGCGTTCAATTCAACCTTAATATTATGCGCATCATCCACTGAGATCAAAACATCCGGCACCACACGAATAGATGGTTCCGCATCAAAACAATCGCCGGGCTTTGGCACCAGCGCCCGAATTTCGCGCAGCATGCCCATTATTTCATCAGGAGAAACACCACAAAGCTTAGCTAATTTTGGCAAATGATTACCAGCCAGCAATGGCAGGTGATCCAACAGCACCTTCATCGGCTGGCTCAGCCGATCTTTCGCTAGCAACTGAATTTTCAAACATTCAGCCAAATCACGCGCACCAACGCCGGCAGGCTCGAAACATTGAATACGGCTCAAGATACGCTCAAAATCTTGCGATGTTATTTGGCATTGCTTCATGATTTCATCAGCAGGTTGGCGCAGATAACCATCTGGTTCAAGCGCATAAACAATCTGCGTAGCAATAGCCTGATCACGCGGTTCTTTAAAACTCGCCATCACCTGCTGATGCAAATAATCATAGAGGCTAACCGAAGCGCAATGAGTTTCTTCAATTGTCCGAAGATCGCCAGAGCCGGACAAAGTACCTTTTCGCATAAAAGGCGCATGGGTATTTTGTGATGACAGAAGCTTTGGCGTCGCCAAATCCAAAACCGGATTTTGCTCCACCTGATCGAGAATATAAGACTGAAGCTCATCATAGCCGCACTGCAAAACCTGCACCGATTGGATCATCTGCGGTGCAAGAATTTGCGTTTGTTGCGGGCTGGTATAAAGCCCTGCACCTGCCTTCATAAAGCCTCCCGACAACATCACAGCAACAAAATAGGATAAAAAACTATCCAGCATTTATAAATGGCACGATTCTTGCTGTGTTTTTATTTATTCCCCTCAATTAAACTAAAATCAACCCATGTCAGCACAGTTTTAACCGCACATGAAAAAACCCATGCGCCCCCTGCTTCAATCTGGCGTTAAAAAAACGCAAAGCGCGTGTATTTCACTCGACGCAACTCCGCGACAGAGCAGAACAAAAACCTCCAAAAGCTAACACGTTGAAAAAACTATATTAATTATTTAATCTTTATAAGAAATAGTTTGGCATGATTATTGCTCAATCAGTCATAAGGGGAAAAAGACAAATAATGTCACCCTGATCGAAAAAAGGGAGATGGAATGATGCGCTTAAAAACAATCGCATTTGCTTCAGCATTTGCAGTCACCTGCTCGCTAAACATCGCGGCAGCCAGTGAGATCCGCATCGGCTTTGCTAATGATCCGCTAACCTTAGACCCGGCCAACCACCGAAACCGCGACACCGAAACGATCATCCGCAATATGTATGACGGTTTGGTAACACGTGATGGTGATATGAAGGTCGTACCGGAACTTATCGAGTCTTACAGTCAGGTTTCTCCAACCGTTTATGACTTTGTCATTCGAAGCGGTGTCAAATTTCATGACGGCACCACAATGACCGCCGGAGATATCAAGTTCACGTTAGACAGACTAACAGTTGACGGCGCAATGAACGGCCAAACCAGCCCGCGCAAAAGCTTGCTTGGCCCTGTCGAAAAAGTCGAAGAACTCGAGAATAATGTTATTCGTATCCATTTAAGTGAACCGTGGCCGATTTTGCCGGCTATGCTGCCTAACCAACAAATTGTGTCGGAAGCCTTCGTCAAGGCACACGGCGATGAAGCTCTTGCCACTCAAGTGAATGGCACCGGCCCATTCAAGCTCGTCGAATGGCGCAAAGGTGACTCTGTCATTATGGAGCGGTTTGAAGATTATTACGGCGGCTCTCCAGAAGTCCCACCAGTCGGCAAGGCTTGCGTCGAGCGCGCAATATTCAAAGTCATCCCTGAAAATGCTTCCCGCGTTGCAGCGCTCTTGGCTGGTGACGTGGATATTATTACCGAACTGCCAGCATTCTCTGTCTCACAAATTAAAAATAACCCTAATACCGATGTCATGACGGTCAATGGTACACGAAGTTTCTTCATCGCAATGAATAATGAAGGTTCCGTGTTAAAAGATGTCAAAGTGCGTCAGGCACTGGCTCATGCGGTCAATAAAAAGCTGATCGTTGACAAGTTGTTTAATGGGACTGCCGCTCTGATTAACGGTATCTTGAGCCCGGATGCTTTCGCTTATAATCCCGATCTCATCACCTATGATTATAACCCTGAAAAAGCAAAAGCGCTGTTGGCCGAGGCAGGCTATCCAGACGGTATTGAACTAACTCTTGAAACTGAAGGCGCATATAAAGATACAGCAGAAGCGATAGGCGCAGTCATGAGCAAGGCAGGTGTGCGTATTTCTGTGGTCACCGGTGAAGCCAGCCAATTAGTCAGCAAATGGCGCACACAAGGAAAGCCTAAAAGCGGCGATCTGTGGTTGGCATCATGGGGCAACGGCTCGCTTGATCCTTATGACATTTTCGTCCCCACACACCGCACCAATGATCGCGGCAATTCCGCCGGTTATGCCAATCCGCAGGTCGATAAATTACTCGACGACGCCGGCATCGAAACAGACACTGAAAAACGTGCCAGCCTTTACAGAGAAGCTGAAGCAATCGTCAACAAAGAACTGCCCTATATCTACCTTTGGGTGCCACAAGATATTTACGGTGTATCCAAACGTCTCAGAGGCTGGAAACCAAGTGCCGACAGCCGTATCCATTTGCACGATGCATGCATAAATTGAGGCTATAACTAAAAATAAAAACAATAATAAAAATGGGAGTCGCTTAATGCAATTAAGCAAAGTGTTTGAGCGGTTTTTACAGCTCATCCCCGTTTTACTAGGTGTTAGTGTTATCGTCTTTCTGATGATGGCACTCACGCCAGGTGATCCGGTAACCATTATGATTGGCGATCAGAATGTCACGCCTGAACAAGAAGCTTTACTGAGAAGCGACCTCGGCCTCGACCAGCCGATATACCATCGCTTTGTAACCTTCGTCGGCAATGTTGTGACCGGTGATTTTGGCACCAGCTTTTATCATCGCCGTCCGGTTTTTGATGTGATTGCCGAGCGACTTCCCGCAACCATTGAACTGACACTCATTGCGTTGATTATCGCAATTATTACATCCATCCCTTTGGGTGTACTTGCAGCGGTTAAAAAGAATACATTCTTTGATCGTATTGCCACTGTCGGCTCTTTACTTGGTGTCTCCATGCCGGGGTTCTGGTTCGGTATTTTGCTATTGATGCTATTTGCCGTGCAACTGAACTGGCTGCCAGTTTCGGGCCGCTTAGGCTATAGTAGTGAAGTAGCACCCATCACGCATTTTCTTTTGATCGATACATTACTACGTGGTCGCCCTGATGCATTCTGGGATGCGCTCAAGCACATCATCCTGCCTGCACTCACTTTAGGATTACCCATGAGTGCCATTCTCATGCGGGTGACCCGAACATCCATGCTTGAAGTCATGCGCTCCGACTACATTACCTTTGCTGATGCAAAAGGTTTGAAGCGCCACCGCATTCTTTACCGCCACGCACTCAAAAATGCTCTGATCCCGACAATTTCTGTTGCAGCCATCGAAACTGGCTCATTACTCGGCGGTAATATGATTGTCGAAACAGTCTTCGGCTGGCCAGGTCTGGGAAGACTAGTCGTGGAAAGCATTTTTGTACGCAATTACCCGCTTGTACAGGCGGCTGTGCTTTTTTATGCGACAACCTATGTGCTGCTCAATTTTCTCGCAGACCTTCTCTACACCTTCTTTAACCCGAAGGTGAAGCTATGACAGACATTATCACAGATACAAGCGCCGTCACTTCACGCAAAGAAAGCCGCTTTGCTCAGAATATCAAAATTTTTATGCAAAACAGGCTAGCATTCTCATGCATTATTCTTGTGCTTCTTTTTGTGCTGGCCGCAATCTTTGCACCATGGATTGCACCACATGATCCGAACGAAACAGACTTGTTCCGCCGCCTGCAACCACCCGCTTGGTATCCGGATGGCGACTGGGAATATCTGCTTGGCTGTGACGCACTGGGACGTGATATCCTGTCACGGCTGATTTACGGATCACGGATTTCCATTTTTATCGGTACCGCCGTTATTCTGGTCGCGACTGCCATCGGCTTGATCGCAGGCCTTGCAGCAGGTTATTTACGCGGATGGACAGACGTGGTTATTTCCCGTCTTGTCGATATTTTGCTGGGCTTTCCTTATCTTATTTTTGCAATCGGCTTGATGGCGATGATGGGCCCCGGCCTCATTAACATCATCATGGCACTTGCTTACAAGGAATGGGTTATTCCGTGCCGCATCGTGCGCGGTGAAACACTTGCCGCACGAGAGCAAGAATATGTCGAAGCAGCGCGTGCTTTAGGTGCGTCACCAGCGCACATCATGTTTCGCGAAATTCTGCCCAATATCCTGTCACCAGTCATTGTGGTTTCGACCATCAGAGTGGCGCATGTCATTATTCTGGAAGCAAGCCTGAGCTTTCTCGGCCTTGGCGTGCAACCGCCAACTGCCTCATGGGGCGCTATGGTTGCAGATGGCCGTGCCTTCATTCTTGAATCATGGTGGGTCAGCACCTTTCCGGGGCTCACAATTCTTGTGCTCGTTTTAGCAATCAATGTCGCAAGTCAGGGTTTGCGAGATGCCTTTGATCCGAGGTTCCACGAATGATGCGAGATGAAGCTTTATTAAAAGTGCGTGACTTACGCACTGTTTTCCACACTCGCGCTGGTGCAGTCTGTGCCGTTGATGGTGTTTCTTTTGACGTTAAACCGGGTGAATGTTTAGGGGTTGTTGGCGAGTCTGGCTCCGGTAAAAGTGTAACTTTTAGTTCCGTCATGGGATTGATCCGGTCGCCCGGCACTATCGAAAACGGCAGTATTCATTTTGAAGGCCGAGATCTGAGGCAGCTTTCTTTAAACGAATTACGCAATTTGCGTGGCCGCGATATTGCAATGACTATGCAAGATGCACTCACAGCCCTTAATCCGTCACTAACTGTTGGAGAGCAAATTGCAGAAACCATCATCGCTCATGATGACACCCTGCCCGGCGGTTACTTCCGCCGCAGGCAAGCTGTGCGTGAACGCAGCATTGAAATACTGCAATTGGTGGGTATTGCATCGCCTGAAAAACGCCTAAAACAATATCCGCATGAGTTTTCCGGCGGTATGCGGCAAAGGCTTATGATCGCAATTGCGCTGTCCTGCCGTCCGAAACTGCTGATTGCCGATGAACCAACCACAGCACTTGATGTCACCATTCAGGCTCAGGTTCTGGAACTCATTGCCGATATTCGCGCGCAACTCGGCATGAGTGTTGTTCTCATTACACATGATCTGGGTGTTGTTTCCGAACATTGTGACCGCGTGGTGGTGATGTATGCAGGGCAAATCATCGAAACAGGTCCCACAAGAGAACTTATCCGCAACCCACAACATCCTTATACGCAGGGTTTGCTTGCCTCATTACCCAAGCTTTCCATGCGCGGCCAGTCGATCCAGCCCATTCAGGGGCAAGTCCCTGATCTGATCAATCTGCCGCCGCAATGCAGGTTTTATTCACGCTGTACGCAGCGCGTAGCAGATTGTCAGCAAATTATAGACATTCGAAGCATGTCACCCGGCCGTGAAGTGCGCTGTATTTTAGCTCGGGAGAAGCAGTCATGACCTCAATATCAGCGCCTTTGCTTACTGTTAAAAATCTCGTCAAACATTATGGCGGCCAACCAACATTATTAGATACGCTAACCAAAAGAAAACCGGTTCAAATCCAAGCCCTCAACTCGGTCTCTTTTGACATTCACAAAGGGGAAACTCTAGGGCTGATCGGAGAAAGCGGCTGCGGGAAATCCACGCTTGGGCGCACAATTTTGCGGCTACATGAGCCGACAAGTGGTGAAATCAATTTTCAAGGCACAGATATTACCGCGCTTGATACCACGCAAATGAAGGCCATGCGCCAACATTTGCAAATCGTTTTCCAAGACCCCTATGCCTCGCTTAATCCGCGCCGTACCATTGCAGAAATCGTCGGGCTTTCCCTGCAAATCCATGGCCTTGTAAAAACAAAATCTGAAATGCGCGATAAAGTGGTGGAAATAATCGAAAGCGTAGGACTTAAAGCTGCACATCTTGATCGCTATGCACATCAGTTCTCTGGTGGGCAGCGCCAGCGTATCGGCATAGCGCGCGCGCTGATTTTAAATCCACAATTCGTTGTTTGCGACGAGCCTGTGTCAGCACTTGATGTTTCTATTCAGGCACAAATCATTCAGTTGCTGAATGAAATGAAAAAGCAACGCGATCTGACTTATCTGTTCATTTCGCATGATATTTCGGTCATCGGTTACTTAAGTGACCGAGTGGCCGTGATGTATTTAGGCGAAATCGTGGAAATGGGCGACACCGAAAGTGTCTTATCCAATCCGCGCCATCCTTATACAAAAAGCCTTTTGTCGGCTGTGCCGGATATCGACAATCCTGAGCGCAAGCAACGCATTCGTCTATCCGGAGATTTACCTTCACCGCTCAATCCGCCATCGGGCTGTAAATTTCATACACGCTGCCCTTTTGCCATGCCTGTATGCAGCAAAATTGCACCGCAAACTGTAAAAGTGGCACCCAATCACCAAACCGCTTGTCACTTGGAGGATCAAAACCTTGTTTCAGCAGCGTGACCCAATCAGTCTTTCAGGCTCGCCATTTGAGCGTGGTTTACAACAGCAAAAATGTAATCCCGATACTGTTCAGGCTGTGCGCGATGCAACATTGCAACGTGTGCATCAGGCACGTGCGGAAGGCTTGCTGGATAATGCGGGGGAAGTTTACCTGCAAGCTCAACGGCAATTTGCTGAAATACACGACCCAAAATCTTTAGAAGAATTAAAAGGCATCGCGCAAGGTTTCGGACTGGAAGAAAGTCTACTTTTTGAGCATCTTCATCTGGCCGTCCTCAGGGATCATAAAAGATGCGGAGGCATTGACCCTGACGGTTGCAGCGCATGGGCAGTCAATGACAGTGCTCAAGGCCCTTTGGTTGTCAAAAACCGTGATTTTGCCGGATCACACACCGCAATCCAGCGTGTATTTTCCCATCAAGGCGATGATATCAAAACCGGCTCCGTTCTGTGTGTCGGCAGTCTTGGCAGTCCTGGCGCTTATTCCAGCGGCATGAATGCCTCAGGCCTGGTTTTAGTCGATACACAAGTTGGTAGCCGTGACCACGGTATCGGCTGGTTGCGCTATTTTCTAATGACGCGCCTGCTGGCACAATGCCACACGGTTGACGAAGCCATTACTTTCATACGCACTCGTACTCATGCCGGTGGTGGTACTTTGGTCATGGCCGACGTAACGGGCACTATTGCCGCAGTTGAACTTGGTCACCATCAAATCAGCATTGAAACTGCTCCGCGGGTCTGGCGCAGCAATCATTTCATCAGTGAAGAACTGCATCAGCAAACTTACCCGACTGACGGAGATTCTATCTCCAAAAGCTCGCTTGAGCGCTTTGCAGTTTTAAAAAACCGCATACCGCATGGTGACTGGTCGATAGAACAAGCAATTGCCTTGATGAAGTCTCATAAAGATACCGAAATTTATGGCTCGCTTTGCCAGCACCCCGAGGGGCACGGATCTTTAACCATATCCTCAGCGATATATGATGTGAAACGACGTGAGCTATATTTCAGTGGCCCCAATCCATGTATAAGTCCATGGTATCACTATGCTCTTAATGGTCATCCGCAAAAACATTTGACTGTAAAGGAGCGCTGACACAATGGAAGCAAAGGGCAGAGGCGTGGCCAGTTATCAAGGACAGCTCATTGGTGAACATCACTCAATTGAAGCAACACGTCGCCTGATAACGCGCGTTGCCAAAAGCCCCACACGGACAATTCTCATTTACGGCGAAACCGGAACCGGTAAGGGGCTGGTGGCACGAATGCTTCATCAGCAATCGTCGCGCGCCGCACATGAATTTGTTGACGTTAATTGTGCGGCCATTCCGGATAATTTACTTGAATCAGAGCTTTTTGGTTATGAGCGCGGCGCATTTACCGGTGCCACAGCGAAGAAATCCGGTCTTGTTGAAACAGCCAATCAAGGCTCCATATTCCTCGATGAAATTCGGGAAATGGATCTTGTCCTGCAAGCAAAATTGTTAAGCCTTTTGGACACACAACGCTTTCGTCGTGTGGGAGCCGTTCAGCCCATTGATGTCGATGTGCGCTTCATCACCGCAACCAATAAAATACTACTAGCCGAAGTGGATGGAGGGCGCTTTCGTGAAGATCTCTATTATCGCCTTCAAGTGATAGCGATCAATATTCCGCCCCTGCGGGAACGTGATGACGATGTTTTGATCCTCACACAGCACTTTCTCAAACAATTAAATGAACGCTACAAGCGCAATATTACCGGCATTTCTGAGGAAGTTGCACAAGTTTTTAGAAATTACCCATGGCCGGGCAATGTGCGGGAGCTGGAAAATCTTTTAGAACGTATTTTCATTCTCGAAGATGAAAACGAAATCCTTTTAAAGCATTTACCTGACCGTATTATCCGTGGCGCGCACAATCCGAAGCATGTCAGTATACCTCAACCCAGTGCGGGCAGCACTGAAAATGCAGAAACCAATTTTCACATCGCAACACAACAGTTTCAAAAATCACTGATTGAACGCGCACTATCAAAAGCCCAAGGCAATATTGGTCAGGCTGCGACAGAACTGGATATCAGCCGCCATGCTCTTCGCCATCACATGATGAAATTGAATATTTCAGCCTGAGAGCTGCGTGTTTTTCACGCTGCACACGTAATTCACGCATAGCCCATTCCAATACTCAATTATCCATCACTTATAATTACTCAGGGCATTTGACGCGTCTATACACTCACAATTCAAAATATAAATTTCACTTTAAATATCAATATCTTACATATTAAAAATCGATCCAATCAGTAATTTTTCACAATAAAAAGCAAATTCAAATCATTTGGCACGGAAAGTGCTTGGTTCTCATTAGCCATTCGGCAGATCGTTAATGTTGGAGAACTTGGCATGCAATCAATGAAATTCATATGTCCTAATGGTCACTTGGGTTTTGCGCCACTGAAACCGGACAGTTTTAAACTCGGCGTGGAGATTAATCCGGATGTTATCGCTGCAGATTCAGGCAGTGACGATATTGGCCCGGGTCCCCTTGGCAGTGATACATGTGCAAGCCCGCGGGCATGGCAAGAACATGATCTTGAAATCATGTTACTGGCAGCACGGGATAAAAAAGTACCCATGATCATTGGCTCGGCTGGCGACACCGGCAGCAATAGCCGCGTGGATATGTATGTCAGCATCATTCGTGATTTAGCCAAGAAACACAAACTTGCCGATTTCAAACTTGGCTGGTTCTATTCAGAAGTCGATAAGGAGCTGATCCGCCAAAAAATCCGCAATGGTTCTGCTGTACGCGGGCTGGATGAACGCGCTGATTTGGATGAAAAAACACTCGACGCCACAGAGCGTGTCGTTGCAATGGCTGGCATTCATCCGTTTAAGAAATTACTTGATGAGGGCTGCGACGTCATCATCGGCGGAAGGTCTTCCGACAGTGCTTTGTTTGCCGCAGGCGCCTTAGCCAAAGGCTATCCTGAAGCCCAGTCTTATTATCTTGGCAAAGTGTTAGAATGTGCATCTTTCTGCGCAGAACCTTATGGCGCCAAAGAAACTGTCATGGGTGAAATCACCGATGATTATGTTGAAGTAACTGCCATGAGCCCTGAACAACGCTGTACAATTGCATCGGTTGCAGGCCATGCCATGTATGAACGTGCAAACCCGTTTCATGAGTATGTTGCTGGTGGCCTCCTTGATATGACTGATTGCCGTTACGAGCAGGTTTCAGAAAAAACCACACGCGTAACCGGCATGAAATTCGTGCCCGCTGAAGAGTTTCGTGTCAAACTTGAAGGCTCCGGCAAAATCGGCGAGCGTTATGTCGGCATGGCCGGTATTCGTGACCCTTACACAATTGCCAATGTCGACAAGGTCATCGAATGGGCTCGCAATCAGGTACGTGAACGTTTCGGCGATGAAGGCTGGGAACTCCACTATAATGTCTTTGGTCGCAATGGTATTATGGGAGATATGGAGCCTAACAAAAACAATCCTGCCCACGAGCTGATGATTGTCGTTCAAGGTATCGCACCAACGGCTGAAATGGCCGAAGAAGTAACCATTACCGGCACAAGACAACTATTTTATGCCCGTTTACCCGAAGTCAAAGGAACTGCGGGCGGGGTCTCCTTCATCCTTGATGAAGTGATGCGTGCCAGTGCTGGTTATGTATGGACACTCAATCACACAATGGCCGTTGATGATCCGCTTGAGCTCTTTCCGACCCATAGTGAAATTATTTCTCAAGGTTAGGTGCAGGTAAAATGACAACTACTAAACTATCAGAACTTGCGAAAACCATTCGCAGCAAAAATGCCGGAACTGATAAAATCACTTTTGATATTATCTTCCGTGAACAGGAAACATATGATCGGGTAAAAAAATCAGGAGTGCTTTCGCGTGAACGTGTCTGCGCTATTTTGGGCTTGCCGGAAAAGCGTCTGACAGATTTTGTTGAATATGATCCTGCCTTTGCTATCAAATTCACAATTTCACGCGTGCGTCCAAGCGGCAGCCCTGGTGATCCGGATATCTTTGGAGCTCAGCAATACGCTCCTTTCCTTGATGTAGAAGTACCAGTCTGACAAGACTAGAAAAACGTGGATGCCATTAAGGCATCCACGTCAACCACAATCATGATGCGTCTCATCATGTTTATCTGGCTTCAAACCAAAGCCAATGCTATACACTGCCCAGTCTCCATCAATGAAATTACGAGGCAGCAAAATATATGATGAGCGCAAACCAGAGCACTAATCCGGATCACAACAGAACGCCGGCATTGGAACTCTCTCATCTTCATAAAAAATTTGGTTCCACCCAAGCGCTGAGCGATCTGTCATTGACGATAGAGCGCGGCGAGGTCGTCTGCCTTGTCGGCCATTCCGGCTGCGGAAAAACCACACTTTTAAAGATCATCTCCGGTGTAGATAGCCCCGATGGCGGCAGCGTGTGCATTAATGGCACACAAGTGGCAGGACACAGCGGCTTTGTTGAGCCGGAAAACCGTAAAGTGGGCGTGGTTTTTCAGGACTACGCTCTCTTTCCGCATTTAACTATTGAGCAAAACATTATGTTTGGCTTGCGCAAAATGGTCAGGGCGCAAGCCAGAAACCGCGCACGCGACATGCTGGAACTGGTTAATCTGACACATATGTCAGACAAATATCCGCATATGTTATCCGGAGGCGAACAACAGCGCATTGCTTTGGCACGCGCTCTCGCACCCAAACCAGACATCCTGCTCATGGACGAGCCTTTTTCCAATCTGGATCGCAGCCTTCGCGATCAGTTGCGTCATGATACGATTAGTTTATTGCGCAAACTAGGCACAACCGTTGTTTTCGTCACCCATGATGCAGAAGAAGCCCTTTCAACCGGCGACAAGATTGTGCTGATGCGCTCCGGTCATATTATTCAGACCGGCAGCCCCCGCGAACTCTATGACAAACCATGCTGTCGTTATACCGCTGATTTTTTCTGTGATTATAATATTATTCACGGCACGATACGATCTGGCCAGGTGGACACAGCCATTGGTTGTTTTGTGACAGATTATACTGGCGATGAATGCCCAGCTGTCGTTTACTTACGACCATGCGATATTTGCCCCAGCGCGGCAGAAACAGCATCCGAACATACCATTTCCGCTCACATCCAAAACCGCATATTCCGTGGCGATATGGAAGAGTTAACACTAAAAGTTGGCGCTCTCGCTGAGCCGCTCAAACTGCGCACCCCTATGCGCCTGCCAGCTCACGCACAAACTGCGTATATTGAAGTGAACCGCGATAGAGCCCTAGTCTTTAAACTATAGTACCACTCACAAGCTATCTCACTTGACGCCTGCTGCATTCCATATAATAACTTGACTGCATTACTCTTATTTAACCGGACAGCACAAAACTGTCCCACCTACAGGTTATCGGATAAAAGAAACCATGGTTAAAGCACACTATAAATATGCAAGCCTCGCCTTCGCTTTTTCTGCTCTCTTTGCAACCAGCGCCTCAGCTGACGAAGTCAATATTTATACAACCCGTGAACCAGGTCTCATCCAGCCTTTGCTTGATGCGTTCAAAACCTCAACCGGTATCGCGGTCAACACCGTCTTTCTTAAAGATGGATTGGCCGAACGTGTTGCAACCGAAGGCGAGAGTTCCCCTGCCGATATTTTGATGACCGTCGATGCGGGCAACCTCATTGATCTCGTTGAAAAAGGTCTGACCCAGCCTGTTTCATCTGATGTTCTCACTCAGAATATCCCGGCGCAATTGCGTGATGCAGGCAATCAGTGGTTCTCGCTTTCCATGCGCGCTCGCGTTGTTTATGCAGCAAAAGAGCTCGGCCTGAAAGAAATCACTTATGAAGAACTTGCTGACCCAAAATGGAAAGGCAAAATCTGTATTCGTGGCGGCCAGCACCCATATAATACAGCACTTTTTGCTGATTATATCGTACATCATGGCGCGGAAAAAACCGAAGAATGGCTCACCGGCCTGAAAGGCAATCTGGCGCGCAAAGCTGCCGGCGGCGACCGCGACGGTGCCAAAGATATTGTTGGCGGCATCTGCGATCTGGCGATTGCCAATTCTTACTATGTCGGCCTGATGCGCTCGGGCAAAGGCGGCGAAGAACAAGTAAAATGGGGTGATGGTATTGATGTCGTGCTGCCAACATTTAAAGATGGCGGTACACAAGTTAACATCAGCGGTGCTACTGTTGCAAAACACGCTAAAAACAAAGATGCAGCCGTAAAATTACTGGAATATCTCGTTTCTGACGAAGCGCAGAAAATTTATGCAGAAGCAAACTTCGAATATCCGGTTAAGGCGGGCGCAACTATTGACCCGATCATTGCCTCATTTGGCGAATTGAAAATTGACCCGACACCACTGACCGAAATTGTCTCCAAGCGCAAGCAGGCCAGTGAATTGGTTGATAAAGTTGGCTTTGACAACTAAAATACTTTAACCATTGGCGCCATATCCTTTTGGCGCCAATGTTTACTCATCATTTATGCTTACCACTTCGCACCCGACATCCAAGAAGCCTATGTGCCGGTTCAGATCAGGCAGCCTTTGGCTTATCATCAGCATGATCATTACCGGCTTGATGTTACTGCCGGTTTTGGCTTTGATTTTACAGGCATATGAAGGGTCCGAAGGTCTCTGGTCACATTTACTGGCCACCACTTTACCCGTTGCTTTAAGAGACACGCTGATATTGCTCATGGGCGTTGGGCTCATCGCTGCAACACTTGGCACCACTACGGCGTGGCTTGTAACGGCCTATCAATTTCCCGGCCGTCGCGTGCTTGAATGGGCACTTTTATTGCCGCTTGCTGTTCCCACTTATATCATCGCTTATTCTTATCTGGATATTTTGCACCCCATCGGCCCTGTACAAGGTGCTATCCGCACCTTGCTTGGCTACTCCAGCCCCCGCGAGTTTCGCCTGCCCGATCTCCGCTCTCTGACAGGTTGCATTTTGCTCTTAGGCTTTGTGCTTTACCCCTATGTTTACATTCCAACCCGTGCGATGTTTTTAACCCAATCTGCCAATCTGATCGAAGCTGCTCGCACCTTAGGCGTTTCAAGACGTGGCATTTTCTGGCATGTGGCATTACCAATGGCACGGCCTGCGGTGGCTGTTGGTGTCAGCCTGGCCTTAATGGAAACGTTAAACGACATTGGCGCAGCTGAGTTCCTTGGTGTGCGCAGTTTAACCGTTTCGATTTATACAACATGGATTACCCGCTCCGATTTACCGGGAGCTGCACAAATTGCATTAGCATTATTATTCATTGTCGTTTTACTGGTTTCGCTGGAACGCTGGGCAAGACGCAAGCAGCGTTTCACGCTAAGCACACAGCGCAGCCAAAGCTTTGAACCGAGCAAAATCAAAGGCCTAAAAGGCTGGATACTTTTACTATTTGGCTCCGCTCCTGTTTTGTTCGGCTTTATTGCACCTGCCACATATCTTGTAATTGAAGCATGGAAGCGTGTGCGCTTCGCAGGCATATCGCCCCGTCTTTATGATGAGGCACTCAATACAATTTTGTTGGCAGGAACAGCCACTATTATCACACTTTTATGTGGCTTAGTTGTCGCCTATGCGATGCGTCTTCGCCCCGGCAACGCTTCCCAATGGTTTTTCCGATTATCAACCATGGGCTACGCAGCACCAGGCACAGTAATTGCTATCGGGGTACTCATCATTACGGGTAGCTTTGACCGCTATATCGACCAAAATATGCAATTCTATTTTGGTGCATCAACAGGGCTGTTACTACTTGGTTCTGGTGCTGCGCTTTTATATGCTTATGCCACTCGTTTTATGGCTATTTCAGCCGGTGGCATTGAGGCAGGTCTGAACCGCATCCCCCCCTCTTTTGATCATGCTGCACGAACACTTGGACATGACAGCACCAGCACATTCCGGCGTCTGCATTTGCCATTATCCAAAACAGCTCTAAGTGCTGCGGCGCTGCTGGTTTTTGTCGATTGCGTCAAAGAATTACCAGCAACCTTATTGTTACGGCCACTGAATATGGAAACTTTTGCAACCCATCTTTATGGTGAAGCGGCGCGCGGTACTTATGAAGAAGCGTCATTGGCTGCTTTAGCCATTGTTGCTATCGGTATATTGCCAGTTATTTTACTCGCTAAAATCGGACGTAAAGCTTAAACTTTGATCGGAAACTCTTTTCCGCTTTCCGTAATGCTTGCCCAGAACTTGTTCACCACCGTGCGGTTGCGGCCAAGGCGCTTATAAATGCGCACTTCAATCGGCACTGTCCAGCTTGTCCCACCGGCCAAAACAAGCTTTTTCTCAGCAAGAAGATTTTTAATCCGGTCATAAGGCATCCATGTAATGCCATTCCCCTCAAGCACCAGCCCAAGTAAATTTTCGCCATTGGTGCCCTGACAGGTTTTCAAAACCTGCAAATTATTTTCAGCAATGCGGCTTTCAACCACATTACCAATATAAGAACCTGGCAACCGCGCAACATAAGGCACCACACCGTTTAAATCATCCAAATTGATGCTCGGCGTTATGCCGTCTTTATCCGGCACACAAACAGGCACCACCTGTTCAGGGCCTAAAATCTTATATTCAAACTGTTCCAGATCAAATGAAGACACCTGACCCGACGAATGATAGGTCAGGAAAAAATCAAATTCGCCATTATCCAGCGCCTGCACATCTTCAGGCGTCGTGCGCGATGACAAAACATTGGGCACAATTTCCGGCATCATCGCTTTTTTGCGGGTAATCCATGATGGATAAAAAGACTGCACCAGCGTGGTCGCGCCGGAAAACCTCAACAAATAGCGATCATGACCAAGCAATTGACGTGCGTTTTCTTCGGCACGGCGTACGCTGACAATAATCGGCTTACAATCATTGAGAAATTGCTCACCCAGTTCGGTGAGCTCCAGAGGCTGACGATTACGGACAATCAGCTCGCCACCCAGATGGTTTTCAAGCGAGCGGATGCGTTTGGAAAAAGCCGACTGGGTAATGTTGCGTTGACGTGCCGCCCGCGCAAAACCTTTGCATTCCACCACAGCCAGAAAATCTTCAATCCAACTTAAATCCAAACCCTTACTTTCTTCAGCTCATGCCTGCCGCGACATCCGGCTGAGGCCAGATGTCCAAACCGGACTATAACTATTCCAAAAATCCGTTTGCTCCGTTTCAGCCCGCCAACTTAAACTCAAGCTCAAACTTAGTGAAGCATAACAGGTATAGTATGAAGCCGGAATTAATGACACACAGTGATAAAAATCGCGAGCATTTTTATATAAATCGCATGAGTGCCTATGCCGCCAATGCTTTGAGCGACACATTGCCGGATCACGTCGCGGAAAAAGCCAAATATCATATCTTGGATACATTCTGCGCCATGATCACCGGCGCCCGCCTCACAGTGGGTGAGATGGCTTTATCCTATTCCAAAACCCTGTCGCAATCAGCTGACAGAGCCGCGGGCATTGTTGCCTCTGACCGTTTTTTACATCCGGCTGATGCAGCTCTTGTCAACGGCATCATGGCACATGCCAATGAAACCGATGACAGCCATCCGGCGGCAATCGGCCATCCGGGCTGCGCTATTGTCCCTGCCGCATTGGCTGCGGCTGAAGCTAACGCATCCAGTGGCAGTGATTTTCTAAAAGCGGTTGTTCTTGGCTATGATTACTATGCCCGTATGAATATCGCGCTTGGTTCAAATCATATTTATGCGCGTGGTCATGGCCCCTATAGCATTGGTGGCGCATGGGGTGCAGCCGCCGCCGCCGGTGCGCTTTATAAGATTGACGCAGAGCGTATGGCCTATGTTTTCTCCAATGTCGCACATCAAACCGGCGGCATTGCCGTTTGGATGCGTGATAAAGACCATATGGAAAAAGCTTTCCATTTTGCCGGCCTGCCAGCCCGCAACGGCGTGAGTGCAGCTGCAATGATTGCTCATGGCTTTTCCGGCACGGATGATGTGATTGAAGGCCGCGGCAATTTCATGGATGCCTATTCGGACAATCCGGATCGCGACATTCTGATTGGCGAACTAGGCACCCGTTTTGAGGTTATGCTCACCAATATCAAAAAATGGTGTGTCGGTTCGCCTATTCAATCGGCCCTCGATTCCCTTGAATATTTGATGGAAAACGAAGGGGTTCATTTAGGCAATATCGAGAAACTGACCATCGAACTCCCATCCCATGTGGTCGATGTCGTGGAAGACCGTGGTGTGCCGGATATCAACTGCAAACATTGCCTTGCTTTGATGCTGGTGGATGGCTGTTTTGGTTTCCATGCTTCACATGATTATGCACGCTTGCAAGATCCGGCCATTCTGGCCATGAAGAATAAAATGTTGTTGCTGCCAAGTGCAGAACTCGCTGATGCACTGCCGATCCGTCAGGCAATTGTCACGGCAGTTTTGTCAGACGGGCGCACCGTCAGCCGCCGCACTTACGCGGTAAAGGGAGTGGTGGAGAACCCGATGGATCGCAACGACGTTATTCGTAAAGCGCAGGATTTATTATCACCGCTCCTTAAGCAAGAGACAGATAAATTCATCGAAACAGTGCTGAATATCGAAACTTTATCGGATATTCGCGCATTGCGTACGGTGCTGCAAAAACAAGACTAAACTGGTTGAAATCTAGCGAACGAAAGAAAAATTATGATAAAAAATCACGGAATTCGCCTTCAAACCACAATGGCAACACGCTTTTTGCGCGCTGTCTCATTGGCGGGAGTAGCATGCTGTGCCTTGACGGCATCGGCATGGGCAGCAGATTTGCGGATGGGAATGGGCTCGGCTCCGACCTCCATTGATCCGCATTTTCATGCCAACAGCTCCAACATCTCTATGACAGGTCAGGTTTTTGAGGGGCTGACCTGGAAAGACGAGAATATGCGCCCTGTTCCGGCACTGGCCGAAAGCTGGGAGTATAAGGGAGACAATATCTGGCATTTTAACCTGCGTAAAAACGTGAAATTCCACGACGGCACACCATTTACTGCCGATGATGTGATTTTCACTTTTGAACGTGTGCCAACCATTGTTGACAGCCCGAGCCCGTTCACCGCGCGTCTGGCTGATGTGGTTTCTTATAAAGCGCTTGATGATCATACATTGGAAGTGGTCACCAAAGGTGCTGCACCTAACCTGCCGATCAATCTGGCCGATGTGCAGATTGTTTCGCGTAAAAACGGCGAAAACAAAACCACGTCAGATTATGTCACCGGTAAAGCCATGATCGGCACCGGCCCTTATAAATTTACCAATGCGCGCATCGGCGAAATTTATGAATTTGAAGGCTTTGCTGATTATTGGGGCGGCAAGCCTGCCTGGGATAAAGTAACACAGCGCATTATCAGCTCTGATCCTGCACGTATTGCGGCACTCCTTGCCGGTGACGTAGATCTGATCACCAGCGTGCCGACCAGCGACATCGCCAATCTGGAAAAAGCGCCGAATATCGCGCTTTGGTCAACCGCCACCAATCGTATTGTTTTTGTGGCGCTGGATGTTGAACATGAAAAACCGATCGCAGGTCAGGTAACCGACAATAATGGCAAGCCATTGGATAAAAATCCGATGCTGGATGTGCGCGTACGTAAAGCGCTTTCCATGGCACTCGACCGCAAAAGCCTCGTAGAGCGCGGGCTTTCCGGTGATGCACTGCCTGCAAGCCAGCTCGTACCGGAAGGTCTGTTCGGCTATAATCCGGAAATTCCGGTTGAGCCTTATGATCCGGCTGCGGCCAAGGAGCTTTTGAAAGAAGCTGGCTATCCGGAAGGTTTCCGTGTGGTGCTGACCACTTCGAACGATGATACATCACGCGTGCGCGCTTCGCAGGCAATTGGTCAGATGTGGACACGTATTGGTGTGCGCACCGAAATCGAAACCATGCCACATGCCGTTTTCATTCCGAAAACCAATGACTTCCAGTTTGCGCATATGATCCATTCATGGGGCACTTCAACCGGTGAGGCCGCTTATACATTGCGCGGCATCGCAGGCACCCGTGACCATGAAAAAGGCATCGGCACGTCAAACCGTGGTCGTTATTCCAATCCGGAAATGGATGCGCTGGTCAACAAAGCATCCGAAACCATGGATGATGAGACACGCGAAGCTATGCTGCAAAAAGCAATGGCGATGACCATCAGCGATTACGGCATTCTGCCGCTCTACAGCCCGAAAGCAACATGGGCTTCGTCCAAGAATGTGAAATATATTCCGTCGAAGGCCAATGTGACGTCGGCAATTTTCGCAACACCTGCTGAATAATCCGACTTCAATACTGATCCCTTATACGGTTACAAAGCCGTATAAGGGAATAATACCTGCGACAGTCAGGGGGGAAATATGGCCGAGATGATCGCGCGGCGACTGGTACAGTCGCTCATCACGCTTCTGGCTTTGAGCTTCATAACATTTGCCGGACTATATATGATCGGTAACCCGATGGAAGTTCTGGCTGATGAATCCGCCACAGCGCTGGAAATCCAGCAAATCAGTGAGCGGCTTGGGCTGGATCAGCCACTCTACATTCAATATATGCGTTATATGGGTCGCTTGTTGAGCGGCGATTTCGGCACATCTTTTGTCACCGCTTTGCCGGTTTCAACCATGTTGTTGCAACGCCTGCCCGCAACACTTGAAATGGCGCTCATTTCAATCATTATTTCAGTTGGTATCGGTCTGCCGCTTGGCATTCTTGCCGGTACATTTCCAGATAGCCGCTTTAGCAAATTTGCCTCGATCAGCTCGATTTTCGGTTTCAGCCTGCCAAATTTCTGGCTTGGCCTGATGTTGCTGTTGGTTTTTGCTGTGCAATTGGCTGTCTTTCCGGCCATCGGACGCGGCCAGACCGTCGAGATCAACGGTGTCGCATGGAGTTTTCTGACGTGGGACGGGCTCACCCATCTCATTTTGCCAGCCGTCACGCTTGCAACCGGCAATCTTGCGCTGATGCTACGCTTAGGGCGTGCCGGTATGCAGGAAGTGATGCTGCTCGATTATGTCAAACTTGCGCGCATCAAAGGCCTGTCGCCCTGGCGTGTTGTCACTGTTCATGCCTTGCGCAATGTGATGATCCCGATTGTCACCATTATCGGTCTTGAAATCGGCGGTCTCGTTTCGGGTGCGATTATTACAGAAACTGTTTTTGCCTGGCCCGGCATCGGCAAGCTGCTGATTGACTCAATCAATATGCTCGATCGTCCGGTGGTCATTGCTTATATGATGATTTTTACCTTCATGTTCGTCACCATCAATCTCATCGTTGATATACTTTATATCGTGCTTGATCCGCGCGCGGGAACAGGACGTGCATCATGACGAGTTCCGCTTTGTCACGTTTTCACCAATGGCGCAAAACCACACGCTTTTATAATTTCTTCCGCGAATTCAGCACCAGTAATACGGCACTGCTCGGCTTGGGCGTGACCATTATTTTGCTGTTTATCGCCATTTTCGCCCCGCTGATCTCGCCACAAAATCCTTATGACCTGATGCAGGTTGATTTTATGGATTCCGAACTGCCACCAGGCTCGGTTGGCGGTATGGGGCAATATTATCTGCTTGGCACTGACGCTAACGGCCGCGATATGCTGAGCGCCATGTTCTATGGCCTGCGTTCCAGTTTCATGGTCGCATGGAGCAGCCTTGCCATGGCACTTGTCATCGGCGTAATGCTGGGGCTCATTTCCGCCTATGCAGGCGGAAAAGTGGATGCGATTATCATGCGCATTGTTGATGTGCAGATGAGCTTTCCGACCATTTTGATCGCACTTCTCTTATTGGCTGTGTTTGGCCGTGGTCTGGATAAAACCATTCTCGCACTCACACTCGTGCAATGGGCTTATTTTGCCCGCAATGTGCGCGGCACAGCATTATCAGAGCGCAATCGCGAATATGTTCTGGCGGCACGCCTTGCGCATATCCCGACCTTTCGTATTCTCTGGCGTCATATTTTGCCCAATTGCCTGCCACCCTTGCTGGTTATTGCCTCGGTGCAGCTTGCATCCGCCATCTCCATCGAAGCATCGCTTTCCTTCCTTGGTCTTGGCATGCCGGTTACGCAGCCTTCACTCGGCCTGCTGATTTCCAATGGTTTTGGCTATCTGATGGGTGGCAAATACTGGATCAGTGTTTTCCCCGGCGTACTGCTTCTCATTACAGTTTTTGCAATCAACCTGATTGCAGACCAGTTGCGCGACATGTTCAATCCGAGGCTTAAAAAATGACGACAGCAGTTTCAGCATCCCCTGCTGCATCACCCTTTGTGCTTCAGGTTGAAAATCTTAAAACCCAGTTTGATACCAGCGCCGGTGTCGTGCGCGCTGTCGACGGCATCAGTTTTTCGCTTAAACGCGGCGAAGTGATGGGCTTAGTGGGTGAATCCGGCTCCGGCAAATCCATCACCGGCTACTCCATCATGCGTGCCATCGACAAACCGGGGCGTATTACTGAAGGGCACATAAAATTTTGCGGCCGCGACAACAAAATCGTTGATCTGGTTAGTCTGCCGGAACGGCAGATGCGGGATTTACGCGGCAACCGCGTGGCAATGATTTTGCAAGATCCGATGATGTCGCTCAATCCAAGCTTACGCATCGGAACGCAACTTACCGAAACCTATCTGGCACATAAAAAAGTCAGCAAACAGGAAGCCCGTGAACGTGCCATCAATGTGATGCAGCGTGTCGGCATTCCTGATGCCGAACGCCGTCTGAGTGCTTATCCGCACGAATTTTCCGGTGGTATGCGTCAGCGTATCGCCATCGCCATTGCACTTATCAATGAGCCGGATGTCATCATCGCCGATGAGCCCACCACCGCTCTGGATGTCACCACGCAGGCGCAAATCCTTTTTGAAGTGCAAAAACTATCGCGTGAATTTGGAACGGCATGGATATGGATTACCCATGACCTGACTGTCGTTGCTGCCCTCGCGCAAAATGTAGCTGTGATGTATGCCGGTAAAATCGTCGAATATGGATCCGTTGCCTCCATTCTTGATCGTCCTCTGCATCCCTACACCAAGGGTTTGATTGCCTCGATACCCGGACATAACAGTACTTTGGCCAATAAGCGCCTTTACCAGATACCGGGCAATGCCCCTTCTCTTCTGTCTTTGCCACGCGGCTGTCCGTTCCGCCCGCGCTGCGCATATGCCGACAGCACATGTCTTGAAACGCCGGCCGATACCAAGCTTTCTGAAAACCGCTTTTATCGTTGCTGGCACCCTGTGGAAACAGGAGCTGCATTATGAATGCTATCAATACCTCGCCTGAAGGCGAAACCATTTTGGAAGTTCAATCTCTGCGCCATCAATTTGGACGCAAAGAAGACTGGATCGACAAGATCGGTGCGAAACTACGTAAAAGTGGCCCCCGCCCTGTGGTGCGTGCCATCAATGGCGTTGATCTTAATGTCAAAAAAGGCGAAATTTTCGGCATTGCCGGTGAATCCGGCTGCGGGAAAAGCACACTTGGCCGCATTATGGCGGGCTTGATCAAGCCAACCGAAGGGCAAATTGCCTATCACGGCAAGCCGGTGATGCGCGGCGACAAACCTGCCAATCTGAAACTGCAAATGATCTTTCAGGATTCAGGCGCTGCGCTTAATCCCCGTATGCAGGTCAAAGATTTGATCGGCGAAGGCCCGCTTTTGCATGGCTTGGTAAAAAAACGCGAATTGAAAGACTTTATCGTCAATCAGCTCGAAATTGTCGGCCTTAATGCCGATGCCATGACGCGCTATCCGCATCAGTTTTCCGGCGGTCAGCGCCAACGCATCAACATTGCCCGCGCACTCGCGCTGCAACCGGATATGATCATCTGTGATGAATCCATTGCCGCGCTTGACGTCTCCATTCAGGCACAGATCATCAATCTGTTTCTCGATCTGAAAGACAAGCTTGATCTAACATATGTTTTCATCAGCCATGATTTAGGCGTCTTGAAACATATCGCTGACCGTCTGGCTGTGATGTATCTGGGACGTGTCGTCGAACAGGGGGATGCCGCAGAAATATTTGCCAATCCGCGGCATCCTTACACGCAGGTGCTGCTTGAAAATGTACTGACACTTGATCGCCGCGACCAGCAGTTTGAACCTGTTGAAGGCGAAGTGCCCTCACCACTTAATCTGCCGTCAGGTTGTGCATTTCACACCCGTTGCACCCATGCAATTCCTGCCTGTGCGCAAGCTATACCTGCTCTTGTGGGGCATGAAAAACATCAGTTTGCCTGTCCGGTGATGGCATGAAAATGGAGGCCATATCCATGAACCGTTGGAACGACACCCATGCCGAAGATCTCATCGGCACCATTAAAGACCGCGCTGATCTTTACGATTATCTGGTGGAGACAACGCTGCGTCGTCAGGCGATTTCACCGGCTAAAAACAAGCTGTTTGATATCAATGTAGCGCGCGATATGGCGCATTATCGCAATGATATTCTCAACGCATCCACACCGGCAGAGCTTTGGTATGCCTTGGCCAAATTGTCCAATACCCGCCATGACCGCCATTTATCGGTAGAGCCGGTAGAAGGCGGTCTGCCACTGCCAGCCGAATTGCAAGCAAGAATGCGCTTCAACCATGCAGACAAACGTGCCGATCCGGCACCGCGTGTCGGCATTGAATTAAAAACCGATTTTTCATCGGATCAGCCATTTGTGTTTTTAAGCGGCTATGCGCTTAATTTTGAAGGCAATCAAAATGTAAAAGTCGGTGCCCGTCTCTTGAAAGTCAATGGTCGTTCTTTTGCCGATCATGTGGCGCTGACTGAGCCTTACTTCTGTTATTCAACCCCGCATTTTTACTGGTATCATATGCCAAATGAGATCATCCGGCGCACAGGGCTGATCCCTGAATGGCTGCAACCAGCAACGCTTGCGCTGGAATTTGAAGATGTAAATGGCACAGTTCAAAGTCTTCAACTTGACTATCAACCAGCCGATCATTGGCAATGGGCGGATGTGCCCTCCCCTTATAGCGGTTTTGAGAAGGTGCTCGACACACCTTCTTTTACGCTTCACACCCGTAGAGACAAAAAGACAATCA
This sequence comes from Paenochrobactrum glaciei, assembly GCF_039522165.1. NCBI lineage: Bacteria > Pseudomonadati > Pseudomonadota > Alphaproteobacteria > Hyphomicrobiales > Brucellaceae > Paenochrobactrum > Paenochrobactrum glaciei. Next base: position 111,790 of record NZ_BAAADE010000006.1, read on the forward strand.
TCATCCAATGGCATGGTTTTGGCAAAAGCCTGACCAGTGATGTCGATGCACTGATGGCCTATGCGCAGACAAATAATCTGCTAAATGCCAATATTATTTATGATGCAACACGCTCGCGTGGTGGTGATTTCGGCGGCTATTTATTGCAGCATTTATCCGCACAGCCTATTCGTATTAATTTGGGCGACTTGCGCCTTTCTGATGCAATGGAAGGGGTGATTGCAACAGTTTTGGGTGAAGATGACGCGGCTATTGCAGAAGGCAATCTCAATCAGGCACAGCTCAATGCTACGCGATGGCGGCGTGACTGGTTGCTTGGCACTGTGCGTGATGACCTAAAAGCGGGCAAAGAAAAAACCGCAGCCATTCCATTTAAATGCGCACACCAACCGGAAAATGGCTCAGGTATTTTACCACCCGCGCCTATACATTTTACCGGCAAGATCGTTATGCTCACTGTGCCTTATGCAGGTTCTCATATTGATCAGGTGGCCGCACAGCTCTGCGACAATAAAATGTGCCATCATATTGGCATGCCGCTTGGCGGTTTTTCCAAAACATGGACCCACGAAGAAATGCTGACATTCCCACGCACAGGGCAGAAAATTGCTTCTTTTGCATGGAGTTGCGGCAATACCATCCGCCCCAATGGTGAAGTGCTGGAAAGCAATCCGGCCATGCCAGACACCTATTTTCCGATCACCCGCAACAATCATTTAACCCATCACGCTGAGATGGTTGCCATGGCACTGGATTATTTTAACCGGCCATAGCCACCAGCCGTTTGTCTGCTTTTATATCTTATTACCGCTTCAGGAGCGTTCCCATGCCTGTGTCTAAAATGTCTGTGTCTAAAATTGAAGCAATCCGCGCTTTATTTCCAGCATTAACCAGCCAGACCTATATGTCGATTTGTGACAAAATGATCTTGGCCGATCCGGTGCGTCAGGCCGTCGACAATTTTCTCGACAAGCTCGCTATGGCCAGCGCCAACCGCACCGACCATGAAGATTTTGTCGAAAGCAGCCGGGTAAAATTTGCACAAATGATGTCAGTTAAACCTGACGAAGTGGCCGTTACCCGCAATGTTTCCGATGGCGTTAATGCGATTGCCTGGTCATTTCCGTTCAAGACCGGCGATAATATTGTGATTTGTACGAATGCAGAGCACCCAAACAATATTTATCCGTGGTTACGTTTGCGCGAGCGTGACATTGATGTGCGCATTGTACCGGCCATTAATGGGCGCATTGACATTGATGCCATGACTGCGGCGATGGACAGCCGCACCCGCCTTGCAACGGTCGCTTCTGTCAGCTTTGCCCCCGGTTATCGCACCGATACCACTAAACTTGGCGAATATTGCCAAAAGAAAAATATTTTTCTGCTGATCGACGGTGTGCAATCCGCCGGTATTTTGCATCATGATTTAGCGCAGGAGCCGGTAGATGCTTTTGCAACTTCCACCAGCAAAGGATTGCTTGGTCTTTATGGTTCCGGCTTCATGTATATCAACGAAAACTGGCTTGATCGCTTGAACCCTGCCTATCTCTCACGAACCGGCGTTGATCTTGGCAGCGATGATGCCTCAGCCATGGGCGAGCATCACTATCAGCTCTATGCCAGTGGCAAGCGTTTTGAGGTCGGTAGCTATAATCTTGCAGCCTCTTATGCCGCTGATGCCTCGCTCTCCCTTCTCAATGCAATCGGCACCCAAGCAATTGAAACACATGTGCTGCATCTGGCGCGCGCTTTACGTGAAGGCTTGGCCAAATATGGTTTGCGCGTTTCCAAGCCGCAACAGGCACTGGAAGAAAGCCATATTATCACCTGTGGTGAACTTGATGCAGGCGGCCATGGTTTCTCTCATGATGCGCGTATTAACGAAATGCACAAAACCTTACTTGATGCCAATATCACCCATACGCTGCGCCGTGGACAGCTACGCTTCGGCTTACATGTTTATAATAATATGGCTGATGTCGAGCATGTATTATCCATCTTAAACAATATGAAATCATAATCTAATTTTAAACCTCATCTCGAATATAGATTTCTAATTTTATGGGGTAAATTATAAAAATTTACCCCAAATTTTATTATTTTTGACAAAATCATATAAATGGAATTATATCTCTGTCGGTTCACATCAAGTAACCCTGATTTTGGATATACAGAGGCAATAAGAATTGGGACAGATTATTCAGTGCAATCGCCCGCAACCATGCAGTATGGAGTGGCGCAACCGCGCAATCGCAACAATTGAAGCAGATTTCAACAGATCAGCCGACACGCATCTGATCCGCATTGATCTGCCAAAATTCAACGACATTACGCTCTATTTAAAAGACGAATCCAGCCATCCGACCGGCAGCCTCAAGCACCGTTTGGCGCGCTCTCTGTTCCTTTATGCCATTTGCAATGGCAAAATCGGCCCGCAAACCACCATTGTGGAAGCCTCCAGCGGTTCCACAGCTGTATCGGAAGCCTATTTTGCCCGCATGATTAACCTGCCTTTTGTGGCTGTTATGCCCCGCACCACATCCAAGGAAAAAATCGCGGCAATCGAGTTTTATGGTGGGCGCCCGCATCTGGTTGATGACCCTAAAACCGTTTATGACGCAGCTCGTCAGGTCGCAGAAGAAACCGGCGGTTATTACATCGACCAGTTCACCTATGCGGAACGGGCAACTGATTGGCGCGGCAATAATAATATTGCTGAATCCATCTTCAATCAGATGAGCCATGAAGAATATCCAAACCCGCGCTGGATCGTAACGGGTGCCGGTACTGGCGGCACATCAGCAACATTGGGGCGCTATATCCGCTATCGTCAGCTTGATACGCGCCTGTGCGTGGCAGATCCTGAAGCCTCGATTTTCCATCAGCATTTTACGGATCGTTCCATCATGGAAATCGACCGTTGCTCGTCCATTATCGAAGGTATCGGTCGTCCGCGCGTCGAGCCGTCTTTTGTGCCCGATGTTGTCGATTGCATGGTCACAGTGCCTGATGCCGCCAGTTTGGCGGCACAACGCACAATCAGCAAAATTATCGGTCGCGCCTGTGGCGGCTCCACCGGCACCAATATCTGGGCTTGTGCTTTACTCATTTCCGAAATGGTCAAAAAAGGCGAAAAGGGCTCGGTGGTTACCCTGCTTTGTGACCATGGCGACCGCTACCGTTCCACATATTTCAATGATGAATGGGTAGAGAAAAACGGTTTCGACATTGCACCCTATCTTGAGCAAATGAATGCATTTTTCTCGGAAGGTCGTTTGATCACCGTTTAAAATTTTGCCTTAATGCCTATAAAATCGTGCTGAGCCCTGCTTTTATCCACTAAAAGCAGGGCTTATTCTTTGGCAAAATTTGCATCACAAATGCCTGCAAATAAAGCTTTTTGCGCCTGCCCGCTTATTTACAGCTCTCAAAATCATAATCACTTGCCATGCAACCATGCTTGACAAGTTTTTCCGCTATCGTATTATTCCACTATAAAAGTAATTATTCTTTAATAATGGAATAAATGGAGGGGAGCATGCGAAATTTCAAAACATTACTGATGGTGGGAACCGCTTTAATCGGTGCCGCCACATTAAATCTGTCATATTCTTACGCGCAGGAAAAGGGCGGCATTATCAATGTTGCCACCATTGGCGAACCGCCAACCCTTGATCCTATGGTTTCAACAGCTGACCTCGTCGGTATTGTCAGCCAGCATATTTTTGAAACCCTCTATACTTTCGACAAGTCATGGAAAACCACGCCGCTATTGGCGGCTGCTTTGCCGGAAATCAGCGCTGACGGAAAAGTTTACACCATCAAATTACGCGATGGTGTCAAGTTCCATAATGGCTCGGCCATGACATCCAAAGATGTTGCAGCCTCACTTGATCGCTGGACCAAAGTTGCATCCCGCGGCAAGCAAACCGCTACCATGATCAAATCCATTGAAGCGACAGACCCGCTGACAGTTACGATCACGCTGAGCGATCCTTATGCGCCGCTCGTCTCATTGCTGGCCTTCAACAATTCGGCCGCTATTATTTTGCCAGCCGACAATCAGGCTGAGCCGATGACCGACATTATCGGCACCGGCCCTTACAAGTTGAAAGAGCGTAAAGCCGACCAATATATTCAGTTGGAGCGTTTCGCCGATTACACTTCACCAGCCGGTGAAAGTGATGGTTATGGCGGCGCACGCCATCAATATGTCGATGAAATCCGCTTTGTGCCTGTGCCTGATGCCAATACCCGTGTCGAAGCTGCCATTTCCGGCCAATATGACTATGTGGATTCCATTCCGGTTGAATCATTTGAGCGTGTGAAAACCTCAACGGCTTCCGAACCTGTGATGCTCAAGCCTTTTGGCTGGCCGGTTTTTGTGCTCAATTCCGGCCATGGCATGACCAAATCCAAGGAACTGCGCCAAGCCATCCAGCAGTCACTCGGTCAGGAAGACATGATGGCAGCAGCCTTTGGCTCGCAAGAGTTTTATGCGCTGAACGGCTCGCTCTATCCGGATAGTTTTGCATGGGCAACCGATGCAGGCGTTGAAGGTCATTATAATGTGGCCAACCCTGAAAAGGCTGGCGAGCTGATAAAGGCCGCCAATTACAATGGCGATCCGGTGCGCATCCTCACCAGCCGCCAATATGAGTTTCATTATAAAATGGCTCAGGTGGCAGCAGAATATTTGAAAGCCGCAGGCTTTAAAGTTGATCTGCAAGTGGTGGATTGGGCGACACTCACCCAGCGCCGTGGTGATCCAAGCTTATGGGATATTTACATCACCCATAGCCCGTTCTTGCCAGAGCCATCACTTATCGGCATGATGTCAACCAGTGCACCAGGCAATTGGGACACGCCTGCACGAGGTAAAGTGGTCAATGCGTTCAACACGGAATCTGATCCGGAAAAACGCATCAAACTCTGGGCTGATGTGCAAAAGGTCGTAATGGATGAAGTGCCGTTTATTAAAATCGGCGACTTTAACGCAGTGGCTGCGAAATCGCAGAAACTCGAGGGTGTTGAGCCTGCTCCATGGCCTTATTTCTGGAATGTCTCGCTTAAGAAATAATGGCTGAAGCCTGTGTCCGCACTTTTCTAGCGGCGCATTCAATAAAGAGACACAGGATAAAACCGTTTATTCTGTGTCTTCTGCACTTCATCTCTGACAGGCTTCCTGATTGATTGCGAGGTGTTCGCCCGCATGAAAGTGCCTGTCACATTGTAAGCAAGGCCAACATGATACGATATATTATCCAGCGTTTCATCGGCATGATTATTGTGATGTTTCTCGTCGTCACGATTGTTTTTGTCATTGTGCGCGTCACGCCCGGTGATCCCGCAGCCGTTATGCTCGGCCCTGAAGCAACCCAAGCAGATATTGCTGATTTGCGGGCGCAATTGGGGTTAGATCAACCGCTTGTCATGCAATATATCTATTATGTCGGGCAGTTAATGCGCGGCGATCTCGGCCAGTCAATTTTTCTCAACCAGCCTGTGTTGAGCGCCTTGAGTGAACGTGCCGAACCGACATTTTTCCTGACCTTATTTTCCATCATTATCGCTTGTGTCATTGCTTTGCCGATCGGCATTTATGCAGCCTACAGGCGCGGCTCTTTTGTTGATCAGGTAGCAACAACGCTGGCAATGCTTGCTGCCAGTATTCCAAGTTTCTGGCTTGGACTGATTTTGATGCAGGTCTTTGCTGTGCGCTATGGCTTTTTTCCGGTCTCCGGCTATGGCGGGCCGGATGCAAGCTTTATCGACAGAATGTGGCATCTAAGCCTGCCAGCTTTCGCGCTGGGGCTTGTCTCATCCGCTCTCATCTTACGCTTTACCCGCGCTTCGATGCTTGATGTTTTAGGTGATGATTATGTGCGCACAGCACGCGCCAAAGGCTTGATCGAGCGTAAAGTCATTCTGAAACATGCGCTTAAAAATGCGCTAATCCCTATTCTTACAGTTATTGGCCTCACCGTTGCCGTGCTTATTTCCGGCGCTGTTGTAACCGAAACCGTGTTCAGCCTGCCCGGCATCGGCAATCTGGTGGTCTCTGCGGTTTTACGCCGTGATTATCCGGTCATTCAAGGCGCGCTACTGGTGATTGCCGCACTTTATGTCCTGATTAATTTTGCCATTGATATGCTTTATCTGCTGGTCGATCCGAGGGTGCGCTACTGATGACACATTCAATCACATCTTCAGCCAAAGCCCCAAGCGAAAGCATGCAATTTATCAAGCGGTTGTTAAAGCGCAAAACCGTTGCATTCGGCTTATTAATTTTGGTGATTTTCACATTGCTGGCACTGCTGGCGCCTTGGGTTTCGCCTTATAATCCTTACAAATTATCCATTGTAAACCGCCTCAAACCACCGTCAGAACTGTTCTGGTTCGGCACTGATGAATTTGGCCGCGATGTGTTTTCGCGCACTATTTATGCCGGTCGTCTCTCGCTATTGGTTGGGTTTGCAGTCGTCATTTTGTCATCGCTGATTGGTGTCACGATGGGGCTGCTTGCAGGGTTTTTCCCGAAACTTGATGCCCCGATTGCCCGTCTTATTGATGCGATGATGGCTTTTCCGGATATTTTGCTGGCCATTGCTCTGGTGGCAGCACTCGGGCCTTCACTGGCAACGGTTATTGTGGCGCTCTCAATTGTTTATGCGCCGCGTTTAGCGCGTGTTGTGCGCGCCTCCACCTTGGTGATCCGCGAACTTCCCTATGTGGAAGCCGCTGTTTCGATGGGCGTTTCCACCCGCAACATTATGATACGCCATGTTTTGCGCAATCTTTTATCGCCAATTTTGGTGCAAGGCACATTTCTGTTTGCCAGTGCCATGCTGGCCGAAGCAGGGCTTTCTTTCCTCGGCCTTGGTGTCAGCCCTGAAATCCCGACATGGGGCACGATGATTTCATCCGGCCGCCAATATGTCGGTCAAGCTGACTGGATGACCCTTTTCCCCGGCATCGCCATTATCTTGTCTGTGCTTTCGCTCCAAATGGTAGGCGACGGCTTCCGTGACCTTCTTGACCCCCGCCTTAAAAAGGACCTGTAATCACATGTGCGCACAAACTCAAAAAAACGGCGCTTTGCTTATCACCAATGTTAAACCGGTGGCCTTCGGCCAGCACTCCCATCAAGGCGCAATTGACATTCTGATCGGCGAAGACGGTAAGCTTGCCAAAGTGGGCAAAGATCTGCCTCGCGCTGACATTACCAATATCGTAGAGGGCAACGGCTCATTTATTTCACCGGGCTGGGGCGATCTGCATGCGCATGTCTGGCATGGCGGCACCGATATTTCCGTGCGCCCTAATCTGTGCGGCGTCCAGCGCGGTGTCACCACCATTGTTGATGCCGGTTCTGCGGGGGAGGCCAATTTCCATGGCTTCCGCGAATATATTATCGAACAATCGCGCGAGCGCATCAAAGCGTTTTTGAACTTGGGTTCGATTGGTCTTGTGGCTTGCAACCGTGTCAGCGAATTAAGCGATATCCGCTCGGTCGATATTGATCGAATTGTTGCCTGTTACCATGAAAACCGCGATCATATTGTCGGGCTCAAAGTGCGCGCCAGCCATGTGATTACCGGCTCATGGGGCGTTACACCGGTTAAACTGGGCAAGAAAATCGCCAAAATTCTTAAAATTCCGATGATGGTGCATGTTGGAGAACCACCGGCACTTTATGACGAAGTGCTGGAAATTTTAGGCCCGGGTGACATCATCACTCATTGCTTCAACGGTAAAGTCGGCAGCTCCATCATTGAAGATGAAGACCTGTTTGAACTGGCAGAGCGCTGCGCCGGTGAAGGTATCCGCCTTGATATCGGCCATGGCGGCGCATCCTTCTCCTTCCGCGTAGCAGAAGTGGCGATTGAACGCGGCCTGCTGCCATTTTCAATCTCTACTGATGTGCATTTACGCAGCATCAATCAGTCAGTTTGGGATTTAAGCACCACTATGTCGAAGCTGTTAAGCGTCGGCATGCCATTTGATAAGGTCGTGGAAGCCGTTACCCATGCCCCTGCCGAGGTTATCCGTTTATCTATGGATAATTTGCTCGAAGCCGGTGCGCGCAGTGAGTTTACGATTTTTGATCTCAATGACTCTGATCTGCAAGTGGTGGATTCTCTTGGTGCACGCGCAGCGCTTACCAAATTGTTCGAACCACGCATGACCGTGCTTGGCACTGACATTTTCGAGGCAGCCCGCTATCAGCCGGACATGGTCGAATGTGTCGATCACAGCCACGGCTTCAGCTACCGTTAAATATTTTGCATGAGGTGCGGCTACCCGCAGCCGCACCTTTAAAAACAACAGTTTACAATGAAGACAAGTGACTGCTTGCTTCCCAAACAGTTCAGGGGCAGATGTGTCGAACCATATGAAGCCAATCGGTAACAATAATGCAGCAGACCCCTATGACCGGCTTGCAGCATTAGGCATTCAATTGCCGGATGCACCGCCACCCATTGCCAATTTTGTCACTCATGTGCTGGAAGGCAATATTCTTTATCTTTCCGGTCAGGGCCCGCGCGAAGCAGATGGCCGACTGCATACCGGCAAAGTCGGCATCGATCAGGATGTGGCAGCGGCTTACAATCATGCCCGTCTTACCGGCATCAATTTGCTTGCCGTGATGCATCATGCGCTGGGCGACCTCAACCGTATCAAGCGGGTGGTAAAGATTTTCGGCATGGTCAATGCCGAGCCGCATTTTGAAGATCATCCGCGCGTTATCAACGGCTGCTCTGACCTTTTCATTGATGTGTTTGGTGATAGCGGCCAGCATGCACGTTCCGCTGTCGGCTTCGGCTCTCTTCCGGGTAATATTACCGTTGAGATCGAAGCCATTGTGGCACTGCACGATTGAGAGGCTGAACGATTAATGCTTACGCCAGCCCATCACCGTTTCAATCTTTTCAGCCGAACGCTGAACGCTGCCGGTATAAAGCTCGGTATTATCCATCAGCTTTTGCTCGGGCAGCACGATCGAAATCGTGGCAACGCAAGCTCCTTTCTCATCGCAAACAGGGGCTGCGATACAGGCAACAGCATAATCGGATTCACCCGCCTGCACCGACAAACGCTGGCTGAAAGCACGCACCGCACCCTCGGACAAAATTTTAGGGTCTGTATCTGCTCTGCCGGTTGGCGACGGGGACGCGCAACGCTTGAAAATTTCCAAGCGCTCATTGTCGCTCATATGTCCGACAAGCAGACGCCCCGATGCTGTCCAGTTAAGCGGAACACGGGTTCCCACCCGCGATGTCACCTGAAAATGACCCGGCCCGTCAGCCATAGCCAGCACCTGCATATGAACGCCGTCCAGCCCGCAAAGCTGAATAGTTTCGCCGATATCACGGCAAAGGTCGTGCATTTCACTGGTCGCGACACTCAAAAAGTCGAGCGAGCGCGCATAAGCCAGACCATAATGATAAAGCCTGTCGCCCAGCCACAACAGCCCCTCGCTATTGCGCGACAACAGCTTTTTTTCCACCATGTCATCAACAATAACGTAAACCGTGGACAAAGGCGCACCAATGGCTTTGGCAATCATATAAGCGCCGCTTGGGCTGCCATGTTCATAGAGAAAATCCAGCACCTGCAACACGCGGTCAATCCCGCTGACACGGGAGCGGCGTAATGGTTCTTTTTTCTCAACCGCAGTTTTATTTTCGGGAGCCGCTTTGGTCACTGATGTTGACATTTTGGTGTTCATTTTCTGGCTCCGTCAATCGTTCAAACACATTCAGGCTTGTCATTCGCTTTTTATCACGAATGATGAAAGCACTCACACAGCATTTCACAATTATGAAGTCAATTCCAGTGCTAGGGAATAAAGAAATTTCAAAATTTCTCTTACCTGCATTGACGACCGGAGGCTCCCATGGCTGAAACAAATCTGCATCAAACATTAGGTTTGCGCAATATTATCAATGTCTCCGGCACGATGACAGGGCTTGGTGCTTCCATCGCCCTGCCGGAAGTAGCTCAAGCCATGGCGGAAATTTTACCGCAATTTGTCGAGATTAATGACCTGCAACGCAAAGCAGGCAAAGTCATTGCCCGCTTAACCGGCGCAGAAGCAGGCTTTGTTACAGCGTCTTGTTCTGCCGGTATCAGCATGGCAGTCGCCGGTGCCATCACAGGCGATGACCTGTCAGCGATTGAACTTCTGCCAGAAACAAAAACGGCAAAAAGAGAAATCATCGTGCAGATGGGACATGTGGTAAGCTATGGTGCGCCCGTCGATCAGGCCATTCGCATTGCCGGTGGCAAGCCGGTGCTGATTGGGCAAGCAACAACATGTTATGATTTTCACTTAGAAGGCGCCATCAACGAAAATACCGCCGCCGCCATTTATGTTGTCTCTCATCATGTGGTTCATTACGGGTTGCTGGAACTCAAACGCTTTGCTGAAATTTGCCATGCCCGCAATATTCCCGTGATTGTGGATGCAGCTTCAGAATATGACCTGAAAGGTTTTCTTGAAGCCGGTGCCGATCTGGTCATTTATTCCGGTCACAAATTTTTAAGCGGACCAACATCCGGCATTGTTGCTGGTAGCAAGCAATTGGTGCGTCACGCTTATTTGCAAAATTGCGGCATTGGTCGCGGCATGAAAGTTGGCAAGGAAAGTGTCTATGGCGTGATGGCCGCGCTTGAAGCATGGGAAAAGCGTGATCATGCAGCCGTGCGTGCGCGTGAAAAAACTTTTCTTGATCTGTGGCAGGCAACACTGCAAGATTTTGCAGGCGTTAATCCGGTGATTGAAGCCGACCCGACCCACAATCCGCTTGATCGTCTGCGCGTCAATATCAACCCGCAAGAAACCCATATTACTGCATGGGATTTGGTCGATGCACTGGCACGCGGCACACCGCCAATTATTGCGCGTGACCATGAGGTTGAGCATCATTATTTTTATCTTGATCCATGCAATCTGCATGACGGACAAGAGACAATTGTAGCCAGACGTTTAAGTGAAGAACTGACCAAAGCGCGTAGCTCTAATGAAATAATTGCTACACCGCTCGCCGACCGCACCAAAAAACGCTTCGATAATTTGCGTCGCTGGCCGGATTAATCAGCCGTCGCTTTTTTCAGTTATTGCATAAATTTGAAACTTCAGGAGATCGATCATGACAACAACAAAGGCTGTCTCTCCGGTATTGTCAGTTGAAAATCTGACCACCAGCTTTTTGAGTGAAGGACAATGGAAATCCGTTGTCCGTGATATCTCCTTTACCGTTAATCCAGGCGAAACTGTTGCCGTTGTTGGAGAATCCGGCTCCGGTAAAAGTGTCACGTCCTTATCAGTCATGCAATTATTGCCGCGCGACACCAGCCGTATTGAAGGCCGCATCCTGCTCAATGGCAAAGACTTGCTGGAATTGCCTGAAGCACAAATGCGTGCAATACGCGGCAATGATATTGCGATGATTTTTCAAGAGCCGATGACATCGCTCAACCCGCTTTTCACAATTGGCGATCAGATATCGGAAGCGCTTTTATGCCACCGCAATATGAGCCATGAAGAAGCAAAAGCCGAAACCATCCGGCTGCTTGACCGAGTACGTATTCCTTCTGCTGCCAGCCGTTTTGATGAATATCCGCATCGTTTTTCTGGCGGGATGCGCCAGCGTGTGATGATCGCCATGGCACTTGCCAGCCGTCCCAAACTGCTGATTGCCGATGAGCCAACCACCGCATTGGATGTCACCATTCAAGGCCAAATTCTTGATCTCATCAAAACCTTGCAGGAAGAAGAAGGCACATCAGTGCTGTTCATCACCCATGACATGGGTGTCGTTGCCGAAATTGCTGACCGAACTGTGGTTATGTTCCGTGGTGAGGCTGTTGAAAGCGGCTACACCGCCGATATTTTCAATCACTCCAAGCATCCCTATACTAGAGCGCTGCTTTCTGCAGTGCCCATGCTCGGTTCAATGAAGCCTTATGACCGGCCTTTGCGCTTTCCTGATCTTGACCCCAAAACCGGTTTACCGGGCGAGCCCGTCGTCTCTGCCGATACAGTCGACCATCAGGCAGCACCGGTGCTGGAGGTTAAAAATTTAAGTAAACGCTTTGATATTCATGCAGGTCTCATGGGGCGCTTGCAGGGTCGCGTTCATGCTATTGAAGATGTCAGCTTCGCGCTGCAACCGGGTGAAACCCTGTCATTGGTGGGTGAATCGGGATGCGGAAAATCCACCACCGCACGTGCTGTCATGCGTCTTATCCAGCCGGATGAAGGCGTCATTCGGTTGGATGGACAAGATATTTCGACCATGGATCAAAAGGAACTGCGCCAGATCCGCCATAAAATGCAGATGATTTTCCAAGATCCTTTTGCCAGCCTTAATCCGCGCATGCGTGTGGGCGCAACGATTGCCGAGCCTTATCTGGAGCATAAGATGGGAACAAAAGCGCAAGCAGAAAAAATCGTCGCCGACCTGTTGCTACGTGTCGGACTAACACCGGACATGGCCAAGCGTTTTCCGCATGAGTTTTCGGGGGGGCAGCGCCAGCGCATTTGCATTGCACGTGCGCTGGCGATGGATCCAAAGGTTATTGTTGCTGATGAATCTGTCTCTGCACTTGATGTTTCCATCAAAGCACAGGTCATCAATCTGATGCTTGAACTGCAAGCCAATCTCAAACTTGCTTATCTTTTCATCAGCCATGACATGGCTGTGGTGGAACGTGTCAGCCACCGTGTCGCGGTGATGTATATGGGTGAAATTGTTGAGATTGGCAAAAGGGCAGAGATTTTTGAAAACCCGCAACATCTATATACCAAAAAACTCTTATCTGCCGTGCCAATCCCTGATCCGGAGCGCCGTCATTTACGCCGTATGATGCAGGTGGATGAATTGAAAAGTCCGGTGCGTTCACCTGACTATCAGCCAGCACCACGCCAATATCAGCAACTCTCCGAGCATCATTTTGTGCAGCTGTATTAACTGCTGAGCATTCATAAAAATCAGTAGCTTACAGCGGATTATCGTAGCGAAAGATTTTTCTCTGAGATAACATCACCTCCAACAAACAATAAGATGATGATAAAACCGGAGGAAAATCATTGGATCGGAGAAATTTCACCAAGTCGCTCATCGGCCTTGGCGCTGCGGGTGTCGGCACTGTCATGTCAGCTGGCATGGCAAATGCTGCACAGACAAAGGAAACTGCGATGGAACTGACACCGCTGCTGGGTGGCTCAATTGTTGACGTGCCAGGCATCAAACTTGGCCACCACACGCTTTCCACCCGTCCGACCGGCTGTAGCGTTCTTTTATGTGAAGAAGGCGCAACCGCAGGCGTTGATGTGCGCGGTTCTGCGCCCGGCACCCGTGAAACGGACCTGCTCGATCCGATCAATATGGTTGATCGCGTACATGCAATTATGCTTTCAGGCGGCAGTGCCTATGGTCTGGATGCCGCCAGCGGCGTGATGCGCTACTTAGAAGAAAACAAGATCGGTTTTAAAATCGGCAATGGCGTCGTGCCGATTGTTCCGGCAGCTATTTTGATGGATCTGGGCGTTGGTGACTTCTCCATCCGCCCTGATGCCGAAGCCGGTTATCAGGCCTGTCTTGCAGCCAATGCAACAGAGAGCGCTGAAGGCAATATAGGTGCCGGTGCCGGTGCAACCGTTGGCAAAATGTTTGGCCCTAACTTCTCTATGAAGGGTGGCCTTGGTACTGCCAGCTATAAAGTTCCGGGCACGGAGGTGGTTGTTGGTGCGATTGTTGCTGTCAACGCCGTCGGCGATGTTTACGATCCGCGCACAAACCAGATTATTGCTGGTGCACGCAATGAAGACGGCAACGGCTTCCGCGACACCGTTGGCGCAATCATGAATGGCCGTAATGTGGTGAAAGCCGTCGGTGCGAACACCACCATTGGTGCGATTGCCACCAACGTGCCTTTCAACAAAGCACAGCTGAAGAAAATCGCTGAAATGGCACATGACGGCTTTGCCCGCAGCATCAACCCGATCCACACCATGTCAGACGGCGACACTATTTTTGCGGTTTCCACCGGCAAGCTGGAAGGCGTTGAAGGTAATGTCACCGCTATTGGCACCATTGCGGCTTTTGTGATGGCACAGGCAATTGCGCGTGCAATTATGGCTGCTGAAAGCTTAACCGAGTATAATCTGCCAGCATGGCGTGATTATGTGGCCAAAGCTTCTAACTAATCAGCAATACAAAAAAAGCCCCGCTCTGAGATTTCAGAGCGGGGCTTTTTATTAAACTTGTTTTGAGACTTAAAGCTTCGACAAATCTTGTGCCAGTGACAAGAAAATCTGCTCAGCCAATTCATCAGCGGCACGTTTTTGTGCGTCACGTTCAGCACGCAAGTTTGCAAATTCCTGACGCGGACGGTCAAAGGAAGCAAAAACCGTGCGCTTGCCACGAGCAACAGGCTTGCCCTGATTATCCAGCAAAACATAATCAGACGAAGCACGAACAGAACCAGCCGAAGGGCGACCGGTGCGGTCTGTTCTTTCGCCAACATCAACAACGACAGCATCAACCGTCGACTTATTCAAACCCATCCGCAGCTTATAGGCCGGATATTGCGGCTCACCCGCTCCGCCGCCAAGCAAGAAAATCAGACGGTTGCGCACAGCCTGCTGAAAAATGTCGTTAGCCGGCTCAATCGAAACCGATGCCAGTTTGGAACGCATATCCGGCGTAACACCCGCACCAATTTCCCCCGCACCGCCGCCTGAATAAAGCGGCTGTACGGTACATCCGGCAACAGCTACAGCCATTGCCGCAATGGCAATAAGGCTGCGAACCGGTGAAGTGACTTTTTTAACGCAGTCAGGCAACGACATTGACGATCCTTTGTGGCACTACAATGATCTTTTTAGGTGCGTTACCCTGAAGGGCATGTTTCACGAAATCGAGTTCGAGCACCGCTTGCTGAATAGCAGATTGATCTGCATCGCGTGCGATTGTCAAATCCCCTTTTCGTTTACCGTTGATTTGAACAGGTAAAACCACATCATTTTCAACAATCAATGCCGGATTGAACTGAGGCCATGCTGCTTCAGACACCAATGTCGCTTCACCATTAATGGTGCCGCCCAGTGTTTTAGAGCATTCTTCAGCCAGATGCGGCATCATTGGAGCAATCATAACCAGCAGGATTTCAATGGCTTCGCGAACCGCACTCTTCAATGCATCATCGGCTTCGCCGTTTTTAACCTGCTGCAAGGCACCTGAAAGCGCATTCACCAGCTCATAAAGACGGGCAACGGCACGGTTGAAGGCAAGCTTTTCCAAATCTTCGCCAACAGCCTGCAACACTTTATGCGCAACCTTGGAAACCTGAGCTGCATCACCTTCCAGTGCTGCCTTTGGTGCAACATTCTTCAAAGCATCAGCGGCTTCGCTGACCACGCGCCAAACGCGCTGTACAAAACGATGCGCACCTTCTGCACCAGCTTCTGTCCAGATCACATCACGTTCCGGCGGGCTGTCGGACAGCATGAACCAGCGCGCAGTGTCAGCACCATAAGACGAAATAATATCATCAGGATCGACAACATTTTTCTTCGACTTCGACATTTTTTCGATCGAGCCGATGTCAACTTTCGCGCCTGTGTCGAGCATTGTGGCAACACGCATACCATCTTGCTCGTCAAAGCGGATTTCAGCAGGTGACACCCACTGACCATCACATTTATAGGTTTCGTGCACCACCATACCTTGTGTGAACAAGCCCTTGAACGGCTCTTCCACATTCAGGTGACCGGTTGCTTTCATCGCACGGGTAAAGAAGCGCGAATAAAGCAAATGCAGGATCGCATGCTCAATACCGCCGATATACTGATCAACCGGCAGCCAGCCATCAACGGCTTTCAGATTGGTTGGTTCATTTTCAAACGGCGCGGTAAAACGTGCAAAATACCATGATGAATCGACAAATGTGTCCATTGTATCGGTTTCACGGCGGGCATCACCACCACAGCTCGGGCATTTCACATGACGCCAGCTTTCATGGCGGTCAAGCGGGTTACCCGGACGGTCAAAGGTCACATCATCCGGCAGTTTCACAGGCAGATCAGCACGACCAACCGGCTGCACACCGCAGGCATCACAATGGATCATCGGGATCGGGCAGCCCCAATAACGCTGACGGGAAATACCCCAGTCACGCAAACGGAACTGAACCTTACGCTTGCCCTGTGGCTGGCCATCAAGCTGCTGTGCTTCCAGCTTTTCAGCAACCTTTTGGAATGCCGCCTGTGGGGTCAAACCATCAAGGAACTGCGAGTTGAACATGATGCCATCATCAGAATAAGCATCTTTATCAACACTGAATGTTGCTGCGTCTGCACCTTTTGGCAATACGACGGGACGTACCGGCAATGAATATTTATTGGCAAAATCCAAGTCGCGCTGATCATGCGCAGGGCAACCGAAAACAGCGCCTGTACCATATTCCATCAACACGAAATTAGCGACATAGACCGGCAAGGTCCAGTTGTCGTCAAACGGATGTTTGACGCGAAGACCAGTATCGAAGCCCTGCTTCTCAATGG
Organism: Paenochrobactrum glaciei; assembly: GCF_039522165.1. Lineage (NCBI taxonomy): Bacteria > Pseudomonadati > Pseudomonadota > Alphaproteobacteria > Hyphomicrobiales > Brucellaceae > Paenochrobactrum > Paenochrobactrum glaciei. The sequence goes on from NZ_BAAADE010000006.1 coordinate 128,369, forward strand.
TTTCAAGCGTTGCCACGGAAGTGCCATGGTGATGGCATTCAGCGATAAAGTCGGTCAAAGCTGCATTATTAGGCGCGAGTTTTTTGGCCAGCGGATGATCCGCAGCAATCGCGATAAAAGATGCACCAAACAAAGTGTCCGGACGGGTGGTGTAAACTTCAATCTCACCCGCTTCGCCGCTCTTTGCATCAAGCTCAAAACGCAGTTGCAGACCTTCGGATTTACCAATCCAGTTTTTCTGCATCAGGCGAACTTTTTCAGGCCACTGGTCAAGCGTATCGAGGGCTGCCAACAGTTCTTCATTATAATCGGTGATTTTAAAGAACCACTGGGTCAGTTCGCGCTGTTCAACCAGAGCGCCGGAACGCCAGCCACGACCATCCACCACCTGTTCATTGGCAAGCACTGTGTTGTCAACCGGATCCCAGTTTACTTTTGACGTCTTACGGGTCACCAGACCCTTTTCAAACATATCAAGGAACAGCATCTGCTGGCGATGGTAATAATCCACATCGCAGGTCGCAAATTCGCGTGACCAGTCCAGCGACAAGCCCATCGATTTCAGCTGACGCTTCATCGTAGCGATGTTCTGATATGTCCACTCTTTCGGGTGTACTTTATTCTGCATCGCAGCGTTTTCAGCCGGCATACCAAAAGCATCCCAGCCCATAGGGTGCAGGACATTGAAACCACGCGCGCGTTTGTAACGTGCGACCACGTCACCCATAGCGTAGTTGCGCACATGTCCCATATGAATACGACCCGACGGATATGGAAACATTTCCAGCACGTAATATTTTTCGCGCGGATCGTCATTGTCCGTTTCGAAGGTCCTTGCCTCGTCCCAGACCTTCTGCCAATGGGCTTCAGCGGTGCGGGGATTATAACGTTCGGTTGCCATGGCCGTATTTACTCGTACAAAGGGGATGAATAAAGAGTCTCAAACTTAGTTGCCGGAGCTTCATCACGGATTGAGATAAGCGTCAAGTTTTTGGCGCGATTAACACGCATTTCTATCAAAAAAATCCGGTTTTATGACCTGAAAGGTGCAAAATGTCCTCACACGCCTCCCAAATCACGCAAGCACTCAATTCTGTTCGTCATGCGCTTGATTTAGCCACACGCGAAGCAAAGCGTGAAGCCAACTCCGTTTCACTGATTGCCGTTTCCAAGTTTTTTGACGCTGACAGCATCCGCCCTGCCCTTGAAAACGGCCAGCGTATTTTTGGCGAAAACCGCGTTCAGGAAGCCCAGGGCAAATGGCCATCTTTGCGTGAAGAATATCAGGGGATCGAACTGCACCTGATCGGCCCGTTGCAATCCAACAAAGCAGCCGAAGCAGTGGCTCTTTTTGATGTTATCCAGACCATCGACCGCGAAAAAATTGCAGCCGCCATTGCTCAAGAAATAAAGAAACAAGGCCGCGCACCAAAGCTTTACGTGCAGGTCAATACGGGACTGGAGCCACAAAAAGCCGGCATTCCCCCACTGGAGACAGTGGCTTTTGTCCAACGCTGCCGTGAAGAACATGGCCTGAAAATTGAAGGCTTGATGTGCATTCCGCCGGTTGATGAAAATCCAGGCCCGCACTTTGCATTATTGCAAAAACTTGCCCGCGAAGCAGGTGTTGAAAAACTGTCGATGGGCATGTCATCCGACTATGAAACCGCCATCGCTTTTGGCGCAACGTCCGTGCGTGTCGGCTCAGCAATTTTTGGTGACAGGCAGGCATAGCCTGTCACCAATATCAGTTCTTAAAAAAGAAAAATAAAGTACCTTTTAGAAGTATATTTTAAAAGGAATAAGATATGTCTATTCATAGGTTTTTACATAATCCTACCCAAAAATTTTTAGCACTTTATATGCCCAACCCACCCTATCATGATAATAATAAAGACAACCGTTTAATCGCAGTCAGTGCCGAGGACAGCAACAAGTACAATTCTAATTGGCAATATAATTCCATTAGTGACAACAACAGTGCTGATTACAAAACAAAAATATATACATCAAAATGGAGAATTGAAGATCAGAAATTAAACATTGCAGTCATGGGTTCTATTCCGATCAATTACGAATTCCCTTTAGGCGCCAGCAGTGAAAAATCAAGTGAATTTTACTTCAAACCTAAAATTTCTGACAATGGGAAGCAATATTATCAAATATGTACATTGATCGGAAGCATGGAATGCTGCATTACACTAAACCATGGCAACGATTCAAAAGAATATTCTGCAGCTATAATTGAAATTACACCACAAAATAACGACGATCCTAATACATTCTTCTCAAAAGAACCGGCGATATAATCCATACAGCCATTACAATCAAAGATCATGACAGATTGTAATGGCTGTATTTATCAACTACCTTTCCGATTATCCGGAACCAGACAAATCAGACTGCAGTATCTGCGTCACTTTGCGTGCACTTAACGCCTTTGTCTAACTTTACCTCTGACCTGTGCCGTTTATAAATAGAAAAAATGATAATGATGATTTAAGGGAATCATCGCGCATGCCGGCTTAGGGAGATTTGCCGGTCATTCACGGAGGAAATCATGTCAGAGAAGCTGTATCCTGTCTTGCCGGGAGCAAAAGCCAATACACAAATGGATGAAGCGACCTATCAGGAGTGGTATCAGGAAAGTATCACCGATCCGGAAGCATTCTGGGGCAAACATGGTAAGCGCATTGACTGGTTTAAACCTTATACCAAAGTGAAGAACACTTCCTTTGAAGGTGATGTCTCTATCAAATGGTTTGAAGACGGCGTCACCAACATCGCCTACAACTGTATCGACCGCCACTTAGAAACACGCGGCGATCAGGTTGCGATCATCTGGGAAGGCGACAACCCGTATATCGACAAAAAAATTACCTATCGCGAATTGCATGAAAATGTCTGCCGCTTAGCCAATGTGCTGAAGGAAAACGGCGTTCAAAAAGGTGATCGTGTCACCATTTACCTGCCGATGATCCCGGAAGCCGCATATGCGATGCTTGCTTGCGCCCGCATCGGCGCTGTGCATTCCATCGTTTTTGCAGGCTTTTCACCGGAAGCACTGGCCGGACGTATCATTGACTGTCAGTCAACCTTCGTCATCACATCGGATGAAGGTTTGCGCGGCGGCAAGCCGATTGCACTGAAAGAAAACACTGACAAAGCAATCGATATTGCAGCCAAACAATATGTGATGGTCAACAAGGTATTGGTCGTGCGCCGTACAGGCGGCAAGGTCAGCTGGGGCTCAGGCCGTGACCTTTGGTATCATCAGGAAATTGCCAAGGCTTCACCTGTTTGCGAACCGGAACCAATGAATGCGGAAGATCCGCTTTTCATCCTTTACACCTCCGGCTCAACCGGCAAGCCAAAAGGCGTGCTGCACACCACCGGCGGTTATCTCGTCTATGCATCGATGACCCATCAATATGTCTTCGACTATCAGGATGGTGATGTTTATTGGTGCACGGCTGATGTGGGCTGGGTCACCGGCCACTCCTATCTGGTTTATGGCCCGCTTGCCAATGGTGCCACCACTTTGATGTTTGAAGGCGTACCGAACTTCCCTGATCAGGGACGTTTCTGGGAAGTCGTCGACAAACATCACGTCAATATTTTCTACACCGCACCAACTGCCATTCGCGCACTGATGGGTGCAGGTGATGAATTTGTCACCCACTCTTCCCGCTCATCATTGCGCCTGCTTGGTTCGGTCGGTGAGCCGATCAACCCGGAAGCATGGGAATGGTATTACAATGTGGTTGGCGATCAGCGCTGCCCGATTGTCGATACATGGTGGCAGACAGAAACCGGTGGCATTTTGATCACCCCTCTGCCGGGCGCAACAGCCTTGAAGCCGGGTTCAGCCACACGTCCTTTCTTTGGCATCAAGCCAGAGATCGTCGATAATGAAGGCGGAGTACTGGAAGGCGTAACCGACGGTAATCTTTGCATCGTGGATTCATGGCCGTCACAGGCAAGAACGCTTTATGGTGATCATGCCCGCTTTAAAGAGGCTTATTTCACCACCTATCCGGGCAAATATTTCTCCGGTGACGGCGTGCGTCGTGACGAAGATGATTATTACTGGATCACCGGTCGCGTCGATGACGTGTTGAACATTTCCGGTCACCGTATGGGAACGGCTGAAATTGAATCGGCATTGGTTTCCCATCATGATGTGTCGGAGGCAGCCGTTGTCGGCTATCCGCACGCTATTAAAGGACAGGGCATTTATTGCTATGTCACGCTGATGTCGGATGCTGAAGCTAAAGATCAGGAAGAATTGCGCAAAGAACTGATTGCCCATGTGCGCACCGAAATCGGGCCGATTGCAACACCTGATAAAATCCAGTTTGCACCGGGCTTGCCAAAAACACGCTCCGGCAAGATCATGCGCCGTATCTTACGCAAAATTGCCGAAGATGATTTCGGCACATTGGGCGACACCTCTACCCTTGCCGATCCGGCAGTGGTGGACGATCTCATCGATCAGCGCCAGAACAAAAAATAATTCTAAAGCTTAAACAAATGAGCTTGAACAAAAAAGAAGGCCGGTTTATCCGGCCTTTTTCATATTGACGTGAGCCCCGCAAACTCCTCCAGATTTTGGTAGAGTTCAATCCTTGGTAGGAGATGGACAATGAAACGCTCACGGTTTTCAGACGAACAGATAATCGGGATGATTAAAGAGCAGGAAGCTGGAACGCCGACTGCACAGGTGTGTCGCAAATATGGAATTAGCAGCGCCAGTTTTTATAAATATAAAGCCAAATTTGGTGGCCTTGAGGTTTCCGATGCGCGTAAGCTGAAAGCATTGGAAGAAGAAAATACCAAGCTAAAAAAGCTGCTGGCCGAGACGATGCTCGACAATGCCATTTTGAAAGATGTTGCTGCAAAAAAATGGTAACGCCCGATGCTAGGCGGGACGCAGTTGTTCATGTCTGCCAAGTGTATGCCGTGAGCCAGCGTCGGGCGTGTGCCGTTTTATGTATTGATCGATCTAGTGTGCGCTATCGTCGTAAGCGGCCCGACGACGCGCCTATTCGTGAAGCCAT
>NZ_BAAADE010000007.1:0-131918 GCF_039522165.1 Paenochrobactrum glaciei
AAGGATGATTACAACAAAAACAGACCGCACTCTTCACTCGGCAATGTCACACCGAATGAGTTCGCCATAAAAATGGCTCTAGAAAAACAGGCCGCTTAAGGCCAATAGTATAACCCAAGACTCTCCTGAAAAATGGAGGAGTGTTGGGGCTCAGGTCAATATCCATTTATTATTATAAGCGCTCGCTAGACGGCTGCTCATTTAAAAATCAATGGTGCGGCCTTTGATTTCCCAATCACCAAAACGTGCAGGATCTTTACCACCACGCCCGCCGATTTCACGCGGGGGTGCCGCTTGTTCTTCAGTTTTCCGGCGCTCTTCCGCTTCTTTCAAAGCGCGTTGTGCAGCCGGTGGCAATTCGTCAAAGACACGCGCCTTCGCAGCCACGTCCTGTACCTGATCTGGCGCATCATTCTTGGTCATAACCACTATCCCACAATATTATAGACGATAAGTTCGAAAGCTAATTATTGAAGCTTGGCGTTCTGATCCCCATGATATAGGCAAGATCAATTGCCGTGCAAAGCATTAAACATGATAATTTGCACGAGATTACAGGAGATAGCCAATGAACATGACAAGAACAGCCATGCTGATTGCCTTGATGACAGTCATGTTTATGAGTGTCGGCTACCTTTTGGGCGGCAGCGGCGGCATGATGATTGCACTGTTGATTGCCATTGCCACCAATGCCATCGGCTATTGGAATTCCGACAAAATGGTGCTGCGTATGTATAATGCGCAGGAAGCCGATGAGCGCACCGCGCCTGAATATTTCCGCATTGTCCGCGGTCTTGCCGCCAATGCCGGTTTGCCAACGCCTAAAATCTATATCATCCATGAAGATCAGGCCAATGCCTTTGCCACCGGCCGCAATCCGCAAAACGCAGCCGTTGCCGCAACAACAGGCCTTTTACAGCGCTTAACACCGGAAGAAATTGCCGGTGTGATGGCACATGAATTGGCGCATGTGCAAAATCGCGACACATTGACGATGACGATCACCGCCACTTTGGCCGGTGCCATTTCCATGCTTGGCAATTTTGCGCTTTTCTTCAGCGGTAACCGTGAAAACGGCAATAATGTTTTGCACATTATCGGCACGATCATTGCGATGATTGTTGCCCCTTTTGCCGCTATGATTGTGCAAATGGCTGTCAGCCGCACGCGCGAATATGCTGCTGACCGCAGAGGTGCCGAAATTTGCGGCAATCCGCTTTGGCTCGCTTCCGCCTTGAATAAAATTGCCCGTAGTGCCAAAACAACCGTAAATGAAGAGGCCGAGCACAATCCGGCAACCGCACATATGTTTATTATCAACCCGCTATCTGGACGCGGTGCAGATAATTTGTTTTCAACCCATCCAGATACTGATAATCGCATTGCAGCTTTGCAGCAAATGGCGGCAGAGATGGGCTTTTCTCATTCAGCGCCTTCATCACGTGTAACTCCTGAGCCAACACGCGGCCCTTGGGGTAATAGTGATGATCAGGGCTCAACCGGCTTTAAAGGACCGTGGTCGTGAACCAAACTAACAAAAAGAACGCCGGAAAAAAACGGAATTTCAAACAACAAGCCGATATGTTCGACCGTCCGGGTCTGGCAGCGCGTCTTTGTGCGCAGCGCCTGCTTGGTGCAGTCATTGAAAAAAACAGCTCGCTTGACGGCTTGACCGATAATAATACCGGTAACGCACAATATCTGGCGCTGGAGCCGCGTGACCGCTCGCTCGTGCGCGCAATCCTCGGCACATCTTTGCGCAATCGCGGCACAATTGAGCAGACAATCCGCCGCCTGCTTGATCGCCCGCTACCGGAAAATGCTCATTCATTGAAACACCTTTTGCATGTGGCAACGGCTCAGATCCTTTATCTTTCGGTGCCGGATCACTCGGCTGTTGATTTGGCTGTCACTGCTGCCGACAATGACCCGCGCAACCGCAAATATGCAGGCCTCGTCAACGCTATTTTGCGCCGCATTGTCCGTTCAAAAGAAAAAGTGCTGGCACATGCTGCCAAAACTGACCAAGCCGCCAATAATGTGCCGGCATGGTTTAATGAAATGCTGATTGCTGCCTATGGCGAAGAAAAAGCTGCCAAGATTTTGCAAATGCAAACCTATGAGCCACCAATTGACCTCACCGTCAAAGGCGACCCGAGACATTGGGCAGAGGTGCTGAACGGCACTGTCTTGCCCAATGGCTCTGTACGTTTAGGCTCGTTTGAAGGTTCGCTCACCGATTTGCAAGGTTTTGAAGATGGCGAATGGTGGGTGCAGGATATGGCAGCGAGCCTGCCCGCGCGCCTCATGGGCGATTTAAAGGGCAAAAAAGTTGCTGATCTTTGCGCGGCACCCGGTGGTAAAACTGCGCAGCTGGCGCTTGCCGGTGCCGATGTCACCGCCCTTGACCTTTCTGCCAATCGCTTGAAAAGGCTGCAAGGCAATTTTGACCGTCTGAAACTGCCGGTCAAAACACACCAAACCAACCTGATGGATTATCAGCCGGAAGAGCTTTTTGATGCCGTACTTTTGGATGCGCCTTGCTCATCCACCGGCACCGTGCGCCGCCATCCGGATGTGCCTTGGACAAAAACACCAGACGATCTGGCAAAACTTGCAACGGTGCAGACCAATCTGCTGGCACGGGCTGTCGATTTCGTTAAGCCGGGCGGTATTATCGTTTTCTCCAATTGCTCGCTTGATCCGCAAGAGGGTGAGGAAGTCGCAAGAGCAGCGCTTAAAAATCCGGCATTGGAAGCCTGTCCTATCACCGCTGAAGATTGTCCGGGCATCGAAAATCTCATCACTGATGAGGGTTTTTTGCGCTCGACACCTGCGGATATGCCGCATGAAAATCCGCAGCTTGCAGGAATGGACGGTTTTTTTGCAGCCCGTTTTCGCAAAAAATCCGCATAGTCAGATATTAAATATCTGATATCCCAATGAATTGTGTGTTTTAACCTATACAGCTCATGGCTGATATGGTTAACACTCGATTCACCATTCTTGTAGCATTATACACTTAGAAGAGAAGGCCAGTGATTTGGCCTTTTGCTGACCGATGACATATGATTCCGTAAATTCAGGCAAGGAGACCGGCCGCGTGACTGTCGCCCTCAGCGAAACCCCGCATTTATGGGGACTGGCTGCCGCACAAACATGGCGGCGCTTCAGTCGTCGTTTGCGTATGGGGCCGCTTTATCGCTGGCGCTTTACCGGTTTCACTCCAGAGCGCATTTTGATTGCGCCGCCTGATTTGCGCGTTGCTGACCCGCAGCTGGCACAAGAATTTTACCACGGACGCTTTGCACTGGCCGGTCGCATGGTGGAAACTGGCGGCTTTTCGCCTTTCGCTGTTGAACCGCCAACCCATGCGTGGGAAGCGGCACTGCACGGCTTTGGCTGGTTGCGCCATATGCGCAGCGCCGAAACCGATCTTGCCAGCGCTAATACACGCGCCCTTGTCGATGATTGGATCAAGCTGCACAGCAAGCGTATTCATGGCATGGCATGGGAGCCGGAAGTTACCGCACAACGCATTATCGCATGGCTTCAGCATTCCAATCTTATTTTGGAAGGGGCGGAACTGCCAGCCTATCGCAAATTCATGCGTTCACTGGCAACACAAGTGCGGTATTTACGCACTGTCGCAGCCGTGATGGATGATGGCGAAGAAAAGCTGCGCGCCCGCATTGCGCTCGCCTTTGCCTCTCTTGCTCTGCCAATGTCTCCAGCAACGGTGCGTTCTGCCAAGCGCAATCTTGAATATGAGCTGAACCGTCAAATTCTACCCGATGGTGGCCATATTTCGCGCAATCCCGTCACCGTGCTTGAATTACTGGCCGACCTTTTACCTTTGCGCCAAACCTATGCCAATGGCACAGAAACACCACCCAAAGCATTGATTGAAGCTGTCGAGCGCATGCTTCCGGCTTTGCGTTTCTTCCGCCATCAGGATGGAAGCCTTGCACTTTTCAATGGTGTGGGCCCAACCTTGCCAGAGCGTATTATCTCTGTTTTGCGCCATGATGAAACCGCAGGCGCACCGCTTACTCATGCGCCCTATTCCGGCTATGAACGCTTGTCGATGGGCTCAACCACGATTATTGCCGATACAGGTCTGCCGCCGCCGGTGACTGCATCGCGTGATGCCCATGCCGGTTGCCTGTCATTTGAAATGTCCTCCGGTCGCCAGCGTTATATCGTTAATTCCGGCATCGACCGTTATGGCCCTGCCGAGTTTCGCCCGCTCGGGCGCTCAACCGCAGCGCATACTACTGCGACAATCAACGATACGTCCTCTTGTCGTTTCAGCCTCAATTCCGGCCTGTCCAGAATGCTTGGGACGCCGATCATTGCAGGGCCGACAAAAGTTCACCGTGAGCATATTGAAGAAATCGGCACGCAAGGTTTTCTGGCGCGCCATGACGGCTATGCCCGCCTTTTCGGCATTCATCATGAACGCCGCGTCTGTCTTTCGCACAGCGGCAGCATCATTCAAGGCTCTGACCGTTTTTACCGTGAAGACGGCAAGCCGATGGGCGCGAAAACCCGCGACCATATTGCCGTGCGTTTTCACATTCACCCTTCCGTCCATGTAGAATTTAACGAAGACGGTTTGCTGGTGCTTTCTGCCGATCGCGATGACACATGGGCATTTTCCTGCTTTGAAATTGCGCCGCAGCTGGAAGACTCAATCTTCTTTGCCGGTTTCCGTGGCCCCGTGCGCAGCAAACAAATTGTGCTGCATTTTTCCGGTTCCGAGCTGGAACAGGTCAACTGGCAGCTGACACGCATAGCCCTTGGCAATTATGTTTGAGGCAAAAGCGCCGCAAAAGCCTAAAATTCAAGCTTTTTGCCATTAAAAGCCAAAAATCCGGCTTTTAAGATAGGATTCATCCGCCCCTTGTGCTAACCCGCAGCCATCCCCTCCCGTTTCATCAACGAAGAGAATTTCCATGGCTGTTAGTTCCAAACATATCCCTGCTCCTGATCTGTGTCAGGTGCGGCGCGCGCTGCTGTCTGTATCGGATAAAACCGGTCTTATCGAATTTGCTCAAGCTCTGCATGATCAGGGTGTTGAACTGCTGTCCACCGGTGGCACGGCAAAATCAATCGCCGCAGCCGGAATTCCGGTGCGCGATGTCTCCGAAGTGACTGGTTTTCCGGAAATCATGGATGGTCGCGTCAAGACATTGCATCCTTCAGTGCATGGCGCTTTACTTGCTGTTCGCAATGATCCGGAACATGTCAGCGCCATGGAAGAACACAATATTCACGGCATTGATCTGGCTGTCATCAATCTCTATCCGTTTGAAGAAGTCCGCTATAAAGGCGGCGACTATGACACAACGGTTGAGAATATCGACATTGGCGGCCCTGCCATGATCCGTGCTTCGGCTAAAAACCACGCTTATGTCGCAACGGTTGTTGATCCGGAAGATTACGCGCTTGTTGTTGAAGAGCTTAAGCAAAACAGCGGCTCATTGCCTTACGCATTCCGCCAGCAGCTTGCAGCCAAAGCGTTTTCGCGCACTGCCGCTTATGATGCAGCCATTTCCGGCTGGTTTGCTGAAAGCTTGAAACAAGAAGCTCCAAAATGGCGCTCGGTCGCAGGCACATTGCATTCTGTTATGCGTTATGGTGAAAACCCGCATCAGAAAGCAGGTTTCTACCTGACCGGCGAAAACCGCGCGGGTGTTGCCACCGCAACGCAGCTTCAGGGCAAGCAGCTTTCTTACAACAATATCAACGACACCGATGCAGCTTTTGAGCTCGTTGCTGAGTTTGACCCAGCCCGCACCAGTGCAGTAGCCATTATCAAACACGCCAATCCATGCGGCGTTGCAGAAGGCAACAGCATTAAAGATGCTTACCTTAAAGCTTTGGCTTGCGATCCGGTTTCAGCCTTCGGTGGTATTGTTGCTCTCAACAAGACGCTGGATGCAGAAGCGGCTGAAGAAATTGTCAAAATCTTCACCGAAGTGATCATTGCGCCTGATGCAACAGAAGAAGCGCAAGCAATCGTTGCAGCCAAGAAAAACCTGCGCTTACTCACCACCGGTGGCTTGCCTGACCCGCGCGCCGAAGGCATTTCAGCCAAAACCGTTGCTGGTGGCTTGTTGATCCAGTCACGCGACAACGGCAATATTGATGATCTCGATCTGAAAGTTGTCACCAAACGTGCGCCAACCGACGCTGAAATGAATGACCTTAAATTCGCGTTCCGCGTTGCCAAGCACGTTAAATCCAATGCCATCGTTTATGTTAAAGACGGTGCAACTGTTGGTGTTGGTGCAGGCCAGATGAGCCGCGTAGATTCTGCCCGCATTGCAGCCCGTAAGGCAGAAGATGCAGCAGAAACAGCTAACTTGGATGCGCCACTCACTAAGGGTTCAGTTGTTGCATCCGATGCATTCTTCCCGTTTGCTGACGGCTTGCTCTCTGCCATTGAAGCTGGTGCCACGGCCGTTATTCAGCCGGGCGGCTCCATGCGCGATGATGAAGTGATTGCGGCTGCTGATGAGCATGGCATTGCCATGGTGATGACCGGCATGCGCCACTTCCGCCACTAAACATTACGGATAGTGTAAAATTAAAACACCGCCGGATTATCTCCGGCGGTGTTTTTTATGTCTTAATTTTAAACTTTTGCGGCTGGATAAGGTGTTCTAGCGATCAATAGTAATCCGCCGATAAAGAACAATAGTAACACCGCCATACCGAGACGCGGCGAACCAAGCGCCATTGTCACTGTCGCCACCATGAAAGGCGCTACAAAACTGGTGGCACGTCCTGCCAATGCATAGATGCCGAAATAGCGCCCTGCTTCTTCCGGTTTGACACTACATGCAAACCATGAGCGCGATGAGGCCTGTACAGGGCCAAAAGCAAAACCGATCAGCAAACCATAGACCAGATAGGCGCGCTCAGCACCGGTGGCAAACAGCCCTTCCCCATCAAGGCCAAATGTCAAAAGACCGAATAAAGTATAGTCGGTTCCGGTTGAGATGATCCCAACGGTCGCAATCAGCAACAAAATAAGAGACACAATAACAATTGGTTTCGAGCCGAAAAGCGCATCACATCGGCTGGCAATCAAACAGCCGAAAATCGCCACCACATTGAGAATAATCCCAAAAATCCCGACTTCGGTGATCGTCCAGCCAAACATCGCAGCAGCGAAGCCACCACCCAATGCCAGCAATGCGTTGACCCCATCCTGATAAATCATCCGCGCGATTAAAAAGCGCATAATACCGGAGCGCTGACGCACTTCATGCAATGTCGCTTTTAGCTCACTTAAACCCGACCGGATTGCTGGCATCAAGCGTGATGCTTTCGGTGCATCGGGTGTGAAAAAAAGCATCGGCAGAATGAAAATAAAATACCACATAGCGCTTAACGGCCCTGTGATGCGCGCATCTTCACCGCTCACCGGATCAAGCCCCCATAAAGGCTTGATACCGATCAGTGTCGTGCCGGTTTCGGGCGATGCCGCCAGACATGTCACCACGAAAATCAGCATAATCATGCCGCCTAAATAGCCAAGCCCCCACGCAATATTGGAAATACGGCCAATGTCCTCGCGCTTGACCAAACGCGGCATCATTGAGTCATTGAAGACGATTGAAAATTCGGCTGCAACGGTCGCCAGTGCAAAAAAGATCAATACCACCACAAGTGACGAGCCGGGCGCTGCAAACCACAACATGCTTAAACTGATTATTTTGATCGCTGCAAAAAAGCTGATCCACGGTTTGCGGGCACCTGTTTTATCGGCAACCGCGCCCAGAACAGGCGACAGAATAGCGATGATAAATCCGGCAATTGCCACGCCATAACCCCATGCAGCTTGGCCTTGCGCCGGATCTTCCGCCATGCGGGCAATGAAATAAGGGCCGAAAATAAAAGTGGTCACAACGGTGAAAAACGGCTGTGCTGCCCAATCAAACAACATCCAGCCCCAGATGCCGCGTTTAGGTGTCTCTATGACGCGTGGTGCCGCCCGTTCCAACTCAACCAAAAAATATTCCTAACCTGTTTTCGACTGAGCCGGATCATTTTGCTAAGACAGGTCTTACAATTCGACCAATTTGTCTTCCAGCTCGTTTTTACTGTTTCCGTCATCGGGAAAATGGGTTTTGAGCAATTGTTCTGAAAGCGCAATCGCCTCCACAAAACCATCACTCACTGCACCTCTTTTGGCGTGTCGCATCAGCACGCCAACAATTGCATTCCATTCTGCCTGATCGACTTTCGCATGAATACCAGCATCGGCGACCACTTCTGCATAATGTTCAGCCAAGGAAACAAACAGCAAAATACCGGTACGCTGCGAAGTCAGATGCACATTACGCGCTAAAAACTGCTGCATCGCATTGAGATGTGCGCGCTTATAAAGAATACGGCGCGGCACCAATAAAACGCGTAAGCTTGGGATAAACCACAATAGCAACATCGCGCAAATGAATGCACCCAGAATTGCCAAGCCAAAGCGCGGCAGAGCAATATCAAACCAATAATAATGCGCCAGAAAGGCCATCACGACGGTGCTCAGTAAAATGCCACAGGTAAATACAAAGCCCGCCGCGAAGAAATAATCATCACTGCGGCGTGCCAGCACGGCATAAATTTCACCGCTCGTGCCTTTCTCTGCTGCTGCAATTGCCGCGCTAATGTGCTTATGGCCAGCTTCGTCAACATGATGATATGTGTGATTGCTCATCAAAACTTATCCACTACCAACTGCCCGAGGCGCCGCCGCCGCCCGATGATCCACCACCTCCGGAAAAACCACCGCCGCCACTGCCGCCGCCGAAGCCTCCACCAAAACCACCGCCACGGCCTGACCGCCCGCCGCTGGATCCGCCCTGCGAGCGCATGTCAAAGGTCATGCCAAGCCATTCATAACGGCCGGGGGCAATTTTCTGCCCGAAAATCGGCACCAAAACCGCCATGCCGAAGCCACCAAAAAAGATACTGATCCAGAAAATCAGGAAAATGACTTCCAGCCAATCGACATTATCTGTGGCACTTTTCGCGTTGCGTTTGGCGCGCGCTTCCAGCTCTGCACCATCCCCTGAAAGAACAGCAATAATACCTTCAACGCCTTTGGCGATACCGCCGGAATAATCGCCATCACGGAAAGCCGGCAGAATGATTGTTTGAATAATGACGCTTGAAAGCGCATCGGTCATAATGCCTTCCAGCCCGTAGCCAACTTCAAGCCGTACTTTGCGGTCATTGGGGGCTACCACCAGCAAAAGTCCGTTATCTTCTTGCTTTTGCCCCAGTGACCATGCTCGAAACAACTGATTGGAATAGGTTTCAATATCCGAACCCTTGAGGCTCGGCACTGTCACCACCACCACCTGATCGGATGATGTCTTTTCAAAATCGGCAAGTTTTGCAACAAGCTGGGCGCGTGTTTGCGGATCAATCACATTGGCCGCATCAACCACACGCCCTGTCAAAACCAGTTCAGGTGAAGAACTTGCCTGTGCCCATGCAGCCGTTGCGTTTACGCAAAACGCACTCCAGACAAGCAGCAGCAACAAGCCAGATAAACTGGCCAGTTGGCTTAGCCGTTGACGAAATATGGTGCATGAAGCAGTCATTCAACGATCACCCGACATTCACACAGTCCACAAAAGATCAGAAATTGACCTTCGGTGCCTGCTGGCTGGCCGCATCAATGCTGAAAGTCGGCATTGGTTCACTATCGCGGAACCAGAACATCTTCCACAGCATTGTCGGCATGGTTTTTAAGCCAGTATTATAAACGCGAACCGCTTCAATATAATCACGGCGGGCAACAGCAATCCGGTTTTCTGTGCCTTCCAGCTGTGATTGCAAAGCCAAGAAGTTCTGATTGGCTTTCAGATCAGGATATTTTTCAACCACAACCATCAAGCGCGACAATGCACTGCTCAAATTGGCCTGATTGTCCTGAAACTGCTTAAACATTTCCGGATTATTGAGCATTTCCGGGCTCAGTTGCACAGATGTTGCTTTTGAGC
Source organism: Paenochrobactrum glaciei (assembly GCF_039522165.1). Taxonomy (NCBI): domain Bacteria; kingdom Pseudomonadati; phylum Pseudomonadota; class Alphaproteobacteria; order Hyphomicrobiales; family Brucellaceae; genus Paenochrobactrum; species Paenochrobactrum glaciei. The sequence continues at coordinate 10,023 of NZ_BAAADE010000007.1, forward strand.
GGGCTTCAATCACTGCGGTCAGTGTTTCCTGCTCATGCGCGGCATAGCCCTTCACGGTTTCCACCAAATTCGGGATCAAGTCGGTACGGCGTTGATACTGGTTAAGCACCTCGCTCCATGCAGCCTTGGCCTTTTCTTCATTGGTTGGAATCGTGTTGAAACCGCAAGCGGACAATAACGGCATTAAAATCGCAAGGCCGAGAAACAAAGCCAGACGGGAAAATCGGGAACGGGACGCAGTCATCGCAGTGGACATTTATATCTCCTGATAAAGCGCTTGTTTTATCAACCAATAAAAAAATTAATCCGGTTCAGTGTTCAAGCTATAGGACATTGAGTTTAAACTGAAAAGCGCAAAAGAAAAGCGGCAGAAAATCTGCCGCTTTCATATTCTTCATGCAAATCTGTATAAAAGATCAGGCTTTATGCGAAATTTCGCTCTCAGCCCTAATCTTTCATGCAAATTATTCGCTTGCAGCTTCTTCAGCTGGTGCGGCTGCTGCTGCAGCTGCTTCAGCGGCCTTTGCAGCAGCTTCTTCTTCAGCCTGCTTAGCCATTGCCAAACGTTCCTGAGCTTTTTTGCCCGGGAGACCCTTGGTTGGGTTGTTGCGGGTGTCACGCTTGGAAACACCAGCCTGATCCAAGAAGCGCAGTACGCGGTCGGTTGCCTGTGCACCGTGACCGAGCCAATGAGCAGCGCGTTCGCTGTCAACTTTTACGCGCTCTGCGTCTTTAGCAAGCATCGGGTTCCATGAACCGATGATTTCAAGGAAACGACCGTCGCGCGGGCTGCGGGCATCTGCAACTACGATGTGGTAGTAAGGACGCTTTTTAGAACCGGCACGTGCCAAACGAATTTTAAGGGACATAGTTTTTTTCCTTAGAGTAAATAAGAGATCTGACCGTCAGGGCAGAACAATGTTATGCTACGGTTAGCAGCAGTTTAGTTTTCACCGTGGTTAGCGGCGGTATGTTCATGATGCCGAATAACTTCTTTCACGATGAAGTTGAGAAATTTTTCAGCAAAATCGGGATCAAGGTTTGAATCTTGTGCAAGGGCACGAAGACGCGCTACCTGACGCTTTTCACGTTCAGGGTCAGCAGCGGCCAGCCCCTGTTCAGCTTTCAAAATGCCAACGGCTTTGGTGCAGCGAAAACGCTCGGCCAGCATATGAATAAGGGCTGCATCAATATTATCGATTGAGCCACGCAGTGCGAGTAACTCAGCAGGAGTTGTATTTGCTTCGCTCATCATACTCACTTCTTCTTTGGTAAGCCCGGAAGGCCGCCACCAAGACCAGGCAATTTAGGGCCGCCAAGCCCTGGTAAACCACCACCAAGACCCGGAAGACCACCTTTGGTCAGGCCTGCAGCTTCTGCTTGTTTTTGAAGCGCTTCGAGCTGCTTCGGATCCATGTTCGACAGATCAGGCAAACCACCGCCGAGGCCACCCATACCGCCACCGAGACCACCAAGCCCCATTTTACCGGCAAGGCCGCCCATCATCTGCTTCATCAGGCCGCCTTTGCCGCCCTTGCCCATGGCTTTCATCATATCAGCCATCTGACGATGCATTTTCAAAAGCTTGTTGATGTCGGCAGCATTGGTGCCGGAACCTTTGGCAATACGCTGCTTACGGCTATGTTTTAGCAAATCAGGGTTTGCGCGCTCGGCTTTGGTCATTGAGCTGATGATTGCCAATTGGCGGTCAAAAAGCTTGTCATCCAGACCGGCAGCAGCCATTTGATCTTTTGCCTTGCCCATGCCCGGCATCATACCCATGATACCGCCCATGCCGCCGAGCTTTTTCATCTGGCCAAGCTGATCGGCAAGATCGTTCAGATCAAATTTGCCGGACTGCATTTTCTTCGCCATTGCCGCCGCTTTTTCGGCATCAATGGTTTCGGCAGCTTTTTCAACGAGGCTGACAATATCGCCCATACCAAGAATACGGTCGGCAATACGCTTTGGATGGAACTCTTCCAGAGCATCCATCTTTTCGCCAGTTGCAATCGCTTTGATCGGCTTGCCGGTAATAGCGCGCATCGAAAGAGCTGCACCACCGCGACCATCACCATCCATACGGGTGAGAACGATACCGGTAATACCAACACGCTCATCAAAATTGCGCGCCAGATTAACGGCGTCCTGACCGGTAAGGCTATCAGCAACCAGCAAAATTTCGTGTGGGTTGGAAGCGGCACGAATTTCGGCCATTTCAACCATCAGCGGCTCGTCAATATGTGTACGACCCGCCGTATCGAGGATTACAACATCATGACCGCCAAGCTTTGCAGCCTGTACGGCACGCGCAGCAATATCAACCGGTGACTGACCGGCAATAATCGGCAAAGTATCAACGCTGACCTGCTCACCAAGCTGACGCAGCTGCTCTTGTGCCGCAGGTCGACGTGTATCAAGCGACGCCATCAGCACTTTTTTGCGCTGGCGGTCACTCAAACGCTTGGCAAGTTTACCGGTTGTGGTGGTTTTACCCGAACCTTGCAAACCGACCATCATAATAACAACCGGAGCCGGTGCATTCAGATCAATCGAGACACCTTCGGTGCCGAGCATTTCAACCAGTTCATCATGAACGATCTTGACGACCATCTGACCCGGTTTAATGCTTTTGAGAATTTCTGCGCCGACAGCTTTTTCACGAACTTTATCGGTAAAAGAACGAACAACTTCCAGCGACACGTCAGCTTCAATCAGCGCACGTCGCACTTCACGCAGGGCTGCCGATACGTCGCTTTCAGAAAGAGCGCCGCGTCCGGTCAGACCGTTGAGAATAGAGCCTAAGCGCTCCTGAAGTGATTCAAACATTCTTTTTCCTTACAGTTCCGGCAAGCATTACGATAAACACCCGCAGAATGGTTGTCATGCGCCCGAAAGACAAATGAAAAAGCAGCCAAAGCGAAACGACACCCGAGGGCGCATCGCGCTGTCGGATGTGTACCTCCGGGATCGTTTTATACCATTGCGGGTCCCGGTCGGCGGCTCAAACAAATAATCATGTTTGCAGAACAGCTCCGCTTAAAGCGTAAAAATGTCTTTGAGTCAAGAATTCCTTAAAAACCTGCCCTTAAACATATATGCAACAGTTAAGCCGAATTCGGCCTTTCGCATGTTAAATTGCAGGGCAAACCGCCCAAAAATGCCATGATACAGCTATAACTGCCTTATTTTTAGGATTAATACCCCCGAAACAAAACAATTAGCTGAAATTGATGATGCATTGATCACGATATTTGTTCATGTGATATCAATTTCAACATTAACTCGAATCATTATTCAGGAGATTCTAATGGCATTGTCTGCCACAGGTAAATTCTCAGTTGCTGCTGCTGCCCTACTGGTAGCAGGTGTCATTGGAACTGGTGCTGCAAACGCGGCACAATGCGGCAACAATGCTGCAGGCTATAATGCATGGCTGAAGCAGACCATGGCTGAAGCTCCGTCCCGCGGCATCGGCAAGGCTGGCATCAATGCATTGGGCAGCACCAAATATGCGACTGCAACCATCAATGCAGACCGCAATCAGAAAAGCTTCAAGCTTTCTCTGAATGAATTTATGCAGAAGCGTGGCTCGGACGCAATCATCAAGCGCGGTAAAGCACACAAGCAGGCAAATGCTGCGCTGTTTGCCAATATTGAAAAGCGTTACGGCGTACCTGCCGGCCCGCTTCTGGCGATCTGGGGCATGGAAACCGGTTTCGGCAGCTATCTTGGCAAGCAGCACACACTTTCAGCTGTCGCAACCCTTGCTTATGACTGCCGCCGTTCAGCATTCTTCACCGAACAGCTTTATGCAGCCCTCAAGCTGATTGACAATAAAGACCTCAATCCAAATGCAATCGGCGCAATGCATGGTGAAATCGGCCAGACCCAGTTCCTGCCATTGAACGTACTGAAATACGGCGTTGATGGTGATGGCAGCGGCCATATCGACATGATCAACTCCAAAGCTGATGCGCTGGCTTCGACTGCAAACTTCCTCGTAGGTCACGGCTGGAAACGCGGTGCAGGCTATCAGCAGGGTGAGCCAAACTATGGCGCCATTCAGGGCTGGAATGCGGCAACTGTTTATCAGCAGTCCATTGCCATTATGGGCAAGGCAATTGACGGCAAATAATCGTCACGCGATATAAAAACAAAAAAGCCCGTCGGAAAATCATTCCGGCGGGCTTTTTGTTGGACTTAATTTTTAAGAAGCTGACTGTTCCGCAGCTGGTGCCGGAATAATAAACGGATCATCAATATCAGGACGTTTGAAATCACCGGTTTCTTTATCCATCACCCACAATTCGCCGGTTGAAATATCAAACCATGCGCCATGCAGACTGATGCGACCCTTTTTCTCCAGAATATCAACGCACGGGAAAGTACGCAGGTTCTGGATTGAATAACGGATGGAAATACGTTCCAAAGCCGTGTGACGTTCACTGTCAGTCATCATTGTATTCGCGATAACATTTTCAGCAGCCGGTGCCAGAATGCTCATCCATTTACCAATGAAATCACCCGGCGACAATGGCGCATGATCCGGCGACAATGCCGCTTTAATACCGCCACAACGACCATGCCCAAGCACAACAATATGTTTGACCTTGAGGCTTTGGACTGCAAATTCAAGCGCCGCAGAGGCTGCATGATATTCACCATCCGGCGTATAAGGCGGCATCAGGTTTGCGACATTGCGCAAAACAAAAATTTCACCCGGAGCGGTATCAAAAATAATTTCTGGTGCCGCGCGCGAGTCGCAACACGCAATAACAAGGGTCTGAGGTGTCTGACCGAGGTCAGCAAGCTCACGATAACGGGCTGTTTCATGAGCAAAATGATTGTTCATGAAATTACGATAGCCATTGAGGAGTGTGTCTGGAAGATCTGCCATCCCTCTCAAATATCCCTATCGATATTTAAGATCAATAAAATAACACAAGCAGCGTTATTTTTTTGGGAACCAGAAACCACACCCTATGCACGCAAATTTTTACCCGGATGCATCAGCTGACGCATTTGCACCATCGCCATAGGCGAAGACAGACTGGCAGCATCTGCTTCCAGCATCAGCTCGTCTGCACCACGCTTTGCGGCGCGCACCATAATTTCAAACACGGATGCAGTTGTGCTTTGAAGCGCTTTTTCATCCGTCATCCCATCGAGAATACGGGCAAGGAAAAGTGCTGCCGTCAGATCACCCATACCGTTAGTCGGACCTTCCACATGGCGATGCTCGGCCATATAAGCATGGCCATCTGTCACCAAAAGATTGCCGGTTGAGCCATTCAACATCCCAAATGAGGACGTCACCAACATGCGTGAAGGACCTAAATCCAGCGCTGCTTCCATCAGTTTTTCGTTGTTTTCAGGCGAAACACCGCTCAGCCATGCAAGCTCAAAACGGTTCGGTGTTGCAATATCGGCAAGCGGCAATAATTCATCACGGATCGCTGCGGCAGTTGCCTCCGGCACATAAAGTCCTTCACGGTCACCAATCACCGGATCACACAAATAAAGTGCCTGCGGATTACGTGCCTTAATCGCCTTGATCAGTTTGGCTGCGGCTTTTGCCTGTTCAGCATTGCCTAAGTAACCGGTTAAAACCGCACCGACTTCACCAAGCCAGGGCGCGCGCTCCATATCTTCCATCAATTGCTTAAACTGCTGCACTTCCGGCACAATGCGACCCGCAGGGCCATGACCGGTATGCCACGGCAAAATAACCGTCGGCACAGCCCAGACCGGATGCCCCAGCGTTTCAAGGGCAAAAACCGCGGCACGGTTGCCGACAGAACCACGCACGACATGGCTTGAGATTACAATAACGGCAGTATTATCAGCAGCAGTTGTATTTGGCATTTTAATATCCGGTTCAGGCTTGCAACAGATAGAGAACCAACCACACCATCATGGCCAGCATAAGTATCAGACCCAGTATCCGCCCGATGCGCGTTGCCCAGACTTCAACCCGATCCTGATGGTCAAGTTCACTTGCTTTCAAGTGTTCCCGACCACGATGAAAGCTTCGCGTGATCAAACCACTCGCACCAGAGCCGGTTTCTGATTTTATGCGAGCCAGTATATCTTCCGATTCAGCCTTACGCGCATCATCATATCTTTTTGATGAAAAAGCATTTTCTTTTTCACCCGAAACATCGGCTTTCTGCTGCATCATACCATCCGGTTTAATATTGCGGTGTGATAAGATCAATCAATATGCAGTGTTATGCCTGCGCTGAATTCCTGCAAGTGAAAAATAATGAAAATAAAAAACCCCGCCATAACTGACGGGGCTTTTTTGTTTTTCGCTCGCATATCTGCAACCATAAAAGGGCTAAGGACATGCAAAGCAGATAAACTTAGTTCTTGGTCGGGATAACGAATTCCAACCATCTTTAACACCCGCCGCATGCCCACAGCCGTGAAACGGCGAGGACATGCAAAGCAGATATAATTAGTTCATGGTCGGGATAACGAATTCCGCACCATCTTTAACACCTGACGGCCAACGTGAAGTCACGGTTTTGGTCTTGGTGTAGAAACGGAATGCATCAGTACCGTGCTGGTTCAAATCGCCGAAGCCTGAACCTTTCCAGCCGCCGAAGGTGTAGTAAGCGATTGGAACAGGAATTGGCACGTTAATACCAACCATACCAACCTGAACGCGAGCGGCAAAGTCACGCGCTGCATCACCGTCACGGGTGAAGATCGCAACACCGTTACCATATTCGTGATCATTTGGCAGAGCCAAAGCTTCTTCATAATTCTTCGCACGTACAACAGCGAGAACAGGGCCGAAGATTTCTTCTTTGTAGATCGACATATCCGGTGTGACGTGGTCGAACAAGCAACCACCCAGATAGAAGCCTTTTTCATAGCCCTGCATTTTGAAGTTGCGGCCGTCAACAACGAGCTTCGCACCTTCTTTAACGCCTGCATCTACATAACCGCGAACGCGATCAACAGCTGCCTGTGTTACCAGCGGACCGTAATCTGCTGTACCATCGGTTGACGGGCCAACGCGCAGAGCTTCAACGCGTGGGATCAGTTTTTCCATCAGGCGTTCTGCGGTTTCTTCACCGACAGGAACAGCAACGGAGATCGCCATGCAACGCTCACCGGCAGAACCGTAACCGGCACCGATCAGAGCATCTACAGTCTGATCCATGTCTGCATCAGGCATGATCAGCATGTGGTTTTTCGCGCCGCCGAAGCACTGGACGCGCTTGCCGTTTGCGCAACCACGGGAGTAGATGTAATGGGCAATTGGTGTAGAACCAACAAAGCCGATTGCTTTTACATCCGGATCATCGAGAAGCGCATCAACGGATTCTTTGTCACCATTGACGACGTTGAAGATACCTGCAGGAAGACCAGCTTCCAGGAACAATTCTGCCAAACGCATTGGCACGCCCGGATCGCGTTCTGAAGGCTTCAGGATGAATGCGTTACCGCAAGCAATTGCAGGACCGGCTTTCCACAGCGGGATCATCGCAGGGAAGTTGAACGGGGTGATACCTGCAACAACGCCCAAAGGCTGACGCATGGAATATGTGTCAATGCCGGTACCGGCTGAATCAGTGAATTCACCTTTCATCAGGTGCGGTGCACCAAGGCAGAATTCGATAACTTCAAGACCGCGCTGAATGTCGCCCTTGGCATCAGGAATAGTCTTGCCGTGTTCACGAGCAAGCAATTCTGCCAGGCTGTCATATTCAGCTTCAACCAGTTCAAGGAACTTACGCAATACGCGTGCACGGCGCTGCGGGTTGGTAGCTGCCCATGCAGGCTGTGCTGCTTTTGCATTTTCTACAGCTGCACGTACTTCATCTTTGGTTGCCAAAGCAACTGTGCCGCGCACAGTGCCGTCAAGCGGCTGGAACACCTCAGTGGTGCGTCCGCTTTTACCTTCAACGTTCTTACCGTTGATAAAATGGCCATATTTCAACATCGAAGACCTCCCTGAAAAATCTCAAAACCGGCTATCGTTCACAATGAGTCCGATAAACCGCTTAACCTCATCATCGCTCTGCAAAATAACATTTGCAACTACTCAAAAAGAGTATCCGTTGTGCAAAAACTATAGTAATAGTGATTTATGAACTGGGATGACATTCGCATTTTTTTGGCAGTCGCCCGCTCCGGGCAGATTTTAGGCGCGGCGCGCAGGCTTGGTATTAACCACACGACGGTGGCGCGACGCCTCACCGCTTTGGAAACGGCCTTATCCACCACGCTGCTTTCCAGACGCACCAATGGTTCCAGTCTGACACAGGCAGGTGAAGAGTTTTTGCTGGCGGCAGAGCGTATGGAAGCTGAAATGCTGGCCGCACGCGCCCATGTCGGCAATGCCGATATTGCGGTGGCAGGCACGGTGCGCATTGGTGCACCTGACGGTTTCGGCGTTACCTTTCTGGCGCCACGCCTTGCAAAGCTCACTGCGCAATATCCTGATCTGACCGTACAGTTGGTGCCGGTGCCCCGCTCTTTTTCACTTTCACGCCGCGAAGCCGATATTGCCATCACGGTGGAGCGCCCCGATCAAGGGCGTTTGGTGGCCAGAAAGCTGGTTGATTATACCCTCGGCCTTTATGCGCATAAAGATTATCTGGCTGAACATGGCCTGCCGCAAACGGTGGACGAATTAGCCAATCACCGCCTGATCGGCTATGTGGAAGATCTTGTGATTAATCCGTCACTTGCCTATGCGCCGGAAATCAGCCGTGACTGGCGGCCGGATTTTGAAGTTTCCAGTGCGTTGGGCCAGATGGAAGCAGTAAAAGCTGGTGCTGGCATCGGCATTTTGCACGCTTTCATTGCCCGCGAACATCCCAATTTAGTGCCGGTATTGCCCGAACGCTTTATCAAGCGCTCTTATTGGCTCGCCTATCATGAAAGTGCGCGTACCTTGCGCCGTGTCACAGCGATTTCCACCCTGATTTCGCAATTGGTGGAAAATGAGAAACGGCTTTTTCTTTAATCGTTGAATAATTTCAACAGGCGGAAAACCAGCACCGCCGAGATAATCACAAACGGAATGCTGAGTGCCATCAGCCCCAGCCACCAATCGGCAAAACCGCCGCTGATTGCCCCAAGCATCAGAGCAAGCCAGACATAGAAATGCTCAAGCCAGCGGCCTTTAGGCACTTCGCCGGTGATGGAGCGCGCCAAATCCGCTGCACAACTAAACAAGGTTCCGGTCACATAAGTAGCGCCCAGTTTTGCCGTGCCTCTTTGTTGTAGCGACGCATTTTGCATGCCCATCGCGGCAGCAAGCAGCAAAGTCGGCTGTAAATAAACCATGTCAGCCTGTTTAAGTGCGATCACCACACCGAGAAGAACCAGCACACCGGCAAGCACGAAAATATTGCCGTTATGTGCAAAAACACTCATCATCAAGGTGCCTAAAAATGCGCCGGTGAAAAACAATATAATGAGAGCCGCCGGAAACCATACCATCACCTGACCGGTGGAATTTGGATGTCCGGCAAGGCCGATCCCCAACTGAGTCGTGTTACCGCTCATAAAAGAAGCGAAGAAACCGCCCAGTTGCAAAAACGCAATCACATCCACGAAACCCGCCGAAGCGGTCAATAAAAGCCCTGCAATTGTTCTGCCGTTAAAAGACAAGGTTTACTCCACCCCTCACACTTTCAGACTTTTTACATGCCACGTCTCAGCCTGACCTGCAAATTCTATCCATATCATGAAGCATGCACGTTTTTTTGTGGATCATAGTCATAATCCGTCTTTTGTTTTATATTTTGCACACATCTTTCAGGTAATATAAATGTGAGCTTATATTGACCTGACCTTATCAAGGCCACAGTTGCCCAAAAGCTTGATTATAAAACTCAAGGAAGCCTTTCATGCCGTCCAGCCTCAAGCGCTTAACATTTGCCCTGATCGCATCATTTTTTATGATGCAGCCGGTTATATCGGCTGAAACGCGGCAAATACAAACCATCGAGAATGGCGACTATTTCGGCTTTGATCTGCGTACCGAGAAGAATCTCTCGCTTGATCAGTGTAAATCCACTTGTCTGGGCGACAATAATTGCCGCGCTTTTACCTATAATGAGAAAGCGCAATGGTGCTTCCTGAAAAGCGATTATAATCAGCTCAATGCGGCAGCCGGTGCTATTGCCGGTAAAGTTATTAATCCGGAAAGCGCACCGGATATTGGCGCACCACCGCTGTTGACCTATGTCGGCGACAATATTTTTGAAGAAGCCCGCCGTCTGAAAGCCTATCTGGAACAGGCAGACCACGGCGACACCGGTCTTTCGGAGTGGCTTGTCATCGCACAATCGGCATTGAAAAACGGCGATCCGCGCAATGCAACCGAAGCGCTCCGCCATGCCGCCGGCATTAATTCCGATGACAGCCGTGTCTGGAATGCACTCGCACAGGCAATTTTAAACACCGAAACCGATAATAGCGAAGAGCGCTCCAAATATCGCCGCGATGCAAGTTCGGCAGCGCTGAATGCTTATCAGACCTCCCGCAGCACCAACAGCCGCGCCGATGCACTGGCTTCGCTTGCCACGTCCCTGGAGCGCCGCGATTATGACCGTCCGGCATTGCAAGCTTATGATGCCAGCCTGAACTTAGCCAATTCGGCTTCTGTACGCGCCCTTTATGAAGATTTGCGCGCCCGCAAAGGTTTCCGCATTGTCGATCACAGTGTTGATAATGACAGCGCCTCACCGCGTATTTGTGCGCAATTTTCTGAAGACCTCGTCAAAAGCGGCGTTGATTACGCCTCTTTCATCAAAGTCGACAATCAGGCACCCAAAGCCATCGAAGCCAAAGAACGCCAGATTTGCGTTGAGGGCTTGAGCCACGGTCAGGATTATCAGGTTTCATTCCGCGCCGGTTTGCCATCCAATATTGGCGAAACTTTAAGCTCGACTGTTGTTTTAAATGTCTATGTGCAGGATCGCGCACCTTCGGTACGCTTTACCGGTGACAGCTTTGTGCTGCCATCAACAGCCCGCCGCGGCATTCCGATGGTCAGCGTCAATATGGAAACAGCTAAAGTGAAGCTTTTCCGCGTTGGCGACCGCTCCCTTGCACAGCTTTTGTCCGGCTATCAGTTCCTACGTCAATTGGATGGCTATGATGTCAGCTCATTGGTTGACCAGATGGGCGCTCCTGTTTGGGAAGGCAAAATTGAAGTTGCTGACAACCAGCTGAACAAAGAAGCCACCACCAGTTTCCCGATTGATGAAGCGCTGCCGGAACGTAAACCCGGCGTTTACATCATGACTGCCGAACAGGCCGATAAAAACGCCGATACATATGACACGGTCGCAACCCAATGGTTTGTTGTTTCCGATATCGGCTTGGCAACTTATACCGGACAGGACGGGTTGCATGTTTTTGCCCGCTCCCTTGGTTCTGCCAAACCGGTTGCAGATGTCAAACTCACTTTGCTTGCCCGCAACAATGAAATTTTGGGCGAAGCTGTTACGGACAAAGATGGTAAAGCCATCTTCAATCCGGGCTTAAGCCGGGGCACTGACGGCATGGCGCCAGCCGTTCTTATGGCCAGCCAGTCAGACACCGACTTTGTTTTCTTAGATATGACCCGTCCGGGATTTGATCTTTCCGACCGCGGTGTAACAGGCCGTGCAACACCTGAAACACTGGACGTGATGAGCTGGACAGAGCGCGGCATTTACCGCGCCGGTGAAACCGTGCATGTGGCAGCGTTAGCGCGTGATGATAAAGCAGATGCAGTTGAAAAACTGCCGCTGACATTCATCTTCCGCCGTCCTGACGGCGCTGAAGATCGCCGTCTTGTCGTTGACAGCAATTCTGCCGGTGGTTACGCCGTTGATCTGACCCTGATGCCCAATGCTATGCTCGGTACATGGTCGGTTTCAGTTTACACAGATCCGAAACAAGGCGCTGTGTCTTCACAGATGTTTCTGGTTGAAGATTTTGTCCCAGACCGGATCGAATTTGACCTGACCGCAGACAAAGCCGAAATTATGGAAGGCGAAACTGCTGAACTGTTAGTAGATGGTCGCTTCTTATATGGCGCGCCGGCTGCCGGTCTGGCACTGGAAGGCGATGTCACTATTGCCACCAGCCGCAAATGGGATCGTTTCCCGTCTTATTATTTTGGCCTTGCAGATGAACAAGAAGGCGGCAGCACTCGCACCGCACTTGATAATCTCGATAATGCCGATGAAAACGGCAAAGCGACCATTCCGGTTGCTATCAATGAGTTGCCGTCCACCACGCGTCTTTTGTCAGCACATGTCAATGTGCGCATGCGTGAAACCGGTGGCCGTGCTGTTGAGCGCTCACTTGATTTAACCATCAAACCACAAACCAATATGATTGGTATCCGTCCGGATTTTGCTGGCGGCGAAGTTCGGCAGGGCGGCACAGCCAAGTTCAGCCTGTTGGCCAGCAATGCCAGCGGCAAGCGCATCACTATGGATGGTGCAAAATGGTCGCTGATGAAAATCGAGCGTCAATATCAGTGGTATCGCAGCGGCAGTTCATGGAACTATGAAGCCGTCACATTCACCAAGGCGGTGACTGATGGCGAGATCAATATTGATGAAAACGACGATGTAGCCATATCCATGCCGGTTGACTGGGGACGCTACCGTCTTGAAGTTGAAACTGCGGATGCCTCCGGCCCAGCGTCATCCTATGAATTTGATGCAGGCTGGTATGTTTCTTCAACATCCACCGAAACACCAGACGGCCTGGAAATTGCGCTTGATAAAGAGCAATATGCCATTGGTGACACTGCAAAGCTCAACATTTCTCCACGCTTTGCCGGTGAAATGCTGATTACCATCGGCACTGAAAAACTGATCCAGACTATTAATGTCAGCGTGCCGGAAAAAGGTCTGGTCGTTGATATTCCGGTTGATGCAAGCTTTGGTGCGGGCACCTATGTAACCGCAACCCTTTATCGTCCGGGTAGTGCGACGGAAAGCCGGATGCCAGCCCGTGCCATCGGTCTGAAATGGCTAAAAGTTGACCCAGAACAAAGAAGTCTGGCAATTGATCTGGCCTTGCCTGAAAAAACCGAACCTAAATCAACGCTCGCAGTACCGGTTACCGTTGCCAATGCTGGCAACCAGCAAGCCTATGTCATGGTGGCGGCAGTGGATGTCGGCATTTTGAACCTCACCCGTTATAGCGCACCAGATCCTGAAGGCTGGTTCTTCGGCCAGCGTCAGCTGGGGCTTGAAATGCGCGACATTTATGGTCGTCTCATTGATGGCTCGCTCGGTGTTACAGGCAAGTTGCGTACCGGTGGTGACGGCGGCAATATGGGTTCACAGGGCAGCCCTCCGACCGAAAAACTGCTGGCGCTTTTCTCCGGCATTGTCGAGCTTGACAGTGACGGCAAAGCGATCATCGATTTTGATCTGCCGCAATTTAACGGAACCGCCAGAGTTATGGCTGTCGCATGGACAAAATCAGCCCTTGGCCATGCTGAAAAAGACGTCATCATCCGTGATCCACTGGTCATTACAGCCGGTCTGCCACGCTTTATGGCACCGGGTGACATGTCAACCATCCGCTTTGACATTGCCAATACAGATGCACCGGACGGCGATTATCAGTTAACCGTCGAAACCAGCGACAATCTCAACGTCAGCGATGATGCAGCCTCTCAGACCCTGTCGCTTCAGGGCGGAAAACGCATCTCAGTAACAGTGCCGCTGGCAGCACAGGCAACCGGTGACGGGTTTGTAACCATCCGTGTGGCGAATGACAGCGGCATCATGGTTGAACAGATTTTGAACCTCAATGTGCGCCCTGTCGATCTGCCGATCACCAGCCGCTATGTGGTGGATTTATCTGCCGGTCAGGGTTTGACCATCGATGGCGAACTTCTATCTCAAAACCTGCTCGATGGCGCTCATGTCAGTGTGGATGTCAGCCGCAGCGCTGCATTTGACATCACTTCCATGCTGATGGCGCTTGATCGCTATCCTTATGGCTGCACCGAGCAGACCACCAGCCGTGCAATGCCATTGCTTTATTTGCAGGAAATGGCTGCAAGCACCAAAGATGCCATCAGCAGCGACGATCAGGATGCGATTAAAACCCGCGTTCAGGATGCGATTTACCGTGTACTGAACTTCCAGTCTTCGTCAGGTTCATTCGGTCTTTGGGGGCCGGGTTCCAACGATCCTTGGCTGGATGCTTATGTCACCGACTTCCTGACCCGTGCGCGTGAAAAGGACTATATTGTGCCTGAACGGGCGCTTGTCTCAGCTTTGAATAATTTGCAAAACACGCTGAGCTACAACACCAATATACAAGAGCACGGCAATGAAATTGCCTATGCGCTTTATGTATTGGCGCGCAACAAAAAGGCATCGGTCGGTGATCTGCGTTATTATGCAGATACCCAGCTGGAAGCTTTTGAAAGCCCGATGGCCGTGGCGCAAATTGCAGCAGCCCTTTCGCTTTACGGTGATCAGCCACGCTCTGATCGTACCTTTGAAGCGGCACTCAATTTCAGCCAGATGACACCGAAACATAACTACAACCGCACAGATTATGGCTCACGTCTGCGCGATGGCGCGGCTGTGCTGGCACTGGCTGCCGAAACCAAGCCTATGCCAAAAATCGTACCTGAACTGATTAAACTTGTTGGTCAGATGCGTCAGGACAGCCGCTATATGAGCACGCAAGATCAGGCATGGATGCTGCTTGCAGCACGCGGTTTGCAGGAAAACAACTCCAGCATCAAACTGGATGTCGACGGCACCGTGCATAAAGGCCTATTCTCACAGCGCTATACCGGCAATGCTTTGCAACAGGCACCGGTTAAAATCAGCAATCAAAGCTCTGATCCGGTTGATGCGGTGATCACAGCCGTTGCCCCTCCGGCACAATCATTGCCGGCCGGTGGTGATGGCTTCAACATCAAGCGCACATATTACACCTTGGATGGCGAAGAAACCAACATCACCAGTGTAGATCAAAACGAGCGTTTTGTGGTCGTCTTGCAGGTTGATGATTTGCAAAACTGGGCATCACGCGTGCTGGTCACTGACCTGTTGCCGGCTGGTTTTGAAATCGACAATCCGCGTCTGGTAAACAGTGCTGATCTGGCTAATTTCTCGTGGCTAGAACGTACCGAAGCCGCCCATCTCGAATTCCGCAATGATCGTTTTGTGGCAGCTTTTGACCGCGATGCAGGTGAAAAACGACAGATCACCCTTGCTTATGTGGTGCGTGCGGTAACACCGGGTATTTACACCCATCCTGCCGCAACGGTTGAGGACATGTATCGTCCGCAGTTCTCGGCGCGTACATCCACCGGCATGATGGAAGTCGCAACGCCTTAACATGTTGCGGCTTGGTAAATTGGGAAAAAGAATACTCATTGGCGGTGCCCTTCTTGTAAGCGGCATCGCCATTGTGGGTACAATTAGCCTGAATATGCTGGATCAGGCTTTCCCGCCCCCTCTACCTGAACGTTTGACCGTCTCCACCGAAATGATGGATCGTGATGATCATTTATTGCGCGCCTTTACCACGCCTGACGGCTATTGGCGGCTAAACACCAAAATCGAAGATGTCGATCCGCTGCTCGTTAAAATGCTGATCGCTTATGAAGATAAGCGTTTCTACGATCATTCGGGCATTGATTTTTGGGCGCTTTTACGTGCAGCCAAACAGCTTGTCACCAATGGGCGGATTGTATCCGGCGGCTCCACTTTATCGATGCAGTTGGCACGTTTGATCGAGCCGCGTGAAAACCGCAATCTCGGCTCCAAATTTTTACAAATTGCCCGCGCTGTTCAAATTGAACGCCGCCTCACCAAAGAGCAAATCCTCGAACGCTATCTGACACTTGCGCCCTATGGCGGCAATCTGGAAGGTGTACGCTCCGCGTCTCTTGCCTATTTTGGTCAAGAGCCTAAACGCCTGACCACCGCGCAAGCGGCACTCCTTGTTGCCCTGCCGCAATTGCCCGAACGCCGTCGCCCTGACCGCTACCGTGAGAACACCCAGAACGCGCGTGACCGTGTGCTGGCCAGAATGGAAAATGCCGAGATTATTTCCGCGCAGGAAGTAACCCGCAGCCAACGCGAAATGGTATCATCCAAACGTTTTGCATTACCGGCATTAGCGGCGCATTTATCGGATGAGGCAATCAAAAAAGACCCAAGCAATCCGCGCCATCAATTGACCTTGATGAAACAAGCGCAACAAGGATTGGAAAAAGTTGCCAAAGCCCACGCCACAAAAATCGGCAATAAAACCTCTGTCGCCATTGTTTTGGCCGACAGCCGAAATGGCAACATTCTAGCCTCCGTCGGCTCTGCCAATTATTTTGACAGCCGCATTCAGGGCTGGATTGATATGAGCCGCGCTGTCCGCTCGCCCGGTTCAACGCTCAAACCCTTTATTTATGGTTTGGCCTTTGAACAAGGATTGATCGCACAAGAAACAATCATTCAGGATCGGCCGACCGATTTTGCCGGTTATCGCCCGCGTAATTTTGATATGAGTTATCAAGGCGATGTCACCATCCGCCAGGCGCTGCAAATGTCGTTGAATGTGCCAACCATCAGCTTGCTGGATGCTGTCGGGCCATTGCAACTGACCACCCGCTTTCGTCAGGCTGGCGTAACATTGCAATTGCCTAAAAATGAAGCTCCCGGCCTTGCGATCGGCTTGGGCGGCGCGGGCATCAATTTGCGCGACCTTGTGCAGCTTTACACCGGCCTTGCCAATGGCGGCAAAACCGCCACTTTGCGAGACGGCACCGAAAAAACAGAACCCGTAATCACCGGCACCACCATTCTAAGCGAAACCGCCACATGGCAGATTGCTGATATTTTATCCGGAATTCGCCCGCCCGAAGGCGCAGCCCGTCGCATTTTGGCTTACAAAACCGGCACATCCTATGGCTATCGGGATGCATGGTCTGTTGGTTATGACGGGCGCTATGTGATGGGCGTGTGGGTTGGTCGTGCTGATGGAGGCCCTGTTGCAGGTTTGACCGGATATTTATCCGCAGCCCCCATTTTGTTTGAAGCTTTTGTCAAATCCGGTTTAGCGGCTGTGCCCTTTCCGCGCGCGCCTTATGGCGCGCTGCATTTAAACAGCAATGAACTACCCATCACATTGGGGCGTTTTTCCAATATCAATGATGGGCTCATCATGCTCAAAGCGACAGCGGAACCGGCACCACAAATCACCTTTCCGCCCAATGGAGTGCATGTGGAACTGAAGCCTAATGGTGAAAAAGCATCGCCTTTGGTTTTAAAAATGCAAGGCGGGCGCGCACCGTTTCGCTGGTTGGCCAATGGCAAACCTTTAGGCGAACCGGAACGCCGCCGTACTATACAATGGCAACCTGATGGCGTTGGTTATTCCACACTGACTGTGATTGATGCGGCAGGCCGCGCAGCCAGTGTGAAAATTTTTGTCGAATAATCACGCTCGTTTGATAACGCGCAACACAACCAGCAAAATCGCCGCGCCAATAAAAGCATTAACAACTGAAGCGATAAAACCGCCACCAACACTAAAGCCAAGGCGCGGTAATAACCAACCGGCAAAGAATGCGCCAATCACACCAATCACGATATTGCCGATCATGCCAAAACCGCCGCCACGCACAATCGTGCCTGCCAACCAACCCGCAACCAAACCAACAATCAGAAATACAATAAGGCTTTGTCCGTCCATTATGTTTCCTTCGCAAGAAAATTACGTGACGGACAAAGTTTCCTCAAGATACAGAAATTTACAAGTCTATTTATTGAGCCACAGCCAGATTAAAGTTTAACGCTTTAATTTATGGTGCCAAATGACGGAAATTGCGCACAACTTCCTGATATAATTTACGCTTAAATGGTACGATCAGCTGCGGCAGATCATCCATCGGTTTCCATTCCCAAGCGTCAAATTCTGCAACTTCATCACCCGGAGGCGGATTAATAGCAATTTCACTTTCATCGCCTTCAAAGCGATAGGCAAACCATTTTTGTGTCTGGCCGCGATATTTGCCCTTAAGCGCTTTGCCGATCAGATGAACCGGCAGATCATAATTAATCCACTCCGGTGCTTCCGCCAGCAGCGAAACCGAACGCATGCCGGTTTCTTCATAAAGCTCGCGCAAAGCTGCCTCAACCGGTTCTTCACCTTTATCAATGCCGCCTTGTGGCATTTGCCAGAGCTGCGTTGCGCCTTCCATCTCCCCTTCCGGCACGATGATACGGCGACCAGACCACACCAATCCGTCACGGTTTAAAACCATCAAACCCACACATGGGCGGTAAGGTAAGGTTTCAGGATCAATAAGCTTCTGTTTGTCAGCCATCCGTCGCACTCCATCTTCATCTGCCCTATTCTATAAGGTATTTTTATCAACAAAACATAACAAAAAAGCGGATGCAAAATTTGCACCCGCTTTAATCATTCAAATAGTACTGACAGGCAGAAATTACTCTGCCAGCGCTGCTTTTTTAGGATCCGGCGGGAAAGCCGCATTCTTTTCTTCACCGCGCAAAAGCTTCAAAGCTTCAGCCAGCTGAACGTCGTCTTTTGGCTCAGCCGGAACATAAGCCGCTGATCCTGAACCTTCTTCATCCTCAATTGCACCTTTAATGTGCCCTTTGAGACCGGATTCACCGCGCACCACATCTTCACCACGGAATTCCGGTGGTAAAGGCTGTTCCACTTTGATGTCAGGCGTAATGCCCTTACCCTGAATAGATTTACCCGAAGGGGTGTAATAAAGCGCCGTGGTCAGACGCAATGAGCCATTTTCACCAAGCGGAATAATGGTTTGCACCGAGCCTTTACCAAAGCTTTGTGTACCAAGCACGGTTGCACGACGATGGTCCTGCAAGGCACCCGCCACAATTTCAGAGGCCGAGGCAGAACCACCATTAATCATCACAATCACCGGCTTACCTTCAACAAGATCGCCGCTGCGTGCATCAAAACGGGTTACATCCTGCGGATCACGGCCACGGGTTGAAACAATCTCACCCTTATCAAGGAAGACATCCGAAACGGCGACAGCCTGATCAAGCAGACCACCCGGATTGAGACGCAGATCCAGTACAAAACCTTTCAGCTTGTCGTCAGGAATTTGCGACTGGATGTCTTTGATGGCTTTTTTCAGATCATCAAAAGTCTGTTCGGTAAAGGAAATGACGCGCAAATAGCCAACATCACCTTCAACACGATAACGGACAGCTTTGACCTTCACCACATCACGGGTGATTTTCAGCTTAATCGGCTTATCAACACCCTGACGGATCAATGTCAGTTCAATAGACGTGTTGATGGGCCCACGCATTTTGTCGACAGCATCATTGAGGCTGAGGCCACGCACTTCCGCGCCGTCAATCTGGCTGATCAGATCGCCCGACAACACACCGGCTTTAGAAGCAGGCGTATCATCAATAGGCGCAATCACTTTAACCAGATCGCCATCCATCGTCACTTCAATGCCAAGGCCGCCAAATTCGCCCTTGGTTTGAACGCGCATATCTTGTGCGGCTTCCGGATTAAGATAAGAAGAGTGCGGATCAAGCGATGTCAGCATGCCGTTAATGGCGCTTTCCACCAGCTTCTGCTCATCGGGCGGCGTTACATACTGGCCGCGCACACGCTCGAAAATATCGCCGAACACAGCGAGCTTTTTATAGGTATCGCTCGACGCGCCGGAGGCCGCATTGGCAATGGAGGCAGGTGCGCCCTGAACCATCACAATTGCTGATGCACCCATTAAGGCTCCGGCAAAAAGCAGCGATAGTTTACGTATCATTTCTATGTCCTTCCCGATAGCCGCTCGGCCCACCACGGAGCCGGGTCGACGGGTTTTCCATCTTTTCTAAATTCGATGTAAAGTAAAGGGGCGCTGTCATCAACATTCACTGATGCAACGCTGGCCAAAAGCTTTTCTCCCATAGTGCCGACAGGTTCTCCCGCTAGCATAAACTGTCCTTGTGACACATTGATTCGCCCCATACCCGCCATGACGACATGGTATCCGCCACCAGCGTCGAGTATCAAGAGTTGCCCGTAAGAACGGAAAACTCCTGCGTATAACACAACGCCATCCGAAGGTGACGTAATCGTGGCAGAAGGAGGAGTTTGTAAAATTTCTCCCATCATTGTGCCGCCAAGACCATCATTTGCACCAAATTTGCGAATGATTTTACCGGCTGCGGGAAATCCGAGCTGCCCTTGCAGCTTTTCAAAGCTGCCCTCGGCAATCAAATGACTGGTATCAGCCACGCCCTGTTCGGCGCGTTCTTGCCCTGCTGCCAACCGGTCAGCTTCTGCACGTTTTGCCGCTTCCGCAGCAGAACGCACCCCATCCATTTGCTTGTCCAATCCGGCAATCAGCTCTTGCAAGCTGGTGGCTTTAGCAGCCAAAACTTCCGACGTTTTGCGCATGACCAGCAATTCATCAGTGGAGGTTTCCTGAAGTTTTTTCTTTTCCTCAAGCAGCAATTCCTGCCGCTTATGTTCTTCAGCCTGTTCCTTACGTGCTGCCACCAGCCGTTGTTGTTCTGCCGTAATGGAAGCGGTCAATCGCTCCATTTCCTTCAAATCATCCATCAGTTCTTCGGTTTGCTGGCGCATTTCAGGCACAACAGCACCCAGCAAAACGGCGCTGCGCACAGAGGCCAAAGCATCATCAGGGCGCACCAAAATTGCAGGCGGCGGGTTCAAACCCATGCGTTGAAGAGCTGCCAGAACTTCCGCCAACGCGCCGCGCCTTGATTGTAATGATACACGGATGCCATCTTCCTGCTCCAGTAGCGAAATCAAGCGCTCACCCGTATCAGCAATATCCTGTTCGAGTTTCTTGTCAGTTTTGGCAGATTGAATAAGGGCTGCACTTAAACTGGCCTGATCTTTTTTGAGGGCGGCGACCTCCGCCTCCATCTGGTTCAGCTTTTCTTGTGTGACCAGCACTTCTTCATTTAATTTTCGCAGTTCAGCGTCAGCTTTTTCACGCTCAAGCTGCATGGGAGTCTGCGCAAAAACCGGTGCAGACACAAAACCAACTGTCACTGTCATAACCGCAACACCAAAAAAGCCGCGCCAGACTGTAGCCTGCGCAACCCTAAGCATCGCTCTTTGAAGGTGATGACATAATGACATTTAGTCTATTCTATCCGGCTTTATCCTGAACTTTATTGATCACATTGATTTTAGATATGTTTGCCAAATCCGGTTGCCCATTTTGGGAAACATATTCGGGATAATCTTATCCCATATCTTATTAATGAATTCCTATGGAATTCACGAGCGGTGATAGGGATGTCCGGAAAGAATAGTTGCAGCACGATAAAGCTGCTCAGCCACCAAGATACGGGCGATCTGATGCGGCCATGTCAGTGAGCCAAGCGCCAGAACCAAATCCGCTCTTTGACGCAAACGCGGATCATGTCCGTCAGGCCCGCCAATGGCCACAATCAGCTGACGTTTTCCTTCATCACGCAAGCGTCCCATTTGTCCGGCGAAATCTTCCGAGCTTAACGCCTTGCCGCGTTCATCAAGTAGAATAAGCCCTGCGCCGGCATCAAGCGCTTCAAACAGGCGCGCGGCTTCTTCTGTTTTTCGTAAATCCACCGTCTGTGCACGGCTTTCCGTGATTTCGCTCACACCTTGAAAATCAAAGCCCAGCGGATTGCCTGCCTTGGAAAACCGGTCAAAATAACGGTCGGCCAATTCACGTTCCGGTCCGGCTTTCATTCGTCCGACGGCAAAAACTGTAATACGCATGGATTTATTCGCAAAAAGTAATTTGCCCTTCCGATGAACCGAAAGGGCAAAATTTCATTAATGGACTGTTTCTGTTTTGCGCAGCTCTTGTTTGTCTGCATCAACCCAGATTTTTTCCAGATTATAAAATTCGCGGATTTCAGGGCGGAAGATATGAACGATAATATCGCCGGTATCAATCAACACCCAGTCGCCGCCTTCAAGGCCTTCCACCTTAATATCGCGATAGCCTGCTTCACGCAGAGCACGCAACAAATGGTCAGCCGCAGCCGCCACATGGCGGTGCGAACGCCCTGATGCGATGATCATATAATCGCCCAGTGCAGATTTTCCACGCATATCAATCGGGATAATGTCCTCAGCCTTGGAATCATCCAAAGTGGCGAGTGCGAGTTCGAAAGCCTCTAAGACGCGCTTGGCATCGTCCATTGCGGCTGTTGAAAGTGTGGTTTTCACTTTCTTATCAGTAGCTGTTCTCAGTGTCTTGCCTTCCGTTAAGAACAACGCAAATACGGCTCATACACGCCGTACTGCTAAAATGTGGCAGAATCTCATATCAGTTTTGTGACATATAACATATTTACCAAGCAAAAGCACGGAAAATAGCACAGATAATAATGCCCGCTCCTCAAAGAGAAACGGGCAAATATGACTAACTTTCAAGCTGAGCTCAGTTTTTCTGAATATCCGCCAATTCTGTGTTCAAAACCGGCGCACCTTCGGCTGGCACCACTGCCGGCGGCTCAGAAACGCCGCGCTGACGCTCGCGCACAAAGGTGAAAAAGCCGGAAATAATGATTAGAACCATGCCGAAAACCATCGGCATATCAACGCGGTCATGGAAGACAAAATAACCGAATAAAAGCGCCCAGATCATCTGGCTATATTGCGGCGAGGCGATTGCACTGGCCGGCGCACGGAAAGCAGCCAGCATCAGCAACACATTACCAAGTGCTGCCAGCAAACCATAGCCAGCAAGATAGATCCATTGAACAGTATCTGGTGCCTGATAATTGGGTGCTGCCAAAAAGCCCGCAATGACAATCGGCCCAAGCAATCCGCTGGTATAAAGCGAAATACGTTTTTCCCGTGTTCCCATAACGCGGTAGATAATAATCCCGATCGCACCGCCCATACCGGCAACCAAAGCACCTAAATGGCCAAGCGACAACTCACGGAAACCAGGGCGCAGGATAATCAACACGCCGATAAAACCGATAACCACCGCAGACCAGCGCCGCCAGCCCACTTTTTCACCCAAGAACACAACCGACAAAATGGTTACAAAAGCGGGCAGCAAGAAAATCAGCGCGAATGCTTCCGCCATCGACAAGTAAGTAAATGCCGCCACACTACCAATAGTGCCCATTGCCGAGCTGACAATACGTAAGAGCCAGATCGGACGGTTTGACGTGCGGAACATATCCAGCCACTTATCATTGGCACCCTTCATGAAGGGTACGCCGCACAGGCCAAAAACCGCGCCCAGCGAAGCAATTTGATAAGGTGACAATGAGCCGTCAATGAACTTAACGCACGCATCGCTGACGGCGTATGCTGCGTAAGATGCAAACGCGAGAAGAATTCCGTAAACCATAATGATATGCCTAAAAACGCACATGCCTGCCATGTCAGCGTTTATTTTATGTAAGCTAAAACGCCCATATTGGCAAAGCCAATATAATACGATCAATTCTGCTGATCGCACAATGTTAATATTCAGCAGAGAACCATTACAAAAACTCAATAATAATCATATTTTACCATTTTGATTCAATATCTTATGCCTTACCTCCCCCTTAATGCACTATTCTTACAATTTAATGACAGTACCCGATTTAAAAGGCGGATCCATTCCCATAGATCCGCCTTTTTCTTAAATGCTAAGCCTCATCCTCATCGCAAAGCAGCACTTCGCTATCGTCAAAAAATTCAACCGGCTTTTTCTCGGCCTCATTGACCTGTAGTGTGAAAACATCAGGACGTGCGTAATGGCCAACCACATCGAGGTCATATTTACCGCGGATTGTATCCATGAGATCAATGTCAGCCGTTATGATCGCTTCTCGCCCATAAACAGGACCGGCAATGACCTCACCCATCGGGCTCACAATCACACTACCACCGCGAATAAGTTCGCGTGCAGGGTCATTATCACCTGCAATGTCGTAATTTGCAGGCGCATCGCCACGGGTAAAATACTGGCAAGCGCTGAGCACAAAAGTGCGCCCCTCATAAGCAATATGGCGCATAGAGGATTGCCAGATCTCACGCTCATCAACGGTGGGCGCACACCAGAGATTAATGCCTTTGGCATACATGGTCTGGCGCAAATTCGGCATATAGTTTTCCCAGCAAATAGCCGCACCGATTTTACCGATATGCGTATCAAAAACAGGAATGGTTGAACCATCCCCCTGCCCCCAAACCAGCCTTTCGCTGGCTGTTGGCATCAGCTTACGGTGTTTGCCCAACAAACTGCCGTCAGGCCCGAAGAAGAGGACTGTGCAATAAAGGGTAGCGCCATCACGCTCAATCACGCCAGTGACCAAATGGGATTTCATTTTAGCTGCGAAAGAACCAATCGCCTTACATTCAGGCCCCGGCACATCAATTGCAGCCTGCCAATAACGCAGATAATCTTCGCGCCCTTCAGCGCTTCGCGTGCCCATACGGGCGCCAAAATCCAGCCCCTTCGGATAGCCTCCGACATAAGCCTCAGGAAAAACCGCCAGCTCCACCCCCTGACTTGCCGCCTCAACACATAGAGCCTCCATCCGCTCCAGTGTTTTGGGAGTATCAAAAAGACTTGTTCCCGCTTGTATCACTGCAACCCGACACGCACTCATAGCTTCCTCCTGACGCATTGGTGCTTCTTTGACATACGAGTGGAACAGAGCATTCATTGTTTTGCAAGGCGACAATATCGCCACCGCCCCTCAGCAATTGAGTGATAGTTCAGTAAGGCCAGCAGCTCTCGAAACAATCAATATCTTCTAACCACCAAGCTGTATTTAGCGGATCATGAAAAATCTGCACTTATTCTGGATAAAAACTGCACATTTTCTCATTGTTATTCCTGACAAGATGATTTAGTTTTTTCGCGTATTCAAACGAAAGGGGAAGTTGGTGTTGTATCAACGTGTCCAACATCATACCCGTGGCCCTGTCTTTGCCCCGCAAATTATTATTTCGCGGGGCTGACTAAGGATCGCATTGTCGTCTCATCGTCAGCCTTCTTGCAGGCAGTTTTGTCCATGCCTTTTTGACTGAATGAGATTAATCTATGTCCCTTATCGCCCTTAAAGACCTTTCCCTCGTCCGTAGTGAACTACTTTTCAAAGATTTGAGTTTTACTGTTGCCAAAGGCGACCGCTTAGGCCTCGTCGCCGCCAATGGCCGCGGCAAATCTTCGCTCTTGCGCATCCTCGCAGGTGAAGAAACAGCTACGACCGGCAATGTCACCAATATACGCGGGCTTGTTGTCGCTTTCGCACCACAAGACCCGCCAGCACATCTGTTACCATTAAGCTTTTATGATGCTGTACGCGACGCATTAACGGCAGAGCTTGCGGAAACAGAAAGCTGGCGCGTCGATATTTTGCTGGACGACTTAAGCGTCGATGAAGATATTCGTCATCGTCCGGTTAGCCAATTGTCCGGCGGTTGGCAGCGCACCATGCTGCTGGCACGCGCTGCGATCGTCGAACCCGATCTGCTTCTGCTTGATGAACCGACCAATCACCTCGATCTTGGCCGGATTGGTGTTTTGCAGCGTTTTTTAATGAATTTGCCACGTGATTGCGCGGTTATTGCTGCCAGCCATGACCGTGCTTTTCTGGACGATACAACCACCCGAACACTGTTTCTGCGCCCGACCGGCAGTGAAGATTTTGCACTGCCTTATTCACGCGCACGTCAGGCTTTGGATGAAAATGATAGTGCCCGTGGACGGCAATATGACAATGACATGCGCAAAGTGAAAGCTTTGCGTCAGCAGGCAGCCAAATTGAAAAATATCGGCATTAACTCCGGTTCTGATTTGCTGGTTGTTAAAACCAAACAACTGTCAGAACGTGCTGACAAGCTGGAAGAGCGTGCCCAGCCTGCGCATCTGGAACGCTCGGCCGGGAACATTCGCCTCACCAATAGCGGCACCCATGCCAAGGCACTGGTCACGATCAACGACACCCAGATTGAAACGCCGGATCAGCGCCTGCTATTCCGTATAAGCAAATTTTGGATTGAGAAGAGTGATCGCATTGCGTTGCTTGGCGCCAACGGAACCGGGAAAACCCGTTTTGTTAAACGGCTACAAGCGGCTTTGATCCAAGAAGACCCGCATATTCGCGGAGCCGCGAGTTTAAAACTTGGCTATTCCGATCAGGCACTTTCGCAATTGGATCAATTCCCTTCGCCTTGGGAAGCGGTAAAAAGATCAAGCGACCTAAATGATCATCAAGCGCGCTCACAGCTGGCTGGCGCCGGAATAAGTATGGAGGCACAGACTGCACCCGTGTCGCGTCTTTCCGGTGGACAGCGCGCGCGTCTTGCTATGCTGCTTTTGCGTTTAACTGAACCGAACTTCTATCTGCTGGATGAGCCGACAAACCATCTGGATATTGAAGGTCAGGACATGTTGGAAAATGAGCTGATTGAGCATGAAACGGCTTGCCTGCTTGTCAGCCATGACCGTGCGTTTATCACCAATGTCGCGACACGGTTCTGGGTCATTGAAAACAAAAAGCTCATCGAAGTCGATGATCCAGCCCCTGTCTTTGCCAAACTGATTGCAGAATAAGTAAAAAACAGCGGCGCTTTTATCAAAGCGCCGCTGTTATTATTTCACGAGAGCAAATGCCTCGGCAAAACCATTCAAAGGCAAAGTCAGGCTAATATCGTTTTGGGATGTATCCTGCATCGTCAGGATCAATTGCTTGCCCTTGATCATTGCCGCCAGTAAATCTTTATCCAGCGGATTTCCAAAATAACAACCGCTCGTATTGCAGGTTTGAAGGGAATAGCTAAAGGGCTTACCTTCATCCACTTTCATCGTAATACCGACACTCAGTGAAACCTCCAAAGGCACACGCACCATCAGCAATGGCTGCGCTTTTGCTTCAGGAACCCTGATCGTGAAATCCGTCAGCCGCTGACCGCTTTCAGTCAGAATAGCGCTTGCTTCAACCCTGCACTCCAATGCGGTTTTACGGTTTACCGCATTGCATGCGGTTTGCCAGCCGCTCGTCGTCAGCGATAAAGTCTGCTGGTTGCTCTCTTGTGCTGTGGCTTGCGCCACAGCACCCATGATGACAACCAATGCGCCCAGACAAAAAACTTTGACTTTCATCATCTCTGTGTCCTTACCAGCGCAGACGCAAACCGCCGGAGCCCGACACATCATGATTGGAGCCGGAGAAGTTGCCTGTGACCTTACCGTATAAGGACAGTCCGGTTTCGATCTGCACATTAAAGCCTGCTTCCACTTGCGCAGAATTACGCGGTTGTGCTGCCCCATGCACGACAAATTCATAGCCAGGTGCAGTTATAAAGCCTGCCTCGACCGAACGCTTATTGGCAAATTCATGCACCCATGCCGCACGCAGATAAGGTGAGAAATGAGCATTATCACCAAGGTCAATGCGCGTATCAACCTGTGCGCCTAAGGAAAGCGGCACAGAATGAATGGTTCTGCTCTTATAATAAAGCGCCAGATCACCACCGGTAATATCCGCGTATTCTGTTGAGCTATTCATATGGAAGCTCGACAATTGCAAGGCAGCAAACGGAGTAACCTGCACACCACCCAGATCCATACGATAACCGGTCTCAAGACGTGCATTAATGCCATAACCGGAGAAGTCGTTTTGCAAACGATCCGAGAAACCCGCATTACCCGCAGTCGGCAAAATAGCCGCCAAGCGATCAGTGCTCGCATTAAACCAATCCACACCGACAAGACCATCAACATAGAAATTATTATGGCGATAAGCGCCATAAATCGCGGTACGCCCGGTTTCGATATCACCTTTAGTCAGGCGATCACTCACTTTGAAATCGGCCTTGCTCATGCCGACAGAGAAACCAAGTAACAGGTCTTTGGTCAGCTCATAATCAAGCCCCGCAGCCATGCCCTTGCTATGGCTTTTCAGGTCGCCTGAACCAACCACATAAGGATCGCCCTTGATGCTGGTATTGCTGCCGAAACCAGAATACCAACCACGCCACAAGCTCTCAACACATAGATTATTTTTGAGCGTGCAGTTACGGCTCGCGTTGGTTTCAGCCTGACGGTAAGGATTGCTCCAAATATTGGTTTGCTGTGAAACCGCACCGATAAAGGCATTGGTGTCGGAGAAATAAGCCTGCTGCGCACCGGCAGTACCTTCACCGTCAATCAGATCATAGGTTCTTTGCAGGCTTGCAATATCGGCCTGTGCAAAGATAGCCGATGCCAATGGACGGAAAGCCGGAGAGGTTTGATCAAACTGAATATCATTGATGGTATTACCAACGGCAATGCCATTTTCCGTCAAGCCTTTAGCCGCATAATCAATATTGGCACCAAGCACGGTTTCGTGTTCGGTATAGCCAAGAGTGAAGGTTGCAACAGCTGTGTTTGGCGCTTCAAGTTTCATACCGTCATCCTGCACGCCACCTTCTGCTCGCACGATCACATAATCATTCTGTCCGCTTTTGGCATGGCCGGTATTGCTGATGCTCACCGGCAAATGGCCACCCAGATTGGCCTGTCCGGTTACATCAAGACGATCTGCCTTGCCGGATGCCGAAGATGTGGATGCAGCAACGCGCATGTTTTGATCTGCTGCGCTACCTGCGGCAAAATCCAGATCAACAAGATAGTTTCCTGTTTCAGTCTGATCAAAATTACCATCAATCACCGTTGTTTCAACCGCGCCGATACCGCCGGAAGTTAAAACACCTGCATTGGTAAAGAGTGAATCTGACTGACCACCAAGGCCGATATATGTACCGGCAACCATCCACGCGTCTTGATTATTGGTAAATCGATTGGAACCAATGCCCATATCGATAATACCAACGACAAGCCCGCTATTGGAAATATCCGTCGTACCGGTTGTACCTTGAATAGCCAAACCATCAACCCAGCCAGCGGCAAATAATTTGCCGTCTGCACCCGGAACATAGCCGAGCTTGTCACCAACAGCGGTGATGGTGCCATGATTGGCAAGGCTGTTTTTTGCGCCATCAATAATGCTCACACCCGCGCCGCCAGCACTACCACCGACAAGCAGACTTTCTGCCTGCACAACAATATCAATATTGCCGTTCGTTTCGCCGGTGCTTTGCGCATAAATAGCCGAAGAACCCTCACCCTTGGCAATCAGATTACCTGAATGGTCGATAGAGACATTTCCCGCCTGACCACCGCCGAAAGTGACAAAATCAAATGTCTCGAACTCAAACGCTGAAGCTTGTGCCACCTGCGGCATGGCACGTGATGCAAAGAGTGTATCCGTTTCCACGACAGAGGCTGCAGTCAATGCATTGGAGCCTGCACCAGCTGTTATCACATCACCGGAATTGGCAATGCTGACATCACCCGCACTTGTCTTACCCAAAGACTTTGCCGCAATGCCGTTTGCATTTTCACCCGCTGTCTCCACATCACCCGTATTATGAACGGTAACCGCACCAGCAACAGCACCTTCTGATAACGCGGTGATTGCATAAGCCGCATTGCCAGATGTAATAATGACACCGCTATTTTCAACGCTGACATCACCGGCATCACCAGCCTTTGCATCTACCGCCATTCCACCCCGTGACTCTGCGGCAATCGCATATGCACGGTTGCCGGATGTAACAATAACACCACTATTGACAACGCTCACCGAGCCTGCATCGCCACCTGTGCCATTTGTTGCTTCAGGAAAGTCATTCAGATTGCCCCTTGAACCCACTCCACCTGTGCCACCAATCGATTGCGCCAGAATACTATGGGAATAATCGCCTTTCGTTATCAATCCGGCATGGTTTTCCACCGACACAGTGCCTGCGTTACCTGCATTGCCACCATTGCCGCCAAGTTTAAGCGCACCAAAGGCAACACCGGCAAGGCTACCATCACCACCGATCGAAAGGGCATTAATCGCTATTGAGCTATGACCTGTTGTATAGATCAGGTTGTCTTTTTCATGCCCCGGCTGACCATTGATCACATGAATATTGCCGCCACGACCACCAGTACCATTCGGCGCATTTGTAAGGTCATTTAAAGCAGAACCGGCAAAGCTCAAGCCACCTCGCACATTACCAGCAATGCCGCCGGAACCGCCAAGTGACAGAGCTGATATGCCTGATGATTGTTTTCCTTCTGTGTAAATACCACCACTATTAACGACAAGAACGTCACCGCCATCACCGCCGGAACCACCCAGACCACCAGCTACTGCTGTGAGCGGTATTAGTGTATTATCTCCGCTTGCAGTCTCAATAACATCCGCGTAGCCGCCATTGCCACCACGCCCACCGGTAGAATGCGCTGTAATACCAGTCGAATAATCGCCAAGGCTCACCAGAATAGCATGATTTTCAACCTTGATATCACCGGCATTACCACCAAGACCGCCGTCTCCGGCAACCGAAGCACCGATTGCAGCTTCAAAGCCTGTGATAACCGGCACGTCAAACTGAAGAACACCGGATGAATTACCGCCTGCGCCGCCTTTTCCACCAGTGGTTTTTGCAACAATCAGACCGGCATTCTCGCCATAAGAGCCCAGCACTGTGGCTCCCGGATTTAATGCATCACCATTGATAACACTGACATTGCCTGAATTGCCGCCGGCACCTGTGCGGCCATACCAGTCAACCTGTGTGTTAATCAAACCATCAGCTGCGCCACCAGCAACAGCAATTAACTTGCTCTTGCTATCTCCGGCTTTGCTGCCTGCTCCACCAACAGATTGCGCCAGAATGGCATTGGAGTCTTTTCCAAAGGTTAAGATTGAACCCTGATTGGCCACGCTTACATCAGCACCATCGCCACCTTTGCCACCACGACCACCAAGGGACACGAAACCTTCACGCGCATACGGCGTGCCAATAGAACCACCGGCACCACCAATGCCACCTTGAGAAAGTGCCGCAATACCGGCAGAATTTTGGCCTTTGGTGATCAGTATCCCATGATTGGCAATATCTACATTACCGGCATTGCCACCAACACCACCATCACCGCCAAGGCTTATGATACCCGACGCATAAGCCGCTTTTGCGCCCTTACCGCCAAGGGATTTTGCTTCAATTGCCGTCGAACTATCGCCTTCAGTGATAATCTTAGCATGGTTGGAAACAGTCACATCCGCGCCGTTACCACCAGCACCGGTACCGCCAAACCATGACAGATTTTCGCGTGCCAACTGATCCAGCGCTCCACCGGCAATACCGACATATTTGCTCTGTCCGACACCGGAAACACCACCCGCGCCACCAACAGATTGAGCCTGAATGCCACGAGATTCATCGCCCGTTGTCCAGATCGAGCCGTGATTATCAACGCTCACATTGGCGGCATTACCGCCCTTGCCACCGCGACCGCCAAAGGTCAAATAGGCTTCCTGTCCACCACCACCGGATGAAGCATCGCCACCTGTGCCGCCCGCTCCACCTGTTGCACGCGCAATGATCGCTGAGGACTGATCACCAAAGGTGGCCAAGGAAGCATGATTGACGACATCCACATCACCTGCATGACCACCGCGTCCGCCATCACCGCCCAGCGCAATCTTGCCAAGACCATTGCCGCCATCGCCTCCTGCACCACCGAGAGTTTCAGCAATCAATGCTGCAGAATGATCGCCTGACGTTTGAATTCTACCCGCCAGCATATCGCCAGCTACACCATTGGTAACAGATACCGCGCCAGCATCACCACCTGTGCTGACATCATCAGCCCAGTTAAAAATCTGATCCAGAATTGCAGATTGTGTTTGCGTATTTTCACCCACAGCGCGGACAAGCTCAGTTAATGCGCCACCTCCAATACCAAGGCTACCATCACCGCTATGGCCACCCTGACCGCCAACGGAACGTGCCAAAATACCGGCGGCATCATCACCATAAGTGAAAATCGCCCCCTGATTGACCAATGTTACATCTGCGCCGTTGCCCCCTGCACCTCCGGTGCCGCCAGCACCGATGATCCGGCTTTCAGCCTCTTTATCAATCAGATTTTTGATCGGGTCGAATGGAATGTCGCCAGCCGAAAACAGCAATTTGCTGTTGCCGCCATTGCCGCCTGCGCCCCCAATGGATTGTGCGTCAATGCCGGTGCTGCCATTGCCTCCCGTGAAAATTTTATTGTGGTTACTGACTACGACTTGCGCACTGTCACCACCCTGACCACCGGCACCGCCCGCAAGCAGCTGATAAGTAATGGCAGAAGGTGCATCATCATTTACATTCGGGATATCAACTTTAAACAAAGCATGGGCGGCATCACCATCGCCACCATTACCACCCTTGCCGCCCAATGAATGAGCCTGCAAACCGGCAGATTTGACATCAGTTGTGTAAATTTCACCACTATTGGTAACATTTACCACGCCACCATCAGCACCATAACCGCCACTTCCGGCAATGCCGACTAATCCGATCCGCGACTGGCCTTCATTGATACCGGCCAGATTGGCTGCACCTGCAACAGCTGTTCCGCCATTGCCACCGGCACCACCCTCTGAAAGGGCGGCAATAGCCCGTGCATCCTGACCACCGGTATAAATATACGCCTGATTATTGACAGTAACTGTACCAGCTTCTGCGCCATTGCCGCCA
This sequence comes from Paenochrobactrum glaciei, assembly GCF_039522165.1. Classification (NCBI taxonomy): domain Bacteria; kingdom Pseudomonadati; phylum Pseudomonadota; class Alphaproteobacteria; order Hyphomicrobiales; family Brucellaceae; genus Paenochrobactrum; species Paenochrobactrum glaciei. The sequence goes on from NZ_BAAADE010000007.1 coordinate 42,618, forward strand.
TTACCGGCCACAGCCAAACTCACATTGGTGTTGGAAGACGCATTTTGCGCCCCAATCGTACCGCTTAACGCCTGTTGTGCCGCGCCGCCTTGACCTCCGACAGAGCGTGCAACGAGCGCATCAGATCCGTCACCTTCTGTTTTCAAAAGGCCATGCGTTTCAACATTGACATTACCGGCGGCGCCACCGTCGCCTGCGCCACGCCCCCAGGAACCGGCGCCATTCGTTGCACCAATATGGCCTGCGGCGCCTGCAATATTCAGTGCACTCTGCCCACCTTCACCGCCAAGGCTTTCGGCCAAAATGCCATGAGCATTTTTTCCAGTTGTGATAACTTTGCCCGTAAAATCAACCGATGCGTCACCAGCTGCGCCGCCCTTGCCTCCGGCTCCGCCAACACTGCCAGCAATATTGGCTGCATCCGGTGTAAAGCCGATGCCAGCGCTCAGCGTGTTACCGGCATCGCCACCTTTGCCACCGGCAGAGGCAGATCGGATACCATGCGAACCTTCACCGGTGGTTTGTATCCGACCGTCAAATGTAACACTGCTATCTGCACCCGCACCACCATTGCCGCCGGTGCCACCAATAGCAACTACTGCACCAAAGGATTTTGCATTGATCGCTGCTTCCAGTGCACCACCGCCATTGCCGCCATCACCACCTTGCGACACGGCTTCAATGCCGCTCGCCTGATTGCCTTTTGTAAGAATATGGTCAAAGCTCGTTACATGGACATTGCCTGCATCAGCGCCTGCGCCACCATTACCACCAATAGCAACAGCTGCACTCAGTGTAGTTGGCCCCAACGAACCTGACAAGGCGCCCGCCATGCCGCCATTGCCGCCGCTTCCTCCGACAGATTGTGCGTAAATTCCGCGTGAGCCATCACCCATTGTGCTGAGTGAGTCAACATTCTCAGCCGGACGATTTATATCGGATTGCGAATTGACAACCACATCACCCGCAGCCCCGCCCGCGCCGCCAGAGCCTGCGGATGCAACGAGCTCACTTACCGAAAAATCACTATCGCCACCTTTACCGCCAGCAGACACTGCAATAATTGCATTCGAATTATTGCCCTGCGTGCTGATGGATGACTGGTTATTGACGCTAACGGCTCCGCCATTGCCGCCATGGCCACCCGAGCCGCCCTCCGACGCAAGCAAACCATCCGTATAATTGGCCGATCCGCCCTCACCGCCGGTGGATACTGCAACCACAGCACTGGATAAATCGCCTGTTGTGGTGACTGCACCTAAATTATCAACCTGAATTGCACCTGCATTGCCACCGTTACCACCATTGCCGGATTCAGATTTAACAAGGGCAACCGTGGCAGAGCCACTCGCTCCACCTGCACCACCTGTCGATTCAGCATAAATAGCGTGCCCGCTTGAAACGGTAACGGATCCTTTATTGATGATATTGACACCACCGCCATTGCCGCCATGCCCGCCATCAGCTGTTGTTGTATCAACAGAGCCGCCAGACGTTACATTATTGCCGTTGCCGCCTTTACCGCCAACAGATTTACCCACCAAGCCATTAGATTGAGCACCTTGTGTAGTTACAATCTTGTCATTGGTGATTGTAACCGTTCCGGCATCGCCACCATTACCAGCCACACCATTCGTTGCACTGCCGATAAGGGATTTTGCTTCTGCCGCACCAGCTCCGTTGCCACCCAAAGACAGGCCATGAATTGCATCCGAACCAGACCCGTTGGTTGTAATATTATTGCTATTAATGATTGTGACCGTGCCACCGCTGCCGCCATCACCGCTTAACCCAGCAGTTGCATTAAATATTAAATTATCTGCATCACCAGCTTTGCCACCATGACCACCAGCAGCCTGTGCAAAAATACCAAAGGACTGATTTCCGCTAATCGTTAGCTGAGACTCATTGGTAACAGTAACCTGTCCCGCATTACCGCCATTGCCACCAGCGCCGGATGTAATATTGTCAATTGATGTGCTTTTATCGCCGCCCTTACCGCCTTGTCCGCCATTTGAAAATACAACAATGCCGCTTCCATTATGAACGGTTAAGTTTCCGGTCGTGTTTAGACTGACATTACCGCCATCACCGCCATTACCACCGGCTGCACCATCGCCTTTCATCAAGCGACCCGCAGATCCGCCCTTGCCACCGGCACCACCAGTACTGCCAGCAAGGAATATATTTTGCCCGGCTGCTGAGTACCCGCCGCCGTCGATTGTAAGAGGGCTACCATCGTTACCGCTGCTACCAGCTGTTGCCTCCACCCACTTTGGCAATAATCCCTCTTTTATATATGCATCTTTACCCTTCTTGCCATTCACAGGTGGCAGCAGGTGGGTAGTAGCGCCGCCCTTATTCACCAAATCGCTTAAAACCGGTGAAGGCACTGTATTAATATGTGCTGGAACAGTTTGCGCGAATGATGTCTCAAGCCCTAATGAGACGAGACAAACACCGGCAAGCAGAGTGTGCTTTATTTTCGGAAGAACCACAGAATAAGTTTTCAAATCCGATGACATCGGCACGCCCCCAAAAGTAGACAATAAAATACCTTCCAAACGAACTCATATTCGTTGGTCTACCGTGGTCTATTGAAACTAGAGGGAGGTACAATTCCCTTGAATAAGGGTATATTGAAAAAAGCTAATGTTTCAGCAATACAATCAAGCTCAATAGAAAATGCGTACAAAAACATTAATCGATTGAAATCATTACATTATTTATGGATTTATTATTTTATGTTTCATCGCTTCTTTCACAGCTTCCGCTCTTGAATGAACATCCAGTTTTTTAAAAATATTCTTGAGATAATCGTTGATAGTATGGTCTGAAAGCTGAAGAGCAACTGCGATCTCAGCATTTTTTTTGCCGTCAGCTAATTGTAACAGCACATCCAGCTCGCGCGGTGATAATTTCTTTGTATTCACACCCAGTGACGGGGTCTGACGTTTATTTTCAATTCGCTTGACCAAACGCAGCTTCGCTTCAACCTGTGAAATGAAAACACCCAGATCAATCGGCTTGACCAGATATTCATCAACACCTTCACGATAAGCCTCCAAGATCCGGTGCCGATCCGAGAGTGCCGAGAGAAACAAAAATGGTATTGCGTTTAATTGTTCAGAGCCCGAGCGCACCTGCCGTAAAAATTCCAGCCCGTCCATTTGCGGCATGAGAATGTCTGAAACAATTAAATCGGGCATGCGCTTTTTCAACAAATCCAAGGCAGCCAAACCATTACTGGCTTCAATCACTTCGTGACCGGAGCGCATCAATTCGCGCACCAGTTCTTCACGAATATATTTTTCATCCTCAACGCACATAATCAAAGCGCGATTGGCTGCATCTTTTGTCATTTCAAGCACACTCAATGCCGGTCAACGGCAACCGTAATTCAAATTCAGTAAAACCCTTGCCAGTTGCAAGCAAGGTTAAGTCACCGCCATGCATTTGAGCAATCTGGCGCGAAAAACTCAAGCCCAAGCCGCTGCCTGAAAGATGCGCAACATTGCTGGCACGATAAAACCGGTTAAAAACCATATCTGTTTCATTCTCAGGAATGCCCACTCCAACATCTTTAACCCTGCAAATAAATGTATCATCTTCAAGCAGAACTGTCACATCAACAGGTGTTGAACCAGCTGAATATTTATCGGCATTGGCAAGGAGATTAACCACAATTTGCTCCAGCAGCGTTTTATCGCCATGATATAACACTTGTGAGACCTGCTCTTCAAAATGAACAAAACGTGCCGGATGAATCTCCTGATGATAGGCAATTGACTGGCGCACCATCTCCACCAGATCAAACTCTTCCGCCTTTAATTTCACACCATGACCATGAATCACATCGCCGCTGATTGTGCTTTCAACAATACGCGACAAACGGCTGACGGCCTCACGAATTCTGCCAGCCGCTTCTGTCACTGCTTCACTATTGATGTCTTCAGGATGACGGATAAAACGCTGCGCAATTAAATCAATAATAGCCACCGGCGTTTTAAACTGGTGAGAAACGGTGGTAAGAAAGCCTTTATAAATCTCGTTGGATTTTTGTTCATTTTTCAAAGCAACGCTCAAAGCTTCTGTGCGCTGAGCGACAATCGCTTCCAATTCTTCCTGATAGCGCAGCAATTCATCATTGGCGCGATTGGCAGACTTAATATTCATAATCAGCAAGAATGATAAAAGGCCGCCAACCGTCATCAAACCAAGCACCGCAGACATCGTCAGATAAATTATGTTCAATTGCCGGTCACGATCAGCACCACCGGCATCCCGCTCATGGATCATCGAAAGATTGGCTATACGACCAAAATCACTAAAAACGGGCAAGACTTCGCGGTAAATCGACAGGATTTCTGCCTGTTCCAGGCTATCTTCCGCCTCATAGCGCGCTTCAATCTGCTCCATTGTGGCAACGATATTCTTAAGATATTCCTCAGCGCCAATGCTTTTGAAATAACCCAGCTGTGGTTCACTACTCAAAAGATTGATACGGCTTTTCAAAATATCAAAACGCAGCGTAATCATCTCTTTATCATGACTGTCCAGCAAAAGTGTATCGCTGAAGCGACGGCTTTCGCGGTCGGCCTGATTAACCGCCCAAAGCATATTCTCGCCGACATAGGTTTCCAGACTGCGCTCCACCCGCAAGAGCTGATAAAACGCATAAGTCAGCATCAGACAAAAGCCGAGCATAACAATGCCGGCTACAGTGTAAGCACGGGTGATTTTCATTCAATCAGCAATTCAGATAATTGCCATGCCCAACGATGATCAAAACGGGAGTCTTGTAACTCCGGTTTTTCATCACGCGGATAAACAATCCAAAAAGGACCAAACTCCGTTACAGGCATGGCTGAACCATTCATTTGGTCGGCAACCAGCACATCATAATCATAGGCATCCTGTGCCGGAATTTCGACTTCATAATCATTTAACGCACGGGCTTTTAGCATTGATTGACGAGCAGTTTTCTCATCAATACCGGCAGCTGCAAGCAATGTTTTCAGTGGCACACCAGAAAACTCCTGCACACCTTCTGTCCATGGTGTATGTGTTTTAACTGTTGCTCTTGCCAGCTCTGATGAACTGGCAACGAATTTATAAGCAGCGCCCGACGATGCCCTTACAACCAGCGTTGTAAGCTCAGAGGCTTGCGCAGAGATGTTCAAGTGAGTGGCATTATTTAAGCAAAAACTTGCAAGACCAACGCTTAAAATGACCGAATATATCAACTGATATTTTGGCATCATCACAAACACCTCTTCCCCTATAAAACTGTAGCATATTTAAATCTTAGCGTTTGCCACCATAGCCACGTTGTTTCCATTCCGCCAACGGCATGATGTCGGGCTGCCCGCCGCCTGCCTCATACCAAGAATCGATCGCCCAGCTACGCCCTTGCTTGTCTTTCATGACAGCCGTCCAATGAGGATAGCGCCCATCAATAAAAGAACCGCGCGATGTCCGGCGTGTAGGTGTATGATATTTCATCCAGCCACGCGCATGTAAATAACGTAAAAAATTATCCGTATTGGTCGATTCATCAACGCAGTCCATCTGACCTTTAATTCGTGATTTGCCAAATTGCATTTTGGGTTCATCACGCACACCAATCACAATATTGCTGCGTTCTTCAAAAATTGCGACCGCCATCCGCAATGCTTTACGCTCATCTGCAGCGCTGCGGCCTGCCCTTTGCAACAATGTACGAATACGCTGTTCATCCTTAGCAGTCAGCGTCACTTTGGTGCGATAATAGCAATCATAGCCATGACAGACATTCAATGTTTGTGCCGAAGCCACGCCAACCGGAAACATCAGGCCAATAAAAATACCGGCACTCAATAACTTCATCAAATGGTGGCTTCGCATTCAAATAAAACCTTTAAACTTATCAAAATAAAGCCACTCTTATAGCGAGTGCTGCCTCACTTGAAAAGTAGAGCGCTTATAGTGTTTTCACACTATGCCTACCCATTAGAACGCCGCGCATCTAAAAACACAAAAGCTCCTCTCAGATGAGAAGAGCTTTCAAGCCAAAGCTTGATCAACGTCACGAAGTCAGCTTTAAAATAATTTAGCCATTGAGATAGCGACGCTTGCAATAAAGCAAAGTACCTTCTTCGTCATTCTCGCGGATATTGATAACACGGCCAAAAAGAATACGGTGGGTGGCTTCATCCACCGCATTGCTTAGTTCACATTCAAAGCTCACCGATGCATTAGCCAAAACCGGCACACCGGTAATGCCTTCCTGCCAGTCACCAAGCAAAAACCGATCTTCCATCAAAGTGCCGGTTCCGCCGCCAAACAGGTTAGAAATATCTTCCTGCCCAGGCATCAGCGTATTGACGCAAAAATGGCGCACTTTATCAAAGGCCTGAAAACACGAGCTCGCACGGTTAATACATACCAGCAATGTTGCCGGTGTATCGCTGACACTGCAAACTGCAGAAGCTGTAAAACCATAGCGCTGACCGTTATGGATCGTGCTTGTCACGCTGACAGCCGAGCCAAGCCGTGACATACCATTGCGAAAACTGGCTTTGTCTACGATGTCGAAACGGTGATCCACTATGCCCATATCGGCCTCTCATATATTTTAAACACGAACAGAGCCCAAAAGCCCTGCTCGTGTTTTTTATTTAAGCAGACAGTTCTTTGCGAATGATTTCTGCACCCGCACCTAAGGCGCGTAGCTTGCCTCTTGCCACTTCACGCGACAAAGGTGCCATGCCACAATTGGTGCAAGGATAAAGCTTGTCGGCATCAACAAACTGAAGCGCTTTTCTTAAAGTGTTAGCCACTTCTTCCGGCGTTTCAATTGTATTGCTGGCCACATCAATAGCGCCAACCATCACCTTTTTACCTCGGATCAGCTCAATCAAATCCATCGGCACATGAGAATTATGGCATTCCAGCGAAATCAGATCGATGCTGGATTGTTGCAGCTTCGGAAACGCTTCTTCATATTGTCTCCACTCGGAGCCCAGCGTCTTCTTCCAGTCTGTATTGGCTTTGATACCGTAACCATAGCAAATATGAACTGCTGTTTCACATTGCAGACCTTCAATGGCGCGTTCCAATGTAGCAACGCCCCAATCATTCACCTCGTCAAAGAAAACATTGAATGCCGGTTCGTCAAACTGGATGATGTCAACACCGGCAGCTTCCAGCTCCTTTGCTTCTTCATTGAGGATTTTAGCAAATTCCCAAGCAAGCTTTTCACGGCTTTTATAATGCGCATCGTAAAGCGTATCGATCATGGTCATCGGACCAGGCAATGCCCATTTGATCGGCTGCTTTGTCTGTTGACGCAAAAACTTAGCATCTTCAACAAAAACAGGCTTTTGTCGTGATACAGCGCCAACAACTGTCGGCACACTGGCATCATAACGGTCACGAATTTTTACCGTTTCACGCTTTTCAAAATCCACCCCGTCCAAATGCTCGATGAATGTGGTGACAAAATGCTGACGTGTCTGCTCACCGTCACTGACGATATCAATTCCTGCCTGTCGCTGATCATCCAAAGCCAAACGCAGAGCGTCTTGTTTGCCGGTCACTAATTCTTCGCCTTGCAGTTTCCACGGCGACCAAAGTTTTTCCGGCTCTGCAAGCCATGATGGTTTTGGCAAGCTGCCGGCGGTTGAGGTGGGCAAGAGTGTTTTCATAATAGGCAACCTTGTGATTTTAATTTCTCAATGCGCGTAATTGGCAGACCATTCTTCAAGAATGGCCTTGTATGGTTTAATGAAGTGCTCTTCAGCAAACTTTCCTTGCTTGGTCGCCATCCGGCTGCGCTCTTCACGGTCATAGACGATTTGTGTCAATGAGTAATCCGCATGTTTCAAGCTCGGCTGATAACGAGCGCCTGCCTGCGAATTGGCATTGTAAATTTCAGGGCGATAAATCTTCTGGAAAGTTTCCATCGTGCTGATCGTGCTGATCAGTTCAAGATTAGTGTAATCGGTCAGCAAATCGCCGCTGAAGTAAAAAGCCAAAGGTGCAGCACTGTTCGGCGGCATGAAATAGCGCACCTGCAAGCCCATCTTTTCAAAATACTGATCAGTCGACGAAAACTCGTTTTGGAGATATTCAAAGCCCAAAACCGGATGATAATTGCCTGTGCGATGATATGTTTTGCTGCTTGAAGCGCTTAAGCAAATGATCGGTGCTTTTGTAAAGTTCTCTTTATAGACGCTCGAATTAACAAAGCATTTGAATAGCTTACCATGTAACTCGCCAAAATTTTCCGGCAGGCTAAATGTTGGCTGATCACGATTATATTCAGGCAAAACAATGCTAAAATCATAGTCGCGCACATAAGAAGAAAAATTATTGCCGACAATGCCTTCAATACGTTCACCGCTTGCGCGGTCAACAATATTGGTTTTCAAAATTTCAATCAGCGGAAAAGCATCTTCATTGCTGTCGGCATCAACGCTCATTTCAACCGTAACGATCTCAATTTCCACCGCATAACGATCGCCATTCGGGTTATCCCAATGTGCCAAAGCGTTGAAGCGATTATCAATCATCCGTAATGCATTGCGTAAATTTTCTTGACGATTATTACCTCGCGCCAGATTGGCAAAATTCGTGGTAATACGTGTACTATCCGAAGGATGATAATCTTCATCAAAAGAAATAGTTTTAATTATAAAGTTGAATTTTTTTGTCATCGCGTCCGGCATCCTAATTCCTGAGATAAACCAATTTAATTGCTTGCGTCTTGAGGGTTTTCTCTCTCAGCAATCTTTCCTGCCGCTCAACATCAAGGGCGGCCAACGGGTTATGCCTGAGCCATCCGATGAATAAAAATGATTTGATCTCATCAAAGTATGAGGTGTGCTCATGCTTTGAATGGGGTTCGCTGAAAAGTCTCAGCGCAGAACAACTTGACCCGCATGGTTACATAGGGCATTGCTCATTTGTCGGGGTTCTATGGATGACAAGTCCGGAGCTAAGAGGGAATTCGGTTTTATGCCGAAGCTGCCCCCGCAACTGTAAGCGGCCAGCAAATGCCCATAAATGTCACTGAGTTCATCTCGGGAAGACGGGCAAAAGCGTTTATCCGCGAGCCAGGAGACCTGCCACGACAAATAGAGTTCACGGGCGGGGTGTCCCGGAGTGCCGCTTTTGCGCTCGGGCTTCCGTGCGGATGTTATTGCGTCATTTCACTGCCCTGTCATTTATAAAAGGGCGGCTATCACCATGCTGGACAGGCAACATTTATCGATCCTGCGAGAAGTTGATCGCTTGGGCAGTCTCACTGCCGCAGCAGAGCGGCTCAACGTCACGCAATCCGCACTAAGCCACACAATCCGTAAACTCGAAGAACGTTACGGCGTTGCGATGTGGGAAAAGGATGGCCGCAATCTTCGCCTCACCGAGGCAGGACACTATCTCGTAACGCTTGCCCAACGCGTACTGCCACAGATCGAGAGAGCCGAAGATGTTTTGTCGGATTACCGTTATGGTAAACGCGGTTCGCTTAAAATCGGCATGGAATGTCACCCATGCCATCAATGGCTGATGAGCGTTACAAAACCCTATCTGGTCGAGTGGCCTGATGTTGATCTGGCGCTCACTACTTCATTTACCTCTGGCGGCGTTGCCGCATTAACGAGCTATGAAATTGATATTCTGATCACGCCAGATCCGATTGAGGCGCAAGGCATTCATTATATTCCAGTTTTTGATTACGAGCTTGTATTGGCCGTTCCGGTTAATCATCCGCTTGCGCATGAAAATTATGCCGAGCCTGCTGACCTTTTGGAAGAGACCCTTTTCACCTATCCGGTGCCTCCTGAGCGGCTCGATGTATTTACACAGTTTCTTGTGCCCGCGAATTGCCGTCCGCGGCATCATCGCAGTGTTGAGACAACAGAAATGATGTTGCAACTTGTTGCAGCAGGGCGTGGCGTCAGTGCTATCCCAAGCTGGCTGGTGTGCCAGCAAGCAGAAACATTAGGGGTTCGCCCTGTCAGAATTGGTAATGCCGGCATCCACAAGAGCATTCACCTTGGGCTTAGAAGCGGCGACGAAACCGTCGATTTCATCGCCGGATTTCTTGCAACCTCACGTGAGATAAAAGCATAATTCAAAAATGTACATGTTTTGAAACAAGACGCCCTGCAATCCATATCAAGAATTGCAGGGCGCAATGTATTCATTCAATTTTAGTTCATGAATAGACCAACACCAGGTGCGATTGGCCAGCCCATTGTCATCCAGAAAATAAGGAACAATGTCCACACAATCAGGAAGCCCATTGCGACAGGTATCGTCATTGAGGCCAAAGTTCCAATACCTGCATCTTTCTGGTAGCGCTGCAAATAAGCCAAACAAACGGCAAAATACGGGCTCATCGGCGAAATAATATTGGTGGCAGAATCCGCAATTCTAAATGCTGCCTGCACCAGTGCCGGCTCAAAACCAATCAGCATCAACATCGGCACAAAAATTGGTGCCATCAGCGACCACTGTGCCGAACCGGATGTGATGAACACATTCATCACCGCTGCAAGACCAACAAAAGCCACCAAAAGCGGAGTGCCCCCAAAACCACTGCTATCCAGCAAATGTGAACCACCAATGGCAATCCACTCGCCAAGGTTTGTCCATTTGAACCATGCCAAAAACTGCGAGATCGCAAAGAACAGCACCAATGTCGGCGCCAATTCCTTGACGGATTCACTCATATAGCCAACGGCATCACGTGCTGTTTTAATCTTGCCGGTTGTGGTGCCAAAAATACAGCCGATCACCACGAAATAAATACCAAAGAGCGCAACCGCACTATTAAGCAAAGGTGATGGAACCAATCCGCCTTCTTCATTTCGCAATGGTGAGCTGGCAGGCCAAACGGCCGCAACGACCAGCGCAATCATAATCAGAGTTGCCCAGCCGGCACGCTTCAAGCCTTTTACTTCCAATGCATCCGGTTCTGTCAGTTTCAACTCAACATCGCCGGTATATTTGCCAACCATTGGCTCAACAATGCGCTCAATAATAAACGCACCAACGAAAGACATCAGCAATGCAGAAGCCGCAATGAAATAGTAATTATCAAGCGGAGAAATATAGGCCTGAGCATCAACCGTATGCGCTGCACTCGTTGTAATACCCGACAAAATAATATCAGTCGGTGTAATGAGAATACTCGCATCATAACCCGCACCAACGGCCACATAGCCGGTAACCGCGCCCACCAGCGGATTACGTCCCATTGCCTGAAAGATAATGGCAGAAAGCGGGATAAGGATAATATAAGCGGCATCGGATGCAACATGACTGCACATACCGACAAAGAAGATCATAAATGTGGTCAGATAACGTGGCGCTTTAATAACGCTGACCTGCATAAAAGCAGCAATTAAGCCGGTTTTATCAGCGATGCCAATCGCCAGCATAATCACCAGAATAATGCCTAATGGCGGGAAATTAATAAAGTTTGTCGCAATAGATGTCAGAGCGAAAACTGCACCCTCACCCGAAATCAAGCTTTTAACAGCAACTTCGGCACCGGTTTTTGGATTAACACCGGTGCCGCCAAAACTTGCCAGAATCCATGAGAAAACAGCAACAATCAAACATAGCCATAAAAACAATATGAACGGATGCGGCAGTTTGTTGCCGGCTCGTTCTATCGAGTTAAAAAACTTCTGCATTCGCAATTTCTCCCGAATTAATGCCGCCTTCACTCCAACGAGCGTCCCGCATCATTCTGTTAGAATTATAAATAATGTTATTGGGTAAGCGTTTTATGAGCAATACCAACAAACATGCCGGCTGCCACAGGTAAAATTTCATCGCGGAAATTGTAAAGCGGATGATGCAAATAGGCACTATCCTCACCATTACCGACAAAGAAAAAACTACCCGGACGCTGTTCCAGATAAAATGCAAAATCTTCTGCACCCATGGTCGGCATCTGAGACATTTGACTGGTATTATTCTTGCCAAACAATTCATGTGCCGTTTCAACGACCAATTCCGTTTCCGCAACTGAATTGACCAAAGACGGTATCCGCAATGTCATATTGACCTCGCATTGCGCGCCATGCGCTTCGCAAACATTCGCAATGACTTTACGTAGCTCAGCATCAATAATAGCGGCCGCTTCCGGTGATCCGTCGCGGGTATTAATCACCATACTGGCATCACCCGGAATGATATTCCCGGCACTGCCGCCATTAAACTGGGTAACCGTTACAACGCCTGCATCCAAAGGCGATAAACGACGCGATATGACACTTTGCAGCGACTGAATAATGGCAGAGCCAACAAAAATCGGGTCAATTGCCAGATCCGGCCTTGAAGCATGTCCGCCTTTACCTGAAATTTTAACCTCATAAAGCGTATTGCCGCCCATAGCAGGGCCAGCTTTAGTAATGATATGACCAAGCGCATAACCAGGGCGGTTATGAAAACCGAAAACCTGTTCAACACCTTCCAGTGCGCCATCAGCAATCATTTGAGCCGCACCCTTGCCGACTTCTTCAGCCGGTTGGAAAAGCAGCTTGATTTTCCCGTTAAGCTTCGCGTGATCTTGCGCTAATTGACCAGCTGCCAGCAACAATGTTGCCGTATGACCATCATGGCCACAGGCATGCATTTTACCGTCTATTGTTGAAGCATAAGCTAAGCCGGTTTCTTCTTGAATAGGCAGTGCATCCATATCGGCCCGCAAACCAATCGTCGTACCAGCTCTGCCGGTATCAAGAGTTGCAACAATTCCTGTACCCGCAACATTGCGGCGCAATTCATAGCCATAACGCTGCAAAGTTTCAGCCACCAGATCAGATGTGGCAAATTCTTCGAATTTCAGTTCAGGAAAACTATGCAATTGACGCCGGATGGCTGTCGCCTCCTCAATTGCCTCTTTGCTAAAAATAGTCATTGAAACATCAACTCCCCGCCTCGGTTCCCGTGCCGCTAAACCTTTAATGGTAAAAAATTCCGGCAGTCATACCAACGGAATATTGTTGCAACAATTTCATAATTGCGTAAGCATCGTTGCAAAAAAGGCAAAGGTGAATGAAATGCAACATTTAGCGCTTAAATACTTTCAAGAAGTTGCGCGAACGGGCTCTGTTACGGAAGCTTCATTACAGCTGAATGTATCCGCATCTGCCATCAGCCGCCAAATTACCAAACTTGAACAAGATTTAAATGTTGCCTTATTCGAGCGCCGCCCTCGCGGGATGGTTTTAAGTCAGGCAGGCGAATTGCTGGCACAACATGTCACCCGTTTAGCGCTAGACACCGAGCGCGCTCTTTCTGATGTCAAAGAAATGCATCAGATACAGCGTGGCGTCGTCAAAATTGCCACCTATGAAGGTTTTTCAATTCTGGTACTGGCTGATATTATTGCACAATTTCAGCAACAATATCCATCCGTCGAAATTCAGGTTTGGGTCGGAAATTCCATTGATATTTGTCAGCGCATAAGCAACGGTCAGTCGGATATCGGCATTGTTTATAGCTATGCTGTACCATCCCATCTGCAAGTGGAGCACATGACAAAGCGGCCGATATTTGTTCTTGTCCCCCCTGATCATCCGCTTAGCGAGCGCGAAGAAATAACCCTGACAGAAGCCGTGCAATATCCTTTTGCACTACCCGATCACGACCGCACACAGCGCCACTTGATCAATACGGCACTGGCAAGCACGGGATTGGCAATTGATCCGGTATTTTCTTCCAATTCAATGGCAACATTGCTGATTTATGCGCAAAAAGCGGGCTGTTTGCTGTTTTCAAGCGCCGATATTCAAGAAACAAACGGCTTTTTGAGCAATGCAAAATCCGTGAAAATCGACAATGCTATTTTGCAATCAAGCGTCGCACAGGTCATTACGATGAAAAATCGGCAGCTTCCAACATCAGTTCAAGCCTTTTTAAGTTTCTTAACAGAGAGAATGCCGGCTTTTTCAGAGACGCCTTGAGACAAGCATTATAAAAGATGTCATAGCGACAGCTTGTAGTTCCACAAAAATATGAGTAATGAAGTCATATTAACACATCATTACCACACATCACACCGCGTAATTTGTTAGAAACTGCGCCATAAGCGAAAAATGTCATGAATTGGGATATCCAAGATCTGTTCAGAAGGCATGCAACGGATATTGCCCGTTTTCTGCGACAGCGCGGACACGATCCCGAAACCGTGAAAGATATCACTCAAGATACTTTCATGCGTATTCATAACACTGAAAAACGCACTGATATCAATAATATACGCTCTTATTTGTTCCGCATCGCTGATAATCTTGCCAAAGATTATTTTCGTGCTGCAAAGGCACAAAACCGGTATTTAAGCCCCTCCGAAACATTTGATGCCATTGACGAAAGCCCTGATCAGGAGCGTGTGACGGATTATCGCCAACGCCTGCAAATGCTTGAAAATGCAGTTGCAACTTTGCCGCCTCGGCAAAAGGAAGTTTTTCTGCTGCACAAATTCGATGGCCTCAGCCATGTCGAAATTGCTCAAAAACTAGGCATCACGCGCAGCGCAGTAGAAAAACTGATCATGAAGGCGCTTGCGCATTGCCGTGATCATTTGGGCGAGCATCTGGAATGACAATGATTACTTTTCTCTGCAATAAGGCTGAGGTATGGGGCTGTCTGAAACGTCTTAACTATAAGCCCTGCATATCAGACAGAATTACGGCACTAGTTACGGTTAAGAAAATAGTCGGCGGTCACGATGGTAAATATTAAAGACGACAAAGCTCAAACCTCCCGCAGCGAGGCATTGGCATGGTTCGTTACCATCAATTCCGGCAATGCAACTGATGCTGAACGGAATGCCCATGCAGTTTGGCTGACAGCTAATCCTGAAAACGCAGCAGAATATAATGCGCTGGGCTCCATATGGAGCGACCTTGATGCCATTGCCGATCCACGGCAAAAGAAGATCATCGAGTTGCCAGTTCCGCAAAAAACCACCTCACGGCGTGCCTTTTTATGGGCAAGCGGCGCATTAGCTGCCAGCGTAGCTGCCACTATCATCATCCAGCCGGACTTTCTCACCAGCGATTATGCAACAACCACCGGTGAGATGCGTAGTATCACCTTGGCAGATGGCAGCCATGTCGATCTTGATGCCTATACAGCAATCGCCGTTGATTATAGCGCCAACACACGTCTGATCAGGCTCTTGCATGGCCGCGCTTTTTTCGATGTTGCCAAAGATAGCAGCCGCCCATTTACCGTGCAGGCAGCAGGTGGCAGTGTAACCGCATTAGGTACCCGTTTTGTTGTGCATCAATGGGCTGATGAAGTGACAGTCTCAGTTGAGGAAAGTGCTGTTTCCATCATTGCACCCGATCAGACCACACGCGTTGTGCAAGCTTCGCAAGCAACAAGTTTTAACGCTGACGGCTTTGGTAGCTTGGATAGTGTGGATGCCAATATTGAAGCCGCTTGGAAAAGAGGCAAACTGATTTTTGAAGATCGCCCGCTGCGACAAGTGCTGGCGGATATAAACCGTTACCGCCCTGGCACCATTCGTGCAACCAATGCAAAACTGCTTGATATGCGTGTCAGTGGTATTTTCGACATCCAAAACCCTGACGGCGTGCTGGATGTCATCCGCAACACTTTGCCAGTGCGCGTGACAGAGCTTACCCGCTATCTGGTATTTTTAAGCCCTGCGTGAGCGCAAAAGCCTTACCTAAAAGATCAGAAAATAAATATGATATTTATTTTCAACTTTTATGGTGAGGGAGTCGACTGCAGGACTCGTCTTGTTCGTGAAGGGCATTGTTAAGCCGCTAAGTACGATCAGGACGGAGTATCATCAAAAGCCATGCATATGGAATTTTCAAGCAATTTATCCAAGCGGATGAAAACAGGAAAACTGTTGCTGGCTCTGCTGGCCACAACCGCAATTCAGATCAGCCCATCCTTTGTGCAAGCCAGCCATGCCCAGCAGGCAAACATCACTTATGCCATTCCGGCCGGATCGCTGGGCGCTGTCATTTCCAGTTTTGGCGATAGTTCAAACCTGCAAATCCTTTATCCTGCTGACCTCGTTCGCGGCAAACGCTCGGCCGGTCTGCATGGCAGTATGAGCAAACAAGAAGCTTTGTCACGCCTACTCGCCGGCACGGGCTTAAGCTACAATTTCACCAGTGCAAATACGGTAACAATTACCGACCGCGTTGCCGCGGCGACCAGCAATGTGAGCAGTGCAGATGGCTCCATCATGCTGGAAACCATCACTGTCAGCGGCGCATTAAACAATGCCGACAAACCTTATCAAACATCCGGCTCCTCTTCTTATATCAGCGCCGAGCAAATTCAGATTGTACCGCCTTCTTCAACCGGCGATATTTTGCGCAATGCACCGGGTGTATTTTCTTCAGGCAACCGTACCGGTCAGGCACTTGATGTTAATATACGCGGGCTGCAAGGAATGAACCGCATTGCCACTTTGGTGGACGGTGCACAGCAGAGCTCATCCGCCTATCGTGGTTATAAAGGCATGAGCAGCCGCACCTTTGTTGACCCTGAATTTATTGGTGGTATCGACATTCAAAAAGGGCCGCCATCAGGCGCACAAGGCAGCGGCTCGATGGGTGGTGTGGTCAATATGCGGACGCTTAACGCTGATGACATCATTATGGACGGTAAGTCTTATGGTGTTAAAATCAAAGGTGGCTTTTCCGGCAACAGCGCCAAGCCACGTGAATATTTTTCTCCGCCTGAGACAGAAGCACCTCGTTTTGGCGGCAATGACTGGCTGAACGGCAACAGCAATATCGGCAGTATTGCACTTGCCACCAAGCAGGATAATTATGAGCTTGTCGGTGCTTTTGCCTATCGCCGCAACGGCAATTATTTTGCCGGTAAACATGGCGAGCGTGAGGTCAAACGCTATTCCTTCGGCGGAAAATATAATTGGGGCCCGATGTCTGCCTATAGGCCCGGCAGCGAAATTTTTAATACATCCCAAGACACCAAATCTTTATTGCTGAAGGGCAAATTTAACTTCGATCACGACCAGACAGTCGAGCTCGGTTATATCCGCTACGACAGCAAATATGGTGAAGAATACGGGGATATGAATAATCCGGTCGCCATTGGTGGCTGGCCACCTTATCAAGCCAATTTAAGCCGCACCAAATCCGACATGTATACGGCAAAATATACATGGAACCCTGAAGAAAATGACCTGATTAATTTCCAGACCAATGTCTGGCATACACGGCTTAATGATAATTGGGCAGCGATTGAAATTCTGACCGGTGTGCCGGGGGATACCAAAACGGACACAACCGGTGTGGAAGTCACCAACGCATCCCATATCGACAGCGACTTCGGCCTTTTTGACCTTAATTATGGCGCAACTTACTCTCACGAAAAGACAGTGCAAAATCCGGGCACCAATATCGGGATGGAGGGAAGCCGCGCCGTTGGTGCCGTTTTCGCCAATGCCGATTATAAGCCGGTTGACTGGCTGACATTAAGTGCGGGCTTGCGTTACCAAGCCTATGAGACACGCGACAACAGTGAAAATTCCACTATTAAAGGGTTAGACGGCTCACGGCTGACACCAAGGCTTGGCGTCACTGTCGAACCACTCGACGGCTTCCAAATCTTTGGTAACTATGCCCAAGGCTGGCGCCCGCCGAGCATCCGCGAAACGCTTTTCAATATGCCGGGCTTGATTGAACCGAACCCGCTTTTAAAGCCTGAGCGCTCCAAAAACTATGAAATAGGCATCAATTATCTGAATGATAATCTGCTGCTGGATGATGACAAATTACGTCTGAAATTGTCCTATTTTGATAATAGCTATGATGACTATATTGTCAGAACTTATGGCAACCGTGCCGGTCTGCCTTATCCGTATCGCGTCTATGCCAATATTGACGGCGCAAAGTTTAAAGGCTTTGAAATTTCAGCTTCTTATGATGCGGGCATGTTCTTTGCGGACGCCAATTTCAACCGCTATACCAATGTGAAATATTGCTATGCGGCCAAGGCTGGTCAAAATGCTGAATGCAATGATGGCACTCCGCCGGATGACTATCAGGCCATTTATGTGCCCCCCGTCTATAGCGGGTCGCTGACCATCGGCGCTCGTTTCCTTGAAGAAACACTCACGGTTGGCGGCCGCGTCAATTTTGTCGGCGACCGAGCGCTAAAACGCAGTGGTGTCGGCATGGTGGAAAGCGAGTGGCGCTCCTATCAGGTCTATGACACCTTCGCTTCTTATAAATTGAATGAAAACTTCTCATTCAATGCAAGTATCGAGAATGTTTTTGACCTTTATTATCTTGATGCGATGAGCGAGGCTTTGACCCCATCACCGGGGCGCACATTCCGCATCAGTGCGACAGCCCGCTTCTGACCTTTTACAGCCCATCAGGCGACAGAGCTCGCCTGATGGGCTTCTTATTTTTAAATACGTACTAGTCACTATAAATGAACTTGCATCACATTGTTTTTAAGCGAGTGAAAAAATCGCTCTGCCTCATAAAAATGAGCACTATCACCACAGAAATGGTGATAATTGTCCGCTTCGATTATGCGTCATCCCGAATTCATAATTAAAATGGCTATTGAATGAATAGCTTTAATACCGCTGAAATTTAAAATACCGAAATATGATTGACTATATAAACAACAATATTATTCACATCCTATATGTAATTGCCATTATAGCCGAAGCAATGACCGCTGCACTCGCAGCAGGCAGACGACAAATGGACTGGATTGGTGTATTTATACTTGGATGCATTACAGCTCTAGGCGGCGGCTCTGTACGAGATGTTTTACTTAATCACCATCCAATTACCTGGGTCGCAAATCCCGTTTATTTAATGATTACCGGTTGCGCTGCTTTGCTGACCATTCCGATCGCTCGTTGCATGCGTCATTTACGCAAGCTATTTTTATTTCTTGATGCAATCGGCCTAGTCGTCTTCACTGTTATCGGCTGTAAAATTGCCATTACCATGGGCTTGCCAACCATCATTGTTATTGTAGCAGGCGTAATAACAGGCTGCGTTGGTGGCGTTTTAAGGGATATTCTTTGCAACGATATTCCATTGCTTTTGCGCTCGGAATTATATGCAACCGTATCAGTGGTTACAGGCAGCCTGTATTTATTGGCTACGCATATAAACATATCCGTAGAAATAGCCGCGATTTTTGCAATGCTCGTTGGGTTGACTTTACGTTTACTCGCAATCAAGTTCAAATTAGGCATGCCCAAATTCGTATATAATGAAGACTATCATTAATCTCCCTATCCATGCGGATTCTCTTTGATCCCACATGGATGAGTGCAAAATGAAGCCGTTTGAATTTAGCCCTTTGGCCGCTCACCATTGACTAAACGCTGTTCAATATCATTAAGTACCGGCAGTAAATCTGCAACCGTATCAATAATATAATCCGGCCTATGTCGCCCTAAAACATCAGAAGCACGTGCGCGCAATTTTTGCACCTCCTCATCCGACATAGCTGCCAATTGCTCAGGCGTAACACCTGCCTCATTGCCGCTCAGCGTAACAGCCACTGTCCAGCATCCGGCCTCACGCCCTTCATCAATGCCAACGCCGATATTTTCAACTTTTACCACCGCATGAGCAGGCCAAACCTGAAGATCTAAAAAGCATTGATACATATTCATCGGTGTCAGGCGGCCATATGGCAAATCACCGTGGACTTGCTTCGTAAAAGTGGAGAGATTTTCTTGAGCAGAAAGGAAACTTACATGACGAAGCGAGCAGACTTTACGAAGGAATTTGAACGAGAAGCAATTCCACTTGCTGAGACAAGCGGTCGAACCCATAAGGAGGTCGCAGAAAATCTCGGCATAGGTCTTTTGACACGAACACGCTGGTTTTCCCGCAATCGTGACCCTGGCATGAATGACCCTTGCCAGCGCAAGTCCGAAGAAAGATATGTCGGTTGAGCTTAAACGCCTTCGCCGTGAAAACGAGTTGCTGCCTCAGGAGCGAGATTTATTAAAAAGGCTGCTGTAGATTCAACCTGTCAACGCAACATAAACTTCCAATAGTTGCTTTCACAGGTGTTCAGCGATGAAGAGAAAATTCACACAGTCAGAAAAAGAAACATGCTGGTCTTTATGGAGGAAGGACTTGAATTCAGCGACATTGGTCGCGTGTTGAGTACTAAGCCTGGTTCTATATTTACGTTTCTTCGAGAGCATAGCGAGGTCACATTACCAAGACCTTAAAAGAGCCAAATAAGTCTAGCTGCGAATATTGCTATCAGACAAATAGCATGCTCGCTGCGTCGTTCTCCATCGACGATTTCATGGGATATAAATAAAAATGGAGGCATAGGAAAATACAGAGCGATTGTAGCTGAAGCTGCTGCATGGAAACGGGCTAAAAGGCCGAAACCAGCAAAACTAGCTATCAATATTCCATTAAAATCTCTTGTCATTGAAAAACTTCAATTAAAATGGTCGCCAGAGCAAATATCAGGGTGGCTCAAAATTGAATTTCCATTTCTCAAAAACATGCAGATCTCCCCAGAGACAATATATAAAAGTCTTTATATTCGCTCACGCGAATTGCTTGATATCGCCTTGATGAACAGCCTCCGTAGGGCACATAAAATACGACAGAGTAAGCGTCACTCTCGACGAGATGATCGAGGCTCAATCAGTATTGTGAACGGGATATTCTTACATAAAAGGCCATCAGAGATAGATGAGCGTTCAATATCAGGTCATTGGGACAGTGACTTGATCAGTGGTTCTGGAAATACGCATAGTGACACGAGCAATCTCTTGCTTCAAGCGCCTGATCTCTGACAATTGATCATTCTACGCAGCTGCTTTCACAGGGGCTTTATAGTGCTTAATCCAACTATAAAGTGAATGTGTACTTACGCCCAAGCGACGAGAAACATCTGCTACGGAATAACCGCGCACAGTAATTTGTTTAATAGCATCAAGTTTGAACGTGTCAGTGAAATTAGCTCTTTACCCATCATAAGCTCCTTGCCTCTTTTTTAAGTCAAAAGGTGCCTACAAATCCAGGGATTATTCAACGCTTTCCATGCACACATATTGGTAATATCTGTTTACATTGTTATACAAGCCTCCTTGCAACTCAGTAAATTCTCTATTTCTATGTGGCTAGCCTAGGTGCAGGATACACCTCACCATCAAACAGTTTTCGCGCGGTTCTTAAAGAGCCTGCGCCAGTGACTTTACCACTGCTGTCCCGTTTAATGAGAACATCTGCGGAACCACTTGGATGTTCAATAAAAAAACTCTCACCATCAGGTTGAACTGCAATCTCTGCTGCTGGAGATCCAGCTAACGTGCAGGCTGTTGCGATACTCACAGCTGCAAAAACCCCAATACTTGCGTGACAACGATGCGGGATAAAGCTTCTCGTGCTGATAACACCACCTGATAAAGGCTTAGAAACTAAAGTCATCTTAGGTACAGACTTATCGACAACGTCACCAAGATTCATTAATGGCCCGCATTTGAGCCTGATAGCTTCGATGCGTGACTTTAGATCAACATTGCTATCAAGTTCTGCACGGCTCTCTTGTCCGGTCAATCCGAAGTCTGATGCCCGCATAACAACGATCGGCATACCATTATCAATCATGGTAACATCAATACCATCGACACTATCTACAGAGTTTCCAGTAGGAAGCAGTGCGCCAGTCATTGAGCCCGCAATGTTGTCAAACAGCAATGTAATTGGAGCATGAGTTCCAGGTACCCCGTCTATCTGGGCATTACCTTCATAGGTCAGTTTACTATTTGGAGTGGAGACTTGTGCTGTAGCAATTTCACCAGTGTTGACCATGTAAATTTTTATACTAGTGGTGCCGTTTACGGCTTTCACTAAACCACGTTCTAATGCGAATGGTCCAACACCCGCTATAATATTCCCACAACCTTGAGCGCTGGACACGAGTGCATCCTCTACATAGACTTGTAAAAAAAGGTAATCAACATCCGCATCTTCACGCCTTGATTTAGATATGACGGCTACTTTAGAGGTTAGTGGATCCGCTCCTCCAATACCATCAATCTGGCGAACATCCGGGCTGCCCATGATACGAAGTAAGAGTTGATCACGTTCGGTCTCGTTTTCTGGCAAGTCCCTTGCCAGAAAATAGGCCCCTTTAGAGGTGCCGCCTCGCATCCAAAGACATGGAATACCATCACTCATATCTATATTCCTTATTTTTTATTTATAATTCACAATAACTTAGGGGAGAGGTAAGCCTAAAAAACTTGCGAATAGGAACTCAGCGATCAGCCATGTAGCTATTGCTGTCACTAATGCGCGGAAAAGCCTTCTGTTCCCAGAAAATAAAAGCGTTACTAAGCCAGCTGTAATGCCAAGAGAAACGGCAAGACCGATATAATGCGCTGCTATTGGAACTACAAAAAAAGCACCAATAAAAAGGCTAACCCTTTCGAAGGCAGGAAAACTTGGCTTCTCGTAATCAGGCAGAAGCCTGAAAGCGAGGATTATTAAAACCAAAGATAACCCAACACTGAATATTGCAACTCCATATGGCAAAGCAGCTGGCCCAACGTCCCCCCGTGAGTGTCCGGCAGGCAAATTAGTAACTAAGTACCAGTAACCAGTGGCACCACTTAAGTAGATAAGTGCTGCAATGAGTTCAGGCCACGACATTTGCTGGTTGGAACGCCCCATAGTGGAGCGTTCTTTATCAACTATTTTTGTCATTGCATAAACCCAGCTGCTTTAAGGAATTTGCTTTGCTGTTCGATGTCAGATTTGACACGCTTGGTAAATTCTTCTTCACCCCAATTTGGGCTATCTTGAAACTGTTCAACTTGGAAGTTTTTCCAACTATCGGAGGCAATAACTTTATCAATTGCCTCTTGGATAGACACTACCACATCATCAGGAGTTCCCGCCTTGACACCAACTCCTCGCCAAATGGCTCCACTCACATCAATACCTTGTTCAGTGTATGTGGGCACTTCGGGCAAGAAGCTCGTGCGGTCTTCAGTTGAAATACCGAGCAAGCGGACATCGCCATTCTTAACTTGAGCCAAACCTGTTGATGGTGTCATCATTGCTGCATCAAGATGTTTTCCTAGAAGAGCTAGTGTCACTTTTCCGGAGGCATCGAATGGTATCCATCCACTTTCAAAGTCTTCTTGACCCATCATTTGATAAAGCATGTACTGATGGAAGCCGCCAGGTGCGTGGCCACCAACTTTCAGACCGTTAGGATTATCTTTCATGTATCGAACGAAATCGGCAGTTGTTTGGAAAGGGCTATCTTTTACAACAGCTAATGCCGATGGTTCGGACTGCATGGCTCGGAGCAGACGCAGATCGTCAACACCAAATGGGATCAGTCCTTGCGCTATACCAAAAGACAATGTTCCGGTCATAACCAGAATATTATAACCGTCATTTGGTTGCGCCATGACTGTTGATACACCTACAGCGCCACTGCCCCCCGGACGGTTATCAATTTTAACAGACCAACCGGCTTCCTTTTCAAGAAGCTCGCCCAGCTTACGTCCATAGGTATCGAGTGCGCCACCAGCTCCGGACCAGATTACTAAATTAACTGTTTTCTGTGGGAAAACAGCTGCGTTTGCTGTTCCTATAATAGAGCTTAAGGTGAAGCCCGTAAGTGCAACTGTAAAACTTGCAGTTCTTGCAATATTTTTTATATTATTTAACATTGTCAAAATCCCTCCATTTTATTGACATGAGCTGCATTCGTTTATTTTTAAGTCTTCGCAGCAGGTTCTTTCATAAGTCTAACAATTGGAATCATTATACTTATCAAGCTTAAGACTAAAAATATGAGGCTCACTGGATCTGTAACGAAGATCGAGTAGCTGCCCTGAGATGAGACCAGTGCTGTGCGATAGTTGGTTTCGATTAAGTATCCAAGAACCATGGCCAGAATGACTGGCGGCACTGGGAACTTTAGTTTTTTCATGAAATAGCCGACTACACCAAATCCAAGTGTAATCCATACGTCGAACATCAAGTTGCGGATGGCAAAAGCGCCAAGGATAGCAAAAATCATAACCCCCGCTGCCAGAACAGCATCAGGCAATTTGGTAATCTTTGTCATAACAGGCAGAAACAGTGAACCAACGATGTATTGTGCTATTGCTGCAATAATTACACCAAACAAAATCGCATATACGAGTGCAGGCGCCTCAGTGAAAAGTTGCGGCCCTGGATGCAGACCGTGCATTATAAGTGCACCTACTAAAATAGCAGTTGTAGGCGATCCGGGAATACCAAGGGCAAGCAGAGGGACAAGCGCACCACCGACTGTTGCGTTATTCGAAGCTTCAGGGGCGGCAATCCCGTTTACAGCACCGTGACCAAACTCTTTTGGGTTTTTAGAACGAGCACGTGCATAATCACGTGCAACCCAACATGCAATATTACCACCAACGCCCGGTAAAATACCCAAGAGTGTACCAATAACGGATCCAGATATCATAGAACGCCATGTCTCGCCCCAAAGCTTTGACGACATACGCACATGACCAACTGCGTTTTCGACCTTTTGCCGAACGGCTGAATGTTTTTCGACCATAACCATAGCTTCAGACACTGCAAACAAACCAATGAGTGCTGCTAAGAACGGAACGCCTTCGAATAATTCATAGTATCCAAGTGTAAATCGTGGAGTACCGGCTATAGGATCGATCCCCACCATAGCAAGGGATAAGCCGAAGCAAACACTGATAATCCCTTTTATTAATGAACCACCAGAAAGAGCTGCTACGGAAGTTAACCCAAACAGGCCTACAGAAAAATAGCCTGCAGGTCCGAATTGTAGTGCCAATTTCGCAAGCGGCATTGCAAGCACTAACAAAGCTACGCCCCCGAGTATCCCGCCAACAGTCGAGGCCGTTAGTGAAATTGATATTGCTTCGTTCGCTCTGCCTTGTTGCGCCATCGCGTAGCCGTCAATAGCAGTTGCAGCCGCAGCTGAGGTGCCAGGAGTAGAAAGCAGAATTGCACTGATTGAACCACCATATTCAGCCGACATGTAGAGCGATATCATGATTAACATGCTCAGTTCAGGGGATAAATTATATGTGAAAGGAATTAAAAGACTCAGACCGATAGACGGCCCAAGTCCAGGAAGCGCACCTACAATAATGCCGAGTGCCGCGCCAATTAATAAAACTGCAAGCCCGCTAAAACTAAAAATAATGCCTAATGACTGCGCAATTCCTTCCATTTCAGCCCCCTTTTACGAGAAGACGAGACAGAGAAGGTACAAATTTTTTATATCCATCATTACTAGACAGGTTTTCTTTTTTCAGTTCTTCATGAGCCTTGCCAATTACTTTACAAGCAGCACGAGACATATGCGGACTGAAGCCCAACTCTTCAATTGTATTAGCTGCTTCGTTCATTTCTGTTACACGGCGCGCACCATGCTCGAATGTCCGGCTGAGATAATAGTCAGATGTTTCACGCCAATTGACACCAGGGAATGTTTCACCCACAGAATCCAATATTTTTTCTGTAACACCAGCTTTTTCGGCAGCACTTAACGCCTCAATTAAAAGAGCTTCGACCCCCTTGACCATAACCGACCTAATCATCTTCAAAGCGGAAGCCTGACCTGGCTCAGTCCCAACTGCTTCCAAATTCATACCAAGTGCATTGAGTTTTTCAGCTGTTTCTTCTGCAGCACTACCTGCAACAAAAATTGGAACTTTTGCGCCATATGGGGGGACTCTAGCCATCACCGCCCCTTCAACAAAAGTGCCTTTGCCCTTTCTGATTTCTACAGCAGCTAAAGTTTTAGTAGCTGGCCCAACAGAGTTCAGATCAATAAAGATCGCGGTATCTGATAGATAGGCTGAAACAGATTTTGCTACGGCTTGTGTGGCGGAGCCAACGACTAAAGACAGAACGAAATCCACATCGGATAATGCGCTCAAATCCATAATAGGAACAACATTCATGCTTTCAGCTTTGGCTAGCAGATCTGCTGATGCCTGTTTATCGCTAAACCGCACATCATATACAACAATCTCTTCAATTTGAGATTGCTTTGCTAAGTCCTTTGCCATTGATTGAGCAGCTTCACCAAAGCCTATAAATGCAATTTTTGTCATTTAATTCCTCCCTCACCCCATCTGATAGACTTAATAAATCCTCAGATATATTTCAGGCCCTTCTCAGCAAGTCGCTCACGCATTTTATAGATATCTAAGCCCAATTCACCCGAAGCTAATTTGACACGCTTTTCTTCCTCAGCAGCCATGCGAGCTTGAGTCGCTTTAAGTGTTTTTTCTGCATCCACACGCTTAACAACACAAACACCATCATCATCAGCTACAATGATGTCGCCCGCTTCAATGGTCTGCCCACCACATACGATAGGAACATTCACAGAGCCGAGGGTCTCTTTAACTGTACCTTGTGCAGAAATCGCTGAAGACCATACAGGGAAACCCATCTTGGTAAGGTCGGCAATGTCGCGTACACCAGCATCTATGATAAGGCCGCAACAGCCATGTGCTCTGGCCGATGTTGCCAACAGATCACCAAAGTATCCATTATCGCAGGGAGAGGTCGGTGCCAAAACCAAAATGTCCCCCTCTTGTAATTGCTCAATTGCGACATGAAGCATCCAATTGTCACCTGGAGGCGCTGAAATGGTAACTGCAGAACCGGCAATACGTGCACCGGAAAAGATAGGGCGCATTTTACTGTTTAGGGAGCCTATACGCCCTTGAGCCTCATGAACCGTTGATACACCAGCGTCTGCAAGACCACTGATGATACGTTTATCCGCTCTATCAATGTTTTGACGGACTATAGCCATTCTTAACTCCCAATATTACTATACTCAGTATGCATATGGTGTTTACGCAGCCCTTAGAAATTCAGCTGCGTAAATCAACACTTCAACTACAACTCATCAACTGTACGAGGGAAAATCGATTGGAACCCTTCTGCAAACTGACAATCGCGTCCGCCTGATTGGCCTCCGGAGTTGCGCTTAAAGTGATTGGCACGGTTCTGCGCTACACGAGTATAGTACTCCCACAGATGCTCTTGACCCTGCATGGCTTCAATTGCAGCACGTTTTTTCTCCCATACAGGAGTGATGTCCAAAAATGTATCCGGCTTCCATCCCATCTGCTCTGTTTGATGCGGTTCAAACAAATACAGTTGCGGAGAACCTAGAACTTTCTCACCAGGATTATGCCCCCAAGCTTGTGCAATCATGCGGCACTCAAGTGTGACCTGGGTCGTGTACATATGATCTGTGTTGTATGGATCATACTGAGAATGCGACAGCATAAATTTCGGCTGAACCTTACGAATGATGTCGATCAGTTTAAATTTGTTTTCTTCATTAAGTATGAGCGGGTAGTCGCCCAAGTCCATACAAATGAGATCGTGAACACCTAGATGTTTCGCAGCATGCTCCGCTTCATTCCGGCGTGCATTTTTGACCGTATTGAGCTCCATCCCAGGTTGTTTCCAAAGCTTAGCACTCTCGCCACGCTCCCCAAACGACAAACAGACCACAGTAACATCATAGCCTTTAGCGGCATGAAGAGCGATTGCCCCTCCGCAACGCCACACGAAGTCAGCTGCATGCGCACTAATTACAAGAGCTGTTTTTTTCTCTGTCATATACTTATACCTCCTAAGTTGTAATCAGCTTTACGTATCAGAAGGTAAAAGGAAAATTGGAACTTTGGTGACTTGCATAAGTTTTTGCTATAGCTAAAACTTATAAAGTCGTTAAGCATCCAATGGGGAGATCGGATGTTATTATGGATATAAATTTAAGGCATTTACGTTTGTTTCTCGCGGTAGCGAAAACGAATTCAATAACGCTTTCAGCGAATGAGTGCTCAATCTCACAGCCAGCAGCAACTCAAGCAATTCGCAACATGGAAGCTGCTGCCGGAATTAAATTATTTAATCGTACAAAAAACGGTACTTTCGCCACTAATGCTGGTGAAATATTGAAACACAGAGCGGAGCGTGCATTTTCATTACTAGATCCGGCATTAAATGAAATTTCTAAAAGACTGAAAATTACCTTAACAAATACACAGCTTAAAGCGCTCATCGCGGTTTGTGACGCTGGCAATTTCACGCTGGCAGCCAATAGACTTAACTTGGCGCAGCCAACAGTGCACCGTGCTATTACTGAGTTAGAATTTGAAGCTGGAGAGCCATTATTCCTGCGCACCGCTCATGGAATTTTATCTAAAAAATCAACCTTGAATTTAGCCCATAAGGCAAAGCTGGCATTTGCTGAATTACAGCAGGCCGCTTCAGAATTGGCAGATATAAATGGAGCAGAAGTCGGACAAATCGTAATTGGAGCCTTACCACTTTCTCGGTCTCAATTAATACCAAAAACACTGGTGTCATTCAGAAAACGAAGGGCTTTCATACCTGTTCAGGTAATTGATGGTCCCTATAACGAACTTTTGCAAAGCCTAAGGCATGGTGCCATTGACATGGTATTAGGAGCTTTACGCCTACCAATACCTATCGATGATATTGAGCAATGTACTTTGTTCGATGACGATTTGGTCATTATCGCCTCCAAGGATCACCCCATATACAAACTGAGATCGATTAACTTTGAGGATTTAATCAATTACCCTTTCATTGTTGCTTTAAAAGGCACGCCAACGCGAAATTATTTTAATACTTTTCTTGAAGGCAATATAAAAAAGGGCAACATAAGTCTTGTTGAAACGGCTTCGATCGTTCTTATGAGAGAATTGTTGGAAAATAGTGACCATCTCGGCTTTGTTTCGCGTCTTCAGGCTTTAACTGAATCAAAGTATGAAAAGATCAGCATCGTCAATTATCCTGTTAAAAATTCTTCACGGCCAATTGGCATAACAACTCGAAAAGGTTGGAAACCCACTCCTGCTCAAGCTGATTTTATTTTGTCATTACATGAACAAGCAGAAAAAATAAGTAGCAATTAAGACACCTAGCTTTTTCATGAAGGCCTTATTGCTCGATTAAAAAATCACCATGAGTAGCTATGAAATTCGTAGATACTGTTCGTTATCGATTTATGATTTTATTAAAAATGAACCGATGAAATTATTGAGCACCATAGGTATTTATGATCCACCTAATAAATAACCTCAATGCACTCAATCATTATTTTATTGACCTTAAAATAATTTTCAAATTATTCTTCACGTTATCATAACTATAATTAACAATTGATACGAAAACATAAAAAGCTTATAATTTGCATTAATACATATATTAAATATTACATTTTGAATTAAATTTTTAAAGATAAAAATTACACTACCAACATTGTTGTAATTTGCAAAATTATAAATCTCGACAAAGATAATCTATGAAAAGCAAAGCAACGAACAAATTCTATTCTTAAATTCGTGTCCGAATGGCTCGAATTATGACGGAGCATAAAGCCGAATATTTTTCGCAACTAACGGTAGCCCACCAGAACAGCCCACATGGCTGCATACCCTCAATGAATAGGTAAAGAAGGTCTACGGCAACAACCATCCAGGTTTGCCAAATGACATGTCGTCGAAGATGAAGCTCTGGAACAAGAGAGCTGAGAGTTTCGTCAGGCGAATGAGATCTCGCGTCAATAATTGATATATTTTACCCGTAAGGAAATCTATCGCCACTAAAACGATGGATTTCAGCGAATGCTAACCCGTGCGCGGGGCTACCAAATTGCAGACTACTGCCGATTGCCAACCACAAACCGTCTAGGAGATGGCTACGAATTCAGAACGTCAGTGTCATAATACCTGATCTAGTATTGATCATTCCGCCCAAAATGGGCTTATCACTATTGGTAGTCATTGTCTGGCGTTGATAATTGATGCCTCTATTCTGCCCCATAAAACGCAAAAAGCTCAAGCGCTGAGCTTGAACTTTTGTGATTTTGGTTGCGGGGACGAATAACCACCGCCACCGACATCCCACTACAATCATAATTTGATAGGCTCTTTAGATTACAGATAATCTACCTACTTTGGCACGATCATTGGTGTGTTTGTGATTGGGTCTGAGATGATAAGCGATTTAAGGTTGAAGACCGTCTGAATGAGGTTTTCATTGATGATAGTCGAAGGCAAGCCTTCCGCTATAATTGCTCCGTCCTTCATCGCAATCAGATGTGAAGCATAGCGGCATGCCTGATTGAGATCATGCAACACCGCAATGATCGTACGCCCTTCTGCGTTCAGGGTTTTAAGCAGTTCCATCAGCTCAATCTGATGGGCGATGTCGAGGAAGGTCGTCGGCTCGTCCAAAAGCAAGAGCAGTGTTTCTTGCGCCAGCACCATGGCAATCCACACGCGCTGACGCTGACCACCAGATAGCTCATCCACCAACCTGTCAGAAAGTGCGCTAATATTGGTTGCATGCATAGCAGTTTGCACGGCTTGCTCATCCGCAACCGTCCATTGCCGGAAGAAGCTTTGATGCGGATAGCGCCCGCGCGCTACCAGATCAAAAACCGTAATCCCCTCCGGCGCCAGCGCCGATTGTGGCAAAAGCCCGAGGCGACGTGCCGTTTCTTTAGCAGGGATCGTGTGAATGTCATGCCCGTCAAGCAAGACCTGACCATTTTTAGGCATCAGCAATCGGGATAAAGCCCGCAGCAATGTAGATTTACCACAAGCATTAGGCCCGACAATGACAGTGAATGAACCATCAGGAATATCCACCGAAAGATCATTGACAATCATGCGGCCATCATAGCCGAGTGTAATCTGATCAGCCTGTAAACGTGATTGTGGTTTGGGTGAATGGCTCATGAGTGACCTTCCCTGAGCAATAACCAGATAAAATAAAGTCCGCCGATACTCACCGTCATAATACCGACTGGTAGCTGGATGGAAAAAGCATGTTGCGCCGCCCAATCCGCACTGAGCAGTAAGAGTGCGCCTGTCAAAGCAGAAGGCAGTAGCGCCACTCCGGCAGAGCATGTCAGGCGTCGCGCAATCTGCGGTGCTGCCAGTGCGATAAAAGCAATCGGCCCTGCTGTTGCTGTCACCATGGCGGTAAGCGCCACACCCAGCACCATCAGGCTCAAACGTGTGGATCCTGTAGAAATGCCGGAGCTGCGTGCTATATCATCACCAAGTTCCAGCTGCTTCATCGCACGACTGCTCAGACATAAGAGCGGCGCTAAAACCAGCATGATGATGGCCACAGGGACTAACTGCTCAAAGCCCAAACCATTGAGCGAACCTGCGCCCCAAACAGCCGCAGTCATAGCCACATTCAAATCAGCCGCCTTAATCATCCAGCTATTGAACGCAGAAAGCATGGCCGAGATACCAATACCAGTGATGATCAGCCGAAAGCCGCCCAGACTATGGCGCATGGATAACAGATAAACAACAAGCGCGGTGACAACCCCGCCGATCAGCGCGCCAAGCGCAATTTGATAATAGCCGCCTGATAATAGTAAGATAACAACCAATGCACCGGTATAAGAACCCGCAGTAAAGCCGATAATATCAGGACTACCCAAGGGATTGCGTGTCAGTGACTGGAAGATTGCACCACTCATGCCCAACGCACTGCCAAGCAGAAGGCTGAGCAGAATACGCGGCAAGCGCCATTCCAGCACAATCATCCGCACCATCTCTTCGCCTTGCCCTTGCAGGCTAAGCAAAAGATCTGCGAGCGACACCGGATAGGTTCCGCTTGTAAGCGACAACAGTGCCAGCAACAGCAGACAAAAGCCAACAACCACCATCACCATCAGGCTGCGCTTATGGAGCCGCCATGACAGCGCCCCGCTAAACAAGCGCACGACCAGAGTTGGATGCGGCTTTATTCTGACCTTCGCGCTCATAGGCCACTCACTTGTCTGCGTTGCGCCAATATGATCAGCACCGGCGCACCGATAAAGGCCGTGACAATGCCTGCTTCCAATTCACTAGGAAACAGCACCAGTCTTCCGGCAATATCGGCGCTCAGCAATAAGAGGGGGGCAAAGATCATGGTGAAGCCGATAATCCGGCGTTGATTAGGCCCTGTAAACCACCGCACCATATGCGGTACCATCAGGCCAATAAAACCAATCGGCCCGCAGGCGGCAGTGGCAGCGCCTGCCAGCAAAGTGACAGCCAGCACCACCCAAAGCCGTGTGCGCAAAATATGCGTACCCAGCGAGCGCGCCAGATCATCACCCAATGCGACAGCGTTCAAGGCTGGGGCGATCAGACAAGCGATTAACAGCCCTGCCAGAATGAAAGGCAAAACACTGACCAGCACATGCATATCACGCCCTGCAACCGAGCCGATGCTCCACATGCGCAATGCATCAAAGGTTTGCGGATTAAGCAAGGCAAGCGCCGAGCCGATACCACCAAGCACGGCGGACAAAGCCACACCGGCCAGTACCAGACGCACAGGTGTTGCTCCACCTGCTCCTGACGAGGTACCAAGCAAATAGACAATCCCTGTCACGATAACCGCACCGGCAAAAGCTGCCCAGATATAGGTATCAATGGATTGCCAGCCGAGCAAACCAACCGCCAGCGTTACAAAGAAAGCAGCACCTGCATTGACACCCAATATACCCGGATCCGCAAGCGGATTGCGCGTTGCGGCCTGAATGAGTGCGCCCGAAACACCAAAGGCAGCACCGCACAAAACCGCAAGCAAAGTGCGCGGCAGCCGATAATCCAACAGAATGATCTGCTCGGTTGTGTCGCGCACCTCACCTTGCAAAGCCTGCCACAGATGAAGCGGCGTCAGCATTCGCGCGCCAGCCAGCAGGCTTGCCACACACATAAACCAAAGCAACAGCAAGCCTAAAACCAGAAAAAGCAGAGAGGGTTTTGAACCCCTCTCCGCTATCGGATCAGCTTGATCAGTCGGCTTTATAGCATCAGGCACAGAAAATTGTTCAGGCAACATCAAACACGCGCCTGTCCTTCAATCCAGTAACCCACCGCATCAATGCGCTTTTTGTCAAAGCCCAGCACATCACGGAAATGCTTGCGGCAGGCAGACGCTGCCCGTGCTTCACCTGCAATGTAAATGTAGCCCAAGCCCTCAGGCAGTTCTTTGATCTCCGCAGCAATACGTGGCAGCTCGGTATAGCCTTTACGATCATCACGCAGCCCATGGCAGCAATGCCAGACGATATGCACATCGCCTTGCGTCGCGATCTCCTGCTTATCCGCCTCGCATGGCACTTCCACATGCACAATTGCCTTAAAGCCTTTTGGTAACTCCTCCAGAACACGACCAACCGCAGGCAAACCCGTGATGTCGGCAATAAGAATAATATAATCAGTCTTTTCTGGCGGAGCAAAACGAGAGCGTGGCTTTAGCAGGCGAATATTGTCACCGACATCAACCTGTCGCGCCCAATGCGTTGCGATACCGGTCTCATGTTTCACAAAATCAACTGTCAGTTCTTTGCTCTCGTGACACCAGTTACGAACCGTATAATAACGCCCCTTTTCATCCGTTGACCCAGCGACCGGAAAAGATAGCCAGATAAACTCATCGCCATAACCGGTGCTCTCAAAGCGATGTAAATCACCATCTTTGAGCACGATCCGGATCATAGACGGGCTGATCATTTCTTTATGACGAACGATTGCAGACAGATAATCATAAGTCATGGCACTATACCTGTAGCACTGCTTTTTTCTGCAGCTTCCACTAAGAGATCAATAAATGCAGCATACCCATAAGGAATGGACAAAACGCTCGGATTTGATGTCACCCACATAGAAATCGGATCATCCACAGCTATAAAACCACCGGCTTGAACCGGAGCAAAACGCTGGAACAATGGCTGGCGCTCTGCATCTTCTTTTCCACCTGGCGGAAACCATAAAATGAGTAAATCGGTTTCGATATCTTCCAGTTTTTCAAAACTGATTGATGTTCCGATCTGACCGCTATTTTGGGTAGCCAACGCCTGAATTTGCAGCGGAACTTTTAAACCTAGTTCCATTAAAGTCGCGACACGCAAATCATCAGGGAAATAGACGCCAATTGCATTGCTTCCCGGAAAATAAGAGCCAAATATAAATGTTCGCCCGTCTAAAACAGGATTTTGCGTATAAAGCTGATGAAGATATTTTTTTGTCTCAGCGATCAGTTTCTTCGCCTGATCGGCTTGTCCCAAACATTCACCTGCCAGCAATGTGATTTCTTGCCAGTCAGCCTGTAAAGGGCCTGATCTATAGGCCATTGTTGGTGCAATGCTGTTAAGTCGCTTCCAATCATGACTAGTTATATTGGTACGCACGGCAAGAATGATATCGGGCTTCAGAACAGCGATAGCCTCGAAATCAATTATGCTTTGCGAAAGCAAAACTGGCTTTTCAGCGCCAAGCCGCTCCTCAATCCATGGCAATATCCCGCTGTCGAACTGCTCATAACGTGGCATACCGACAGGAATGGTGCCAAGCGCGATAAGCGCATCTTCACCACCCCAGCCGAGTGTCACAATCCGTTTTGGCAATTCATTAATGGTTGTTTCGCCAAAATGGTGACTAATAGAAACAGGAAATAATTTGCTGTCTGCAAAAGCAACTTTGGGCATATAAGCAACTGCGCCCATCGTCATTGCTGCAGATAAAACAAAACCACGTCTGTTATAATCAATATTTTCCCGTTTCTTCATCGTTGAGAACCTCAAAACTCTCCCTTAAGGCTCAGCGTGAATGAACGTGGCTCGCCGTAGAAATTACCCCAACCCGGTGCGCTTACCGTCTGATAATATTTCTTGTCAAAAAGGTTATCGACATTCAAAGCAGCCGAAAAGTGATCATTAATCTTGTAACCAACCCGTGCGCTCCAAACGGCATAAGCAGGCTGCGTTACGCTAATATCGCGTGTTTTACGGCTGCTCTTGGTTTGATAGCGAACGCCTGTTCCTACACTCAAACCTTCCAGCTGATCGGCAAACTGATAATCGCCCCAAATCTTGATGATATGCTCAGGGTTATAGGTTGCAAATGACTGGCTGACGTCATTTTTACCTTCAAGATATTCAGTGTGGGCATAAGTATAACTGGCTGCGAGCTGCATATTAGAAAACAACTCACCGCTTGCCTCTACTTCAAAACCCTGACTTCGCACCTTACCGCTGGCAACATAACATTCGCCCCACATACCCGTATCACATGGATAATTATCTGAATCGAATTCAGCACGGTTTTTATTATCAATACGGAAAAGTGCCAACGACGTGTTAAGCTGGCCATCAAGCAGGCTACCCTTTACACCCACTTCATAATTGGCACCTTCAATCGGCTTCAAAGCTTTGCCACTGGCTGTTACTTCATCCTGTGGTTTGAAAATGCTGGTATAACTTGCATATACCGTCCAATCTTTATTCAGATCATAAACGATACCACCATAAGGCGTGAAAACGCCATTTTCGCTGTATGGACTAACAAAATCTTCGCCCGTATCGCGGTAGCGTGAAGTCATTTTATACCAGCTGACACGCCCGCCCAGAATGACCGTAAGCGGATCAGCAATGCTCAACCGCGTAACACCATAAATACCTTCCTGACGCAATTTAGCTCTGTATTTTGCGCCACGGAAACGGTTTTCCCTCATCCATTCATCAGAGACTTCAGGAATTTTGACAGGATCAAAAACATTCTGCGCAACACCCAGACGTGCAAGTGAATAATCATTATCACTCACCAGATTATTCACGCTGGCACCAAAGGTAACGGAATGCGTGCGGCCAAACAGATCATATTTACCGTCGACATAAGTATCAAAAGACACGTTTGACGAGTCCATATCAAAAAGACCCGCATACATAGTGGAACCCGTCAGTGTTAACGGGTCAATGGCCCCTTCCGAAAAAGCATATTTTACATCATGCTTCTCGTTCCAGTAATTCAGCGATGTTTTCCACTTCCAGTCATCATTAAACTCATGGGTTACATCTGCAAAGACAGATATCTGATCTGTATCCCAATGGTTCCAGCTCTGACCAAGACAAGTATCGCGCGCAAGGCCGATATCGCTGCCATCTGTATAGGTTGGCAAACCATGAAAGCACGGTGTCGAGGTTTTGCGTTTATAACTGCCACCAAAACCAATTGTGGTCTTATCGGTGATATCAGCTTCTAAAATACCATAAAGAAAGAGGTTACGGCTTTCAGCGAGATCCGTAAAATATTCACGATCATTAAATGAACCCGCAATACGACCACGCACACTGCCTTCTGCATTTAGCGGGCCCGTGGCATCAACTTCTGTATTAAAATTGCGATGCGAGCCACCTTGTTGTGTGACCGTCAACTTTTTTTCATCAAGCGGGCGCTTACGCACCATATTAACCGCAGCACCCGGATTGCCTGCGCCTTGCAAAAGACCTGTCGCTCCGCGCATGACTTCAACACGGTCAAATGCCACCATATCTTCCGAAAAACTATTTGCTTGCGGATAATAAATTGAGCGGTTCACGCCGTCATATTGATATGTATCAACCATAAACCCACGCGAAAACACATAACGCGCACCCATCGGGCTATCATAAAGCGCAACACCCGGCGCCTCTTCCAGCGCATCATCGATGGTTGTTACATTACGATCATCCATATGTTTGCGCGTAACCACAGAAACGGATTGGGGAATATGACGAATATCCTGCTCGCCTTTGCCAATCGTAACCGTGTCTGCCGTATATGAGTTAGAACCTTCTGTGATCGCTCCGGCGGCCTGAACGGTAATTGTCTGCAAAACGGTTGTGCCATCTTCAAGCAGCCCCGCCTCACCAGAGGAAGCTGTAACGGCCGGTAATATCTGAATTGTGTTATTGCTGAAGCGATAACTCAAACCCGTTCCCGCCAAAAGTGTGGCGAGCGCTTTTTCAGCAGTCATCGTACCACGCACTGCCCTGCCGGAAGCTGTAATGGCTTTGTTTTCACTAAATGCAACGGAGAGGCCGGCAATCCGACCTATATCGTTGACAGCCTTTGTGACCGGTTTGGCGGCTATATTAAAATTATACTGGCGCTCATGCGATTGCTGTTGTGCTTGCGCACCATTGATAGAAACACCACTTGTTGCCGCCAGCAATGCTGTCGCCAAAACATAACTCCGACCACGTGCGCCATACACAGCCATACCAGCCAGCCCCTTTACCCTTAAACACGATTAGGCGCAGTTGAAATCGTCATGTTTTCTGCGCGTCTAAACAGTTCACGGTTGAGAGGCGCAATCACTGAACCACAAAAAACAAAATTTTTTGAATTTTTTAATCAAACCGCCCAATCGGCTCTTATTGGCGAAGAATTGTGAGACGATTTCCAATGATATTGATCTGAAACCCCACACTGGATTGCAGAGCAGCAAGTGCAGCATCCGTATCTGACAATGAAAAACTTCCCGTTACCAGCTCATCACCCAGCGTCGAGGACGCGATCAGAATACGACCATTCCGATAGCGGGCAATTTCATCCACAACATCCGCAAGTCGTGCACGGTAGAAGATATAACGCCCGTCACGCCAAGCGAGCGCATCAGCAAGCTCTACAGGCTGAACGGCTCCAATTATTCCGCCAGCGTTCAAACGCACTTGTTGTCCCGGCTCCAGGATCGTTGCATCGGTCTGTTGATCTGAAGTTACGGCAATACGTCCATGCTCTAGCGTTACCGAAGCACCGCCCTCATCTAACCGGACATCAAAACCTGTCCCCAAAACACGCACTTCAGCATCTGCAGCGGCCACAACAAAAGGGATATCCGATGGAACGACATCAAAATACGCAGCCCCCCGCAGCAATTTTACGCGACGTGCATCATGCGTATATTCATCCGCCAAAGCGCTGTCTGCATCCAGTAATATCGTGCTACCATCGGCCATTATGATGGTACGCCGTTCCGCTTTCAGTGTCGTATAATCAGCCACCATATCCTGAAGCAGAGATGGCCGTTCCAGCCAAATTGCACCCCCTAATAAAGCCACTAAAACAAGGCTTAATACAGAGAGAGCTTTAAATGTCTTTTTCTGTTTTTTCGTCTGATCCATAGCATTAAGATAAACAGCCAGTTGCTCCGCATCATTTGCAGCAAGCCTTTGCCCTGCATTTTCAGTGGCATGCCAATTTGCTTCAACCATGCGGTAGGCTTCATAATGCTTCGGATCACTTTGCAGCCATAAGTCGAATTCGGCTTGCTGCTTAGCTGTTGGTTTATCAAGCAATATTACAAACCATGCTCTGGCAGCAGCACGAACAGTGTCTTCCTCGGAAGTCATCGATGGCTGTTTAATGATGGTCATTGGCTTTCAAAACTACAAACAAAAAATTTCGCGTTGTTACACGCAATCCCACTATTCTTTATCGCAATGTTAAGCAATCGCATCACAGGCGGCAACAGCTTTTGCTATGTGCTTTGCCACAGCACGTTGCGAAATCCCCATGACACCGGCAATTTCAGAAAAACTTCTGCCATGCACACGGTTCAATAAAAAAATATGCCGTGTCCGTTCAGGCAGAGCTGCAAGGATTTCATCAATGCTACATAAATCTTGACGAGCGCACACTATGTCATCCGGAGTAGCTGGTGCCGTGGCCAGTTGTTCAGGCAGAAATCCATTGAGAATATTTGCACGAGCACTCTCGCTACGAACATGATCTATCGCCGCATTACGTGCACAGCGTGTTAAATAAGCAGACGAGTTTCCGGTGCGCTCTGTCGCTTTTTCCCAAATACGTAAAAATATATCATGGACAAGATCACAAGCTGTTGCACGACATCCAACCCGACGGCAAATTTGCCGTTCAAGCCTTTCATGCTCAGCAACATATAAAATTGCAATTTCTTCGGTTTTTGCACTCATAAAAACAACAGCTTTCGACCTGACTGATCGCAATTACCTTCGATTATGGTTCCTAAGCTTTGTAAAATATCCATACGAGTAGGAAGGCAAAAGCCATATTTACGTATTTATATGACCAAAATCTTAAAGTGGTGAGTTATCCTCATGTTTATAAGCGATTATCAGTCATCTATAAAATTAACAAGCAAAAAACGGGTTTTCTCGACGGGCGCAATTATAGCAAAACAATAGAAAAGCTC
Organism: Paenochrobactrum glaciei; assembly: GCF_039522165.1. Taxonomy (NCBI): domain Bacteria; kingdom Pseudomonadati; phylum Pseudomonadota; class Alphaproteobacteria; order Hyphomicrobiales; family Brucellaceae; genus Paenochrobactrum; species Paenochrobactrum glaciei. Next base: position 81,728 of record NZ_BAAADE010000007.1, read on the forward strand.
CTGATTTGTGACACTTCAGCAAAAGGAAAAGACGCAATTCGATTAACAATAATCGATACATTTCATTTGTAAGTCGATTCTGAGTTGAACCACACTGACTTTTCTGGAAACCCTAAGTCTGGATAAAATAGGGGCTGCGACAAATAAAACGACGAACAAATTCACTCCTGAAATTCGTACCCGAATAGTTCAAATGCTGAAGGTGCATGAAGCCGAATATTCTTTGCAATGGGCGGCACCTCCATAACTGCCAAGTTACTCTACTTCGCGCACACTCTTCATGAAGAGGTAAATAAGGTCCATACTGACAACGATGCAGATTTGCCGAGTGACATGATCGTGAAGATGAAAGCTCTGGAGCGAGTGATAAGCGACCTTCATCAGACAAATGAAATCTCACACAAAGTCTCAGTTTATTTTGCCAGGTCAGAACACAACTACCCCTGAAACGATGATTTTCTGCATCACGAATACGGCTCAGTGCTCAGAGTCAAACCAATCAGCGGACTACTGACGATTGTCCCTTCATCACGACCATTAAGTATTGTGTGTGGTTGCGGGGTTCATTACCCCCGATTTGAACTTGTTTGAGCTAAAACACTAATATAATTTATAAATCGAAATTTTGATGCATTCTGGTAAATTTAGGTACAAAAAAAAGCTCAAGTTATTAGCTTGAGCTTTTTGTTTGGTTGCGGGGGCGCGCAACCACCGATACCGACATTTATTCTCAATTGAAGTTTAAGCCTTATCTATTAGACTCCAGTCTCATTGAGTTTCACAGCCATGAGAAGAGGAGGATTGCTGAGTGGAAAGTCTCCGGACATCGGCGGATCGGGTTGCAACGCGCCGCCAGTCCTTGAAGCGGCCGAAAATGATCTCGATGCGATTGCGTGTTTGTAGCGCCGCTTGTGATATTTGCAGTTTCGCGCCAACTGAACCTATCATTTCAAGTGAATGTGAAAGTGAAAGTGAAAGTGAACCCAAAATCCATGAATTTGCATCATTACAACACCAGACAGATCATATAAGCGAGATCGCGCACCAGCAAGACACCCTAAGATATGAAGCTGAAATATGAATGCGTTATTCTTTTGCGAATATAGGGCCTGACAATTGAGAAAAAATTTTAGCCCAGAATGGAACCGATAGACCAATCACCGAAACTCGCTTCAATTTCCGAAGCTTCGGATGGACACATCATCGCAAGTGAAAAAGCTTTTTCACCCTCTGCATACCAAGCTGCCTCTTGGGCATTCTTGTCTGCAAATTGTCCATAGCAAACCGCAGCCACACTCCCGTCAGCGGCGATCATCATGCCCCAATTCACATCACCACCACTCGCTGGCTCAAAACCACGTGTATAAAGAATATCGCGCACGTCCTCAGCCGGAACTGCGGCTTCAATAGCAGCGCGCACCTGCGGGTGGTTCAGAAAACGCGTGCCATCCACTTCATCATAGACATATTTTCCAGCATAAACAGCCAACAGCGGCGTAGCCGATACCATTTCAGCCTGTGCGAATACATTGGAAATCGAGAATAATTAACCAAGGACGACAACCCAATAAAAGGCAACAATTTCATTAAAACAAATCTTTTAAATGTTATAAAATCTTAAGCCCTTACTCACCTATTTGCGCTGACTACCACGACAGATTTCTTGATAAAGATACGCACAGGCTCTCCTATAGGAGAGCCACATGCACGAAATTTTATATGCGCAGAGCTTAGTTCTGCATTTTTTTCATCTGTTCGCACATGGCCTGCTTCTGACTTGCACTGCCTGCAGCAATTTTAGCTTTGGTTTTTTCATAGCCTTTGGTGAAAATTGTGTCGAACTCTGCGGATGAAAGTCCGCCAGCAGAAGATGCAGATTGCTGTCCTGCCTTCATTTCTTTCAGCTGATCAGCAGAATAACTACCACATTCTTCAGCCATGGCATGCATCGCACCGCCAAACTCGGCGATTTTTGCCATATTTTCTTTTTCTTGCCCCATAACGGCACTTGGTACAAACACAGTCGAACATAAAGCGACCGCAAATAGTGTTTTTGTTACACTTGAATAGAACATAGAAATTCTCCCACAATAAATAGCCGAATAAAAGCTGCAGGCCTGCGTAAAGCACCCTGCAATAGCTTTCAATAATAAAATTATAGTATCGTGTAAGTATTATTGGCTTTTATTCTCACAGCGCAGCCATTCAAATTTGCCTGAATCATAGCACCAACCAGCTTGCTCCATGGCATCTTCAAGCGCGAATAGCGGGGCAATTTTGGTTTGCGCATCACGCTGACAAGTGAAGGACGCGATATCCTCGTCCCCTTTGGAGATGTGAACACCTGCTTCCAGCTCGGCCTCCTCATCAAGCCGGTCAAAGCTCTGCCACACCTGATATTTGTAGCCCTCATTATTAAAGGTAACAGTTGAATTAATGGCTCTGCCAACACCTTTCCATGGTGAGACGGTTTTGGCGGAAAAATCCTCATACAACGAAAGCCCGTCTTTGTCTTTTTCAGTAAATTGATAAGTAAACTTCGGCTCCGCATCGCCATTGGCAGGTTCGATGCAAATCTGGAGATGCTTATTCTTGGCGACATTGCAAGAAATGAATGTTTCACCCGAGCAATTAGGCGCAGCGAATGCAGGCGCCGTATCAACCACTGATAGCCCGCCGCCGAGTGCCAACAGTGTTAAAAAGGAAGTAAAAAGGCTTTTATTTCTCATGAAGATAAACCACAAAATAAAGAAATTTATATACTTGAGTTAGTGTGCTTAAGATTGACACATAGGGCGTATACATTAAGCATTTGCATTTTGTAATAACGAATCAAGGATACTTATGCAAAAACCTGTCTTAATTCTGATAGCCAGTCTGGTGCTTGGTACCATTTTTGGTTTTCTGGATGTCAGCAGTTTTATAGCTGATCAAGGCTTGAGCAATATTACCGGCTACGGCATTGGTGCTGCAGCAGTAACTATTCTTGGTATTGCGGGATTGATACGCCTGCCATGGGTCATAGCGGGTGCTATTTTCAATGGCTTGCTCGTTGCGGCTTTTGCTTATTTTGCATCCAACGGTATTCTGACAGGTGAGTTTACAGGGCAAACAGTGGTTGCCACGCCACTCTTGATGATCATTCTGCTGCCACTGCCTTTTTGGGTTTCCTATGCGCAGACCCGTCATTTTGATTATACACTCATCTATCAATCCGCATGGAGTATTTGCTGGCGCGTCTTCGGAGCGCTTGCCAGCCTGTTTTGGGTCGCTATTTATTCCACAGCCTCGGGCATCGGTACAGATATTGCCGATCCCGAACTGATGCGCTTTTTTCCATGGCTCATTGGCGGCGCGATAGCCGGTGTGGTTGCCATATTAACAGATCGGCTTGAGCCATCTTTTATATCGCCAAGATCGCGCTTCATTGCGCATCTGGTAGGGCCGCAGTTATTGTTACCACTCATGGCAATGATGATGCTGATCGTGTTTTTTGGCACTGAATCGGACAATGACTCCCAATTTTCGATCAGCCTTACACTGTGGGCAATGCTGAGCTGGTCAATTATTGCCACCATCATTGCCGAACGCAATGAAACAGAGCGCCTGCAAGGCGGATATGACAAGCTCGGCAAGATTGCTGTGCTTGCTCTTTTGGCTTTCGGATGCCGCGCCGCATGGCTGCTTTATGGTGATTATCAAAGTTTCGGGCTGGTGCCGGTTGATGTTACATTCATTTACCTGACAGCCATCGGGCTTATATATGGTTTTGCCTATCTGTGGGCGCTAACCGGAGGCGCAGCATGGGCACAGCGTTTACGCTGCATCAACCTTGTCATGGTGCTTCCGGTCTACTGCATTTTTGCTCTGGCTTTGACGGATGCACTGTCTCCGTTACGTGTTGCTGCACAGCAGCAGGTGAGCATGGCATTGGCGGGAGATGCGCGCTTTACCGAAAATAGTGTCAAGCAGCTGATGAAATGGGGGCAACCCGGTGCCGATGCCCTTAAAACCTTAAGAGAAGCTGTTGTCGACAAGCCTGAGCTTGGAAAACTTCTGGGCACGCTGCTCCCTGAAAAATCCAAACCACTATCCGTACCGGAACAAGTCATCACGCCTACACAGGGGCTTAAACTGCGCGATCAGCTCATTGAGCAGGCGGTTTTTGTGCCGGACAATGAGGAAATCCAGCAGATAACACGCAATGCTTTTACGCTGATGCCGGATTATCTGTTTCAGAATTATGCGAGCCTATGCGCAGTAACGGAAGCGAATACAGGCTGTACCATTTATCTGGCCGATTTTCTTCCCCAAGCCACAGGCAAAGTGATCCTGATTGATAGCGGTAAAGCTGATCCGTTGCGTTTTCAGGCTTTACAGGTCAATGGAACAAATTCTGCGTCGCTGCAAACCTTTGTTCATGGCGACATCACCGATGAAGACAAAGGCGGCGCAATGGTTGCTGTTGCAGGATGCGACGTCAATGCTATGCAATTTGGCAAGGCACTTGTGGTGGCTCTCGATGGATTTGATAAGAAAAAGGCATGCCAATTATGAGCAATAGATTCACCTTTAAAATTTTGTCAGGTCTGATGCTCGTTGCAGCCTTAAGCCTGTCGCAGCCATTATCTGCAAAGGCGGATGCAGCAGAAGGCGATCTGGAAGGCGCCAAACTCAGCGAATTGCTGGAGCAATCCGGCATTCAATGCAGCGATACTAAGGGGCTTAACTGTAGCGCCGGAAATTACGAAGTGACCATTCATAGTGATTGCGCGGTTGCACCCTATTATGGCGCGATCTATGGCGGGCCTGCCAAGCTCAGCGCACGCGCTGGCGGCAGTGATCAGAAAATAGTCGCCAGTCTGGCCGAGGATCAGCTCATCTGCATCAAAGCGACAGCCAAAACCGGTATTTCAGATGCTGAATATTTTGTCATGGCAATGCCGATAGATCGGTTCGCTAAATGCGACGGTGTGAATGTTTTATGCCGCGCCTCTGCACCATTGCCGGAGCCTTACCGCACGACTATGGAAAATTGTAAACAGCTGAAGAACGGCGAAATTTCATCTTGTCCGCAAGGCTGGGTACAGGCCGATGCGATCGAGCCTTATCCGAACGGCTTGGAATAAGAGGGGTACGGGAATCATGATCAATTACAAGTCATTATTAGCGAGTGCCTGCCTCGCCTTCTCACTCAACGGCACTGCTGTGGTCAGTGCACAGACACCACAACAGCAAGAAGCCAATTTCGAGCGCTACGGGCCGTTTTTCTTTTTTCCAGATAAGCCTGAGCTTCTCATTTATACCGGTCAGGTGGGCGCAAATGACCTGCTCAATCTTAAAAAAGCATTGCGCGAGAACCCTGCTGTCAACACGCTTATTTTGAGCAACAATCCAGGTGGTCTGGTTCATATCGGGCTGGTTATCGCGGAAGAAGTCTATGAGCGGGGCATGAATACTTATATTCCGCCGGATTCATATTGCGCTTCAGCCTGCTCCTTTGTGTTCTTTGCAGGCAAAAACCGTGTTGCCGATGGCCGTCTTGGCGTTCACCAGATTTCCGCACCGGAACTCAGTGGAGAACAAGCGCAATTTGGCGTATCGGATATTGTGGCGACTTTGCCAAAATATGGCGTATCAGCCGATGTGCTGGGCATTATGTTCAGCACACCAGCCAAGGATATGTATTATTTCAGCCCGCAGGAAGTGGTGAAATACGGTATCAATCGCACCGGTGAAACCCAAGTTGCCTCAGTGCAACCGGTTCAGCCCAATAGCGGCAATGTTACTACACCAAGTCATGTTAGTCCGGCTCAGGCACCGCAACAAGCCGCCCGCCCGAGTGATGCCAATGCCAATCCTCAGCAACAGCACAATGCGCCAAGCGCCATGCCGGCAATGAATGATGAGGATAAGGCCATGAATGTTGCCGCCCTCATGATCCAGACTGGCAGTGCCAATAATGATGATGCGATGGCATTCGTGAATGAATATTACGCCGATACTGTCGATTACTTCAAAAAACGGCGCCCCAAAGCAGAAATTTTGCAGGATAAAAACAGCTATTTCAGCCGCTGGCCGGTCAGACGTTTTGTCGTTGATGAAAGCTCGCTGAAAGCCAAATGTGAAAATGGCCTTTGTGCAGTCTACGGTCTTTATGATTACACAGTGTCCAGTCCTGACCGCAACAAGCAATCCAGCGGGACCTCGAATTTCACTTATGTACTGGACCTACAAGACAACTACCGCATTGTCCATGAAGATAGCGAAGTAGTTAAGCGTTAAGGCTCTCCGCCATATTCTGATGTGCCAGAAAGTAGACTATCTGCCTTCTGGCACATCCGCATCAGAGCAAATGACCATACGCCACTTATTTAAGACACCGACACTGACCACCTCATGGAATTCAAGTTTTGGCAAGACCAGACCAAAATCATCCGCAATTTGTTACAATCCAAGCGTGATATCCTGATAGGCAAACGCAAAATCTTCTATTTTCAGCCATAAACGCAGCGAACAATCGCAATATTGCAACGCCCGATAATCAAGTATGGATGGTCGAAAAATTGAGCGAACTGGCAGCGGACTTCCAGGAAGTCGCTGGACCGAACTACTGGTTAGCCAAGCTTTACCGAGCCCTGTCGGAAAACGAAGACTTCTGCTACGGTGGTTTCGATGGCATCAAAGTCGAGAAGATAGTTGTCCCCCCCTAGTTTGATCAACTGACAAATAGCTTAAGCCACTCATGTTCAAGGTAACAATGGCCACACCTTTGGAGGGCTTGCGGCCATAGCTTTCCGCGGTATCGTTGAAACTGAACTTCAAAGAAAAGCCCTTGGCGTCCGCTTCTCCGGCCTGACGAATGAAAGCGGACACTCTGTAAACCACTCCTTCTCAGACGTTGAATGCATGATAAGCGGAACGACCGCTATGGAATGCGTGTGGATGCTACGCTAACGTCCGGAATAGGCGCGATTACGGTCCGGCAGCTGCCGTCCGCAAAGCTGCCGTTCGATTATCATGAACGCTCAATAAAGATCGAGTGCGAGACAAATGTCTATATATCGCGATGGTTCATACTTTTTTGGATTGCCCCTGCTCCCACATCACGGTCATTAATTATTGTATGTGGTTGCGTGGTTCGTCACCCCCGATTTGAACCTGTTTTAGCTAAGACATTGATATGCCTATAGAATGATTTTTTGATGCGTTTTGGGGGATTTAGGGCAACAAAAAACCCTCAGTCAATATATTGAATAGATTGAGGGTTTTGGGTTCTATTTGGTTGCGGGGGCGCGCAACCACCGATACCGACATTCATTGACAATCCTGATTTAAAGTTTTGTTCTAGAACTAAAATCAAAGACTCCGATTTTGCATTAATAGCAAAAAATCAATCATCTACAGTATCGCTTAGAAAGCACATTAGAATGGTTACCTAAGCGCGCCACGGATAATCTTGTGCAAGATGCAGACGGCGATAACGTCCGTCCTGTTTTGCCAATAATTCTGCGTGCGAACCCGCTTCAGCAATAGAACCATCTTCCACCACAAAAATGCGATCCGCATTGACGAGCGTCGCAAGTCGGTGTGCAATAATCAATGTAGTCCGCCCCTCTGCCAATTCAGCAAGAGATTGCTGGATGGCACGCTCAGTCTCCGTGTCCAGTGCCGATGTCGCTTCATCAAGAATGAGGATCGGTGGATTTTTTAAAAAGATACGGGCAATAGCCAAGCGTTGTTTCTGTCCGCCTGAAAGTTTAACGCCACGTTCGCCGATGACCGTGTCAAGACCAGCCGGAAGTGCTGCAATCACATCATCCAACCGTGCGCGCTGTGCAGCTTCGATAATCTCCGCTTCGGTTGCATTAAGCCGACCATATGCAATATTCTCACGAATAGTGCCCGCGAATAAAAAAACATCCTGTTGAACGATGCCTATGTTTTTACGCAATGATTGCAACGTCATATCCCGGATGTCGATATCATCTACTTTGATCGTACCCCCAAGCACCTCGTAGAAACGCGGCAGCAGTGAACAAATTGTCGTCTTACCAGCGCCCGACGAACCGACAAAGGCAACTGTCTCGCCTGGATAAATCGAAAAACTCAAACTCTCGAAGACAGATTTATTCACCGAATAACCGAAGCAGACATGGCTATATTCAATGCGCCCTCTCAATCGATCAACGTTAATGGCTGTGTCCCGATCTGAAATATCTGCTCTTGTGTCCAGAAATGCCAAATAACGCTGAAATCCTGCAATACCGCGTGGATAGGTCTCAATGATTGAATTGATTTTGTCTATTGGCCTGAAAAAGACTCCCACCAAAAGTAAAAAACCGACAAAACCGCCTGACGTTAATTCACCCTGCACAACATACCATGCGCCAATCAGCATGACGACGACCTGAACAAATCGCATCGAAAGATAGGACAGCGACATGGATGCGGCTATCACTCTGTAGGCTTCAAGTTTGGTAAGCAGATAGTTACGGTTATTTTCGGCAAACAAAGCTCGCTCATGAGCCTCATTGGTAAAGGCCTGCACAACACGAATACCGCCAATATTTTCCTCTATGCGCGCGTTGAATTCCCCGATCCGACTATAAAGCGCATGCGAATTGGCCGTCATCCGTTTACCGTAGATCGTGGTCATTATAGCAATGGCCGGAACGATGGTCGCAGTGATCAGTGCCAATGGCTGGTGCACCCACATCATCAGCAAGAAGGCGCCGATCAAAGTCATTAATGCTATGAATAAATCTTCAGGGCCATGATGAGCCACCTCGCCAATTTCTTCCAGATCTTTGGTCAGTCGCGCAACGAGGTGGCCTGTCTTCTGATTGTCAAAAAACCCGAAGGAAAGTTTTTGCAAATGATCAAAGGCTTTGCGACGCATTTCAGTTTCAATTTTGAGCCCTAGCATGTGTCCCCAATAGGTTACGATCACTTGGAGCCCGGAATTGATGAGATAGATAAGGAACAGACCGAATGTGGCAAGCGCAATCATGCCGGTCTGATTTGTCGGCAAAAGGCGATCAATAAATAACGTCACGGCAATTGGAAAAGCGAGTTCCAAAAGCCCTGCCACAACCGCCGATGCAAAATCGAGCACGAATAAAAAACGATGTGGATTATAGTAAATCGCAAAGCGTTTCAGGTCATCAAGCACGATATAGCTCCGTTTTTAAGCGGCAGAATTTCTCAACAGCATCAGGCTTATGCCGCCCTTTTGGCACGATAAGCGGCGTATGGGAAACTGGATCAGGAATAATAATGGATGACAGGCCAAAGACCTGCTCAACCAGCTCCGACGTTACGATCTCTGACGGTCTGCCCTTTGCAACAATTGCCCCGTCTTTCATCGCAATCAAATGCGAGGCATAGCGACAAGCTTGATTGAGGTCATGCAGTACAGCAACAATAGTGCGTCCCTCATTATTGAGATCAGCCAATAAATCCATGAGTTCAATCTGATGTGCAATATCAAGGAAGGTGGTCGGTTCGTCTAACAATAAAATCGGTGTGTCTTGTGCCAGCACCATGGCAATCCAGACACGCTGACGCTGGCCACCGGAAAGATCCGCAACCAGACGACCTGACAGATCTGCAATACTCGTTGCCTCCATCGCCATGATAACGGCGTCTTCATCCGCCTTTGACCATTGCCTGAAGAAAGATTGATGCGGATAGCGACCACGTGCCACCAGATCAGCAACACTGATGCCTTCCGGCGCAATCGAACTTTGTGGCAGCAGGCCAAGACAACGCGCCACCTCTTTGGCTGTGCGATCCTTTATATTTTTACCATCCAGCATTACATTTCCGGCACACGCAAACAGCAGCCTCGAAAGTGCGCGCAAAAGTGTAGACTTGCCACAGGCATTCGGCCCCACGATCACAGTGAAAGAGCCATCTGGTATAGAGACCGATAGATTTTGAGAAATTATGCGCTCTTCATAGCTCAATGACACATTATCGGCGTGAAGGCGGCCAGTCTCGAATTTCGAATTGGTCATTTGCGCCCCTCCCGTATCAATAGCCAAACAAAATAAAGCCCGCCAATACTCACCGTCATAACACCAACTGGGAGTTGGGAGCGAAAGGCGTGCTGCGCTGCCCAATCCGCAGCCAGCAGCAAAAGCCCTCCCATCAAGGCTGATGGTACGAGCGCCACTCCAGCTGAGCGGTTCAGGCGTCTTGCAATCTGTGGGGCTGCAAGCGCAATGAAAGAAATCGGACCCGCTGCGGCTGTGACGATGGCTGTCAGCGCCACACCAAGCACCATCAACGCAACTCGCGCTCTGTTGGCATTGACCCCTGAAGCACGGGCGACATCATCGCCTATTTCAAGTTGCGCCATAGTGCGCGAGAGAAAGATGACCAATGGAGTAACAACGGATAGCGCGATAAAAACCGGTACAAGCTGCTCAAAACCGAGACCATTGAGTGAACCAGCGCCCCATATCGCCGCATTCATCGCTATTTGCAGTTCTGCCTCGCGGATCATCCATATATTGAAAGCGGACAACATAGCGGCAACACCAATGCCAACAATAATGAGCCGGAAACCTTGCACACCGTGCCGATAGGCCAACAGATAGACCGCTATTGCAGTAAGAATACCGCCAATAAGTGCACCAATTGCGGTCTCATAATAACCACCGGAAAAAAGTAGCATGACCACCAGAGCACCAGTGTAAGATCCTGCAGAGAAACCGATAATATCAGGCGATCCGAGAGGATTACGGGTTAAACTCTGAAAAATAGCACCGCTCATTGCAAGTGCAGCGCCCAGCAAAAAAGCCAGAGCAATGCGGGGAAGACGCCATTCCATGACAATCATCCGCACCTGAGCGTCACCATCCCCTGTGAACGCGCGTAATATATCAGTCAGCGTGATCGGATATTTACCACTCAGCAGCGAAAAAACAGTAACGCAAACCGACAGAACCAGAAGCGCGAGACAAATAAATAATGAGCGCGTATCCAGCCGAACCGATAAATGCCCGCCAAAGCTGCGCACACTATGCACAGAACGACCAAAATTAATACGAGAAGACTGAGTGCCACTCATAGGCCGCTCGCTTGTCTGCGCCGCGCCAACAGGATTAAAACTGGCGCACCAATAAAAGCCGTGACAATGCCGGTTTCAAGCTCACTTGGATGGAGAAGGAGACGTCCCACTATGTCCGCTGATAACACCAAAACCGGAGAATAAAGCATCGTCAGAGGAATAATCCGCCGTTGATCGGGGCCGGTAAACCATCGCACCACATGCGGCACCATCAGGCCGATAAAACCAATAGGGCCACAAGCAGCCGTACCTGCACCTGCAAGCAATGTCACCGCAATCAGTGTCAGTATTCGTGCGCGCAGAATATTGGCTCCGAGCGAATGAGCCAGATCGTCCCCAAGCGCCACGGCATTCAGAGATCTTGCAGCGATAAGCGCAATTACCAAGCCGATCCCGATAAATGGAGCAACGGTTACAACCACGCCCATATCACGTCCAGCAATGGAACCGATTGACCAAAAACGCATGGCATTAAATGTTTGCGGATCAAGTAATGTGATTAAAGAACCGATGCCGCCAAGAACCGCTGATAAAGCAACACCAGCCAATACCAACCGCACGGGTGTCGCCCCATCACGACCGCTCGTACCCAAGGCATAAACAACAAGTGTAACGACAATTGCACCTAAAAAGGCAAACCAGAGATATGCACCGATGGAATGAAAACCAAGCACGCCAACTGCCAGCGTCACAGCGAATGCTGCCCCTGCATTGACACCTAATATTCCCGGGTCTGCGAGCGGGTTGCGGGTTGCAGCCTGTATCAATGCACCAGACACGCCAAAGGCAGCCCCGCAGAGGATACCAAGCAGGGTTCGCGGCAAGCGATATTCCACCAGCACAATATGATCAAACGACCACGGGTCGGGTGCGATTAAAGCCTGAAACATCCTTTCAGGTGAAATCAGTCTGGCACCCACAAGAAGGCTGATGACTGATATACAAGCAAGCAAAACAACACCGCACAAAAGAACGGAAGTGGCCTGACGTCCGGTGGTGGATGGCACGATATCAGACCTTATGAAGTCCCGCCTCATCCGCGCGACTGGCCTTCAATCCAATAGCCGATAGCCTCAATGCAGTTTTTGTCGAAGCCAAGCGTATCGCGAAAATGCTTACGGCTTTGCGACACCATTTTTGCTTCACCAGCGATATAAATATAACCATTGCCCTCTGGCAGTGCTGTAATACCGGCCGCGATAGCCGCAAGTCTTGAATGCTCCGTCCCGCCCGTTCTTTTTGTATGGGTAATGTGCCAAGTCAGATCAAGTTCCGCCTGCGTTTTCAAAGACTGCCGATCTTCTTCCAACGGTATTTCAACATGAACATACGCAGCAAAGTCGGATGGTAATTCTTCCATCACCCTAGCAACAGCTGGCAAACCAGTAATATCTGTTACCATCAGCAACCAATCTGTTTGCTTTGGCATGCGAAAACGACCACCGGGATTGCAAACACCAATGCGATCGCCGATGCGTGCTGATCTTGCCCATTCGGTGGCAAGCCCGCTATCATGAGCAACAATATCAATTGTCATTTCATAACGAAAACCATCCCAGTGACGCACAGTGTAGGGACGATCCGGACATGGCTCAGCTCCATCCGGCCATCTCCATTTGCCGTTCTCATCACGAACTTGCAAAGTCAAAGGCGTATCAGCATTTGGCTGAAAACTCAGCCTCACCCACTCATCAGGGCAGCCGCTGGAAATAAAACGTTCCCCGTCTTCAACCTTGAAAATGAACCTTGTCATCGAGGGTGTTATTTCTTCAAAAGAAACGACATCCGCCCAGAAGCAATCATAGACATAGGGTATGGGATCAGACACGGTGTCTGTCTTTTTTTGAACCGCAACACGACCACTCAATCATCTAATCCTTCTTTAATCTTGCGGCATCCGCCAGCCGCCTTGCAAAACTTTGAAAACCATAAGGTATTGATAAAACACTCAGCGCAGACGTGGCCCAAAGCTCAACCGGACTTTCCAGCGCCACATAAGATCCACGTCTTACTGAGCCCAGTGCCTGAAAAAGCGACTGCGCTTCCAGCGCCGCACGCGCATCATCTGCAAACCAAAGAATGAGAATATCCGCGTCGACGCTGTCGATTGTCTCAAGGCTTACAGACGTTGAAAACTCATGAGGATATTGTTTGCCAAGGGCTTCCACTCCGGCTGAAAGTTTCAGTCCCATCAGCCGCAAGGCCTCCACACGGGGATCAGAGGGCAAATAAACGACAAGATTGCCGGAACCGGAGAAATATGTGCCGAACGTAAATGTCTTGCCCCACAATTCAGGATAAGACTTTCCAAGCTTCACAAGAAAATCATCCGCCCCTTCAACAAGCTTTTCTGCTTTATCAGATTTGCCGAGTGCTTCGCCGGTGATCGTCATCTGCTCACGCCAATCAGCGCGCCATGGCCCGGAACGATATGCGACCGTTGGTGCAATCGACGAAAGGCGCTTATAGGACATCTGATTGAGGCCGGAATAAACACCGAGAATGAGATCCGGCTTGAGCGCAGCGATGACCTCATAATCAATGCCGAAATTAAGAAGAACTGGTGTGCTCTTCAGTTTTTCTTCATTCCACGGAAATATCCCGCTTGGGAAAGCGCCGTAACGAGGCATTGCCAACGGTGTCACACCAAGGGCTAACAGGGAATCCTCTCCGCTCCATCCCAGAGTGACAATGCGCTCGGGCGGAGCTTCAATTACAGTTGACCCCAGGCCATGTTTCACCACGAGCGGAAAACTGGCGTCTGCCCAAGCAGCGCCATAACTTCCATATCCCAGAAGAGCCAGATATGTGAGTAAGATAAGCTTCATAATGCCAACGTCATCTGAAGCCTGATGCAGCCTGCTGCATCAGGCAACAAGTCAGAATGTGTGTTTCAGGTTCAGCCTGAATTCACGTGGCGCACCCATCCAATTATTCAGCCCTACAGTCGGATCAATTGACGTGTAGTAACGTTTGTCAAAAATATTATTGACGTTGAATTGGATCGCCGTCTTCTCAGTCAGGTCATATTTAGCCATCACGTCAGCAACGACAAATGCCCCCTGCTTCAAGTCAACAGTTTGGGTTTTGGAATAGATTTTGCTTTGCGCGCGCACACCACCGGCAATCGTCCAATGTTCGTCCGGGAAGGAATAAGACGTATAGAGCTTGAATACATGTTCCGGTGCCTGGGTCGTATTAAAACGCTGACCATCCAGACTGCCTTCTGTATATTTAGACACGGCATAAGTGTAGCCTGCCATCATGTTCCAGCGATCAGTGATAGCGCCGCGCATTTCCAACTCGATACCTTTGGTTTCGACGCCGTCAACACCTTCGTAGCAGCTGCTTGCGAGAGGATTACAATAGGAAATTCCAATAATTTTTTGCCCGACATTGTCACGTTTGGTACGGAACACCGCGGCAGTGGCAGAAAGTTGACCATCCAGAAAATCCGCCTTAACACCGGCCTCAAGATTGGTGCCTTTGATCGGATCAAGCAAATGACCATCGCGGCCATAGTAGTTCTGCGGTTTGAAAATACCGGTATAGCTGGCATAAACGGTCAGATCAGACGCGACATCATAAACAAGGCCGACATAGGGCACGAAATTCGCATTGGCGCTATAATCGGAATATGTTGTCGCTCCCGTCTTATAAGTGGTCATTTCCTGATCCCACTTCCACCATGATATCCTGCCGCCGGTAATCAGCTTAAGATCATCGGTGAGACTAAAGCGTGCAGAGGCATAAGCACCCAGCTGATCCGTCTTTTCCTCACTTCCGCTGGTTAAAGCAATAGCATCAGGCTCAGGATCAGCACTCGGATCCCAATTGGTCGGATCCATGATCCAAGCATCATAGTTAGAAACACCGACGCTCAGTTTGGTTCTGGATGCATTAACACCAAAAACGAAATCATGCTCTCTGCCAAAGAGTTCTACCGGCCCTGAAGTATTGACATCAAATGAGTAAACATCGTTTTCGTAAGGGAAACGCCCCGGGTAAAACCAAAGATTATCGCCAATCCACCAAGTGTAGCCACCACGCATATCAGCTCTCGACCAGGCAGCGCGTCCATCGACGTTCAATTTCCAGCCATTATCAAAACGATGTTCAAGATCAAGGAACAAAGTATTTTGACGACGGTTCAAATAGTCCCACTCATGTCCAAGAAATGTAGAAGAGCTGAAATTATAAAAAGAACCATCTGGTCGTGCCGGCAAGCCGCCCCAGTCAAATCCGTCGATTTTTTGATCCTGATAACTATAGCCGATATTTAATGTCGTATCTTCAGTCAGATCAGCATCGATGGTTCCGTAAAACAGGCCATCGCGGTTGGAATAATAATCCTTGTAACTATCGCCAGCACCGAATGCGCCAACGATACGGGCGCGCACGGTTTTTTCTTCATTGAGAGGTCGGGAATAATCAATAACACCACGTCCATTGCCCCATGATGAGGCTCGCGTGGTAATTGTTGCCTTTTCTTCATCAAGAGGGCGCTTGCGTATAAGATTGATTGCACCAGACGGATTGCCCGCGCCTGTGGTCAGCCCTGCCGCCCCCTTAATGACCTCGACCCGATCATACATGTCCATATCATCCTGACCATCGCTATCGCGGGCAAAATAATGAACATTGTTAGAAACGCCATCATATTGAATATTGTCGATTTCTAACCCTCGCGACCAATATTCATGGCGAACACTTGATGCACCGATTTTTGTGGTTATCCCTGGCGTATCAGCCAGTGCTTGATCGAGTGTCAGATAATCTTTGTCATCAATCATCTTTCGGGTGACCACAGAAACTGACTGCGGCGTTTCTCTGATCGACATCGGCAGTTTCAAAGCAGTCGCCATTGAGCGTGTTGTGTAAGAATTCGTGCCTTCGGTTGTCGCTCCACCTTGTGCTTGTACAGTGATTGTTTGAAGCAAAATGGAACCATCAGCAGAAATATTTTCGCCTTGAGTGCCTGCCTTCGTAATGAGAATTGTTTTTGGGCTACCGAAGTGATAATTCAGGCCTGTGCCCGACAGTAAACGTCCAATGGCAGCATTAGGCGTCAGTGAACCTGAAACACCAGCTGAGGAAAGACCTCGCAATGCCGCAGCATCTACAGATACCTGAATGCCGGCTTGCTGACCAAAAAGTGTAAGAGCATTCTGAAGAGACTGGGGGCGAATATTAAAATCTTTATTTTCTGAGTTTAATGCTGGGGCGGCAAACTCCTGCGCCTTTGCCGGCAAGGCGATCGTTATCGTTGCCAGCGCTGTGCTCATCCATAATGCGCTGACAAAAACCCGTCTAACAATTCCCTTGCTCGACATTCTCAAAACCCCTTCATCTTCAGTACGAGGGGCGATGCGATCACATCGCCAAAAACCCTCTCACATAAAGAACGAAACAGGCGGGGTTATTTTCAGACAAAAATACTCAAGTTTTAAAAAAAATTCATTATTCGATTTCAGTAACGACTAATGACCGTCAAAAATCCACTAACTTGACGCATTTGAGCACCATGCGCCTGTGCAACAGCACCAAGTGCATCGATCGGATTTTTAAGATCGTAAACACCTGTAACTCGTTGTTCGCCGAGATTCCCATCAGCTAATATGATCTTACCCTTATAGTGCCTACGAAGTTCGCTGATGACATCAGCAATTGGCCAGTCTTTAACCACCAGCATACCGCTACGCCATCCACCGGCGAGCTCTGGAGCGTCATTGCCGCGCTCAACCTCACCATTGCGGGAAATCCTCAGCCAGTCACCAGCTTCCAAAGGCGCACCAAGTGCTTGATCCGCTCCTACACTCGCAACTCCCACGCGCCCATGGTTCACAGCGACAGCAACTCCACCGGCAATCAGCTTTACATCAAAAGCTGTGCCAAGAACTGTTGTTTCAACATTCGATGCCTCCACCTTAAATGGCCTATTCTTATTAGGCACAACTTCAAAATAAGCTTCTCCGGTCAATAGGCGAATGAGCCGCGTTTGCGGCTCAAAGGCAACCTCAATTGCGCTATCAGCGCCTAGATGGACAACACTTCCATCTTCCAAAGCTATCTGACGCATTTCGGCAGTGGCAGTTGAGTAGTCAGCTGCCAGCCATATACTGATTGCAGGCAGGAAAATGATGGCCATACAGACAGACAATGCACCTGCCGCTAATGCAGCAATATTGCGCGGGCGAAATTTTGCCCGCGAAGATGTCAATCGGTTATGTGACTGAGACCTATTAGCTTTTGCCATCATATCGTCGGAAGCTTGACCAGCCATGCCCACAGTATTCCACACATATTGTGCTTCATTCCATGCAGGCAGATTTTCGGAATTACTCTTGCACCAAGCATCAAAACGAGCTTGCAAATCCGCATCGTCAGGGGCTTCCTGAAGAGCTATCAACCAATGAAGTGCTTCCCTACTGGCTTTTTCTGATGGTGCATTCGATTTAATGAGTCTGTCTCCCGAAAGAACTTACGGCGCTTTGATAGCTTGCTAACCAATCAATTGAAATAACGCATCTATATAAAGAACGATCGACAACGCTCTTTTTTCAACAACTGGTTCATATGGCTAAGTTTCATATCAAAAGCCGTTTACGGCAATGTTGCAATCCCTCATAAACAAGGGCATGAGCAAGTGCGACTGAGATGCCTAAATGGCTGGCGATTTCCTTCAGCTTACACCCTTCGAAACGGTGCATATGGAGAGCTATTCGCGTTCGCTCAGGCAACTCCTCCATAGCATCGATCACGATGCGTAATTCATCCCGATCCGCTAAGATGTCTTCCTGTGAAGGCCGATCCTCAGCCACGGCCTCAAAATCCGCATTGTCGTCATATCGCCGTCGTTCGATACCAGAACGTCTTATCCAATCGATTGCAAGATTACGAATGATACGACGAAGATAGCGTACCGGTTCATCTAGTGATCGATCCACAGCTGATGATTTCAGACGAAGGAACGCTTCTTGAACAACATCCTCGCCCTGCGAGCGATCGCCTACGATAGCTGTGGCATAGTCAATCAGTTCGACACGATGGTCCAGATATATCCTGAGGTTCTTTTCAGAATAACTCAACTTATATTACCTCATGAATACCATAGCCCAGATAGATAGAAAGGTTCACCAACACGCTTGTCCACCATCATAAATGCGGTTCCAAAAGCCGTTTCAAATTTACCAATTATAATTGATTAAAGCTGAAAAAGACCACCAATAAATATGAGTAAAATACACATCTTTTCAATGATATCACTCAAAATCTCTGAAAGATCATTAAATTAGGATGAAATACGAATTACGGAAATGACTACCAAGCAATCACTCAAGAGGCTTATGCCATAATGAATTTTGTTTTTTATGTGCTTACTTGAACAATGTCAGTTATCATCTCCACATACAAAAACAATGCATTGTGTATGGTTGCGCGGTTCGTTACCCCCGATTTGAACCTGCTTCAGCTAAAGTACTGATATGTCTTATAAAACGAGATTTTGGCGCGTTTCGTAGGCTCTGTCTACCAGCCAATTATTTGAATTTATTGAAGGTTTTAAGTTGCATCTGGTTGCGGGGGCACGCAACTACCTATACCGACATTCGCTAAAAGTTGCGATCTAGCAGCGTTTAAGAGACAGAAGATCGCGCCTTTCAACATATGCACACCGACAAACGGTACAACACTCTAGCCGATAATGACCGTCATACCTGACACCGTAGGAGGTAAAACGCACATCTAACCTCGCTCATCTTCTTGGGCGCACGCAGCCTCCGCAACCTAGCTCTACTCGACAGGGATAAGCAGGACGCAAACGTCGTCGCTGGGCGACATGATTGTCGTGCGGATTTTCGCGCGCGTCACGCTCACGCGGAGGTTCTGGCGGGCTTGCATCATCGCCCCCGCGCGGACGTTGCCGCCCACAATACGATCCGGGTTACCGACGATCTCACCCTTGTAGCGCTTCGGCCATCCTTCGAAGATGATGACCTCATCGAACTGCTTCCCCTTTGCCTTATGCATGTTCATCACAACGACACCCGTCTCCGGCTTGTGAGCAGTCGCGAAATACTCCTGCACGAATGCTTGGCGAGTGACCGCCAGAGCGTTCTTGTATCCGCCGGTATCACGCCAATCCTGCGACAGGCTTTGCCGGAGCTGCGTTCCGCGTTCGAGAAGCCGGACGTTGCGCGCCTCCTTCGCAACCTCGGCGAGCCGAGTGCAGGCCCCAGCATCAAGCACCGCTCGAATGGCAGTCCAGTCGCCGTCAGGCTGTCCAGTCAGCGCAATAGCCGTTGCAGCCTCATGGACCGCGAACGTGGCTTGCAAGACGCTGTTCGCCGGAACGGCCTTTCCCTTCGCAAGGCAGTCATTCCATTTGCCGAGCGCCGAGCGGAATCGCATAGCTTCCGTCAGGTCGCCCTTCGTCGGCGACTGGCCCCCTCGACCGCTGAAATAGCTGCAAAGCACATCGACGAATTCGTCAAAGCAGCCGGCGTGACTTCGCTGCTGGAGAAGGAAGGCAATCACCTCCGCCGCCAGGATCGGGCCTTCCATGTCGACGACGGCCGTATGCGAGATCGGAGGCACGTTGCCCAAGGGCTCGCGCAGTTTGTCGGAGACCAGCCGAGTCATACGCTTAGTCGGCACCAGAATCGCAAGCGACCAGTCCCGGCTGCCCGTCGCGATTAGCCGCTTACGCGCTTTCAGAACCTGAGCGACAAGCGAGGCGAAAGCCTGATTAGGATTCGAGGCAAACCCCTCGTAGTCCATGCCCTGATACGCTTCTTCCCGAAATTTGCCGGTAAGGAGGTGGTTGCCGAACAAGGCAATGTCTGTCCCCTTGCTGCGATGGTTGTCCCCGGCCAAATCGTGCTCGGAAGGCTTAAAAGCCTCCCTGAAGTGGTCGAGACGCTCCGGGTCCGCGCCAATAAAATCAAAGATACGCTGCTCTGGATCGGCCAAAGCGATTAGCGTGCTGCTCTTCCCGAGCGCCTGGACCACGTGCCACTGCTGAGCGCTGGTATCCTGAAACTCGTCGAGGATGATGAACGGATACATGGTCGACACAAGGTTGCGAACCTTGGCGGAGCCATGCAACAGGACAGCCACTCGCTCCGCGAACAGGTCGAAGCAGATTTTACCTTCCTCGGTCGCAAGCCGCATCCGCTCGGCAATCTCAAGCGCGGCTTTCTGAGCCTTCTCCTCCTCAGTGAGCTTGGACGGCGCCTTGAATGCGCTGCGAATCGCCGACAGCGCGATCGCCTCGTTTGGTGGTGTCAGAATTGCCATCCGGCGCGGAAACCCGACCAGATAGCCGTGCGCCTTGAGAAGGCGCCAGAAGAAGGAGTGATACGTGTCGACCTCGATCCGCTTCTTCTCCTCCTTTGTGACGGACTGCTCTTCGTCGATCGCCTCGAAGACGCGCGAAACCGTTGCGCGCGCAAAACTCAGAAACAGGATGCGCTGGCCCGGTCTGAGTTTTTCGCGGGCAATCTTCGCCGCCTTCAAAATGGACACGGTGGTCTTGCCGGAGCCGGGGCCGCCAACGACGAGCTGATGTCCGTCTTCCTTCAGAACATCCTTCTGCGCGGGAGTCAGATAGAACATTCGACCCTCTATTCGCCGGGCTCGTCGGCAGCGTTGTCGCCCTTCCCCAGCGGAAGGGCCGGCGGCGCGGGCGGCGGATCGCAGAGTGCCTTGAGGGTCACACAGGCCTCGCGAATCCACGACGGGATCTCAGCCTCGGAACATTGGCCGAGGAAATCCGCGATTCCCCAATTGCCCTTTGCCCAGCCGAAATACTCCTTCAGCGCGACGATCAGGTTGGCCTTCGGGTCGGGGAACTTCTGCAACAGGTGCTGCGGCCAGTCGAGCGCATCGGAAAAGCGCTCAAGCGCGGCCTGGGTCGTGTTTTTGAGGATGAGATCTTCGATGCCCTTTTCCTCATGCATGAACAGGCGTTCGACCTGGGCTTCGATAGCGGCCTTTGCCGGGTCGGTCTGCTTGTCACACAGCGCGAACGTCCGCTTGCCCAAGCCCTTATAAAGCCCAGCCAGATCAGCAATCTGCGACTCGGTGCCCGCATCGATGATGCAGATGCCGAGAGCTTCGAGCGAGGCATAGACACCCGGGCTCAGTTCAGAAAGCCGGCGGGCCGCGACCGGAAAGGCGCTCGCCTCGGTCGCGCCCTCGGCGATGAGGACGCGGCGGGACAGCAGGCCCTCGCAAAAGCGCGTGCGAAATTCCTGGCGATAGCGCTTATGCTTCACGCTGTCGGGTAGCGCAATCTGCGACTGTTTCAGCATCCCGTCATTCGCCCGCGACAGGATCACCGTTTCGTCGAGCTTGAATTCCTCAAGGACATAGGGCGAGTGCGAAGTGACGATCGATTGTGACGCCAGCTTGCGCAGCTCATGAACGATCCGCTTCTGGGCATAGGGCGGGATCGCGGTCTCGACCTCCTCCATGGCGAAGATAACGTTCTGCTTGTCCTCGGCAATCTGCGACAGCATCGCCAGCACCAGCATGTTAATGGTGCCAGTGCCCTGCCGGAAGAAGGGCGCGGCATGGGCACCATCGCCGGTGGCGATGAACGCCGTCACAACCTTGCGCAGATGCTCGCGCGTGAGGTTTGAGACCTTGAGATGGGGCTTTACGCCCCATTCCCGCGGCACATATTTCTTCAGCGACTTGTCGATGCTCTCCAGTACGCCCGAGATGCCGATTGTGGGATCGCTCGCAACATCGAACGCTGCCAGCGTGCCGATCGTGCCTTCCCACATTTGCGGCCGGATCTCCTTCAACCGCAGGATGATGTCGAGCAGGCTTCCATGCTCTAGGCTGAGCGCACGCGAACCCGTGCGCAGCGAGCGCAGGAAGAGGAAACCGCAATGCTGCTTGTCCTTCTTGGAGAAGGGCACCGGAGTCTCTTCCTCCGTCAGACTGCGCGCGTAATAGGTATTGCCGACAAAATCGTCCTCATCCGCGTCATATGCTCCGATGAAGGTGACGCGCAGCGCAGCCTTGATGTTCGCAGCATCCACGCCTGCGGGAGTTGCTTCCGTGAAGAAATCCCCCGTCTCGACATTGAGCCACTCGATATTGCCGCCAAACCGGGCTTCCTGTTCCTCCGACAGCCCGATGATCGTGACCTCGACAGTAATTTGCGGGGCGGATTGCGGCTCTGCTGGCGCTGCGCCCTCTTCGGCCGGAGCCGGATCCACCGACAGATATTTACCCTCATAGAAATCGTGCTCGTCAACAGGAGGCCGGCGGTTCAGTCGATCCGGCCCAAGCGCAAGATCTATGGCTTCAAGCACGGAGGACTTTCCAGTGTTGTTGTCGCCGATGAGGACGGCGTGATCGGGCAGAAGCAATTTAGTTGAACTGATGCCTCGAAAATTCTCAATATACACCGCGTAAATCTTCAAAATCGCCCCCCTAACGGCATACATTTCATGCTGTACTTTCTTCACACTATACTCTTCTCCCCAAAACGTCATCCACCGTATCAGGGAGTGTCAAGTTTTCCGGTAAGTACTTTGAAAAAGCGAACAGGATCCCGTATTGGGATCGTAGTAACCGAGATCAAGTGCCGAACCCAAAGGTGGATCTTACAGGGGAGAGAAAAGTTCCGATTGCAACCAAATGCAGTGTGAGTTCCATAGCAACCGGTCATTCCTCGAATAAACTGCAAGATTGCCTCGATATGCGCTGCACAAGAATTATAATGCATGTCCGTCGTTTTTAATCCGGATGACGAGCGAGCCAATCCTCTGCGATATCGAGACGATCAGCATGCTGCTCCGCCAGCATCCGATAAAATGCCGCGAGCATCGCGATTGTCTTTCTCGACCTCATAGACTGATAGTATTGGTAGGTCATTGCATTCTTTAGGTATCTATTATCTGTACGAGACCCCTCGGATAGGGTGTCCTTGCAATACCACCGAACACCATCAGGTTGCAGACTGCCCACATCTTCCATGAGCTTCGCATTATAGTGCCACGGGTTGATCTCGTGATCGACTTTCCAAACATGAAGGAAGCCAGACTCGACATAGAGCTGCATGATCAGCTCGTCGTGCTCGGAATGCTCCAGCACGAGTTTGTCGACGTCGCTAAGATGCTGGATATTTTTATCGATCTTCCGAGCGCCATTCAGGATGTGGTTTGTCGACTGCCTCATCAGGTCTAAGCCGCTAGGATGCGCCTGCCAAGCCTGAAATTCCTCGTCCGTGACATCCACGGTAGCATCGGCGACTTCGACTAGCTTCGCGCTATTCAGTAGATCCTTAGGAGTGCAAAATCGGTATTCTTGACGAGATCGAAGCCGTTGGCCGCGTAAGCCTGCGCAACGAGACGACTACAGAACTGTTTGGGTGTTCCTTTTTTTCCCAGCCCCTGCCACGCCCTACCAGCTTCTAATGTAGCATACTCACTTCCGATGCGCTCTTGGACATAGTTGCAGATTTTAATTGCTGTGGAGGGTTCCAATCCGCCCTCAAGGCGAAGAGCGAATACAGCGTTGTGTATTCGCCGAATGTACCCCGTCTCCCGTCGCGTCGCTAGTCGTCAGGATCACATCCCCGCGCTTCAATACCTGTTCGTTCAATCGCTTTTTCATGGAGTCTCCCTAGAGAAGGCCGTTACGGCCGACGCTAGGATTACCTGTGAACACGGTCAAAGTCACCTGTTCCTTAATGCAATCAGGTGGATACTGGTTTTCGATAATGATGATTTGGCGAAGCCGTGATCCGTGGCGATGAAGCGCTCCAGCATCGGGACGATGAGCATGGCGGGCTCGATTGGCGCACCGCCTTCGGCCAGGAGGCGGCCATAGTCGGTGAGGTCGCGGTGGAGCGCTGCAGCCAGCTCCACCGTCACCTTTACGGTTTTCTCGTCGGCGATGGGGCCGAGTTTCAGCTTGGTCATATTCAGCTCCTGTAGGGTTCGAGAACTAAATCTCTTGTAACAATGACCCTGACCGGGAAGCCGGGACGAATGGTCAGGGTCGGCGCGACCTGCAACTGGCGTTGGACGATCTGCTGGCCGGCCTGGTTGATCGTGTCCTGCGCGCCATCGCGGATGGCGCGGATCAGGCGGTCATTGTCGTCGGTGGCGAGTTCCGCGCCGACGCCGAGAAGTGTCGAGAGTGCTGCGGCCTTGGCGAGATCCCACCAGTGGTAATCGACACCATCCTCCAGTCCGGCAAAGCCCTGTGGATCTGCGCCCAGTTGGCGTTCCAGCACCATGGAACGGCCGTTCGGCAGGATTAGACGGTTCCAGACAAGCAGCACGCGGCGCTGCCCGAACTCGACGGAATTATCATATTGACCGATGAGCCGGGTGCCCTGCGGCACGAGAAGGATGCTGCCGGTCGGGCTGTCATAGATGTTCTCCGTGACCTGCGCCGTGATCTGGCCCGGCAGATCGGACCGGATGCCGGTGATGAGGGCCGCCGAGATGACCGCACCGACCTGAAGCACGAAGGGCGACGCCGGAGGCGTCACACGGTCGGACGTCACAGTTCGGCGGTCGGCCGCCGCGTTGAGAAAGGCAAGCTGGCGATCCTGCGCGGTCGTGGGCTGCGCGCCGGCCCCGCCAAGATCAAGGCCTGCAAGCCCCGGCATTGTACCGGGCGCCGCAGCACCCGTCGAACCTTGCCGCGACTGGAAGAAGACGGTGCTAAGGCGTGCGGCCTCCTCTTCAGCGAGCCGCCGCTGTTCGGCCTCGTCGACGCCGGGCGTCGGAACGACCGGCGGCGCGACGGGCTGGCCGGGAAGCGCCGGCCCTAGGACGGGGCCGGTATAGTCGCGCGGCAGGCCGGCAAGGCCGTCTGCGGTCTGGCGATTGGCAGTGGAGTAAAGCTCCTCGCCGCCATCACCGGGGGCGCGGGTCTGGAGCGCATAGATCAGCACCCCGCTGATACCAACCATGGCGACGGCGGCGACGCTCACCAGCATCTTGCGCGACAGGCGCGTAACGCGCGGGGGTTCGGCGCGCAGGTGCATCGGGGCGGCATTGGTATCGGTATCGCTCATGATTGCGGCCTCCCATCAGTACGGGCAATCCTGACGGTCTGCTGCTTGTCGCCCGCGCCAAGGCGCAATTCAGCTGCGCCGAACAGGCGATCGACGATCAAGATGTGTTGATGGATGCGAGTGTTGGCGATCTGGGCCTCGCCCTCGGGACCGATGACGAAGATCGGTGGCATTTCGCCCTGCACGATGCCACGCGGGAATTCAACATAGACGCGGCGGCCGTCGTCATAGACGGCGACGGGCTTCCAAGGTGGATTGTTGTTGCCGGTCAGGCCATAGCGGTAATTGCGGGCATATAGGGCTTCTCGCCGGATCGCAGCTCGACCATGTATGTCCGTCGGTCGGTGGTGATGACGAGATTGGTGGTGATGTCGGCGCGGGTCGGCTTCACCAGTACATGCACGCGGCGGGCCACGCCGGAACCGGATTCCGTGTCGCCGATAATCCAGCGGGCGGTATCGCCTGCGGCGATCGGTCCCGCGCCGGTCAGGCTTTCACCGGATTCGAGCGCGATATTGGTGATCTGGCCGGGCGCGGCATAGACCTGATAAAGCGCGCCTTCCGACCACGGATAAACCTGGATAGCGTTGAAGTAGCCTTCGCGCCGCGGCTGCACGCGGGCGGCGGCGTTGGCGTTCTCGACACGGCCGGTCGCCGTACTGGCGGCCTGGCCGCCGCGCGCGACTGTCCAGGCGGGCGGGACATGGATCGGCGTCAGACGCTCGTCCGTCACCCCGGCTGGGATCGCCGGCAAGGGCGGCACGCTAGCGTCGTAGCTGATCTGCGGCGGCTTTCTCGCGGTGACGCAACCAGCCAGCATGGTGGCTGAAAGCAGGACAACCGCGATTGCGGATTTACGGAAAGACGGATTGCCGCCTTTACGGAATTGCGGGTGGCTCATTGGCTCATCTCCCGCGACCAGCTGATGGCGTTGACGTAGATGCCGAGCGGATTGACCTTCAGCCTCTCGGCATCGCGCGGCGACTGGATGGCGATGGTCAGGATTGCGGTCCAGCGCTCCGTGCCCGAAAGCTGGCCGTTCCCGAAATGCCGCTCGGTCCAGGCGACGCGGAAGCTGTCGGGCGAGGCCCGGATGACGCTGGAGACCTCGACCGCGACCTGCTGCGTGCCGACCTTGGTGAACGGGTCATTGATACGGGCATAGTCGTTGAGTGCCCCCGCGCCGCGATCCGTGGTCCATTCATAGGCGCGCAGCCAGTTCTGACGCACGATGATCGGATCGGCGGGGATGCTGCGCACCTGCTCGATGAAACGGCCGAGATGCCAGGCGATCTGCGGATCGGTTGGGCGGAAGTCGGCGGTCGCCGGCGCGACGGTCTGGGCCTGACCGAGATTGTCGACCTGCACGACCCAAGGAACGACGGTGCCCTGCAACGATTGCCACACAAGCGCTGTGGCGAACCCCGCCGAGAGAACCAGGGAACCGAAGGCCATGTAGCGCCAGTTCCTGGCCTGAACGCGGGCCGAGCCGATGCGATCGTCCCAGATCTGGGCCGCCTTCTGATAGGGCGTTTCGGCTTGCGGTGTCTTGCCGTAATGCGCGGCGGGTCGCCTGAAGAGATTCATGAGCGGTCACTTTCAGAGAGGTTGACGGAAGAGCCGGAGCCGTGGCTCTCGCCGGAGCGGATGGCATGCGCGGCTGTCTGTGCGGTTCGCCCCATATGGCCGGACTGGCGCATCCGCTGCGCCCAGCCGGGCGCGTTGCCGGACGGTTGGGACGGAGCGGCTGGGCTTTCCGTCGCACCGCCGCCGATGGTGCCCATGGTTGAGCTGCCGCCGGTCGCTCCGAATCCGGACTTGGCGCCATCGGAGAAGTTGGACTTCATGCTGGCGGCTGCACGGCGCAGCGGCGAGGACATGGCATTGCCCACCGCACTTGCCCCTGCGCGTCCGACGCCGCCGAGACCGGAGGCAACGCCTGCGGCGCCCGACTGTCCGAGCGAACGGAGGCTATAGGCTGCGGATGCAGCGCCTGCGGCGGTCGCCCCGCCGCGCATGGCGGCAGCGCCCCCGGAAATCGCAGCGGCTCCTCCCTTCGCGGCCAGACCGGCAGCGCCCGCGCCGGCCATGACAAGACCACCGCTGGCCAAGACCGTTCCAACAGCTGCGCCAGCACCGAGTTGCGGCCCCCCGGAAACGAGGCCATTGGCGATGCCGGGGCCGAAGATGCCGAGGCCGACCAGCGCAAGCGCGGCCAGAACCACGGCCATGGCGTCGTCGATCGTCGGTGTCGCGCCGCCGAACCCGCGGGTGAACTCGGCAAAGAGCGTCGAGCCGATGCCGATGATGACGGCGAGAACCAGAACCTTGATGCCGGAGGAGACGACGTTGCCGAGCACCTTTTCGGCCATGAAGGCGGTTTTCCCGAAGAGGCCGAACGGGATCAGGACAAAGCCTGCAAGCGTCGACAGCTTGAACTCGATCAGGGTGATGAAGAGCTGGATCGCCAGAATGAAGAAAGCGAGGATGACCAGCGCCCAGGCAAACAGCAGGCAGGCGATCTGGATGAAGTTCTCGAAGAAGGAGATCCAGCCCATCAGATCGGAGATAGATTCGAGCAACGGCCGGGCGGCATCCAGCCCGGTCTGGGCGACACGGCCCGGACGCATCAGGTCGGCTGCGGAAAAATTCGTTCCCGATCCCTTGAGGCCAAGCCCGGCAAAGCTGTCGAACACGATCTTGGCAAGGTTCGACCAGTTGCCGATCAAATAGGCGAAGACGCCGACGAACAGCGTCTTCTTGACCAGGCGCGCAATGATGTCGTCATCGGCGTTCCAGGACCAGAAGAGTGCGGCCAGTGTCACATCGATGACGATCAGCGTGGTCGCAATGAAGGCGACTTCACCGGAGAGAAGTCCGAACCCGCTATCGATATAGCGGGTGAAGGTCGCGAGGAATATATCGATAACGCCGGCGCCGCCCATGGATCAGCGTCCCTCGATCTGGCTTGGCGGCATTGGCGCGGGGCTGCGGCCAAGCTGCTGGCACTGGCGCTGCCCGTCGCGCAGCGGGTCGCGCGCGGGCTGTTGAAGACTGGCCGGCAATGGCGTCGGCGCCTCTTCCTTGCGGGTCATCTCGATCGCGGTCGCGGTAATGGCGATCGCGACGAATATGATTGCGCCCAGCCGGGCCAGCATCTTGCCGTCCATGACGGTGCTCCCCTTCTGGCGATCAATTGCCGTTGTTGAACATCTGCGCGTTGCCGGGCGTGTAGGCGGTGCCCGGCGTCAGGAAGCGTTGGCGCTGCACGCGGCCCTGTTCGGCTGCGGCAGCGCGTTCGGCTTCGCTCAGCGATCCCGCGCGGCCGTTTGCGGCCATCAGCGCGATCAGATCAGAGAGCTGCTGCGACTGGAGCGCGAGAAGCTGGTTGCCGGCCTGGGTCGCCTGAAGCGCGCCGGCGGCGCCCTGGCTCTGGCCGACCAGCTCCGACATCTGCGTGCGGTTGGTGTCGATATTGCCGACGACGCCGGCCTGGACCCGCATGGAGTCCTGAAGACCGCCGACGGTGTTCGTCCAGCGGTCGCGCGCGCCCTTCACCAGTTCGGCGTCGGTCGCAGAGAGCGAAACATTTCCATATTGGCTCTGAAACGCCTGGTCGACCTTTTGGACGTCGAAGGCGATGTTCTGCGCCTGTCCGAGAAGATGCTGGGTGCGCTGGACGTTTTGCTGCAAGGTCTGGAGCGAGGAATATGGCAGGTTCGCCAGGTTCTTCGCCTGGTTGATGAGCATAGTCGCTTCATTCTGAAGCGAGGTGATCTGATGATTGATCTGCTCCAGCGAGCGCGCCGCGGTCAGCAGGTTCTGCGCGTAGTTGGTCGGATCATAGACGATGCGACCGAAGCCGGACTGCGCATGGGCCTGCGTCGTCAGGATCGGCGAGACGGCCAGCATGGTCGCGGCCAAGATGGCGGCGCGCATGCGGATGGAACGGGTCTTCATGGTCAGGTCTCCTTTTCGGCTGCGAGGAAGCCGTCGCGGCCGTGCTCGGCCACGAGGTTGGCGATCAGGGTCTGGTCGGATTTGGAGGATGCGGCGCAGAGCGCGAGGCCGACTTCGGACAAGCCCAACTCGAACAGGCGGTTGCCGCGCCGCGACTGGCAGTAATAGTCGCGCTTGGGCGTGGCCCGCGCGAGGATCTCGAGCTGGCGGTCGTTGAGGCCGAAGCGGCGATAGATCGCGGTTGCGATCGCGGAATTGTCGATGTCCGACAGCGACTGCGTGGCGAAGATGACGGATGCGTTTTTCTTACGCAGCGTCTTCAGCCACTCGCGGAGCTGGCCGGCAAAGCCTTCGTCGTCCAGCGCCAACCAGCCTTCGTCGATGATGAGCATGGTCGGGCGACCATCGAGCCGGTCGCCGATGCGGTGGAAGAGATAGGCGAGCACGGCAGGCGCAGCCCCCGTGCCGACCAGGCCCTCGATCTCGAAAGCCTGCACGTCCGCAGCGCCCAAATGTTCAGTCTCGGCGTCGAGCAACCGGCCGTAGGGACCGCCGACGCAATAGGGTCGCAGCGCCTGCTTCAGGTCGTTTGACTGAAGCAGCACGCTGAGGCCGGTGATGGTGCGTTCCTCCACCGGCGCCGAGGCCAGCGACGTCAGCGCAGTCCAGATATGCTCCTTGACCTCCGGGGTGATGGTCATGTGTCGCGGGCGAGGATCGCGCCCAGCCAGTCGGAGGCCCAGGCACGCTCATAGCCATCATCGATGCGGGCGAGCTGTTGGAGCGAAACCGAGACTTCAGAGCCTTCGGTGAGGCCACCGCCGAGATCGTGCCAGTCGCCGCCCATGGCGAGCGACGCAGCCCGGATCGAACCGCCGAAATCGAAGGCGAAGACCTATGAGTTGTCGTAGCGCCAGCAGCACGGACTTGCCTGCGCCGGTCGGCCCGACGCCGGATTGTTCGCGGCCCTCGTAGAGCCAGGTCTCGGCGCGTGCAGCTTCCTCGGCAGGCGGCAGATGGAGGAAGGTCAGGTAGTAGCCAGAGACGAAATGGACACCTTCTTCCTCGAAATCGGCCTTGCGCTCGGCATCGACAAGGCCGGAGGCCGGATCGGGAAACGCGCTTGCAGGATAGGTCGCGGCCTCGTGGCGCTGCGCCTCGACGAAGATGCTCCAGCCGGAGCCGAGACGGCGAAAGGCGTTGTGGATGCGGCCGGCGACTGCGACCAGCTCGGCCGCGACGGCGCTATCGAGATCAGGCCCGCGAAACGACGCGGTGCGCTGGAGTGAGCCGTCCTTGTTCAGGACAACGCCTTCGGCGATCAGCGCGACCCAGGGCAGATAGTCGGCGAGCCGGGTGGCGCTGCGGCTATATTCGACAAGGTTCATCATTGGATACACGCCCTTCAAACCGACAGATGACCGGGGATGCGCAGGTGCCTGCGCCCGACCTCGACGAAGAGCGGATCGCGTTTCGCCGCCCAGACCGCTGCGAAATGACCGACAGCCCAGATCAGGAGGCCGACCAGCCAGAGACGCAGGCCGAGGCCCACGGCCCCGGCCAGCGTTCCGTTCAGGATCGCGATGGAACGCGGTGCACCGCCGAGCAGGATGTGCTCGGTCAGCGCGCGGTGAACCGGGACGGTGAATCCGGGCACGTCCAGTTGCTCGAAGGTGACCGCCATCAGATCAGCGCCCCGCCGCCAAAGGAGAAGAACGACAGAAAGAAGCTCGATGCGGCAAAGGCGATGGACAGTCCGAAGACAATCTGGATCAGCTTGCGGAAGCCGCCCGACGTGTCGCCGAAGGCGAGCGCCAGGCCCGTCGCGATGATGATGATGACCGCGACGATCTTGGCGACCGGCCCTTCGATCGACTGAAGAATTTTCTGGAGGGGCGCTTCCCACGGCATCGAGGAGCCGGAGGCGTGCGCCGCGGGAACGAGGACGAAGTTGACATAGGTAAAGGCTGCCGCCGTCGCGAGATAGCGGCGGGCGCGCATGGTGGTGCGGATCATGCGGGATCTCCTGTGAGGCTCATGGTGGCTGGGTTGATGCGGTAGTCGCCGTCGGGGCCGAGCCCTTCAACGCGGACAAGCTCGGTGAGCCGGCGCGCGGTACCGCGGCCGGAAAGAACGGCCACGAGGTCGATTGTCTCGGCGATCAAAGCGCGCGGGACGGTGACAACGGCTTCCTGGATGAGTTGTTCGAGGCGCCGCAGCGCGCCGATGCCAGTTCCGGCATGGATCGTGCCAACGCCGCCGGGATGGCCGGTGCCCCAAGCTTTGAGGAGGTCGAGCGCTTCGGAGCCGCGTACCTCACCGACGGGAATGCGATCCGGGCGCAGGCGCAGCGACGAGCGGACGAGATCGGAGAGCGTCGCAACCCCATCCTTTGTGCGCATCGCGACGAGGTTTGGCGCGGCGCATTGCAGCTCGCGCGTGTCCTCAATGATGACGACGCGATCCGAAGTCTTCGCCACCTCGGCGAGCAGCGCATTGGTCAGCGTCGTCTTGCCGGTCGAGGTGCCGCCGGCGACGAGGATGTTGGCGCGGGTGGCGACGTTGAGGCGCAGCACCTCGGCCTGAAGGCCGGTCATGATGCCGGCGGTCACATAGTCGTCGAGCGTGAAGACGGCGACGGCGGGTTTGCGGATGGCGAATACGGGCGCGGCGACGACAGGCGGCAGCAGCCCCTCGAACCGCTCCCCCGTCTCGGGCAACTCGGCCGAGACGCGCGGGCTACGGGCGTGAACCTCGGCGCCGACATGGTGGGCCACCAGGCGCACGATGCGTTCGCCATCGGCGGCGGACAGCCTCTCCCCCGTATCAGCCAACCCTTCGGAGAGACGATCCACCCAGATGCGCCCGTCAGGGTTCAGCATCACCTCAATGACGGCGGGGTCTTCGAGAAACAGCGCAATGGCGGGACCGAGCGCGGTGCGCAACATGCGCGCGCCGCGCTGGATCGCCTCCAGCTTGTGGTGAGAAGAAGTCATGTCGGCCCCAAATTCCATGGGGTCGCAACAGACGATCCCCGGATCGGGTCGATTAAAAGAGCCTGAAGTCAGGCCGGTTCAACAAGTATTTAGCCGAGTGCGGGCATCGGCGAGTAAGGGCGGCAAATAGGATGGGCTGAGGTCTTGAGGCGAATTATGCCTGTGCCTCTTTGGCCGCCAAGTCAGCCAGCCAGTGCTTAAATTGTGCTACCGTCGATTCGCCTTCCGACTCCTGCACCGAAAGCAGAAAATATGCGCTTCCATCAAGGCGGAAGCCTTGGGGGGCGGCAAGCAGTTCAGCCTGAATATCATCCTGCACGAGGTGCCACGGCCCGATGGCGACGCCCAAGCCCGCAATAGCAGCTTGCAGGCTGAAATAGAAATGCTCGAAATCCTGGCCGGGATTGGGCCGACAGGTTCCACCAGTAATCTCGGCCCACGTCGCCCAAGCTGTTGGCCGCGTGCGCGTATGCAGCAGCATCGCAGCCGCATTCATTCGATCGAAATCGAAGAAGTCCTTTGCCTTGTCGGGGCGGCAGACCGGACCTATGCGCTCATCGAACAAGTGCTGCGCAAGGTAGCTTTCCGGCCAAGTGAAATCGTTACGACGAATGGCAAGATCTACGCCGGATCCAAGGGTGACCGGCCCGCCACCAGCCAGCAGGCGGACATCGGCTGTTGGGTTCGCCACATGGAATTGCGGCATTCTCGGGATGAGCCAGCGCATCATTAGCGTCGGCTCGCATGAGATGGTCACGGGCGCGTTGGTGTGCTCGGCCTTGATGCGTTGTGCCTCTTGTTCGATCTCCCCCAGCCCCCGTGCCACTACGTGCGCCAGTCTGCGCCCTGCATCTGTCAGAAAAACCGCACGGTTCCGTCGCTCGAAAAGCGGGGTTCCAAGATCGTCCTCCAGCAGCCGCACCGCACGACTGACCGCGCCATGTGTCAAGTTCAGTCGATCCGCAGCCTTGCTGAAACTCTCAAGATCCGCCGCAACCCGAAAGCAAACGAGCGCTGGAAGCGATGTAATGTGCTGTCTCATATGTTATTTATTCTCACACATCCTGTCAGAAGTCATCGTTTTTGTTAAAGCCGTAGCCGCGTTATCCAAGGTGAAAACGAAAGGATACGCCCATGGCCGAATGGATCGCTGTCATCACCATCACCATCTTCGCCGTCATCAGCCCGGGACCGGACTTCGTCATGGTGTCGCGCAATTCACTGTCTCTTTCCCGGCGCGCGGGCATCTTGACTGCGCTTGGTATTGGCGCCGGTGTGCTGGTTCATGTTAGCTATACGCTCTTCGGTATTGGAGTATTGGTCCGAGAGTCACCTGCCCTATTCAACATCCTGAAGCTGGTCGGCGCGGCCTATCTGGTCTGGCTCGGTGTGAAAATGTTGTTCAGCCGCAAGGCTGAGGGGCCCGCTGCGGTGAACGAAACTGCGCTGTCTGATCTGGGGGCCTTGCGGATCGGCTTCCTGACGAATGCATTGAATCCGAAGACGACGATTTTCATCGTCAGCCTGTTCATGCAGGTCGTTCAGGTGGATACGCCTCTTGCAACCCGGATTGCCTACGGGCTGTTCATCTCTCTGGCCCATGTGGTGTGGTTCGCCGCCGTCGGCCTGTTCTTTGGTGCGCCACGCATCCAAAAGCGGATTTTCGGTGTTCGTCACTGGATCGACCGAATTTTCGGCGCGTTGTTATGTGGTTTTGGGATCGCATTGGCGGCGGCCAATTTAGGTTCCTGATTGCTCAATAAGCTGTCAGCTTGGGTCTAGGTTCGCCAGCTTATCCGGATCGATGTCACGCGATAGTTCCTTCAGGAACCTGTCTCCCGTCGCTAGACGCTTGCCGAGGGTCTGCATGAAGCCCTCGAAACGCTCACTGCCCTTGGCGCGTGCGGCAGCCTGCGCAGTCTCCGACATAGGCGGGACGAAAGTCAGCCAGAAGCGGACAAACAGCGCTAGGGTTTCGCCGAGTACAGCGATATCCTCGTCCAG
This sequence comes from Paenochrobactrum glaciei, assembly GCF_039522165.1. Classification (NCBI taxonomy): domain Bacteria; kingdom Pseudomonadati; phylum Pseudomonadota; class Alphaproteobacteria; order Hyphomicrobiales; family Brucellaceae; genus Paenochrobactrum; species Paenochrobactrum glaciei. The sequence goes on from NZ_BAAADE010000007.1 coordinate 115,818, forward strand.
CGCATCCACCTGGCGTCCGAGCCTGTCGAGGCGACGCGATATGGCAGCTTCCAGCCTCTCAGTCGTATCGCCAGCGAGAAAAGATGAGACAGCGGCCTCCACGATTGCGGATTTGGAGATGTTTCGGCGCAATGCCAGCGCCTCGACTTGCTTGAGCAAGGCGGGATCGAAGTAGACGTTCATGCGGGCGCGCTTGGTCATGGGTTCACCTCAAAGTTCAATGCCATCACCGGGATCAAGCGCGGCCCTTCGGGCCACAAGTCGCATCCGGGCGCGTATCGCGTCGGCTCTGACGGCGTCCAAGTTGGGCTCGTCGTCCAGAAACTCGAATTCCTGCGAGGGCGACGGCGGTGGCGTGATGATTTCCTCGTGTTCGGGCAATTCCGGCTCGCGACGGATGCCGGCATTGGCGGGATCGCCACCGTCATCACCGCCAGCGCCGACACCAGCACTGCCCGCTGCCGCGACGACGCGGTCAGTCCAGTCATCTGGTGTGGCGGCATTCGCCTGGCCCGCCGCCAACTCAGGCGGCGTGACAATCCGCTCCCGCAGGCGCCCATCCTCGAAATACCGTGCTTTAGTGGCGTGGATCGGCGGCGTTCCCGCCACCATGACGATTTCGTCGGTGGGCGGAAGCTGCATGATCTCGCCGGGTGTCAGCAGCGGTCGCGCTGTCTCCTGCCGCGAGACCATGAGATGGCCGGCATAGTTGGTGGAATCGCGCAGTTCCGTCGCCGTGCCGAGCGCATCTGAGACGCGCTTGGCGGTGCGCTCATCGTTCGTCGCGAAACTGATGCGCACATGGCAGTTGTCCAAAATCGCGTTGTTTGGCCCATAGGCCCGCTCGATCTGGTTGAGCGATTGCGCGATGAGGAAGCCCTTGAGGCCGTAGCCAGCCATAAAGGCCAGTGCGGATTCAAAGAAATCGAGACGGCCGAGAGCCGGAAACTCGTCCAGCATCAGCAGGAGCCGGTGGCGCTTGCTCGATGTGGTCAGCTCCTCGGTCAGTCGACGGCCGATCTGGTTGAGGATCAGGCGGATGAGCGGCTTGGTGCGATTGATGTCGGATGGCGGCACCACGAGGTAGAGGCTGACCGGCTTCTTGCCGCTGACGAGATCGGCGATGCGCCAGTCGCAGCGTGCCGTGACGCGAGCGACGACGGGGTCCCGGTAGAGGCCAAGGAATGACATGGCGGTTGAGAGAACGCCGGAGCGTTCGTTGTCGGATTTGTTCAGCAGTTCGCGCGCGGACGATGCGATCACGGGATGCACGCCGGCTTCGCCGAGATGCGACGTCTCCATCATGGCGCGCAAAGTGGCTTCGACCGGGCGGCGCGGATCGGATAGGAAGCTCGCTACGCCCGCCAGCGTCTTGTCTTTCTCGGCGTAGAGGACATGCAGGATCGCACCGACAAGCAGACTATGGCTGGTCTTTTCCCAATGGTTGCGTTTGTCGAGCGAGCCTTCGGGATCAACCAGAATGTCCGCGATATTCTGTACGTCGCGGACTTCCCATTCGCCCTGTCGCACCTCAAGCAACGGATTATAGGCGGATGACTTCGCATTGGTCGGATCGAATAACAGGACACGGCCACACTTCGCCCGGAAACCCGCCGTTAGCGTCCAGTTCTCGCCCTTGATGTCGTGGACGATACAGCTTCCCGGCCAGGTCAGCAGTGTCGGGACGACAAGGCCCACGCCCTTACCGCTTCGCGTCGGAGCGAAGCAAAGCACATGCTCGGGGCCATCATGACGTAGATAGTCACGGTTGTAGCGGCCGAGAACCACTCCATCAGGACCAAGCAGACCAGCGGATCGGATTTCCTTGTCTTCGGCCCATCGTGCTGATCCATAGGTGGCGACATTGCCAGTCTCTCGCGCCCGGATGATCGACATAACGATCGCGGCCGCGATGGCGAGGAAACCACCCGATACTGCGATGATGCCGCCCTCGACAAAGATTGCGGGCGCATAGGCGTCGAAAGAAAACCACCACCAGAAGAAGGCCGGCGGATAGTAGACCGGCCAGCCTGCCAGCTCGAACCAGGGACTTCCAAGCTGTGGTTGGAAGCCGAGGCGAAAGGCGACCCACTGCGTCGTCGCCCAGGTCATGACAAAAACAATGGTCAGGACGACGGTGATCTGACCCCAGAGTATTCTACCTCCGCGCATACAGGCTCCGTTCAGCAAAAGAGATGGAGCCGATCAGAGATTGGGCAAGTCTACGAGAATCAACAGGAAAGATGAGACCGGAGGGCTACCGGATACTAACGGCGGCAAATGGGATGGTTTGCCGAAGCAGAGAGACAACTCGCGGCGGCGAATCAGGAGGTTGCGGAAGACCCGTCCATTTCCGTGGCCAAGGCCAGAAGCTTTGCGAGGGCAGAGGCACGATTGCTCGGCAACCATACGGCAGAGAAGGCGATGTTTTCGGGTTCATCGTGGATTGGGAGGAACGCGACATTCGCTGTCGAGACCGATACTCCTTCCTCAACAAACAGCGAAATGCCATGCCCGCCTGCGATCATAGACAGGAGCGCGCTGCGACCGACATCGAAGCGTACGATTGTTGGAAGCGGCCATCGGCCCGAACATAGCATCACGATCAGGTCATGAAGCTGCGGACCAGTTCCGCCATGACGGACAAGAAAGGTTTCCTCGGCGAGCTGCCGCCATTCAACATTCTGTTGTGTCGCCAATCGATGCGTCGCCGGCACCACGGCCATTAGACGGTCGCGCCAGATCACACGGGAATGCAGGTCGGGGATTTCGTGGGCGTAGGCCATGAAGGCAACATCGAGCTTGCCTTTTCTCACCATCATCTGGGCGTCACGGGCCGTCCCCTCGGCGATGTGGAGGCGGACAAACGGATACTGGCTGTGAAACCGCTCCAATAGTCGGTCGAGAAATCCGCCTGCAACCAGGGCGTGGACTCCGATCCGAAGTTCTCCCTCTTCAGCACGCGACTGCATGCCAACGGTTTTGATGGCATGATCGAGGATACCCAAAGCATCATCGACCTGCTCGACGAAGCGGCGTCCGGTTTCGGTCAGGCGGACGCCGCGGGTGTTGCGGTCGAATAGGACAACACCAAGGGTGTCCTCCAGCGCCTTTATCCGGGTGCTGACACTCGACTGACTGACGCCGAGCGCATTGGCGGCACGGTAGAAGCTAAGATATTCTGCCACCGCCAGCGTCTGGACGAGCGCAACCATGGGAACGTGTTTTCCCAATATCGGAAAGCCAGTGTGTTCCGAGGGTTTTTGAAATCGCCGTCGCATGTTCTATGGCTCAGCAGCGCCACGTAGATAGTCTCCGCCATGAGCCTGCGGATTTCGGCGCAAGGCCTCTTCCGCGATGATATCAGCCCCGAATATGCGGGAGTTTTGCGTTCTGTTCTCGAACATATCCCAGAAGCACGCTGCAACATCCTTCGGATCGATTGTTCCCGTCTGATCGAATGCTCCGACGCCCTCTGTGCCTTTGACGAAGCCGTTGATAACGACTTCCGCAACGTGGATTCCATGTGAAGCAAGGGTCGGGACCAGGATGCCCAGAGCCTTGTGCTGCGCAGCCACCGTTATGGCCATCACAGCATAGTCGACGGCGAACTTGTTTATTTCCGGCCGGTCGAGTGCTGTGATCCCGCTCGTTGCCAAGATCGTGCCACCCGACGCCTTGAGATCGTCGAACAAGGCCTGCACTGCTGCAATGAAGCTGACAAGGCGTAGCTCCAGGCTTTGCCTCAAATCCTCAACCGGTGATGTAAGCAGGTCTCCATTGACCGGCAGGAAGGCGTTCCAGTGCAAAATGCCGACAGGCCCGAGCGATGCTCGTATGTCTGCGAAAGCGTTAGCGCGTGCATCGCTGTCCGTAAGGTCGGCAGGGAACGATTTGGCGGTGACACCCTCTTTGCGCAGTGCCTCGGCGCCAGCCTCCAGACGTTCAGCATTTCGGGCGATAATCGCAACGGGATGCCCAGCCGCCCCAAAGCGGCGGGCAACGGCTTGGGAGATTCCAGGCCCATAGCCGCAAATGACGATGGGGTTCTTCATGGCACATTCCTTTTCGGGCGAGCGCCCGGCCACGATGACCGGGCGTCTTTTGAGATCGGTGTTTGCGGTCAGGCAGCGTTCAGTGAATGGCCGCCTTCAACGAGCCAGGAATCGTGCAGCCACTTTTCCGTGCCGCGATGACCGGGAAAGGTGATCCAGTGAATATCTCGCTCGAAGACCATGACCTTGCGATCTGCGCCGACGATGACCCAGAACCAACGGCCATCGGCTGTGTTGCGCATCTTCACCTTCATGCCTTTGAGCGTGAGGTTTTCGGTTCTACCGTCTCGGATAACGCGAAGAGGTTCGTCATGCGGGTCGATCCAGCTCAGCTTCATTCCCGGCAATAGGTCCGGTGCCTGCTTCTGCAAGAAGTCCATGGCAACGGCCTGCGCTTCCTCGCGCGACGGCAGATCGTGGCCGACCAGATCCAGATCGATACGAGCGAACCCTTTGAGACGGCCATTGCTGGCAGTCAGGGTGCTGAAATGCTCACCGCCGAACCCGGCGTTGCGTCCGTCTACACGCTCATAGCGCACAAGCTCGGCTGTTTCGCCATCAACGGTAGCGGAACGGCGTCTCGCCTCACGATAGCCGGTGGGCAGATGGTCATTGAGTGGAAAGGCGATTTCTTCAGCGGATGTGGTGCTGGTCATAGTGCTTCCTTTGCCGGTTTGGGCCAGAGCGTAGGTTGCCGTTGCCGCGATCAGGCTGGCGGCGATGATGCTGATTGCAGTTCTGCGTGAGGGCATGGAGATCTCCAATTTGCGGGGTTGTTGATCAGGACTTGCGGGTGGCGGTGATGCCGAGCGCGGCTATGAGCAGCAGACCGGCTGGAAGCAGCCAGAGAGGCGCAGTTCCGAACTGCGCCAACGCCTGCGACAGGGGCGGAGCGAGGCTTGCTCCGATGAAAAGACAGAAGGTGTAGAATGCCAGCGCCAGTCCGCGATTGGCATTGGTAGCGCGTCCAGCCACCGTGGCGATCAGGCCAGGCACGGCAAGAGCAACGCCGGCCGACAGGACGATGCTCGCGCCCATCACTGTCAGCGATGTTCCCACAGCTGCCAGCATCAACCCCAAACACGCCAGCACGAGGCCGAGGCGTGCCGTAACAGTGGCGCCATAACGAAGCGTCAGCGGCGCAGCGGCAAAAGTCAGAAGCAATGGCGGTAGGCCGATAAGGCGCAGGGTCTGGAGGTCGACGTTGAGGGCGACCCCGAGCGTTTGCGCTCCGGCATGCAGGGAGACAAAGCCGAACAGCACCGTGACAGCGGCTGCCCATGCCGTGAGGATGCTAGGATTGTGCAGAAGCGAAGCCAGATGCCCGCGTGACGACTCCTTCTGCGCGGGCTGTCGCGTCCCGGTCTTGGTCGCGACAGCCAGAGCAATCGCAGCCAGCAGATAGAATGGTGCCAGACACAGCATGATCCCCGGCAATCCGACATCCATTCCGGCCGCAAAGACCTGAGCGAGCGGGGCAGCCCCGAGGAATGCGAAGCTCATCAGGGACACACCGAACGGGCGCTGTGCGGGCGGCAGTTCCTCGGCTATCAGCGACAGTGCGGCAGGCGGGAATGCCGCAGCAACGAAGCCCTGCGCGGCTCGCGACGCGAGGAGCATCTCGAAGCTCTGCGCCCAACTGACCAACAGGGTTGCCAGCGCGGTCGTTGTCAGCCCGAACAGGATCAGCCGAAGCCGCCCGTAGCGATCGGAGAGCGGTCCAAACACGAGAAATCCAGAGGCATAGGCGAAACCGAAAGCCGAGCCGATAAGGGCAGCGCGTTCCGGCGCGATGTCGAACCGTCCGGCAACATCCGTGACTAACGGAATGGTGACATAGAGCTGGCCAACAACGAGGAAACCGCAAAGCATGAGCAAAAGAAGCAGGAAGATGTGACGCGAACAAATCGGGCTTGTCATTTTCTTTCGTAAGCTAACGTCAGGTGTAGATTGAGGGCGCAAATATAGGTCTCCTATAGGGGTCAGTCCGTTCGGCGAGCTTGGTCGATCAGCGATTTCATGCGGGCTATGTTGCTTTCCAGATCGCGGCGGAAAGCCGTCAGCTCCGTGAGCTGCGCATCGGTCTTGGCAATCTGGGCTTCGAGGATTCTAAGTACCTTCTCCTTACCCTTGATGCCGCTTGCGTCCTCGAAATAGAGGTCAATCACCGCCGCGATCTCGTCCAGGCTCAGTCCTAACCGTTTGAGCGCAGCGATCTTCTCCAACCTCTGGTAGGAGGTGTCGTCGTAGTAGCGATAGCCTGCTCCCTCGCGTTCGGCAGGCTTGAGCAACCCGATACGCTCGTAATAATGGATTGTGCGATGGCTGACCCCGGCGCGCTGGGCCAACTCGCCGATTTGCATGCGAGAGAACAACTTACCACCTATCTGAACCTGACGTTGAGTGTAGGTTTAGTTAAGTGGTCTCGATTTGTCAATAAGATCGTCAGTTTGAGATCTGGTCGCCTCCATAGTGAAGGGCAATAGATATTCTAGCTGACCATCAAGGTCTGGTGATCTCGGCTGCGAGGGAAAGTAGGTTTTGGAGCGAGGCGCTCCGATTTTGTGGCAACCAGACCGCCGAGAATACAATCGGCTCCGGCTCATCGACAAACGGCAGGAACACGACGTCGGCTGCTGGAAGCAGCCCACTCGCAGCTCCAAGGAGGGGGATGCCAGAACCCTGCGCGACCATGGATAGCAATGTGCCGCGCTCCACCTCGAAGCGCTGGATGGTCGGCAGCGGCCAGCGCCCGGACAAACGTAGCACTATATGATCATGCACCTGTGGTCCCGTACCGCCGTGGCGGACAAGGAAGGTCTCACCAGCAAGATCGGTCCATATGACACCGGACTGCCCAGCAAGCCGGTGGTTCGATGGCAGCGCTACGACCAGCGGTTCAGTCCAAACCGGCTGGGATTGTTAATCCGGCAGATCGAACGTGCCGACCAGCGATGCCTTCTACTGGCCGGGCCTCGTTCCGGGATCAGTCGCTTTCTGAAGTCAAAACCGCAATTGATAGCGAACGAAGTCATCGGCTTCGACAACCTGTCAATGCCATAGATATGGCCTGTTGATCCCATCCATTTTACTTCTGGTTCAGTCCAATGAGATTGTGATGATCAAACGAGTATGCCCAGCCCCTGAGTGGTCGCGAAGCACATAGAAATTGCCGCTCAATCAGCCCAACCACCAACGAGCTTCGCGCCGCCGAGTGTAGAAAACACGCGAGAGAATGTCCGAACTCCCCCGAAGCACCGCGATCAGTTTGAACATATAACCTAAAGAATGGCCGTTATGAATTCATGTGGTGAAGGGCATGGGAATTCTCACAGCCCAAATCCCCTCTGCCGCCCCAACTGCCACGAAACCGATCCGCCCTGAACGATACCCGCGACCTCTCGGCCTAGCTGACGGTCGATTACTGGCCGCCACGGAACAAGCGTGAACTCGTGACTCTTTTCGACCACGGCAAACTTGCCGCTCGATAGATGTACGACCCCGGTAAACTTGCCACTGACGGCCTCGCCGTCAGCGGCAGGCCGAAACGGCAGTGCCTTGCTCGCTGTCATCTCCGCACCTACGCCAGCCACTTCCCGTTCCTGCAGACTGGCGAGCAGATTGCGCCGATAGCGGATGCGTCCATTCTGCTGCCGCGTGGCATCACCCTGTGCGATATGATGCTCGCGGCGCTGGTCCATAGCCTCGCGCACCTGAAGGCCGAACCCTGCCGGGGTCAGATCTGAAGCGTCCGGCGTAACCAGCCGCCGGTCGAGCCAGGTCGCAACATCGGCACCGATCTGCTTTTCCAGATCGAAGGTCGAGACGACACGAATGCTGGCCTGCTGGTTACGGCCAGCATCGTAAGCGGTGGCGCGGCTCTCGAAGTCTTCGGGGATACGCCACTGGTCAGCGTCGACCCGCTCCGTAATCCCGGCACGGCGTAGCGCCTCCAGTCGCCGGACATAGGCATCGACATAGCCCTTGTAATCACCACCAGGCATACGTCCCTCGAACGCCACCTGTTCGAGGTGTCGGCTCGGTCGGTAGATACCATTCTCCGAGATCGCAGCGATGGTGCGATCAGAGGGACGCTGCGCCGTATCGGCGGGGCCGACCTCCACGATACTGCCGATCCGGGCATCTTCGACGCGGGCCGGATCAATGCCGGGAAGATGGTGTGTTCGCCCGTCGATACCGTCCACCACGAGCGTCAGGTTTTCGCCCATCTTGTCGGTGAGATATTTGTCCACGATGCGTCCGGTGATGGGTGCCGCCGGTGCCGCATCGTGAAGCTGGAAGGTCATCGGGTCGCGCTCCTGCCCATCGGCCTTCAGCGCCTTATGCATGTTGCGGATGATGTCGCCGCGTTCACCGAGTTCACGCAGCGCCGGTTCCATCTTCGCGCCAAGCTCCCAGACGCCCGGCGCGTGTTCGGTGGCCAGCCCCATCTTTTCGAGTTTGGCGAGACGGCGCAGGCGAAGCGTGCGGTTGAACTGGCGGCGTGCATCTGCCGGTTCATGGCGCAGATCGAGGAACCTTTCATCGGCATCCTCGGTAATGGCGCGGTCGATGCGCGTGAAGCGGTCCTGATCGATTTCGGCAGACAGCTTGCGGCTCTGTTCGATCTCGGTCACTGGGCCAAGTTCCAGCGTGGTCAGTTCGCTCGCCCGCTCGCGAATGCCGTTGGCGAGATAGTCGCCGTTGATGACCAGGTTCTCGCCCAGTTCGTCCTTGCCGCGAACGATGACATGGACATGGGGATGGCCGGTATTGTGGTGGTTGACTGCCACCCAATCGAGCTTCGTGCCAAGGTCGACCTCAATGCGGCTCATCAGATCGCGGGTGTGTTCGGTGAGATCGGAAAGATCGGCGGCATCTTCGGGCGAAACGATAAAGCGGAACTGGTGCCGATCATCCTTGCCGCGGTCAAGGAAAGCAGCGTCATCGGCGCGATCCTCGGTGGCCGAATAAAGTTGGCCGCGCTCGCCATCGCGCGAAGTTCCATCACGCTGGATATAGCGCAGATGGGCAGCCCCTTTGCCATTCTTCCCCGCGCCCTGGACATAACGAGTTTTGACGACAACGCGACGCATCCCAGCAGTACTGTGCCGCCAACCGCCCGACAGGGTTCGGGCGTGGACAAAGGCCGCCCCACGGCCACGCTTGACGCCCGGGCCTTTGACAGCCCGCGACGCCTTCCCGCCCTTTCCGGCCGAACCAGATGAAGACGACGAGGATGTCCGTGATGCGAATGAAGATGATCTGCCGGGACTGTTGCTGTGCTGACGCGCCAGCTTCTTCGCCTGCGTCAGAAAGCTCTTCGCCTTACCCGCCTTCGGCACGTCGGATTTGATCCGACCTGGCCTGGGACGAAAGCGGTTTTGGTCATCGGAGCTCATGAACGCATCCCATGACGTTCAGGCACGGAAAAGGCCGATATTCGGCTATAGTGCCGGTTAAAAACCAGCAAAGACAAGGCTTTGCGCCACATCGCGGCACGCGAGGCCCAAAAGAGGAGTGCCGTGCGCCGCGCCCCAAAACAGTGTGCAGACAAGGGCTTGCCCAGAAACCGACCCGACAGGGTGCCGGTTTCCTTTATCTTGCCCTCCGCCTTCCCTACCCTTTTTGCCCTTCCTGCCGGGAATACAGCCAGGCGACCCCTTGCCTGACTATACACCGGAAGCGGACCGAAGGCGCGTGGAGACGCCATACTCATGGCGCATCTCCGTTGCTCGCACGGGCCACGAATATGCCGCCGTCCTGCGGCTTCTGATCGACGGAAACGCGCACAGGAACAGTCGCGCGGGCGTCGTTCGACGGCTGATTGGCCACCGCCGAATTGCCGCTGGATTGCGCAACGAAGAGCGGAGCTTCGCGCCAATCCGGCGGTGGCGGCGGCACGGTCGTCGGCACATCAGGCGCAGTCGCAAGCCCAAGAACAGGTGCGAGCGTGGCGACATAGGCGCGTGTTTCTGCGGGCAAAGTGCGACCCATCGCCAGATACTCGTCATAGCGACCGGGACCGGCATTGTAGGCGGCAAGCATGGCCGCGACACTGCCATAACGGTCCCACATCTCCCGCAGATACGCTGTACCTGCGAGGATGTTGTCGCGCGGATCGTAAGGATCGCGCCCGAGGCCATGGCGGTTGCGCAGGCCCGCCCAGGTATCGGGCATGACCTGCATCAGTCCCATTGCACCCGCCGACGAGATGGCGCGCACATCGCCCGCACTTTCCACACGCAGCACGGCTCGAATCCAGTGCTCTGGAATGCTGAAACGCTGTGACGCCTCGGCAATGAAAGCAGCATGGGGATGCGCGGGAACAAGCGCGGGTTGCGGCGTCACCTGCGCAATCGCTGGCGTCAATCCGCTGCCAGCCGACAGCAGGGCCGTGAAGAGAAGAAGGGCGCGGGATCGCATGATCTCAGTCCCGATCTTCGCGGGGCCGTGGGCGGCTCCAGTGCAGTGACCATGACGAGCCTGCATCGTCGTCGCGGAACAGATTGGCGCGGATCGGCTGCGGCAAGGCGGGATCGTCGAGCAACACCGAGAGATATTCGCCAGCCTTTTCGCCGGTGCGTTTCCATGCAGCACCGACCTCCGGCCCATCATGTTCAATGTAATGGACGCGATAGTCCGGCGCATTCTCCGTATCGGAATGTTCACCGGGCACGATGACGAGATAGCACTTCATGGTGAGCGTGACGACCTGACCGGCGAAGCCGGATGCGTCACGCGCAAATTGACCGATCTGTGGCATGGTATGTCTCCTGTGTTGGTGGATTTAGCGTGGGTTCAATGCGTGGCCGCCCGCCATTCGTAGCGGCCATCACCTTCCCCATCGGTCCACAGCGGAAGCGCCCGGCCGATGACGGAACTGACGGGAACAGGTCCGAAGTAACGGCCGTCGAGGCTGTCCCGGACCTCCCAATTCATGAGGAAGAGTTCACCGTCGCCGATGATGCGGCAGCCCTGCCAGACCGGCAGATCGCGGCCCATGCGGTCGCGCTCCAGCGCGTCCCCCATCTCGACATTATCGACGGTAATGGTCGCACCGCTGCGGCAGACGCGCTGTCCCGGCAAGCCAACAACGCGCTTCAGCAGCGGCACGCCGCGTCCGATATAGCCGCGCTCGACCATGAACCGCACCAGCGGTTCGGACGGCATGATGGCGACCAGTTCGGGAACTTCGAGCGCATCGGCGGGAGCAACTGTGTAGAAGTCGATGGGCGCGCTGGCAGTCGCATTCCAGATCAGCCGGATTGGCAGATCGGCAACAGCCGGGGCGACAAGTGTGCCGACGGCCAGCATGGACACGGCAAGGATATGACGGCGGCTCATGGTGCGATCCTCCGGCGATTAACCCATGCGGCATGGCGCTCCGTGGTGTAGGGATTGGGTTGCTGACCGGCACTCAAACGGTTGTGGACATGCCGCCAATAGTCCGGCGCAACATCCGCCGGATCGACGCCAAGCGCGTCCACGGCATCTATCAGGGCCAGCACCCGCTGGACCTGCGGCCAGCCGTCGATACGCAGCAGGATCTCGCCACCAGGATGAACGAAGGGCACGGTCTGGTACGGTTGGCAGCACGCAGGATGTCAAGCCGCGAAGCGATGGTGCCGTAATCGTTGGAGGCCCAGCGGACGAAGGCGAAGATGCTTTCTGGTGCAAAACCGATCAGACTGCGGCGGCAGTCGATGATCTGCTCAAAGCTCTTGCGGCCAAAGCGTATCCATCGCTCGACCTTCTTCTTCTGGAAGGTCAGCTCGACCAATGTGGCGAACGGTGCTGGCGCGTCCGCACGCGGATGTTCATGCGCAGTGCGCCCGGTTTTGCCGGTCATGGCTGATCTCCTTCGGTGGGTGGAAATTCGCGGACCAGCAGCTCACGCAGCATCACCGCGACGGTGACACCGCGCCGGAAAGCGGCAACCTTGATAAGCCCGCGCAGTTCGGGCGTGATGTCGATGGTCAGACGGGCGGTGAATGCCTCCGCAGCCGTTTTGCCTGTTCCAGGCGCGCCGGCGGCCCGGACCCAGCTATCAGGATTGCCCGGACGCGATGCGAAGCTGGATTTGACGGGCGGACGTGTCATGGCACGATCCTCCCGACACCGAGGCCATCGATCTCGGCCGCAAGCGCTGTGACCTCCTGTGCGGCCCGTTCGCCGCCATCGGTCTCCGAGGCTAGCCGTCCTGTCTGTGCGGCTTCGGCGAAGGCGACACGCTGGCCGATCGTCGTGGCCAGCAAGGGCGGATTATGGCCCGCCAGTGTTTCGGCCGTTTCGCGGGCGATGACGGTGCGCGCACCGCATCGGTTCAGCAGAAAACGGGCGGCCAGTTCAGGGCGGTAGATGCGTGCTTCGTTCAGATGCGCCAGCATCTCGGCAGAGGCCCAGCCATCAAAGGGAGATGGCTGCACCGGGATCAGCACCAGATCGGCTGCAAGCAGCGCAGAGCGCATCAAACCGGCGCCACGCGCAAGCTCCGGCGCTTCCTTGTGCAGGGTATCGCGGGCAAGGCCGATGACTGTGAACAGCCTTGGCAGCCCTTCATGGCTGCGCCGCTCCGACCAGTCGAGTGCGGAGCCTTGCGGGTCGGCATCGATCAGGATGACGCGCTTGCCCTGTGCCGCCCAGATCCCGGCGAGATGCAGTGCGAGCGTTGTCTTGCCCACGCCGCCCTTCTGATTGAGGAGCGCGATGATCATGGCGTACCCCGCCCGGGTCGGCGGGAAGTGGCACTGGCACCATGCCTTTCCTGCGCACGCGTCAAAGAAGAAAACTTAGAATCTATGTTAGATTCTAAGTTAGCAGTCAGATTCTGACTTTCGTTCCAGAGACTTAACTGGGGTTTGTGCGCCTGATGTACCGATACCCTTTGCACCTGATGTACCGACGGTATCCACAATGTTATCCACAGGCGCTGTGGATAGGTTTTCGGGGCGGATTCGCAGCAGTTCGCGGCGATCTTCGCGCAGTATCTTGAGCCTGTATCCGGGCAGAGGCTGGCGGGCCACAATGCGACGCAGGTCCAGCGCAAAATCGGAGATCCGGGCCATGCTGCCAGATTTCTGATGAAGGTGCGCAACCTCGAACATCCAGCCATGCGGCTGATGTCCGGCATGTTTACGGGCGACGCGGTAGAGCCAGCGCTCGATACCGCCGGTCAGCCGGAAATAATCCGGGTCGATGGTGAGGACCAGCGAACGGTCGATGACGCTGTTGTAGAACCACTCTGGCAGGACAAACTCCATGCCCTCGACACGCCCGTCGCGCGTCGTCATCTCTTCCCATTCGTTGATCCAGGAGAACTGGCGGCGGCGCCAATGCTTGCCGTTGCGGATCGTCGTGGCGACGATGGTAGATTGCAGGCGGGCCAGCGCTGCCTTCAGCAGCAGATATTGCCGGTTTCCGGTATCGCGGCCGATTGCGCGCAGCAGATGATAGGGCGTAAAACGGAAGAAGCGGGATGTCTTGATGCCGTTGTTTTCGGCAGCGACGATCTGGCTTGCAGCCCAGATCAGCACATCGGCATCCCAGATCGTCGCCATGCCGTGTTCAGGCATTCCGAATACCTGCACCTCGACATCGGCGGTCTTGTAAAGGATCGGCTTCGTGCGCGGCGTCTTCGCCAGCGAGAAGAATGGCCGCTCCATCAGATCGCGCTGGTCGCGCGGACTGGCATCGCCGGTTGCGACCACGAATGGATCGAGGTGGCTGCGCTCGCTGCCCCCTTCTCGCCGCAGGGCGTCATGGTGATCGACGCGCCGCATTCAGAGCTTGCTCCGCTCTTCAGGCGTCAGGGGACGCGCCGGAAAGACCCTATCGGCGCCCTCGTCACTGGTGGACTTTCGCGCGCCCATGTCGGCCCAGGACTGGAGATCATCGACGGTATAGAGGACGCGGCCACCGATTTTGCGATAGGTCGGGCCGGTCCCGTAGGTCCGGTGTTTTTCCAGTGTGCGAAGAGAAATACCAAGGAAACGCGCCGCTTCCTGAGTGCGCAGCATGCGCGGTGGCATTTCCGTGTTGCGGCGCTCGGCCATGAGATCACCTCCGATTCGTCAGGTTGATGCGGCTGTCGGAGACGGCGGCGCGCTATGGCGAACCATGGGAAGTGATCGGCGGCGTGTAGCGTGCCGCATTTGCGCCTATGCGCAGACGGCACCCCCGAAAGGGGCTATGTCAGCGCGAAAAGACGTGAGATTTCAGTAACTCAGGAAGAGGTATGCGGAATCCCTCAAGACATCGGCGTGCAATTCGGTTAAGAATGCCGTTGGAGCAGACGCACTGCTCCGGGGCTTAGTAACCCCTGTTGGCGGTTGGTGTCCGCCGTAACGATGCCACACTCCTTGACCCTATGGTCGGGGAGCCCTTGGCGTATGTCCAGGGCTTCTCGCCTAAAGGCCATGGGGCCGTCCAACACGGTTACTAACTCCCCAATCACCAGGAGTCAGAGAGTTTTATTGCGGGGGCGAACCGCAGAAACTCTTCTGAAAGAAGGGAAATAACTGTGAAAACACCCGTTGCACTTGATCCCGATGTGGATGATCTGGCGCCTTCCGGCGATGTCATCACCGCCTATGACGAGCAGCACTTCGTGACTTATCTGCTTCTTCTCGATGCCAAGGCCGAGGACGCGGACTGGATGGAAGTGGCGCAGATTGTTCTGCACCGCGATCCGGCATCTGATGAGATGCTAAGCCGACGATGCTGGCAGAGCCATCTGGAACGCGCTCAATGGCTGTCGCGCGCTGGATACCGGAAAATTCTGGAACAGGCTGCGGCAAACCGGAATCGGTGAGATTGCTTTATTTGCCTTTTGAGCGCGAACCTCGTTTTATGGGATAGTGCAAAAGCAGCCGATAGCCCCCGCGCATCATCCTGATACCGTGGGAAACGAGACGACGTGCCTTGTTCTTGCGTGGATCGGCCTCGAAATCTTCCTTGTTCCCACGGAATCCAAGTAGCACTTCCGCGACAGCACGGTAGCTTTCCCCGTGCAGCCTGGCGTCCAGGGCGCGCAGCGACAGAAGATGCCATTGGCGAAGCTGAGCTGGCATGGCGCGAATATCCCGCCCCGGGGAGCGGCCTGTTAGGCACCGCCAGAGGCGGCGGGCAGCATGGGCGCGTAATTCCATGAACTCATCCATAGGCAAGATTGCAGCATAGAAAGCTGCCGCATCAATCGCGCCCTGCGGCAGCCAGAATTGATGCTCTACTGCCTCGACCCGCCAGATGGCGTGCCAGCCATCCGGCGCGCGGCGCAGGATCAGGCCGTCGAGATGTGCGAGAGCGACAAGCCGTTCGCCATCGGGATCGTTTCGTTCGACCGGTGACAGAATAATGGCCTGCGGATTGAAATGCGGCGACCAGAAAGGCGGTGCGCCCTCAGGCTGCGCGTCGGGGTCGTGTGCGAATACGCCGAGGAGACAAACCGTCTGAACCGAGAACGCCGCTCCAGCGGCGATACCTGGAAAGCGGAACTAGTAAAAATCGAGAAGCAGATCCGCGGCATCATCGAGGCGATCAAGGCTGGCATGTTCCATGAGAGCATGAAGGCTGAGATGGATACGCTGGAAGCGCGCAAGACCGAACTGAGCAGCCTACTGGCCGACGCGTCAGAGGACACACCGGACATTCTGCCGAGCGTCTCGGCGATCTATGCGAAGAAGGTTACTGCCCTGACGAAAGCGCTAAACCGCAAGGAAGAGCGGCCAGAAGCAGCCGAGACATTGCGCGGCTTAATCGAGAAGATTTCGCTCACACCGGGGCCGGAACGCGGCGAAATTTACGCGACACTGCACGGCGAGTTGGGCACAATTCTCAATTGGACTGAGCGGCAAGCTATTGGAAAGGCTACAAAAAGAAACACTTCCGGAGGTGATCTCACGGGAGTGTCGTTATCAGTGGTTGCGGGGGCAGGATTTGAACCTGCGGCCTTCAGGTTATGAGCCTGACGAGCTACCGGGCTGCTCCACCCCGCGCTAAACTTTTGAGCTTTGGGCATTCAGCCCGTTTTTTGTTTTGTTCATCC
>NZ_BAAADE010000008.1:0-105935 GCF_039522165.1 Paenochrobactrum glaciei
GCAAATGATTGCTTTCATCGAAGATCATCGCTCTTCATTTGGGGTCGAGCCTATCTGCAGGCTTTTGCCGATCGCCCCATCGACATATTATGACAGAGTCCGTATTGCCCGCGATCCTGCGCGTGCACCAGATCGCGCCAAATCCGATGCAGTCATGTGTAGTGAGATCAGCAGGGTTTATGCGGAAAATCGCAAGGTCTATGGAGCTAGAAAAATTTGGCATGCCTTGCGCAGAGAAGGGCATGATGTCGCGCGTTGTACGGTTGAGCGTTTGATGCGAAAACTTGGTTTGAAAGGTGTGATGCGTGGAAAGAAAACCATTACTACCAATCCTGATAAAACTCGTCCCTGTCCACTTGATAAGGTCAACCGCCAGTTTAATGCACAGCAACCAGATCAACTATGGGTCTATGACTTTACGTATTGTCCCACTTGGTCAGGAATGGTTTATGTTGCTTTTGTCATTGATGTTTTTGCTCGCAGAATAGTCGGTTGGCGTGTCTCTAGTTCAATGACAACTCAACTCGTTCTTGATGCGTTGGAGCAAGCCATCTGGCAGCGCAAACCCGTTATGAATAAGGCTTTGACCCACCACTCGGATCGCGGATCTCAATATCTTTCGATGAAATATACCGAGCGGCTGGCTGCGGCTCAGATAGAGCCTTCAGTCGGTAGCGTTGGCGACGCTTATGACAATGCCTTAGCTGAATGTGTGATCGGCCTGTTCAAAACAGAGGTCATCAACCAAGGGGGACCATGGAAATCAATGCGAGAAATTGAATGGGAAACCCTTAATTGGGTCCATTGGTATAATAATCAACGTTTGCTGGAGCCAATTGGATATATCACACCTGCAGAAGCCGAGGAGGCTTTCTATGCAAATATGAAAACCTTTGATAAAGTCGCATAATTATCGAATAAATTACCCTCCGGAAAACACGGGGCGGTTCACTTGTAGAAACTCAGCTACAATCAAGAAAAAACTCAACATACAATAAAAATGCTTTACGTATTGGCAGTCCCGATAACGTCTAGATGTAACCATCTAGTGTCGCACTACGAAGCCATTGATTCAGCCAAGCATGAACCAATCCCCCCGAATATTAATTCTAAATAAACAAAATCCAGTGGATACCCTCAACAATTAACCCACCATGCTGGCACCGATCACCAAGCCGAGCGATCTTTGTTCCATTAATAGTAGCGATTGTTGAGCCTGCCTGTATTTCGTCAAGCTGCCCTACTCCCGTACAAACAGCTTGACCGGCAACTGTTGCGATTGGCACACCATACACCGTGACAAAACTTTGCTGCACATTAATAATTGGCCCTCCAACATGAGGTACTGTTACACCAGCCAGCACCTCTACTTTAGTACACACATGATTGTGACCTTGCAATGCAACAGACATACTCGTCATAGTTTTTCCTCGAAATCTTATGGTACCGTTTTGGTCGTCCCTTTCCCGCCCCCACCTTTTTGAAAATCAACATGGTTACCTTGAATATCAATCTTCAATCCGTGTATCGTGATGCCTTTTTGATGCAACTCAATATAACCACCAGGCGTCGATAATCGCACATGATCATCAGCGAAAATGTCTATCTTCTTTGCTTCCACCAACGTTGTTTGACCACTCAAAAGCGATAAGTCTTGACCAACACTTACTAGGTGCTGCCGACCAGTATGTGTGTGAAAAACGTCACCGACATGAACAAGCTTGCCACCACCGACCTGTTCAACACAAGCTTCACCAATCGAAGTAGATCGTAGACGACTGACAACTATGTGTTGCTCCCCATTTCCTTGAAAAGCATTGTCATAATCAGTACCTATTTCATCACCTAATTCTGCTAGCTTTAAACCAGCGTCCATAGCGGAATCATTTGCGAGAAACTCATCATACTTACTAATTGTTTCTACGGCCCAAAAGCCCATTTTGTGCGCACGAAGAACACTCGCCATCGCCCTAAAACCATGATGCGCCGCACCCTGACCAAGAGCACACCCCTCATCCAACAGTTTAATCGTTTTTTGATTTAAGGTAGCCTTTTTATTATACTCCTCTCTGACACGGGAACCTGAAGAGCCAACAGCAATTAAAACAGAACCTGCAGTTTCCATTTTACAATTTCCGCCAATATTTTTAGTTTCATTACCGCCTATATGATTAATTTTATGACGATTGACACGCTGACAAGAACTCCCTCTCACAACCTGTGTTTGATCTTTTTGAGCTTGTGTAAAAATATTTTCCCGACCAGCGCCATCTTCGAGAGAAATCTCGTTAAACCCATCTCCTTTATAACTTTGAGTACGGATTGTCAGGCGTGACTTCGCGTCAGGTAAGGTATACGCTGGCATCCTTATCGGATTTGCGATCATACCTGTCACGACCGGCTGATCTGGATTACCATTTAAAAAAGATACCAATACTTCCGAGCCAATCCTCGGAATAATCTGACTGCCCCAGCCTCGACCTGTGCAAACTTGTGCCAATCTTACCCAGCACGTATCTGAGCCATCTTTTTTGGCACGTTTGTCCCAAGGGAACCAAAGTTTAATACGGCCATATTGATCACAATGAATTTGCTCATTTTGGGGGCCCGCAACAATCGCAATTTGGGTCGTCTCAATATGAGGCTTTGTTGCATTTAACATAGGCAGATAAGCAATTTCTGCTGATATAGCTTTAAATTCATTGTAATAAATTGGCTCCTCCTCACCCGATAAGGGTGAAGCCGATTTAATATGGTGAACAATCTCAATAACTACATGGCCGGGTAGTTGACCACCTTGTTGAAAAGCAGGCGTAAATATTTGCGCCGGTGCAAACTCATGAGCTGTACTGTGCCCCGCAATGATGCAATGACGCGATTCATCTGCAGATATTCGTAATTTTTGAAGACGTTCAGCATCCTCAACAGTCCGGGCACCTGTCGGGAACAAATATGTTTCCTTCTCCACAGGATCAAATGTGCGGATAAGGGCAGGTATTTGCGCGGTGATCGCCGCTTCCGGCATTTCAAAGTTCCAGTCTGCACTTGCACACACACATGAAACTGACCGATAGGTTTCTCGCCATTGCTTAATTAAATCTGGCCCACTTTGATTTTCATTAAGATAAAAAACCGCTTCATCACCTGCCCAATCCTGCGCTTTAATCCATGATGAAGGTTGATCACCTACACAAAATTTATGCATATTGCCATCATGATGAAACCACCAAAACAACCCTGCATTTTCCAAGCGGCGTACCATGTAATCAAGGTCAGTCTCGCCAAATTGAACACTATATTCCTCTGGAAAAACTTCACCATGAAGACGAAAATCCGCTGCCGGAATATTATATTCCTTTAACAATGTTTCAACAATCTCGACAGCATTCATATTCTGCCAAATGCGATAGTCGGTTGATTGACTTAGGCGCCACAAAACAGGTTGAATGATCACGCTGCATTGTAAACGCCCGCGAATCTTGGTGGATAAAATTTGAAACTCGGTTATTAAACCACTGAACACGCGACGTGATCGTAATTTATTGAGACCTGAAACAAAATTGAACTCGACTTCCGCAGGACTGCCGATCAGCTCTCGAGGCGAATCTACTGCTTCACAATCAAATACAATCTCTGCAGAAAACAGCTTACCAATACCATCACTGATCTTCGCTGTTTCAACATGTAAATTAAAATTATTCTTTGTATTTAGTTTCAGTGCAAGACAACGTATTTTGGTATCATAATTACTTTGATCACTATCAAACATTGCTTTATCCGCATTATAAAATAAGCACCGTTTATCCAACTTAGTGGCTACCAATACCAATCTATACGCTAATCCGAGCTGATTATTTCACTTTACAAGTCGCTAAGTTATAACCAGTCACCAAAGGTGATTTGGCATTATTCTCAGCATCGAACTCAGTAAATTTCCACTCAATCTCTGTAAAATTAAGCGAAAAATTTTCCTCCGGCATATAAGCACCAGCAGCGTTCATCGTATAATTCGACATTAAAACATTACTTAATGTAATTTCAAGATAGGTTTCACCTGGATCACCTGTGGTCACAAAATGAATCTCAACCTTTTTAGACGCCAACCCGGAAGCGGCTATTTGCTTTAGTTTAATACTAGACTTATCATACCTTTTACTTAAATTTATATCTGAAAATGCTGGCTGAGAACCTTCACGGCTCGCTATTGCGCCAGTTTTACTTGTTATAAAACGACTAATATTAAAATTTATAGAACCAACATCAATCCACTTTTTGTGTTTCTCGTGAGAAGCATCACCTTCTGCACCTTCAATATTAAGATAAATCCCCATAAATACTCCATAAATTATCATAGAATTTAATTAATTTTAAAAATTTATGAGAAAAAAATTTCTTCGTAAATAACAATAAATTACCCAATAATAATTGTAATTGTAGCGCTTATATTTCCGTCTACAGATAGATTAATACTAATATTATGACGGTAAAAATGAATATTACCCCTGATCATCGTAAAATAGTCAATCCACGACGGACCCCAGAGACGTATGAGCTTTACTGCGCTGTGAAAGATCTTCGTATGTCTGCGCGGAAAGAAGAAAAATATGGGAATATTTCCAGTCAAGTTTTAGATGAATGGAATAAAATTTATGAGCTTTTACAACGACTTTTCACTATGAATTGTTACGATTTAGAACTTTATAGTTGGCTTATAGAAAGCACATTAAGACTAAAAGGATTTTCCGGCCTCTCGGATGTTCTTCAAACAATAACCAATCAACTAAAGACATTTGGGACAACACTAACCTCTGTTGAATCGGCAATTGATATGCCTCAATATTGGTTAGCTTCCATTTCAGAACTCAGCGGTGAAGGTGGTGAAGGTGTTTTAATTCAGGCATTGCGCCTATGTCCGTTTATTCCTCAACAACGATACGGCACCTATAATTTATGGCATTATCAAACAAGCATTAAAGATCGTGAGGGTGATGCCTTTCACGTCCTCAATCAAGCTATAAATAATGCCGGTCATGCGGCCGTGTTGGAGCAACGCGAGAATATTTTATCGTGTATTCAGCACTATCGAGCAATGATCGCCCAATGCGAACTTTTATTACCAGAAACCTCGCCGGCATCTGCCAACCTTCTGGCCGTTTTGCACGAATGTGTTCATGCCATTAACGATCTTTGCGGCACTCAATATGAGCCCGCAGCATCTACCGGCAATAAAACGGCTCAAATAATTACAGAAAACAATTTTCCTGTAATGCCAGCGAACTTCACCATTCAAAACCGTGAGCAGGCTTTCCTTATTCTGGAAAGTATTGCGCTTTTTTTCCATCAAAATGAACCGCAATCTCCCATTTCGCAGGTATTAAAAACATTAATCCGCCGTGGGCGCTTACCTTTTTCTGAAATGCTGCAGGAGCTTCTTCATGATGATGTCGCGCGACGGGGCATCCTCGCTACGGCCGGCATTCATATCCCTGAAGATTAATCAATAGAAAAGAGACAGACGTGACTGATATATACGGAAAGATTGAGCGAATTCGTAAGCCGCGGGTACATATCAAATATGAAGTAGAAACCGAAGGAGCAACCGTAGAAAAAGAACTACCATTTGTTATTGGAGTCATGGGGGATTTTTCAGGCAATGCCGGAGACAAATCTAAACCATTCAACGAGCGAAAATTTGTACATATCGATCGTGATAATTTTGATGATGTGATGCGTAATATCTCACCTGCTATTACGCTAAGAGTACCTAATAAACTGCAAGATAATGATACTGAACTTGCAGTTTCCTTGCAATTCAACCGTATGAGCGATTTTGAACCAGCTGCTATCGTTGAGCAAGTTCCCCAATTAAAGAAGTTACTTGAAATCCGCAATATGCTGCGCGATCTCATGAGCAAAGCTGATCTTTCCATGGATCTAGAAGCTATGCTTGAGAATTTACTACAAAACAAAGACGACTTAGAAAAAATCGCTTCCGAGCTCGCTGCTCGCGAAGGAGACGAGCAATCAACTTCGCAAATTACAGCGACCATATCTGAATAGTAATGATTTCTCAGCAGGATATTTCAGAATGAATACAGCCCCCCAAACGGATTTGACTGATACACCGGAAATTGAAAACCAGACTTTACTACCACAAATTATTTCTGCCACTAAACAAACAACACCAGAGCGCGTTGAAAGCTTAATGCGCACCCTGACTGATCAAGCCCTGAGCGGAGCAATTCTCTTTAACCGTAACTTTTCTCAAACTATACGTGACGCGGTCAACAAACTGGATGCTTTAATCTCTAAGCAATTGGCAGCAATTATGCAAACACCGCAATTCAGTCAACTTGAAGGCAGCTGGCGCGGTCAGCACTATCTGGTGCAAAACAGCGAAACTGGTTCACAGCTGAAAATACGTTTACTGAATGTATCAAAACAAGAATTACATAAAGATCTGAATCGTGCTGTTGAGTTTGATCAATCACATTTTTTCAAGGCTGTTTATGAGGCCGAATTTGGCACAGCAGGCGGAGAACCGATAGGCACTTTGATCGGAGATTATAGTTTCGATAATTCTGCTGAAGATATTGAATTAATGCGCAATATTTCCAGTGTTGCTGCGGCTTCATTCGCACCTTTTATTGCAGCCGCCGCCCCTTCAATGTTTGGCTTTGACGACTATCGTGAACTAAGCCGACCGCGTGATATGGCGAAAATTTTCGAGACATCCGAATATACTAAATGGCGTAATTTCCGTGAAACCGAAGATTCACGCTTCATGGTTTTAACGATGCCGCGTGTATTGGCACGATTACCTTATGCCCCTAAAGCACTGATGATCGAAGATTTCAACTTTGATGAAACTGCAAGTTTTGCGCAAGGTCAGCTACCCCATGAGAGCTATTGTTGGATGAATGCCGCATATGTCTATGGCGCACGCTTAACCAATGCATTTGCTAGCAATGGGTGGTGCACAGCTATCCGAGGTGCCGAAAATGGTGGTAAAGCAGAAAACCTCCCGCTTTATACATTTGTCAGCGACAATGGTGATTTAGATTTACAATGCCCGACCGAAATAGGCATCACTGACCGAAGAGACGCGGAGCTGGGAAAGCTTGGCTTTGTACCGCTTTGCCATTATAAAAACACTGATTATGCTGTGTTTTTTGGCGCGCAAACCGTACAAAAGCCACGTATTTATGACGATTATTCCGCTACCAGTAATGCTGCAATTTCTGCGCGTTTGCCTTATATTTTAGCCACATCACGCTTTGCACATTTTTTGAAGGTGTTAGGACGTGACAAAATTGGCTCTTTCATGGAAGCGAGTGATTGCGAGCTTTGGCTCAATCGCTGGATCGCCAATTATGTCAACGCCAACGATGAGGCAAGTGCGGAAACACGCGCCCAGTATCCGTTACGCGATGCCAACATCAGTGTTGAGACGGTGCCTGGCAAACCGGGTGTCTATAATGCAATCGCATGGATGCGCCCATGGTTACAAATGGAAGAATTAACCACATCGCTCCGCCTTGTGGCACGCATTCCTGCAAAAAACTAAAAATCATGTCAAACAGCGCTCACATTTACGACAAGCTAAAGCAATTAGCAGGTTGCGGTGAGCAGATAATTGCACATCTGGATCATCTCGTTAACACACAAGTAAACGTCATTTTGCATGCTGCGCAATTCATAGCGATGGAGGCTCGCTGGCGTGGTTTAATGTTGCTGGCTCAATCATTACCGTCAAGCAAAACAGTGCGTTTAAAACTTCTGCCAGCCAATTGGGCAGAAATCATCCATGATTGTGACCGTGGAAACCCGGAACAAACATGGTTGTTCGAGCAGATTTACAATCAAGAGTTTGCCCTGCCCGGTGGCGAACCTTTTGGCTTGATCATTGGTGATTATACGCTAGGCCCCTCCACAGCTGGTAATGAACAAGTGGTTGCAACATTATCAGTTGTAGCATCCATTATGGCAGCCGCATTTTGTCCATTTATAGCAGGTGCGGCAGCGTCATGTGTTACACTCACAAACTATCAAGAATTAAACCGTCTGCCCGATCTGCTAGGCCGAATAAAATCACACGAATTTATACGGTGGCAATGCTTTCGGCAACGCGAGGATGCGCGTTTTATAGGATTGGTAGCTCCACGTATTTTATTGCGAAACCCTTACAAAAAAAATGAACTACACCGAACAATTGGCTTTGCTTTTGATGAAGCCGTTGCTGACGATGGGGCTACTTTGTGCTGGGGTAACGCTGCTTTTGCTTTTGCTCTTAATGTAATGAATAATTTCATCCGCCATGGATGGTTTGCTGAGTTGCACGGCATTCGGGATATATCACCACAAGGAGGCTATATAGATGAAACGTTATTGGAGCCTTATCGACCACTCAATGAAATAGACAATATTCTGCGCCAACCACCTGTAGAAATACGCCTCACCACAGATCAGCAACAACAATTTTGTGCTTTCGGGCTCATACCTGTAGCAACATCTTATTTATTGGAAGGCATTGTTTTTAATACTAGTCAAAGTTTGTTTTTACCGCCCACCAAAAAACAGAATAGCGGACATGAAAATCTGGAACTCTCTGTGATGCTACAATATGTACTCTGTGTTTCTCGCTTTGCGCATTTCTTAAAAATTATTATGCGCACTGAGATCGGCAAATTTATTAACAATAAAAATTTGCAAAAACGTCTACAAGACTGGTTATTAACTTACACTCTTGCAGGTAATAATTACGACCCGAATTTGCGAGCGCGATATCCTTTACGTGATTGCAAAGTCAGCATTCATGAAATTGCTGGACGCCCTGGTCTATTTAACTGCATATTAGACTTACAGCCATATTTGAATTTTGACAGCCTTCATGCAAGTTTTCGCTTGATAATCGATGCACCGGCGCTTGCTATAACCCGTTTACATCCTGCTCAATCAGCATGAGCTCTCTAACATTTACAACATCTGTATTTGAGCGTCTGTGCCAAGACAACACCGAAAACTCACAAGATATAGTAGAAAATATCAGGTTGAACTTAAACGCATTGTTCAATACTCGCCAATTTTCAATCGGAAATACTGCCAATTCAGACGGCCTCACAGCTCTCACCTATTATGGTCTACCGGAAATAACGACAATTAATACAGAGGATACGGCTTCACGTAATCTGTTTCTAGAGACTTTAACAAAACAGATCAAACTTTACGAACCTCGTTTGCAGCACCTGAATATTAAAATAGCCGAGAGACCAACGACCTCACCGCGACAACTCGAACTCATCATTGAAACAGAGCTCAAGCAACCCCATGATCCACACCCTTTAATCTTTCGGTCCGCTCTTAACCTTTCAACTTATATCATTCAACTGGAGCCGCCATATGCAGAAAGAATTTCTGGCACTCTATCATGATGAATTGCAAAGCTTCCGACAACAGGCAAATGCCTTTGCACATAAACATCCTGAAGCTGCTAATAAGCTGCGTTTAGCGGAGGGGGTGGCAGACGACCCTCATGTTGAACGATTGATTGAAAGTTTTGCATTCACTGCAGCTCGCATCCGCTACAAACTAAATGATAGTTTTCCTGAGTTATCTGCCGGATTGCTTGAAGCACTTTATCCGCATCTTTTATGTCCCCTACCGGCTATGGGGCTGGTCAATCTGATGCCTACTCCCGATCTAACGAACGTGCAACGAGTCCCACGCGGGCTGGAGTTACAAAGCGAAACAATTCAAGGTGATAGGTGTCGTTTTCGCACAACACAAGTCGTTGATCTGGTGCCCGCTAAAGTTAGCACGATAGCCTATCATCCGAGCCTACAATCAGCCTCAAAAAAGTCATTTGCAGGTGCTCAAAGTGCCTTAAAAATTACACTTCAGCCTTTGAAAACCAATGTTTTTTTGGCCAATGTCGGATTAAAGGATTTAAAATTCCACCTTTCTGGTGCTTTCGAACAAGCTAGTACTCTTTATATGGAGATCTGCAAGCATACCATTGGCGTGAAAATCTCCGATCCGGACAACCAATCTACATCGCATTTGTTATCAGCAAATTACGTTCAGCCAACAGGCTTTACAGATGATGAAAGCCTTCTGCCTGTTAGCCCCAACTTTAATGCCGGCTTTCGCCTGCTATCTGAGTTTTTCATTCTTAAACGAAAGTTTCTATTTTTTACGCTCAATGGATTAGAGCAATGGTCAGAATGTTCCACAGCCAAAGCACTTGAGCTGACAATTTATTTTGACCGTACCAATGCTGCACTCAACAAAAACTTTTTGCCTGAACATATCACCCTCAACACGACACCAGTAGTCAATTTGTTTAAGCAACAATGTGAACCTCTACAAATTAGCTCCAATCGCCAACATACAGCTTTAGTGCCAGATTACCGTTTTAGGCAAAGCCGTAAAATACATTCAATTCTTGAGATTAGTGCCGTTAGTAGCCAAGAGCCGCCCATTGTTTGTCAGTCTATTTATCAATCAAACACTAACAGCCAAAAAAACCAACTATTTTGGCAAATTATTAGAGAGCCATACGCCGATGAACATGATGATATCGCCATCAATTTTAGCGGCCACGCGCTAAAAAACGGCAAAGAATTTGTCACAAAAATAGAAGCATTTTGCACCAACGGTTTATTACCACTGCAACTACCATACAATGCTGGCACGCTGGAATTAAGCCCGGCAAAACCTCACTCGAACGTAGAAACAGCACAATGTTTAATACCATTCACCGCACCAGCTTTAAAACCGTTATCCGGTGAACAGCTTTGGCCCTTCATTGCGCATTTACGCCATGGCTATATCCATACTGGCTGCAAAAATGAACAAGTTTTAAAAGATATCCTTTACCTTTATCAACGTCCGAATGATGCTGAGGCAGATAAATATATTCATAACATTCAAAGCATTGTGCCACGCTCTACACTTTGCCGTATCAAACAAGGTGGCTTTGCTGCAGCAACAGATTTCAACATTTACTTCACAGATAATTCTTTAAGCGCACCCGAAATATATCTTTTTGCAACTGTGCTGCATCGTTTTTTAAATTTTTACACATCAATCAATAGTTCCGCTCGAGTAACAGCATGGAACGGGAGACAAAGCATAGCTGTAGTTCGCTTTCCCTTTCATACTTCGCTACAATATGCGGTCTGAAAGATACGCCTTATGCAAGCAGACAATGTATCGCTATCCAACTCAGCTTTTGAAGCAATTAACTATTACAAAAAATCGCGGGAGATGTTGCCGGAGGATGCCGTTCTCATGCCACTTGATCTCATGCTTTGCCCCACGGTGCTTAAGCTTGAAGGCGATGGGAAGATCATCACAACAATAGCGTCGTTAATTGGTGCATCCGGATGCCTGCCCCCATTCTATGAAGAAAGCGCCCTTAAACAAGTCTCTAACCGTAATCATGCTTATACGGATTTTCTTTCTCTTTTTCATCGTAATCTAGCTGACTTGCTTATAAGTGCTACAGTAAAGTACAAATCACATCATCACATCTATAAACAGTGCGATAATCCGTTTTTCAACACTATATTAGCGTTGGCAGGCAGTAAATATGATGAAGAAAATCTGATAAAAAAAGATACAAGCATCCATTTTGCAACTTTGTTTGCAACTAATAACCGTAATGCTGCAAGCCTTAAAGCCATATTAGAAGAAAAATTTTCCATCCCAATTACAATCAAAGAATTTCAAGTCCACAAGCAATTCATCAATCATGAAGAACAAAGCCCATTAAATGGCAGTTACCGTCTAGGGATAGACGTTACCATCGGCCAATATACGAAGCATGCTGCCAGTCATTTTCGTCTTATTTTAGGCCCCTTAAACTATCAGCATTTTCTTAAATTTTTGCCGCAAACACAAGATTTTGCCCTGCTTGTGGCCTTAACGCAGTACTATTGCGGTTTTGGATTAACCTTTGATATTCAGTTGGTATTGAAACAATGTGAAACTCCCAAGGCCAAGCTCAATGGAAAGCAAAAGCTTGGTCAAGGTATGTGGCTTCATAATAAGCAACCATGCCAGGATCATGACGAGGCAATTTTTAAAAGCGAAGTAATTTCTCACACGACATCGAAAGACATGTGCTATGCAGCATGAAAACAGAGTCATCTGGACTGAAGGCATGTTTTTACGTCCTCAACATTTTCAGCAAACAGAGCGTTGGACAGAACGAATTCACTATCAAAACCTGACAATGCAACCACAATATTTCTGGGGCGTTTGCGATCTAGAAATTGATAGAGGTGCATTAGTACAGGGTGAATTTAAATTACTGCAATTACGAGCTATATTGCCGGATGGGAGTCTGATTGAAACTCCAATAGATGCATCTCTTCCACTACCACTCTCCCTCGAGCCTAATAGCGGGCATTGCTCAATTTATCTAGCACTCGCACGTAGGGAGAGTTGCAACAAGGCCTTTTTACATTCTACGGATGATGACAAAAACGCATTATTGCAAACTCGCATAATAGCAAACGAAATAGAACTACCAGATGCAAGTGGTGATATTCACCTAACAGCTCCTATTAACGTCGGACAATATAACCTTCTGCTTCTATGTAGTCGGTCTGTTGATACTGACACACAAGTGCGAACCTATTGCACGCTGGAAATTGCGCGAGTGCTAGATGTTAACTCAGACAAATCCATCCTTATTGATGAAGAGTTCATCCCACCGTCTCTGAATTGTCGATCAACCCCCTATTTCGTAAGTTTCATAAAAGAAATCAGTGCGTTAATATCTCAACGCGCCGACGCTCTTGCAGAAAGAATTACCAATCCGGAACAATTGAACCTTACGGAAACTGCAGATTTTTTATTTTTATCAGCCTTAAATCGTGCAGACCCTCAACTTGCTCATGCACTTGCACATGCAAGCAAGACACATCCGCTCGACCTATTCAGAATCTGTTTGCAGCTTGTAGGAGACTTGGCCGCATTTACCAAAGCCAACAAACGACCGGCCTTATTGCCAACTTATAACCACGACGATTTATGGAATTGCTTTCATACACTTGCAAATATTTTGCGTCATAATCTGGGCACAGTATTGGAAAACCGTATAACAGCAATTAATCTAGTTAAGAAACAATTCGGACTTTACATTGGTATTTTGAACAAGCCGAGCTTGTTGGATGATTGTGCCTGTATTTTGGCTGTTCAATCAACACTGAGTGAAGAAGAACTACGTTATCGCTTGCCCGGACAGATTAAAATCGGCCCTATTGAAGAAATCGTTAAACTGGTTAAAGCATCTATCATTGGTATTCCCTTACAAAGGCTAAGTACTGTACCGCGACAGTTACCTTATCAACCCGCCACAACTTATTTTGAACTGAACCAAAACAATGAACTGTGGCAGTGTTTACGTAAATCTAAAGCGATTGCCTTCCATCTAGCAGCAAGCTTCCCAGAGCTTGAAATGAAAATATGGCTGCTAAAAAAATGAACCATTCACTAAAACCAAATCATTCACCGTCAATTGTACGATCAGGCTTTCTACATTATCGTTTTGGGCAAGAGACACATCCTGATCTTGTTCGCCATGCAGTACCAATTTTGAATGTAGTAAGCTCTCTCAAGCAAAAACATTTGCTAATACATAGTTTTGACATCAATAGTTTACGCAAAACATCCATCAGAATGCTTGCCCACTATCGACAAACACTGACTGATTTAGCAATCAATCAGCAAGACAACAAAACTGCTCACTATATTTTATGCGCAACGATTGATGACGCAGTTCTAGGTCAAAGCATGCAGATAAGAACCCGTTGGGCAGAATGTGGATTAACCGCGCATTTTCATAGGGATATAAACAGCGGCAACCGCTTTTTTGAACTTATTGAAAAGGCTCTCGCTTTAAAGAAACCCAACAAACCAATTTTACTGCTGCTTTATTATTGTCTCTCGATCAGTTTTGAAGGGCGATTACGTCTTATTGACAAGACTCAACAAGAAAAACAAAATATACTAGATCGTCTTTATCAAGTACTTTCTACAGAAAATCATGATAAACTTGCGACCATCGGCTGCCACAGTGAATATTATTCTAATAAAAAATTAAAAAGAAAATTTAATAACATAACATTTATTTTAATTATATTATTAATTTTTAATGCAATTTTTATTGGTATTTTTTACACAATTATTCATCCACCAGTGAACCGCGCCGATGAATTGTCTAGACGTTTTCAATATCTACAAACATACGCAAAATCTTCTAATATTAACAAAATAAAAATTGAACCATCTATACAAGAAGTAAAAGAAACCCCTCGATTAAGTCAACTTTTACAACCAGAAATTATAAATAAAGATATAAGTGTAACGACTGATATTGATGGTAATTTCCGTATACGTATTCTTAAAAGTCCACTTTTTGCGTCAGCATCAGACATGCTAGACGATAAGGTATCACCACTCATTGAACGCATTACGGCCGCACTGACTATAATAGCACAAAAAGTCGTCGTGATGGGTTATAGCGATAGTCAACCTATCCATTCCGCACAATTTGCATCCAACCAAATTTTGTCACAAGCGCGCGCTGCAATGATTGCCGCACTTTTACAGCCCTCAATGCCGAACATACCTATCACTGCCATTGGCAAAGGCGACCTTAAGCCAATCGCCAGCAATGAAACAGCTGAAGGTCGCGCACTTAACCGCCGTATAGAAATTTATCTTAGTCCCAAGATTAATAATATGCTTTAACTTTATATCGAATGATTTTATATGTTACACTTTAAAAAAAACTTGGCATTATATTTATGGCTCACCTTGAGCTTTGTCTGGTTATTATTAATATCTATTGCTTGCTGGTATTGGTGGGACTTATTCACATGGGAAAAACTCGCTCCCTCCAAAAATTCAACACATCCCACATATGCAATTATCATCATTCTCATGCTCTGGTTAACATTGCTTTTATATTTTTCACCTTTAAAGGCATACTCCCCAAGACCAAACACCAGAGGCCAAAAACAATCAGAGGATGAGAAAAAAACACTTTCTGAATTTCTTCTCAAATATAGTAAATCACTACTCAATAAGCATAAACAGTTAATTTTAGTTGCCAATTTTAGCCGCGCTCATACGCAATCAATTATCGGAAATCTCACCCTCCACCCACCTGACAAAAACAGCAGCACCATTGTTTTTCACTCAGATCAAAACCTGTGCTTTATAGAGTCTAAACTTCATATTTATATTGAATTTCGAATTTCTATTGAAAATAACCGAATAACCTCATGCTCGGAATTTTCAAACTTAATTCAGCATTTAAGAAAAAGGAAAGCTATTATTCCATTGAATGCACTCGTTATTGTTTTTGATGGCAATACGATCAAGCATGAAACAACTTGGAACAATACCCAAGCCTTATTGTTAAAAAACATGCAGATAATTTATGAGATTATCGGTTATATACCCCCAGTTTATAGCCTGATTAATGATGCCGAAACAATTGATGGTTTCAACGATTATTTTCATCACAAAAATAATCCACAGAACAGCGCTATGCTCGGAGCAAACCTCTTATCGACCAAACATACAAATATTCAACAGTATAAGAAAAATTTAGCTCGAGACTTCAACAAGCAACAAAATAAAATTGAATCTCAAATGTTTGAACGCATACATAATGCAAGACACCAGGTAATGCGTCATGCGACTTTCAGTTTTGCGGCACATTTTTTCTCTTTTCAACAACACTACCAATTACGACTTCAACAGCTTGCAGAAACCCTCATCCATTATGGTGGCTCACCCATTCAATTGGCTGCAATTGCGTCTTGTCAAAAACCTAACATTATAGGCCTTAAAGAATTTTTTTACTATTTACAAAAGAATACAGATAGAGAAAAACAAATATACATTTCGATGAAAAGAAAAACGATAAATATATTTAGTATATTATTCTCAACTGTAGTTTTATTAACATTAATTATTGCATTATATTATTGACGATCATTAACAAATTACGGCCTCGCTATGTTATTTACTTCATATTACCCTAAAAAACCATCAGCATCCGTCACGTTATGCATAAACTCAAAATGCAAAATTTTTAGCTTAAATTCACACAAGTTCATAAAAATCCCTCCGCATAATATTTTGCGGAGGGATATATTAAGATGGCTTAGTCTTGCTTACCGTAAATGCCGGTATGGATGACACCATCAGCACCACACCATGCACGATACATTCCCGGACTGTTGAATGGTAATTCAATGTTACCTTTCGCATCAACGGCGATCAAACCGCCGGAACCACCAAGTTCGCCCAGTTCCTCAACAACATCACCGGCAGCCTGTGCAAGGCTCTGGCCTGCCCAACGCATACGTGCATCGATCTCGTGACCAACTGCCCAGCGAATGAAATATTCACCGTGACCGGTCGCAGAAATCGCAGCTGTTTTATCATCTGCCCAAGTGCCGGCACCAATAACCGGACTGTCGCCAACACGGCCCGGTGTTTTGGCGGTCATGCCACCGGTTGATGTTGCCGCTGCAATATGCCCGTGCTTGTCAAGCGCAACAGCACCCACTGTGCCGTGCTTACGTGCTGGATCACCATCATCTGCCAGGCCTAAACGGCGGCGTTCCATTTCCGCATTCAAAGCATCAAGGCGCTGCTGCGTTGAAAACCACTCCGGTTCCATCATTTCAAGGTCTGCATTTTTACAAAAACGCTTGGCACCCTCACCTGCAAGAAACACATGCTCGGTTTTTTCCATCACCGCACGTGCTGCCAAAACCGGATGTCTTGGGCCGCAAATACCGGTAATCGCACCGCAACGGCGTGTAGCGCCATCCATAACAGCCGCATCCATTTCATGGGTTGCATCTGTGGTTAAAACAGCACCACGCCCGGCATTGAAAAGCGGGTTGTCTTCAAGCGCCATAACAGCAGCTGTTGCCGCATCAAGCGCACTGCCGCCTTGCTTGAGAACATTCAAGCCAGCTTCCAGACAGGATTTCAGGCCTGCATGATACTCAGCTTCACGCTCTGGCGTCATATTGGCTTTCAAAATGGTTCCTGCACCGCCATGAAGTGCAATTACGGGAGTAATTTCAGACATCATATTCCTCAGATGGTTTTAAGAGATCGTGGGTTTGTTTTGCAGATGCCATCATCATCCGCATAAAAATAAGGCATCAGAAAACGGGTGTATGAGACAGCATCCGATACGCTTTGATGATGCGCTGCCAGAATGGCAAGAATAGCCTCAAACGCCGCCAAAGCAGCAATACCGGATCCATGCAGAACCGGATGCTCAGCTGGAATGAAAATTTGTTCGTTGCTGAGAGCCGTTAATGGGGAATTTGCGCCATCCGTGATCGCCACACAATAAGCGCCACGTCCACGTGCAATTTTCATGAAATCAACGGTTGCTTGCGAGTAACGAGGCAAAGCCATGGCAATCAGCAGATCGTCTGGGGTCAGGCCAGCCGCTTTTAAGGCAACGCGCTCAAGGCCACAGTCACCAGTGAGCATGATTTGCGCACGGCTGAAAGGTAATAACCTGTCAGCAAAAAGCTGTAATAAATTACCGCTAATGCCAAAGCCTAAAAACGCAATGCGCTGTGCACTTAAAATACGCAGTGCTGTGCTTTCCCAAACCGGATTATCAGCCTGCTGAGAGATGTTTTTAAGCAGTTTGACGGCATTGGCGAAGGAATCTTCCACAACCCGTTTGGGCGGAATGTGACGGGCACGATCGACATTTTTAACCGGCTTCAACAGTGACTGATAACCTTGCACAGCATGGTTACGAAACTCGGTGTAACCATGAAGCCCTAGCGCTTTGACAAAACGGGTAATCGTCGCTGTTGAGGTTTCTGTTGCGGCTGCAAGCTCCTCAATACCCATTGTTGCGACAGGAAAAGGATTAGTCAGCACATAATCAGCAATTTTTTGCTGATTGGCTGTTAAATTTATCCACTGTGCTTCAATGAGCGCGGCAAGTGTCACTGATTTCCCCTTCAACTTCAGATGATAAAAATCCTATCAAAAATATATAATTTTGAAAATCTTTTTCACCATGCGTTGCGAAATTTCTTTTTCAAGTTAGGAGTTTGAACATCATAGCAATGCAGCCTGATAGAGCAGTCGATGGTAACTCTATTGAATTTATAGGTGAAACTGCTGTACTCATTTCATATTCTGTTGTTTTGTGAGGGCATGAATAACAGGCATTTAAAAAACGGAGGACGAGATGAGAGTTTATATTTGTGCGGATATTGAGGGTGTTGCTGGTGTCGTAACTTCACAGCAAGGACAACCTGGAAATCCTGAATATGAACGTGCTCGTCGTTTGATGACAGAAGAAGTCAATGCTGCCATTGAAGGTGCTTTAGCGGGTGGCGCAGACTACATTCTGGTCAATGACTCTCATGGTCCGATGGTCAATATTATTCCTGAATTGTTGCATCCTTCAGCAGAGCTTATTCTGGGGCGCCCAAAGAAATTTAATATGGCAGCCGGACTGGATGAAAGCTTTGATATGCTGTTTTTCACTGGCCACCATGCAAGCGCTGCACAATATGGTGTGTTGGCGCATACCACCAATGGCTTTGCCTTCCGCACAATTAAGCTCAATGGGCATATCGTTGGTGAGCCCGGTTTTTATGGCGCTTATGCCGGTGAACTGGGCGTCCCTGTTGCCTTAATCAGCGGCGATGATCAAACAGAATTAGAAAACCGCCCGTTCTTTCCGAATGCAGAATTTGCAACCGTTAAAACCGCTCTCGGCAATCGCGCTGCGCGTCAGATCTCTGTGCATAATGCCCGCGCCCTGATCCGGGGTTTAGCCCAAAGAGCTGTTGAGCGTAAAAATGAACTGAAGACTTGGAAACCATTTACCGGATGCATCCATGCAGAGTTCATCATGAACTCTCCTCTGCTTGCCGATCAGATGGCAATCATCCCATGTGCGAAACGCACAGATGCAACCACGATTAGCTTTGATTGCGCCAATGTGGCCGAAGCTGTTGGCTGGATGGGCGTTCTCTCAGGCCTCTCTGCGAGTGTGAGATAAATGAATAATGGCTTTGAGCTATGTATTCCAAGAGGGAGACATGTACTCCCTCTTGGAAGATGATTTTAGAATTTTGCAGTCATGTTGAGGCGGAAGGTGCGGCCTGGTGCCGGCATAAGAGCCGCGTTAAGCGCATCCATATAATATCTGTCCGTCAGGTTATCGATTGCGAAATCCAGCCTTGTTGCTTCATTGAAATTATAGCTGCCAAAAACATCAACCAATGTGTAAGGCTTCCACTTTCCCGGCTGAATTTCGTTTTGGGTTGCAGTCGTGCTTTCAGTAAAACGATGGGAATAATGCGAAACACGCGTACCAAGCATCAACCGATCATCAAACATTTTATAACCAAGCTCCAGCGTTACAGTGTCCTTTGGTGGCACATGCTGCAGCGCATAGCTATTGGCAAAAC
Source organism: Paenochrobactrum glaciei (assembly GCF_039522165.1). NCBI lineage: Bacteria > Pseudomonadati > Pseudomonadota > Alphaproteobacteria > Hyphomicrobiales > Brucellaceae > Paenochrobactrum > Paenochrobactrum glaciei. Next base: position 19,503 of record NZ_BAAADE010000008.1, read on the forward strand.
CGCCTTCGCTACAAAGCGCCTCCTGCTGCCACAAAGTACCCGGATTGGCACAAAAGCGCGAAGTTATTGTATGGTTCCAGCCTAAACGCGCGGTAAAATTACCAATCTGATAATCAGCGCTCAGCTCGATACCAGCCATCTTGGCATAATCCAGATTGATCATACCAAGACCACCCACATAACCTGCAATCGGTTCGTCATAAATGACATTCGAACGCGTCAGATAGTTCTTGATATGGTTATTATAATAAGCCGCATGAACACGGAACTGGTCACTGTTACCGGTTAGATCTTCAAAGGTTTTATTGACACCAAACTCGAAACTTCTGGCCTTTTCCGGCTCAAGTCCTGCCGGAAGATAAGCCGTTGAGAACCCTTTAAGCGTTTCAAAAATACTCGGCATACGAACTGTGTCTGAATAACGGCCATAAAGCTGCAAATCATCCAGCGGCTCCCAGTTCAGTGACGCATGATTGGAGATGCCATGCCCCGAAACATGGGTCACCTTGCCCGGAATAAGCTCATATTCAAAGTTCGGCCAATTGCCGATCATCTTCATGCTGTTATTGTCATCAGATGTGCGGAAACTGGAATAACGAATACCGGCTGCTGCCTTCCATTGCGGGTTGATTTCCCACTTACCGTTCATGAAAACATTTTTCTCGGTGCGTTTACCGGAACGTGGCGGAAACTCTGAATGGTTGATAACCCATTGCTTATCATCAATGTCTTTTGGCAGTCCAAGCGTCTCATGTTGCCAGCCGCCGCCATATTCCAGACGAAACTCACCTGGTACAGCTTCGATTAAGCTTTCATTGGAAACATTAATCCCGTTACGAATGGTTTGCGCATAGTTGACCGATGTCGACACTACTCCACCCCAACCCGGCAACAGATTGGTTGCGCGATGATCCATATCGGTGCGGAATGCATTGATTTTCAAATCAATCAGATCACTTTCGGGCGACCAACGATAGCGGGCATTATAGGTTTTAAGGTCAAGCGTATCAGGCTCTGATTGGAAAACCCCAATAGCACTGGTGTGTGTGCCGATACGTGTCGGCATAATTTCACCAAATTCACTGGTATAGCGCATGAAGCTCAGCTCCAATGCGTGATCAATGCCAAGCTGGAAGTTACCCTTGAATAAGAGGGATTCATTTTCCATGGAGGTGTTGAGAATTTCTTCTCCGCCCTTCCAAGGCGACAGGCCATCAAAGCCAATATTCGGAAAATCCGGATCGGTACTTTTATCAACAAAATATGGCTGGCCGCTGCCATGTTTGCCGGAGAAATAGTTGCCGTTTTTGCGCTTGGCATATGCCGCAACAAAGTCAACAAAATCCGAGCTGAAGGCCGCCGCGACACTGCCATTTCCACCGGTTGGGTTTAAGAAAGATGGCCGATCCATATTACCGCCATCACGAAGGTTAGGTTGTGTGCCAGGCTGGTACCACCCACCTTTCATACCGCCTTCGGTCATCACAGCTGGTGCTGAAGTACTGTTGGTATTGAACCCGCCACGCACGCGCACGCCAAACTGACGATCCGGCAATAGAATGTCATGCACACCCAGCGTTGTCATGCGAACAACACCGCCAATGGCACCATTCGCATCCGCTGCGCCACTGGCGCCTTTTTCAATGGAAACTTCGCTGATAAAATCAGGATCGACAAAGCTGCCAGAGCGTGCGCCATTATAGCCGCGGTAAACGGTTTGTTCCTGACTTGCACCATCAATAACAACCGGCACGCGACCCTGCCCTTGCAGGCCGCGAATATTAACATCAAGCGCGCCGGAATTTCGGCTGTCACCATTCAAAACCCCCGGAATGCCGGAGATAAAATCGCCAACTGATGTTCCGCGTTTTTGCTCAACTTCCTGCGCGGAAATATAATTGACCGAACCCGCAGTTTGATAAGTATCAGCATGGCTGCCCAAAATGCCGCCATTGCTGACTGTAATCGTGTTTAGATTGATAGAACCATCATCTGCTAAAACCACGCCCTCCGCATTTGCGGCGACGGAAGGGCTTTCAATGGTGACGGAATTTGCACCTGTTGAGCGCCAGATAAGGCCGGTGCCCGACAAAAGCGCAGATAGAATTTCGGTATTTGTGCCTTTGCCGTTAAAGCCTTTGGTGCGCAACTTGCTGGTAACACCTGCATCATAAACAAGCTGTAAGCCGGAAACATCAGCAAAACGGTTTAACGCTTGCGGCAACGGGCCAGCCGGGATGGAATGTTGCACAGAGGCTGTTTTCTGCTGCGCGATGGCCGGTTGCGTTGTTGCCGGCAGCAACACAGCAACAGACACTGTTGCCATCAACAATGCAAACAATCGGGAGTGCCCGCAACGCGGCATTGCAAATCGAGAATTCATCAAGAGCCCCTGTCTTCCTATATCACCCCGAAACCGGGTGAATGTGCTTTCGGTGGCTATGACGTTTGGGCTCGATAAAACCGGAGTAAAAAAATCAACAAATAATAAAATTTTTTATAGGTGGATTAAAATCACCAGATTTCCAAGTCTGGTATCATTGAAACCAAAGGACTTTTTGAGAGTATCAATGACAGCAACAATATCATTGGTTTCAAACACACCACTTACCCGTCGGGTACTGATGGAACTGTCAACGATGCGGATCATGCCTTTATGATAGCGGTTCAACTCATCAATCACATCGCCAAGCGGCTTATCAACAAAGATCAGCTTATGGCGTCTCCATGCGGTTTCTGATTGCGCATCAACCGACTGAACCGCAGACATTATGCCATTTTGATAGGAAACCCGCTGATCAGGGCCAAGCCGCACATTCTGCCCTTCCGGCAAAGCAGCAATTGCTACATGGCTTTCTACAACCGTAACTGTAGCCCCCTTCTCATCATCACGCACGGCATAGACCGTGCCCAGTGCGGTTGCCTCACCGCCATTGGCTTCAACCACGAATGGGCGCTGCGCATCGGCACTGACTGTAAAAACAGCCTCGCCTTTGAGAAGACGTAAACGCCGTTCGCTTGATGAATAGTGAACGGCAATCGCAGTGCCGCTGTTCATCTCGGCAGTGGAGCCATCAGGCAGATGCAGGGTTTGCACTTCCCCTGTTTCGGTATAGCCATCAGCAGAGATACGCGTTGCAAAATCACTATACCATGCGCCGCCGAGCAACAGAAAAAAACAGCTAAAAACAGCAGCAACCGGCATTGGTGCACGAAACCAATGGTTTTTTGTAATGATTGATGGCGACAGATGAGGCGCAGACGATATATCGGGCACATGAGCAAGCTCATGCCATGTACCGGAAATTTCTGCATAGGCCGCTCGATTTTCTTCACTCGCTATCAGCCAATTTTGAAAAAGCACCTCATCGGTTGCCGATAATGGCCCACCGTCCTGCCGAAAAAACCATTCAGCAGCTTCCTGCAATTTATCTGTTTCAACCTTATCCGACATCATGACCGGCTTGCCCCATCATCCGAGGAAAGTACAGACCAGTTATTATAAACGGTCACTTGATAAGACGTTTCAAAATATGAAAACCGCAAGTATAAGTTAAAATTATTCATGAGCCTTCAAACGCCGCGCGCAATAAACCGTGGCCACCGCTAAATGTTTTTCAACTGCGCTGCGCGTGATATTCATACGCTCAGCAATCTCTGCATGGGATAAATCGTCAAAACGACGTAAAACAAAACACTCCCGGCAACGCGGCGGTAGCTCTGAAACCGCCTGAACCAGAATAGCAAGCCTCTGCCGCGCAATTACTTCGCGCTCGGCATCAGGGCGTTCATCTGCCGGATCTGTCGCTTCTGACAGCACAAAATTGGCATTATTACGAGCCTTACGGCGATAATGATCGACGACGAGATTGCCTACAATGCGATAAAGATAGGCACGCGGATTAAGTGGTTGTTCGCCTGTTGATGTTACCAGTTTCAGGCAGGCTTCCTGCACCAGTTCTTCCGCAATCGTATCATCGCCGACTTTACGGCGTGCGTAAGCTTTCAATTCTCCATAGGAGTGTTCAATAATCTGAGTGAGGGACGCATGAGGATCTTCATCGTCAGAGCATATTATGGATGACACAAGCGTCTCCGCCGCACTTCAACAAGCTGTTGCCGGACTTGCACCATTCAACTTCACTTCCAATGCTAAACCTGACGCAATTTTTACGAAACCATTTTGGGTGATGGCTTTTGGGTAATTGGATCTCAGATCGCTTTGCCTAAAAGCCATGACATAAATAGTTGCATCATTTTGTCAAGTTTAAACTCAATTGTACCGAAGCCAGCTAATATCAAACTTTTAGAAGCTCTCATTCCAGTGACGAGTAGACATTATCATTCACATGGCCAAAAATATGTACGGAAAAGAGATATTAATCTTCTTCTGCATGACGCTCTTTTCTAAACACACTGGGGGTGACACCAGTCTCGCGCCGGAAGGACGTTGATAAGTGTGCAACATCTGAAAAGCCGCAAGCCACGGCAATAAATGAGATTGATAAATCAGATTGCTTTAAAAGCTTACGAGCGCGCTTGATACGGGTTAAAAAAATATACCGCGCAGGCGTACAATGCATTGATGAGTTAAAACGCTTGATAAAATTAGTACGGCTTACACCTGCAATCGCGGCAAGATCATTTGTTCTGATACTGCTGGTAAGATTGGCGTCAATATATTCAACTACGCGCTTTAATTGACTTGGATTTAGCGCATCATTTACACCATCAAATGCTGGTTCAAGCGCTTCTTCACTGAATTTACGTAAAAACTCTACAACCAATGCACGCGCTATATACTCCATTAAGAGTTCACTCTTTTGCGCGGAATTTTTTAAAGTATTTCTTAGTGATTGCACCAGCATGCTAATGGTAGAATTACTTCTAGCAATATTAGCTGGAAACAAAATTTTATACTTACCCGATTGATAAAACTTTCCAATAGCCTCTTCCACCAAACTACTTTTTATAAAAACATGAAAAGCTGTGATGGAGTTTTCCAGGTGAAAATCAATGGGCGCCTGATTACTGTTTATAAAAACATCATTGGGAGCAATAGTGAAATTTTCCTCAAGATCGTTAAACCTGACCTTAGCATTGGCAATATTTAATGGCATCATAAGCCATAAACCCGATCCTGCTCCATAGGTAAAATGGTAGGGGGCTTCCTCTGTCAAGGCAAAACAAACTGTTGAAGATTCTGCCATTTCATGACTCGAGCGGACAATATGAATGTCCTTATTCATAAAAATTGATGTTTGCGTAATAGGAAACATGTTCAACGCATTCAGTTTGCTAGCTAATTTTGTATCTGCTTTAGGCTCACAATCTGTGCTTTGCAGGGTATTGTTAGGGGCTAAATGCATTTTTCCTCACAAACATACAATTGGCAGAATAAAACTCATACTTGTATAACCTCAGATGCAACACCATTATATAAATATATACTGATCTTATTGTATAATAGTACATATTATTGAACGCTTTTCAAATTTTAAAAAACATTGCAAGTCAAACGTATTTATTGGAGAGGAAACTAAATCAATCTCAAGATGTGGTTAAAATCAACAGGCAGGTCTCAAACAGCACATATTTATGTTATAGAGCACTGCCTTAACCATGTTTATATATACCACTGCCGATATGAAAGCCTGTAATATGAAATCGACTGCCAGCCAATTCGATATGTTTGACGCCCAGACAGATCAGTTAGCGGACACCCAATCAACACTTTCATCACAGGTAAAATCAAAGACAAAACCCGTCGATACGGATGAAGCTTTGGCAAGCCGGTTAGAAAAAACTGGCCGCTTTCGTATTCTGCGCCAACTAACCCCACGCCCGATTATAGCAAGACAAGACAGCCCGTTTGAAAAATTGGCCATTGTCATTGATACGGAAACAACCGGCCTCAGCCATCAGACAGATCAGGTCATCGAGTTTGGTGCCGTCGCCTTTACCTATAATGATGACGGTAGTTTTGGTGATGTGGTTGGCGTGTTCAACGGCTTGCAGCAGCCAACAATTCCTATACCTGCCGAGATCACCCGCATTACAGGCATCACCAATGAAATGGTGCAAGGACAAGTGCTCGACATTAAAGCAATCGAGGCCATGATTGCACCGGCAGATTTAATCATTGCCCATAATGCCAAATTTGACCGGCCATTTTGCGAAAAACTCTCCCCCCTCTTTGCATCAAAGGCATGGGCTTGTTCTGTTGCGGAAATTAAATGGGCTGATCTTGGCTTTGAGGGCAGCAAGCTTGGCTATTTAGTCGGACAAGCAGGTCTTTTTCATAACGGGCACCGCGCCACTGATGATTGCCATGCTTTATTGGAAGTTATGGTGCAACCGGTCGGACGCAACAAAACAATTCCCTTTGCCGAGCTTCTACAAGCAAGCCGCGAATCTCGCATCCGCATTTATGCCGAAAACAGCCCCTTTGATTTAAAAGATCATTTAAAAAAAAGAGGCTATCGTTGGTCTGATGGCACAGATGGGCGCCCGAAAGCGTGGTGGACGGAAGTAGATGAAACCGACTATGCGGCTGAACTGGATTATCTGCGCACAGATATTTACCGCTGGAAAGATGCCGAGCCACTATCAATCCGCTTAACTGCAATGGATCGCTTTAAGGCTTGATTGAAGCATCCATAATTTCAGACCCAACTTGCGAAATCAAAGCAGCAAGTTTGCGCATAACATCGTTCTTTTTGCTGGAATTTCGCCAATACAGGCCAATCTCACGCCGGAAATCATCCGTTTCCAAAGGCAGATAAGAGATTTGTTGGTCAGCTCCTTGTTTGCCGCAAGCCAATTGCGGCAACAATGTCAGTCCCATACCAGCAATGACCATCTGCCGTAAAGTTTCAAGGCTGGTGCCGCGAAAATCATCATACTCATGCGCACCATAACGATGACACAGTGCCAATGCCTGATCCCGCAGGCAATGCCCTTCCTCCAACAACAAAACACGTTGCCCGCATAAAGCGCTGGATGACAATTTTTCATTCTTTGCCATCGCGTCTTTCGCTGGCACAGCCAGCCGAAACGGCTCGTTAAAAAGCTTAACACCTGTCAGCTGCGGATAATCCACTGGCAGTGCCAGCAAAGCGGTATCGATCTGCCCGTCCAGCAAACGCTGGATGAGAACCGTGCTTTTTTCTTCCGTCAGCAAAATTTCCATGGAAGGAAAGCTACGCATAAAGCGTGTTACGACATGGGGCAAAAGATAAGGCCCGAGAGTGGGAAACACGCCTAAATGCAGGCGCTGTGTGCCAGATTTGGCGTAACCTTCCGCCTCTTCACGTATTTGTGCCACTTCATGAAGGACAGTGCGCGCCCGTTTAACCGCAGCCTCACCGGCTTGCGTTAAAATGATACCGCGCGGCAAACGCTCAAATAAAGCAACACCGAGCTCTTCCTCAAGCTTGCGAATTTGTGTCGACAGCGTTGGCTGGCTCACAAAGCATCTTTCAGCCGCACGGTGAAAGTTGCGCTGTTCGGCCAGCGCAACTAAATATTCCAGATCACGAAGGTTCATAATAAGCCGGCTTTAAGCCGCCTTTTCTTCCGCTGGCAAACGGATCAGATAGTCGAAAGCGGCAAGCGATGCTCTCGAACCTTCACCCATCGCAATCACAATTTGCTTATAAGGCGCAATTGTACAGTCACCCGCAGCAAACACACCCGGCACTGAAGTGGAGCCGTAAATATCCGTAATGATTTCACCGCGTTCATTGAGCGACAATGTATCTTTAAGCCATTCAGTGTTCGGCACGAGGCCGATCTGCACAAATATGCCTTCCAGCGCAACCTTATGCACTTCACCGCTGACGCGGTCTTCATAGACCAAGCCAGTGACGCGCTTGCCATCACCGGTCACTTCAGTGGTTTTGGCAGACGTCAAAATCGTTACATTCGGCAGGCTTTTCAGCTTACGCTGAAGCACATCATCAGCACGCAGAACTTTATCATATTCAATCAGTGTGACGTGGCTGACAAGACCTGCCAGATCAATGGCTGCTTCCACACCCGAATTACCGCCGCCGATCACGGCAATCTTCTTGCCTTTAAACAAAGGGCCATCGCAATGCGGGCAGAAGGCAACGCCTTTATTAATATAATCCTGTTCACCCGGCACATTCATTTTACGCCAGCGTGCACCGGTCGACAAAATAACCGAAGTACCGGTCAAGCTTGCGCCTGATGCCAGTGTTACTTTGAAACCAGCTGAAATCTGCTCAAGCTTCACAGCCTGCTGGCCATTGATAATTTCTGCGTCATACTGGCGAACATGTTCTTCCAGCGCACGGGCAAGCTTTGGCCCTTCCGTATGCGGCACAGAAATCAGGTTTTCAATCGACATCGTATCCAGCACCTGACCGCCAAAGCGCTCAGCCACAATGCCAGTGCGGATACCTTTTCGTGCCGCATAAACGGCAGCCGCCGCACCGGCAGGACCGCCACCAACAATCAGCACATCAAAAGGTGCTTGTTCGTTGATTGCTTCGACAGCGCGCGCACCGGCACCGGTATCAATTTTAGCCAGAATTTCTTCTGCGCCCATACGGCCAGAGCCAAATACTTCACCGTTGAGGAAAATCGACGGGACAGACATAACCTGACGTTCAGAAACTTCTTCCTGAAACAGAGCGCCGTCAATGGCGACATGCTCAATGCCAGGGTTCAAAACAGCCATCAAATTCAGCGCCTGCACAACGTCCGGGCAGTTCTGACAAGACAGCGAATAGTAAGTTTCAAAACGGAAATTGCCTTTTAAATTACGGATCTGATCAATCAGCGCCTGCTCAACCTTTGGCGGATAACCACCAACCTGAAGCAGTGCCAGCACCAGTGAGGTAAATTCATGGCCAAGCGGAAGGCCGGCAAACGTCAGATGAATATCTTCACCTGGCGCATTGAGTGCGAAAGAGGGAATACGCGCCCCTGCGATTTCGCCATGCTTGATGGTAATTTTATCGGACTGTTCGCGAATTTGTTCAAGAAGCTGCATCAGCTCGCGTGATTTAGCATCCTCACCGGTAAAAGCCGTGATTTCAACCGGACGAACCAAACGTTCCAGATAGCCCTTGAGCTGGGTTTTCAAGTTCGTATCGAGCATACTTTATTCCTCTACAAAAAAACGATGACAGTCATCAGGCGGCTGTGGGAGCCAGCCGCCTGAGTTTTAATGTTTGAACAAAATTAGATTTTGCCAACCAGATCGAGTGAAGGAGCAAGAGTTGCTTCGCCTTCCTGCCATTTTGCAGGGCAAACTTCACCTGGATGCGCACGGACATACTGCGCAGCTTTGATTTTACGAACCAGATCAGACGCATCACGGCCAATACCTTCAGCAGTAATTTCCATAGCCTGAATGATACCATCCGGATCAACGATGAAAGTTGCACGGTCTGCAAGACCCTGGCCTTCACGCATAACGCCAAAGTTGTTGGTTACAACACCGCTTGGATCGCCAAGCATGGTGTAGTTGATCTTGCCGATTGTTTCGGAAGAATCGTGCCATGCCTTGTGGGTGAAATGTGTGTCGGTTGACACGGAATAAACTTCCACACCCATTTTCTGCAGTTCTTCATAATGATCTGCAACGTCACCTAATTCTGTCGGGCAAACAAAAGTGAAGTCGGCAGGATAGAAGAAAAAGACGGCCCATTTGCCCAATACATCTTCTTCAGTCACGGAAATGAACTTGCCCTGACGGTAGGCCTGCGCGAGGAAAGGTTTGATCTGTGTATTTACGTTTGCCATTGATGCACTCCTATCAGAATGGTGTCTGCAGTGCATATAGTGGTTATTTTGCAATTTTCCAAATCAATTAAAATTCTTTTATTGATAGCTTTTGCCTATCAATAAAAGAATTTCGATAAAGGATAAGATTATTGGAAATCCATGCCAAAATCCGACGTCTTTTTCGTAACTTCTGGCAGATTATTTGCCTTTCACGTTTTGCATAACATGATGTAGTCTTTGGTCAGGGTGTAAGAGGACGAGGTGGTCAAAATTATTGATCTCATCATTTTTGATTGTGATGGCGTATTAATTGATAGTGAAATTATCAGCGCCACAATGCTGATCAAAGAACTCTCGAAAATCGGCATCGATATAGATCGCGATTATGTGGCAAAACATTTTCTGGGGCGCAGCTATCCAACGGTGTTTTCTACCATTCGTTCGGATTTCGGCGTTGAACTGCCGCCTTCCTTTGAAAATCAATATCGTGAGCAGCTTTTAAAAGCTTTTGATACAATGCTGGAGGTCATTCCTGGTGTTGAGCAGGTGTTGCGCACTGCCACGTTACCATGGTGTGTGGCCACTTCATCCAGTTTGCCCCGTGCCGAGAAATCACTGGAGCTGACCGGTTTGCGCGGCTTAACAGCCGACCGGCTTTTTACTGCCAGCATGGTTGCAAACGGTAAGCCTGCGCCCGATCTTTTCCTTCATGCCGCCGCCAAGATGAAGGTCTTGCCTGAGCATTGTCTTGTAATTGAAGACAGCCTTAACGGTATAAGGGCTGCGCGCGCGGCAGGCATGAAAGTCTGGCACTTTACAGGGGGAAGTCATATGAAAGGGCAAGATCTTTACGAATCGGATGATGCACGGCCTGACTTCCGGTTTGATGACTTTTCAAATTTCCAGCGATTATTAGAACAGAAATTTCAATGAGTGCTGCCCCGATAAACCGACCTGATAGCGATTTGAAATCCGACGATGCTGTTGCACGTGCAGGTTGGCTTTATTATGCCGGTGGCATGACACAAGACCAGATTGCTGCCGAAATGGGCATCTCGCGCCAACGCGCACAGCGTCTTGTCAGCCGTGCTGTTGCCAATGGCTTGATCAAAGTAAGACTTGAACATCCGCTCGCGGCTTGCTTGGAATTAGAAGCCCGATTACGTGATCGTTACGGGCTTATTGAATGTCGTGTTGCGCCCATGCTCGGCGTAAGCGCTGATCCAGCCCGTGTTATCGCTCCTGCTGCGGCGTCGCTTTTTGAAAAAGTTTTAGCGCGGGCAGAGCCGCAGGTCATCGGTGTCGGCACTGGCCGCGCGTTACGTGCGATGTCTGATGAATTGCAGGAAGGTACCTGCGACAGGCACCGTTTAGTGTCGCTGATCGGAAATATTTCAATTGATGGTTCTGCAACCATGTTTGAAGTTATTCTCTATATCGCATCGCGTTTGAATGCTCCGCATTATCCAATGCCGGTTCCTGTCATCAGCAGCAATCGCGAAGAACGTGATGCCTTTCTTGCTTTAAAACCTGTGCAGGCAGTGCATCGTTTGGGGCGAAAAGCCGATGCGATTTTTGTCGGCATTGGCCAGATGAACAATCAGGCTCCCCTCTTCCTTGACGGCTTTGTCAGCGAGCAAGAATTGAGCGAAGTGCGCTCCCTTGGTGGGATCGGTGAAGTCGCCGGACATATTTATGATGCCAATGGTCATTATATCGACAGTGAAATTCATGGCCGGATGGCCGGAATTCGTGTGGAGCCGAGATTAGAGCGCTTAGCTGTCGGCATTGCGGCAGGTGCCAGTAAAATTGATGCCATACGCGGTGCGCTCAACGGGCGTATTATCAATGGTCTGGTGACCGATGAGGCAACTGCGACGGCACTGCTTTAGTGCCCGTTTATAATATCAGCGGATAAAACGACTCGGCCAAGCCATCTCGTTGCCCGCTTATTTCACAATTTCAAACCATCCTTCAGTCGTGATCTAACGATCGCGATGCTTGGTTCCTTATGCTTTTGTATGAGGTTACAGCTTTGTTACAGGCATTTCCAGAAATAGAACTTGACAGAATTGTGTCGCTGTCGAATATTTGACCAACGATCGAATAATTGCTCAATATTCTCTGGGAGGGGTAAAATGTCGGTAACTATACGTGGATTGGTTGGCGCCGGTTTTATGGCTGCACTGTCGGTAGCGGCAAGCGCGGAAACCATCACGGTCGCAACTGTTAATAATGGTGACATGATCCGTATGCAGGGTCTTATGTCCGAGTTTAAAGCACTTCATCCAGACATTGATGTCGAATGGGTCACGTTAGAAGAAAATGTACTTCGTCAACGTGTCACGACAGATATTGCTACAAAGGGCGGTCAATATGATGTCCTAACGATCGGCAATTATGAAGTGCCGATTTGGGCCAAACAAGGCTGGCTTCTGCCACTTGAAAAGCTTGGTGACGACTACGACGCCGCAGATATTCTGCCGGCCGTTGCGGCATCCGTCAGCTTGGACGACAAGCTTTATGCGGTGCCGTTTTATGCAGAAAGTTCGATGCTGATGTATCGCACTGATCTGATGGAAAAAGCCGGACTGAAAATGCCTGAAAACCCGACTTGGGAATTCGTGCGTGAAGCAGCAGAAAAAATGACCGACAAAGGCGCCGGTGTTTTTGGCATCTGCTTGCGTGGTAAAGCTGGCTGGGGTGAAAACATGGCGCTGTTGCCAGCCATGTCCAACTCCATGGGTGCCCGTATGTTCGACATGGACTGGAAGCCACAGTTTGACAGTCCTGAGTGGAAAAAAACCATTGATACATATCTTGACCTGATGACCAATTTTGGCCCTCCAGGTGCATCTTCCAACGGTTTCAACGAAACATTGGCTTTGTTCCAGACCGGTAAATGCGGCATGTGGATTGATGCAACGGTTGCTTCCTCGTTCATTTCCAATCCGAAAGATTCAACCGTTGCCGATAAGGTCGGTTTTGCCAAATCGCCAAGCGGTGAAGGCATCGATAATCACGGTAACTGGCTCTGGTCCTGGAACCTTGCTATTCCAAAAACCTCCAAGAAAGCCGATGCAGCACAGGCATTTGTCGCTTGGGCAACATCGAAAGCCTATCTTGATCTGGTTGCCGAAAAAGAAGGCATTGCCAATGTACCGCCAGGCACCCGTACTTCACTTTATGAAAATCCTGAATATCTGAAGGCGGCACCATTTGCCAAAGTGACATTGGATGCAATCATGGCAGCCAATACACAAACACCATCCGTTCAGGATGTGCCTTATACGGGTGGCCAGTTTGTCGCCATCCCCGAATATCAGGCAATTGGTACAGCTGTCGGACAGCAGTTTTCGGCAGCGCTGGCAGGCAGTGTCACCGGCGATGCGGCCAGAGCCACTGCACAGCAGTTGGCAACCCGCGAAATGACACGCGGTGGTTACATCAAGTAAGCGCAAACAATTCAAAGACCCGCCCTTTCAGTCAAATGAAGGGGCGTGTCTTTCGCTATATGCGGCTATGAAAACCGCATTTGTGCATTCCGGCAATCAACGACATTCCATCATGATTTTTTTACGCGATACATCATCGTTTACAATCATGAAAGTTCAGACAAGGGTAAAAACCCATGGCCACACAAGCATCACGCTCGGCAAGTCGCCTGATGATTTCGCCTGCTGTCATCCTGCTATTATTATGGATGATCGTACCGCTGGCCATGACCATCTGGTTTTCATTTCTGCGCTATAATCTTTTAATGCCTGATGCGGTCAGCTTTTCAGGTTTTGAAAACTACCATTATTTTTTCACCGATCCTGCCTTCTGGCCTGCCCTCTTCAACACATTAATACTGGTGCTTGGCGTGCTGGCCATCACGACAATCGGCGGCACTTTGCTGGCTTTATTGCTGGATCAACCGATGTTTGGACAAGGCATCGTTCGTGTGCTGGTGATTGCACCCTTCTTTATCATGCCAACGGTGTCGGCCTTGGTATGGAAAAATATGTTTTTTAATCCGGTCAACGGTTTATTCGGATGGGCTGCACGCAGTCTTGGTTTCGCGCCGATTGATTTTCTTGCGCAATATTCTTTGCTGTCGATCATCATTATTGTGGCGTGGCAATGGTTGCCCTTTGCAACGCTTATTCTTTTGACCGCATTGCAATCACTTGACCGCGAACAATTGGAAGCAGCCGAAATGGACGGCGCCGGACCAGTTTCACGGTTTTATTATATCATGCTGCCGCATCTGGCGCGTGCAACAACCGTCGTTATCCTGATCCAGACAATCTTCCTGTTATCTGTTTTTGCAGAAATTCTGGTGACAACCAATGGCGGCCCCGGCACGTCTTCCACCAATCTGACCTATCTCGTTTACGCACAATCACTGCTGCAATTTGATGTCGGGCTTGGTTCGGCTGGCGGTATCGTTGCGGTTATTTTGGCAAATATAGTTGCGATTTTCCTGATGCGGATGATCGGTCGCAATCTGGAGATGTGAGATGAGCAACCGTAACACCAGCACCAAACGTTATCTTGCATTCACCCTTTTGGCGTGGTGCATCGCACTGATCATTTTCTTTCCAATTCTTTGGACCATTTTGACGTCGTTCAAAACGGAGGCCGATGCCATTGCCAGTCCGCCTAAATTCCTGTTTTTCGACTGGACGCTTGAAAGCTACCGCACCGTACAAGAGCGCTCGAATTACTTCCTGCATTTCCGCAATTCAGTGATTATTTCGCTGGGATCAACCGTCGTTGCTTTAATCATCGCCATTCCGGCCGCATGGTCGATGGCTTTTGTTCCGGGCAAGCGCACCAAAGATGTGCTGATGTGGATGCTGTCGACCAAAATGATGCCAGCTGTCGGTGTGCTGATACCGATCTATATGCTGTTTCGCGATGCTGGCCTGCTTGATAATCTCATTGGTATCACCGCGATACTCACACTCATTAATCTGCCCATCGTCGTGTGGATGCTTTACACTTATTTCAAAGAAATTCCGGTGGAAATTCTGGAGGCAGCACGTATGGATGGCGCAAATTTGCGCGCCGAGATCATCTATGTTCTCACGCCAATGGCCATTCCGGGTATCGCATCGACTTTGCTGCTGAATATCATTCTTGCATGGAATGAAAGCTTCTGGACGCTCAATCTGACGACCGCCAATGCGGGGCCGCTCACAACTTTTATTGCCAGCTACTCCAGTCCTGAAGGACTATTTTACGCCAAACTTTCCGCGGCTTCTACACTCGCCATTGCCCCTATTCTTATTCTTGGCTGGTTCAGCCAAAAACAATTGGTGCGCGGCCTGACATTCGGCGCTGTCAAATAAGCGGTTTAAAGGAACAAAATATGGGACAGATCGAACTCAAAAGCGTCACAAAAAGCTTTGGCTCCACGCAGGTTATCCACCCATTGGATCTTGCCATTAATAAGGGTGAGTTTGTCGTTTTTGTCGGGCCTTCCGGCTGTGGTAAATCCACGCTTTTGCGTCTTATTGCAGGCCTTGAAGATATATCATCAGGCAATATCCAAATTGATGGCAAAGATGCAAGCAATCTGGCACCTGCCAAACGCGGATTGGCTATGGTGTTTCAGTCTTATGCGCTTTATCCGCATATGAGCGTACGCAAAAACATTGCATTCCCGCTTAAAATGGCCGGAATGGCGCAAAGCGAGATTACCAAAAGGGTCGAAGGTGCAGCTGAAACCTTAAACCTGACAGCCTATCTTGACCGTCGTCCGGGGCAGCTTTCCGGTGGCCAGCGCCAGCGCGTCGCAATTGGACGTGCCATTGTGCGCGAACCTTCTGCCTTTCTGTTCGACGAACCATTATCAAATTTGGACGCAGCTCTGCGCGTCAACATGCGCCTTGAGATTGCCGAACTGCACCAAAAACTGAAAACCACCATGATCTATGTCACCCATGATCAGGTTGAAGCGATGACGCTCGCCGACAAAATTGTGGTGATGCAGGCAGGCCGTATTGAACAAATCGGCACTCCGCTTGAACTTTATCACAAACCCAAAAACCGCTTCGTCGCCGGTTTTATCGGCAGCCCTAAAATGAATTTCATTGAAGGTGCGCCAGCCAGCACCAAAGATGCACATGCAATCGGTATTCGTCCTGAACATATAACCGTCAGCAATGATGAGGGCTTATGGTCAGGCACTGTCACGCTCGCAGAGCATATGGGCTCCGATACCTATCTGCATGTCCAGACAGAACATGGCCTCGTCAATGTGCGCGTTGATGGCGCTTTTACCTCGCATAGCGGCGATCATGTATTTTTAAGCCCGCAAGAACATCAAATTCACCGCTTTGACAGCGAAGGACTGGCCTTGTCATGAGATTGAAAGATAAAACCGCCATCATCACCGGTTCTGCACGCGGCATCGGCAAGGCTTTTGCCGCACGCTACGTGGCCGAAGGGGCACATGTGGCAATCGCCGATATCAATCTGGCTGCTGCCGAAGCCACCGCCAAAGAAATAGGCCCGCAGGCTTTCGCTGTTCATCTTGATGTAACAAGCCAAGAAAGCATTGATGAAGCGATTAAAACTATTGAAGAAAAACGGGGCGGTATTGATATTTTGATCAATAATGCCGCGCTTTTTGATCTCGCCCCTATCGTTGATATTACTCGCGAAAGTTACGACAAGCTTTTCGCGATCAATGTTTCAGGAACACTTTTCACGATGCAAGCTGTCGCCCGTTCGATGATTGAGCGTGGCAAGGGCGGAAAAATCATTAATATGGCCAGTCAGGCGGGGCGACGCGGCGAAGCATTGGTAGCTGTTTATTGCGCCACCAAGGCCGCAGTCATTTCCTTGACCCAATCGGCCGGTTTGAACCTCATCAAACATGGCATTAACGTCAACGCGATTGCCCCTGGTGTCGTTGATGGCGAGCATTGGGACGGGGTCGATGCTCTATTCGCGAAATTTGAAAACCGGCCTATTGGCGAAAAGAAAAAAATAGTCGGCGCTGAAGTACCGTTTGGTCGTATGGCGCAAGCAGAAGACTTAACCGGAATGGCGGTTTTCCTTGCCTCAAAAGATGCCGATTACATCGTTTCCCAGACATATAATGTCGATGGCGGCAATTGGATGAGCTGACATGAAAATTTCAAATGCAACGCTTGATCAACTGCCCGCAAAAATCCAACGCCCGAATTATAACCGCTCAGAACTTAAAGCGGGGATTGTCCATATTGGTTGCGGTAATTTCCATCGTGCCCATATGGCTGTTTATCTGGATGACCTCTTCAATCTTGGTGAACGGCATGAATGGGCGATCATCGGCGCGGGCGTGCGCGCCAATGATGCGCAGATGCGCGAAGACTTGGCCACGCAGGATTACATGTCATCGGTCATCGAACTTGATCCGGACGGTGTGAATGCGCGCATTGTCGGTGCAATGATCGACTTTTTACCTGTCGAAAAAGCGAACCAATCCTTGATCGCAGCTATGGCAACAGAAACGATCCGTATCGTGTCGCTGACTGTGACGGAGGGTGGTTATTATATTGACCCTAAAACGGGTAGTTTTTCCGCAAGTCACGCTGATATTATTCATGATGGTGCGCATCCTGAGCAACCGGAAACTGCTTTTGGTGCCATCATTGCGGCATTAAAACTGCGCTTTCAGCGCGGTTATAAACCCTTTACCGTCATGAGCTGCGATAATGTTCCGCATAATGGCAATGTCACACGCGATGCGGTCGTCGGACTTGCGACATTGTCCGATCCGGATTTTGCGCAATGGATTGCTGATAATGTGGCCTTTCCAAACAGTATGGTGGACCGTATCACGCCTGCAACCGGCATGCGTGAGCGTGAACTTGCCCATTCACTTGGGGTTGACGACAAAGCACCGGTGACATGCGAGCCATTCCGTCAATGGGTGATGGAGGACAATTTCCCGGCCGGCCGGCCGCCGTTGGAAAAAGTCGGCGTTACTTTTACCGATCAGGTGCACCGTTTCGAGACGATGAAAATCCGCATTCTCAACGGCGGTCATGCGATTATCGCTTATCCGGCTGGTTTGCGCGACATTGAATTTGTGCATGAGGCAATGCAGGATGATCAAATTTGCGCCTTCCTCGACCATATTGAAAGCACCGAAATTCTACCGGTTGTGCCGCCTGTACCCGATACAAATCTGGCAGCCTATCAAAACCTGATCGTAGAGCGGTTTTCCAATCCGGATATTGGTGACACCATACGACGGCTTTGCTTAGACGGTTCTAATCGCCAGCCCAAATTTATCATCCCGTCAATCAGGGATGTTATCGCTCAAGGTGGCAACGCATCAGGCTTGATTTTATTATCGGCTTTATGGTGTCGCTATTGTTTTGGAACGAGCGAAAATGGCAAAGATATTGCTCCCAATGATCCGAATTGGGATCGCTTGCAAGCATGCGCCATTGAAGCCCGTAACAATCCTGTCGCATGGCTGGAAATGCGTGAGATTTATGATGATTTGAGTGAAAATGCTGCTGTTGTTGAAGCATTTAGTGCAAGTCTCAATGCTATATGGCACGAAGGCAGCCAAGCTGTGATCGCACGGTTTTTGGCAAAAGGTGCATAATCAAATACATGCAAGAGGTAAAAAAGCGGAGCCGAAGCTCCGCTTTTTTATTTCAAAGATTATATTGCTGGCGGGCAATGTCGCCTAAACCTGCTTTATCAAGTGCGCGTAATGGTGCAAGGAATGTCACCTGAATAACACCCGGATCGCGGCCGATCTCAATACCACCATTAATCGTGGCACGATTTTTTACTTCCGGCACAGTCATGCCAAGAAGTTTAGCCGCCCGTTTCAAGCCATTAGCAATCGCATCATTCATATTAGCAGCAGTGCCAATCACAGAAATCGGAGCCACCTCTTCCACTTCTGTCACGCCCCATTGCTCAGCCAGTTTAGCCGCGCGCTTCTTTTCTTCGGTGCTGAACGGCTTGGCAAGTGGTGGCAAATCCTCAACAAGCGGGAATAAAACAGGCCCGTCATTATTGTAATTCTTCATCACCTCAACCTGAAGTGTGGCGCTGCCTGCCACATCCATTGTGTGGCCGGCAATCTCGCCATCGCCTTGGGACGCATGCATATCGCCCATATAGACACCTGCACCCTGCACTTTGACAGGGCACACTAAAACTGCCCCTGCCCGCACGGCATCAATATCCATATGGCCGTCTGTTTTATGCTGCAAAAGCTCCTCTTGGCTGAGGGCATAAGGGTGTGGAGCACCAATCAAAAACGAGCCAAAATCACCGGCATTATGAGAATCCGGAATGGCTTTGGATGGCGTTGTGCCTAATTGCCCTAAAAACGGACGCATACGCACAATTGCGCCGACCAGATCTGCCGGAGCATAATTGAGGATGGAGTGCTGAACCGATTGATCGGGAAGAGAAGCATAATGGTTTGCGTCCTTGGCAATACGCTCAGCTGCTGTCTGATGGAGTGTAACCCCCACATCCTGCGTTTCCGCAAAAACCACCGTGTAACCATGCTCCATATGGAAAGGTTTAATCGGATTGCCACATTTATTACAGCGAACGGAATCCTGCCCAACACCCTCAATATGGGTTTCCGGCCAGACCTCATCGCAGGTCGGGCATTTGGCCGCGACAAAAGGATCACCTAAACAATAAACATTTGAAACACTATCATTGCCGGAGGCGGTTGCCAAAGATGTGACAGTAATATCCCGGATGCGGATAACAATACCGTCACCGATCTCGGCGCCCTCAATGTAAACCGGCTTTGTCACCTCATGCCCACCACGCAAACGCGGCGTAATCATCGGCCCCCAGCAGCCGGGTGCGGTGTTGGCAATAATTGTGCCACCACTTTGCAAAGGCCCGAGCATCGACTCATCAGGGTCCAGAATACTATTGGTAAAACCATCCACGACAACGCTACGTTTCGCCGTCTTTACTGGTATGCTCGTCATAATCGTTCTCCTGTATTATGAAAGCCGCAAGCAATCATAAGCTCAATATAGGGCACGACAAGTGACGATATTGTGTTTTGAAAACAGAAATTGAATTTTAAAAATCATAAGCCCCGTCACAGATCATGTAACGGGGCTTATTTTTATAGAAATTATCGTTTGCAGGAAGCTGTGTAAATACGACCGTTTCTGTCACGATATTCGCATTTACCGTTACGCAAAGTACGTACCAAATAACCCGTACCCGCACCTGCTGCCGCACCAATCAAAGCGCCTTTGCCACCACCGGCAATACCACCGATTGCAGCACCTGCAGCGGTGCCGATGCTCAAATCTTTTTCTGTTGTGGTACAGGCCGCCAATGCAAGCACAGCAGCCAAAGCCAAACTAACTTTCAACATCTCATCCTCCACGGTTACCGGCAAAAACTCGATAACCTATTTGCATTTTAAAATTTCTTGCCCGCATCTGCTCAAAAAACAAGCAATCAAAGGCTACGCCCAGTCCGGTATTATGTAAAGTGTAATAGATTTAAAACGCAATGAGCGTCATATAGTTCCCTCATCCCAAACTATAATTTATCTATTCTTATATGGGCGTAATAGCTCAGCCTATTTTAATCTAACGGCAAACCTCTGCTCTTCAACTCAGCAGCAGCAATCGCATCGCCGATTGAATAACGAAATGAGGAAACTTTCATTTCAGCGGCATCAATTTCACAGTTGAAATCTAATTCATACCATTTCGAATGGCTGCGAAATGCACCGCCTGACATTTTCAAACTGGTTTCTGTCAGCACTCCACCTTTACGCGCCATCATATCCGGTGGCGTATTCGGGCGGTTATGACGAATTTGTTCCAAAGCTTCAATGCCGCAAATCTGGCTCACCCGCTCTGTCGATGAGAGTTGTCCCAAGGCCTGCTTTACACGCGGATCGGAAAGTGCGCCCTCAGAATAAATTTTCTTAGCCTTTTTCATGGCTTTTGCTGGTTTTTCCTGATTACCGACTGAAGTGTCAGATTTTTCAGTACTTAAAACCGGTTCGCTCACCTGAGCCTGTTCTTCCTGTTGCGGCACATTATCCTCAGCTGTTTCACTTGCTTCAGGTTGTGGCGTTTCAACAGGCGTTAAAGCCTCGACTTCGGTCTTTTCTTCATCCGTATTGGATGCAGATTCAAATGCTTGTGGCGCTTGTGAAGCTTCAGCGCTTTCTTCAATAATTTGTTCAACTGAAGCAGGTGCTGGGGGTGCTGGTGGCTCCACCAGCTCTACCGGCACATTGTCAGGCACATTATTTGAAGCAGGAATTGGCAATGTCAAAAGCAAAAATGCAAGAACAGCAAGATGCAGCCCAACAGATATGAAGCCACCCAACATGCTATTTTTATCCGGCATTAATGCTGCATCTCTTCATTCACTTTTATCGGCGCTATAATTAGCAATGTTTCAAATAAAGAGTATAATGCGGATAAGTCAACAATGGGAGCAAAGAGCACCAGAAAGCTGCTCTTTGCCACAGATTAAATGATTAAATCGCAGCACTTAATGCTGATTTTGGCGGAAAAGCTCTGCCACTTCATTTGCCATTTTTACGGATGTATTTGCTTGCGATTGCAAATCTGCCAAGGCAGCATCAGCGATATGTTCCGGAAAACGACTGCCACGAAAACGCTTAGCCATATCGGCGATATAAGCTGGAGAAAATTCGGGGTGAAACTGCACTGAAAGTGCTGGAAAATCATAGCGCAATGCCCCAAGCGGGCAAAATTCATTACCGCCAACAGATTTGGCACTTTCAGGCGCTTGCACCACCTGATCCTGATGCAAAACAAGCACCGGATTATCCTCATTATGAAGCTGATATTTTTGCGTGCCGAAGCCCCAGCCTTTATCCGATTTTTCGACAATGCCGCCATAGGCCTGCGCCATGATCTGATGACCGAAACAAATACCGCATAAGGGCATTTTTGCATCACGCAAACGGACTAAAAATGCCTCTAATTGCGCAATCCATTCAATCTCATCATAGACACCGTGTCTGGAGCCGGAGATCACATAAGCATCAAAACCAGCTGGATTTTCCGGCAGTTTCTCACCTGAAACCACCGATATTGTCTCAAAACTGGCTTCCGGCAATGCTGGTTTCAACCAATTTTCAATCATCACCGGATAGGTGCCAAATTCCGTCTGACACTCTTCTGGCGGCAGACCGGTTTCAATAATACAAACCCGCATTTCTTTTTTCCTTCGCCTTAGTTTTTGCGCAAGTGAAAGGATTTCGGACGGGTCAAGGCATTATAGCCTAGAATAGAAAGCGTCACCCCGTGACCTGTATCCTTGCAGCCTGTCCAGCAAATGGCAGGATCAAGATAATCGCAACGGTTCATAAATACAGTGCCGGTTTCCAGCATTTTTCCCAAATGTGCGACGCGCTCCGCATCTTGCCCCCAGAGGCTGACAGTCAGCCCAAAAGAACTGTCATTCATGAGCCTGACCGCTTCTTCGTCGGAACCCACTTTCATCACTGCAACCACCGGGCCAAAGCTTTCTTCCTGCATAATCCGCATGTCATGGGTCACATCGGTTAAAAGCTGTGGTGCCAGATAAGCTGCGCCATCATCTAGCGGAAAAGCAGAAGCCGGAATGTGAAGCTTGGCACCTGCTTCAACCGCCTCAGCAATTTGCTGGCGAATTTCATTCGCAAAACGCACATTAGCCATCGGGCCGATGGTTGTATCTTTATCGAAAGGATTTCCAAGCTTTAAGCGCAAAACTTCTGCAACCGCTTTTTCGATAAATTCCTCATAGCGTGTTTCATGTACATAGATGCGTTCAATACCACAGCAACATTGACCTGCATTGAAAAACGCCCCGTCCATCAATGCTGCCACCGCTGCATCCATATCGGCATCATCCATCACATAGGCCGGATCTTTGCCGCCAAGCTCGGTGCCAACAGGTGTGAATGTGCCAGCCGCGGCATGTTCCATTGCTTTGCCGCCACCCACCGAGCCGGTGAAATTGACAAAGCCGAAATGCCCCTCACTGATCAATGCCGAACTGGTTTCATGATCGAGATAGATATTTTGCAAAACCCCGTCCGGCAGACCGGCTTGCTTGAAAACACGCTCTAATCTTTCCCCGACCAGCAGCGTTTGAGTTGCATGTTTCATCAGCACGGCATTGCCAGAGATCAGTGCCGGAACAAGTGAGTTAATCGTGGTCAGATAAGGGTAGTTCCATGGCGCAACAATCAGCACAAGCCCGCGCGGTTCTTTCTCAATACGGCGTTCAAATTGCAGGCTGTTTTCAATAATGATTGGCGCCAAGGCTTCTTCAGCCACCGATGCCATATAGGTTGCGCGTTCCAGACAACCATTAAACTCAAAAAACTGATGAATCGGCCGCCCCATCATATGCGCCATTTCATTGGCAGCATCGTCTTTTTCGGTGCCAAGACGATGTATTGCAGCCATCACAATATCGCGGCGCTCACTCAGCGGGCGTTGTGCCCATGCTTTACCAGCCGTTTTACCTTGGCGGATCATAGCGCGCGCCACTTCAATTGAAACCGGTTCACGCGTAGCAAAGACCTGATTATCAACCGGCGAAATACATGTCAGCGCGCTCATTATCGTTTCCTCCCCTGTCAAAAACAGTGGTTATTTTGAATGTGTCTAATGGTTGAGGCTCAAGTTAGAGCCGTTTAATTGCCCGGTCTTTCCATGCTTCCAGCATTTGAAAATACCACATACCGACAGCCATACCGATATTGCCCAATGTGCGGCCAACCGGAAAGCGCCAATGTTTTACATTGGCGAAAACCTGCAAATCTCTGGTATCACCGCTAATGGCATTGGCCATGATTTCACCGACAATATGTGACGTGGCAATACCGTGGCCGGAATAGCCTTGCGCATAATAAACATTGTCGGTCACATTGCCGAGCTGCGGAATACGATTGACCGAAATTCCATCCATCCCGTGCCATGCAAATTCAATATCAACACCACGCAAATGCGGCAGTGTTTTTTCAATTGTCGGCCGCATAGATTCAGCTAAGCCATCTGTGTCACGACCGCTATAATTGGTGCCGCTGCCAAAAATCATCCGCCTGTCTGCTGTCAGACGATAATAATCCAGCACAAAACGCGTATCATAAATTGAAAAATCCTTAGGACTTACCTTGCGAGCCATTTCTTCACTTAACGGAGCAGTGGCAATAATGCCTAAAGAAGCCGGAAACAACATGCCCGACAGCTTGCTTTTAGCCAGTTTATGATAGCTGTTACCGGCAATCAGCACTTTATCGGCAGTGACCCGCCCGAAGGCCGTATGCAGCACCGGACGCTTGCCATAAATGATTTTTTCAACCGGTGTGCCTTCAAATATCTGCGCACCAAGACTGCGGGCAGCATCAGCCTCACCAAAGCACAAATTCAGTGAATGAATATGCATATTGCGCCGGTTGATGAGACCGGCATGGTAAATTTCACTGCCGACATATTCCGCCAGATCCGCACCACGTAAAAGCTGCACATCATCGCCCATGCCATGCAAATGCGCATTCTTTTCCATCTCTTCCAGTTCCGGAATATGTGATGGTTTCCAAGCGGCAAATACATGGCCGAATTTCAGGTGGCATTGAATATTATATTTTTCGATGCGCTTGCGAATAATATCATGACCGCGCCAGCGCAAATTCCACACAAATTCCGGCGCACCCTTGCCTAATGTTCGTGCAAATTCGCGCTCCATGGCTTTGTCGCCGGAAAGCGAGCCGGTAATCTGACCGCCATTACGGCCGGAAGCCCCCCAACCAATGTGATTGGCTTCCAGCACAGCCACACGCATGCCCCGTTCTGCCAGTTCGACAGCACTGGCAAGACCGGTAAAACCACCGCCAATGATGGCGACATCCACATCCAGATCACCATCCAAACGAGGGAAAGGTGCGGTTTTGTTGGCAGTTGCAGCATAATAAGAGCGCGGGTAAGATTCTGTCATGATTTATTCCTCTTAACCAATGCTCTTAGACGGATGTACGATAAGTTTGTAATTCAAATTCCGTAATTCGCGCTGCAAATATATCTTGCTCTTGTTGTTTGCAGGCTGCAAAGGCCTCGACAAATTCCGGATGCAAAATTGTCTTCACTTTAGCGGAATTTTCAAACTGTCTGAGCGCCTCATTCCAGTCGCGTGCCAAGCATGGCAGATCCAGTTCATGCGAATTGGTGCTGACAGGAGCTGCCGGTGCCATTTTATTTTGCAAACCATAAAGCGCGCCGCCCAGCATTGCTGCCAACACAATGTAAGGATTGGCATCGGCACCCGCAACGCGATGTTCAATACGGCGGCCAACGCAAGGCCCCGCCGGAATACGCAGCGCACTCGTGCGGTTTTCATAGCCCCACGCCACTGTCGTTGGTGCTAAGCCACCCGGACATAAGCGGCGATAGGAATTTAAATGCGGCGCAAAGGCCAATGTCATTTCGGCCATACTGTCCAAAAGCCCGCCAACCGCATGTTTCAGCGCATCAGAACCGGTTTCGCTGCCATCATCAAAAATATTCTGGCCATTTTTATCGATGATTGAAAAATGAACATGCATGCCGCTGCCAGCATGAAACTGGAAAGGCTTCGCCATGAAACAGGCACGGAATCCATGATTTTGTGCAGTATTGCGAATAATCTGCTTGAAAAGAATTGTATCATCAGCAGCTTTTAAAGCATCTGCCTGATGCAGCAGATTAAACTCAAACTGCCGTGGCGCACCTTCTGCGGTTGCCGCTTCCACCTGAATATCACAGGCAGCAGCCCTTGCATAAATTTCATCCAGAAAAGCAGAGGTTTCTGCCAGTTCTGAGATCGAATAAATATCGTCGAAATTGCTTAACCGGTTTGTCGCATTAAAGGATGCAGGACTTGAAGGATCGGCGGCCGGATCAAGCAGATAAAACTCCACTTCTGTTGCCACTACAGGGCGCAATTCAAGTGCCGCAAAGCGCTTGAGAATTTCCGCAAGCATATGACGTGCATCGGCATAATAAGGACTGCCGTCTTCTTTGCTCATCCATAAATGCAAAAGCGGCTGGTCTGCATCTTTTGCCCAGCCCAGATCAGACAAAATCCGCCCTGTCGGATGGCATATACCATCAAGATCGCCTCTTTCCATGGTCAGACATGTGCCTGCAACATCCGTCCCCCAAATATCCACGCCAATGGATGACATCGGCATACGGGTGCCACCATCAAGCGCACTGGATAATTTGGAACCCGGCAAACGCTTGCCACGAAAAATACCATTGAGATCGCAAATAGCTGCATAGAAGGAACGCGGAACGTCAGTCTCTTGAGTTGCGTTTTTGATTGCTGGCTTGGCTGCCGCTAAAATGTTCATTTCATCCCTCCGATGCAGTCTTCTTGACTAAATCCTACAGTGTAGAAATAATAACGTCAAGCAACAACTATCAGGCAATTATAAATGTTAAAACTCGTTACTGCCACGCGGGACAAGATGAGAAAACAAGCGCACCGGATGTTAAATCTGCCACGATTTAAATGTTTAACTTTGTAAAATGCCACACATCAGTGACGCAAAAGCGAAGAAAAATCTTCCATTCTAATGAGCTGATTAATCAGTCGCCTTGCAACTTACTTCTCTCTCTGATGCCGTCGAGAAAAACCTCAACGGAGAGCGAGAAAACCGTGCTTGGTGCGAGGTCATTATAAAGCGGCATCGCTTTTTTAAGCAGCGGATAGGTCTTTTCTGGCAAGTCAGCCACTTCAGCCATATCAACAGCCTCTGCCGGACGGATCAGGCCGCCGGTTTCGCCTACCGCCAGACCGGTAATGCAGCCATACCAACCAAGACAAAGCGCCGGAATATCACGCTCATTGATACCGGCTTCGGTCAAAGCGCCATGCACCATTTCCATATGCAAAAAGTCGGCGTGCCCCGTATGCAAAAACTTCTGCATCAGCCAGAAACTATTGGGATAGCGCAAGGCAAGGCTTCGATATTGATCGGCCAAATGGCGCATTCTGCCACGCCACGGCCTGTCAGGTGGTGCGGGGCGAATTTGCCCTTCCATCCGGTCAGCCATCGCGCGTAATACGCCGTCTTTAGACTTGAAATGATAGAGGATCGACATCGGATCATAGCCCATGCGGGCTGCAAGTTTGCGAATGGTAAAACCGGAATCTCCGCCTTCTTCCATTAAAGCCAGCGCCTCTTCGGCAATCGCCTCACGCGATAAGCCACGCGCACCTTTGTTGTTTTTCAACTTAGGCCCCGTTGGAGAAGAAGGAAGAGTGCTGTCTTTTTCGCTCATGACCTGACTATAGAAGGCTCACCGGATTCTGACAAGAACCCGGTGAGCAAATGCACCTTGATTAAATATTATAAGTCAGCTGCTTAGTTAGTCTGCCAGATCCAGTTTTGGTACCGGCTTTTTAAACATCCGTGTCAGGTATAAAAGATAAGAAAACCCGACAACGACCCAGATAATCCCGACGGTAAAGGTCGTTTTGGAAAGTCCGGTCCACAGCCACACAGTCAGCAAAAAGCCAAAGCCCGGCAAGAGACCATAGCGCAACAAATCGCTGCCCTGTCTTTTTCCCTGATCAAACAAATAGGTTTTAATCACTGAAAGATTGACGAAAGAAAAAGCCGCCAGCGCTCCAAAACTGATCATACTGGCAGCCAGTTCCAGATCAATTTCCAAAGCTATCAGCGAAACAATCCCGACGAAAATCGTTGCTCTTACAGGCGTTCCAAGCGTGCGGTGCACAGTGCCAAACAAGGTGTAAGGCAATACACGGTCGCGCCCCATGGCGTAAAGAATACGCGACACACTGGCTTGCGCGGCCATGGTTGAGGCAAAGGTTCCGGTCATATAAGCGGCGGTGAAAAAGCTTACCATGAAGGCGCCGCCTGCTTTGCCCATAACATCAACCGCAGCCGCATCCGGATCAGCAAAGGTTTGCCAGTCAGGAAAGATAATATGCCCTGCCCATGCTGACAGAATGAAAATCAATCCGCCCACGACAGTACAAAGCATGATTGCTCGCGGGATATCACGCTTTGGATTTTTGGTTTCTTCCGACAGGGTTGATACGGCATCAAATCCAAGAAATGACAAACAGAGGATTGCAGCACCCGAAACAATGGCACCGATTCTCATATTTTCACTGTAGAAAGGAGCCAATAAAGAGGGCGCACCCTCACGTCCAATCGAGGTAAAGAAGAGCGTAAAAAAGAAAGCTAAAAAGATTACCTGAAATCCGATAATGATGAAATTCATCCGCGCAACAACTTTAATGCCGAGAATATTCAGCACTGTTACGAGCAAGATCGCACCGATAATCCACCACGCAGCCGGAATGCCGGGGAAATATTCCGACATATAAATGCCGATCAGAATATAGTTCAGCATGGGTAGGAAAATGTAATCCAGCATCAGGGTCCAGCCGACCATAAAACCGGTTCTTCCGCCGAATGCATGCCTTGAATAGCTATAGGCAGACCCTGCTGCCGGCAGAACTTCAACCATGCGGCCATAGCTATAGGCTGTGAAAAACATTGCAGCCAGTGTCAATACATAAGCGGCAGGCAAATGGCCTAAAGTTATTTGTGTTACAATACCATAAGTATCAAAAATAGCCAGTGGCACCATATAGGCGAGGCCGAAAAATACAAGTGATGGCAGCCCCAGAACACGATGTAATTTATTATGTTGCGGTGCAGTTACGCCAGCAAATGTTGTTGCATCGGCATAGGTAAAAGTTCGGCTTTCTGCATTGATGTTTCCTCCCGGTTCAGGCTTCATGATATCCTCCCATATCGTGTTGCTTGTTATTTCAGCTGATATTTTGTGTAGAATTCCCTCTCTGAAACGGCAGTTGCAAAATATAGCTGTTTAAATTCTGGGCACTGTTGTGCCACCACGTTTATTTGTCAGATCACGATATCTGCCTCCTCCAGGCACAACACGAAACCTCACGATTCAATTAGTCAATAGCGCTCATAGAAGTATTCTACAGTGCAGAAATCAAGCTAAAAATTATTTAATTAAGTTCACTAATTCATTTTATTTTCTACAAAATAGAAGAATGTCTAACTTAATCATTTCTGAATGATAAATTTGAATAGAAATATCTACTTATTTTTCAGTTGGTTATAACCAAAAGAGATTTCATTGACAGGCGTTGATTTACAAAAATAAAGAAATACAAATTGCTGACTATTTCTTATTCTAAAACGCTTTAAATTTGCATAATAGTCGAGCGATTTGTCATTTTGGCGTTTTTTAGCAAGCGAAAACACATTATTGCCGCAGTAACTTTAGATGAGCCTTCACGCATCCTTGAGGAGCTTTACAATGCATTTTAAAATTTTCAGCACAGTCATGGCAGCAGCCTTTGGCCTGTTGATGTTCCCACTCAATGCCAGTGCTGAAATGCATGAAACAAAGCGCCCTAATAAAAGCACCATCTACTGGTCTTTGGACATGCCCGAAAAATCATCGGGTAAAGTTGATCTGATTGTTTTGATGCAAGGTTCTGGTTGTGAACCAACAACGCGCAATAAAAATATGCAGATGATACGCTCTGCTTTTGGCAACTTTGCCAGCCTTACGGTAGAAAAATACGGCATTCATCCCAATTATCAGGCAAAAACTGAAGAGGGATATTTTCAAAACTGCCCTAAAGCATACCATCAAAACAGCACGCATGATCAACGTGTCGCTGATTACTTACAAGTTTTCAAAGAATTGGCTGATGCGAAATGGTGGAGTGGCCGCTTTGTTCTGTTAGGCGGTTCAGAAGGCGGCGACATCGCCGCTCGTGTCGCCTCGCGCATTTCGGCCAATGGTGTCATCCTCATTTCAACAGGCGGCGGCATGACCTTTGGCGAACAGGTAAAAGCATCTATTTTGATGGATATGGAACAAAATAACGTACCAGTTGCGCAACGGCCTGATATTGATGCACTATTCGAAGATGTCCGAGAAAACAAAAATAGCGATAAAATGCTTTTTGGTTACAGCTATAAATATTGGGCAAATTCCATTGATTATAAGGCACTTGATGACATGCTGAAGATCAACGCACCTATTTTATTGGTGCATGGTAGTGCCGATACGTCTGCACCGGTTCAAAGTGCCCGCCAAGCGGTTGAAGCTTTTCAACAGAAGAGCCGTTGCAATCTGACTTATTGGGAACTCTCTGGCCATGATCATGGCATGAGTGACCTAAAGGGTCAAAATCATATGAATGCTATTCTGAGCCAAACATCCGTATGGATAAACAATCAGCTTACAGCTGATAATATTAGTTCCTGCGTGACTAATTCTCAGTGAAGTCATATTTTGAATGATCAAACAATGAATAAGGCCAATATAGCACGCATCAGGAAAACATCAGTATTAGCCAAAACCATTACAGCCTAAACATAAAACCTGCATATTTATCGTCAGCGCTTTTCTCATGGCTTAGAAATTGTTTCATCCTGATCATCAATAAAAATACGGTGGCCTGCACCCTCCATATCTTCATATTGACCATTATTGAGCGTCCAGAAAAAAGCAGCCAAGGCGACCCCGCCTAAAATCAATGCAATCGGGATCAGAAAAATAAGGCTGCTCATCTTAAAACCTTGGCATCAGAGCTCGTCTGCCTCGTCACTCTTTGCACACGCCCTGTTTTCAAACGCAGCGCATTACCAACCACCATTATTGATGAAACCGACATAGCAAGGGCAGCAATCAGCGGCGTGACATAGCCAGCAATTGCAATCGGCAGAGCAATGGCATTGTAAAGAATAGACAAAGCGAAATTCTCCCGCACCAGTTTGGCAGCACCTTGTGCAATCGATAAAGCCGCAGTCACAGCACCAAGACTTTTGTGCAGAAAAACAAAATCAGCCGCATTGCGTCCGATATCCGCCGCACTGGCGGGCGCCATTGATACATAAGCCGACGCCAAAGCCGGTGCATCATTGAGGCCATCCCCCACCATCAATGTGCGGTGCCCTTGCTCTTCCAAGTGCTTTAAGCGAGCGACCTTGTCCGCTGGCAATAAGCGCGCGGCAAAATCATCAATGTCGAGATCATCACTGACACGAGCAACCGCTTTTTCTTCATCACCAGAGAGTAGCACAATTTTTACATTAGCTTTTTGCAGCATTTCAACGGTTTGCACTGCATCAGGACGCAAAATATCTTCAAAGAAAAAAGAGGCCGCCAGTTTGCCATTACATGAAAAAACAGTGCCGGTATTATTCGCAAGCTCTTCAGCATCAAGCGCCCATTCTGCCCGCCCTAAACGGTAAAGGTCAGCGCCAATGCGCGCTTCCATACCCAAACCTGATTGCTCGCTCATCTGCCCTAAAGAAATATTGTCAGACACCGCGTGAAGTTGTGCGGCTATCGCTTTTGAATAAGGATGTCTGGACTGTCGTGCCATTGCTGCTGCAATATGAAGCTTATCAGCCATCACAGGCATAATAGCAGCAACAGGCTTGCCCAAAGTCAGCGTGCCGGTCTTGTCAAAAACAACCGTATCAATCGCATTCATCCGCTCAATGGCGGAGCCGTCTTTAACCAAAATGCCATTTTCAAACAAACGCCGCGCAGCAACAACCTGCACAATAGGCACTGCAAGGCCAAGCGCACAAGGACAAGTGATAATCAGCACTGCAATTGCAATCGTAATTGCCTGATGCCAATCACCCGTAGCAATAAGCCAGCCAAGAAAAGTAGCAAAGGCGACCGTATGTACAACCGGCGAATAAAGCTCAGCCGCACGGTCAGCAATTCGCCGATACCGCGCGCGTCCACCTTCGGCAGCTTCCATCAGTCTAACCATTTCGGCAAGAAATGACGTTTTGACGGTTGCCGTTGCTTTGACAATCAATGGTGCGCTCAAATTAAGCATGCCTGCCTGAACGTTCATGCCCGTAACCACATGTCTGGGCGCGCTTTCACCGGTTGCAATTGCGCAATCCAATTCAGAAACACCTTCGACAATTTCACCGTCAACCGGCACACGGTCGCCAGCCGCCAGCACAATACGCATACCGGTTTTGATCTGGTCTATCGGCAGATAAGAACGCCTGCCATCGTCATTTTCAATGGTCGCACCATTGGGCACCAGCCTCATCAGCCCTTCAACCGCACTGCGTGCTTTTTCACGCATCATATAATC
Source organism: Paenochrobactrum glaciei (assembly GCF_039522165.1). Taxonomy (NCBI): domain Bacteria; kingdom Pseudomonadati; phylum Pseudomonadota; class Alphaproteobacteria; order Hyphomicrobiales; family Brucellaceae; genus Paenochrobactrum; species Paenochrobactrum glaciei. The sequence goes on from NZ_BAAADE010000008.1 coordinate 51,441, forward strand.
CAATGTGCGGCCGATCAGCAGAAAGAAAAGCAACGACGTGGCTGCATCGAAATAGGCATGCGGGCCATTATAAATCGTGTCGTAAAGGCTAAGCAGATAGGCCAGAATAACGCCGATGGAAATTGGCACATCCATATTGGTGCGCCCGTGACGCAATGCAGCCCATGCCGATTGAAAATAAATGCGCCCCGAATAAAGCACACATGGTAGTGCGATAAATGCCGATATCCAATGAAATGCATGGCGAGTGGCCGGATCTGCACCCGCCCAGACGCCAACCGAAAACATCATTACATTCATTGAGCAAAAACCGGCAACCGCCAGCGCCAAGACCAGACGGCGGAGCTCTGGATCACGCGCTTTGCGCTCCGGTTCTGTGAAATTGGCGGCAAAGCCGATCCGCGTCAAAGCGGCTATCAGATCAGGTGCTTGCTTGACCTGCCAATGCACATTGACGCGTTTGGTGGAAAGGTTGACCCGCACGCTTTCCACGCCATTAAGCTTCATCATGCCGCTTTCAATAGCGCGGATGCAGTTGGCGCAATGAATGCCTGTGACGGACAATTCGCTTTCACGAACGCCCGGCCGCACTTCGCGGCTGACCATTAATTGCTCTTCAACAAGCACGCTTGTTATATCTGGTAAAGAGGCCGCATCAACAGCCGAACAACAAGTCATCTGATTGCCTTATAGCAATGCCAGCTGGCATGCCCCAAAAGCGGAAAAATCACAATCAAGCCTAAAAAGCCGGTGGCAAAGCTAAGCAGAAAAAGCGCAACGACAATCGCGCCCCAAACCAGCATCACGTGCAAATTGTTCCAGACAAGCGACATGCTGGTGCCCATCGCGGTAAAACAATCTGTTTCTTCTGCCAGTAACATCGGAATGGCAAACATGCTGATGGCAAAACCAAAAGCAGCAAAAAGCCCGCCAACACTGATGCCTGTCACCAGCAAACCCCAGCCTTCAGGGGTGGTTGCAAGCATTTTCACCACACCTTCCACACCCGGGAAAGGATTAAGACCGAAAAACAGCGCATAAATAATCACCGCGGCGCGCATCCATAGCAGCAAAAGACCGCATAAAATGACACCGGTAAACCACAGCTGTGAGCCGGAAGCCGCCCGCACCATCAGCATACTCGCAAAGCTTGCCGGTTTGCCCTCCTCTAAATCACGGCTCTTTTGATAAAGTCCGAGCGCGAATAAAGGGCCGATGACCATAAAACCTGCGATGGCCGGAAAAAGGATGTAATCCAGATGAAAGCGCAACAGCCCCCAAACAACAGCAATGGAAACGGCAAACACCAGCACACCATAAATCAGGCTACCCACTGGATATCGCCATAAATCGCGCCATCCGGCGGCAAGCCAGCCAAACGCAGCACTTACGGGCAAATGACGGTTACGACTGCCAACCAGTGGCGGTTCGGACATCTCCAATTGTTCAATCATCATAATGATTACTCCTTCAACAGGAGGAGCGTGCGGCACGATGCGCGCCGTCGCTGCCTGATTTGGCATGAGGGACACAATCCGGTTGCGATTTTTGTGCAACATGGATCAAATGCGCATTGGCGACGACAAACAGCACCACCACTGCGAGCGCGATCAACAATCCTGTTACGCGCCATGGATTGCGGATTTTCGGCACCAATATTGTCATGGTGCCGCCGATCTGAGCGTGCTGACATAGGCCGTCAAAAGCTTGATTTCAACCGGAGTAAAACGCCCTTCCCAAGCAGGCATCTGTCCCTGACGACCGGAAGAAACGGACGTATAAACCGATTGCAGGTCGCCGCCATAAATCCAGTGTTTATCTGTCAGATCCGGTGCACCCACATCGGTGCTGCCTGTCGCATCATCACCGTGACAAGCGGCGCAATTTTCAGCAAAAATCGCCTCACCGGCATTGATCTTTTCAGGCTCTTTTTCAGCTGGCTCCAAGCCGGATAATGAGCGCACATAAGCAACGACATCCATAATTTCGCTGCGCTGCAACACATCATCCTGCCCAAAAGCCAACATTTGAGACATGCGTGTTTCAGGATGAGAGGAATTGATCCCGACACGAATTGTCTCAGCAATGGCATCCGGCTCTCCGCCCCACAACCAGCTGGAAGTCGTGAGGTTAGGAAAGCCGGGCCCCCCGGTTCCGCCAGTACCATGGCAGACCGAACAGTTATCAGCGAAAAGCGTGCTGCCGGTGGCCTCCACATGAGCCATCAAACCGGTATCAGCCAAAATATCGGCAAAGTCTTTTTCGGCGATCTGGTTCATCCAGACAGAGCGCGAAACAGCTGCTTGTTGTACTTTCTGTGTCACCGTATCGCGCTGATCAATGCCCAGCAGACCTTTTGTATAGGTGACACCCAACGGCCATGCAGGCATCAACACCCAATAAACAATGCCAAAAAGCGTCGTCACGATCAGAAAGAATTTTACGACACGCGGAACCGGATTATCCAATTCCTCAATACCATTCCACTCATGACCGGTCGTGTGCTGACCAGTCACCGGATCCAGTTTTTTAATTGCCATAACAATGCCCCGACTATGCCTTTGGACGATCGTCTTGATCTAGGATGCTGTGTTTTGCCCGTTGAAACTGTTGCTGATTGGCCGGGCGCAAAGCGTAGATCAGCACGCCAATGCCCATCGCAATCAGATAAAACAGACCCCAGCTTTTCGAGAAGGCGACGAAAAACTCATGACTAATTTCCATGATTTTCCTCCAATCTTTCCGCTGCTTCCACATGCGCGGCATCTGTCAGCTTGCCTAAGATTTGCAGGTAAGCCACAAGCGCATCCATCTCTGTCAGGCGCTCTTCATCACCGTCAAAAACACGGATATTGGTGTTTTCGCCATAGCGTTCGGCAACGCCTTCAGCACGCGAACTATTTGGGTGAGCCTGCCCGTAAGCATCCGCTTCGGCATTGGCAATCATCGCATCCGTATAAGGCACGCCAACTGCACGCTGCGCCGCCAGATGGTTGGATAGATCATCAATCCGCAGCGAATTTTTCATCAGCCAGCCATAACGCGGCATCACAGATTGCGGCACCACATCACGCGGATTGATCAAATGCGCCACATGCCAGGCATCGGTGTATTTGTCTCCCAGCCGCGCCAGATCAGGGCCTGTACGTTTTGAGCCCCAAAGCATCGGATGATCATAAGAAGATTCCACCGCCAATGAATAAGGCCCGTAACGCTCCACCTCATCGCGCAATGTGCGGATCATTTGCGAGTGGCAGGCATAGCAACCTTCGCGGATGTAAATATTACGGCCTGCCAGTTCCAGTGGTGTGTAAACGCGCATATCAGGCACGTCTTCCACCGTTTCATTGATGGTGAAAAGCGGTGCGATTTCAACAAAACCACCGATAGAGGCCACAACAATGATGGCGACAACAAAGCCGATGGCACTTCTTTCCAGTTTTTTATGCAGTTTCGGCATGTTCATTCCCCCGCCTGCAAGGAAACGGCATGGGCTGGCACATCGGCAGACAAATGATCACTTGCTGCATTCTGCCGCGCCATGCGGATCGTCATCCAGATATTATAGGCACAGACGGCTGCACCGCTGAGGAAGAACAAACCACCCACCGCACGCGCAATGTAATAAGGATGCATAGCTTCCATACTCTCGATAAATGAATAGCTGAGCGTGCCGCTTTCATTATAAGTGCGCCACATCAGACCCTGAATAATGCCTGAATTCCACATCGCAAAAATGTAGATAAAGGTGCCGGTCAGCGCGAGCCAGAAATGCACCTCAATGAGCTTGGGCGAATACATGGTTTTCACCTTCCACATCCATGGCACCAGTGCATAAAACGAGCCGAAAGTGATCATTGCGACCCAGCCCAGCGCCCCCACATGCACATGCCCGACAGTCCAGTCCGTATAGTGCGACAGGGAATTGACCGAACGGATGGCCATGAAGGAGCCTTCAAAGGTGGTCAGCCCGTAGAAAACTGCCGACACCATCATAAAGCGCAATGTTGCATCATCACGAACCTTGCCCCAGGCACCATTAAGGGTTGCCAGCGCATTGCCTGCCGATGCCCATGAGGGAACCAGAAGCACAATAGAAAAGGTCATGCCGAGCGTTTGCACCCAATGCGGCAAAGCGGTGTAATGGAGGTGATGCGAGCCTGCCCACATATAAAGGAAGGTGATGCCCCAGAAGCCGATGATCGACAAACGATAGGAATAAACCGGCCTTTCCGCTCGTTTGGGCAGGTAATAATACATCATCCCCAGAAAGCCGGCGGTGAGGAAAAAGGCCACCGCATTATGTCCGTACCACCACTGTGTCATGGCATCCTGCACGCCGGAAAACAGCGAGTAGCTTTTGGCCTGTCCCCATGAAATCGGCACAGCAAGATTATTGACAATATGCAGTAAGGCCACAGCCAGAATGAACGCCATATAATACCAGTTGGCGACATAAATATGCGGCTCCTGACGACGGCGCAGTGTTCTGAGATAGATGCTGAAATAGACAACCCAGACAATCACCAGCAAAATATCGGCATACCATTCAGGTTCCGCATATTCTTTGGACTGGGTAATGCCGATCGGATAGCCGGTTACGGCCAGAATACAGAAGAGATTGTAACCAAGCAGCACAAACCACGGGCTGATCTGATCAGGCAGACGCGCGCGGGTAGTTCTTTGCAGCACATGGAAGGATGTCGCAATCAAACCATTACCGCCAAAACCGAAAATTACCCCTGTCGTATGGATCGGACGCAGACGGCCAAAACTTGCCCATGCCTGCTCCACAAAGGTTAGTTCCGGCCATGCCAGAAGGGCTGCAACCCAAACACCGACAAACATGCCAAGCAGCGCCCATGCAATAGAAAACACAATACCGGCACGCGTTGGATCATCATAATATTGTTTGAAACTGTCAGCAGATGGTTCCGGCTCATAAAGACCGGATAAAACCTTAAAGAGAAATCCGACACAAAATGCTAAAATGATGAAGCCGTGTACAGCCAGCGGATCATGGCGACCGGCAACCGCAAGGGCTAATCCCAACAGAGCAAAGACAAAGAGAATAGCGACAGACCATTTGCGCTGAAGAACGGTCATATTGGCAATCATTGTGCTGCCTCCTGCCCGCTATTTTTTTCAGCAAGCAACAAAGCAATTTCAGCACCAATCTGCATGTCGTCTTCCGCACCGATACTGTGATGGCGGATAATGCCTTGACGATCAATCAGCACCAGACTTGGCGTGCCGCGCAACTTATAGGCAGCCATTGTCTGTGGTATGGCATGGCCTTCGCCGGCACGATCAACGCCGATCGGGAAACGCAAACCATATTCATGGATGAAGGCTTCCAGCGAAACGGGGCTCATCGCGGCATGATGTTCAAACACCGTGTGGATGCCAATCACCACTACATCCTGTGCGGCAAACAAGCGGCTTATCTTTTGTGTTTGCGGCAAACCATGCTGAACACATCCCGGACAAAGCATTTGAAAGGTATGGAGCACAACCACTTTTCCGCGCAGAGATTTTAAATCTAACGGCGTGGTGGTGTTGAACCATTGTACAATATTAAGTTCCGGAGCGGGCTGTCCCTTCATGACGGTCACTTCCCTTGCATAACAACCAAACTGGCCGGCATTGTCTGCACACAGACATTTTTCACTCCGGCGCGGGAAGCCTAGCCGAAAGAGAAAGTGCAAAAGAGTTCCAGTTAAGGAAAGCCGTATAGGCCAGAGTTTCAGGCTTTAATGAGCAAAAAAATAATGCCGCCATGCAGATGCAAAGCGGCATTATTATCTAATGAATAGAATTAGTTAGCTTAATCGTTAAGCTGACTTCACAACCATATCGCGTGGCATATCGGAGAGCACTTCTGCGCCCGATGAGCGCATGATAACGATCTCTTCCTGACGCACGCCAAACTCTTTCGCCAGATAAATACCCGGCTCAATCGAGAATACCATACCCTCTTCCAGAACGACATCAGATGTGCCGGTGATGTATGGTGGCTCATGCACATCAAGCCCTAAACCATGGCCGGTACGGTGCAGAAAATACGCGCCAAAACCTGCCTGCGTAATGTGATCACGCGCTGCACGATCCACTTCACATGCCTTTACACCCGGCTTGGCTGCAGCCAATGCCTTGGCAACAGCTTCATTCACAATGTTAAACACTTGCGTGAATTTTTCTGTTGGCTCACCAAAGAAGCCGCTGCGGGTCATATCAGACGGATAACCGTTCAAACGCGCACCAATATCGATCATCACCGCATCGCCGTTTTGCAATTTGGTTGCACCGGTATGGTGGTGCGGATAGGCACCGTTTTCACCAAAGCAAACGCTGACAAAAATCGGCTGCGCGCCATTGGCTTTAAAGTGATTACGGATAACCGTTGCCACTTCCAGCTCTGTAATGCCAGTTTTCAAAGCATCATAACCAGCCTGCATGGCAGCATCATTCAGCAATGCGCTGGCTTTGAGCAGATCATATTCCTGCTCATCTTTATGCGCCCGCAAGTGACCAACCGTGTCATTGGTAAATTTGCGCGCTGAATGCGCAACATTGTCCAGAACCAGCAATGCAAAATCCGCACGCATGGTTTCATCAAGCGCAATCACCGGATTGGCCGGCAGCTCGCAAGTAGCAATCAAAGTGTTGAACGCTGCAATCGGCCCGTCAGCATCCACCCATGTGACAAATGGCAGATCGGTTTTGTTGCGTGCACTATCCGCATTCAGTGCAGGCATCAAAAAGCCCGCATGTTTTTGCGAAATCAGCAGCATCACAGCACGTTCATCGCCATGCGGATCAACACCGCTCATATAAACCATGTGCGTGGAAGGCCCGAGCACCACCAGATCGGTGCCGGTTGCAAGCATTTGCGCACGCAATGCCGCAATACGCTTTTCGTTGACAAAAGACATCTTCAATTTCCTGATCTCAAAAGATCAAGGGCCGCAATGCAGCCCTTGAAACTCATGATTTTTAGTTTTTGGTCACAAGGCGATAATAAACGAAATCAGCAATCGCGCCATTCACATAGCCGTTTACTTTTTTGTTCATCGGAACCTGATAGGCCGCCTGAAACATAACGACAATCGGTGACTCTGCCTGAACACGTTTTTGCAGTTCAGTATAAAGCTCTGTGCGCTTTTCTGCATCCGGTTCCGACAAAGCTTTATCGGTCATGTCGTTGATATCGTTAGGCACTGCCCATGCGTTGCGCCATGCCGTAGTGGCCTGATAATTCTCGTCGGAATTATCGCGGTTATAAGCAAAGGCTTTGGCATTAGAATGCGGATCCATGAAATCCGGCCCCCAATAAAGCAACACGCCATCATGGCTGCGCTCACGATATTTGGTGATGACCTGTGAACCCGTGCCCGGCAGAATGTCGAAATTGATGCCACCTTCAGCAAAACTTGCCTGCAAAGACTGCGCCATATCGGCAAAAGGTGCCGAATTGATCACATCAAGCTTCACCTTGATCGGGGTTTTAATACCGGCATCTTTCAGAATCTGCTTAGCTTTTTCAGGGTTGTAGCTATATGGCATTTCGTCATATGAGCCTGGGAAACCCTTAGGCCAAAAGGCCTGATGCGGCACCATCTGGCCTTTAAGGAAGGTGTTGGACATGCCTTCATAATCGACCAGATAACGCGCAGCCTCCCATACAGCTTTTGGCTGCAAGGCTTCTGATTTCTGGTTAAAGGCGAGGAAGTGAACAGCTGCCTGCGGGAAGCTTTCCACTTTTACATCATCGCTTTTAATACCGGCAATCTGGTCTGCCGTCATGTTGCGCGCCATATCCACATCGCCCGATGTCAGCAATAATTGCTGCGTCGCGGATTCTGCCACATGACGAATGACAATACCGCGCATGGCAGGTGCGCCTTTGAAATAATCCGGATTGGCATTAAGACGTACCAATTCACCCGGCTTATAGGCTGCGAGTGTGAAAGGGCCGGAACCGGCGCTGTTGGTGTTCAGCCAGCCATTACCCATATCGCCGTCTTTTTCGTTGGCCATCACTGTTTTTTCATCAACAATGGAAGCAGGACGGGCAGCCAGCACGTTCAACACAAAAGCAGACGAGAAATCACCGTCATATTTCAGCACAACCTGACCATTATCGACAGTGATCATCTGATCGACATTTTCAGGTGTCCAGCCCAGCTGAGTCAGGATGAAAGCCGGTGTGAGGTTCAGCTTGATAACGCGTGACAGCGAAAAGACGACGTCTTCCGCACGCACCGGATTGCCTGAATTGAACTTGGCATTTTCACGCATGGTAAAGCGAATGGTTTTAGCAGCTTCATCTGCTGCCCATTCCGATGCCAGACCAGCTGCCAGAACGGTGGTGTCTTCTGCATCATATTGCACCAGACGGTCATAAAGATTGCTGACCAGTTCGCCTGACGAAAATTCGTAAGCCTGTGCCGGATCAAGTGCTACAATATCATTGATATTTTGCGCAACGACCAAAGAATGATCCGGTGTTGCTGCCCAGACAGGTTGCACAAATGGCAGGCTCAAGGCCGCGGCCATCAGGGCTGCTTTATAAAGCTTCATAAGAAATCTCCTCCACTTCGGTTTTTGAGTGCCATTGCTGGCATGTTACATGTTGATCATTTTCATAGAGTGATAATCGGTGTCTCCGGCACCACCACATTGCTCAGGCTGGAATTGTTGAAAACGGCCAGAGAGCCAACCCATAAAAGGCGCGCTGGCTTGTCGGTACGGTTTGCCCATGAATGCGGAGTAGTGCCGCGATAATGCAGGCTGTCGCCCTCAACCATGGTAAATTCCTGCCCGTCGAGACACAGAATGATTGAGCCTTCCAATATGTAAATCAGTTCATCGCCTTCATGGCTGACAGCCTCGGCCTCATAACCGGCCGGTGCATTCAAAATGAATGACGAAAGCTGATTGCCCGGCAATTGCGCGCCCAGTTTCTCATAAAGCAAAGGCGAACCGGCAATGGAAAAACGCGGGCGGGTGGCCGCTTGGGTAAAGCCCTCCTCCAATGTCGGTTCCGAGATAAAATAATCGAGGCTCACATCCAGTGCGCGGGCAATGCCGGCAAGCGCTGCCAGTGTTGGCGTTGCGAAATCGCGCTCCACCTGACTGAGATAGCCAACAGACAAATTGGCGCCGTCACCAAGCTGCTGCAAGGTCATGCCCAGCTGCTTGCGACGCATACGGATCAGGTGTCCGATCTGCGTTTCCAGTTCTGATGCGGGGCGCCCAAGTTTTTTACTCAAATTTTTCCCTCATAAAAATTTTTTTGATTTAATCAGATTTTTCGTTATTATCCAAGTGAAATTTTGCACAAAGCTTCAGACAGAGTGAGGCGCGAAAGGGTTGGGTTTCATCAGAAAACACCCGAATTTGCGCCGAAAAGCTGAATATTTAGGCAGGATTAAACGGCATGCCTGTGGGAGGCTCAATGTACTTTTTTTTAAAGCCGCATGCGGCTGATTCTGGCGGGAGGTTCATCAATGGCTGTTGATCCGTCCACCTCGACAAGCTTGAATTCTCTGGAAAAAGCCACAGGCAGGCTTGGCCAGACTTTCAAAGATATGAGCTATTTTTTAATCGTCATCCTCGGCACTTTTATCGGGCTTTTGGCGATCACCTTCTTCATCGGTCGCATTGTGCCGATTGATCCGGTGCTGGCAGTTGTCGGCGATCGTGCCAGCAAGGAAGTGTATGAAGCAGCGCGTCAGGCCATGGGGCTTGATCGTCCGCTCATTATGCAATTCTTCTCTTATGTCGGCGATGTGTTCAGCGGCAATCTCGGTAATTCTATTTCCACCGGACGCTCCGTTGCACAAGATTTGGCGCGTGTTTTTCCCGCTACTTTGGAAATGGCAACGATCGGCATCATCATTGGTGTAGTTTTTGGTGTGCCTATGGGCGTTTACGCCGCCACCCATCAAAGCGGCTGGCTGGATCAGCTGATCCGCGTTTTTGGTCTGCTCGGCTATGCCGTTCCGGCCTTTTGGCTTGGCCTTGTTGGTTTAGCCTTTTTCTATGCCAATCTTGGCTGGGTTGCAGGCCCTGGTCGTCTGGATGTTTTCTATGACGGCATGATTGATCATGTTACCGGCCTCTATCTGATTGATGCCATCATTGCACGCGATTGGGAAATTTTTGCCAATGCTTTTGCGCATCTGATTTTGCCGTCTTTCATTCTTGGCTTCTTCAGCCTTGCCTATATTTCACGCATGACGCGCTCTTTCATGCTGGAGCAGCTGGGGCAAGAATTTGTCACCACTGCACGCGTGAAAGGTGTGGCGGAATGGCGGGTGATCTGGCGCCATGCATTTTACCCGATCCGCATTCAGCTCGTCACCGTTATCGGCCTTTCCTATGCAGCGCTACTTGAAGGCTCAGTGATGATCGAAACCGTGTTCTCATGGCCGGGCATTGGTAATTACCTCACCACAGCTTTGTTTAACGCCGATATGAATGCCGTTTTGGGCGCAACATTGGTGATCGGTACGGTCTTCATTCTGATCAACAAATTGTCTGATCTTCTCTATCAGTTTCTGGATCCGAGGGCGCGCCGATGAGCACATTGCGAAACTGGCTTTTAGACGACTCTCCGGCCTCGCGTTTTCAGGCGCGGATGGGACGTTTCTGGCAGGTCTTTACCGCCCTGCTGCGTAATCCGCTGACCGTGATCGGTCTGATCATCATTCTCGCATTGCTGCTGATTGCGGCCTTTGCACCGATGATTGCACCCTATTCACCCACCAGCCAAAATCTTTCCGCCCGCCTGATGGCACCAAGCAGTGCGCATTGGATGGGCACCGACGAGCTTGGCCGCGATATCTGGTCACGCGTGGTTTATGGTGCGCGTATCACCTTGCTGATTGTCACCATGGTTGGGGTGATTGCCGCCCCTCTTGGCCTCATCATCGGCGCCGTTGCCGGCTATTTCGGCGGCTGGGTTGACCGTGCGATGATGGCAATCACCGATATTTTCCTCTCAATGCCAAAGCTGATCATGGCGCTTGCCTTTGTGGCCGCTCTCGGGCCCGGCATTGAAAATGCTATTATTGCTATCGCGCTCACCGCATGGCCGGTTTATGCCCGTATTGCACGCGCTGAAACCATCACCTTCAGGGACGCGGAATTTATCGCAGCCGTGCGCATTCAAGGTGCCGGTCACACCCGCATTATTCTGCGCCATGTACTGCCGCTTTGCGCTTCCTCCACTATTGTCCGCGTTACCCTTGATATGGCAGGCATCATTCTGACCGCCGCCGGTCTTGGCTTTCTCGGCCTTGGGGCGCAGCCGCCATTGCCGGAATGGGGTGCTATGATTGCCAGTGGTCGTAATTTTATTCTCGACCAATGGTGGGTGGCAACCATGCCGGGCTTTGCGATTATCCTCGTCAGCCTTGGTTTTTGTTTGCTTGGCGATGGCCTGCGCGATGTGCTTGATCCAAAACAGGGAGGCAAGCAATGAGTGCTGCTGACACAAGCCAAGCTCTATTGGAAATCAAAAACCTCACTGTCACTTTTCCAACCAATCGCGGGCCGGTTAATGTCGTCAAAGGTATTTCTTTTCAGCTAGGACGCGAAAAACTCGGCATTGTGGGTGAGAGTGGCTCCGGCAAATCCATGACCGGCCGCGCCATTCTCAAACTCATCCGCAAGCCCGGCAAAATCACCGCCGACAAAATGAATTTTGATGGCATTGATTTGTTAAGCACCTCCGAGCGGCAAATGCGTGCCTTACGCGGCAGCCGTATTTCCATGGTGATGCAGGATCCGAAATTTTCGCTCAATCCTGTGATGACCATTGGTGATCAGATTGCCGAAGCCTTGCAGACGCACGAAAAAATCTCGCGCAAAGAGTTAAATTCCCGCGTTATTGCCATGCTGGAAGCGGTGCGCATCAACAATCCGGCGCATGTTGCCAAGCTTTATCCGCATGAAGTGTCTGGTGGCATGGGGCAGCGCGTGATGATTGCCATGATGCTGATCCCGAAGCCCGATTTGCTGATTGCCGATGAACCGACATCGGCATTAGATGTCTCCGTTCAGGCGCAGGTGCTTGATATTATGGATGCGCTTGTTTCAGACAATGGCATGGGACTTTTGCTGATCAGTCATGATCTCAATCTGGTAGCGCGCTATTGTGACCGGATCATCGTGATGAATAGCGGTGAAATTGTTGAGGAATGTCTGGCCAAAGACCTGCATCAGGCCAAACATCCTTATACACAGGGTCTCCTTGCCGCCATGCCGAAAATTGATGAGGATCGCGACGAGCTGCCCGTGCTTGACCGCAGCCTCTGGAGTGCAGGAGCACGAACATGAGTGGCACTGCAATTGAACTAAAAGACCTTTGCATTTCCTATGGCAGAACGCAGGTTGTGCATGATGTGAATGTGTCGGTTGCCCAAGGCGAAAGCTTTGCCCTTGTGGGTGAAAGCGGCTCAGGTAAATCGACCATTCTGAAAGCAATCATGGGACTAGCACCTGATTGGAGCGGTGAAATTTCCATTCTCGGAAAATCGCGTCTGCATGGCGCCGACAAACAGGCGGCATTGCAATGCCAGATGGTGTTTCAGGACCCTTATGCGTCGCTGCATCCGCGCAAAACCATTGATGATTGTCTGGCCGAAGGCATGTCCATTCATGGTTTGAGCGGGCGCGACCAGAAGGTAAAAGATATGCTCAATGCGGTGGGGCTCGATCAGCGCTTCCGCTTTCGCTATCCGCACCAATTATCCGGCGGTCAGCGTCAGCGCGTAGCGATTGCCCGCGCCCTGATGCTTGAGCCTAAAGTGCTGCTGCTGGATGAACCGACCTCAGCTTTAGACGTGTCGGTACAGGCGGAAATTCTGAACCTTTTGAAACGCTTACGCAAAGAGCGGAACCTCACTTATTTGATGGTCACCCACAATTTGCCGGTTGTTTCATTTTTATGTGACCGGATGGCAGTTATGCGCCACGGTCGCGTGCTCGAAATTGCCGATGTCGCTCAACTGAAACAAGGCCGTTTCAGCAGCGATTACGCGCAGGAATTATATGTCGCCAGCGGCGGCAACCAATAGGGAAGAGAAAGATATGACCCGTTTTCAAGCAGAAATGATCGCCTTTGACAAAGCACTGGCTAAAGCAACCAAGCCTGAAGAGCCATTTGAAGCACTTTGGCGTTTGACCGATGCTGTCATTGGCGCAAAGCTGTTTACGCTAATGGAAGCCAATATGAAGATCGAGCGTTCGGGGCGTATTTTCACATCGCATCCGGAAGAATATCCGGTCTCCGGCAGCAAGCCGATTACCTATAATTCATGGTTCGATGTAGTGCATAAACAACGCCGCACCTTTGTCGCTAATAATCTTGCTGATATTGATAAAGTTTTTCCTGATGCGGAGCTAATCGGCCAGCTTGGCTGTGCGTCGGTCATCAATCTACCGATTATTTTGAATGATACACTTGTTGGCACTGTCAACATTCTGAATGGTGAAAATCACCACACCGAAGAACGTGTTGAATTAGCGAATACTGTGCTTTCCATGCCTGCAAAAGCTGCATGGCTTACCAGCCGCTACATCAAAAGCCAGCAGGAATAATTCTGTATTTAAGATAAATATGCCTCGGAAGGGATAACCCATTCCGAGGCATAAATTTAATAAACTCATCAACCATATAAACGAGCGTCGTGAGCCCGATTTTTATTCTTTCGGCATTTTGATCGATAGGTCGAGATATTCATTGCTGTAAGCTGTTTTAATATCAAACGGCTTTTCCAGATCGAAATATTTCTCAACCATTTCATAGTCCTGCTTCATACGCTCGTCATCAAAAGCGCCAAGCCCGACTTCCATAGTGGTTTTATCGCGCATCAATTCCTGAATGCGGTTCCACTGATCTTCCTGATTGCTTTTATCCAAACCGGAAACCTGACTGAGCAATGCCTCAATGCAAGGATCTTTATCCTTCACGCAAGCTTCAAAGGCTTTTTGCGTAACCTGCATAAATTTACGCACAGTTTCAGAATTTTTATTCAGATAGTCCGCATTGACAATAATGGAGTTGCCATAAGGATTAATGCCAATATCCCGCCATGCCAGAAAGCCCAGATCATCACCGAACTCGCGCACTTTCATGTCATGTTCGTTATAAAAATCACTGGTGATATCAATGGCACCGCTTTTAAGTGACGCGACTTTGGCCTGCGGAGAAATATTGACAAATTTCACCGCTGCAGGATCAATCTTTACTGCTTCTGCAAACATTGGCCACATCACGCGCGATGCATCTGCGGGCGGATTGCCGATCGAATGACCCGGAAAATCTTCAGGCCCCTTGATGCCTTTGCTTTTCAGCCAATAAAAACCCTGCGGCGAATTGGTGTAAACCGTCATTAAAGCAACGCTGTCTGCGCCCTGCCCTTTAGCAAGCAACACGGTCGCCATATCAGCAATGCCAAATTGGGAAAAACCGGCACCGACCTTTTGTGCGGCTGCGCCTGATCCGCGGCCGCTTTCAATATTAACTGTCAGGCCTTCTTTTTCATACAAGCCCATCTGCTTGGCATAAAAATAAGGCATGTGATCCGCTGTCGGAACCCAGTTTAAAACAATATTGATATTTTCAGCCGAAGCGACTGCGGGAAGCATCGCACATGAAGCTAAAAAACCTGCAATAAGCTTACTGAACGTATTCATGGATATGCCTCCCAACATGGTCCGTTATATTTGTTCAAGAATTTGCTAAATTTAAAAACGCTTGTCAGAGATGAAGAGCCTTCTTGACGAAGAGTGATATGCGGCGTTCATATCTGGTAAAATATTTGCACAGATGCTAGAAGAACGCAATAACCAAACAACTGGTTGGTTGATTAAAGGGATATATTTTTGACAACGCCAAAAAAACAAGAAGCCGTACAGAAGCGTGATCCTGTTGCAACCTCGAAAGCATTGCTGCAGGCGGCCATGAGTGAATTTACCCAATATGGCTTTGAGGGAGGCCGTGTTGACCGTATTGCCCAAATGGCAGGCTGCAATAAACAGCTTGTTTATCATTACTTCGGCAGCAAAGCCGAGCTTTACAAACTGACTTTGGAAGAAGTTTATCGCGAAATCCGCGAAAGCGAGATGCAGCTGCATCTGGAAGATCTCTCTCCTGAAGACGCCATGGCGCGCCTCGTCTCTTTTTCGTTTGATTATCTGGCCGAACATCCCGAATTCATCGCACTGTTGAATGATGAAAACCGCATGGATGCATGCCATCTCAAAACGTCCGACAATATTGCCGAAATGCATTCACCGCTCGTCAAAATGATTGATGAAACACTGGCCAGAGGCATCAAGGCCGGATTATTCAACAATAAATTCGAGCCGATTAATCTCTATCTTTCGATTGCCGGTCTCTCCTTCTTTTACTTCTCCAATCACAAAACACTTTCAGTGATTTTCAAGCGTGATATGACAAGTAAAGACAGCATTGATGCCAGACGTCAGCATGTCATTGATCTGATATTGAGCGCTTTGCGGCCTTAAAAATACACGTTAGAAAATAATCAACCAACTGGTTGGTTGACATTCCTCTAAAAGCGCGGTTTACTTTAAATCGGGAACTCAGGGGGAGTAACAAATGGCCGAAGCAATTGATTCCGGCAGTGAACAGAAAGAACTGATGCGGCTGCAACGCCGCGAAACCAATAAAAATCGCGCTATTGCCATTGCCGTGCATGTGGCAGCATTGCTTTTTTGGGAGTTTGGTGTTCGTTGGTTTGAAGTGCCGCGCTATATTTTGCCTGCACCAAGTGATGTCATTGCGACAATTACAGCGGCCAAATATGACTGGTTCAACAATAGCTGGGTCACCGCCAGCGAAATTTTGGGCGGCTATCTGCTTGCCATCATATTGGGCATTGCGACAGCCTTGCTCTTTTCATGGTCAAAATGGCTGACAACGCTTGCTTTTCCGCTGCTGATCACCCTCAACATGATCCCGAAAGTGGCACTTGGCCCTTTGGTGATCGTCTGGTTCAGCTACGGTATCAGCACCAATATTCTTATTACTTTCTCACTCTGCTATTTCCCTATTTTGCTAACCACAATCAGGGGTTTGCGTGAAATTGAACCTGACCTTCTTGATTTGGTGAACTCGCTGCGCGGCACCAAATGGCAGCAATTTATCTATATCCAGTTACCTGGTGCCATGCCTTTCATTTTCTCCGGTATGAAGGTTGCAACCATTCTGGCAGTTGCCGGTGCAGTGGTCGGCGAATTTATCGCTTCCGACCGCGGTCTGGCTTACCTGATGATCCAGGTGCAAGCCTCTCTCGATACACCGGCGATGTTTATGGCCGTCACCCTTATCACGCTTATTGGCATGCTGCTTTATCTCGCAGTGCTGCTGCTTGAGCATATGATCGTCCCACAAGATGCGAGAAAATCATGACCATGACTTCATCACCAAACGACATTAAAATGCTGGATCAAAGCACCCCCCCTGCTGGTTTTGCCTCCATCGATGAACTCGAAACATTCTTGTCACTGCCGACACAAGCTCTGATTGATGATATGCGCAAACTGGACGGCGATATCATGATCCTCGGCGCATCCGGCAAAATGGGACCATCGCTTGCACGCCTTGCCAAAAATGCGGCACCGGAAAAGCGCATCGTTGCAGTTGCGCGTTATAGCGACCCTGCGGCACGCGAACAGCTGGAAATGCACGGCATTGAAACAATTGCCTGCGATATGCTGGCTCGTGATGCCTTGGCAAAGCTGCCGAAAATCAAAAACATCATCTTCATGGCAGGGCGTAAATTCGGTTCGAGCGGTGATCAGGCTGCCACTTGGGCAACCAATACGCTGATGCCGGCACTGGTTGCAGAAGTCTTCCACCAGTCACGCATTGTCGCTTTTTCCACCGGTTGCGTTTATGAATTTGTAGCGACCGACAGCATGGGCAGCAATGAAAATTCGCCGCTGAACCCTCCGGGCGAATATGCACAATCCTGCATCGGCCGCGAACGTTTGCTGGAACATTTCTCGCAGACCCATCAAACACCGGGCATTCTATATCGCCTGAATTATGCAATTGATCTGCGTTATGGTGTTTTGCATGACGTTGCCGTTAAAGTCCGCGATGGTTTGCCGGTGGATGTCACGATGGGACATGCAAATGTCATCTGGCAGGGTGATGCCAATGCGATTGCATTGCGCTGCCTGCTTCAGGCCACAGTGCCAACATCACCGATTAATGTGACCGGCCCTGAAACAATTTCCGTTCGCTGGCTTGCCAATGAATTTGCCCGCATGATGGGTAAGGAAGTTGTCATCACCGGTGAGGAAGCCGACAAAGTATGGCTTTCCAATGCGACACTCTCCAACCGTCTTTTCGGTTATCCGGTCGTTTCCCTCGGCCAGATGATGCAATGGACAGCAGACTGGGTCATGGCGCAGATGCCGTCGCATAACAAGCCGACGCATTTCGAGGCACGCGATGGCACCTACTGACGCTTTCAATATTGTTCAGCTGTCTGAAAACGACATGGATCAAGCCTGTTTGCTTTCAACACAAGCAGGCTGGAACCAGACTGAACAAGATTGGGAGCTGTTTTTCCGGCACGGGGTTGTTTTTGGCGTTTTTGCAACGCCGGAACAACTGGCCGCCAGTGCAGCTGTCATCCCCTATGGCGACGACATCGCATGGATCAGTATGGTTCTCACGAAAGCAGAATGGCGCGGGCGTGGCTATGGTACGGGTTTGTTAAAACATTGCCTGCAATGGACTGAAGCACGAAACCATACCGCCTTTTTAGATGCAACACCAGCTGGCGAACCGATCTATCGCGCCCTCGGTTTTGTGCCTTCGCTCAAAATCACACGCTGGCAAGGTTCTGGCAAAGGCTTAGCGTCAGAAACCTTAAGCCAGACCGCCTCTCACAATGCTAAAACCCAGGCAAACCTTGCCTTTGGTGCTGACAGAAGCTTTGTGCTGGAAAACTTTAACAAGCGTTATCCAGTTGTCACAAGCGCCAACGCATCAACGACATGCTTTGTCCGTGACGGGCGCTTGGCATGGCAGATAGGGCCGGTTATCGGCCACGATGAAGCCGAAGCATTGGAGTGTATCGAAGCCCTGATCAAACAATTATCAGGCGCTGTCTTCATTGATCTGCTCGACGATTATGCAAGCATTGCACAACGTCTGGTGCAGCTCGGATTTACCAAACAACGGCCATTTTTGCGGATGCAAAAAGGCTCACATCAATTGCAACAAACACAATACCAGACACTTGCCATTGCAGGGCCGGAATTTGGGTAGAGCGCCTGATTATAAACAAATCAAAGGGGCGTAAGGAGTTCAGGAAAATGGGATTACATTACACACAACTGCCTGAAAATGTTCTCAATATTATTCGCCGCGGCGCGGTTATTCCGGCGCATCCGCTGGCACTTGATGAGAACCGCAATTTTGACCGCAAACGTCAACGCGCTTTGACACGTTATTATATGGATGCCGGTGTCGGCGGTCTGGCGGTTGGTGTGCACACCACGCAATTTGCCATTCGTGACAATGACTTATACGAACCGGTACTCAAAGCTGCGATTGAAGACAGCCGCGCATGGACTGACCGTCCGCTTGCAATGATTGCAGGTGTTGCAGGTCAGACCGAGCAAGCTCGCAATGAGGCTAAAATCGCTCGTGAACTTGGCTATCACGCCGTTCTTATCAGCATGGGTGCGCTGAAAGGTCAGACAAGTGCGGAACTCATCCAGCATTGCAAAACCATTGCAGAAGAAATTCCTGTCATTGGTTTTTACATGCAAACCTCGGTTGGCGGCATTATTCTGGATGAAGATTTCTGGTGCGAATTTGCCCAAATCGACAATGCGATCGCGATTAAAGTAGCGCCGTTTCATCGCTATCGCACACTGGATGTGCTGCGCGGCATTGTCAAAGCTAAGGCTGAAAACAAGATCACACTTTATACCGGCAATGACGACCATATCGTTGCTGATCTGACACTGCCTTTTACCCTTGCACGCGGTGATGAAGCAGTCACGCTCCGTTTCAAAGGCGGCCTGCTTGGTCACTGGTCAGTCTGGACAAAACGCGCGGTAGAATTGCTTGAACGCATCCACGCAGAAACAGCCGACCACAAACCTGTGTCCCAGTCACTGCTTGCGCTGGATGCAAAAGTAACCGATTGTAATGCAGCCTTTTTTGATGTCGCCAATAATTTTCATGGCTGTATTGCTGGCTGTCATGAGGTTTTACGCCGCCAAGGTTTGCTGGAGGGCATCTGGTGTCTTGATCCTGAGGAAGGTCTTTCCAAAGGTCAGGCAGAAGAAATCTCCCGCGTTTATCAGGCACATCCTGATCTGAATGATGATGAATTCGTTGCAGCTAATCGCGAAAGGTGGCTCGCATGAACAGTCTTTCAACACAGCAAAGCGCCATTGCGCCGACACCGCTGATCCGCTTGCAAAATGTGCGCAAAACCTACCATACCGGCAACAAAGAATCCGTTGCAGTCTCCGATGTGACACTTGAGATCAATGAAGGCGATCTCTTGTCCGTCGTCGGCCCGTCCGGTTGTGGGAAAACCACTGTGCTTAAAATTCTGGCCGGTTTGCATAAAGAAAGCGGCGGCACCGTTACCATTGGTGACGGTACAAAAACCGACTTTGACGGCACGGATATCGGCATGGTTTTTCAGCAGCCTTTGCTGTTAAAATGGCGCACCATTGCCGAAAATGTTATTCTGCCTGCACAGATTTTAGGCTTACCGAAAAAGGCTGCCAAAGAGCGTGCCAAAGACCTTTTACATATGGTTGGCCTTGGTCATGCAACGGATAAATATCCATACGAGCTTTCCGGCGGCATGCAGCAGCGCGCAGCCATTGCACGCTCATTAATTCATGATCCTAAACTGGTTTTGATGGATGAGCCTTTCGGTGCATTGGATGCGATAACGCGGGAAAAAATGAACCTTGAAATGCTGCGGATATGGCAAGAGAGCAAGAAAACGTTTGTTTTCGTCACACACGGTATTCAGGAAGCTATTTTCTTAGGCTCGCATTGCGCCGTGCTGAGTGCAGGCCCTGCCCGTATGGCAGATTATTTTAAAATCGATCTGCCTGCCCCGCGCACATTAGACGTCAAACTGACCGAGCCTTTCGGCCAATATGTCCAGCGTGTCTACAAGCAATTAGGCATGAACTAACGACAACATCGATTAAGGGCTGATACTGAAATTGCATCAGCCCTCAATCTATTATTTTAGAATTCATTATTTTGCTGCCTGCACTTTACTTTTGAGCCGCGCATCAGCGCGTTTTTCTTCCATGCTTGGCGAATATCAAAAAACAATATACTAATATTTCAAAACTAAGATTTTCAAAGTAATTTCAGTAGGAAACAGCAGTGAGCTCGCAACCGATATTTGGTCAAACAGAGCAACCAAAGCGTCGGGCTGTCCGTGAAACTGCCGCCAAGCTTATTTACAGGGCATTGCAGGCAGATATCATCGCCATGAAACTTCTGCCCGGTACAGCCCTTAACGAAAAAACCTTTATCGACCATTTCGGGGTCAGCCGCACGCCGGTTCGTGAGGCTCTTATCCGCTTAAGTGAAGAAGGTTTGGTCGATATTTTCCCGCAATCCGGCACATTTGTAGCCCGAATTCCTGTCGACCGCATACCTGAAGCCGTCGTAATACGGCAAGCCTTAGAAGGCACAACGGCTGAATATGCAGCGCATGCCGCAACAAAAGAAGCAATCAGCAAGCTCGATGAACTGATTGAATTGCAAGAATTTCACGCCAAGCGCAGTAAATTAGATCTCTTTCACGAAGCAGACGATCAGTTTCACGAAGCGATCGCCGAGATATCAGGCTTTCCTGGTATCTGGCAACATTTGAAACTGGTAAAAATTCAGATCGATCGTGCGCGACGCATGACCGTGCCTGTACTTGGTCGCATGGATCAGGTTGTGCGCGAGCATAAACACATCCGCGATGCCATAGCCGCAAAAGATACGTCTGAAGCAGTCAAAGCCATGAAACAACACTTAAACGCTGTTTTACCGGACATTGACGAGTTGCGCAAAAGCCGGTCGGATTTTTTTGTCTGATTATAAAACGGCTTCTTTCTTGCCGGACTTTGCGGATTGCAACATCGCATCAATCAAAGTATGTGCCTGTAATGCCTCTTCACCACTGATGGCTGGTTTGCGCTTACTGATCAAAGCTTCGGCAAAATCTTCAATGATTGCCTGATGCAAACTATGCGAAAAAGCCATCGGATTCGCACCGGAGCCTGAGAGTTCTTCGCTTGCTATTGTTTCAGTACTGCCATCCCGCCAGATAATCTCCAGTTTACCGGCTGAAAGCCGCAAAGTTGCCTTCTCATAATAAAGCGAAATTGTTTCTGTATTGCCCGGATAACTCGCCGTTGAAGCCATGAATGAGCCCACAGCACCTGAAGCAAACTCAATACCCGCAGTAACAAAATCCTCGGCTTCCATCTGATGAAAACGTGAGGTAACAGCCATTGCCTGAACCGATTTGGCAGGCCCCGTCAAACTCAAAGCCATATCGATGGTATGAATTGCCTGCGTCAGCAATACGCCGCCGCCATCGCGCGCATAAGTGCCGCGTCCGGGCTCGTCATAATAAGTTTGCGGCCGCCACCACGGCACTGAAATTTCGCATATTCCTAAAGCGCCAAGCTTGCCGCCAGCCACCAATTGCACCGCGTTTTGATAAGCAGCTCGCATACGCAATTGAAACACAATACCTAACGAAACATCATGATCCTGACAAAGATCAACAATCATCTTTGCTTCATGGCTATTTCTGGCAACCGGTTTTTCCAGCAAAATATGCTTGCCCGCCCTTGCTAAGGGAGCAATAATTTCTTCACGCACATTGGGCGGGGTCAAAACAATTACAAAATCCACGGCCGGATCAGCCGCGATTTCTTCCACATCATAATAATGACGCAGGCGAACCCCAAGTTGCCTTTCCGCCCCTTCATGAAAGCTTTTGGACCGCTCATAATGGCGGCCTAAAACCCCATGCAAGTTGACTGTATCAGAAGCAGCAATCGCATCCAGATGCGTTTGCGCCACCATGCCGACACCAACGATGACCGCTTTTTTAATCTCTGCCACAGCCACTCCTCCCAGAGCAAACAAAGAACCTTATTCTTACTTAAACTGTGCTACGGATCGCGCTGCACCAATTTCCAGCAAGCTTTGCAGCGCGTGCTCTACACAAGCCCGAAAGATTTGATTTCCAGCCAGATCACGAGGGAAAATCTCTTCAATCGAGCAATAGGCTGCAACAAGTTCCGCTGCTGTTTTCTGCCCTGCAATGTGAGCCTGAATTTCCTGAACCAACGGATCGCGCACATCAATAGCTGCGCCTTTTTCATCCAGTCCGGTCGCATAGCGCATCCAGCCTGCAACCCCCATCGATAAGCGATCAATAGACTGCCCATCAGCCAATCGTTCGCGAATAGTCCCCAACAAGCGTTGCGGTAATTTTTGACTGCCATCCATAGCAATCTGCCATGTCCGATGCTTGAGTGACGAATTTCTAAACCGCTCAATCAGCTGATCTTTATAGTGGTTGAGATCAAAATCGGGCAGTTTCGGCAAAGTAGAGCTGATCTCTTCATCCATCATCTCGCGTATAAAACGCGCAAAACCTTCCGCCGCCATGACGTCAGAAACAGTTTCATGACCAGCCAAATAGCCAAGATATGCAATTGTTGAATGGCTGCCATTTAACAGCCGAAGCTTCATCAATTCAAAAGCCGAAACATCCTGCACAAAAGTAACACCCGCCATTTCCCACTTCGGGCGTCCATTGGTAAAATGATCCTCAACAACCCATTGGCTAAAAGCTTCAGTCATGATTGGCCAGGCATCAACCACTCCGGTTGCATCAACAATAGCGGAACGGTCAGCTTCTGTTGTGGCCGGCACAATCCGATCAACCATCGTAGACGGAAATGCCACATGTGCTGCAATATATTCAGCCAGTTCAGGATCACGCAGAGCTGCAAAACGTGTCACAACACGCTTAAGTGTTTCGCCATTTGAAGGCAGATTATCACAAGAAAGCACAGTGAATGGTGCCACGCCCGCTTGCCGACGACGGCGCAGCGCTTCCACAATGTAGCCAAGTGCAGAGCGTGGATGATTGTGCTCTTGTAAATCGTGAACAACATCAGCATGGCTTTCATCAAGCGTGCCGGTAGCTGGGGCGTAGCAATATCCCTTTTCGGTAATGGTCAGAGAAACAATTTTTATTTCAGGCTCACAAAGTGCATCCATCACAGTTTGAGGATTTTCCGGCGCGACCAATAATTGCACGACACTACCAATTACCCGCACTTGCTCATGGGCCGCAGAACGCACCGTAATAGTATAAAGACCATCCTGAGGGGCAAGCGCATCACGCGTATCAGGACTGCGCAAAGACACACCAATTATGCCCCATTCCTGCGCGTCGGCCTGTAAAATATCATCAGTATAAACAGCTTGATGCGCACGATGAAAGGCGCCAATACCAAGATGAACGATACCTGCTTTTAGCTTTTTTCGATCATAAGTCGGGCGTAAAACGTCTTGCGGTAACTGCTCAAGAACTTGCATTGATAAACGTGGATGTGTCTCACTCATTTTATGCTAATCCGCCCAAATTTTTATGCAGCTTTTAATTATCTCAATCAGAGCCGACTAAACATCTTTCAATCCGCTTACCGATCTTGCCGGACCATCTACCAATATTGATTGCAAGATATTAGCTAAACGATACGCCCCCCTCAACTCTACGACCTTAATTTTAAATATTAATATATCAATATGTCAACAAAACCTATGACATAAAACCGTAAAATAACGTGTTTTTAAATATCCTTAAGTACGGCAAGCGCAATCATTCTCAGTAAAATCTAAAAAGCAATATCAGTGAAAATGCTCATCCTCTCCATCAAAAAACTCTACGACTATAGTTGTAAATACTTTTAAAATTGAAATGGACGATACTTTTTTATCCGAAAAACACAGATCACAATTTTGTGATAAAGAAAAAAGGAAATAAAGAATCAATTTATAAGAATAATTACCTAATTTACCAAAAGAAATATTTAGCATTGACTAAAATCAATGACCGAGTTTGATTAATATCTCAGTCAGTTAAGAAAATTTCCGATTAGTCAGGCGCAGTCAATGTCAAAAAAAGAATCAGGCAAGTATAATAAATATACTCTTGTTATAATCTTGGCCCTCGTCGCAGCCGGCGGTTATTATGCCTGGCAAAAACTCAACAACAGCGGCCTGCCCGCTGGTATCGCTTCCGGCAACGGCCGAATTGAAGCCGTAGAAATCGACATTTCCACCAAAAGCCCAGGCCGCATTCGCGAGATCATGGCCGATGAAGGTGATTTCGTAAATGAAGGCGATATCCTCGCCCGCATGGATACCGATCAGGTCGAAAGCCAGCGTCGTCAGGCAGAGGCACAATTGCGCCGTGCCGAAATTGGCATTGAAACCGCTCACAGCCTCGTTGCACAGCGCGAAGCCGAGAAGAAGGCCGCAGAAGCCGTTGTCGCACAGCGCGAAGCACAACTTGATGCAGCCACCCGCCGCTTAACCCGCTCACAACAGCTCAGCGAAAGCCGCACTGTTTCACAGCAAATCCTTGATGATGACCGCGCCAATGCACGTGGCGTCGAGGCAGCTGTAAGCGCCGCCAAAGCGCAACTTGCTGCAACCGATGCCGGCATTAATGCCGCTAAAGCACAAGTGATTGATGCGGAAGCAGCCGTGGATGCAGCTAAAGCTGCCATTGCCAGCATCACAATTGAAATTGATGATGCAACGCTCAAAGCGCCAAAGCCTGGTCGCGTTCAATATCGTGTAGCCCAGCCGGGTGAGGTTATTTCTGCCGGTGGCCGCGTGCTCAATCTGGTTGACTTGAGCGATGTTTACATGACCTTCTTCCTGCCGACTGCGCAGGCAGGTCAGGTTGCAATCGGTGCAGAAGCACGCATCGTACTCGATGCAGCCCCGCAACTTGTTATTCCGGCAAGCATCAGCTTTGTGGCCGATGTTGCGCAGTTCACCCCGAAATCGGTTGAAACCGAAGAAGAACGCCAGAAACTGGTATTCCGTGTAAAGGCAAAAATCCCGCAAGAACTGCTTAAAAAGCACATTCAGATGGTAAAAACAGGCCTGCCGGGCAGTGTTTATGTCAAGTTGAAATCTGATGCTCAATGGCCAGACAACCTTGCGGAACCAGTAAAATGAACAGCCCATTGGCGAGCGGTATTGCAGCGGACGACAAACCAGTCGTCCGCATTCAAAATGTCAGCCTGTCTTATGGTGACAAGCAGGCTTTGCGTGACCTGACACTCGACATTCCGGCCGGTCGCATGATCGGCCTGATCGGCCCCGACGGTGTGGGAAAATCCAGCCTGTTGTCGCTGATTGCTGGTGCGCGCATCATGCAGGACGGCTTCATTGAGGTGCTCGACGGCGACATTGCCGACAAACGCCATCGCCAACAGGCTTTTCCGCGTATTGCCTATATGCCGCAAGGTTTGGGTAAAAACCTTTACCCGACCCTGTCGGTCTTTGAAAATATTGAGTTTTTCGGCAGATTATTCGGTCATAACAAACATGAACGCGAACGCCGCATTGCCGATCTTCTGGCACGCACCGGCATGTCGCCTTTTGCCGACCGTCCTGCTGGCAAGCTTTCCGGTGGTATGAAGCAGAAGACGAGTTTGTGCTGTTCGCTCATTCACGATCCTGATCTGCTTATTCTGGATGAACCAACCACCGGTGTTGATCCGCTCTCTCGTCGGCAGTTCTGGGAGCTGATTGACGATATCCGCAAAGATCGCCCCGGTATGAGCGTGATCGTTGCGACCGCCTATATGGAAGAGGCCGAGCGCTTCGACTGGCTGGTTGCGATGAATGACGGACAGATTCTCGCCAGTGGCACACCACAAGAACTTATGGCGCAAACAGGCACGCCGGATGTGGATACGGCCTTTATTGCGCTGCTGCCGGAAGAATTACGCCGCGATCACCATAAAGTGATCATCCCGCCACGCGATGAATCGATCACCGATATTGCGATTGAAGCCGAGCATGTCACCGTGCGCTTTGGTAAATTTACCGCGGTCAGCGATGTCAGTTTCCGCATTCCGCGCGGCGAAATTTTCGGTTTTCTTGGCTCCAATGGTTGCGGTAAATCCACCACCATGAAAGTGCTGACCGGCTTGCTGCCGGCAAGTGAGGGTATTGCGCGTCTTTTTGGCCGTGAAGTTGACACGAAAAACATCGATGTGCGTCGCCGCGTCGGCTATATGTCACAAGCATTTTCGCTTTATTCTGAATTAACCGTTCATCAAAATCTGGAACTTCATGCCAAGCTTTTTGGTATGGAGGAAGCACGCACCAAAGAGCGTATTGTCGAGCTCGCTGCACGTTTTGATTTGGGCGACATGATGGATGTCTATCCTGATGATATGCCGCTTGGTATTCGCCAGCGTCTGTCTTTGGCGGTTGCGCTTATCCATCAGCCTGATGTTTTGATCCTTGACGAACCGACCTCCGGCGTTGATCCGGTGGCGCGCGATGCTTTCTGGCAAATTCTGGCTGATCTTTCGCGTAAAGATAATGTAACAATTTTCGTCTCCACCCACTTCATGAATGAAGCGGAATTGTGTGATCGCATATCGCTGATGCATGCCGGTAAAGTGCTGATCAGCGATACACCGGCGGCAATCACCGCCAGCCGCAATGCTGAAACATTGGAAGAAGCCTTTATCGGTTATTTGGAAGATGCCATCGGCGAAACTGCCCCTGTCCCGCAACCGGTGCATGTGGCAGATGAAAAGATGAACAGTGAACCGGTAAGAGAGCTTCCGGCGCCTTCAACCAGCTGGATGCCGGATTTGCGGCGTTTGCTTGCTTATACGCGCCGTGAAACGCTGGAGCTTCGTCGTGATCCGATCCGTGCAACGCTTGCCATGCTCGGTAGTGTCATTTTGATGTTCGTGATTGGTTACGGTATCAATCTGGACGTAAACAACCTCAGCTTCGCGGTGATTGACCGCGATGACACCACGATCAGCCGTGACTATATACGCCAGTTCTCAGGCTCCCGCTATTTCATCGAAAAAGATCCGATCCTCGATTATGATGAGCTGGACAAGCGCATGCGTAATGGCGAGATCAGTCTGGCGCTTGAAATTCCTCCGAATTTCGGCCGCAATATTGAGCATGGCCGCCCTGTCGAAGTGGGTGCATGGATTGATGGTGCAATGCCTGTGCGTGCAGAAACCATTCAAGGCTATGTGCAAGGCACACATTTGAACTGGCTGTCGCAAAAAGCCCGTGAGCTTTATGGCAACACAACTGCGCTGACCAGCTTCAACATGGAAATCCGCTATCGCTATAATCCGGATGTACAAAGTCTGGTGGCTATGGTTCCCGCAGTTATTCCGCTGCTGCTGCTTGTCATTCCGTCGATGTTATCCGTGTTGAGTGTGGTGCGCGAAAAAGAACTTGGTTCCATCATCAATTTCTACGTGACACCTGTGACAAAGTTCGAGTTTCTGATCGGCAAGCAATTGCCTTATATCGGACTCGCCTTCTTCAACTTCCTGATGCTGACAGCCTTTGCGGTCTTCATTTTTCAAGTCCGCTTTACCGGCAGTTTCCTGACCTATGCAACGGCTGCTCTGCTTTATGTGATCATCACAACGGGCATGGGCTTGGTGATTTCCACCTTCATGAACAGCCAGATCGCCGCTATTTTTGGTACAGCTTTGATGACCCTCATTCCGGCTGTCCAGTATTCCGGCATTATTGATCCGGTGTCGTCGCTGCAAGGTGCGGGTGCCATTATCGGCCAGCTTTATCCGACCACCTATTTCACCATCATTTCACGCGGCACTTTCTCGAAAGCCCTCAGTTTCTCCGATCTGGGTCTGCCTTTCCTGATGCTGCTGATTACCATTCCGGTGCTGATGGTGCTGGGTATCATTCTACTCAAGAAACAGGCGCGCTGAGATGAGGATTGCCAATATATTCCGTCTCGGCATCAAGGAATTGCGCGGGCTTGCCCGCGATCCGATGCTGATTATCCTGATTGTTTACGCGTTTTCGCTGGCCATTTATACGGCTTCAAAAGCGATGCCGGAAAACCTCAACAATGCAGCCATTGCGATTGTTGATGAAGATCAGTCGCCGATATCCAGCCGTATCACCACTGCGTTTTATCCGCCTTATTTCGTGCCGCCGAAACTTATCTCAACGCACGAAATGGACAAGCGCATGGACTCCGGCCTTGATACATTTGCGCTTAATATTCCGCCAAGTTTTCAGCGTGATCTGCTGGCCGGTCGCAATCCGACCATCCAGCTTAATATTGACGCAACCCGCATGAGTCAGGCCTTCAGTGGTGGACGTTATGTCCAGACAATTGTCACCAACGAAGTGAGCGAGTTCCTGAACCGCTATCGCGGCGGCACCAAAATGCCGGTCGAACAGAATATGCGCGCCCGCTTCAATGAAGAGTTGAATAAAGGCTGGTTTGGCGCGGTCACCAATGTGATTGCTTCGGTCACCATGCTGTCGATCATTCTGACCGGTGCCGCACTCATCCGTGAGCGCGAACATGGTACGATCGAGCATCTTCTGGTGATGCCGGTCACCCCGATCGAAATCATGATCAGTAAGGTCTGGTCGATGGGGCTGGTTGTGCTTGTGGCAACAGCCTTGTCGTTGCTTTTTGTGGTGGAAGGCATATTGGCCGTGCCGGTCAATGGCTCACTGATACTGTTTTTGATCGGCGTTGCGCTTCAACTTTTCGCCACCACGAGCCTTGGCATTTATCTGGCAACCATTGCCGGTTCCATGCCGCAATTCGGGCTCTTGATCATCCTTATTCTGTTGCCGTTGCAGGTCTTGTCCGGTGGCATGACACCGCGTGAAAGTATGCCGGAAATCATTCAATATATCATGCTTGCGGCACCAAACACGCACTTCGTCATTCTTGCCCAATCGGTTCTTTTCCGTGGTGCAGGTTTGAGTGTGATCTGGCCGCAATTCCTTGCACTTATAGTGATCGGTTCGGTGCTGTTCTTCTTTGCACTGAAACGCTTCCGCAACTTCCTGAGGTGATCCGCCGATAAAAACTGCCGCACGCTGATTGCAATACTGTCTTTATGTTAGGACTTGGAATGAATGATTTAATCCTCACATTCAATACAGGATCATCTACCGTTAAAATCGGCAGTTTTGAATGTGATGGCTCGTCTTTAAAAAAATCGGCAAAAGCAGGCATCGACTTTGCCGCGTCTCCGTTGAATTTTCATATGGAGCGCGGCAAGGAACGGCTGGATATCAAGCTGCAAGCACAAGATTCCGCCGATATTGTTGCTGTCTTAAGCGAAGTTTTTGACAAACTTTCAACCCATATCGACCTTGCCCGCGTCAAAGCAATCGGGCACCGTGTTGTGCATGGCGGCGATATTTTTGCCGGTCCCGTGCTGATTGATGAAAAAAGCATTCAGGCAATTGATGATCTGTCAGCCTATGCGCCACTGCATCAGCCTAAATGTCTGGCACTGATTAAAGCAATCCGTCAGCTTTTCCCTGATATTTTGCAAACAGCCTCCTTTGACACTGCATTCCATCGCACCATGCCGGATGTGATCCGCCGCTTTGCTATTCCGCGTGCAATGCACGATCAGGGCATCAAGCGCTATGGATTTCACGGCCTTTCTTACCAATCCATCGCGCAACAATTTAACGAGCTCAAGCCCGACTTAGGCCGAAAAAAGCTCATTGTTGCGCATCTTGGCAGCGGTGCCAGTATTTGCGCGCTTGAGAACGGCAAGAGCGTCGATACCAGCATGAGCTTTTCAACACTGGACGGTATTCCGATGGCAACACGCTGCGGTAATATTGATGCTGGTGTGCTGCTACATTTGCTGAGCCAGCAGAAGATGAGCACCGATGCACTGACCGATCTGCTTTATCATCGCTCCGGCCTGCTCGGTGTTTCAGCCATCAGCGGCGATTGCCGTGAATTGCTGGTAAGCGATACTCCCGAAGCGCACCAAGCGATTGAACTTTTCACCACCCGTATTGCTGGCGAGATCACCCGTCAGGCGACAAGCCTTGGCGGGATGGATGCCGTTATTTTCACCGCCGGCATTGGCGAACATCAGCCGGAAATCCGCGCCCGCATCGCGCGCAAGTTACAGTGGCTAGGCCTTGAACTGGACAATGCAGCCAACAAAAAAAATGCTTTTTGCATCACTCAAGAGACAAGCAAAATCGTGGCTTTCATGCTCACTACCGATGAAGAGCGTGTCATCGCTACCGAAACCCTCACTGTTTTAAACCAATCCTCCCAATAGGTTAAGGAATTCCGGAATGAATAATCAGACTGGCGCCCAGCCCCTTTCCCCTGAACAGCTAAAACTCACCGACCGCTATTGGCGCGCTGCCAATTATCTTTCTGTCGGCCAGATTTATCTGATGCAAAATCCGATGCTGCGTGAGCCGTTAAAGCCTGAACATGTCAAGCCGCGTCTGCTTGGCCATTGGGGCACCACCCCGGGTTTGAACTTCATCTATGTGCATCTCAACCGCATCATTAAAGAGCGCAATGAAGATGTGCTTTATGTTTGCGGCCCCGGTCATGGTGGCCCCGGCATGGTGGCGAATACCTATCTGGAAGGCACTTATACCGAAACCTATCCCGACATCACCGAAGATGTGGAAGGCATGCAAAAGCTTTTCCGCCAATTCTCGTTCCCCGGCGGTATTCCAAGCCATGTGGCACCGGAAACACCGGGCTCCATTCATGAAGGCGGCGAGCTTGGCTACGCGCTTGTGCATGCCTTTGGCGCAGCTTTTGACAATCCTGATCTGGTGGTTGCCTGTGTTGTGGGTGATGGTGAAGCCGAAACCGGCCCATTGGCTGCCGCATGGCATTCCAACAAATTTCTCAACCCGAAGCGTGACGGCGCGGTGCTGCCGATCCTGCATCTCAACGGCTATAAAATTGCCAATCCGACATTGCTTGCACGTATGTCAGATGAAGATCTGCACAGCCTTTTCACCGGTTATGGCTATGAGCCGTTTTTCGTAGAAGGCCATGAGCCGGAAGCCATGCACCAGCAAATGGCCTCGACTTTCGACAAGGCTTTTGACCGCATCAAAGCGATTAAAAATCAAGCCGATATCAAATCACCGGAGCGTCCGCGCTGGCCGATGATTATTCTGCGCAGCCCGAAAGGCTGGACAGGGCCAAAAGTGGTTGACGGTAAAATGGTGGAAGACCATTGGCGCTCCCATCAGGTGCCGGTCGCCAATTGCCGCGCCGATGATGCGCATCGCCAAATCCTCGAAGACTGGATGCGCAGCTATGATCCGGAAGATCTGTTTGACGCAAGCGGCAAGCTGAAACCGGAGCTGCGCACAATGGCACCGGATGGCGAAAAGCGCATGAGCGCCATTCCGCATTCCAATGGCGGCTTGTTGCGTAAAGAGCTAAACACACCGGATATCCGCAAATATGCGGTCAATGTCACCGAACCGGGTGCGGTGCAAGAACAAACCACCAAAATCCTCGGCGACTATCTGCGGGATGTCATCCGCCTCAATGATGAAGAAAAAAACTTCCGCGTTTTCGGGCCTGATGAAACCGCCTCCAACCGTTTGGGCAGTGTTTTTGAAGCAACGGACCGTGTCTGGATGGCTGAAACTTTAGATAGTGACGACCATCTGGCCGCGGATGGCCGCGTGATGGAAGTTTTGAGTGAGCATCTGTGTCAGGGCTGGCTGGAAGGCTATTTACTCACCGGACGCCACGGCTTCTTCTCCTGCTATGAAGCCTTTATCCATATTGTGGATTCCATGTTCAACCAGCACGCCAAATGGTTGCAGGTGGCACGCGAACTGCCATGGCGCAAGCCGGTGGCCTCGCTCAACTATCTGCTGACCTCCCATGTCTGGCGTCAGGATCACAATGGTTTCTCCCATCAGGATCCCGGCTTTGTTGATCTGGTTGCCAATAAGAGCGCCGATATTGTGCGCGTTTATTTTCCGCCGGATGCCAATACGCTGCTTTGGGTGGGCGATCACTGCCTCAAAACATGGAACCGCGTGAATGTGATTGTGGCCGGCAAGCAGCCATCACCACAATGGCTCACCATGGATGAAGCAGTAAAACATTGCGAAGCCGGTCTTGGTAAATGGGATTGGGCTGGTAGCGAAGACGGCATGGAGCCGGATTTGGTGATGGCTTGCGCCGGTGATGTGCCGACCATGGAAACATTGGCCGCCACAGCCATGCTGCGTGAAGCATTGCCACATTTGCGCATTCGCGTTGTCAATATTGTTGATCTGATGGCGCTGCAATCACCGCAGCATCATCCGCATGGTGTTGACGACAGTGAATTCGATGCGCTTTTCACCACAGACCGTCCGGTGATTTTTGCCTATCACGGCTATCCATATCTCATCCATCGTCTGGTTTATAAGCGCACCAACCATCCGAACTTCCACGTTCGCGGCTTTATCGAAAAAGGCACCACCACAACGCCGTTCGATATGGCAGTGATGAACGAGCTTGACCGCTATCACTTGGCAATTGAGGCGCTCAAGCGTCTGCCTTTGGCCGCTGATATTGCCGAGCCGCTGATCGCTTCGCTCAATGAGAAGCTGCAAAAGCACCATGTCTATGTGCGTGAACATGGCGAAGACATGCCGGAAGTGCGCGATTGGAAATGGCCGCATAAGCGCGACACATAAGCTTAATTGCCGACAAAAGGAGCGGGCATTATTGCCCGCTCCTGTTTTGCTTATTTCATTCTCGTTATTTAAAAATCAACAATAAACGGATGAGCTAACATGGCTTCTAACTCTGTTGAGAAACGTCTGATTATTCCTTTGCCCGGCAATGAAGAACTCGCAGCCGCTATTGCTGCTGCCGGTAATTTCCAGCTTGGTGCATTGGAAACCCGCCACTTTCCCGATGGTGAAAGCTATGTGCGTTTTCTGGATGATGTCGAGGGACGTCATGTTGATCTGATCTGCACACTGGCACATCCGAACGACAATTTTCTGGCTGTTGTTTTTGCAGCTGATGCCGCGCGTGAATTCAACGCCCGCTCCGTCAATCTGGTAACGCCATATCTGGCCTATATGCGTCAGGATATTCGTTTCAAAGCAGGTGAAGCCATTACATCGCGCACATTTGCACGCCTTGTTTCCTCATCATTTGACAGTTTGCTGACAATCGACCCGCATCTGCACCGCTATCATTCTTTGTCGGAAATTTACACCATCCCCGCCACGCATCTGGCCTCTGCACCGGTATTGGCCAAATGGATCAGCCAGAACATTGAAAAGCCTTTGCTGATTGGCCCCGACGAAGAAAGCGAACAATGGGTAAGCCAGATCGGCGAACTCTCCGGTGCGCCTTTCACAGTTTTACGCAAAACCCGTTACGGCGACCGCAATGTGGAAATTCACATGGGCGATCTCTCGCAATGGAAAGGCCGGACACCGGTTTTAGTGGATGATATTGCCTCTTCCGGCCGCACAATGGTGGAAGCTGCCAAACAGCTGCAAGCCCAAGGTCTTGCCAAGCCTGTTTGTGTTGTCGTTCACGGGCTGTTTGCCGATGATGCCTATCAGCGCTTAAGCGCGATTGCAGAAAAAGTCGTCTCCACCGATTGCGTGCCACATATCAGTAACGGCATTTCTGTTGCCGAATTGCTGGTGGAAGGCATCAATGAATTTGCCGCAACCCAAACCCCAAAGGCAGAAAAGAGCGCATGATGCTGACACTCAAACCATTAGGTGCTGCGGGCACCGTGACCGGTTCCAAACATCTGCTTTCCAATGGCAAGCACAATGTGCTGATTGATTGCGGCTTGTTTCAAGGTTTCAAAAACCTACGCGAGCTGAACTGGGAAAATTTAAGCATTGCCGCGCGCGATATTGATGCGGTAATTTTAACCCATGCCCATCTCGATCACAGCGGCTATCTGCCCCGTCTGGTCAAGCAGGGTTTTCGCGGCAAGATTTACTCCACCTCCGCCACCCGCGATGTGGCGGAGCTGATCCTCAAAGATAGCGGCCATTTGCAGGAAAAAGACGCCGACTTCCTCAACCGCCATAAACTGACCAAGCACGCTCCGGCATTGCCGCTTTATGATGCGCGTGACGCCGAAAATGCATTAGGGCATTTCTCCCGTGTGGAATTTGATCAGACCATCACTATTCTCGATGATCTGCAATTCCGTTTCCGCTATGCCGGTCACATTTTAGGGGCTGCCAATGTGCAGATCGATTGGGCAGGCAAGCGCGTTGTTTTCTCTGGTGATATCGGACGTTACAATCATCCCTTGATGCCCGATCCGATCACCCCGGAAGAAGCAGATTATGTGGTGGTGGAATCCACCTATGGCAACCGACTGCATGATCATACCGATCCGGCGGAAGCACTTGGTGCCATCACCGAAAAAACTGTTCAGCGTGGCGGCACATTGGTAATCCCTTCCTTTGCGGTTGGCCGTGCGCAGGAACTGCTTTATTATTTCTGGAAGCTGAAACAAGCTGGCCGTTTAAGTGCTGTGCCGATTTTCCTCGATAGTCCGATGGCCATTGATGCAACCACTATGATGAGCCGTCACATGGATGATCATAAGCTGACACCGGATGAAGCCCGCGAAGCTTACAAGATCGCGCGTTACACCGAGGATGTGGAAGATTCAAAAGCCATCAATAATAATCCATATCCGAAAGTGATTATTTCTGCTTCCGGCATGGCAACCGGCGGCCGTATTCTGCACCATTTGAAGAACTATGCGCCTGACATCAAAAACACTATTTTGCTGGCTGGTTTTCAGGCAGCAGGCACACGCGGGCGTGCGTTACGCGAAGGTGCAAAAGAACTGAAAATCCATGGCATGTGGGTGCCGGTTAATGCGGAAGTGGCGCAAATTGATACACTTTCAGGCCATGCCGATGCCAAAGAGCTGATCCGCTGGCTTTCCGGCTTCCGTATTCCGCCGAAGAAAACCTTCATCGTGCATGGTGAACCGGATGCTTCAGAAGCCTTGCGCGTTCTTATCGGCCGTGAACTTGGCTGGGAGAGTGTTGTTCCGCGTCAGGATCAGGAATTCAAACTATGAGCCGCGTTCATTGCGATCACCCGCCGCTGAAAGCCAGACGCCTCGGGCTTTTTACCCATGATCAGGCGGTAGTGATCATGCGCACGGATTGTCCCGCCTGTCATTCGGCGGGGCTTTCTTCTCGCTCGCATGTGCAGGTTTATGCCGGTGACCGCTCCATCTATGCAGAGCTTTTGCAAATCGACAGTGAATTGCTAGAACTTGATACCATCGGCATGTCGCAAACGGCATGGGATTTATTAGGCGTTGAAGAAGGTGACGAAGTGGAAGTGAGCCACCCGCCGGCGCTCACTTCACTTTCCCATATTCGCAGCCGTATTTATGGCAACCGCTTCGATTATGAAGGCATCAGCGCGATTATCGATGATGTGGTGGCACGCCGTTACACGGATGTGCATCTGGCCGCCTTCCTGACTGCCAGCGCCACACCGCCGCTTGATACACAAGAAACCATCTATCTGACCAAAGCCATGATTGGTGCCGGTGAGCGCTTGGACTGGAACAAAGACATTGTTCTCGACAAGCATTGTGTCGGCGGTTTGCCGGGCAACCGCACCACACCGCTTGTTGTTGCCATTGTCACCGCGCACGGGCTCACTATGCCCAAGACATCCTCACGCGCCATCACTTCCCCTGCCGGAACTGCAGACACGATGGAAACCATGACACCGGTTGATCTGGAACTCGATAAACTGAAAAAAGTGGTGCGCGAACAAGGCGGCTGCATGGCATGGGGTGGCGCA
The DNA here is from genome assembly GCF_039522165.1 of Paenochrobactrum glaciei. Taxonomy (NCBI): domain Bacteria; kingdom Pseudomonadati; phylum Pseudomonadota; class Alphaproteobacteria; order Hyphomicrobiales; family Brucellaceae; genus Paenochrobactrum; species Paenochrobactrum glaciei. Next base: position 87,437 of record NZ_BAAADE010000008.1, read on the forward strand.
GTGCAGCTCAGCCCTGCCGATGATGTCTTTATCCGTATCGAGCGCGATCTTGATATTGATACCGAAGGCCAGCTTGTCGCTTCCGTATTGTCGAAAAAAGTCGCGGCCGGTTCCACCCATGTCGTGATCGATATCCCAATCGGCCCGACAGCCAAGGTTAGAAGCATCGAAGCGGCAGACCAGCTCAGCGAATTGCTTACAACTGTTGGTAAAGAGTTTGGCCTGACGGTTGCTTGCGTTTATACCGACGGCACTCAGCCGGTGGGTAAAGGCATCGGTCCCGCACTTGAAGCCCTTGATGTGCTGGCCGTGTTGCGCAATGAAGAAAATGCACCGCAGGATTTACGAGAGCGCGCAGCTGTTCTGGCCGGTCTTGCACTGGAAATCGGCGGCGTGGCGGCAAAAGGCGAAGGCACGGCTCTCGCGCTTCAAACCATTGCCAATGGCCGTGCATGGGAAAAATTTCGCGATATCTGCATTGCGCAAGGCGGTTTGAATATCCCTGAAGTGGGCGACCATGTCTATACGGTGACAGCGCCATTTGATGGTGTGGTCAGCAATATCGATAATCGCAATCTGGCGCGTGTCGCCAAGCTTGCCGGTGCGCCACGCTCAACAGGTGCAGGCATCTATATGGATGTAAGACTTGGTGATCCGGTGAAAAAAGGACAATCTTTGTTCAAGGTTTATGCCGGAGCACCGGGCGAACTGGCTTATGCTGTCGAATTTTCCGAACAAGCAGAAACACTGGTTGATATTCAGCCTGTATAATAAAATGAACCCGCCGGTGAAACTTTTACCGGCAGGTTTTCAAAAACAGCAACAATGGTCAGATAATCCGCTCTAATCAATATTTTCAGTGGATTAGCGCCAAGTTAAGCATCACATAAATGTGATATTTTATTATATTTCTTGAAAACATGACATTCGAATGCAACTATAGACTGATGCTCTGCACCAGACGTTTTTAAACGTTGCCAGAATAAATTCATCACTTGAAGCCTCAAAGCGGCTTTTCAAACTTCCCAAAGTCCGGCAATCAAATGTTGTTGTTACCAATTTCTAAAATATCCCAGTCCTCAAATAGTCTGGGTAATATCACAATTTCAAAGCAACCGATTGCCGCCGGTCGCTCCCGCAATGTTTATGCAATTTCGCATGAACCGCAATTGCTGCTTAAAGTTCAGAAAAAAGCACCGTCTCCACGCCGTTTTTTCCGCAAATGGAAATTGCTGGTGCGTATGAGAAGCTATTATAAGCAGACCATTCCACTATTGCGTGAAGTGCGTGAATATCAGCGCGTCGCCAATGAAGGTGACAGCACAACTCAGCATTTGCAAAATTTTATCAGCGTCGCCAAAACCGAACAAGGCAACGGCATTGTGGTTGAAGCGGTTTGCCGTGAAAATGGTGAATTAGCGATGACCCTGCGCGAAATGATTACGCATGGCCATTATGACAATAAAAGCCATGCTGCGTTGAATGATTTTTTAAACTGGTTTGTAAACAGCAAAATTGTTGCGGCCGATGTGCATCTCGACAATATCGTGTTTGATGAAAAGTCCCGCACTATGGTTTTGATCGATGGTATCGGCGACAAAACATTCATCCCGCTGCGGGCATGGTTCTCAAAACTGAACCGGATGAACAAAAAGCAAATTGCCAGCAATATTTATCGCCAAGTTTCAATCCATTTTCTGGAAGCCAATCTCAAGAAGAAAGCGCTTATCTGCCTGTTGGTTTTTGCAGGCACTGCCTTTGGTATCGATATTTCTGATGGCACGTTGTTTGATGGCTAGTATAATTTAGCACACAAAAGAATGTGATAGCCGGAGTATAGTATATTCCGGCTTTTTTATTGGCATCTAATTGGGAGCAATAATAACTTGATTTTTTATATCATATTATTATTGACTCTCCATCATATTAGTCTATCCTAATTTAAAGTTTATTACGTAAAATTCATTTTTAAAATCATTGCCTTACGGAGAAACGTATGAGGCTATGTAATGATAATTATATTCTTGTAGCACCCGACAAATTAACACCAACGGAAGAAATTAACGAACATCGCGCCCTGAAACTGGAGCAAGCTATAAAAGCCTGCGGTCGCTGGATCATCCCTGTCTGTGTCCATAAACACAGCTTATTTGTGATGGATGGTCATCATCGGCTCAGCATTGCAAAAAGGCTCAAACTCGAGCGCATGCCTGTTGTATTGCTGGATTATACCCAAGTTGATGTCTGTGCATGGCGTGCCGGAGAAATCATCACGCCGCATCAAATCATCGAAATGGCAAAAAGCGGCAACAAATTTCCTTATAAAACCACCCGCCATATTTTTAAAGAACCGCTACCGGCCTGCGATATTCCTTTGCACGAATTGCAACAAGAATAACCTGATTTTTTTATTTCTAAGACCTAATTTATTTCACTTTATTGATCTGAAAGACATGTCGATGTCCAAGCAATATTTATTCACGCCTGCACTTCATATTTTATCCAGAAAAGACTTAGCTGATATTGAACTGGCACCGGCAGACGTTATTCAATTAGTCGAAAACGCCTATCATTCTTATGCGCAAGGCCAATCCCGCTGCCCGACCAAACTGATGATGCCATTGCCGAATATTGAGCGGGACTCTGTCTCTTATTCCATGCTTGGTTATGACGGTGACTTACAGCAACTGGGCTTTAAAACCTCTTATCGGCAGGGCAATGATAATGCCGATAAATATTACACCACTATCAGTCTTTACGATGACACAACCGGCATGCCCTATGCGCTGATGGATTGCCATCGTGTCGGCGGCTCACGAACACCGGCAACCACAGCGATTATTGCCAAATATTGCGCGGTGGAAAATCCGCAATCGGCACTGATGGTTGGCACCGGCGCCCAAGGTATCAACACGCTGCCTTATTTGTTGACGGCTTTGCCGTCTTTAAAATATTTGCGCCTTTTCGGCACCCATCCCGACGGAATTGCTCTAACTCTTAAAACCTTTGCGCGATATTTTCCCGACCGCGAAATTGAGCTTGTTGACGATGTGCCGGAAGCGGTTGCCCAATCCGATATAGTTGTTGCTGCATCAGGGCGTGCGGCACACCCCAAGATTCAAACCCGCTGGATGAAACAGGGCGGCTTGCTGATTTCCGTTGCAAGCAAAGGCGTTGCAAGTGGTGCATTAGATGAAGCCGACTATGCCATTGCCACCAGTGAAGGCCAGCTTGGTGTCACCGGCAAAAGGCTCGCCGGAGCCGATGGTATTGCTAAAAGTGATGCGGAACTGCCTGACATTATCAGTGGCCGCAAACCTGGCCGCAATGCCGCAACCGATCGCGTTTTTGCCTTCAGCAGCGGCATGATTATCACCGATATTCCGGTTGCCCATGCGCTTGCGACCCGCGCAATTGCAGCAGGCCGTGGCACAAGGATTGAGTTATGGACATAAACCATTCAAGCCTTCCGCCGATACAAGCACCATGGATGGAAACAACCCTTCAAAACACTGAATTTCTTGAACAAATTTTCGGTATTGTTGAAGGGCCTTTCCACCTGCTTGAGCCGGAAAGTTTTGCCCATAATCTCACTGAGTTTGAAAATATTTTACAAAAACATCAGGTCAGTGGCCATGTTTTCTATGCAAAAAAGGCCAATAAAGCCGCTATTTGGCTCAAAGTTGCGGCACTTTTTAACGGTTTTGCCGATGTTGCAAGCATAGCGGAATTTGCCCATGCTTTAGCCTGCGGCATTAAAGGAACGCATATTGGCGTGAGTGGTGCGGCTAAAAGCAACGATCTGCTTCAGCTTGCGTGCCAGCATAATGCGCTTGTTGCCATCGATGCTTTGGACGAATTGCAACGTGCGCTGGAAACAGCAGATGTAACCCAACCCTTACGGATATTATTGCGCGTTTTACCACCGGAATTTCCCGATAGCCGTTTCGGATTGAATCCGGCGGACTTGCAAATTGCTTTGCAAAAATGCGTCGAAAACAGTCATCTCATCACTATGGAAGGTTTTTCTTTCCATCTTGATGGCTATGATGTTCTCCCGTGCGCAAAACTTGGTTTTCAGCTCATTGAGCAATGTCTTGAAGCGCGAAAAATGGGATTGGCTGCGCATTCCATTTCAATCGGCGGTGGCTTTGCCTGTGCATATACCACCAAAGAGCACTGGGATAATTTCCAGAAAAACCTGAACCCTGCCCAGTTTCACGGTGGTAAAACATTCACAAAATTCTATCCCTATCATCAAGCACCCACAGGCGCGGTAATGCTGGATGCAATTTTACAAAGCAAAAAGGGCGAACAAAATTTTGCACAAGCCCTCAATCAGGCAGATATCACCCTGTTGATGGAACCCGGCCGCGCTTTGCTCAATGGTGCGGGTTTGAGTGTTTTTCCGGTGCAAGGCTTCAAGCAAAATGATGCACATGGCATCATCACAGTGGCAGGATTGAGCATGAGCCTTTCCGAACAGTGGAAGGCCAGCGAATTTTTACCGGATCCATATTTAGTGCAACGCGGCAAAGAGCGCGAGCAACAACCGATACTTGCCTGCATCGGCGGTTCCAGTTGCATGGAATATGACATGCTGAGCTGGCGTAAAATCAGTTTTCCCGCCCGCCCGCGCTATGGCGATCTGATTATCTATCCCAACACGGCCGGTTATCAGATGGATAAAAATGAAAGCACTTTCCATCAGCTTCCCTTGCCGCCAAAAGTGATTGTCTGGCTGAATGAAAATGGCCTTGATTGGAGTATGGATCAATGAGCCTTCTCCATAATCAGCCATTTCCATCCATTGTTACATCGGTAAGCGCCCTGATCGGCAACACGCCGATGCTGGAGCTTGCCCGTACCGGTGCAGGCAGCCGCTTGCTGCTCAAACTGGAACAGACAAATCCGACCGGCTCGTGCAAAGTACGTATGGCGCGCGAAATGATTATCGGCGCCGAACGCGACGGCAAATTAAAAGCTGGCGGCCATATTGTCGAGCCAACCTCCGGTAATACCGGCAGTGGCTTGGCGCTGATTGCCATCGAGCGCGGATATAAATTCACCGCTATTGTTGATGACCATGCAGCGCCCGATAAATTGCGCGCCATGCAAGCCATAGGGGCTGAACTTGTCTTTGTCAAAAGCACGAATGGGGGCCCAAGCACAGTTGCGCGCCGACAAAAAGCACAAGAAATTGCCACGCAAACCGGCGCTTTCTGGCCGGATCAACATTATAATCCCGATAATAATGCAGGCTATAAAGGACTGGCTGCCGAATTACTGCGCGATAGTGGTTCAGAGATTGATTATCTGATCGGTGCAGTTGGTACAGGCGGCACTTTATGCGGCACAATCAAAGAGTTGCGCCAATGCGGTTCACATGTGAAAAGCATTGGTGTTGAACCCAAAGGCTCGATTATTTTCGGCGGCAAACCGGATAAATATTGGCAAAGCGGTGCTGGTGCGCCGCATGGTTTTACCGTCGGCAGTAATGTCGACCACAGATTTATCGATATCGGTTTAACTGTTTCAGACGAACATGCTTTTGCTGCCGCGCGGGTGGTTGCACGGCGCACCGGCCTGCTCATTGGCGGCACTGCCGGTGCAGCCGTTTATACTGCTCTGCAAAAACTGCATCTCGTTGAACAGGCAAGCACAATGGTGGTGCTGGTTTGCGATGCAGGCGAAAAATATCTCGACAGTTTTTATAATGATGCATGGTTACGCGAACGCGATCTTCTAAACCCGCGCACAGAGCAACAATTGCATCAGCGGTTTGATAGCTATCAAGCCTCCTGCACACTCGCTGCAAAAAACCTTGAAGCCGCAAGGAACATCATCTATGCGTGCTGAATTGCGTCCTTATGCCGATATTCTCAATCTGGCAGCACCGATTATCGGCATTCAATTTTCTCAGGTCGCACTCACCAGCACTGATCTGTTTATGATGGGTTTTTTAGGGCTTCATCATGTTGCGGCAGGTGGTTTGGCACTACTTTTATATAATCAATTGCGCACCATGTGCGTGGGCATGATAACAGGTGTCGGCAATCTGACTGCGGGTACGATCGGGCGCGGTGAAAAACAATCCGGCAGCACAGAGCTTGCCACAGAAACCAAAGAAGAAGTGCAAAATCTGTTGCGTAGCTCCATGCTGCTCGCAACCCTGACTTCTATTGCAGCTGCATTTCTTCTCATCGGCCTGAGCATGGTTTTGGGATTTCTCGGGCAAACAGATGATATTACCGCCCTCGCCCAACCGATCATGCTGACCCTTGCACCCGGATTAATCCCGATGTTGTGGCTCAATGTTTTGCGCCAATTTGCAGTGGGTATGCGCCGTGCCGGATCATTGATGATGGTGACGCTCATCTCTGTCGCTATCAATGCTTTGCTGAATTTCATTTTTATTTTCGGGTTGTTAGGCATGCCAAAGCTTGGCCTTGCAGGCATCGGCCTTTCGACAACTATAGTGCAGTTTGCAAGCTTTCTGATTTATTTGCGTATTGTGCAAACTGATCAGGAATTGCGTCCGCTGCTTGCGCTTAATCCGTGCCGTGCCAAACGAGAAACACTTCTTAAAATTGCCAAAATGGGATTGCCGATTTCCTTAACTTATGGCTCCGAAGCGGCAATCACCTCCATTGCAACGGTTCTGATCGGCACATTCGGGCCATTGGCTTTAGCGGCTTCCAATATCGTCAATCAGCTTGCCTATATTGTTTATCAATTCAATATCGGACTGTCGCAAGGCTCTTCAATCTTAGTCAGCCGGACATTTGCCAAAAGTGATATGGATGAAGTTGGTGCGATAGCCAGACGCAGTTTCATTCTGAGCTTCAGCGCCATGGCGCTCATTGCTCTGATTTATATATTCATGCCGCAAATTGTCCTGCAGCCGTTTTTAAAAGCCGGTCAGGATCCGGCAGTCTATCGCTATGCAGCTATTTTATTGTGGTTTGCCATTGCACATCAGTTTTTAAAAGGCTCGCAAAATATCTGCATCGGCCTGTTACGCGGCATCGGCAATACACGCGCCGGATTAAGCAACACCATCATTGGTTATTGGCTGGTTGGCATCCCTGCCATGTTTTTAAGCTCAAAACTTACCCATGCTGAGGCTTACGGCATCTGGGGCGGGCTGTGCCTCGGTTTCGCAGTCACCAACTTGTTATTATGGAGGCAGTTTTCCCGTCAATTACATGCACTCAATCTATCACCCAAAACTGTTTCATCTTTTATTTAATCAGGATTTTTAAAAAGTGCTATTTAAACACCTTAACCCTTTTGCCGTTACTGCTATTATCGGCGTTTTAATGGCCAGCTCGGCACAGGCCAATATTCAAAAACCGATCACCATCACAGATGATCGCGGTGCGACAATCCAGTTTAACCAGCAGCCGGAACGCCTCGCTGCCATTTCTTATCTTGGTGTTGATATTGCTTTTGCGCTCGGCATTCAGCCTGTGGCCACCACCTATATGGAAAAAGGCCGCGAGCCTGATTATTTGCTGGGCAAAACAGCTGCGATTCAACAAATCGGCCAGCGGGCAAAACCCAATTTGGAACTGCTTGCTGAAGCCAAGCCGGATGTGATCGTTGCAATGCGCCGTTATACGGCGGCCAATGCCGAAGCATTTCAAAAGATCGCGCCCTATATCGCTTATAATATGGAATTGCTCGATGAGAGCTATAAAGAGGTCAGCGATCTGGCAACCCTGTTTGGTAAACAGGCACGCGGTGAAGAATTAAACACTGCCTTTAAAACCCATTTACAGGAATTTGCCGCGCAAGCACCAAAAGATAAGCATCCGCGTTTTCAGATCATGTGGGCAGGCGACACGCCTTTTTCTTTCCATACCGAAAACACCGCCGCCTCCATTGTTGCTGCATTGGGTGGTGACAATATTATGAGTGCCATGACCAGCACGGGCAAATTTGGTGAAGAAGTCAGCCTTGAAACCATGCTGGAAAAAGATCCGGAAGTCATTTTTGTCTATGATGGCGGCACTGAGCGCCCGCATGAAAATAACCCGATCTGGAATGAATTATCAGCGGTTAAAAACCATCGGGTTTATTATGTCGGCGATCATTGGGTCGAAACCAATGGGCCGATTGCGCGCGAAATCGTTCTGCGGGAAGCCGCTCATTACCTCTATCCGGAGGTTTTTCCGGCCATTGATGTGAAGACGGAAGCTGCAAAATTCATGGCTGTCAAAGACGGATCATGATGCCTGCCCTCTCCCCACATAAAAGAGTTGCGCATATGAAAATATGCGCAACTCTTTTGATCCTGAGCCTTATCAGCCTTCTCATTATTTTAGCAGGGCTGCTTGTGGGTACACGCTCATTGAAGCTGCAACAATTATGGCCGATCCTCACTGCACCCAATGGGCAAATAGAATCCATTCTGGTCTGGACATTGCGACTGCCGCGCAGTCTTGCAGCTTTTACCGCCGGTGCCGGCCTTGCCGTTTCCGGCTATTTGTTGCAAATGCTCACCCGCAATCCGCTCGCAGGCCCCGGGCTCACCGGTGCAACTGCCGGTGCAGTCACGCCTATTGTGTTTTGCTTTGTTTATTTACCTGCAATTTCCTCTGTTTATTATCCGTTTATCGGCATGGCTGGCGCATTAACAGCCTCCGCCATAACCCTGCTGATTGCCGGTCATGGACAAAACAACCCGTTACATCTGGCACTTGGCGGCATCAGTATTTCACTCTTTTTAAATGCCCTCACCACCTATCTCATTCTGGCAAGCGGCGCACAGGTTCCCTCGCTGTTATTCTGGCTGACAGGTGGCTTGCAAGGGCGCTCATGGCCACAACTCCCCCCCATGCTGCCTTGGGTTATCATTGCCATTTGCGGCACATTTTATTGCCGGCGCGTGCTTGAATTATTGTCTCTTGATCCGCAAATGGCAGCAAGCATGGGTTTAGACATCCGGTTTTGGAAGCCGTGTCTGCTGATCTTAGCCATTCTGCCCGTTGCAGGCATTGTGCCAGTGGCAGGGCCTGTAGCTTTTGTCGGGCTGGCAGCCCCGCATATTGCGCGGCTTTTAGGCCAAAACAACCAAACACAAACTCTTATTTTCTGTATTTTTCTCGGCGGTTCTATGGTCAGCCTTGCTGATATTATTGCCCGTACCATCGCCGCCCCGCAAGAACTTCCCGTCAGTATCATCACTGCTTTGATCGGCGGCCCCGTCTTTATTTATCTGGCGCAAAAACGCTCAATTTCATCGACGGAAAATAGCCGATGAACCAGACAAAACAACAAATATGGCTGTTTAGCTTTTGGGTTTTTCTTGCGCTGGCAACACCGTTTATTGCTGTGTTTTTAGGCGTTGCAGATATCCCGTTCACAGATGTCTGGAAGAGTATCACCGGCACCGGTTCAGGTCACACGCAATCCATCATTCTTGATATTAGGCTACCGCGTATCATCACCGGTGCATTAAGCGGTCTTCATCTGGCTGTAGCCGGATTGATCCTGCAAAACATCACCCGCAATCCGCTGGCCGATCCCTCGATTATGGGCATTTCACAAGGCGCCACTTTTGCAGTCAGTTTGTTTTTATTGCTGACCATGTCGCAAGATTATCATGGCTCGGCAGCATTACCGGTTATGCCACTTCACTATTTGCCATCCGTTGCGCTCATTGGCGGATTATTCGCCGGATTTATCATTTATTGTCTCGCTATCCGTTCCGGTCTGTCGCCTTTGCGGCTCACTTTATGTGGCATAGCAGTGGGTGCCGTTCTGCATGCACTTGCCATTGGCCTCCTGGCCGGATGGGGTTCAAACCGCATGGAAGTGATGTTGGAATGGCTGGCTGGCAGCCTTTATGCCCGCAGCTGGGAGCATGTACGCACACTGCTACCCTATACAATTATTGGTCTCGGAGCATTGTTTTTCCTGCACAGACCGCTTGAATTGCTAAAACTCAATGCAGAAAGTGCGGCTTCATTCGGCCTAGCCTATCAAAAACATTTCACCCTTGCGCTTGGCCTTGCATGTCTGCTTGCCGCCAGTGCTGTCGGCACGGTTGGCCCTATCAGTTTTGTCGGTCTGGTTGTCCCGCATCTTGCCCGCTTTTTAGCGCGCAAGAATCCGCAGATGATCTTCAGCTTTACCATCCTGCTTGGCATGATCAGTGTCACGGCCGGCGATCTTTTAGCGCGCCTGATCGGTCAGGCGGAAGAAATTCCCGTCGGCGTGATGACCGCCTTTTTCGGCGCGCCGCTTTTTATCCTGTTACTGCGCAAAACCCGTTGAGATATCATGCACTTAAATTGCCATCATCTGACTGTCCATTATAAAAACCGTAAAGCGCTCAGCGCATTTAACTTGCAGCTGAACAAGGGCGAAATCTGTACATTAATCGGCCCCAATGGTTCGGGCAAAAGCACCGCACTTCAAACAATCGCCGGATTAATTAAACCCGATACAGGCCATGTTGATTTAAACACTATATCGCTTCATTCTTTGCCGCGCCGGATACTGGCACGCAGGCTTGCCTTTTTACCGCAGAACCCTGCTGCACCTGATGAAATGAAAGTCGCACAACTGGTGCGCCAAGGACGTTTTTCTCATGTCGGGCTGTGGCAGGCTTATCAACAAAAGGACGAAGATGCTGTTCAATGGGCATTGCAAAGCACAGGTTTGGCTGGTTTTGGTGAGCGTTTTTTAAACGAGCTTTCAGGCGGCGAACGCCAACGCGCATGGATTGCGGCGGCGATCGCACAAGAAGCAGAGGTTTTGCTACTTGATGAACCGACCAGTTTTCTCGACATTGGCTATCAGGCCGAAGTGCTTGATCTGGTTTACAAATTAAGCCGCGAGCGCGGCACGACCATTATCATGTCGATCCATGATATTAATCAGGCGATGGCGATTTGTGACCGCATCACCTTGCTGAAGGCAGGTCAGCAAATTTTTAACGGAACACCATATCGATTGGCACAAAGCAGATTGATTGAAGAAACCTTCCGCATCAAAGGAAAATTTGTCTCCATCAGAGCTGATGCCCCGCCACATTTTGATGTCGACTGGCTAAACCATTCCCTTAAAATGTAGCGGTGACAATCACTGTATCTGCATAAGAACCTGCTGCCGGCATTTGTCCTTGCTTGGCAAACAACTCGGCACAGACCTGATAATTATCAATCATATTGACCATATTACCCGTTCCGCTAAGCGTGGATTTATCATCCCAGTTCAATTTACAGCCCGGTTGCAGCAAGCGATATGGCAATAAGTCATTGTTGCTTTTCATATGAGCTACATCTTGTCGGACGTTAGATCCTTTATTGATGCTGATCGTATAGGGCGTTTGTTCCGTGCAGCGAATGCCGATATTACCATAAGCACGGATGGATTTATCGCCAAGCCCAAGCGCCAGCGCATCTTGCTTGCCAAAATCAATGTCGAGAAAATTTTCCAACTGACAGTTTTTCAAAACCGTCGCACTAACATTAAAATGGCTAATGATTGTTCCATCGGCATCCGCTATGCCGTTATCGCAATCACCATTTAGCTGCTGGCCAAATTTATAGCGAGTCACCAGTTGATAAGACGTATTATAATGTCCGGCACGCACATGATCTTGTTGCTGACGATTAAGGTAGCTGAGTGTCAGTTGCTTTGAAGCGACAGTTGCCGGAGCAGACGGCGACCAAGTATTGACATAATGCACCCAACCCGCAGTCGGACCAGCCTCCCGCCAATCTGTAAGCACCCGCGTTTCATTATCTTTAAGCTGCATTTTCCAAGCCAAACGGGCATTGTCATGTCGTGTTTGGTAAAATCGCCCGCTATATTTCTTGCTCAAATCTGCCTGCAAAGGCTGGATATAGTTGCAAAAACGGATCGTATCGTATTTTTGCGGCGAACTGCAGCTATATTCCACTGTTGCGCTGGCAGAGGCGATCTCATCGGCGACCATATCGATCTGCGTTTCGCCGAAATCAGTGATAGATTTAAGCGCACATATACCACTTGCCGCCCAAACTGGTGCCTGCGGCACTGTCATCAGCAATGCCAGAGAAAAGATCACAAGCAACAGGCGCTTAACGGCATTTCTCACGGATGTGAAGAGATTATGCATTTTATTTATAAACATGTGACACCGTCTATCTCCGGTAATCCACCCGATTTCTCCTGATAGCTAAAATTCGCGTGGCAACTTCCCAAGCCATCCGGCATGGTAATTGTAAGAGAGTTTTGACTGTTCAAATCCGTCAGCCAAACACGCCCGTCATACCCCATAACCGATGTTTTTTGACTATCATCCTGTATGACTTCCGAGCCAAGCGGCAAAACGTTTCCAGCCGCATCATGCAATATAACAGTTGCGCCATTGATTTTATGCGCTCCGAAATCAACCGTCACGCCGGAACTATAAGCAGGCATAACAATGGCTTGTGTTTCTTCCGGCTGTAAGTCGGCAGCTAAATTAGTCGGGTCAATCGTCAGCGTATTATTCTGATAAGATTGCAAATCAGGCACAAAGGCATGGCCGGATTGATTAGTCGTCGCCACCTGACGACCATTCAATAAAACCGGCATATCCGCACCGCCACCTTTGACAATAGCAAAAGCATCGCTTACGCGATTGACGAAAAAGATACCGCCGCCCGCTATAATCAAAGCGCCGTCCATGGTTGCGGTCACCCGCCCCTCTCCGCCGGCCTGATCAACCGATGCCGATAAAGAACCAACATGGCTGCGATAATTGATAGCTGCTGAACGACTGGACTGTCCGTTGAAACTTTCGCGATCCCTTAATGTCCAGCTTAGCGGAGCCTCACCCCAATATGCAGATTTCGATAATACGGTGTCGATATTGTCTTTTGAAGCACTGACCGAAGCATTCATATTGCTTTTGCCCATAGGTATACTCACACCGGCAAAAACACCAAAATTATGATGTTTTTGTAAATCCGCATAGCCACTGACATAAAGCGATATCCGGTCAAAAATTGTCCGCGACCAGCCAAGATTAAGCAAGCTTGCATTATCAGCCTCTGTTTCGCCACGCACACGGGAATAATTGATGTTGAGATAAGACGGATCAAACACAAGCGGAAACGCAACACCAACACTCAAAACGCTGTTTGCGCGTGCTGACAAAGGGGCTTTATCCCCTTGTTCACGGTCAACCACCAGTCCGATCGTGTTATATTGGCCAAAGCTTTGGCTATAATTGGCATAAAAAGAAACATTCTTATAGGCCGTGGAATAATCGAGCGATAAACGCCCGCCATTTTCGACCTTCCCATGCTGACTATAATGGCTGCCAGCAAAAGCCGCACTTACAGCTCCAAAACCACCAAGACTGGTGGCCAATCCGATTCCGCCATTCCATAAACCACGAATGGCCTCCGCATGCCCCTCAAGGGTTAATTGATTGCTTAAACCATAGCGCAAGCTGAATGAACCTGCCGGATCATTGGCATAATCAAATGAACTGTCACCATAGCGTAAGCGCGGAAAACCAAGCTCAGCAGAGAAATCCAAAACGCCTTTGCTCAGCATATCGGAATTATAAAAATAACGGTGTTGGGTTCTGATTTCACGACCCAAGGCATCGCGTAAAACAATGCTGGCATCGCCTTTATTCATGAAGGGAAGACCGCTAAAATCAAAAGGCCCAGCTGGCACATCGCCAGAATAAACTTTGATATTATTGAGATAGAGGTCAAGCGTCGATGGCACGGAAGCTGTTCCTGCCAGACTTGGTACAGGTGCTGTAACTAAATCCTGTCTAAGACTAAAATTGCGCCTGATCTGCACCCCACCAAAGCGCCAGGATGATGTCCAGCCCAAACCACCTGAAACGCCATCGCCTAATTGGTAAATAATTGCGTGCTCCGGATCTGTATATCGCCATGCACTATCCAATCGGGTTATATCGCGCCCAAGCGTATTTTTTTCATGAACATCAGGATTAAACCGCCCTAAAGCCGTTGTCGACAACACACCAAGTGAAGAAACAAAACGCGCATCAAAACTACCGCTAAAATTTTTATGCGATGACGTGCCCCATCCGGTGGCCCCATGGATTGTATAGTTTAAAATAAATGCCGGACTAACATGTAAATTGGAAAAATCAGGTTTTTCTCGCCTCAGTCCAATTTCAATCTTATTAGGGATACGGGCAGCATCAACAGCTTGAAATAATATCCGCTGCCCTTCTTCATCATAGCGCCAGGAAACACCTGACAAATTGTCGAGATTAATAAATCCGTCTTTATTCGTCAGCCGATTATCCGGCTTAAGACCCGCTAATTGCAGTTCAGCAGGTTTTGCTTGTATTTTTCCGTTTGGCTCACGTTTAAAAGCAGCTAAAATACCAGTTGGATGTTCATTCATCACAACCTCAAGAATGAGGTCGTGTATTAAAGGTATGGTGGTCGTTTGTTCTTGTGCCTGAGCAATCTGGGTGCCTGCAACAAGCAGACACCCAAACAAGGGAAAGGCTTGGTCTTTAACCTCCAGATACCACCGCAGTTGCTTTAACCGCATAATCGTCCCCTTTGGCTGTAATTGTCAGCTGATCGCCTTGCTTGAATTTGCCGGCTTTTGCCTCCCACTGCACAGTGCTACCGGCCAGAACATAGCCATTAAGACCACGCCCAAAACTGATTTGTTTATTGCCGGCAACAGCCATTAAGTTGGCAATTTTTGCGTGGCGTGTTCCGGTATTCGTAGCCGTAATTTGTACGTTTTTACCATGCTGGCGTACTTTCCATTGCAGGTCACTGGCAGCCGACCGCTTTGAAAAGAAAACCGGTAAAGAATAACGTGCCACCATATTAACCGAGGCATTACGACGGCGCACATTGATGTCCGGCAATTCGTCGATCAAAAGACGATAACTTTCCTCCGGTTGTTTGGCCGAACCCTCAAGATGCGTCACTCGTATTGTATAGGTTTTCCCTGGTTGGACTTTCACCGCCGGCGGCGTTGCTATAACATCAACGGCAGGGGTTAACTGATCTTCGCCATTGACCTGCGTCCAGATAAAAACACGTGCCTGCACGTTGGTAGGCTCTGAGCTGTCATTGCGCAATTTTACCGAAGCCGCTCGCTCTGGCACTGTTAAGTCGAGTGATACGGGCGAAACTTGTAAAGCGGCAGCTTGTGATGAATAAGGGAAAAATAAATATGCAAAACAAAACACAACAATTGAGCAATTAACTTTCATACGAATACTCCGTATCAAAAATTAATATTTAACTTCAATTGTTACAGTATCCGTATAATCGCCCGGCTTTAGTATTCCATTCGGATAAAGATTACCATAAACTGGATACTTTTGAATATTACCGTTTCCTGTTCCATATACTCTGTCACGCAGATTCCATTCTACTTCCATTGTTGGACTAGTCCACAAAAGATATGGAAGTTTTTCATTCTCAAATGTCATAGCGCGCATAAGAGGGGTATCTGTGCCACCCACAGGGTTGAGCCCTCCTCCCAAACCAATGGAATAATCAATACCATTAGAACATTGAATCTGGATACTCACATCATCATCGGATTTAACGATTTCAGTTAGGTCGGTCACTTCTTCAACTACTCCAAAATCAAGAATAGCATCCGACGTATTTGTAAGCGTACATCCACCGGTAATGCGCGCCTTAACTTGTAAGGTACCATTCGCTTGTCCTGCATGAGCAATCAAAGCTGAACTAAATGTAGGTATAATAAGAGTTGTAAAGAAAATTAGTTTTTTTAATTTCATATTCACTTCTCCCAAAATATAAAACATCAGTAATATTATTAGGGCAACAAAATTAAAAATACTCAATATCAACTATTACATAGCTATTTTTTGTTAGTGATAATTAAAAAGGCATCATCAATATAACCTGTTTTTATTCAAACGATAAATGCGGGCACGCATGGAATACCAGCCAATGATCAGCGCCGGAATAATGGCAAGTAATGAGCCGAT
Organism: Paenochrobactrum glaciei; assembly: GCF_039522165.1. Lineage (NCBI taxonomy): Bacteria > Pseudomonadati > Pseudomonadota > Alphaproteobacteria > Hyphomicrobiales > Brucellaceae > Paenochrobactrum > Paenochrobactrum glaciei. The sequence continues at coordinate 103,407 of NZ_BAAADE010000008.1, forward strand.
GGTCCATGAACCAACCGGATAATCGACTGCCATTAGAACCAAAACGCCAAACAAAAATACAAGTGTTAAAAGCCCGGTGTAAGGCGCGCCACACATCGGAAAGCTGGTCGCAGCAACTTGCCGGTTGCGGATCATTATCCAGAGTTTCAACTGACATAAAATGATCACAGCCCATGCTGTAATGATGCCAAGGGATGCCAGATTAAGCGCAATTTCAAACGCTTGAGCCGGTACAATCGCATTTAACACAACTCCGATAGCAGTCACAACAGCTGTAACGGCAATGCCAACATAAGGAATGCCGTTTTTGTTCATCTTAGCCAAAACAGATGGCGCAGAACCTGAAACTGCCATGGAGTGCAATATCCGGCCGGTTGAATAAAGCCCTGCATTCAATGACGATAAAACAGCCGTTAGAACCACCAAATTCATGATGATATCTGCGCCTTGCACACCAATTTTGCTAAAAAAGGTGACAAACGGGCTTTCACCTGCGCTGTAGCTGGTAAATGGCAGCAACATTGTCAACAACAGAACTGACCCTACATAAAAAATCACCAAACGATAGATGACGGTGCGAATAGCTCGTGGCATAATTTTACGTGGATCTTCAGTTTCACCAGCAGTAGTACCGATCAATTCCATTGAGGCATAAGCAAAAACCACCCCTTGTATCACGACGAGTGCGGGTAATATGCCATGCGGAAAAAATCCACCCGCATCATGGATAAGATTAAAACCTGGCTGATGGCCGTCAATCGGCGTGCCTGTGACAACGAAATAAATGCCAACCGCTAGAAAGATCACAAGTGATAAAACTTTGATCAGGCTAAGCCAAAATTCCAATTCACCAAACACTTTCACCGACAGCAAATTCATCGACAAAACGAGAATAAGTGCTGTCATGGCAAACATCCATTGGTCGATGCCTTGCAGCCATGGCACATAATGTTTGAAGAAATTCATATAGAGCGCAACAGCGGTCACATCAGCGATAGATGTCATTGCCCAATTGAGCCAATACATCCAGCCAGCGACAAAAGCCATTTTCTCTCCGTAAAATTCCCGTGCATATGACACAAATGAGCCGGATGTCGGGCGATGCATAATTAACTCGCCTAGCGCCCGTAATACTAAAAAAGCAAAGAAACCACATAAGGCATAGATAAAAACCAATGAAGGTCCAGCTTGTGCCAAACGCTCACCTGCTCCAAGAAACAATCCTGTACCGATTGCACCACCCATGGCAATCATCTGAATTTGTCGTGGTTTTAGCGCCTTATGGTAACCGTGATCTTCTTCTTTATAAATTTCAGTATTAATAGATTGTCTCGCCATCAAGCTTCCCTAAAATCTGGGTTTGATGACACTGCTTTGCAATATTATAAAATTTATACAGTAAGTATTTATATTAATAATTATTAATGAATATGCTAAACAGTATCAATTTGATTAAAAATTTATCCATTATCTATTCCTACTTCTTTTATGCATATCTATGTTAAATAAAAACCCCTAAATATTAGGAGCTATTATTTGAAAAATAATTCAACTCAATTCTTATTTTATTTTTTTATATCAAACCCTTATGCATTAAGGATCACCATCTATATTGTGGGTGTAGATGACTCATTCACTTTAGCGTAGCCTTACCAGTTAGAACTCTTAAATAACCCCGAATTGATTTAATGCACTGTTGCAGTAAATCAAAATACAACTAAAGTACACATTGAATTATCAATCCTTCAACCTAAAATTAGTCGAAGTTTCAGGTAAAATTTATACATGTGTAATAATCACTTTATGCCGTATACTACCGTTATTATTTTCGGCATCCAAAGATAGAAAAACAGTTGAACTGTATTTCAATCTTTATAGGAAAAACGCGCAATTTAAAATATTCAGGTTCGTGAGAAGGTTAATTATACCTGCAAGGCAATACGTGACTAGACTAATCAGCTCTTAAGCACAGTTAAGTGCCGAACAAGCGTCACTACATGTGATCATTATTCAATATATAAGCTTAATTATTCGCGCTGATGCCTTCATCAAGCCTCCACCGAAATAGGTAATGAATTCACGGCCCTGTAAAATCCATAATATTTTGCTAATAACCAACCCTAAGTAGTAGACAATCACTGAAGCGCCACGACTTTACGACAACCGACAATCAGCATGGTTAAAGAGCAGCAGGCGGGACCCATAATACACAAATGCGTTGCCAATGAGTTTTTCTAGTTTAATGACACTCAACAATGCCATTTAGAAAATATCGCCACCAGAATAGCAAAACCATATACTAAGGTAATGACATTATTATCTGCACCATGCGCATTCAGTGAAATAATGGATCAAGTTGTACCCTAACAAAAGCACTTTAGCTAATAATCTCGAGCTTTTGGATTGACGTGAGCCCCGCAAACTCCTCCAGATTTTGGTAGAGTTCAATCCTTGGTAGGAGATGGACAATGAAACGCTCACGGTTTTCAGACGAACAGATAATCGGGATGATTAAAGAGCAGGAAGCTG
>NZ_BAAADE010000009.1:0-99714 GCF_039522165.1 Paenochrobactrum glaciei
TTCACTCGGCAATGTCACACCGAATGAGTTCGCCATAAAAATGGCTCTAGAAAAACAGGCCGCTTAAGGCCAATAGTATAACCCAAGACTCTCCTGAAAAATGGAGGAGTGTTGGGGCTCAGGTCAAATTCAGCGGTACATTAACAAATAATTCCAACCCCTTTTATTGTTTTCATACATAAACAAAAAATAAATGGAGGGTATCATTAAACTAAGAGAATAATCGCTTCAACGCACGCAAAGGCGCAGTCAATCTCCACAAAGAAGAGGCATATATTTCGTATATCTCCCTGCTCTTACGCTCTGACGTAAACCCAATACTCCTCCATTTTTCAGGGGAAACTTAGCTTTTCATAACATGCTCGCTTAAAACCGGACCATTTTCAGCTGGGATGTTCCATTTATAACACCCTTCACGGAAGAAGGAGAATTTCATGAAAGCGGATAAATTTTCAGATGCACAAATTGCCTTCATTTTGAAGCAGACTGAAGATGCACGCCAATTGAGGAAGTTTGCCGCAGACAGGTATTGTTGAATCGACCTTTTACGGCTGGCGTAAACGCTTTACCGGACTGATGCCCTCAGAGGTAAAACGGCTTCGTCAGCTTGAAGAGGAAATGCCAAACTTAAACGGCTTGTCGCGGATCTCATCCTGGATAAAGCAATATTGCAGGACGTTTTATCAAAAAAGCTCTTAGGCCTGCTCGTCGCCGTGCGCTTATTAATAAAGTGCAGCGTGTTTGAAAGACGTGTTCTACATTACGGATCGAACGCTCTCTATGCACCTAATAAGCACAAACGTGGCGAGCAAACAGCCTTAAACCTTCGGATTAAGGAGATTTGCAGGGCCCATGTGCGCTATGGCTATCGTCGCGTCCATGTCTTGCTGTGGCGTGAAAGCTGGGAGATAAATATGAAACGAACACGCAGTCTTTACAATGAATTAGGTCTACAATTGCTTAATTACCCCCGTAGCGTCAGATGAAAGCAAAACTCAGGCAAGATCGACAGGAGATCACGCACAGCAATCAGGTCTGGGCGATAGATTTTGTCCATGACCAACTGGCAACGGATAAGAAACTACGTATTTTGACCATCGTCGTTACACATCTCTGGTATTCTCCAGCAACGGATCCTCGGTATAATTAGCGTGGTGAGAATGTCGTGCAAACCCTTGAACGGATCTGTCGTCAGATTGGTTGCCCGAAGACGGCATCCCGGGCGGGACGGTGTTTAGTGCGAATTTACGCTGCTCTAATAATCATACAGTTCAGCTTCGGATCACCTTTCAATCAAGCGATAGGGTTTTTCGTACCCCATGGAAAGCACTAAAAGGTAACATCAATACCCGTGCTAATGAGAAGCGAAGGAGCATCATTCGCTTCTCGTATAAATGCCAACTACAATACCCCATCAGTATGGTAACGAATACGGATGTCACCATAGAAAGATAAAATCCATCGATTGCCAATATCGATATCTGCTGAACAGGGAAGGCAAATATATAAACTCCGTAGGAGCAGTCCCCCACCTTGGAGAAAAAGGAAAAAGCCTTTAACATTGCGATGTATATTATTAACATGGCTACCGCGATCGAAAACAAAACACCCGGCACCATATATATAGTCATAACCAGCCCCAGAGCCGTAACTACTAGATGGTAATCTACACGTTTTCTTTCAAAGAAATATGGCCATAATATCGCTATAATAACTCCCGAAAAAAACTGCAAACCTAACTTACCCGTCGCTGCTGTGCTAGGGTGAACATTGAAAAATTGAAACGTCTCATCCCATTTTCCATTAATCGCCAAATAGCCAAACAAAGCAATCAATGCGATACATAAAACTACACGAAGTATAGGTTTAAAGTAGAACACACCAAAAAGAACTGTATACATCCAAAATTCATATGGAAGCGTCCATAAGGAACCATTTACGGATTCGTTTGGCCTACCTTCAAGTACGCCCGGAATTTGATAAACTACACCATTAAAAAACATAAAACAGTTTCGTGTTATATAATTTATATACGCACTTATATTTGAAAAATTACCAAACCAAAACAACATAAGTATTGAAGTAAACACCAACGCTACCAATAGATTAGGCATAAGTCTGAGAATTCGAGCGGAAAAGAAAGGCGCCCAATTTGAGTTCCGTATGAGCGAATTATAAATCAAGAAACCGCTCATAATAAAAAATATTTCAACGGCAATCCCACCGAGCGTGTCATTAAATATTGGAATTATCGGTTCAGGTTCTCCAGATAAAGGAAAATGATGCGACACGAGGACCGCTAACGCTGCCATTAGTCTCAAAAAATCAAAGCTATTTTCTCTATTTGATAATTTTTGAATACCGAACATGACGACCCATTCTGGAATAAATCACTCAAAACAACTGAAAGTCTGCGCATCCATCATTAGTAAAACCGCATAATTCACGAAAAAAATTGAACTAAAGGCTATTCCCTCTGAATACTTTACTAATACCTATTTGATACAACTATTATAATTAATTAATTTACGTTGTTAATTAGTCATTAATAAAGAAACAATAAAAAGCTACCAGTTCTCCTCTTTACCGCCCGTGAGAGCAATCAATAATGATATGGACATAACCTTAGTGGATCTGTCGCCCAATCTAAAGCACTGCCTTGCGGATCTGCATCAATCAACAACACTCGCACACCATTAGGGGGCAAGTTTGTGGCAAGATTCATGCTTAACGTTCTTCGAGTTGGCAAAATCGCAGCTTGATTAGGCACGGGTTTGCCATCAATCTCTATTCAAAAGACACATTACTTTGTGCAAACGGTTGTAATTTATCCGTAGGGCTGTATTTTGGATATATAATAGGCTATTTGTTTTCTTTATTTTTACTGAAGGTCTCTGGGGACATTGCTTTTTTGACGGCATTGTAAAATAGAAGGGAAGCGGTAGCGCCTTCTCTTCTTTGGCGTTGATAAGTTGCTAACGACGTTCCAGCACGGTTTCATAAAGCGCACCGCTAACCGGATCGAGATCCTCAGGCATAGATATAAGCTTGCTAACCAACTCAAAAACGTGATCAACTTGGGCAATAATCTCCATCTGACCCATAAGCCTTATGGCTTGGTGCTGCATGGCTGTAACCCCAAAGATAGAGTATGTATCATCACGTTTTTTGTTTCCCCAAAAAATAAACACAAAAAACTAGATGAAACTCATTCGATTTTTGAATAAATAGCAGGATGCCAATCCTGTTAGTCCCGATCCGAAGATCCGGCCCCGTTCCGTTTTTTTGTGGCCGTAATCAACTTCCGTCGAATCTTTAGTGAATTGCGTAAATCATACGCTGATATGACAATCACGACAATGCGCCGTCATTATAATGATATAAGCAGCTAAGTATTTACCAACTTCTTGGCATATGACTTTTAAAATCCTAACTGGGGTTTTAAGCCGCCACCTCCCCCAGAAATTTCCACGGAAAGAGTTGGTTGATATGACTATATTTATGCCCATTAACGATTGCTGTAAGCGTGCTGGTTACCCGTTCCATCCCAGTAGATAAGCTTGAGCCGATCCGCAGAATCTCTCAACGCGAAAAGCTGGTGGTGCTATCGGTTCAATTGTAGGCTCCGCTACAGTGATTGCCGCAAATTCCATTTCATCTTCGGGCCAGGGCAGAACAAGCTTGCGCTGACGTGCCATCGTGGGGTCGGGGAGACTTTGCCTTGCAGAACAATTGGACCTCTGGCGAGAGAAAGGGAACACCTTCTTGATTGTAACAGCCGAGAAAATGACAGGCATCGAAACTTCCGACGAACAACGCGATTTCTATCTCGGACCATCTGCTTCGTCCAGCATTAACTGGAAGCATCAAGGATCGTCGGCATGTTTTCGACACCATACGTCCGACACGGAATCGAGAAGAATCTCTTTTCTATGCCAAGGGCGCAATTATCAAAATGGAACTGCCATCCACATATCCCAGTTACCTAATAAATTTCGTGCGACAGCGGCACCTCGACTTAGGATCAGAAAATCAATGTCGTCATGATAACGAAAAACAGAACCGACAAACTGCTCGATCGCGTGAGCACCAGCACCCACCAGGCAAAGTAGCTATCGGCGAATAAGAGTGCAACCTCTTTTATAGAAAGCCAATCCATGGTTTGGAATCTTCTGTCCGAAGCCTTTGTGTGATGTCGCAGACAGTATTTTCATCACCTGCTATTGCACTCATCAGTTCGCACTGTCGCCACAAGATATACAATTTGCCGCTGCCATTAAAATCAACCACACAGAATACTCTCCTACCCGTGCCTTTTCAATCAGCGCCCGCAAATGTCCCCCGGGCTGACTCAGCCATTTATCACGGCCGATTTTTTAGCTAGCCCCTAAACAGTCATAAACTCATTAGGTATAATTTCAGCAACGCTTAACATCTTGGAAAGCATAGCATCGTCAACGCTGATTACTGCTTTAATGACCTCTTTGGTCACCCCCCTATCCAGTAAGTTCTTGACGAAATATGCGCGCTCACTAAAAAATAGATTAGAGCGCGATGAATTTTCTGTCCTTGAGCAACCGCCGAAGAAACATCATCAAGCTGCTTCACAACAGCCTTAACTTTTATGCCGAGTTCACGCGCAACGAGCGTACCGCGATGACCGAACACAACCATGTAACATCCACTGATTGCTAGATGTGGACGCACTAAAAATGGACTATCTGCCCGTTATCCCTGATCGCAATTTTAAGTTCTTCATACTCCCCAACGCTTTGGACTGGTTAATCTGATCTTATATAAAAAATTTCAGACTTAAGTTAGATAGGCTGCTCGAAAATTAATACTAACGTCATTTTAGTATAATCTAACATTCTGATTATTATGATATAAGGCCATCATACGGCTCACGTTTATGCTTTCTTTTGCAAAGTCATTACTGCTTCATACTGCCTCAAAAACACGCTGCCTTTAAAGTTTTTCAAAAAATCTGTTCTTTGCAAACGATCCATGACTGGGCCTTTGACCTCTGATAAATGCAACTGAATACCTAAATTATTAAGTCGGTGACTGATCATTTCCAAACTCTCCACTGCACTCGCATCAATCAGATTTACTGCAGGACACACTAAAACCAGATGTTTTATAGAAGCATTTTTTGCAACTAATTCTTCAATACGGTTTTCTAAAAAACGTCTGTTGGCAAAATAAAGGCTCTCATCAATCCGCAATGATAAAATGCTATCATCAGTTAGTACGTCGTGACGTTCTATATTACGAAAATGCTCAGTGTCTGGTATTTGCCCTATGACTGCCATATGCGGCTTACTGGTTCGGTATAGATGCAAGATCAATGATAATAAAACACCTGACACCACGCCAGGCTCAACGCCAAATCCTAAAGTCACTAAAATAGTTGCTGCCATGGCTGAAAAGTCTGACTTTGAATATTTATAAACACGAGCCACGGATCTGAAATCGACCAGTGACAAAACCGCGACGATTATCGTTGCAGACAAAGTGGCTTGCGGTAAATTTGCCAGCAAAGGTGTTAAAAGTAATGTCGCTACAGCAATACCAAGAGCAGTAAATATGCTGGCAGCAGGCGTCTCAGCACCTGCATCATAGTTAACAACGGAACGTGCAAAACCGCCGGTGACCGGATAACCCGATGATATTGCCGAGGCAATATTAGCGGCACCCAAGCCGATAAGTTCCTGATCAGGCACAATACGCTGACGGCGCTTCGCAGCTAACGTTTCAGCTACTGAAACAGATTCAACAAACCCGATAAGGCTAATCAAAAAAGCTGGTGCGATTAAAATCTTAATGAGTTCGAAATCAACCATAGGGAGTTTAGGTGCTGGTAGTCCTTGCGGAATAGCGCCAACCAAAGATACGCCTTCATTACCTAAATCAAATGCTGTGGTTAGCCAAATGGTTATTGCCACAGTTAAAATTGGTGCGGCGCGCGTAAGTATATCTGCACTGCGTCCATTAACACCAATAGCCTGCAGGCATGACTTCAAACGTAACCGTGAAAAATATAAAAAAACAACAGAACCGGCACCAAGAGCCAGAGTAATCCAGTTAACTGCATGGATTTGTGACCATAAACCGGACATAATGTCGATCATGGTATCGCCATGGATAGAAACGCCGAAAATATTTTTCAGCTGGCTAGCAGCAATCAATAGGCCTGATGCAGTAATGAAACCGGAAATGACAGGCTGACTGAGAAAATTAGCTATAAAGCCAAGCTTCAAGATACCCATCAGCAACAAAATAAACCCGGATAAAAGTGCAAGTGTGACAGCAGCAGTCAGAGCATCTGTTCCGCCATACTGCGAAATCGCCGAGGCAGTCATCAAAGACACGACCGCAACAGGCCCAACAGCCAAAGTCCGGCTAGTTCCAAAAATAGCATAAGCAATCAGAGGCAAAATAGACGCATATAAACCAATTTCAGGCGGCAAGCCTGCCAACATTGCATAGGCTAATGATTGAGGGATCAACATGATTGTTACAATAACGGCAGCGATTAGATCGCTCGTTAATGTCAAACGGTTATAGCCTTTGCTCCATTCCAGAATAGGCAAATAAGATGTAATTTTCTTCATAATGAATAGCTTTTCTTTTGCCTATTAACGGCTGCTGTCACGCTCAATCAATCGAAAACCTAGCTCAACTTGACGAATTGCAGCTGCTGAGCGTTCAGGCCCCGAAAAACGTAAAACATCACCGCTATCAAGTATAACGGCGTTTTGCTGCTCATGAGTTTTTGCACTGGAGATAGACTGTTCTAATTGCTTTTGGTCAGCTTCAGGTAGTTGGCCAAGACGCTGCAGGATTAAACGTCCAACCCACTCACCCAACCGCTCTCCCTCTATTTGAACCGTTGTGAGCATTGGCTTCACCAATCTGGAAATTTCCATATTATCGATGCCGACAACCCGCATGTCCTGAGGTATTCTGATATTTAAATGAGACGCCGCCAAAATAGCACCTGCTGCCAACACATCACTGGCAAAAACACAGCCATCAATGTCCGGTGCATCACTGATGATGTGCTCAAAAATGCGCGCACCTTCGCCGAAGTGTAGACCTGATGCCTCATAATAATTTCCGTCTTCAAGCGGAATATTATGATTACGCAAAGCATCACAAAAGCCTTCATAACGATGGGTCATTCGATCGCTACCTTTCAGGTCAGGAGCGATGAAACAAATTTTCTTACATCCCTTTTCCAACAAATGGTTGGCGATAGCATAACCAGCAGCACGGTTATCAAAACCCACATTTAGAAATGTACTGTCTTGTGAGATTGACCATGTCTCAACAACAACGACATTGCGAGATTGTAAAAGCTCAATAGCCCGCGGATCGTGCTGGCAACCAAGCAAAATTACAGCTTCAGCGCGACGTTGAACTAAAGTTTCTATGAGCTGGCTTTCTATTTCAGCAGAAAAATTACTTTCTGACACAAACAAGCTATGCCCTTGAGCGCGCAAGATTTCTCGTGTGGCGTTAAATGCCTCCGCAAAAACGGGGTTGGAAAGATTAGGAACAATTAAATAAACAGCTTGGCTAGAGGCTCCGGTCAGCGATCGTGCCGCAAAGTTTGGTATATAATTCAAACTGACAATCGCATCCTCAATACGCTGTCCTGTCGCCGGAGAAACGCTTTGAGGCGCATGCACATAGCGCGAAACAGACGCCGTTGAGACCCCTGCCCGTTGTGCTACATCCTGAATAGTTGCTGCGCGCTCACGCATCAAAGCCCCCTGATTTTATGTGTCGTCTGCTTATAAAGTTAAGATACATGATTGGAGATAATACTTCTGTTACAATCACACTGATCTCAATAAAAACAATATGGTAAAGCCTTTATAAGCAATCTTCTTTTTTGATTGATGTCAGCAGTTATCACCGCTGACATTGCTCTTTAATCATAGCCACCGCTTTTTCTGCAATCATGATTGCAGGAGCATTTGTGTTGCCTGAAACAAGTGTCGGCATTACAGAGACATCTACCACCCGTAAGTTACGAATACCATGTACGCGTAAATCTGCGCCAACAACTGATGCAGGATCAGCTTCATTACCCATCCGACATGTACCAACCGGATGAAAAATCGTCGACGCATTGCGGTGCATTATTGCATCAAACGCACTTTGCCCTTGTTTTTCCGCCTGTCTGAACCCAGTTGGCTCATCAATAACACGATCAGCAAACGGCCTTTCTTTGGCAATATTAAGTGCCAGATGCATACCTTTTCGCAAAATTTCACGATCACGTTCATCCTGTAAATAACAAGGATCAACACGCAAACTCAGCTCTCCTTTTTCATTACGAACTGGGACAAGACTACCACGACTAAAGGGGCGCAATTGGCAAACAGAAACTGTAAAACCAGAATAATCATGTAAAGGTTCACCCGGTTTTTGTGCACTCCATGGCATTATGTGGAACTGAGTATCAGGGCGCCCTTTTCCTTCCATAACATTTGCAAAAAGCCCTACTTGACCAGCAGCAGATGTCAAAGGCCCCCGCCCTCTCAATATCCAATCGAGACCAATGAAACCAATGCGTAAAGGATTGCGCATAATATCGTTAAGGCTATCTTTGCCGTTACATTTAAAAATCACACGGCTTTGCAAATGATCCTGCAAGTTGTAGCCAACGCCAACACTCTCATGTACAACGTCAATGCCTGCAGCATGAAGATCTGTTGACGCACCAATACCAGAGCGCTGTAAAAGTGCCGGACTTTCAAGCGCACCAGCACTTAAAATAACGTCGCCACCCTCACACTTTACCAGAATTTTTCGACCGTCGCGCTGAACAGCCACTCCAACACACTGACCATTTTTAACAATTACGCGCTCAGCATAACAATGCGTCCAAAGATCAAAGTTATCACGGCGGCGTACAGCTGATGTCAGATAAGCACGAGCAACCGACATCCGTAATCGCCCTGATACTGTCAGCTGATATGGCCCCACACCTTCTTGTGTAGCTCCGTTAAAATCCTTATTGAAAGGAATACCCGCATTGATAGCAGAACGGGTATATTCGTGACATAATGCATTTTTGACGCGTAAATTGCTAACCGTTAAAGGTCCATCAGCTCCGTGATAGGCATCACCACCCATCTCGTTTTTTTCTGACAGTTTAAAAAACGGTAATACATCGCGAAATGCCCACCCTTTATTGCCTAAGGCTTCCCATTCGTCATAGTCCTCGGGCTGACCGCGCGTATAAACAAGGCCATTAATCGCACTGCTACCACCAACAATACGCCCGCGTGGCCATTGCACTACTTTCCCATCAAGCCCGGCCTGTGGTTGTGTACTATATTGCCAGGTCAAGTTTGGATCATAAACGGTTTTACCGTATCCGATCGGCACCCTTGTCCAAAAAGAACGATCCGCACCGCCAGCCTCTAATAGTAAAACCCGCACTTTCGGATCTTCGCTCAAACGTGCTGCAACAACGCTACCAGATGAACCGGATCCAATCACAACGTAATTGACGGTCACAATCTCATCGAAAATCTCTGCGCCATCATTCACTTGCTTCAACATACTCAATTCGTCCTTTTACAACCGGAACCGGCTTTAAACCGCACAGGTTTCCAGTGATTAAAGCGGCCATTGGCCATAAGGGATTATTGTGGAGCGCTCGCCATGTTTTTCAGCGGCAGTTTGCTGGCCAAGTGACACCTGACGTAGTGCATCGCTAATATGCTGTCCGGCTTCCTCAAGCGACATGTGACCCGTAATGACAGAGCTTAAATTCACATCAACTGCATCTGACCAACGGTCTGTTGTACGCGCATTGGCACAAATCTTTAAGGTTGGTGCCAGCTCATGCCCGCAAGGATTAAAAACACCAATCACAAACAAAACGGCGACTGCACCGCCGGCGACCATACCATTCAAAGAGGCCGGACTAAAAAACGGGGTGTCCATAAACCAAAGCCCGGCTCCGGTCACTTTCTCACCAAAATCCAAACCACCTGCGAAAGGTGCAGAACCCGTTTTGCAAACAGCCCCCATCGATTTTTCAGTTAGTGTTGAAAGCCCACCTTCAATATTCTCGGCAGTAGGATTAACACCGCGATAGGATTCACCATCCTCTGAAAAACGACGCTCACATGCTTCAAAGTAACCATTTATACGAGCCCAGTTTTGTGCGCCCGGTGTCCGTTTTTGAACGACAGCTTCCGCGCCTAAAAACTCCGCCGTTTCAGAGACAATAATTGTGCCGCCGGCTGCCAGCATCATGTCAACAAATATACCGACAGCAGGATTACCCGCTACACCACTTGTTGGGTCTGACCCTCCACACTCCAGACCGATGGTAAATTTTGACCAGCCACATGGCGTTTGAACAAACTGCTGACGCGCAATTTCCAAAGCAGAAAGTGCAGACTTTCCTTGCCCGACGGCATGCTGCATTCCACTCATATCCATCAAGGCAAGAACAGTTACAGGACGATCAAGCTTTTGCGCTGCCTCACGCCACTTATTTGCAGAAACAGTGTCATGCACCAGCACCAAGCAAGCACCGGTATTGGGATGTGCCATCATCGCAGCTAACGTGTCATGCTGTAACTGAACATCAGCGCCGCGAAGGCCTCGCCAATAATCTCCTGAAATCAGAACAGGTGCATCCCCTGCGGTTGACGAAAAACCTGCCACAATCAACTCTGCCCATCGGTTTGTCAGTGCAACAGTTGAAAGAACCACTAAATGATTACGCAATCCGGCACGGCCGTCACTGCGAAGATAGCCCATGATTGTTTCAGGCATCTCAGGCACAGTTGTGAACATGAACGTGCTCTCCTTGTTCAATATCCGCTGTGGCATGCGCAATCACAACGCCATATTTATAGATTTCCGCTCCCTTAACTATGGGTTTCAGCGCTATCTTATGTCCGAAGGGAACGCCCATAATCTTACTGGCAGCATCTGACAAAATGCTTGCGACATTGTCGTCATCATGTGCAATCACAACGCCGGCGACGTTTTTATAAGTATCTGTTGTCATGATAGTAACTCCGGTAACCAGAGGCTTAGACCCGGCACAAGTGTCGCGACAGCAAGCATAATGAGCAGCACCAGAAGGAATGGCAGAATTGCTCGAACAATTTTTTCAACCGGTGTTTTGGCTACATTAGCTGCAACGAAAAGATTGACCCCTAATGGTGGTGTCAGGAACGCGATCTGCACATTGATGATCAAAATGATACCGAAGTGGATCGGGTCGATCCCATAGGCTTTTACAATCGGCACCAGAATAGGAGACAAAATGATAATCGCCGCCATGGTTTCAAGAAACGCGCCTAAAAACAGCAAGAGCAAATTAATCAGCAACAATAGGATCAAAGCATTTGGTGCGATCACCTGAATAAGTTCAGCTAATTGCTGTGGCACCTGCTCAAGTGTAATCACGCGTGCGAACAAGGTTGAAACACCAACGATCAGCATGAGTGCACCAGATAAAAGATGCGTCTCTGAATATGCTTCACCTAAGCTTTTTATTGATAAGCCTCGATAAACAATAACCGCCACAAACAACGAATAAAGCACTGCAATGATTGATGCTTCAACAGGCGTAAACAGACCACTATAAATACCGCCGAGCACAATGATCGGCATCATCAGTCCCCACTTTGCCCCCCAAAGCGCTCTACCGAGCTGGCGAGACATCGGAACACCAGATCCTGTCATCTCACGTCCGATTTTCAGTGCTTCTTTTTCACGGAAACGTGCTGTCAGATAAGCGGTAAAAGCCAAGCCAATACCAAAGAGCAAACCGGGCAATGCACCAGCAATAAATAATTTCGAGACAGAAACATTCGCGATAATCGCATAAACAATCATCGGGTTTGATGGTGGAATTAACACACCAAGTGTCCCACCTGAGGCAGACACTGCACCTGCATAACCTGGTGAATATCCGGCGCGCAACATGGCAGGTATCATCAATCCGCCAACCGCTGCCACGGTACCCGGACCGGAGCCGGAAATAGCCGCAAAGAACATACATGTAACAATTGTTACAACGCCCAAACCGCCTGGTAAATTGCCCAGCGTGACTTGAAATACCTTTAAGAGATCTTGAACGACACCGCTTTTTTCAAGAATTTTACCAGCAAGAACAAATGCAGGAATGGCAAGCAATGGAAAGTTGTCGACCCCGTTCAAGACGCTTTGCGCAGAAAAAAGAATTGGTGTGCCCTGTAAGTAAACTGCACCCAGACCAACCACCCCGAGAGCGGCATAGATCGGCACACCGATGAGCAAAAGTACAGGCAAGCCAAAAATCAATAGCAGATTAAGCATGCTCATAGGCCTGCCTCCTGCTCTGCTGCATGCACATCATCATCAATTGTTGATTTTTGAATAGGTGCAAAAGTCAACAAACGCGCAACAATGGAACATGAAAAACCAATAACCGGCGCCAAATAAAGATAGGCGACATTCATACCCAAAACAGGACTGACATTCGGCCATGCAAAACCATCCAGCAGACCATAAATGCAAAGGTATAAAAACACTGCATCAAAGCCGACTGTGAATACAAAGATTAGTGTATTTAATAGTTTGCGCAGAAACGTGCCTTCACCAGCTTTATCAAGTGCAAAAGTGATCGCCAGATGATCCCCGTGCATTGACGTATATCCAGCGGCCACAAAAACCACGGCAATAAAACTAAACCGCGCAACCTCTTCGGTTACATCAATACTAAATCCAATACTGCGACCAACAATTTGCGCAGTAATTGCCAAAATCATCAATGTTAATAGCGCATGGCATATCAACACCTGCACACGGGAAAGGCTAAGCAGCACAACCCGCCGCACCGAAGAGGCATGTGTCATGATCGTTTCTTTCAAGATAGCTGCAGCCGGAAATCTCAAGGCCACGCACAAACATGACCCTGAAAAATACTGCACAATCACTGGAATTTCTTGTTAAGTAAGAACCCTTGATCCGGAGCGGATGGATTTTAAAATCCAATCCGCTCCGAATTGTCATTGAGACTTACGGAAATCCTCGAGAATTTGCTGCGTTTTATTAACGAGCGCTTCACCTTCACCATTCGGTGCAATGGCGTCATAAAACTGCGGCCAGACCTGACGGGCAGTTTCCATCCAGAGTGTTTCGTCAGCTAAAGGCAATACTTCAACGCCAGCTTTTTGCGCCCGATCCCACCAGCCTTGTTCGTCCATAGGCTGCCACCAACGAATATAGTCTGTTGCCTCTTGTCCAGCACGTAGAACAGCCTTTTGCTGTTTTTCACTCAAGCCCTGAAACCAACGTTCACTCACCACAATCGGGTGACTCAAGATCGTGTAATGAAGTGGTGTTACTTTATTAATGACTTCATGGAAATTCATACCAATCACATCAGTAATTGGGCTGTCACCACCATCAACGACACCTTGTTCCAAAGCGCTATAGAGTTCGTTCCATGCCAGTGGTGTTGCATTACCACCCCACGCTTTATATGTCGCATTCATGATCGCATTAGGCGGTACACGCAATTTCAATGCAGCGAGATCTTCAGGCTTTTCGAAAGCTTTTTTGCCTTTATAGAAAAATACACGCCATCCACTGTTTTCCCAGCCGACAATGCGAATTCCTGCTTGCTTAACAACCGTATCATTAATCAGTGGTGTCAGCTCGTCTTGAAGCTTATTCACTTCAGCAGTGCTGGTCGCAATATATGGCAGCACAAATATATTGGTGATCGGCGCTAAAGTTGCCAAATTATTGATCGCCGGTAAAGACACTTGCAAAGCACCCTGACGCGCTTGCTGTAACATCTCCACTTCACCACCAAGCTGTGAACCGGGATAGAGTTCTGCACGAATTTCATTACCTGAATAGACAGCAACCAGCTCAGCAAAACGCTTTAAAACGGCCGTATGTGATGACCATTCCATATTTACCGAATGACCGATGCGCATGACTTGTTGCTTGTCTACTTTAGCATGTTGTACACTGCGCCAATCGATCGGGTTCTCAGCAGCATTAACAGCCGTCCCAGCCATCAAAGCAGTCAGCAAAGAAGCTGCTGCCATTGTCCGTAAAATTTTCATTCATTCCTCCCACTAAAATTATTTTTAGACCTTATAATCCTTCATAAACAGCCTGCACACGCGTGAAAAATTGTGCAGCTTCTGCCCCCACACTTGCTGCACCGATACCAGAGGCTTTCCAACCACCAAACGGCATATTTTCATCCGGAAAAGTACCATGGTTTATGTGCAGCATTCCTGTTTCGATACCTTCTTCAAACGCACGTACAACACTTAAAGATGATGCAAAAACGGATGCAGAAAGGCCGTAAGGCGTATCATTCACACGCTCGATTGCCTCCTGCACATCTTGGTAAAACTCAAGACCCAACAAAGGACCAAAAACCTCTTCCGTATTCAGGAAACAATCTTTTTCATGAACTTCCACCAATGTCGGTTCGAAAAAATAGCCGCCATTGTCATTTTTAGCAGGCTTGCCACCGATCAAAATAGAAGCTTGAGCTGGCTGGAGATCTGAAACGACTGAGGCGACTTTTTCGAATTGCCCTTTGGTTGATAAGGGAGCCAAGGTTGAGCGTGCATCATGACCAGCACCTGGTCGCAATGTCGCAATTCTGCGCTTCAGTCCCTCAATAACGTCATGACGTATTTTTTCATGCGCCAGAACACGACTAACCGCAGTACAGCGCTGTCCTGCATTGGCAAATGCCGATCGCACGATATGCTCTAATGCAGCATCAAGATTTTCCGGATCGTGCACAATAACAGCGTTTTTTCCACCGAGTTCTAAGGAAACTTCTTTCAAACCCTGAGCTGCACTGGCCATCACTAGCTTACCTACATCAGTCGAGCCAGTAAAAGTCACTGCCGCAATATCTTCTGATAAAATTGCGGCATTAGCCACTTTGCTGCCACCATAAAGTATTGTGACAAGATGAGCTGGTAATGTTTCGCAAGCCACGTCATAAAGAATAGTGGCGGCCCCCGGAGCATCACTTGATGGCTTTAAGACGATAGCATTACCGAAAACTAAAGCTGGAATAACTTTGCGTAGTGGCGTTAAAATTGGAAAATTCCACGGGGTAATTGCTAGAATAACTCCACGCGGGCGCCGGAGTTTCATCGCCTTAACATCGGGGCGCATTGATGCCATCACTTCACCCACCTGCTCAAGGCAACGGCCGAGCATCCAGCGCGCTTCTGTCAACGACTTGGCAACTTCACCTGCAGCCTCCCCTGCAAGTTTACCCTGTTCTAAAATCATTCTTTCCGCGATATCGCTGCTGCGTTTTTCTAAAGCATCAAGAAAATTACTAATGATTGTATACCGTTGACGCCCAGAAAGATGCGCAAAGCTTTTTTGTGCAGCTTTTGCTTTACTGAGCATTGTTGGAATGGTTTCTATCCCAGTTTCATTTCCTGTCCAGACAACTTCTGAAGGCTTCGCCGGATTATAAACGTTTATTGCAATCATTATGATTCCCCATGTAAGCGATTACATATTTAATGTAAGCGTTTACATTAGTCAATTTAATTCGTTAAATGATAATAGCATTAAGTTTTAAAGATGGACTGCACAGCAAGCATGAAGTAGCGCAACGTGTTGTTATAATTGTTTCATGCGCATCTTGAGCCGCAGAGGTTGTCCCTTGTGAGCATTAATTTGTTCTCAATTTTCGTCAGCAGCTTGATAGCATTTCATATAAGTCAAGAACGCATCAATGTTCATTCTTATTTACAATGCAGCGTTTCAATACTGTCTAAATTTTGCAATGAGACTTACACTAAAGCACCTCTGTTACAGATATAGTATTAATCATAAAAATTATCATACGAAATATGATCTATAATTTATACTTATTGATTGTTTTAAGGCTGGCCATAACCATTGCCGGAATAGACAACTCCCCTGCCCGTGCTTTATTTGTAAGCGTTCGCAAATAGCCGCCAGCTGACTGGATATGGTTGGAACGTTGTAAAATACAAGCAATTGCAATCGCTGTATTTTCTTGTCCCAGCTGATCAAGCGCATCCTGATAGGCTGAGGTGGAAATATCAAGATAGCGACGCAATTGTGCTGTCGTGATTATCAGATCGCGCCAGTTTTCAATTCCGTTGATTGCATAATCTGTAATTTCGGGACAGGCTTTTAAAACAAGACTGAGCGTGAGAGACGGATGTTTTGTTTGAACTTCAACATTGGCCGAAAAATCTGTTTCAATCTTTTCTAAAGCTGGTTCAGATTCAAATAAATAATTAGTATTAGATTCATTATGCTGCCGCTCATTTTGGCAGTCATTGCCGCTCATTTTCTTGGTATTTTCATTTAATTTCAGTGTTTTATCAACTTCCGTACGTAAAGCATTGAGTGCAGCTAAAATGGTTTCAAGCTGATTGAGTGTGGCACGGCGCGGCAGAGCATCAACAATGGCTCTAAAACCTGCATAAAGCACAGTCCAATCACCTGACATTTGCTCAGTGAGAGCCACATCGATAAGTTTAGCAATGTCACGACGCTGAAGGGTAATGCGTTCTCTGGTGCGTTTTAGTTTGAGATTAGCTTGCGCAACTTGGTCTGCTGCCTGAATAATTTCATCATAACGCACGAGCAGCGGAGCGAGCGAAAAGCCAAAGGCTTCCTGTACAGCACCCTGTTTGTCTTTATGGGCATAGCGCTTGCCGTTGGGGCTATCACGACGAATGATAAGACCGGCACTAATCAGCGCGGCTAAATGACGACGCAAGGTTGTGTCAGGCATGCCATGGGCACGTAGTGACAATTGCTTGTTGGAAGGAAAGACAACAAGACCGCTTTCTTCATTCAGCACTGTTTCAGGATAAAAAGACAAGAGAGCGCTGAGCACAGCTAAGGAACGATCGCTGACATTGAAGTGCGAACGACCTTCACAAAGGGCTTTATAAAGCTGCCATTTATCAGCTTTTTTATCTTTTATATCGGATTTACGGGCAAGATGTTGCGCTGACAAAAGGTCAAGCGATATCGTTCGCCCCCCGAAAGGGGTCGTTGCAAACTGCACATCCATGGTTCTTCACCCTCTAAATTCAGGCAAAAGAAATTTGTTCGCCCAAAAGACGTTCCAAAGGCTTGACAGGGATTCATGGAAATGCGATTCTAAACGTGCTTAAGGTTTGAGAAGGGCTTCCATGACGGAAACGTTTTGGTGGCCTTTTTCTTTTGCGGTTGCGCTCCTGGTTAAATTTTTATCATCGGACGATTTTCACCGCCCTATTGTCTCTTGAAGGCTGCGTATAACTCATCCAGCTGATTGGTAATAAAATCAGCGAATTTTGTACTGTCAGCAGCTTCAATCGATAATGTCGTTTTCTTCTGGCTCCTCTTCACCGACACATTCACTGCCCTATCTATAGCATTCCATTGGGTGCTGTTGGATAAGTTTTTCGGCTTTTGTGTAGGCTGAGCCTGTGCTTTTTGACGAGAGGTTAGCTTGCTCAGGATTTTGAGAAAGCGCTCATCAGAGCTTAATGCTTTAAAATCAGTATGCGAAAGCAGGGTTTCGATGGCGTGATCTGGTGTATTTTGTTGCCATAATTTGGCAAATTCTTCCCAACGACCGCGACCAATGCCGGGCGCTTTGCCAATCGCATAAAGAACTGACTTTGGCAGGGATTGCCCAATGCGGATCATTTCGGAAATATGTGACTTGCCGGTAGAAAGGGAAGCACAAATGGTTTCACGCTTGAAACCGGCCTCTTCCTGCGCCACAGCAAACAGACATTTTTCAATGAAGGAGAGATCTTCACGGGCGGTGTTTTCCTCACCCTGAAAGATTACCGCTTCTTCATCGCTTAAACTGCGAATGGCAGTTTTAAATTTGATGCCCAATTGTTTGGCGGCTGCCAAACGTCTACGGCCATAAACGATCTGAAATTTGCCTGGTTCATTTTCAAGCGGACGCACAAGACCCGGAACGATCTGGCCGCGCTCTTCAATGGAGGCAACAATTTCAGCAATGGCGGCATCATCATAAGCGCTGTCAAAGCGATCATCAATTGTGGAGGGCAGAATAAGTTCCGGCTCCAGCTCGACAATCTGATCGGCGTTTTTCAATAAACGTTCGGCCAGCTCGCTGCGTTCTTGCATATGGCGTACACCGGCAGCGACTTTCATCAGATGTGGCGAAGCCGAACGCGCGGTTGCTTGTTCGGTTGTCGCTTCTTCATCCAATTTGCCGAGAACGGCAGCAAACATGCCTCTTGAATCTTTACGGCTCATAATTCACGTCCCCATGCAGTTACAATGAGGTTTTCAATTTCTGCATTTGCAGCATTGATGGATTCAATTGCGCGGTCATAGGTTTTAGGTGCAGAGAAACGCGCGCGCTGCACTTCATAAAGGCTTTGCTTCCAAGTAAGAGCATCAGAAACAGCAGTTGATTTGGAAACGGCATTAAGCAGCAAATCTTCACCAAAGACCTGACGCATCAAAGCCTGCATATTGGCTTGCGGATGATCATTGGCTTCAAATTTGGTAATCAGGAATTTAGCAAAGTCCCATTGTGCCCCTGCCCCGGCTTCATCAAGGATTTGCATGTAAGATGCAGCAAGCTCCAAAAACTTGGCGGTGGAATCCACATCCAGCATTTGCGCCGGCACCGGAATGAGAACGCCGGTTGCAGCCGTCAGCGATGAAAGCGTGAGGAAGTTGAGTGATGGCGCACAGTCCAGCAGGATAACATCATAATCATCGGCCACTTGTTCAAGCGCTTGCGAAACACGCAGCAAGAAACCGGTGCCACCGCTTTTACGCATTTCAAGCGCTACGGAGGTTTCAAACTCGGTCAGTTCCAAACCGGCACAGATAACATCAAAACCGGCAATATGGGTTTTGCGTACAATCTGCTGTGTTGGGATCGGATCATCAAAGCGGATGGAGGAATAGAGCGTATCCCCGTCGCGATAATCAAAATCAGGCAAAGCACCATGCAGCGAGGTTAAAGATGCCTGCGGATCCATATCAACGGCCAGCACACGATAGCCGCGCAAAGCCAACCAATGACCTAAATGAATGGTGGTGGATGTTTTGGACGAGCCGCCCTTAAAGTTGGTGACGGCAATGATCTGGCATTCCTCGCCTTCAACGCGGCGCGGATTAATCCATTTTTTGCGGCCGTTTTCGGCCAGATACATCCGCAGCTCCAACACTTGTTCCAGTGTATAAAGACGGCGACCATTGGCCAGTGTTTCCGGTTCAGGCCCCTGCCCTTTTAACGAGACCTGACGAATGTAAGCTTCGGTCACGCCCAATAAGCCTGCGACCTCAGTGGAGGTGAATTTGCGCATGGTGCGGAAAGCATCCGGCGGATATTGTGCAAGGGATAAATTATTCAGCGCCTTGTCGAGCTTGCTCGAAAAGGTGTTCATAAAATGCAAACTGCTTAAATGACGAGACAACCGATTTCTCCTTAAACCGTATATTGCTCTAGACCACATATGGTTAACAAGCAGTTAACGACCTTCAAAATACGCAAACTTTCCGAAATACGACAATTTAGCGTAGCTTCAATATGTCCGATTCTGTAGTTAAGTGCAAATGCCCATTTTTACACGAGTTCCCAGCTGGGAACTTTTAAAATTGACGCTTCAATTCGTATCTCAGTGCTTGATAGTTCCCTGTTGGGAACAGTTTGGAAAGTGCCTCAATCCCGCTTGACTTATCAACGCCTCACTATAGTTTTGCACCGTCATGGTCTTCCGGTTGACGCCGGAAGCTTAAGAGGGAATCCGGTGCAAGACCGGAGCTGACCCGCAACTGTGAACGGCGAGCTGAAAGCTAATATGTCACTGACAGGAAACTGTCGGGAAGGCGGCTTGAAAGCACTGACCCGTGAGCCAGGAGACCTGCCCTGACGCGATGAATTCTGTGGTCGGGGTGTGCCGCAAGAATGCGCCAATGGGTGTTATTAAACCATATGCGCATTTTCTTTCCGCCTCATTTGGATTTGAGGTGGAGGTCAATATGGATCAGTTTGGAGCTTTAGAAGATCAAGTGCCTGTGGCAGCAGCCACACGAGAGGCTGTGATCTTGCTTGCTAAATCTGCCTTTGCCGCAGCGCCTCATCAGGATATGCAAAAGCTTGCCGAGCTTGCAGCCGTGCAATATCCGCAGGCTCACATTATCTATGCCTTTAGTGAGCAAGGGCGCCCGTCTTTCAAACAGGCTTTGCTGGAACTTACAGAGCAGTCATTTGATCAGATTTTGGTGCTGCCGCTTGTCTTGCCGATGGAGCCGAGCTTTCAGCTATGGATCACTAAAGCGCTGCGCCGCTGGCAGCAGGAAAGTGACAAATCATGGCCGGAAATTAAGCTGGGCGCGACGCTTGATAAAAGCCCGCATTGGGCGGAGCTTCTCAAAAACCTGTTGCAGCAGACAGTACAATCCATTCCCCTCCCCCCGCTGGAAAAACCGTTTAATGAAGGTTCGCTGATACCGGCGCAAAAATATCGCATGTTGGTGTGTGAAGGTCGTGCCTGTCAGGCGGCAGGGGCTGATGCGATTTGGTGCCACTTGCGCAATGAGCAGGAGCGGCAAAAATTACGCATCGTCGGAGACGGTATGATGAGTGCGCAAACCAGCTGTCTGGGCCCGTGCAATCTGGCGCCGGTCGTGCAGGTTTTTCCTGATGGGACTTGGTATGGCGGTGTCACTGAAAAAGCGATTGATCGCATCATCACTGAGCATCTGCTGGGTGGTCAGCCGGTGGAAGATTATGCCTATAGCGCTAGCGGTAAAAAGCAGCGCTTGCGCAAAGTTTAAAATTTCTAAGTGTCTTATGTCGCATCCTCAACGGAGATTATCATGCGTCCAATTTTAAAGAAATGGCTGGCTTCCCTCATTGTTGTATCGGGATTGGTGGGTGTTGCCTCAATTGCGCACAGCGCTGAAATTTTGCGCATCGGGCAAAGCTTTATGACCAATGGACTTGATCCGGCGAAAGGCTCTAACGGCTGGGCGCTGGCAAGTCATGGTGTTGGTGAAAATCTGTACACGGTTAATCAGGCTGGTGAACTGGTGCCGGAACTGGCGCAGACGGCCGAGCGCATTGATGATCTTAACTGGAAAATCACGCTCAAAAAAGATCGCTCATTTTCAGATGGTACGCCCGTGACGGCGAAAGCGATTGCTTCCGGTTTTGATAATACATTTGCACTCAATAAAGCGGCGCACGCAACCGGTGGTCTGATTAAGTTTGAAACGCCGGATGATTTGACACTGATGGTCAACACCGAAAAACCGGTGGCACTCATTCAGGCGCTTTTTGCCGAATGGCCGCTCATTGTTTATAAGCTTAACGACAAGGGCGAGGCGGTCTATACAGGTCCATATGCGATCAGCGCTTTTAAGGCTGATACATCGCTTGAACTGATTGCCAATCCGCATTTTGAAGGTGCAGAAAAACGCTCACCTGTTCATTTGCAAAAATTCGGCGACAGTCAAAGTCTGGCATTGGCGTTTGAATCCGGCGAGCTGGATCTGGCCTTTGGCCTGCCATCCGAAACTCTGCCGCGTTTGAAAAACAATTCTGATCTGGTGTTAAAATCTTTTGATGTCGGCTATCAGTATTTTGCTTTCCTCAATACAAGCCGCCCTGCCCTGCAAGATGTGCAGGTGCGCCGCGCCATTGATCTGGCACTTGACCGCACACAACTTATTCAGTCGATCAATGCCGGCAATATTGCCACTGGCGCTTATGCCGCTTATTTCCCGTTTGCGATGAAAGAGCCGCGTGTCACAGACTTAGCCGAGGCTGAGAAAATTCTCGATAATGCCGGTTGGGTGAAGAACGCGTCTGGTATTCGTGAAAAAGACGGCAAGCCATTGTCCTTGCTGGTTGCTACCTACTCGCAGCGTGCCGATTTTGTGACCATGATTCCGGTGATGAAATCAGCGCTGATGGCGATGGGTGCGCAGGTAGAAACAAAAATCGTTGAAAATGGTAATGAATATGGTGCTGAAGGCGATTTTGATGTCTTCTTATGGGCACAGCATACCGCACCAACAGGTGATCCGGCTTTCTTCCTCAATTCGATGTTGCGCACTGGTGCATCGCTTAATTTCAGTCGTTATGCAAGTAGCGCGTTTGACACGATCATTGATGGTTTTGCCAGTGAAACCGATATGGCAAAACGTGTAGACATTGCACGTCTGGCGCAGGAAAAACTGTTTGAAGATGTTCCGGCCTCCTTCCTTGTTTCTCCGGTTTGGACGGTTGGCCTTTCCAAGCGGTTGGAAAATTACCAGCCATGGGGCTCGGATTATCATGTGCTGCGCGCGGATATGGGCGAGTAAAATAGCATTATGATGCAGGCAATCATTCAACGTGTGACGCGCAGCGCTTTGAGCCTTTTGCTCATATCGCTATTGGCATTTTGCATTATAGCTTCAATGCCTGCCGATCCGGTGATGATTGCCATTCGTGCATGGAATCTTGCTGCCACTGATGAAACGGTGGCAGCACTGCGCACACAATGGGGGCTCGACCTGCCATTGTGGGAGCGTTATCTGGTATGGCTGAAAGGTTTTGTCAGTGGCGATTGGGGGCGCTCTTTTCGCACAGGCGAGCCGGTTTTAACTGAATTTTTGCGCCGCCTGCCCGTGTCATTAGCGCTTGGTTTAAGCGGTCTGACACTGGCAATTTTACTGGCTATTCCGTTTGGCTTTTTTGCAGCTCTGAAGCCCAAAGGCGTCATTGATCGTGCCAGCCGCTTTTTATCGATCTTTGTGCAGACAATGCCGGGCTTCTGGTTAGCGCTTATTTTGTTATGGTTCTTCGGCGTTTATTTTAAAATACTGCGTCCGTTTTCTGGCAGTTACAGCGCTTATATTTTGCCGATTATTATCATCAGCCTGCATTCGCTTGGTGTGCTGACGCGGGTTTATCGCCGCGATTTATTGCATACGCGTGAACAGGCTTATTTCACCACGGCACTGGCTAAAGGCCTATCCATACGCCAGGCTTGCTGGCATCACGGCCATCGCTCAGCCCTTTATGCGATGTTGAGTGCTGTGCGATCGGAAGCGGGATGGGTGATCGGCAGCACAGCAACGATGGAGATTTTGTTTAACTTGCCCGGCATCAGCCAGTTTTTGGTACAGAGTATTTCGGCGCGCGATCATATGGTTTTGATTGCTTATGTGATGGTGGTAGCTCTGTGGATGATGGTGCTCAATGCAATAATCCTCACGATATTAAGCCGTTTGGATCCGCGTGCCGCATGAGAATATCACGTCTTATCCCTTATTGTCTGCTCGGTCTGTTAAGTCTGTTTTTCGTGCTCGGATTTTTCTGGCAGCCTTATGATCCCGACATGGTTGATCTGGGCAATCGTTATGCCTCATCGTCATTCTCCCATTGGCTTGGCACAGATCATCTGGGGCGCGATTTACTTTCGCGCATTATGGTGGGCGGCTGGCGCACGGGGAGTGTGATTGTCTGTGTGATGCTCGTTGGTTTTTCGGGCGGGGCATTGTTTGGCACAATGGCTGCCGTTTTAAATGACTGGCGCGGATCGGCCATTTTGCGCCTGTGCGAAATGTCAATTGTGATCCCGACATTGATTATCGCTCTGACAGCAGCCGCCATTTTTGGCCTTACACCTTTAAGCGCGAGTTTGGCACTGGGGCTTGCAGGTGTTGGGCCGCATGCTTTGCTGGCGCATACACTCACGCGGCGCATTTTAGGGCGTCCGTTTGTGCAGGCAGCACATGCGTTGGGAGTAGGGCACATAAGGCTGATATTACGGCATATTTTGCCCAATAGTTTGCCGGTGATGCTGACATATGTTGGCAGTCAGGCTGGCATGGCGGTGGTAGCTTATGCTTCACTGGCTTTTATTGGTCTGGGTGCTGACCCTTCCAAGCCTGATTGGGGCTCGATGTTGTTTGAATATCGGATGTTTATCTTTGATTATCCGATGCTGATGATCTGGCCTGGCATGGCGATTGCGGTGACAACAGGTCTGCTTAACTGGATTTTTGATCCGGAAACTGAGGCTGAAAGCAGCTTGAAGGCAGAACAATCTATACGTTAAATAGAATAAAATAAGATTATACGGCAATCCGTATATTTTGAAATTATACGCTCAATCGTATATTGCCTGTTTATAGTCTATAGACTATAAAAACCCTATGAAACAATTAGCCCGCAGTCCAGAGCAGATAGGCAATCTTATTCGCCGCGCCCGTAAAAAGCAGGGGCTTAGTCAGGCAGAGCTTGGCGAGCGGGCAGGGTTGCGCCAAGCGAGTATTTCACTGCTGGAAAGCGGTAATCCGGCCATTCGGCTGGATAATTTGCTCAGTGTTTTGGTGGCGCTTGATCTGGATATGAACATCGGCACCCGCAGCCAGTCAAGCCTCAGTGATCTGGAAGATTGGCTGGATTAATGGCAAGGCGCGCGCAATATCGCCCGTTACAGGTGCTGTTAAACAATCGCTTGGTTGGGTTTTTGCGGAAATTTCCAAGCAATGCCATTGAGTTTCAATATGATGTCTCATGGCTTGAGCGTCCCAACAGCTTTCCG
Source organism: Paenochrobactrum glaciei (assembly GCF_039522165.1). Classification (NCBI taxonomy): domain Bacteria; kingdom Pseudomonadati; phylum Pseudomonadota; class Alphaproteobacteria; order Hyphomicrobiales; family Brucellaceae; genus Paenochrobactrum; species Paenochrobactrum glaciei. Next base: position 24,615 of record NZ_BAAADE010000009.1, read on the forward strand.
ATTTCGTTGTCGCTGCCTTTGCGCGAAGATGCTTATCGGGGGGAGGTGGTGAGTGCGGTTTTTGACAATCTCTTGCCGGATTCACCGCATTTGCGTCGTTTGGTTGCCGAGAAAACCGGCGCGCGCAGTGCTGATGCCTACGGGCTCTTGCAAGCCATTGGCCGTGATTGTGTCGGTGCCTTGCAGTTTTTGGATGATGAAGACGATCATAGCCTTGAGCATAAGATCGAAGGCGAGGTGGTGGATGATAATCAGATTGAAGCCATTTTAAACAATCTGGCCTTGGCACCTTTGGGGCTGGGGCGGGATAGTGATTTTCGCATTTCTGTGGCTGGCGCACAGGAGAAAACGGCTCTTTTGCAATATCAGGGCCAATGGCTGAAACCTTTTGGCACGACACCGACGACACATATTTTTAAGACGCAGATTGGCACTTTGCCCAATGGCATTGATCTGACCAATAGTGTTGAAAATGAATTTTACTGCATGAGCCTGTTCAAAGCCTTTGGGCTGCTGGTTGCCAATGTGGAAATGCAGATTTTTGGTCAGACAAAAGCCTTGGTGATTGAGCGCTTCGACCGCGTCTGGCGGGAAAATGCCCAAAATAAGAGGGGAGGGGAGGGGAGAAGAGGGGAGCGCTTGTTGCGACTGCCGCAGGAAGACATGTGTCAGGCTCTATCCTGCCCGCCTAGCCTTAAATATCAGGCTGATGGTGGCCCTGGCATTGTGCAGGTGCTTAACCTTTTAAAAGCGGGAGATGACCCGCAAAGCGATCAAACGCGGTTTATGATTGCGCAGATTTTGTTTTGGATGATTGGCGCTACCGACGGACATGCGAAAAATTTCAGTATTTTTATGCTGCCAGGCGGTGGTTTTAAAATGACGCCTTTTTATGATATTTTGACGGTATTGCCAAATCTGGCGCAAAAAGAAATCAATCGCAGACAGATGAAGCTTGCAATGTCGGTGGGGCAGAACAAGCATTATCTGTGTCACGAAATTCAGCCGCGCCATTTTATGCAAAGCGCCACCAAAGCCGGTATTGCCAAAAATGTGGTGCGGGATGCGTTTGAATATATAGTTGCCCATTTTGATCAAGCATTTGAAAATGTCGTGCAAGTTTTGCCGGATGATTTTCCGTTTTCATTGCATGAACTGGTCAAAGCTTCTGCCGATGAAAAACGAAAACTGATTGAGCAATATTGCCAAGAGCTTTAGTTCTTTGGGTTTATAAGTATAAACGGCAATCTTAAAAGCTTGAAATCATTGACGATTGCCGTTTAAATTCTATTCAGCTGCTTCTGTGCACTGTGCCATATTGGCTGGTGCGAAGCGCATGCCAAGGCGATCAATCATGGATTGGTCCTGCCAGGCAGCCGGATTGCCGGTGGTGAGCAAAACATCGCCGACAAAAATAGAATTGGCACCGGCTAAAAAGCATAAAGCCTGCAATTCTTCACTCATGCCCGTGCGGCCGGCGGAAAGGCGCACCACACTTTGCGGCATTAAAATGCGCGCTAAAGCGATGGTTCTTACCAGTGCAAAGGGATCAACTGGTTGCGCACGCTGCTGAACCGGTGTTTTGTCGATCTCGTTCCAGAGATTAATCGGCACGCTATCGGGGTGGGCGGGCAATGTGGCCAGTGTCACAAGCATGGAAATGCGGTCTTCGAGCTTTTCGCCCATACCCAAAATGCCGCCGCAACAGACTTTAATACCGCCTTTGCGCACATGCTCCACTGTTTCCAAGCGGTCTTCCATGGTTCGGGTGGTTGCAATTTCGCGGTAATATTCAGGCGATGTATCAATATTATGATTATAAAAATCGAGCCCTGCGGCTTTGAGTTGCGCAACTTGTTCCGGCGATAACATGCCAAGCGTCATACAGGTTTCCAAACCCATTTCGCGCACACCTTTGACCATGGCGCAAAGCTTGTCCATGTCACGGTTTTTCGGGCTACGCCATGCAGCACCCATGCAAAAGCGTTGCGCACCTGATGTTTTGGCACGCCGCGCGGCCTTTAGCACATCATCGACATCCATCAGCTTGGTGGCTTTGACGCCGGTGTCATGGTGGGCGCTTTGTGAGCAATAGCCGCAATCTTCCGGGCAACCACCGGTTTTAATTGATAAAAGGCTTGCTGTTTCAATCACTGTAGGGTCGAAATAGTGACGATGAATGTCTTGTGCACGGTGCATGAGATCGGGGAAGGGCAGCGCGTGAATAATACGCGCTTCTTCCATGCTCCAGTCGGTGCGGATCATGGGTTTCTTCCCTTAGCAAAGCTTTGCCAGCCACAAATAAGCGCAACGCTTAAAGCGACTTTAACCAGATCGCCAAATAAGAATGGGGTGAGACCGGTGGCCACCAGATTGCTGGCGGGTACAAATGCTGTCAGCCAGAGCAGGCCGCAAATATAGGTCACAGCCAACCCGATCAGCATGGCAGCACCTGTGCGCAGGAGATTGCCTGAAGCAGCCAAAGTTGGTGTCAGCCAGCTGGCGAGCAAATAACCGATCAAATAGCCGCCCGTTGGCCCCATCGCATAGGCAAAACCGATGCCACGCTCAGGTGAGCCGGAAAAAACCGGTAAACCGCTTAGGCCAGCGGCGAGATAAGTGGCCATTGCCGCAAAACCGAGACGTGGCCCGAGAGCGACCGATAATGTCAGGACTGCCAATGTGTGTAAGGTCATTGGAACCGGCCAGAATGGGATTTGCACCTTTGCAGCGATGGTAATGAGAGTTGCTGCGCACAGCACAAGGCCAAATTTTTTGACCAAAGTGGAAGGAGCGAGGCTTTGTTTTGCCGTTACCAGCATATTATAATCTCCGATTATTCTGAATTATCTATAATAAGTGATCGAACTTTAAAAATGCAAGCTAAATAATCTATTATTTTTTAAGTGAGAAGGATTGCTGGTAATAATTATAGATAATTTAAATAAGTCATTATAATTATTATGTAAAATTTGAAATTTTAGCCGATTGAAATTAGAGGAATTTAGAGGAAGGGCATATATTTCCTGATTTCTACGATTTTAAATGGGAGGCGAGCAGATTTTTTAGAAACAGTTTTACAATTTTATCTATAATTTGAGTCGCAGAATAAACGCGAAGATGCAGCATTCATTCGCAGATCGGCGAAGGGGGAAATTGATCGACATAAGAAAGAGATTAAGCCTGCAAAACCTTGTTTGAAACTGCGGTGATTTTTATATATAAGGCAAAAGCAAGCCGGACGATTAATCCGGCATGTACATTATCTCGATGAGATAAGAGATCACTGCTTTTTTATGAAGCCGCATTCGGGACGACCCGAACAGTGTAATTCAGGCGGGGACGACCCCAAAAGTGGTTGTTTAAAAATGTCCCGACTGACACATTCCCCCCAGCTTGTCACCGCTTTCAAACTCATCACCATCTGGTGCGTGGTGGCTGTATTTTTACTGTTTGGCTCAAATTGGTTCAGTGCAGAAATGTCGCTTGGCACGGCACTCATCGGCTTTGCAATTTTGTTTACGACGATTTTGGCCGCATCTTTTGGTGTGGTGCATGAAGCGGATGAATTGGCGCAACAATTGGGCGAGCCTTACGGGACGCTTATCCTGACCTTATCGATCGTCTTAATCGAAGTGATTTTGATTGTTTCGGTGCTGTTGGGGCCGGGTGAGGCGCCAACTATCGGGCGTGATTCAATTTTTGCGGTGATGATGATCATCATGAATTTGGTCACCGGCCTTTGTTTGCTGGCCGGAGCATTGCGCCATGGCGAGCAGGAGTATAATGCTCAAGGCGCATTGTCTTATGTGTCGATGATTATCGTGCTGGCAGGCATGGCATTTTTGCTGCCCAATACATTGCTGCAAAATTTAGGTGGCTTTTCTGCCATACAGGCAGTGGTTATCGCCAGCCTAACGATCCTGATTTATGCGAGTTTTCTATATTTCCAGATGGGGCAATATAAAACGCACTTTCAGCAGCCGCCAATGGGGGCGATGTCGATTGCCCGCGTTGAAAGCGCTGAGGGCGAACAGGTTGAAAAAGTGCGGCTTGATATGCGCAAAAACATTGGCCATGCCATCAAGCTTGTCGCTTTCATGGTGCCGATTGTTTTGTTGTCCAAATATCTGGCAATCATCATTGATTATGGCGTGGCAACAACCGGCGCGCCGATTGCGCTTGGCGGTTTGTTGATTGCTATCATTGTTTTCACGCCGGAATCTATCACGGCGGTTAAAGCAGCGCTGAATAATGAAACGCAGCGCGCGGTTAATCTATGTCTTGGGGCATTTGTTTCGACGGTCGGCCTGACGGTTCCGGCGGTGCTGGCAATTGGCCTATTGACCGGAAAAACCGTGATCTTTGGTATTTCAGCCATTGAAACCGTGCTTTTTGCACTGACGATCGGTTTGAGCGCTTTTACCTATCTGGGGCAGAAAACCACCGCTATTCAGGGGCTTTTGCATCTGGTGCTGTTCGCGGTTTACACGCTGACATTGCTCACTGCATAAAATAAAAAAGGCAGCATTTGAAAATGCTGCCTTTTTAATATTAGCTTTTTAAGCGATCGCTGTCTTTGCAGAGGAAACAAAGCTCCTCATGCAAATCGGCTGAAAGCGAGGCAAAGATAATGGCGCCGTCATAAGGCATGACAATATCACGCCCGTCAGCACGTTTGCCGATAATCTCGCCTGCTTTGACCGCTTCACCGGCGGTAAAATGTTTGACCAGACGATCATCAGGATGCTGGCTTAAAATCGGATCGCAGATTTCTAAAGTGCGCGGGGCGGGCACTTTTGGCTGTATGCCTTTAATCATTCCCAGTGTCAGCATGCCGTTGACGACACAATCATAACCGACCTGCGGCCCTTGGGGGTCAAGGTGCTGGCCACACTCAACCGTAATGGCATAGCCGCCGGAAAAGCGCATATATTCAGTGGTTCCGACACCATGCAATGAGGCAAGATCTTCGGTCACACCCGCTTGGCGCTTCATTTCGAGCGCTTTTTCATGGGCAGGAAGCCAGCCATAAACGACCATCGGCAGGCCGAAGGATTTGACCAGTTTTTCTTCAGCTTTCGCATATTTGAAAGGCTCAAGTTCACCATCATTGTCATGCGGGCCGATAAGCGCAAAAGCGTGGCCTTGTGAATTAAATGAATGGAGGTCAATCAGCACATCAGCACTACGAAAAAGCGGGCACAGGACATTGGCCACACGGTCTTCATTATCCTGCGGAATGGCGCTTTCGGCTAAGTTGCGATTGAGATTACGGTCGCCGATACGAGTATTATTATGACGCGCCAGCCCATTAACGACCGGCACGAATGTCACCTGACCGCGCAATAATTGCCGTTTGCCGGAGCGGAATTCTTCCATGAGACGAGCAATTGCCAAGGGGCCAGCGGGCTCATTGCCATGCACGGAGCCGGTAACAATCAGGCGCGGGCCTTTATGCAGTCCGTAAAAACTGACTGTTTCGATCGAAGTGAGATTGCTTTGCATTTATTTGCCCGTCTTATCGCCAAGATTATCATTTGTGGCACTTGCTGATTGAATATCAATCATCATGCCTGGCTTCAAACGGCGGGCAAGTTCTTCCAAATGCTCATGCGCTACAACCACACAACCGGCTGTGCCGCTATAATCAGGGCGCGCCGCATGGATGAAAATTGCAGAACCTGTACCTTTAACCGGCACGGCATCATTCCAGCCGACCGGAATAAAGACATCAAACAGTCTTTCACCACGGCGCGAAGGCTGGTTTTCATCGGTTTCAAAAACGAGTTGATTGTAAAATTCACTGTTCGAATCTTCGCTCCAGCGATAATTTTCCGGCTTTGGCAAAAACGGAAAATCAAAGCTGCGGAAAGCATCACTGAAAACTGTAGGATCATAAAATCCATAACGCAGCGGATAGCGGCCAATCGGCGTTTTGGCGTCCCCTTCGCGCTTATCAGCAGCATTTACCAGACCATTGCGGCCGGTGGAGCATTTCACGCTCCAGTCGCCGATGGTTAAAATGCCGATATGAGGATTTTGTGCGTCCTGTCCGGTGCGCACAATAATAACCGGTTGCGAGAGCGTGGAGGCGTTTTCTGAGTGCGTTGTCATCAAAGCAAATCTTACACGTTAAAGGGCAACTAAACTGATGAGACAATTACATGGTTTGACTAAAAAACCAATAATGTAAGAGAACGAGATGATGGCGACTTTTAAAAGGCAAAAAGCCGGTTGCATCAGAAAAATTTTGACGCCGCCGGCTTCTCATTAGTTTTGCTTCAAAGATGATCTATTTTGCCTGTTTTGCAGGCTCCAGAAATTCAGCAATAGATTTATATTTCTTCGGGCTTTGCAGGATTTGTGCTGCAAATTGCAGGATTTTTTTCTCAATGCCCGCACGATTTTCATCATCTTTAATCATATCAACATCAATGACATGGGCGCGGCCAACGGTGCGGCGGATCATTTCTGTGGCAGCATAGCCGATACTGTCCTGCAAAAGATTGTCGAGATAATCATGCAGCACGGTGTCAAGCGCTGTAACAGTTGCGCCATTGGTTTGCGCAAAACCTTGATCACTATAAGCGCCCCCTGTCCGGCCTTCGTGCCAAAGATGGCTGAATTTTTCTATGAAACCTGACCAGATATCTTCGATCATTTTCAGCACAGAAAGGCGATAAGCGGCGCGGTCATTCTCCGCTGTTGCATAGGCTTCCTGTGCATAATAATTGATCAGCAAATTGCCGATCAGAATGCCGATATCAAACGCCATCGGCCCGAAAACCGCAAATTCAGGATCAATGACTTTGGTTTCATCCTCAGTCAGCATGATTGAGCCGGAATGAAGATCGGCATGAAGCAGAGCTTCAGAGCGGGTGAGAAATTTGTATTTGAGATCGGCCACGCGTAATTTCAGCGCCAGATTATTTTGGATGGCATGGACTGTTTCGTCCAAAGCCGGGCTTGTCCAGCGATTGCTGTCGGAAGCCATAAATGGCTCGTTGAAAATCAAGCGTTCGGTAATCTCGCATAATTCAACATTACGGGCGAAATAGGCCACCATTTCGCGCTTTTTTGACGGATCGAGTGCAAAATCCGAGGTGCCATAAAGACATTTGGCCAGATATGTTGAAATATGATCGGCAAATTTTGGATATTCCACGCCATCAATCATGCCTTTGCGCATGATGATATGGGGGGACAAAAACTCCATCACCATCAAAGACTGCTCGGTGTCAAAATGATGGATATGCGGAATGTAATCCGGTGCAAGGCGTGCAAATTCGCGCAAAGCTGCGGTTTCAAATGCCAGTCGCTCGCAGGTTAAGGCGCGTGCACCGCCTGACATGCGTGAATATGGCAGCGCCTGTTTGAAAGCGAGTGCCGCTTGCTTATTGGTGACGAAGAAAACAAAGTTTAAATTGCCGTCGCCAATTTCATCAACGCGCACATCGCTTAAATCATTGCCGAATATTTGATGAAGATGGGGCTGCGATGCGATGTAACGCTTTAGCGTCTCTTCATTAAAAGCTTTCGCCAATGGCTGGTTGGCTGCGTCCGTCATAATGCCTCAGTTTCCGGAAGAGATTCTGTCAGACATTTTGCAGATGTGTTTGAGTTTCCTCCAAATGGTTTTCTCAAAACAGGGGCAAAATGAGCATGATCTGACTATTCTCCCATTAATCAGATCATATTATTCTACGCATTCGTTTAATTATCATATCACAATTTAGAATTTCGCTGTCAATATCTATTGTTATAGAGCGCAGATTACGGCATGCTGCAAGGGTGGGAGTGAAGAAGGTAGCTATGAGTGATTTGAAAAACGACCTGACGGTTGAAAATTCTGCGGATACGACAACACCGCGCAATATCACGCGCCAGATCGCTGATGACATCCGTGATAGTATCTTGAACGGTGATCTCAAAATCGGTGAACGCTTGCTGACGGAAGAGGAGCTGGCGGAGCATTATGGTGTTTCGGGGCCAACCATCCGTGAAGTGCTGAAGCGTTTGGCTGCCCAGCATTTGGTGCGCTCCAAGCGCGGGCCTGGAGGTGGTACTTTCGTCAATCGCCCAAGCTTTGAACAAGCGCGCGAAAACATGGTCGGCATCATGATGTTGCTGAGCAGTCTCGGCTCGTTTTCTCTGGTTGATATTGCTGAATTTCGCCACGATACCGGGCTTATTTGCTTGTCTTATGCCGTGCAAAGACGCACCGATGAAGACCTGATCAATATGGAAAAATTGCTGTTACAGCAAGAAGATGCCTCGATCAGCGACGTGGAATTTTGCGCGGCTGATGTTGGTTTTCATCAGGCAATTGCGGCTGCCACCGGCAATGGTGTTTATAGCTTCTTCCTGCAAGGATTGCTGGAAGTATTGATTCCACCTGCCAATATGGTGATGTTCAAATTCCGCGACCGGATGATTATTTGCGGACTGCATCGTCGTATTCTGATGGCGATCTATAGCCGGAATAATCGTGCTGCCGAAGAGGCCTTTATTGAATTAATGGACTATTTACGGGTTAAATATGCGGAAGCACAGGACTGGCGCTCCAGTCATGAGGCTGTAAAATAGTCTTTTTTGGTATAAAAAATTTAAATATTGCAATTATTAAATTTTGATATGATAATATCTTTCAAGCGGGCAAATAACATATTGGGAGCGATATGAGCCTGCTTGGAGGAAATTATGCAAATGATCACCATGCCTACCATTATGCGCGAAAGCGTTTTGCTTGAGCCGGATTGCGTCCGTATTCTCGACCGACGCGTTTTCCCGTTTGAAACAACATTTGTCACCTGCAAGACAGTTGAAGATGTTGCGGTTGCCATCGAGGAGATGGTGACACAAAGCGGCGGCCCTTTTTATGCGGCCAGTGCGGGTATGGTATTGGCAGCGCGTGAAGCTGCGAAATTGAAGTCTGCTAGTGAGCGTTTGGGTTCAATGCAAAAAGACGGGGCGCGCTTGGTTGCGACCCGCGCCACCAATAATCACATTGCCCACGTCATTGCGCAGCTTTTGAAAGATGCGAAAAGCCTTGTGCTGGATGGTGATCGGTTTTTGAGTGACTTTGAAGCTCGTGTGCAGGAAATCTGGGCTGCCAAGCGCCAGACCGCACGTAATTTGGGTGAATATGGTGGCCGTGTGATTGAGGATGGTGATACGGTTTTGACCCATTGCTGGGCAGAATCCACCATTGTTGAAACTGCCGCCGCTGCCCTGCGGATGGGCAAAAAATTTCAGTTTTATTGCTCGGAAACGCGCCCCTATTTGCAGGGTGCTCGTTTGACCGCTCATAGTCTGGCTGAAATGGGCATTGAGGTAACGGTTATTACCGACAATATGGGCGCCCATGCTATGAGCCTTGGTAAAATCAGCCGTTTGATGACCGCTGCTGATCGTGTTTCGATGTCCGGCCATGTCATCAACAAGGTTGGTACTTTGCAACATGCGCTTTCGGCTAATCATTTTGGCCTGCCTTATTTCGCCATGGTGCAGACACCGGATAAATCAGCAAAAACGGCTGCTGATGTGCCGATGGAAGATCGCGACCCGCAGGAAAGCTTGCATTGCTTAGGCCTGCGCACTGCTTCTCCATTAGCTAAGGGCTGGTATCCGGCTTTTGACGTGACACCGCCGCATTTGGTGTCGGGCGTTGTCACCAGTCGCGGTATTTTCTCCGCTTTTGATTTAGGCAATTATTTCAATACGGATAAGGCATAAAGCCATGACAGAGCGTGTTAATCTGTCAGAACTGGTTGCGCGTATCCCGAGCGGAGCAAAACTGGCAGTGCCGGTGGATTATGCTGGTGTTTCAATGGCGGGCACTGCCGAAATCATCCGTCAAAATATTGGTGGTTTGCATCTTATTTGTGTGCCGACCGGCGGCATGCAGGTGGATATGTTGGTGGGTGCAGGTCTGGTTGCTTGCGTGGAAACCAGTGCTGTCAGTCTTGGTGAGGCAGGCGGGGCGCCATGTTTCAACCGTGCGGTTAAACAAGGCTCGATTAAACTGATGGATGCCACATGTCCGGCCATTCATGCGGGATTGATCGCTGCACAAAAAGGCGTGCCGTTTTTACCGATCCGTGGACTTATTGGCTCTGACGTTTTTAAGAACCGCAAGGATTGGAAACTGATCGACAATCCGTTCGGGGAAAATGATCCGCTTGTACTGATCCCTGCCATTCAGCCGGATTATGCGCTCTTTCATGCGCCGCTGGCCGACAAATACGGCAATATCTGGATTGGACGGCGGCGTGAATTGGCAACGATGGCTTATGCGGCCAAACACACATTGATTACGGTTGAAAAAATTAGCCAGGATAATCTGCTTGATGATGAAGTGATAGCGGCTGGTGTTTTGCCGGCGCTTTATGTGGATGCTGTCGCCCATGTGCCAAATGGTGCCACACCTTATGGTGTTTGGGGTGAATATCCGGCGGATGCTCAAGAAATAGCTGTTTACGCCAAGGCCGCACAGACAGAAGAAGGCTTTGCCGATTATCTGGCAACTGCTTCATGGATGCAGGAGCAAGGCGCATGAAACCCGTAACTGATCGTGAGCGTTTGATTGTAACCATTGCTGGTCTTTTGCAAGGAGTGCGCCATGTGGCGGTGGGGGCGTCATCTCCCATTCCGGCGGCAGCTTCCATGTTGTTGCGTGCGCGTGAAAAAGCGGCCGGTAATCTGCCTGTTCGCATTTCTATTCTTGGTTCGGTCAAACATAATTTCTTCACTAATGGCAGTGTGGAATTGTTTGATTGCGCAGCGCAGGGACGCATTGATGCGTTTTTCTTGGGCGGCGGGCAGATTGACGGCCAAGGCAATATTAATCTGGTGGGTGTGGGCGAATATCCGCAGAGCAAAGTGCGCTGGCCTGGATCTTTTGGCTCCAGCTTTCTCTATTTTCAGGTGCCGCGCGTCATTTTGTTTCGGGAGGAGCATAGCCCGCGTGTGCTGGTGGAGAAGGTGGATTTTATCAGTGCGCCGGGCACATCCGCGCCGAATGTCGAGCGTAATGGCGGGCCGCATGCATTGCTGACCAGCCGTGCCTTGTTTCATTTTGATAAAAAGAAAGCGTGCTTCGTGCTCAAAAGCATCCATCCGGGGCAAACATTGGATAATATTCGTGAAGCGACCGGCTTTGCTTTTGATGTGGCTGATGATTTGGGCGCAACGCCTGATCCTGACACCGAGACTTTGAAATTGTTACGCGGGGAGGTGCTGGAGGAGCTGGCTGAAACCTATCCGCAATTTGCAGAATTGATGACCGCTGATCTTCAATAGCGGTTTTGGTTCGGCGATTTTGAAAGAAATGTGAGGGGGCATAATGACAAATTCGGACAATCATAATCAAGGGCAACACCAAAACCACGCGCAGGGTGCGTTGGCAGGCTTGCGGGTGATTGATGTCAGCCGTGTTTTAGGTGCGCCTTACTGCACGCAAATTCTGGCTGACCACGGCGCGGAAGTGATTAAAATCGAGCCGCCGCAGGGTGATGAAACCCGTGGCTGGGGGCCGCCGTTTCTGGGCGATGCGGCCAGTTATTTTCTGGGGCTGAACCGCAACAAAAAAGGCATGTCGGTTGATTTCTCGCAAGAAGCGGGACGTGAACTGCTCTTGCACATGCTTGAAACGGCTGATGTTTTCGTTGAAAATTTTAAAGTCGGCACATTGGAAAAATGGGGCATCGGGCAGGAGATGCTGGCGCAACGCTTCCCGCGTTTAGTGCATTGCCGTGTTTCGGGCTTTGGAGCGGATGGTCCTTATGGTGGACGTCCGGGCTATGACGCGGCCATTCAGGCGCTCAGCGGTATTATGAGTGTGAATGGCGAGCGTGGCGGCGAACCATTGCGCGTTGGACTGCCGGTTGTTGATATGGTGACGGGTCTTAATGCTGCGATTGGCGTTTTGCTGGCATTGCAAGAGCGCAACACAAGCGGCAAAGGCCAGTTTGTTGAAGCGGCACTTTATGATTGTGGTGTTTCATTACTGCATCCGCATTTGCCGAATTTTTATCTCAACGGCAAAGTGGCAAAGCCTTCCGGCAATGCGCATCCGAATATTTCGCCTTACGACACTTATGCCACCAAAACCGGTGCTCTGTTTTTGGCCGTTGGCAATAATCGCCAGTTCGCCACTTTGTGCAAAATTTTAAATATTTCGCATGTGGCAGAGGATCCGCGTTTTGTCAGCAATGCGGAGCGCAATAAAAATCGTGATGCCTTGAAGGTCGAGTTGGAAGCCGCATTGGTTGACCATGAATGTGCGGTGATTGCTGAAACCTTGGTGACATCCGGTGTGCCATGCGGTGCCGTGCGCAGCATTGATGAAGTTGTCAATGATCCGCACACTCATGCGCGCGGCATGATTGTTGATATTGAGGATTATCGTGGTACGGGCAGTCCGGTGAAATTGTCACGCACACCGGCAAGCTACCGGATGAAACCACCAGCTTTTGCTGAACATACGGAAGAATTATTGGCTGAAGCAGGGCTGGAGTTAAAAGACTACGCTGCTGTTTTGCCACGCGAGATTACCACCTGAAACGCGCGCGGGAGTTTAAGCGCGTTTCAAACACAGACACTAAAGGGGGGTGCGAAAATGTCATTTTCGCCGGAGGAGAGAGCACTCAGACAAGAACTGATTGATGCTTGTTGCAATATGAACAAGCTTGGCATCAATCGGGGAACGTCAGGCAATATCAGTGTGCGCAACGGCAATGGTTTGCTGATTTCGCCCACTGGCATTCCTTATGAACAGTTGAAACCTGAACATATTGTGCAGCTGGACTGGGAAGGGAATTTTGAAGGCGACATTCTGCCAAGCAGCGAATGGCGTTTTCATCGTGACGTTTTACAAGCGCGCGACGATCTCAATGCTCTGGTTCACACCCATTCCACCCATGCATCCGCTTTGTCGGTGATGAAGAAGTCCATTCCTGCCATCCATTATATGATTGCAGCTGCCGGCGGCAAAGACATCCGCTGCTCCGGTTATGCAACCTTCGGCACGCAAGAACTGGCTGATGAACTTCTCATCGCGATGGAAGGCCGCCGTGCCTGCCTGATGGCACATCACGGTGTGCTGGCGGGGCATGTTTCGATTGCCCGTGCCTTGGCATTGGCAGTGACAGTAGAAGAACTGGCAACGCAATATCTGCTTTGCCTGCCGCTCGGCGAACCGCCGGTGTTGAGTGACGAAGAGATCACTACTGTTTTGCAAAAATTCCGCACCTACGGACAGCAACCACGCAAAATGTGAGCCGCGCAAAATATAGCCAATATATTTTCCGCAAAATATGAGATTGAGCGATGGAAAAAACAGAAAATCTATCATCAGTGAGCGAGGCAAGCGGGCAGGTTTCACCTGTATTACGCTGCCTTTATAATCTGATCGTCAAAATCGAAACTGTCGTTTGTTACGTCTTCTTTATTGCAGGCACTGTGGCGCTTGTGGTCGACATTTTTGGCCGTGAAGTGCTGGGGCAAGGTGTTTTTGGTGCGCAGCGCGTGGCCGTTTATTGCATGGCTGTTGCCGGTATCATGGGCTTTTCTTACGTAATTTCGCATGGTGGCCATTTGCGCCCGACAGTGCTCGACAAATTGGTGCCAGAAAAATTTGATGCCCTTGCCGCGCGTTTGGCAGATTTTCTGTCCTGCCTTTTGTGCCTCGGTCTTGCTTATGCGAGCTATCTTTTCATCTACAGCACTTATTCGATCGGCGAGCGCGATATGACGCTGCCCGTGAATATCTGGGCCATTCAGAGCGTGCTGATTTTTGCCTTTGGTTTTGCAGCGATCAAATTTTTGATGTTTGTAGTGGTTCCGGCTCTGCGTCCACGGGACGGCGGAGGTGACATATGACCGGTTTTCTGATTACAGCGAGCAGTCTCTTACTCGTAGTTTTGCGTCAGCCAATGGTGCTTGTGCTGGCCTTTGCGGTCATGTGTGTTCACCAGTTTGTGGCGCGCAATTCATCGGTCGAATTTTTCATTCAGGATTTATGGTTCACCGTCGATCGTGACGTGCTGTTGCCAATTCCGATGTTTATTCTGGCTGGTAATATTATGAGCCGCGGTGTGATTGCACAGCGCCTCATTGATATTATGATTGAGCTGACCGCCAATATTCGTGGCGGTTTGGCGGTTGCAACCATTCTGGCTTGTGCGGTTTTTGCAGCTATCTCCGGCTCGTCCATTGTGACACTGGCAGCTATCGGCTCAATTATGTATCCGGCTTTGTTGCGTGAAGGCTATTCCAAGCATTTGGCTTTGGGGCTTTTGTGCTCTGGCGGTACGCTTGGCATTCTCATTCCGCCATCTATTCCGATGATGCTTTATGGCATTATCACTGATACTTCGATTGTAAAATTGTTCATGGGCGGCATTGGTCCCGGCCTGTTGATGACAGTTTTCTTCGTTGTTTATTGTGTGATTGTTGCGCCGATCAGAGCACGCGGTCAATTCTCTTTCCGTCGCTTGCTGACTGCTATGCGACGCGGCGGGCCTGCCATGTTCTTGCCGGTTCTGTTGCTTGGCGGTATTTACACTGGCTATTTCACCGCAACGGAAGCCGCTGTTGTATCGCTTGTTTATGCCTTGGCGGTTGAAGGTCTGATCTATCGCGATCTGACAATGAAAGACTTTACCGCTATGTTGGGCGAGTCCGTGCGTTTGTTCGGAACCCTGCTGCCGCTTTTGGCGATTGCAGGTAGTTTCAACACCATTCTCGACTATGAAGGCATTCCGAAAATGCTGGTTGAGTGGCTCAGCCAGTGGATCACCAATCCGGTAACGGCTGGTCTGACAATGAACGTGATCTTGCTGATTGCCGGTTGCTTCATGGATGTGGGTTCAGCCATTCTGATCCTCTCGCCATTGCTGCTTCCATTGATGCAGGCACATGGTTTTGATCCGGTGCATGTGGGTGTGATCACTACAGTCAATCTTGAGATTGGCTACATCACCCCGCCTGTCGGTATCAATCTATTCGTGGCGATGAGTGTCTTTAAAGAAAGCTTTACCACCATTGTGCGCGGGGTCTGGCCTTTTGTGCTGCTGATGCTGATCCCGTTGCTTATTACAACCTTTGTTCCGCAACTCGTGTTCATGTTTGTCCCGTAAGCGGATCGCGTTTCTCAACCGGACATGTCGCATGTGCTTTGCGGCATGTCACTTAAACAGTAAGAAATATCTGCCTTGGTAAGTTAGGACAAAAGATGAAAATGAACGGTGCTGACGCCCTTTGCGATACGCTGCTTGCGCATGAGATTGATGTCTGTTTTGCAAATCCGGGTACATCGGAAATGCATTTTGTGGCAGCTCTCGACCGGAAACCGGAAATGCGCTGCGTTCTCGGCCTGTTTGAAGGCGTGGTGACGGGCGCGGCAGACGGCTATGCCCGCATGGCCGATAAGCCTGCGGCAACGCTGCTTCATTTGGGCTCCGGCCTTGGCAATGGTATTGCGAATTTGCACAATGCACGACGTGCTTTTACACCGATGGTCAATATTGTCGGTGATCACGCGACCTACCATTTGCAATATGACGCACCGCTGACCAGTGACATTGAAGGTATTGCCAAGCCGGTTTCGGCATGGGTGCGCACCACCAAATCCTCTGATGATGTGATCAATGATGCCAGTGATGCGATTGAAGTGGCAAGTGCTAAGCCCGGCCAAATTGCGACACTCATTTTGCCTGCCGATGCGGCATGGAATGAAGTGCAGAATGGCAAGGTGACACCACGTGCCAAACCAAAACCTCAGCAGGTGAGCGAGGAAGCGGTGCGCGAAGCAGCAAGTGCTATCCGCAATGGTAAGCGCACAATGTTGTTGCTTTCCGGCATGGCACTGCGTGAAGAAGGCTTGGTAATTGCAGGCCGCATTGCGGAAAGCACAGGTGTGCGCATTCTTGCCCAGCAATCCAATGGCCGTATGCAGCGCGGTGCTGGCCGTGTGGCGATTGACCGTGTTAAATATCGAGCAGAAGATGCAACAGCCGATCTTGCCGATGTCGATCAGATGATCCTGATTGGCGCGAAAGAACCGGTGGCGTTTTTTGCTTATCCGGGCAAGCCGAGCACATTTTTAAAGCCGGAAGCAACGGTTATTCCTTATGCGGATAATACATGCGATCTGATCCATGCACTGCAATGGCTGGCAGATGAATTGGGCATTCCTGCCAATGCACCGGTAACGCTCAACAAGCGTGAAAAAGCTATTTTGCCGACAGGTCAGTTAAATTCTAACAAGATCGCCACCGTTATTGGTGCGTTGATGCCGGAAAATGCGGTTGTGGTGGACGAATCCATCAGTTCAGGGCGTGATTTTTTTAACTTCACCCATTCATCGGCACCGCATGATTTTCTGCAATTAACCGGTGGTGCAATCGGTATCGGTTTGCCATTGGCAACGGGTGCGGCAATTGCCTGCCCAGATCGCAAAGTGGTGGCTTTGCAAGCTGATGGCAGCGGCATGTATACGCTTCAGGCGCTGTGGTCGCACGCGCGTGAAGAGCTGGATATTGTCACCGTTATTTTTGCCAATCAGCGTTATGCGATCCTGCATCATGAGTTGAAAAATGTTGGTGCCGGTGTTGCCGGACGCAATGCAACGCATATGCTTGATCTGGTGAACCCGACATTGGATTGGGTGAGCCTTGCCAAAGGCATGGGTGTGGAAGGTGCACGCGCTTCCACGGCTGAGGAATTTGCCGATCTGTTTGCTCATGCTTGTTCGCGCAAAGGCCCGTTCCTGATTGAAGCCTTTATCTGATTTTTTGCTGGAAATGCTCTTGAAATTGAGTGGAGATGAAAATGTATTCTGAAAAACTGCAACTTCTGATCAATGGCCGTTGGATTGGTGAAGAAGGTGGTCGCAAGGGTGAAGATGTTTTCAACCCTGCTGACGAACAGGTGCTGGCACGTCTGCCGCATGCGACCCGCGATGATCTGGATGCGGCTTTGGATGCGGCGCAGAAAGCATTCCGCAGCTGGAAGAAAAGCTCGCCGATGGAGCGCTCCAAAATCATGCGCCGTGCCGGTGATCTGATCCGTGAACGTGCTGATGAAATTGCCCGTAATATGACACTTGATCAGGGCAAGCCATTTGTGGAAGCGCGTGGCGAGATCATGGCTTGTGCCGATTTGCTTGACTGGCATGCAGAAGAAGGCCGCCGCATTTATGGTCGTGTCATTCCGGCTCGTGCTGAAAATGTACGTCAGCTTGTTGTGCGTGAGCCGATCGGCGTTTGTGTGGCTTTCACGCCGTGGAATTTTCCGGCCAATCAGGCAATCCGCAAAATTGCAGCCGCCATTGGTTCCGGTTGTACGCTTATTCTCAAAGGCCCTGAAGAAACACCAAGTGCAGTGGTGGCGCTGGCGCGCGCTATGCAGGATGCAGGTCTGCCGGATGGTTGTCTCAATCTGGTCTGGGGTGTACCGGCAGAAATTTCCAGCTATCTGATTGCCTCGCCGATCACCGCTAAAGTGAGCTTCACCGGTTCGGTGCCGGTTGGCAAGCAGCTGGCTTCCTTAGCATCACTCCATATGAAGCGCTCGACAATGGAACTTGGCGGCCATGCGCCGGTGCTGATTTTCCCTGATGCGGATGTGGAACGCGCTGCCGATATTATGGCTGCTTCAAAGGTCAGAAATGCCGGTCAGGTTTGTGTTTCACCGACAAGGTTTTATGTGCATGAAAAAGTGCAGGAGCAGTTTTTGGAACGCTTCAGCGCCAATATTGCCAAGGTAAAAGTTGGGAATGGTCTGGATGCCGACAGCCAGATGGGGCCATTGGTCAATGCGCGTCGCGTTGAAGCGATTGATGGTTTTGTGCAGGAAGCACGCGGCAATGGTTCCAAGATCATGTGCGGCGGCGAGCGCATCGGCAATCGCGGCCATTTCTATGCGCCGACAGTGGTGTTTAACCCGCCGGAAGATTCACGATTGATGACCGAAGAGCCGTTTGGCCCGATTGCAGCGGTGACCTCATTTAAAGATACCGATGATGTGCTGCGCCGTGCCAACAGCCTGCCATTTGGTCTGGCGTCTTATGTCTTCACCCAATCCAGCAAGACCGTCACGCAAGTGTCGGACGGATTGGAAAGCGGCATGGTGACAATCAATCACTTAGGCCTTGCACTGCCGGAAACACCGTTCGGGGGCATTAAAGATAGTGGCTATGGCAGCGAAGGCGGTTCGGAAGCTTTCGACGGCTATCTGATCACTAAATTCATCACGCAATTTGAATAAAAACCATAATAGTTTGGGAGGGACTAGCATGAAAAAACTAACAACTCTGGCCGTGTTCTCGGCGCTTGCAGCCACAGTGTCGTTCAGCGGCACTGTGCAGGCCGCAGAAACCATGCGTATTGCAGGTTCGCTGCGACCGGGCTCGATGATGGATGGCATTATCCAGACCTTCATCACCAACTTCAACAAGCAAGCCGGTGATGATTATAAAATTGAATATCAGCTGGTTGCCAATGATCAGGAAATGACCCAGCAGGTAATCCGTGGTCGCTTGGAAATCGGCACTACCGGTCTTGCCGGTTCGGCTGTTTCTATTCCGCCGGCTGCTGTACTTTCGATGCCTTATTTGTGGGACAATGACGCGCAGCGCCGTTGGGCAACTGACAATGTCGTGCGTCCGGCTCTGGAAAAAATCTTTGAAGAAAACGGACTGGTGGTGATCGGTCTTGGTGATGCAGGCTGGTCAAACATGTTCTGTAAAACCACTTGCTCGACACCGGATGATATTGCCGGTCAGCGTTTCCGCATTCCACCGGCAGCATCGGCGCGTGCTTTCTGGCAAAATGTCGGTGTGAACGGCGTACAGCTCTCATTGCCGGATTTCTTCACCGGTTTGGAGCAGGGCATGGTTGAAGGCGGCGATCTGCCATTTACCTTCTATGTCACCACGCCTGCGGCGCAGTTTGCTAAAACCTATACGCAGACCCATCAATATCATCATGAGCAGATTTTCTTCGTCAATAAGCGCTTCTATGACGGTTTGCCTGCCGAAATTCAGGCACTGCTGAAAAGCTCGATGCCTTCAACTGATGAAATGCGCCAGCGTCAGGATGATGATGAAAAGGCACAGGTCAGCAAGTTTGAAGCTGATGGCGGCAAGTTTGTAACATTGAGCGAAGAGCAGCAAAAAGTCTGGGCTGACAAGGTGGGTGATACTCATTCAGCCCTTTTGAAAGATCTGCCTGCTGCTGCCACCACGCTTTATGAAGCGGTGCAGGACGGCAAGCGCCAATATGCCGAGAAGAATAAGTAAATAGCCCTCATTTGCGGGTGGTTATTCCACCCGCAAACATGGGTCTTAAAGCCTTTAAACGAGCCATTTATGGAGCCTGTTATGACTGATAAGCCTATCAGCCGCTTTCCTGTGCCTGAATTAAAAGATCTGCCGGAAGATATTGCTGCACGCATCAAAGATGTGAGCGATAAATCCGGTTTTATCCCGAATGTGTTTTTGGTGCTAGCACATCGTCCTGATGAATTCAGAGCGTTTATGGCTTATCATGATGCTTTGATGGAACGCCCTAGTAATCTCACCATTGCTGAGCGTGAGATGATTGTGGTTGCCACCAGCACCGTCAATCAGTGCCAATATTGCGTTGTTGCTCATGGGGCGATTTTGCGTATCCGTGCGAAAAACCCGCTGATTGCCGATCAGGTTGCACTGAATTTCCGCAAAGCCGATATTACGCCGCGCCAGAAAGCGATGCTCGAATTTGCTTCGAAAGTGTCGGCACGCGCTTATGAAGTAGGGGAAGATGATTTCGATACACTGAAATCTCATGGCTTCACCGAAGAAGACATCTGGGACATGACCGCGATTACCGCATTCTTTGGCATGTCAAACCGTATTGCCAATGTCACCAGCATGCGCCCGAATGACGAATTTTACATGCTTGGCCGCACCCAGAAATAAGCCTGTAGCATTAAGACGGAAGAGTACGATATGACAAATTCATTCAATGCGATGGTTATTGAGGATGTTGATGGCAAGCCGCGCGCCAGCATCAAAACATTGAGCCTTAACGACCTGCCCGATCACGATGTGCTGGTAGAAATTTCCCATTCCAGCCTCAATTATAAAGATGGTTTGGCAATTTCCGGTAAGGGACGCATTGCACGTCGTCTGCCTATGGTTGGTGGCATTGATCTGGCAGGAACCGTGGTGGAAAGCCGTTCTGACCTCTGGAAAACCGGTGACCGCGTTGTGGTCAATGGCTGGGGTCTGTCGGAAACAGAATGGGGCGGTTATTCGCGCTTTCAGCGTATCAAGCCGGAACATCTGACCCGTTTGCCGGATGCGTTCACACCGGAACAGGCGATGGCGATCGGCACTGCCGGTTATACTGCTGCTTTGTGCGTCAATGCTTTGGAAGACTGGGGCATGATTGAAAAGCAAGGCCGTGAAGTGCTGGTAACCGGCGCTGCCGGTGGTGTGGGTTCGGTATCGGTCGCACTTCTTGCTGCGCGTGGCTATAATGTGACTGCTTCAACAGGCCGTCCTGAAAGCCATGATTATTTGAGCAAGCTTGGTGCTTCTGCTTTTGTTGATCGTGCGTCACTTTCAGAAAAAGCAGGGCCTTTGCAGAAAGAGCGTTGGGGCGGTGCGGTGGATTCCGTTGGCTCCACAACTCTTGCCAATGTCTTGGCACAAACCGTTTATGGTGGCGGTGTTGCAGCCTGCGGCCTTGCCGGTGGTGCCGATTTACCGGCAACGGTTCTGCCGCATATCCTGCGCAATGTAGCACTTTTGGGTGTGGATTCCGTGATGGCTCCGGCCAATAAACGTGAACGCGCGTGGAAGCTGCTGGCGGAAAGCCTCGATCATAAGCTCTTGGCCGATATGACAACGGTTGAACCAATGTCTGCGCTGCCGCGTTTGGCTGATGATATTTTGGCCGGTAAAACGCAAGGACGTGTAGTGATCAAAATTGATGGTTAGTTTATAATCTCAATCTGATCGGGAGCATGGCTTGTGCGGGCCTGGGGAGGCCGGGGAGAGTATGAATGAACGCGTTTGAAATGAATTTGGATAAGTGTGCTGCCAATTATCAGCCTCTGAGCCCGATCGGCTATCTTGAACGGGCGGCAACGACCTTTCCGGATCAGCTCGCCGTGGTGCATGGCAATATTAAACACACTTATCGCAGTTTCTGGAAACGCTGCAAACAGTTAGCGGCTGCGCTCAATCATCAAGGATTGGGCAAAGGCGATACGGTTTCGGTCATGCTCTCCAACACGCCGCCAATGCTGGAGGCACATTACGGTGTGCCAATGGCAAAGGCGGTGCTGCACTCAATCAATACCAGACTTGATGCCGCCTCTATTGCTTTTCAGCTCGACCATGCGGAAACAAAAATCCTCATCGTTGATCGCGAATTTGCCGATGTCACGGCAAAGGCTTTGTCTTTGGCGAAGATTAAGCCAATTGTCATCGATTATGATGATACGGAATATCCTGAGGATGCGCCGCAGCCAAAAGGGGCAAAAATCGGCACGCTCGATTATGAGGCTTTTGTCAGTGCAGGGGATCCGGATTTCATCTGGTTGCAGCCGGATGATGAATGGGATGCGCTGTCGTTAAACTATAGTTCCGGCACGACCGGCGACCCGAAAGGCGTTGTCTATCATCATCGTGGTGCAGCGCTGATGTGTTTTGGCAATACGCTTAACACCAATATGCCACGGCATCCGGTTTATCTTTGGACATTGCCGATGTTCCATTGCAATGGCTGGTCATTTCCGTGGACGATTGCGTTGCAGGCGGGCACGCATATTTGTTTGCGTTGGGTGCGGGCAAAGCCGATTTATGAAGCGATTGCCACTTATAAAGTGACGCATTTATGTGGCGCTCCGGTGGTGATGTCCATTCTCATCAATGCCAAGGATGAGGAACGAACCCGCTTTGACCATACGGTTATTTTCAACACTGCTGCGGCTCCACCGCCGGAAACCGTGCTGACCCGCATGAGCGAGGCTGGTTTTAACGTCACCCACATTTATGGCTTAACTGAAACCTATGGGCCAAGTGTCGTAAACGAATGGCATCAGGATTGGGATCATCTGACGTCGCCGGAGCGTGCCAGTTTGAAAGCGCGTCAGGGTGTGCGCTCACCAGTGTTGGATGCTTTGTCAGTGCGTGATCCTGAAACAATGGAAGTTGTGCCGGCAGATGGCGAAACATTGGGCGAGATCATGTTGCGCGGCAATGTAGTGATGAAGGGTTATTTGAAAAACCCTAAAGCGACACAAGAGGCCTTTAAAGGTGGCTGGTATCATACCGGTGATCTGGGTGTGATGCATAAGGATGGCTATGTGCAGCTGAAAGACCGCTCGAAAGATATTATTATCTCCGGCGGCGAGAATATTTCTTCCGTGGAAGTGGAAGAAGCACTCTATAAACATCCAGCCATCAGCCTTTGTGGTGTGGTGGCCAAGCCTCATGAAAAATGGGGCGAAGTGCCGGTTGCTTTTGTTGAACTAAAAGCAGGTGTGAGCGCGACGGAAGCTGAACTTTTAAGCCATATGGCTGAATTGCTGGCACCGTTTAAACGGCCGAAAGAAATTTTCTTTATGGAGATTCCAAAAACCTCTACCGGCAAAATTCAAAAATTCCAGCTACGCGCTTTTATTGCGCAGCAATAAAGAAAAGCAATTTTAGTTAGATGAAAGCTCGCGTTTTTCAACGCGGGCTTTTTCGTTTTTGCAAGAGTAATTCTGCCTTGACAACAATGCCTGATGTAATATTGTAACGCCGTTAAATGTAACGTAATAACATTATATATTGATGGCACATCGGCAGTTAAATCTGTTTATGTGATCGGAAAATCGTGTCTGGAGGCGTGGTTTATCAATAAATATGTAATGTTAGCACGTATCATTAAGGTTTGATCGATGACGATCTGTGACAATAAATTATGGAGAACCCGCATATGGGCGTGCCCCTCATTCGCAAACATCTGCTGGCAGCAGCAGCATCCGTTATTCTTTTTGCCGCTCCTCATGCGCAGGCACATGAAAGCCATGACACTAATGAAGCATGGCGTTTGTTCATTGCTGATCATACCAAGCCGGTTGTCCGCGCGATTGATTTCAGCACTGGTAAAGAGCTGGGCAGTTTTGAAACCAAAGGCCCTGCCAGCCTGACGGCAAGCGCTTCAGGACAGATCATCTATGCCACACAATCAGATGATGATTTTGTCAATATTATCCAGTCCGGCATTAAGTTTTCCGATCACGGTGACCATCGTGATCTGGATGTGTCTGATGTTAAATTGTCGGGCGTCACTTTTGAAGGTAAGCGGCCATTCCATGTTGTGCCGCATGGCGATCATGCAATTTTATTTTATGATCGTGGCGGCAAAGCCGAGATTATCAATGAAGCCGCATTGCTGGAAGATAAGGCAGATGTGCGAGAGCTGGATACGCTCAAACCGCATCACGGTGTTGCCGTTACAATGGGTCGCCATATTTTAATGTCGGTGCCTGATACAGAAGTGGAAACAAAACCGGATGCACTGCCACCGCGCGTGGGGGTGCGGATTTTGGATGAAAACAACCAGCAGGTTGGCGGTATAGAAAAATGCACCGATCTGCATGGTGAGGCAATGTCTGCGCGTCTCGCGGCTTTCGGCTGTAAAGAAGGTGTACTGATTGCCAAGCCAAACGGTTCAGATGCGCCGCAATTACAGATGCTTGCCTATCCGAAAGATTTTCCGGCTGGCTATACCGGCACATTGCTGGGTGGTAAAACCATGCAGTTTTTCCTCGGTAATTACGGCGAAGACAAGCTGGTGCTGATTGATCCGGAAGATGCAAATCCTTACCGTCTGGTGGAATTGCCAACACGTCGAGTGGATTTTATTCTTGATCCGGCTAACCCGAAAAACGCTTATATCCTGACAGAAGATGGCAATCTTCATGTGCTGGATGTGTTGAAGGGTGTAATTTCACGCTCCGCGAAAGTGACGGAACCATACAGCAAAGACGGCCATTGGCGTGATCCGCGTCCGCGTCTGGCGGTAGCCGATGGTGAAATTGCCATCACTGATCCTCGCCATTCTTTAGTGCGTGTGGTTGATCCGGAAAGCTTGAAAGAAACCCGCACTATTGCCGTGGAGGGCATGCCTTTTTCCATCGTGGCAGTGGGCGGCTCCGGCGCATCGCACTGATTATACAATGAAAATTTGCGCTCACCACGGCTGATCCCGGTGGTGAGCGCGCAATCTTGCTTTTGCATCAAGCATGTTTGTCTTTGACAGATTGAAGATTTGAAATGGCCAAAAAATTACCCGTAACTGTCCTTTCCGGCTTTTTAGGCGCCGGAAAAACCACTTTGCTCAACCATATTTTAGCCAATCGGGAAGGCATCCGCATTGCGCTCATTGTCAATGATATGAGCGAAGTGAATATTGATGCTTCCCTTGTGCGCAATGGCGAGGCCAATCTCTCCCGTACGCAGGAGCAATTGGTGGAAATGACCAATGGCTGTATTTGCTGCACTTTGCGTGATGATCTTTTAACTGAAGTGCGTTCTCTGGCTGAACAAAACCGGTTTGATTATCTGCTGATTGAATCTACCGGCATTGCAGAGCCTTTGCCTGTTGCGGCTACGTTTGATTTTCGTGATGAAAACGGTTTTAGTCTTTCTGATGTGGCAGAACTCGACACTATGGTGACGGTGGTTGATGCTGCCAATCTTTTGAAAGATTACAGCTCTGCCGATTTTTTAAGTGATCGTGGCGAAACGGCAGGCGAGGGGGATGAGCGTACTTTGGTTGATCTGCTGGTTGAGCAGATCGAATTTGCCAATGTGATTGTGCTCAATAAAGCGGGGCTTGCTTCACCTCAGCAATTGGATGCAGCACGTAAAATTATTGTCGCTCTTAATCCTGATGCGCGTATGATTGAGACGGATTTCGGCCGTGTTGCAGTCAAAGATGTGCTGGGAACCGGCCTGTTTGATTTTGCCAAGGCTGAGCAAAACCCGCTATGGTTTAAAGAACTGCATGGCTTTAAAGACCATATTCCGGAAACGGAAGAATATGGCATCCGTTCTTTTGTCTATCGTGCCAAGCGGCCTTTTGATCCGATGCTGTTTCAGGCTTTTATCAATGAGCCTTGGGCGGGCGTGGTGCGTGCCAAAGGTTTTTTCTGGCTGGCGACACAACCCAATCGGGTGGGTGAAATCAGTCAGGCGGGTGCATTGGTGCGTACATCGAAATTGGGGCTTTGGTGGGCAAGTGTGCCGCGGGAGCGCTGGCCAAATGATCCGGCATTTGAGCAATTAATGCAGCCTTACTTGCATCCCGTATGGGGTGACCGGCGGCAGGAAATTGTTTTTATCGGCACCGATCCGATGGATGAAGCAAAAATCAGTGCGGCACTGGATGCCTGTTTGCTGGAGACAGACAGTTTCACACCTGAACTTTGGCGTGATCTGTCTGACTCATTCAGCAATTGGAATTAGCCTTTGTCAGGGTGTGGCAACGCCGGGCAATTGCGAAAGATTGGTCGCCTGATCGGATGAGGTGAGCGCACCGGCAAAGAATGCAAGATTGGCAGCGGCGATGAAAGCCGCTGCTTTTGCATCGGCTTGAGCAAGCCGTGCATCCAGCAGGGCATTATTGGTTTCATTGACCATAGTGATTGTGCCAAGCCCGTTTTTATAAGCTTCCAATGACGCATCAAATGCGACATTCGAAGTTTGCACCAAAGTGTTGGCGGCATTATTGGCGGCAAGCGCGGTTTTCAGCGCATTGGAGGCCAGCACAATTTCTGCCACGGCATCAAGCTGCATCTTGCGGAATGTTTCGGAGGCAACATTGGCAACGCTTTGCGCATTTTTAAGCTGTGCTGCCCGCAAACCGCCGTCAAAAATCGGCATGGATGCGCCGACAATCACACCTTTTGACGAGGATTGGCTGTTGAGATCCGGCAATGCACCAATATTGAAATCGCCCGATGGTTTTGACAAGGTAGCCGCGATAAAGACCTTCGGCATAAATTCGGCTTGTGCCACGCGGATGCCAGCCTGACTGGCCTGCATGGCGGCATAGCCTGCCTGAATATCGGGGCGACGCGACAGGGCTGCTTCGATCACTTCCTGCGTCACACCATCAAAGCGGCTTGGAATTTTGCGGTCAAGCGCGCCCTTGATTTTCAGATCAAGCGTTGCGTTTACACCCATACCGGCGAGCAGCAATTGATAGGTATTTTGCTCTTGGCCATTGGCACGTACAATGCGTAATTCTGCTTGTGCCACTTGCTGGCGGGCAAGAGCCAGCTCAATTGTTGTGGCGCGTCCTTCATTGAGCTTTGCCTGAACGGCAGCAAGCACTGCTTTGGAATTTCGCAATGTTTGCTGGGCAATCTGATGGCCGGTGACGGCCGCCGAATGTTCATAATAACGGCGCGTGACATCAAAAATAACCTTTTGATGCAAGGCGTTAAAGGTGACATTAGCCGCAAAGGAAACTTCACGCGCGGCATCACGCAAGGCGGCACGCTGGCCAAAATCAAATACCAGCCATTTGAGCGCCAATGCGGGTACGACACCTTTAACGGTGCTGTCGATGTCTTTGTCACCGACAATCGGCACATCAACAGGGCGTTTGGATTTTTGATAACCGCCGATCACATTGGCTGAAATCATCGGCAGCGAAACGGCTTCCGTCATGCCAACGGCGAGCGCTGCCTGTTTGGCGCGCTCCCACGCATTGCGGGTGGTAGGGTTGCTGCGCTGTGCCAGATCAATCAAAGCCGGAAGATCATAAGAGCGGCGATTATCCACCTCAACCGGTGTGCTGATCAGCGCCAGTTCCGGATTTGAAGCCACACCAAAATCAGCCGCGCCGCTTTTGGCCGTGGCATCCGTTGCCACGGTTTTGTTTTTTGCGTCTTTTTCGCCCGCAACCCAAGGCTTGTCCGGCGCGCTTGGTGCCAGTTCCAGCGCATCGGTTGCGCAGCCGCTAAGTGTTATGCCAAGCGAAAATAATGCACAAACCGGCAAGTATGGAAAAGTTGAAAAACGTCTGCCGGTCATAAACTGCTGCCTGTTACTAAAATTTCCAGATTGCTAAGCTGTGCCGCTACATGCTGGTTCGGATAATGACCGACGGTTTCTGCCGGTGGTGTCGGCTTTGCATTGTTCAAATTATAGGTCTCAAGATGATTTGCCAACCGTTTCAAACGACCGGCCACTTCCGGCATTGCTGTTTTGCTAAAATAAACGCCTTTAGTAATTTCAGCGAGCGCCTTGATATATTGATTTCCGGCCTCTGCCATTTGCGGTGAGGGGCGCAGATGATGCGGCTCGAAAGGCAGCAAATAATAGCAATAGCGTATATCGGCCAAAATGCGCTCGATCTGAGCTACTTGTGCAACATTTTGCGCGCGCTCACTTGCCGGTACAAGCGCCAGATCAGCCAGTTTGTGGGTTGCTTTAATCAGATTATCACGGGCTGTCTGGCTGACCGGTTTTGGCCATAAGAAAACCGACACCAGATAAACCGCCACATTGCCGATGAGAATACCGATGACGCGGTCGCGTGCGGTATCAAGATCGGTGGTAGGGCCAAAACCTTGCAAGACGCTCAATGTATAAGCCAGACCAATTTGCACACCCGCATATGAAATTTTACGGCTACCGGCGGCAACCCAGCCTGCTACCCAAGTGGCAGCAAAAACCAGCAGCATCAAGCCACCGACGGTTTCCAGATGCGGCAGCAAATAGACGATGGAAATTACCCCCATCAAAGCGCCGATCAGACAACCGGTGATACGCAGCGCAAGCTTATGTACCGTGTCACCGGCAGTGCCAAGCGACGCCACATAACAGGTGACCATCGCAGTGTGGATGCCGTCCCAATTAAGCGCTGCATAGAACATGTAACACAAAATCGCGGCGAGCGTGGTTTTGAGCGCAAATTGCTGGTAGATCGGATTGGTAAAAGCATCCGGTTTGAAAAAGCCGTCATTGCCGCTTTTGCTGTAGTCGGGTTTTACAATGCCGCTGATTGCATGAATGGCTTGGCTGATTGCAGAGCTTTTCGGACTTTGTGTCTGTGTCTTATCGGCTGGCAGATTTGCAGATAAAGGCGCGCCATTATCAAGCGCATCAATCATTGTGGCGATAGTTTCAGCATACTGCAAACGCTCATGCGGTTCACCTTCATGCGCCAGAGCCGCAGAGGCATAAACAAGCTGATAAGAAGCCGGAATATCAACATTGATCTGTGCGATTTTGTCTTTGGACGTCTGATGCAAAATTTGGCTAAGTTTTAGCTTTTTTTCTGCCGCTTCATTGCCTTCACTTAAAAACTCATCCAGTTTTTCATTGGTTTCAGCATTTTGACCGCTTAATAATTGATAAGCGAGGCAGAGCCGTTCGCGCAATTGTTTGCGCAACAACCGCACACTCCATTGGCCGAAAAACAAACTGAAAACAGCAATGCAGAACATTGGCAAAATTGCCATTTCCCAAGCATAACGCAGTGCCAGAGAAATAACGCCATTGACCGGAACCATGCTGATCAGCGTCAATAAAAATGCGATAATGAGGGCGATGATGCTGCCGCCTTCGCCAAGCTTGCTGGCAGCACCAATAAAAATGAAAATAAAAGAAGCAACAATCATCACCAGAATGCGCACAAATGCGGATTCAACGGTTGATTGCAGCAGCGGTATCATCAACACCACAAGCAGGGTGATGGCGATAACGGCTGCGGACGCTACAAGCGTGTTTTCAGCCCCATCCGGCTTCATCAGAAAAATGACGAGATAGACACTGATAGCGGCTTCGGGAATATGAAACAGCATGGCAATGCCGCTGACAAGCGCGCAGACAAAAGCCACCCGCCATGTGGCGGCGGCGCGTCCCGGAAAGGGTGCGAGATCCGCTAATGTCTGTCTGATCGCCGCTGACAGCGAGGCTTCAGCACGCGTTGCCATTATGCACTGTCACAACAGCGGAGGCACCGGCGCGTGTCAATTCGGCTGGCGGATCAATCAGTTTAATCCGCACCGGAAAACGCTGCGCAATGCGCACCCAATTCAGGTTCTTAGGGATAAAAGGCAGGTTACGCGGGATATTGATCATATCTTCGGAGCTGACACCCCAGCCGATACTGTCAACCTTGCCTTTCACCACCATATTATTATTGGCCAGAATACGCACGCTGGCACAGTCACCAATGCGAATATTATCAAGTTCCGTTTCGGGGAAGGTGGCGGATGCAAACCATTCGGAAGTGTCGATGAGGGTGAAAACCGATTGGCCGGAAATGATGATCTGGCCGCTGGAGTTGTGCAGCCCAACCACCAGCCCGTCATGCGGGGCATAGGTTTTACTATTATCGAGATTATGCTGGGCAAGCGCCAGCGCTGCCTGACGGGCGCGTACTAAAGCCACGGTGTTGTCCAGATTGCCGACAAGTGCATTGGCGGCATCAGCTTGCTGTGTAGCTTGGGTTAAACTAATGCGCGCATCATTGCGCAATGTTCTGGCGTCATCCACCTGCTGCTTGGTAACATAGCCTTTAGGGCTTAAGGCTTCCAGGCGTTTTAATGTTGTTTCAGCCAGATCCAGATTGGTACGGGCGCGCACCACTTGCTGGTCGGCAATTAATGCATTTTGGGTTTCTGCTTTTAAAGCGCGGCCTTGCGCTTCCATCGTGGCTTGTGCCATTTGTAAATCAGCACTGGTCTGCTCAACGATGAGGCTTAAAGGCTTTGGATCAATGGAAAATAACAGATCACCTTTTTTAACGCGGTCATTTTCGCGCACATTAATTTCGATAATGCGCCCCGGAACAGTTGATGAAATATTGACCAGATTAGCGCCAATGACCGCATCTTCTGAATAAGGATTTTCATGCGACTGGCGCATATAAATCCATGTCATGAAAAAAGCGGCTGCTACTGCCAGCACGAAGATGATCAGGCCGACGGCATTAACTGATTTTTTAGCGTAACTGTTTGTTTCCATCTTCAACGACCGTAAATCAGAAGTGCAAGCGCAAAAGCAATCGCCACAACCATGGCGGTGTAAGTCATCAGACGAAATGTGAGCAGATCATCAAGACCGGTGCGAATAAATATCAACCGTAAAATCAGCACAATCACAATCGCTCCGGCCAGACAAACCATCCAGGAGGGAAAAAATGCACCTACCATATAGAATGTCGGGCCTTGCACCATTATGCTCGCTTTCAGCCATTGTACGATTTCATCTGGCAAAACTATTCATAAAGAGCTTTTGCACTGGCAAAGTTTATTCCAACAATTTCAGTTAAAGTCCACCCTCTAAGAGGCAAAGCGTGGGAACTGCACATAAGAATTGCAGAACAAGCTTAACAACCAAAATAATCAGAAAGAATAATCACGAAATATCAAAACGTGGCCGAGCTTCATTGAGGCAAAAGCCAGATATATTGATAAGAACATATGGCAGGAATAAAAACTGCGCATTTTAACCATGCGGTGAGCTAATGATTAGTTTCCAACGATTGCTAATTGCCTTTTCATCATTAATATCCGAACTATTCTCGATAAAAAATCTCTGTACACAATATTCATGCAGAGATTGAGTTCCATAAACAGCCGGAATTTATTATAAAAAATCAATTGGTGATTTGAGAGAGACAAAATGCAGAAGAAACTCCTTGCAGCTACTTTGCTTGCAACTATTTCAAGCACACATGTTTTTGCAGCTGATGCTATTGTCGTCGACAATCAGCCGGCTGAAGATATTGTGCTGCCAGCGCCTAAAAACTGGTCTCTGCAAATTACGCCTTATATGTGGGCATCAGGTTTGAAGGGCAATATTTCGCCGTTCAAACGTGCGCCGAGCATGGAAGTTGAAAAATCTTTCAGCGATATCGTTAAAGATCTGAATTTTGGTGGTTTTGTTGATTTCAGAGGCCGTTATGAAGATTTCATTTTCGCCGGCGATCTGATGTATATTAACACCACGGACGTTGAAAATATTGGCAAATTGCCAGTTATCGGCAATGTTCAGGGTTTAAGCGCAACGGTCGATTCCGCACAGTTTACTGCCACTTTAAAGGGCGGTTATCGCATCTATAATGATGAGACTGTCTCGCTCGATTTGCTGGGCGGTGTTCGCATCTGGCATATCTCCAATGATGTGACCCTGCGTTACAAGAATTTTTCGGAATCCCACAAAGAAAGCTTCAGCTGGGTTGATCCTATAATTGGTTTCAGAGCCTTTATTAATTTCACCCCTGATCTGTCTTTGCAATTGCAGGGTGATGGCGGTGGCTTTGATGTTGGCTCCAAGAAGACCTGGCAGGGGCTTGCAACCCTAAACTATACCTTCACTGAGCATCTTTCGGCTTCTGCCGGTTATAAATATCTGCGTGTTGATTATAAATCCGGCGGTCATATTTATGACACGACGCTGAAAGGCCCTGTGCTTGGCGTGACATACCGCTTCTAATCATTGTTAATTGTTTCAAATAAAAAGCTGCCTTACGCTAAACCGTAAGGCAGCTTTTTTATTTTTCAAATTATTGCGTCTATCCGGCCCGCGAAAAATAATTCAGTTTTTTATCAACCGGCCTATTTGATATAAATAATCTGGATCATCTGCCTCATCCGGTTATATATTATTGAGCCAATAAGAGAGTTGGACTCAAATAAGAAAATTGAGGCTTTTCAGATGATTTTGATTGATCAGCTTTTAGTCGGATCTGTGGTGCCTTATGGCCCGCGTGGCCTGCCAAGCGCTATCGGTAAAGCGCCGGTTGCAGAAAAGTGCTGGCTGGGGCTGGAAGGTTTTATCAATGATGAGCAGGGTGACCGCAAACATCACGGCGGCCCCGAAAAAGCTGTGCATCATTATGACTTTGATCATTATCAGCTGTGGCGCGAAGAAATCGGCGACAAAGAGATTTTAAGGCAGCCGGGCGCTTTTGGTGAAAATCTGACCACACGCGGTATCAGCGAAGATACAATTGCCATCGGTGATATTTTCAAGCTTGGTGGAGCCGTCATTCAGGTGAGCCAAGGCCGCCAGCCATGCTGGAAACTCAATATCCGTTTTGACACTAAGGATATGGCATTGCGCTTGCAAAAAACCGGCCGTACCGGCTGGTATTATCGGGTACTCCAGCAAGGCTATGTACAGGCCGGTGATACGCTCCAACTGGCTGACCGGCTTGCACCTGAGTGGACGATCCACAAAACATGGCATGTGCTTTATGTCGATACGCTCAATCATGATCTTTTAAGCCAGATGGCATCATTAGAGCCGCTGGCTGATAGCTGGCGGCAATATGCCAGCAAACGCTTAGGTTCCGGTAAAGTAGAAGACTGGAGCCGACGACTACAAGGTGACGCATAACAGACTGAAATCACATCCAAAACGAACCAACAGCATGTCCGTCGACTGCATTTTTTAAGAACTGATCGGTGATATGGGAAAAGGTACAACATTAGCAATTGAAGTCAGGGTCAAAGAAAGCGAGCCTATTTTTCTGGCGCTGGCACGCACAATCATTGCTGAAATTGAACGCGGCCGCCTGAAACCAGGGGACGCTTTGCCGGGCACACGCTCGCTTGCCAAAAACCTCAAACTAAACCGCAACACGGTGGATGCGGCCTATCATGAGCTGACTATGCAAGGCTGGCTCAATGCTGTAGCCTCGCGCGGAACTTTCGTGGCGGATGATCTGCCGGACTTATTAAAGTCACAAAATTCGCAGGCCAATGATGCAAGTGCGAAGCCGCTTAAACGCAAATCGCGCCAATATTTGTGGAATATTTCCGATGGTGCGCCGGATGCGCGACTATTGCCGATTGTGCCATTTGGGCAGGCATTTCGCCGTGCTTTAACCAGCAATAGTTTTCTGGATAATCAGTCTAATGACAGTGCTAATGGCAATGAATATTTGCGCTCGAACCTTTCAACCTATTTGAACGCCGAGCGGGGACTGATTGCATCAGAGCCGGATATTCTGATTTCACGCGGTAGTCAGATGGCGCTGTTTTTGGCAGCGCGTGCCATTGCAGAAAGCGGCATCAGCATTGCCGTAGAAAATCCGGGATACCCGCTGGCATGGGCCGCATTTCGTGCTGCCGGTGCCAATCTTATCAGCATTCCGGTGGATGATGGAGGTATTGATGTGGATGTTTTGGAGGCAATCGCCAAACGCGACAAAACATTGCGCGCGGTTTATATCACGCCGCATCATCAATATCCGACCACGGTGACACTGGGCGCAGCGCGGCGTTTGCGCTTGCTGGATATTGCGCGCCGTTATGGTCTGACGATTATCGAAGATGATTATGACAGCGAATATCGCTATGATGGACGCCCTGTTTTGCCACTGCGTGCGCGTGCTGATAAAGACCTGCCGATCATCTATTTAGGCTCTTTATCCAAACTTTTGGCACCGGGTATCCGTGTTGGTTATGCGATTGCACCGCAGGATATTTTGAAGAAAATGGCTTTGCAGCGTGAGGCGATTGACCGTCAGGGTGATGTGCCTTTGGAATTGGCGCTCAGCAGTTTGATTTCTGATGGCACGATGAAGCGTCATGCGCGAAAAGCCCGCCGGATTTATCATGCCAGACGTGATTTTCTGGCAGAAATTTTGACCGAGCGGCTTGGCGATGATGTGGAATTTACACTGCCATCAGGCGGATTGGCGATTTGGCTGCGTTTGAAACATGGGCTCAATGCACAGGAATGGTCGGAAAATGCTACCCGTTTGGGGCTTTCGCTCTTACCAGGCATCCATTATTCGCTGGATGAAACACAGCCGATTGAAGCGTTCCGTTTAGGCTTTGCCAGCATGAATGAGGAAGAGCTTGGCCGTGCGATACAAATTCTGATCCGCGCTAAGCCGAACTGACAATTTTGATGAAAGCGCTGCCTTTGTAAAAGGGCAGCGCTTGTGATTACCAATTGACCTTGAAGCCAACAGAACCTTTTACACTATAGCTTTTGCCAAAATGGTTCAGCGAAGTTTTGGCCATGCCTTCGCCATAGAGCTTATAGCTATTATTGTTCCAGCTATAAGAACCGCCGCCGCCCAGTTCTGCCCATGTCCTATCCTGCCGGCTGGTCAGTTCCATTGCAGTGATTTTCACTTTCTGAGTGCTGGAAAAATCCTGATGCAGATTGGCAATTCCGTAAAGTGATTGTTTGACCGTCGAACCGTGAGTGCCGGACGTTTCACTGTCATAGTTGAGCGCCAAGCCAATCCGCGCCGATGCTCGCTCACCTTTACGGTTTTCAACCACAGCGCCATAAGGATCGGTAAAATTTTTAAAATCAACTGATGACCAAATGAACTGTGCTTGTGGTGTCAGTGACCAATGCTCATCAATGTTCAGATTTTGTCCGGCTTCAATGCTGAGCGCATAACCAAAGCCTTTGTGATGACGGGCGAGGGTTGGCTTTGTAGCTTTGACGCTTAAGTCACTTTCGAACCAATTGCTCTGCGCCTGACTGTCGAGATAAAAACCGTTGCTGCCATACCATGTTAAAGCGCCGCTGAGACCTAATGCCTGACTGTCAATGGTGCCATCGCCATAGACATTGTCAATGCGAGCGCGTGCCTTGCCATATTGGCCGCTCAATGAAGCAATGAGTTTGCCAAAATCTTCCTCATAAAACTGGCCGTCTATTCCGGCTTGCAGCCTGTATGTATTGATATTTTGGTTGAGATGTCCGGTCGTGCCATTGGATTGTAAATGGTCATATCCGGCTTCTGTCCGTGCCCAAAAAGCGGTCGGATTAAGCTGATTTGCGAAATAGCGGTTGCCGGTACGCTGGCGTAAGCTTGGCAGCTGATTAAGGTTTTGTAACGTGGCCGTATAAGATTGATAGGTTAGTGCCGACGGGCTGTAACGCGGTGTTGTGCCGCCCTGATTATTGCCTTCGCCGCCATTGGGTTCTTCTTCGGAACCGGCCTCTTCGGGCGAGGTGGTTTGCTCACTCACGAGATACCAGCTTTCTGGCGCAGTCGCGCGGTTTTGCATGTCTTTTTTGGTATTTTTACGTAAAGTGTAAGCATAGGCAGAAGGCGTCATAATAGCGGGTTGGCCATCCTTGGTAACGTAATCCCCTTGCAGTTCAAAATTTCCATTAGCGGTTCCTGCCACTTCAATCAGCTTGATGCCGTTGATTGTTTGTGCACCCAAACCCCCGCGATTATTGATAATAATTGTGCTAGTGCCGGATGAGTGACCACCGATAAGCAACATATCTGTTTTAGAGCTGTCGTCTGCCAAAACAGAGTTCATATAGATTGTGCCACTGCCTTGATAATCGCCATGAATTTGTAAAATCGTGCCGCCTGTGCCATTAAAATAAAGCTCGCCTTCATTGGAAAGTGAAGGCAGAGCGGTGGAAAAACCACCCAAATCCAATGCGCCTTTGGCGGTAATGAAATGTGCGGACAGTGCATTGAATGCGTTAAAGGCACCTTGTGCAAGGATTCCGTCATGCACGAATGTGTCGCCTTGATAATGGCTGCTGCCACTTAAAATCTGTGTGGTTTCACCGGTTTTAATAAGATTTTGACCGCCTGTGATTGTGCCGGAAAAATTTGCGTCCGATGTTTGCTCTAGGGTTAAATCAGCATGTCCCAGCAATATTTCACCATCGCCGCTTAAACCGCCAACTGTTTGATTGAAATCCATAAAATCAACCGTTGCACCATTTTTGACGGTCAAAATACCGGAGCCGAAAGCATGGGTGGCAATATTGGCTTTTGCCAGTCCCGTTTCTGCAACAAAGCCACCAGATGAAGTATTTTCTCCGTTCAAAATCAATTCACCGGCACCGGTGAGATGTAATGCGCCATCGCCAGAGATCTGGCCGTTGAGTTCAAGCCGGTTGCCTTGCACATCCAAAGTGCCGCCACCGTTTTGTAGGATAATGTCGCGGTCTGTGCTCAAAGAGTTGCTTATTTTTAATGTACCGCTGTTAAAATTAAGCTCTGAAGATGGATCGCCAAGATTAGCATCATTGCTGATAACAGCGCTGCCACCTTCAAAAAAATTACCGCCTGAATAGGTGTTTACGGCTTCAAGATAGGTTAAACCGGCGCCTTGAAAGGCAAGGCTGCCAGTGCCTGTAATAGTACCATTGAGTATGAAAGCATTGCCTGAGCCAATCGCAGTAAGTCTCAGTTGATGGTGATCTAAGCTAATGCTTGCAGGAAAATCAGGATAAACTAGTTGAGTGATTATTCCAGTTTTACTGTTTACTTTCCACTCTTGCGAAGATGTTAATTCAAGCATTCCATGTAGAGTAATTGCTTGATTTACCTGACTGTCGATGCTTAGCCCATCAATGCCTGCAATTCGTAGTGGTGTTATTTTTTTGAATCTAATATCGAATGAAAAGCCAGCTCCCTCATATGGTTCAAGATAAACGAGTTGGCCAAATGTCTTTATGGTTGGCATGGGTAAAATTATTGTTGAACCTTTATCTCGATTATAAATTAACCTGTCGTATTCGCCGGGTATTGTTTTATCAAAGCCTCCTCTAGGATGAAGATTTATTGGGGTGCCTATTACGCCGATGAAATATAAATCCTCAGCCTTGGCGGTATTATAATTCATAAATATAATGATTAGTGTTGCGATCAGGCTTGAGAGTTTTAAATTAAATAAAATTTTAAAAGCACTAATGAGCATTTCGTCTCTCGATCATAGCATAACAAAAATAATCGTTTTAAAAAATTGTATTTGCTGAATAAATTACCATTCCTTGTCAGTTTTATCTTCCTGATAGGTTTGACGGTTTCACAATTTGAATGAATGTTTTTGGCTAGGTTGAAGAGAAAATCTCTTATGCTAGTGCCATTCATTTGTCGGGCTTGACAATTAATCGATTTTTTTGAACTCATTCCCTATGGGAAAAAATCTAAAATCAAATGACGAAGCTTCGCTTGAAACATCGTCCGGCAGTGTCGGTGCCAAATTGCGTGCGCGCCGCCTTGAGCTGAATTTAACGCTTGTTGAACTGAGTGCGAAAAGCGGCGTTTCTTTTGCAACCATCAGCAAAATTGAAACTGGCAAAGTCTATGGCGGCTTTCAGACGATTTATAAAATTGCGCGCGGACTTGGTATTCTGGTAACCGATCTGATGGAGGATGATCAGTTACAGGAAATTCCGGTGGTGGTGCAGCGCGCCCATGAGATAAAACCCCATAAAACGCAGCTTTATGATTATTATCCGCAGGCAATCCGTGTGCATGGAAGGCTGAATTCCAATCGGATGATTATCAATACGCGCATTGTGCCTGACCCAATTGACTGGAGCAATCATGAGGGCGAGGAAGTGGTGACGGTGCTCTCCGGTGCCATCGATTTGCACTATGCCGGGCGAGAGCCATTGCGACTGGAAGCAGGCGACAGTGCTTGTTTTGATTCTGCTGTTCCTCATGCTTATGTCAGTACCAGTGATGTGGCGGCAGAAGTGTTTTTTGTCTCCACACGACCTTCAATTCACGAGAATTCATAATTTTCATAATTGAAAATTTTCTTTATTGACAATTTTGTTGTGTCTCCATAGCCTCACTTCCAAGAGGGAGTTGGGCGCCATGATTTATGGTGCCTGAGGAATAAAATGAGGAGGGTGGCGCATGAAATCTCTGGGGCGCATTTCACAATTATCTTTAGCTTTTGGTTTGACATTTTCACTGGCAGTACCGGTGCTGGCCGATGATATTATCATTGGTGGTGCACTGAGCCTGACAGGCGTGCAGGCACCATTGGATGAGGCCGGCCTTAAAGGTGCAGAAGTTGCCGTTAAATATTTGAACGAGCAGGGCGGCGTGCTTGGCAAGCAGCTGAAGCTTATCAATATTGATGGTAAAAGTGATCCGGTTGTGGTTGGCAATAATGCCATCAACGCGATCAATCAGGGCGCGAAGCTGATTATTGCACCTTGCGATTTCGATTTTGGCGGCCCTGCCAGCCGTGAAGCACAAAATGCTGATCTGGTTGGTATTTCCACCTGTGCATCTGACCCGCTTTACAGCTCGTGGTCGCTGGGTGACAAGCAGTTTACCCTTGCAATGTGGAACACCACTATGGGTGCCACGGCTGCGGAGTTTGCTTATAAAGAACGTAACTGGAAAACCGCTTATGTGGTGACAGACCAGTTTATTGCTTACACGAAAAGCCTGAGCAAATATTTCACCCAGCATTTCAAAGATATTGGTGGTGAAGTGCTGCTGGAAGACAGCTACACGCAAGGCGCACAGGATTTTTCTGCGCAGCTCGCCCGTTTGCAGGCACTGCCAAACAAGCCTGACGTGATCTTTATTTCGTCTTACATGCCGGATTTGGGCACGATCATTCGCGCTATCCGTGAAGTAGGCATTACCACACCGATTATCGGTGGTGACTCTTATGATGATCCAAGCCTTTTTGATGCGCTTGGTGAGCGTTTTGGCAATGATGTCTACTTTGTTGGTCACACATGGATGGGGCCGGAAGCGCATCCTGATATGCCGAAATTTATCGACCTTTATAAAGCACAATTTGGCAGCGAACCGGATACATCTTTTGTTGCGACCGGTTGGGACACTGTGATGATGATGGCAAAGGCCATTGAAGTTGCAGGCTCTACAGATGGTGCAGCCGTTGCCAAGGCGCTGGAAGAAACCGAATTTGATTTGCTGACCGGTAAATTGTCTTACAGCAATGCCGAACTTGGCCATCAGCCGAATAAATCCGCAGCGATCATCGCTGTTAATGCCGGAAAACCTTCTTTCCTTGGTTGGCGCCGTGTTGAAAGCCAGCCAAACCCGTAACTTGCAATAATGGCATTGTTTGTCACTGACTGGATCGCCCTTGGCCATTGTGGTTGAGGGCGGTCATCAGCATCGGCGCATTGTCTTTCAATTCCTCCATTGGATAAAGAAAATATGACTGAGCAAAGCCTGCGGGCTCATTCAATCATTGTCGAATTTTCCGGTTTAAGGGCGCTGGACAATGTCAGCCTGCACTTGAACAGAGGTGAAATTCTGGGGCTTATTGGTCCGAACGGATCGGGCAAAACCACATTGATCAATGTGCTGACCGGACAGGTTAAACCTGTATCGGGCACAGTGACATGTGATGGTGAAGATTTAAGCGCTTTGCTGCCGCGCCATCGGGCGCTGCGCGGAATTATGCGCTCTTTCCAGACAGTGCGTTTGTTTCATAATCTGACAGTGCGCGAAAATATCGAAGTGGCAGCAATTGCCAAAGGTTTGTCGCGTAAGCAAGCCGGACGTGCAGCTGACCAATTGCTGGAAGAATTCTCGCTTTTCCATCAGCGTTTCGAGCTGGCAAGTGCGCTCAATTATGGTGACGAGCGACGGGTGGAAATTGCGCGTGCTTTGGCGGCATCGCCTAAATATCTGCTGTTGGATGAACCTGCTGCGGGCATGAATGAAGAAGAATCTTCCATGTTGATGGAAATTCTGGCGCGTCTGCCGCAAGAGCGCAATCTGGGCATTATTATTATCGATCACGACATGCCGCTGATTATGCGTTTGTGCCATCGCTTGCAGGCCATTGCGCAGGGTAAAACCATCGGCGAGGGCGGTGTGGATGAAGTGCGGCGGCTACCGGCGGTTATCGAAGCCTATCTTGGCGCGGACGCGTTGGAACATGATGCCGATTATATGAAGGCAACTCCTCATGCTTGAAATTAATTCCATCGAACTGCGCTACGGCGCTGTGAAAGCTGTGCGTGATGTGAGCCTGAAGGTCAATCAGGGTGAGCTGGTCACGTTGCTGGGTGCCAATGGTGCTGGCAAATCGTCGACGCTGAAATCGATTGCCGGTGTGCTGAAACCAAGCCGCGGTACAATTACATTGAACGGCGAAAATATTGCCAATCTGTCACCGGAGCAGCTGGTGCGTCGCGGTGTGGCTATGGTGCCGGAAACGCGCGATGTTTTTCCGGACTTGACTGTTGATGAAAATTTGCAGCTTGGTGCTTTCAGCCGTCGCCGTGATACGCGCGGCGTTGAAAAAAGCCGCGAATTTATGTTCGACTTATTTCCGCTTTTGGCCGAGCGCATCAAGCAGCCGGCAGGCACTTTGTCGGGCGGTCAACAGCAACAGCTGGTGATTGCGCGCGCGATGATGTCTGATCCGAGCTTGTTGTTGCTGGATGAGCCGTCACTTGGCCTCGCTCCGGTAATTGTGGATGTCATTTTTGAAATGATCGTCAAATTGCGCCAGTCGGGTCTGACCATTCTATTGGTTGAGCAAAATGCCTCCAAGGCAATGAAAGTCAGTGACAGAAACTACATTCTTTCACTGGGTCGCGTCGCCACACATGGCACAACGGCCGAAATTGCCGAGCGCTCCGACCTTAAATCAATCTATCTGGGAGGCTGAGAAAATGGCCGTTTATATTCAATTTCTCACTGATGCTCTCAGTCTCGGCAGTCTTTATGCGTTGATGGCGCTCGGGCTGGTGATTGTTTATGGTATTTTGAAACTGGTCAATTTTGCTTATGGCGAATTGATTATGGTTGCAGGCTACACACTGTTTTTGCTTGGCGGCACGCCATTTCCGTGGCTGGCCATGGCAGGTGTCGCGATTATCATGGCAATTTTAACCGGTATCGCCACTGAATATGTGGCCTTCCGTCCGGTGCGCTCCAAATCCGTCACCGCGGTGCTGATTACCTCATTTGCTTTTTCAACATTGTTGCAAAATGCGGCTTTGCTCTTCATTTCGCCACGCGCCCGCACTGTGCCGCTGCCGGAAATTTTCTCTGATACCATTAATTTGGGCGGGGCAATTATTCCGCTGCGCAATATTCTGACCATTGTTGTGGCCGTGATTATGCTTGGCATTTTCACGTATATCATGAAGAAAACCGTGCTTGGTCTGGCCATGCGCGCCGCGGCAACCAAATTCACCATGGCACGTATGCTTGGCATTCCGGCTAATCTGGTCATTACCTCAGCTTTCGCAATCAGTGGCTTGTTGGCCGGTGTTGTGTCACTATTCTGGTTTGGCCGTATTGGTTCTGTCGTGCCGGGCATCGGGTTGGAGCCATTGCTGGTGGCCTTTATTGCGACCGTGATTGGTGGCATGCGCAGCCTGCAAGGGGCTGTGGTCGGTGGCTTTTTATTGGCGTTGATTGTCACAAGCTTCAACTATTTCCTGCCGCCGGAACTCTTGAAATTCCGCGACGCTTTCACATTCTCACTGGTCATTTTGATCCTGCTTTGGCGCCCTGATGGCTTGATTAAAGGCCCGGCAACCGGTCAGCGGACATAACAGGGAGCAGGATCATGAATAAAAATAAACTCATTACACTCGCTGTGGTTATCGCGCCGGTTTTAGTGCTGGTACTCATCGCTAAAATGCTTGGCTTTCCGGTTTTCGAGCGTATCGCAACCCTGTTGCTGATCAATATGATCCTCGTGCTGGGCTTGCAGGTTTTTATGGGCAACTCAGGCATTTTGTCCTTTGCTCACATCGCCTTCATGGGCATTGGCGCTTACACATCGTCGCTTTTTACCATTCCGCTGCAAATGCGGGGCATGGTGTTACCTGATCTTTATCCGGTGTTAAAGCCGCTTTTGCTAAGCCCTTATAGCGCGATTGTGCTTGGTGCTATTGTGGCAATGCTGGTAGCGGCACTGATTGCTTATCCGCTGATGCGCTTGTCAGATGCGGCAGCGGTGATCACATCTTTTGCGCTTCTTGTCGTGATGCACACAATCATGGTCAATTGGAGCGAAGTGACCAATGGCCCGCGCACCCTTTTTGGAGTGCCAAAAGCAACCAGCCTTTATCTGGCAGCAGGTGGTGCGGTTTTGGCGATGATTGCTGCACTTTTCTTTAAAGAATCCCGCAGCGGTTTGTTACTGCGTGCTGTGCGTGATGATGAAGTGGCAGCAGGCGCAATGGGTGCCAATCTTTCGCTGTTGCGTTGGCGCGGCTTTGTATTGAGCGCACTGTTTGCAGGTTTTGCCGGTGGCATGTGGGCACATTTTATCACTTCGTTTCAGCCGTCAGCGTTTTACCTGAAAGAAACCTTCGTCATTCTCGGCATGCTGGTGATCGGCGGTGCAGCGACTGTTTCAGGTGCGGTGCTTGGTACATTTCTGGTGACCTTTGCATTTGAAGCATTACGAGCCGCCGAAAACACGCTCAATGCTTCCGCTGTGTTGCCATGGCAGATGATTGGTCTGACCGAAATTACTCTGGCGCT
Source organism: Paenochrobactrum glaciei (assembly GCF_039522165.1). NCBI lineage: Bacteria > Pseudomonadati > Pseudomonadota > Alphaproteobacteria > Hyphomicrobiales > Brucellaceae > Paenochrobactrum > Paenochrobactrum glaciei. The sequence continues at coordinate 66,884 of NZ_BAAADE010000009.1, forward strand.
TGCCATGATTGTCATTCTGATCCTTCGGCCAAGCGGCCTGATCGGGGCAGAAGAGTTTGGTGCGCTGATAAGTAAAAAATGGCGGCGCGACTAATCACAAACTTCATCATTCGTGTTCATATATGATCGGGAGAATTCTATGAGCTGGAAAACTAATTATCGTTCGTTTTATTATCAGGGCGCACCGGAGCCTGATGATATTGTGCTGGATCCAGCTGAAACTGCATTGCTGGTCGTCGACATCCAAGGTGTTTATCTGGTGCCTTCTGAAGATGCCGCACAGCGTGACGCGTGGGCGCCGTTTCGCGAGCGCATGAATGATGTTGTCATTCCTAATGTTGCCAAACTGATCGACAAATGCCGCTCTCAAGAATTGGAAGTGATGTTTGCACGCATCGCTTGTCTTAAAGATAATGGCCGTGATCGTTCCCTCAGCCAGAAAAAGCCGGGCTGGAATTATCTGTTGCTGCCGAAAGATGCTGAAGAATCCAGCATTGTGCCGGAATTACAGCCGCAGGGCGATGAGATTGTTTTCTGCAAAACAACAGACAGTGCCCTGACCGGCACCAATATGCGGTTGATCTTGCAGAATATGGGCATCAAAAACGTTATTGTTGTGGGTATTTTCACTGACCAGTGTATTTCATCCACCGTGCGCAGCCTTGCTGATGAAAGTTTCAATGTGGTGGTGGTTGAAGATTGCTGTGCCGCAGCAACCAAAGAGCTGCATGACCATGAACTTGAAATCATCAACATGATTTATTGTCATGTGGTTTCATCGGATGAAGTGGTCAGCTTCCTCAAGCCTCAGAAATAATCTTTTAAACGGCCGGCTGAAAAATCAACCGGCCGTTTTTATTTTAATAGAGTTTCCGATAAAGCGCGGCAATGTCCTCTTGATCGAGGTGTGCGACACGCTCGATCTCATATTCCTTCACCGCAAAAAATGTTTCTCTTAACGGTTCCGGCAACCATCCAAGTGCTATCGGATCAGTTTTCAGTGCGTCCAAGGCTTTTTCCAGCGTTTCGGGTAAGCGCTTGAGCTGATGATGATCACGCTCTGACTGGCTCATTTCTTCCGGATTTTTATCTGTCAAAATGGGTAATTTGAGCTTGTTGGTTATGCCATCCAGCCCACTATAAATCAGCATAGCCAATGCCAGATATGGATTGGCGGTAGCGTCGCAGGCGCGATATTCCACATTAAGTTGCTCTCTTACATTCAGACCGGGCAATTTCAGAACCGGACACACCCGCAAACTTGCCTCGCGATCCTGCTCGGCAAGCCATGTATAAGACGAGCTCCAATTATAGGGTTTCAATCGTATATAAGAGGAAACACTTGGAGCCGTTAAGGCTAAAATCGCAGGTAAATGTGCTAAAATGCCTGCACAAAAAGCGGCCATGCCGGCTGACATTTTAGCTGTGCCATTTTCATCATAACTACAAGAGCGACCATCAGCATCTGTGAGGCTAAAATGAATATGGACACCATTTCCAGCCTGATCGGCCAAAGGTTTGGGGGCAAAGCTACATTCCCAGCCATAATTGCGCACGAGTTCGCGGGTGATTTCCCGCACGGCAATGGCTTTATCTGCGGCATAGAGCGGATCATCGGGCGAAATGCTGATTTCTAATTGTCCAAACCCGAGTTCTGCCAACACCACTTCAGGCTCAATATTTGCATCACTGAGAGCTGCAACCAGTTGCGAAGCAAAAGGATCAAGCTGCCGAAGTCCTGAAAAAGACAAAGAATGCGCCGGTGCCTTACCCGTTTCAAAGACATAAAATTCTTGTTCAAAAGCAACTTTTAATTTGAGGCCGGTTGCTTGATAGAGGGCGCTAATGGCTTGTTTTAAAAAAAAGCGCGGGCAGGCGACCCAAGGTGAGCCGTCAATTTCGGTCAGGTCACCCATGATCATATCGAAGGTTGTTTCAGTACCTGTTTTACTGGTAGTGAAACGTGCTTTTTCGTCAGGAATAAGACGTAAATCACCCGATGAAAGCCAGATATTTCGGCTTGCCAGCCTGTTAAAAGCGGTCAGTGACAGGTTGGATGGTATCCAGCCCACGCCGCGGGATTTTAGGTCGTCAAATTTATATGCTTGTATAAACCGGCCACGGGTAATGGCAGCCAGATCGGTTGTTACGATGCCTGCAAGAGGTTCAAATTGTTTTGACATTCCGCCGCCCTTAACGAGCTTGTCTTTAGAAAAGCCCACCGAATATTTAAAACCTATATAACAGCGCCTGTAGATTGTAGCAATTTTTTGATCACATCAAACCATGTTGAGCAAGATTTTTAGTGACGCAGGTTCAGCTGACGTAATGATTGCATTATATTGGTGAAATATTGCTCATTATCCAAAGCTTGGGTGACAATAATCGCGCCCTGAATGCCTGCAATAGTGGTTGTGGCCAATTGCAAAGCTTGTGCTTTGTCATGCCCAAGATGCACTAAATGTGTAGCTAGTATTTCGATCCAGCGACTGAAATATTGTTTTACCTCTTCGGCAAAACGATCGCGGGTTTCAACCAGAGCCAATGCGCCGATGAGGCAAATTCTACGACCCGTTTTGAAATATGTCTCAACGGCCGAAAACATTTTTGCGAGAGCATCCGTTTCATTATGTTCGAGTGGCAGAAAAATGTTTGCCTCGAACCAATCGCCGATATCGGCTATCACTGCTTTGGCCATTTCATCTTTGCCACCGGGAAAGAAATGATAAAGGCTGCCTTTGCCAAGCTTTGTATGCTCAGAAATCAAAGCAATGCTTGTGCCATCAAAACCATAGCGACGAAAAACTTCCCCCAAAAGAGGGATGATATCGGCTTTTTCCAGAATGATTTTGACCATTAACTGTTCCTTAGAGGATAAATCCCGCGCGTTAAGCGATGATAGAAGCAAGCGATGGTGACGAGCAAGACCGCACCGATCATGACAGGCATAATCAGAAACTCAAAACCTGGATTTTCTGCAAAAATAGCAAGCGGTACGGCACCTGCTGGCGGATGGGTAATGCGTAATGCGGCCATGATGCTGATGGCCAAGCCGATGGCAATGGCAACGCCCCACCATTCGTTGGGCAAAGCTTGGCGAGCTAATAATCCGACTAGAGCCGAAACAAAATGACCGCCGATAACATTGGCTGGTTGGGAGAGGGGACTTGCTGGTGCGGAGAACAAAAGAACGCAGCTTGCACCAAAAGGCGCCATGATAAAGGGCGAGCTGGAATAGAAGCTGAGAGCTCCGAGCGCGCCGATTGCCAGCAAACCACCAGCACCTGCAATGGCTGACATGCGCAGCGGCTGTTGTGGTTGATGACGTGTCACATAATGCTTCATGAATGGCGAATCCTGTACCAATCGTTTTATATTTTACCAATTGGTACAGAGGTTATCTTGTGTGGTCAAGTGATGAAAAAATATTTAAGAATGAATGTCAAAAATTATAAGCTCAATTATAATAGTGAAAATACAACCAAATTTAAAACTCATTTTTAAAATTTATATTTATATATAGAAATAAATAAATTGTAATTTAAGTTAAATTTTCTTTGTTTTATTTATTTATGGTGTTTATATGTTTAAAAGAAATTTATGGTTATCTTCATCAATATTATTTTTCATATTTTCTGGCAGCGCATATGCTCAGAATATTATAAATGTAGAAGACTATAATTTTAAAAAAAGTAATGAAAATTATTTTGCTAATTCATATTCTGGTCTGACGCTGTCTGTCCAATCTAAATCAAATGCAGAAGCGCCAGCCTATATAGCTTTGCCTGATACAATCACGAATACGCATCATGTGCAAAAAGTTTTTGCTGCTACCAAAAAAGGCAAGGATGGTCAGGCTGAGTTTGATGTTTATTTTCCGTTGCTCAATGGTGTGAGTGAAATACCACTCAAGATATACACTGAAAGTGTCAATCCGGCAGAGATTACGCAAGAGACACCCTATATTCCTTATTTGGTGCAAATCGAGAATAAGAAATCAGGCCATGCTTTGATGCTCTATCAGGAAAACAAAGAGCGCAATGTTCGCGTTTTTCAAACAACGGGCTCGATGCCCGGCAATCCGGAAGGATATAAATCGGTTGACTATGTTTGGTATGGCCGAAATCTGGATAATGCTTCACAAGTGCTTGTCAATTCGATCGCCCATATCACGGAAGAGAAGGGCGGTTCTTTATTGACTTCATTGAATTTACAACAGGTCTCTGGCGGCATGGCCTCCGATATCCGTATTTTCAATGATCCTGCCAATGACAATAAAGCACATCTTTATTTGCAGACTGATCAGACAGGCTTGGCAACTCTGCGCTTAAGCCCGACTGATAAGGTTGTAGGTGGGCAGCTGATTTACTGGCCATTTGCTAATAACATCTCGGAAACAGCTCGTATTGTCGTTTATAATCCGGATAGTTTGAGCAAGGATTTTATAGCGCCTGTTATCCGTAAGAATCCTGTAACGATCGGAGATAACCCCGTTTGTGATGTGCCGGTATTTGATATTGCAAATAAAAGCCCTCACCATATTGATGATAATGGGCGACTTTATCTGCTTATCAATGGCAAATACGACACTTCAATTGTTACAGAAAACAGCGATAGCCTGAGGGTAAGTGGTTCAGGGCGGTTTGTGAATACGTCAACCTTGGATTTGCCGCAGCCCAATGATGCGCAATATGTTTATGTTGCAGAAGATGGGACTGTGGGAACTTCGGCTAAATATTCATTTTTCGCTTATGCAGGTGATATCGTAAAGCAGCTTAATCCTGACGGGAATATGATTGTTAGCTGTGAAAAAGATCAAAAAGCGATCTATAATTTTAATACTACAATGTCGCCGATGAATGAAATTCCACCTGTTACAGGCAATAAAGCCACTGGCGAGGTGACGGCTCAATATGACAGGAAAACAAAAACACTTCAGTGGAAAGTGACATATTCAGGCTTGAGCGGTACCACGCAAACACCGGTTGCGGCACACTTCCACGGACCGGCATCACCGGCACAAAACGCTGATATTATCATCAACATTCCGGCAGACCAATTGACCAGCCCGATTGAGGGGCAGCAAGTTCTGACGGATGAGCAGGAGGATGGCTTGATCAGAGGTCTGTGGTATTTCAACATTCATACAAAACAAAATCCGATGGGCGTTTTGCGTGGACAGCTTGAGCCTCAATAACAGAAATTGCCGAACTGACACCTAAAAGCCGTGGCTAACAGGCTTTAAATGATAATGCCGCGATAGCTGCTTAAAACCATCTATCGCGGCATTTTTGTAACTTAAAATAGTAGTGGCTCTGCTAGGCAGCGGGGAATTATCCGCGCCAGCTGAGGAAGTGCTTTTCGATCTTGCCGATAATGAAATTCACGATCAGCCCCATCACTGACAGGATGGTGACACCGGCAAAAAGCTTTTCAAGATCATAGAGCGAACCGGCTTCCAGAATATAGGAACCAACACCATATTGTGCGCCGAGCATTTCAGCAGCGACAAGCAGAATGATCGCAATTGAAATCGACACGCGCAAGCCTGACAAGATAGCCGGAAAAGCACCTGGCAGCACAATTTTGCGGACAATAGACCACCAGCTCAGGCCAAAGCTTTGTCCCATACGGATCAGCGAACGATCAACATTATCAACCGCGCCATAAGTGGCAACAACGGTTGGCGTGAATGTGCCGAAAGCAATGAGCGCATATTTCGACATTTCATCAATGCCGAACCAAATTACGAAAAGCGGCAGCAATGCAATTTTCGGGATTGGAAAAAGGGCTGCAACCAGTGGCACCAGACCCGCGCGGACATAGCTGAACAAGCCGATCAGCACACCGATACCGACGCCCACGGCAATACCCATAAATGCACCGACAAACAAACGTTGCAGCGATGGCAGTAAATGTTTCCAGAGCAAACCCGTTTGCCATAATTGCACGAATGTGTCGAAGACAGCAGTCGGGCGTGGCAAAGTCAGGCTTGAAATAAAGCCGCTGCGTGTGCCAATTTCTGCTAGCAGGATCAGCACTACAAAAACGGCAATGCCGACACCTTTAATCGGAACAGGCGCAAAGCCGCCGCCACGAAACAGAACAGGGCGCACCGGCGCTGTGTCTTTTTTTGCTGACATGTCAGCTGATGTCATGGTGGTAACGTCAGACATTGACCAATTCCTTGTCTGCGGCCGCAGCCTCTTCGCGCATCAGTTCCCAGAGCTGTTTTTGTTTTTCTTCCAGCACCGGATCGCCCAAATGGCGTTCGTTCAGCGGAATATCAATATCGACTATTTCACGGATACGACCGGGACGACGTGACAAAACAACGACCCGATGGCCAAGCCGCACGGCTTCATTCAGATTATGAGTGACGTAAACGGAGGTGAAAGGCTGGCGTGTCCAGAGCGACACCAGATCATCCATCAGCAATTCACGCGTTTGGCTGTCGAGCGCAGAAAGCGGCTCATCCATCAGCATCACGGCAGGACGCACAGCCAAAGCGCGGCTGATTGCAACACGCTGGCGCATGCCGCCGGATAATTGCTTAGGCAGAGCCTGACGGAAATCGGAAAGACGCGTGCGCTCAAGCACATCGGTGACAATGTCATCCATGTCGCGTTTACTTATACCGTGATCTTCGAGAACAAGCTTGATATTGCCCTCGACCGTGCGCCAAGGCAGCAGGGCAAAGTGCTGAAACACATAAGTTAGGGGATTGAGGGAATTTTGCGGCGGATTGCCGATCTGCAAAACCTCGCCCGATGTCGATTTTTCCAAGCCACCCAGAAAGCGGAGTAATGTTGATTTCCCGCAGCCCGAAGGTCCGATAAGACAGACGATCTGACCCTGAGGGATATCAAGCGAAATGTCTTTCAGAACCTCAACGGATCCATATGAATGGCTGATGTTTTTAAGTCTCAGATCCATGAGTTCTCCTTAGCGGAGACGTAAAAAACGCCTCCGCGAGATTAGTATGCCGGTCAGATAATTTTGACGTATGATGTGTCAAACAGCTGTTCTTTGGTGATGGCATCTTTGACCATGCCTTCAGATTTGAACCATTCGAGCTGCTCGACGCAGCTGTCGAGTGAAAGAGCAAGGCCTTCATTGACCTTCATTGCACCATCAATCAGGTTCTGCTTGGCTGTTTCGAAAGGGCTGTCGCTTTCAACATATTTGTGAACGATTTTCGCCAGATCATCACGCTCTTTGTCATCTGCCTTATTGTCGATGAAGGCTGCGTTATAATCAGCGATAGCGCGTGAGTAAGCTTTGACAAAAGCTTCAGTCATTTCGCGCTCATTGGCAGCATTTTTGGTTGAGGTAAAGGCAGTTGTTACCTGATAATCCGGTGCGTAATCGGAAACGAGGCCGATCTGCTTGGCAGCACCTTCACGGATCATCTTCTTGGCAACATTTGGCTGAATGGCCCATGCATCAATCTGACCGGTGGTCAGCGCACCAACGATCGCGCCAAGCTTTTGCAACGGACGAAGTTGCATATCAGCAAGCTTGATATTGTTGGCCTGCGCAATTTTATGCGCCATGAAATGGAAGGAAGAACCGGCAGTGGTAATACCAAAGCTTTTGCCGGAGAGCTTGGAAGGATCGGTCAGACCAGCTTCATAGGCTTTGTTGGATGCCAGAATGATTGCGCCGGTAACGCCTTTTTGCTCGGTCAATGCGCCGCCGATAACTTTAACGGCGTCTTTTTGTGCAAGGCTGATCAAGCCGCCGCTCATGGCAGTTACGCCAAAATCGGCATCACCCGAAGCAATAGCCACGGCCATTGGCTGTGCAGCTTCAAAGAATTTCAGTTCAATATCGAGGCCTGCATCTTTATAATAGCCGCGCTCAAAAGCGATAAAGCTCGGCGCATGGCTGGCCAGATGAAGCACAGCGAGATTGCGGGTTGCGGCACGTGCAGGCATGCCAAAGGCTGTAGCCGCGCCAAGCGCGCCCATGCCGACCAAAGCCTGACGGCGGTTCAAAAACATATTCATAGCTATTCCTCCCGAAGGTGACACGGATGCGTGCCATTCACTTTCATGGCATTGACTGAAATGTGAGACAACGCAAAATGGTTATGTCTCCCATGTCCTGCGAACATATAGCGGTTGTGACATTTCAGGCAAGAGCTGGCAGCCCCTCAAGTTTGCGGGCAAGTATCTCTTTCAGCTTGCGTAAATTGGCCGAATGCGGCCTGCGGCGGTTCCACAAAACAGAAATTGAAAATTGCGGTGCATTTTCAATCGGCCGTACGACAAGATTATTGCCAAGCGGCCCTAATGTTGAAAGGTAATCAACAAGGATAATTCCCATAGCTTCACTGGCCAGTGCCAGCGCTGTATCAGCATAACGGGCAACGGCACGGGTATTAACGCTTAGTTTTTCGCTGTTTAAGAAGCGATCAACCACTGTTTGATGCGCGCCACCGGTAGAAAATGCAATAAAATCGCAATTTGCCAGATCATGGGCTCGAATAATACTGCGCTGGGCAAGGGCGTGATCTTTGTGAATAACAGCAACAAGATCCACTTTGCCAACATGCTCACTGGCAATCAACGGATGTTCTGATGACGCAATTGTGACCACTGCTTCACCGCGTCCGGTGATCAGATAGTCCTCAATCTGGTTGACTGGTAACACGTCAAAAAACAGCTCAATGCCCGGAACTTCCACAGATAATGTGCGCAATGATTGCGGAATGAGTGCGCGCGCCACACTTGCAGTGGAGCCGACACGGAAAACTGCCGTTTCACCACGCGCGATTCGACCAATCTGCGTGCCGACACTGGTCAGCTGGCGGATGAGCGGATCAAGCTCGGCAAAAATCTGCAAAGCCTCTGAAGTGGGCACGAGGCCGTTACGGTCACGGGCAAATAATGCAATGCCGAGCTGGTCTTCGATCCGCCGGATTGTGCGGCTTAAAACTGGCTGAGACACATGCAGCACTTTGGAAGCACCGGTGATGGAACGTGTTTGCATCACCGTGTGAAACACTTCCATTTGGCGCAGGCTCAACAGGCTTTCATGAGTATCAGACGCGCTATTGTCGCTTTGCTCGTTTATATCCTTCATTGTTCCTGCTTTCGAAGAAATGGATGCAGCGCTTTCAACAGGGCAGGGGCGGCGGTTTCTGGCAATAAATGGCCGCCGGTGAGTGGCTGGCCTTCGGCCAAATCGGTCCAGTCTGCCCAGATGTTCAACGGCTCGCGGCCACCGCCATAGCGACGGCCTTCTTCCCAAAAAAACAAAACCGGCACATGGATTTTGTTTGCCTGATTGCGGTCTGCTAGATCATCGGCTTCGTCCACGCTTGCACCCGCACGGTAATCTTCACAAATGCCGTGGCGCACATCCGGATCATCAAATGCGGTGCGGTAATCGTCCAGGGCTAATGGATCTAGCAGATCAATATTGCCGGTCATTTTTTGCAGCGTTGTGTCGATCAGAAAACGCGGATTTCCAGCCATCAAATTTTCAGGCAGCGGATAGGGTTGCGCCATCATAAACCAGTGCCAGGCGCCCATCCCGAAAGCCTTGTTGACGCCTTCCCACATTTCCGGCGTCGGCACGACCGTGACCGAAACAAGTGCAGTGATATTTTGCGGAAAATCCAGCGCCATACGATAGGCAACACGACCGCCACGGTCATGGCCGATAACCGTAAATTTATCATGACCTAGAGCGCGCATCATCTCGTGCAAGCTTTTAGCCATAGCGCGTTTTGAGCCCATATCGGCGACGCTATTTTTAACGCGGCTCCGGCCATAACCAGGTAAATCCGGCACGATAACCGTATGGGTTTCAGCCAGTTCCGGCGCAATCCGATGCCATGCGGTGCGCGTTTCCGGATAGCCATGAAGGAGCAAAATGGCCGGCCCCGTACCTTTACTCAACACGGCAAAATCGACATTTTCAGTGCTGATGCAATTGTCTTCAAAGCCTGAAAACAGCTGATTGGCTGGCCTAAGCATGGGCGGGCTCTCCTCCGTTATTTTATTGGGCTGCGTCAGCCTTAATTGACACATTGGCAATGTCACGCAGCGCATCAATCAGGCTATCTACGCCTTTTTGTCGTGGCCGCAACTGGCAAATATGAACATAGGCCGAAACACTCACGCTATTCTCAATCGGTATTGCGACAAGGCCGAAAGCCTCACAATTGATGGCAGAAAACGCATCTAAAATCGTGATGCCGATGCCTTCGCTGACAAAAGAAAGTGCTGCCTCGACAAAATGCACATAGACAGCCGTTTCTCGCGAAACACCCCAACGCCGATAGGTCTCATCAATGAACAAGCCATGGGTGGTGGTGGCGCCAAAAGAAATCAGTGGCTCATGCGCAATATCCAGTGGCGAGACGGTTTTTTTACCCGCCAACGGGTGATCTTTCGGCACGACGCACACCAAGCCTGCGCTTGCCACTTTGGTGGTTTCAATCACCGGATCATTGACCTCAGCAATGGTGGCGACACAAGCGCCTTGACCAAAAAGCAGATAGTCGCGCACATCGCGTTGGGACAAGCTGTCACTATAATAAGTGCCGGCCGTGCCCTCCAATTGCAGGCGTCGCAGCGCCTTGGGAATAAGCCGCACACCAAGGCTCGGCGTGGAACCAAACCGAAAAGTTGAGGCATCACCGCGCGCAATGGAATAGATCAGTTCAGAGAGCATTTCCGATTGCTGGTTTACGCGCTCCACTTCGGCAAAAATCAACTCTGCTTCTTGTGTAGGCACCAATCTGCCAGAAATACGGGCAAATAATGCAATACCGAGCTGATCTTCCAAACGCTTGATTGCGATGGAAAGATTAGGCTGAGAAACGCCTAAATGACGCGCAGCTGCCGTCATGGAATTGGTGGCCATGATGGTGCGAAAAATTTCGATCTGGCGTTCTTTTAGTTTGGGATGCTGCATCAGCTCGTTACTTCACCCTATAAATCAGACTTATGTCTTCAGCCATAATTTATATTGGAGTCAATAGGTCTCCCGCTCTAATCTCGATCACAAGTTCAGGAGAAAAGCATTGGTTGGCAGCAAAACACGTTTGGTCGCGATCATCGGTTCACCGATAACGCAGGTTAAATCACCGGATAATTTCAATGATTATTTTGCCGGTGCGCAAAAAGATGCGGCCATGATTGCTATCGATCTTTTGTCTGAAAATGTGGCTGATTTTGTTAAAACAGTGCGTGGCTGGCAGAATTTTGACGGGTTTGTCGTCACTATCCCGCATAAAAATGCGGTTGCTGAACTGGTTGATGAATTGAGCCCGACTGCGCAATTTTTAGGCACTGCCAATGTTGTTCGGCGTCACCCTGACGGACGCTTGAGCGCGGATATGACTGATGGCATTGGTTTTTTAGGTGCCACACGTCTGCATGGATTTGAGCCTGAAGGCAAAGCCGTCTTGATGGTGGGGGCGGGTGCTGCCGGCAGTGCAATCGGCTATGCCATGGCTGGCAGCGGAGTGGCACAGCTCATCATTCATGATCGCAATCCAGAGCGTGCTGCTGAGCTGGCTGCACGATTGAAAACAGCGTTTCCGCAGGTTGATATTGCGGCTGAAGCCTTGCCAAACCGAGCTTTTGATCTGGTTATTAACGCTTCTTCAAGTGGCATGAAAGCGGATGATCCGCTGCCTGTGTCCGAGGCTATTCTGGATCTGCTGCCGCAAGGTTCCTTGGTGGCTGATGTGGTTACCAGTCCGAAAATGACGCCGCTGCTGATCGCTGCGGCACAACGTAATTTGAAAATTCAAACCGGCGAAGAAATGGCAAAAGCACAGCTTTTTGCACTCGGTCAGGTAATGGGCGTGATCCCGGGAGAACAAACCAATGGCTAATCAGCGTTCGTGTCATTATGACGTTGTCGTTGTTGGGGGCGGGGCAGCCGGAGCAAGTGCCGCCGTAGGTGCTGCACGTCTTGGTGCCAAGGTTTTGCTGGTTGAGCGCTATGGGTTTTTAGGCGGTGCTGCTGCAAACTCTCTGGTGCTTGCCTATTGCGGTTTTTATCAAAAAGGGCCGGAGCCGGTTGTGGCCGTGCGTGGGGTTGGTGAAGATCTTCTCAATATATTGCGCGAGATTGGTCAGGATATTGCACCGGTTAAATCCAATAGTGGCAATTGGATTATTATGCTTGATCCGGAAGCGCTTAAATATGGTTTTGACCGTTTGACGGATGTTTCCGGCCTTGATGTGGTGCTGCATAGTCGTGTGACTGCGGTAACAAAGGGCGCTGATGGCATTGCTTCCATTGTCATTACTGACCACGCGGGCAGTTATGATGTGACGGCCGGTGCATTTGTTGATGCCAGCGGTGAGGCAACTTTAAGCGCACTAGCGGGCACAAAAATGAGTGTCAACAGCGTTGCGGGCGACCATGTGCAACCCGCTTCGATGCCGGTGCGTATTGGTGGTATTGCTGATGGCGTAAAGTTTGACCGCGCATTGATGGCAGAGTTTATCAAGCAGCATAATGCCAGTTCCGACACGCCGATCCACCGTGCTGATGGTGGTGTTATGATGCGTTTGCCAATCTCCAATGACTATTGGTGGATGACAATCGATCTTGAAACTGATGGCTTGAGTGGTGCAAGCCTTGGCGCGGCAGAGCGTCAGGCGCGTTTTGAAGCATGGCGAAACTTAAAAATCTTGCAAAAAATGCCGGGTTTTGAAAAAGCCTTTATCGCTTCAACAGGGCCGCAAATTGGTATCCGTGAAACCCGCCGCCCACAGGCGCTGGAAGATATGACCGGCGCAGCCTTGCAAAATGGCTCTCGCCGTGCAGATGGCATTGCCCGTGCAGCATGGCCGATGGAGGTGCATGAAGCACCAGGTCGCGCCAGATTTATTGATCTGGGCGGTGATGGCTTTGCCGATATTCCATTGAATGCTTTGCGCGCGGCTGCGACGAATAATTTGTTTTTGGGCGGGCGCGTTACGGGTGCTGATGGTGCAGCTTATGGTTCGCTTCGGGTGATGGGCACAGCTTTTGCCACTGGCCACGCTGCGGGTATTGCAGCTGCTCTGCATGCTTCCGGCTCATTGAGCACAGAAGCAGTCCGTGAGGCACTGACAGCGCAAAATGCGCTGATTTAATGCATGAACCCCCTTGCTTACAAATAAATGCAGCAATCCGGTGCGAGTAACGAAAAGCTAAGCGGTTCAATGCGGCATGGGTAACATTGTATCATATTCATGATGCTCTGTGGGAAATGTCTGAGCTTGTTAGACCTTTAAAAAAAACACGAACGGTATTCGCAACGGTTGTGGGAATATCTTCGTTAATATGTGTATCATATATGAATTTTCGTATCGCAATATAGAATACGCTGCCGTGTAGCCCCCAAAAGACTTCTTGTTCTTCCTCAGTGATGGGACCTTCTGGTTGGTTCAGCTGAAAGCGCAGTTCTGCTGCCGCCGGGATAATGATTTTATTACGGATTATAGCAAGATAGCGTTGCGGCAATCCATATGACTTCATGCCGGATGAGATGAAAATCCGTACCCATTCATATTCAAAGACACAATCAGCATAATCTAAATAAAACTCGACCATGCGCTGTTCTAGGCTTTTTGTACGATCCAGTATCAATGTTTCCCAATTGGTGCGCCATCGCTTTGTATAGACGTGCTCATAGACACGTTCAATCAAAGCATCTTTGCTTGGGAAATGTCGGTATATGGCTGCGTGAGTTATAGAAAGACGCTTTGCGAGTTCTCGTGTTTGTCCTTCAAAGCCAACCTCGGCAAAGAAGCGAACTGCTTCTTCCAATATTTGTTGTTCGCGTTCTTCACCTGTCATGTTTTTCCGCTTCTGCGGTTGTGCTGGCATACTCATGTGTCAAAACCTTAACTTTTTCAATTCTCTATATAGCGCTTATTCGTAAAGTTACCAAATGGTCATTTTCCTCTTGCAACAATAATTTTAAATAATATAGTTGTAACCAAGTGGTAACAAATGCGGTGGGAGTCGCATTTGGGAGGAAAAATGAAGTTCCCTGAATTTGACTATTTGCGTGTCGATAGCCTTTCTGATGCTTTGGCAGCTTATGAGGCGGCTGATGGAGAGGGCATTTACCTTGCTGGCGGGCATAGTGTGATGCCATCGCTTGCCTTAAGATTGCAGGCGCCAGCGGTATTGATTGACATAGCGCATATAGAGGAATTGAAAGGGGTTTCTATTCAGGATGACTGGTTGCGGATTGGCGCATTGACCCGTCATGTTGAAATTGCTGAACATCCTTTAATCAGGCAACATGCTCCTATATTAGCTCAGGCGGCTCCTTATGTGGCGCACCCGGCTATTAGAAATCGTGGAACGATAGGCGGCAATCTCGCGCTCTCTGATCCGGCATCGGAATTTCCGGCAGTTATTCGCGCATTGCGTGCCCGATTAGAAATTGTTGGACCCACAGGTGTTCGCTACGTTGAAGCAGATGATTATTTCATTGATCTTTATACAACAGTGATTGAACCCGGCGAAATTTTACGTTCGATCCTTGTACCTCCTCAGCAAGAAAATTCAGTTTATGCGTTTGATGAACTGGTTCGTCGTCGTGGTGATTACGCTATGGTAGGTTTGGCCATACAGGGCATCTACGAGCAGAAAAAAGTGAATGATATCAGTATTGTGTTTTGCTCTGTAGGTAATATTCCTATGCGCGCTGTTACTGTAGAAAAACATTTAGTCGGTTCCGGATTAGATGAAGAGCATATAAGTTCTGCATTGGGCTTATTAGGTGAGGATATTGACCCAGCAGATGACCCGCACCTACCTGCTGATGTGCGGTTGCACATGGCGCGTGTTCTGCTTGGCCGCTTGCTCAGACGTATCAAAAATCTATCTGATATGACTGTAGAGGTGGCGGCATGAAGCAGGCTGTTTCTATGTATGTAAATGGCGAGCTCATTGAAGATATGGTCGAGCCACGTTTAAGTTTAGCAGATTTTTTACGTGATAAATTGCGTTTGACGGGTACACATCTTGGTTGCGAAATGGGCGTGTGTGGCGCGTGCCTAGTTCTGGTCGACGGTACAGCTGCTCATGCGTGTCTTCTGCTGACGGTTCAAATGTCGGGTGAAAAAATTACAACCATTGAAGGCTTGAGTGAAAGCGGAAAAATTAGCGATCTTCAAGAGGCGTTTCATAGTCGTAATGCATTGCAGTGTGGATATTGCACATCCGGAATGCTGATGACCGCGCATAGTTTATTAAAGCAGGATCCTCAACCTGACCGAGATAAAATTCGCGAAACTTTGTCTGGAAATTATTGCCGATGCACCGGCTATGAAGCCATTGTGGATGCTATTTCTGAAACCGCTCTCAAGCGTCAGGCAGGGGATCAAACATGATGCTTCATGATCGCCCTGTACGACATATTGGTAATGCGCAACGACGTGACAATGCATTGCGGCATCTTTCAGGACGTGGAAACTATGTCACTGATTTGCATTTGCCACGTATGTTACATGCTGCCTTTTTGCGAAGCCCAATGGCACGCGGGCGTATCACTACGCTGAACATTGATGAGGCAATGACCTCAGAAGGTGTTGTAAAGGTTTTTACAGCTCAGGACCTCAATCCAATATGCACGCCCTGGACAAGTAATCTGGAACATTTTTCCGGTATGGTAAGCATGCCGCAAAATATTCTTGCAGATGAGCATGTGCTATGGGCCGGCCATCCGGTTGCAATGGTATTAGCGAATAGCCGCGCGGCAGCAGAAGATGCTTGTGAAAAAATTTGGCTGGAAATTGAAGAAGAAGAAGTGGTGGCTGATGGTAAACTTGCCATGGAAGCCGAAGCTGTCATTGCCACCCCAGGATTGAAAAGCAATGTAGCTTATCAAACTGTGTTGCAAACGGATGATGTTGATCAAGTTTTTGCCGGTGCAGCATTAATAGTCGAAGGTGAATACCAATTCGGACGCCATACAGCTGTCACTTTAGAGCCGCGTGCGATTATCGCAGACTTCAATGCAGCGACCAAACAATTAACAGTGCATCATGGCACTCAAACTCCGTTTCAGTTTCAAGATGTTTATTCACGTCATTTTGGTCTTCCAGATCATAAAGTACGTGTTATCGCGCCGGATGTCGGCGGAAGTTTTGGGATGAAACTGCACGTCTATAATGAAGAAATGGGCGCGGTTGCGGCTTCGATATTGCTTGGCCGACCTATACGTTTTGTTGCAGACAGACTTGAATCGTTCGTTTCAGATATACATGCACGAGATCACCATATAACAGCGCGAATGGCGTTAGATGATAAGGGTACTGTTTTAGGCATGCAGGTGGATGATTTGGCACCTGTGGGCGCTTTTTCTGCCTATCCGCGTACATCCGTTATTGAGGGAAATCAGGCAATCCGCTTGATGGGCGCTCCATACAAGATGCGGGATTATCATGGCCGGTTGTCGGTCGTTTATCAAAACAAAGTACAAACGAGCCAATATCGTGCAGTCGGTCATCCGATTGCCTGTGGTGTCACGGAAGCATTGGTTGATAAGGCAGCGCAAGCTCTGGATATGGATCCTTTTGATATACGGCTACGTAATGTCATACCTGATGACGCATATCCTAACACCTCTGCCACAGGTTATCGCTTTGAAAAACTTTCCCACCAAGAGTGCCTGACAAAACTCTATTCAATGATGGGCTACGAAGGGCTCCGTCAAGAGCAGTCAGAGTTACGTAAAAAAGGCATTTATCGCGGGATTGGCATTGCTGTTTTTGTTGAAATTACAAATCCCGGGGCTGCTTTTTATGGTGTTGGTGGTGCGCGTATTTCTGCACAGGATGGTGCGGTTTTACGTTTGACACCCGGTGGTGACATTCATTGTTCTATTTCGGTGACAGAGCAAGGGCAGGGTACTGAAACGATCATTGCTCAAATTGTTGCAGATCAATTAGGCGTCGCACCAGAAAATGTGAAAGTAACAACAGGCGATACGGATCATACACCTTCCGGCGGTGCGACATGGGCATGTCGGGGAGCCGGTATTGGTGGAGAGACAGCTTTATTGGCTTCGCGCAAACTAGCTACTCAAATACTAACTATTGCCGGTGCTATCTTACAGACTTCACCGAATGAGCTGATATTGCGTGATAAGGCAATATTTGAAGTAAAAACTAATCAGAGGCGCATGGAACTTGCTGAACTCAGCCGTATAGCGACTTACCGGCCAGACACATTGCCAATTGGTACGGATAGTTCTCTCACAGTTGCTCATCATTTTGCACCAACCGGATATCCATTCGCTTTTACAAACGGTGTTCAAGCTTCTTATTTAGAAATTGATACCGAGACGGGTTTGGTCAAATTACTGAAGCACTGGGTTGTAGAGGATTGCGGGCGCATTATTAATCCTCTTTTGGTTGATGAGCAAATTCGTGGCGGAGTTGTGCAAGGTCTGGGGCCGGCTCTGTTTGAAGAGTGTCTTTATGATGAAATGGCACAATTAACGAATGGTTCTTTGGCCGATTATTTAGTGCCGATGGCTGGTGAAATGCCCGACATTATCATTGGCCATGTTGAAACTCCTACAGAAGATACAATTTTGGGAGCCAAAGGTGTTGGGGAGGCCGGCACAGCTGCTGCCGGTGCCGCTGTTATGAATGCGGTGAACGATGCGCTTAGGCCGTTAAATGCCATCATAGAACAGACCCCCATGACACCAGCAAGAATTCTGGCAGCCTTGGGCATTGGTGAGAAATAATAAGGAGGACACGACCATGGAACTGATCGGAACCCAACGTTTGATGCAGCCACCAGCTGTTGTATGGAAGGCGCTGTTTGACCGTGAGGTATTAGCCAGTGCAATTCCTGGCTGTAAGGAGCTTGAGCAAACGAGCGAAACAACATTTTCAGCGGTGGTGCAGCTTAAGATCGGCCCTGTCTCTGCAAAGTTTAAAGGCGATGTAGAGCTCAGTGATATTGTAGAGCCATTTTCTTGTGTGCTTGCCGGAAAAGGTTCTGGTGGGATAGCTGGTTTTGCCAAAGGATCAGCTCATGTGACCTTAAGTGAGGATAATGGCGGCACGTTGCTCAACTATAGTGCGGATGCTTCAGTTGGCGGGAAATTAGCTGCCTTGGGTGGCCGTCTTATTCAATCAACCGCGCAAAAGCTGGCTGAAGAATTTTTTACCAACTTCACAACAATTCTTAATGAAAAATACGAGTTGGAAGAAACGCAGCAATAAGTTGCAAATAAATTTCCTGGGAGGGGATTATGCTAACACGTCGTGTATTTTTAACTGCCACTACAGCGACATTGGCTATGCCGTTTATTCATTCAAACGCATTAGCTAGTGAAGTTATCGATATTCAGATCGGATCAAGTCATCCGGTGAATAATATCTGGGCTCATGCAATGCAGGCCGCACTTCAGCCAGAAGTTGATAGAATTTTAGCGGAGGCCGGTGGTAAATATTCTATCCGTTGGCATGAAAATTATGGCGGTACATTATATAAATTCACTGATACTCTGGCTGCAGTGCGCGATGGTATCGTTGATATAGGAATGGTTGGTACGCTGTGGGAAGGCTCTGCCATGCCATTGCAAAATGTGACTTATTTTACACCCTTTGCAAATTCAGATCATAATGTAGTCATCGAAATATTTGACGAGCTCACCGAAATATTGCCTGAGCTGAAAAATAGCTGGTCTGATAATAATATGGTGCATTTGTCATCATTAATTACTGATAGTTATGATATTTATGCAAATTTCCCGATCACAAAAGTTGCAGATGTGAAAAATCGCCGACTGAGTGCACCAGGCACATCAGCCAATTGGTTGGCAGGTACAGATTGCACTCCGGTTGATGGTGCATTGACCACTTATTATACTGACATTCAAACAGGTGTTTCTGAAGGAACGCTCTCTTTTGCTTCCGGCGTTCAGCCAACACGTGTTTATGAAGTGGCTCCGCATTTAGCCCGTGTTGGCTTTGGTTCCATGTATTTCGGAGGCATCGCGGCTAATAAAACTTTCTTTGATAATTTGCCGGAAGACGTTGCTCAAGCCATTAAAGAGGCTGGGCGTATAACCTCGCGTAAGCATGGTGATTATGTCACTGAGCGAACAGATGCCGCATTGAAAGAAATGCAGGATGCAGGTCTGAAGATTTATGAATTCAGTCCGGAGGAACGAGCTGAGTGGGCTGCCACTTTACCAAATATTGCTAAACCATGGCTGGAAGCTAATGGAGAAGATGCCGCTACGGTATTGAAAGCTTATTTTAAAGCATTGCAAAGCCGAGGCATTAAACCAGCACGCGATTGGACTGCTGGTATTTAATCTTCAGGTGAATGACAGCGCAATCTCATTGCGCGTCTTTATAGTTTTATCCCACTTTCATCTTGGTTTTAGTTATAAAACTGAGCTGTGAGCGGACCTTTCAAGCACTTTATCAAAAGCTGCAAGGAGCATATCCATGGGTACCGAATTACATGTGGATCATGATGCTTATGATCCTTTAACTGCATCCAAGGCGATGCGTTTATTACAACGCTTGCTTGAGGCCATGGCCGCGGTTGGAACAATTTGGATTGCCGCGATTATGCTCCTGATCGTAGCAGATGTAGTTGGACGCAATTTCTTACAAATGCCGGTGACAGGGGTGGCAGAAATCGCAGCACGATCAGTTGTGGCTATTGTATTTTTGATGCTTCCGGCGGCGGCTCTTAAGGGGACACTGATCCGTGCTGATTTCCTTATTCGAATGGTGCCGGCTCGTCATAAGAGGGTTCTCGATCTCATTGATTTTATATTTAGCCTCGTGGCGGTAGCCATATGCCTTATCATGGCTTGGTCTGCTTGGCCTGATACATACAGGGCTTGGAAAACAGCAGAGTTTTTTGGTGTCAGAGGGGTGTGGACACTGCCTACCTTGCCTTTCCGTATCATCGTTGTGATTGGTTCATTGGCTGCTGCTGTTGCGTTCCTGGCTAATTTAATTTCACGTTTAACGCAAAACACAAACAGGAAAGCATCCTGATATGTCCAGTATAACCATCGGCTATATTTTGATATTGGCGTTACTCGTTCTGGTATTATTAGGAATGCGCATCGCTATTGCTCTTATGACAGTGGCTTTTGTGGGGGTTTGGATTATCCGTGATAATTTCAATCTCGCGCTTAAATTAATGTCGATTGCAACATATAACGGAGTAGCAAACTATCTTTTTGCAACTATCCCTTTGTTTGTTCTGATGGGGCAGCTCGTTAGTATTTCAAATGTGGGTAAGGATACTTTCGATGTCGCGGAGTCAATGCTGCGAAGGTTACGTGGCGGCTTAGGAGTTGCAACGGTTGCAGCCAATACAATCTTTGCGGCTGTCACCGGCGTATCGATCGCCTCTGCTGCTGTTTTTACAAAAGTAGCCGTACCAGAAATGCGCCACCACGGCTATCGTCCTGCATTTGCCACGGGCATTGTGGCCGGTAGTTCGGTGTTAGGAATGCTCATTCCTCCAAGCTTATTATTAATTGTTTATGGCGTATTAGCTGAAGTATCTATTGGCCAAATGTTTATCGCCGGTCTTGTTCCGGGTGCAATTCTTGCATTGGGCTTTGTCGCTTTGATTTTGGGAATGGCAAAATTCGCACCCAATATTGCCTTTGACTTAGATAAGAAACAAAATAAAAAGCATAAACATGATCAACATATCATGGGAACGGGAGAGGTAATCCGTAAAATAACGCCGATTTTACTCCTGGTAGTATTTGTAATCGGTGGCCTGTACAGCGGTTACTTCACACCTACAGAAGCTGGTGGTGTCGGGGCGTTTGCTGCTTTCGTTATTGCTGTGTTCAGGCGTAGTTTGAACGGTAACAAGCTATGGCAAGTTTTAACTGAAACTGGTGTAGTCTCGGTAGGAATTCTAATCCTTTTGGTTGCTGCAAATTTTTATGGTCAGATGTTGGCTGTTGCAGGAATTCCCACTGCAATTGGTGATATTGTTCGTCATAGCGGGCTGGGATCAACTGGTTTCTTGGTTTTATATATCGTGATCGTGTTAGCAATGGGGATGATCCTTGATAGCACATCAATTCTACTAATCATTGTACCGATTGCGGCTCCGATTGCTCAAGCTTTGGGTTTTGATTTAGTGAATTTTGGTATCATCACAGTTATTGCCGTCGAGGTTGGCTTATTAACGCCACCATTCGGGATATCCATTTTTACTGTTCATGCGACACTTGCAGATCGATCCGTAAAGTTGGAATCTATATTCCTAGGTGCGTTACCTTTTGTTGGTGTTATGCTTGCAGTAATAGTATTACTTAGCGTATTCCCGCAATTGATAATAAAATAACCGTGAAGTTAAAAATAAAGTCAAACTGATGTACCCGCTGCAACAAGCAAATATACAACCGGATTTTAACAAGGATCCGATAGATGCCCTTTTAGCTGAGGGTGGTCATGGTGTACTCGCTGTTATTGTGGGTGTTGAAGGTCCGTCATACCGCCCTTTAGGAGCCGTGATGGCAATTATGCCGGACGGAGGGTGTATCGGGTCACTTTCATCGGGCTGTGTTGAAGCCGACTTGGTTATTCATGCTAAAAGCACATTGGCCAATAACAGCCCGCTACAGCTTCGCTACGGTAAGAATTCGCCATATTTTGACATACAGCTTCCCTGCGGGGGTGGCCTGGATATTCTGCTCATACCCAATCCTAATATTAAGGTATTGGTTGCTTTAAACAGCATGCGAAATATGCGCCAAGTATGTGTGCTGGCCTTGGATGTGGAGCAAGGGTCTTGTTCTTTAGCGGGTGTTGACCGCCCGACAGGTTTGGAAAATGGCGTATTTTACGTTCGCTTTGTTCCTCAGATACGCTTTTTCATTTTTGGAAAAGGACCTGAAGCAAGCACGTTTGCTTCCTTAGTGAATTCTATTAACTATCCGTGTATCTTAATATCACCGGATCAAGAAACACTACACTGGGTTGAGATATTAGGGGTAAGAACTGAAACTATTAGTTGCCCGACAATACCCGATGGTTTGTTGATTGATAGATGGACGGCTGTCGTTTTATTTTTTCACGATCATAGCTGGGAGCCCGGAATATTAAAAAAGGCATTGAAAAGTCATGCTTTTTATATCGGTGCACAAGGCAGCCGCAGAGCGCGGGATATGCGTTATGCAGATTTACTTGCACAAGGTGTAAGTGAAATTGACATTGCAAGATTGCACGGCCCGATTGGCCTGATCCCCTCGGCTCGCGATGCCCGTACCCTTGCTATTTCTGTCTTGGCAGAAGTTTTGCAAGTGGCGAGTTAAAAATTAAATCTCATGTAGCTGATATAGCGGTACAAAAGATAAAGTCTCTTAATTTATCAAAATCATTGATGAGTAGGGCTGGCATAGCCGTTTAAGACACAATATGGGATTGATTATTTACATCAATCTTTTGTCATTAATGAAAACGGGATAGGAACAGAACGTGCTCTTCTGCCTGTTGCGTTGAAGAATGCATTTCCAATTGCCGCAGAAAGTCCCGGCAGGCCGATTTCACCTAAACCACGGGCTCCGTCATCACCCATTGCAAAGTCTGGCTTATTGATAAACCTAACGTCGATTTCTGGAACATCCGCATGTACGGGCACAGCATAATCAGCTAGATTATCTGTTAAGAGTTTATGCGTAGTTGGATGGCGTATACCTTCTTCCATTAAGGCCATTCCTATTCCAAAAATTATACCGCCACGAATTTGGCTAGCGGCAAGAAGCGGATTAAGAACCCGCCCACAATCCAAGGCACTAACCACACGTGTCACGCGCAGGCGTCCAATTTGCTCATCGAGCTCTACTTCGACAAAATGTGCACCAAATGAATAGAAACTAAGATGACCGTCCTCTTTACGGGGGCCAGAACTCCCTTCTACTTCAATCTCTAACGTACCAAGCTCTTTAAGCCGGTCTTGCAAGGAAGTATTCTTTCCTTCACGACCGAGCTTTTCCAGCAGATTTCGACAAGCGTCTGCTGCTGCTGGCATGACACTTGAGGTTGATTTAGACCTTCCTGCGGTGGGCGCATAGGGGAATTGAGTATCACCTAGACAAACCTCAACGTCATTTAGCGTCAGCCCAAGTTCGCTTGCTACTTTTTGCGCTAAAATTGTTCGCATACCTGTGCCAATATCGGTGGCTGATGTTTCAATCCGTAGCGGCTTATCTCTGCGCAAGCGTAGCCTTACAGTTGCCGGCAATAGTGGCGCCGGATAAGCGGTTGTCGCCATCCCCATTCCAATTTTTCGACCATTGCGAAAAGTTTGACCCGGCACAGCATTACGACTTGACCAGCCGAAAGCATCCGATCCTTGATTATAACAATCACGTAAATAATTGGATGACCATGGCCTTTGATGTGAATAGTCATGGTCTGCAAAATTACGTAATCTCAACTCTAAAGGATCAATCTTTTGAATATGTGCCAACTCATCTAACGCAGTTTCGAGTGCAAATGATCCTGGTGTCTCACCAGGTGCGCGAAAAGGAGTAGGGGTGGGAATAGGTGAGCGCTGAACATGATGAGATACTGTGATTTTTTTAGCTGCATAAAGCATTAGAGAGCTTAAACCGCATGGCTCGAAAAAGCCGCCACGTAGCGATGTAGGAACTTCAGTGTTATGATGAAGTAAAGATAGCCGCCCATCAGCGTCTGCTTCCAGACGAATATGTTGGCGTGTTTCACTGCGATGTCCAGAAACGAGCGTCATGTCCTGACGTGTCAGCTGAACACGGACGGGGTGTTTAAGATAACGAGCCAAATGTGCAGCTAATGCTTGATGAGGCCAAATTTGGTTCTTAGAACCAAAGCCTCCACCTACATAAGCGGAAATAACCCGCACTTTATCTTGAGGTAGCTCAAGGCTTGCGGCAATGTAATCACGGGTTGCGTAAGCGCCTTGCGTAGAGTCCCACAATGTTACATTGTCCTCATCCCAATGCGCTACTGTTGCGGATGGCTCCATTGGTTGGTGCAACTGTATAGGCGTTTGGTAAACTTGATCAACGATCGCGACCGTATTACCTGCCGGATGTGTGGTTTCAAAACTATGTTGCATTTCGCCGCCAAAGAATGGGCCGGGCAATATAGGTTGTTCTGTAATATTGGGTAAATCTTCAAGTTCCACTTTGATACGCAATAATGCTTCGCGCGCTGTCTCAATTGTATCCGCGACAACAATGGCAATCCATTGTCCGGCAAATTGAATTTCATCTGTTATAAACGGCCTGTAGGCAGGCAATTTTGAAGCTGCGTCCGCTAAAACAGTCCGCCCCAGGCTTTCTGCGCTTAAAGCATCAACTTCAGGACGACTGAACCAATCAAGTTTGTGAGCATTTTCATGACAGAAAACATCAACAACGCCGGGTAATGCGCGCGCAGACACGCTTTCTATTTTAACAATACGGGCAGGCGCTTGATCAGCTCTTAAAGCCATAGCAACAAGGCAGTTATCGGGCTGGTGATCTGCTGCATATTGCGCGCGCCCGGTTACTTTTTCCACTGCATCATAACGTTTCACAGACGATCCAGTCAGTGTCATTGTGCAAGTCTTTCAAGCATATGGTGAACTGCTCCACGAGCCAGTGAAACTTTATGTGCGGTTTCCGGCCGTATTTCGGCGTGCTCAAATACGCGGTCCAGATAAAGATCAATTTGGTTTCGTGACGGAATGTGACCGAGAAGAAGTCGCTCCGCATTTACATCTCGCCACGGTACTGTTCCAACACCACCATAAGCAATTGCCGCCCGACTAATTTTGTTGTCGTCAAGTTCGAGGCAAGCCGCAACAGAGGCACTTGCAAACTCATAAGAAGCGCGACCACGTAGTTTGAGATAGCCAGATTTGGCTTGCATTCGCCCGCTTGGAACCTCAACGGATGTAATTAATGCGTTTACAGGCAAAGTGTTTAACGGCATTGCTTTTTGATCAGGTTTACGGAAAAAATCGGCAATGGGGATACGAATATTTAACCCACGATATTGCGCAACAATTATTGCATCCATTGCAAGCAATGCAACCGCCATATCCGATGGCTGAGTGGCAATACAAGCGGATGAAGTGCCAAGAATTGCATGCCCTGATGTAGGTACTTGCAAGGCTTCACAACCTGCCCCTTCAACGCGACGGTTGCATGCCCATGAGGTATCTCTGAAATAAATGCAACGCGTGGCTTGCAGTAAATTTCCGCCAATACTTGCAGCATTGCGGATTTGTTCTGATGCGCCAGATAAAATTGCTTCAGAAAGTGCAGGTAGATGTTCGCTAATGAGAGATGATTTCGCAACATCACTATTTGAAGCCAAGGCTCCGATGTGAATATAGTCATCATGTTGGGAAATCGATGTTAGGGGAAGCTTTGAAACATCAACCAGCACCGGTCCGACGGCATGACCTAATTTCATAAGGTCGAATAAGGTTGTTCCACCGGCAACGGCTTGATGCCCACTTTGCGAAAGTGCATATAGAGCTTCATCAACTGAGGATGGGAAAATCCATTCAATCTGTGCCATGTGCAACCTCTCGGATCGCAGCAATGATACCGTTATAAGCACCGCAACGACAAATATTGCCGCTCATGGCCTCTTTAATTTCATCTATGTTTTTCGGGCACCCGCTTTTTATCAGTGCTAGTGCTGACATGATCTGTCCAGGTGTACAATAACCGCACTGCAAGGCATCATGACGGATGAAGGCATCTTGCAAAGGATGCAACTTACCATCAACAGATATGATGCCTTCAATCGTGGTGACTGAGGTACTTTGCAATTGAGCAGCAAATTGCAAACACGCTAATCGTCGTTCGCCATTAACGTGAATGGTGCAGGCTCCGCATTGACCATGATCACAACCTTTTTTAGTTCCCGTCAGGTTGAGATCTTCACGAAGAAAATCCAGAAGACTTCGACGGGGATCGACCATCCGGCTGATTAGGTTGCCATTGACAAGCATGGTCACATTTATCGGAATGATGGTTGTATCATCGTCATGACAGGTTCCTGCACACATGTTTAACCTCAAGCGATCAACAGCTCGCGCGCTACCAAATGTTCTTTTACCTTTGATAAGTCACCCTCATAATCCCAGACTTCAACAGTATCATGTGGACATGCTACAAACAGGTGGTCATCGGTGAATGAAAGAATACGGTCGAGTTTGATAACTTTTTCGACGAATTCTGTTTTGTTGGCTGGACGAGAGATACGGTTTCCATCGTTATCATAACCGATCAAAACTGTGCGACAACGAATACGGGCAGTAAAATAAAGAGACATCAGAACCTCAAAAGATGTGTGAATAGATTTAGTTTGTGACACCAATGGCAACGTGGCAGGCAACTTGTGCACCATCGCCGACATCTACTAGCTTTGGAGCAATTTCGGCACAGATTGGTTGTGCTACAGGGCAGCGTCCTCGGAAGCGACAGCCTGACGGCGGATTAATGGGGCTTGGAATGTCGCCCTTGATGACGACGCGTTCACGGCGCGCTACACTCGGTGGTAGCGGAAGCGCAATGGCTGAAAATAAAGCCTGAGTATAGGGATGCAAAGGGCGCTTCCATAATGCAGCCTTTGGTGCAATTTCAACAATCTCGCCCAGATACATGACAGCTATTCGATCTGCCAAATATCCGATGACAGATAGATCATGCGAGATGAAGATATAAGAGGCGCCCATATCATGCTGAAGCTTTTGCAACAGATTAATAATCTGGGCTTGTACGGACACATCAAGAGCTGAAACCGGCTCGTCGCAAACCACAGTTGAGGGCTCGAGTGCAATGGCACGTGCGATTGCAATACGCTGACGCTGACCACCGGATAATTCATGCGGAAAACGATCAGCATAACTTGGATGTAAACCCACACGCTCAATGAGCGCTTCAACCATCGCTTTTCTATCTGCTTTCGAGCCTACATTATGAACTGAAAAAGGCTCGGTTAGAATTTGCCGAATTGTGCGTCTGGGATTAAGCGAGGCGAACGGATCCTGAAAAACGATTTGCAGATCACGCCTAACCGGTTTCATTTCAGCTCGGGAAAGATGGGCTATGTTTCGTCCTCGATAGAGGATTTCACCTGATGTTGGTTCATGTAAACGAATGACCGTGCGGCCAAGTGTCGATTTACCGCAACCAGATTCACCAACTATACCGAGAGTTTCTCCGGCACTTAATTCTAGATTTATATGATCGACAGCGTGAACACGTCCACGAGGTGTGTCGTAATATTTAACAAGATTACGAATTTGCAAAATTGGATCATTACTCATCAAGACACTCCGGCATGGAAACAGGCCACGCGACCACCTGAAGGATGGTTCGTTAAGACAGGTACAGCCTGAAGGCAGTTACTCTCGACCCGTGAGCAGCGTGCAGCAAAAGCACATCCTGATCCTAATTGATCCATAGGAGGTACAGTTCCTGCAATTTCGGCTAGAGGCACAATTTCACAGCCATCAATGACAGCATCAGGGCGTGGCACGGAAGCCAGAAGAGCTTGGCTATATGGATGAGCCGGATTTGAAAAGAAAGTTTCCGTATCTGCTTCTTCAACTTTACGGCCAGCATACATGACCATTACGCGTTGTGCCCATTCGGCAACCACACCAAGATCATGAGTGATAAGGATAACACCCATGCCAATTTCAGTTTTTAATTGATCAATCAATTCAAGTACCTGAGCTTGAATTGTAACATCAAGCGCAGTTGTTGGTTCATCGGCAATTAAAACCCGAGGGCGGCATGCAAGTGCTATCGCAATAACAATACGTTGGCGCATGCCACCGGAAAGTTGAAAAGGATATTGTTCTGCGCGTAATTTCGCTTCAGGAATGCCTACCATATCCATGAGTTGAAGCGCACGCTTAGTTGCTTCAGTATGACTACAAGCTTCATGCTCAAGTACGCTCTCTGCAATTTGCTGCCCTACTTTCATAAGGGGATTGAGAGAGGTCATTGGCTCTTGAAAGACCATGGAAATATCTTTACCGCGCACCCGGCGCATTTCTTTATCAGATAATTTCACTAGATCCGTATTATCAAGGCGAATACTTCCGGCAGAAATCCTTGCAATGCGCTTTGGCAATAATTGCAGCATTGAATGCGCGAGCATACTTTTACCGCAACCAGATTCACCCACAACAGCCAAAATTTCACCAGCTGAAAGTTTGAGATCTATATTGTTAACAACAGGAAACCATTGTTTGCGTTCATTACGAAATTCGGTTCGCAGGCCTTCGACCTGCAAAACAGGGGAAGAAATGTTCATCGCTTAGCTCTCGGGTTTAAGGCCTCATTGAGCGCATCACCGATCAGGTTGATCGCCAGCACCGTCAAAAGTACGGCCAATCCGGGTATGGTAACCATCCACCATGCCGTTCTGATTGCTGACCTTCCTGCGCCAATCATATAACCCCAAGTCATAGTATTGGGATCACCGAGCCCCAGAAAGGACAGTCCGGCTTCAAAAAGGATAGCTGTAGCAACCATAAGAGAGCCGGCGACAACAATTGTTGTCAAAACATTGGGTAATATTTGTACAATGAGAATGCGTAGATCATTCATTCCTAATGAAACACATGCTTCTACGAATTCTCGACTTTTAATACTTTTAACTTCAGCACGCACTAATCGCGCTAATGGTGCCCAGCTAACAATAGCAATAGCACCTATAATATTGGGTAAGGTTGGCCCCAAAACCGCAACGATGACAATGGCACCGATAAAGGTTGGAATCGTCTGAAAAAATTCAGTGATCCGCATTGCAAAACTGTCGACCCAGCCACCAAAATAGCCAGCTAATGCACCAATAATTGTGCCCAGTAGAACAATAACAATTGTTGCGACGCCTCCGACAAGCAGAGATATACGTGCGCCATATGCTATACCGGCTGCAATATCACGCCCGAGCATATCCGTGCCCAATAAGAACTCACCGGAGAATGGGGCTTCGAATGGCATGCCTACCATTTCGAAAGGGCCTTCCGGATAAAGTATGGATGCAAAGGCGGCCAAAAGTATAACGCAGGCGAGCACCAAAAAACCTATTGCGCCGCTTGGATTACTTAGCAGTTTTTTTATCATGGACGGTCGTGAAATTTGATTAACCATGTCGCCCACCTGTCAAACGAATACGAGGGTCGATCAGGGTATAAATGACATCAACCAATGCATTGGTAATAACGACCAAAATCGAGCTCAGAAAGAAAATACCCAAAAGCAAGTTGAGATCACGTGCGAATAGAGCTTCATAAGCAAGCAATCCGAGCCCCGGCCATCCGAAAACAGATTCAATAATAACTGAGCCACCCAGCATTGCTGAAACCTGCACACCTGCCATTGTGACAACAGGAATAATTGCATTACGTAGCGCATGATGCATTACGATATGACTATTAGATAAGCCTTTGGCGCGTGCGGTTTTAATGAAGTCTTGTCCGAGTGTTTCCAACATCGAAGCTCTCATAAGGCGTGTATAAAGCGCCATGTAAAAAAATGAGAGGGCAATTGCTGGCAAGACCAAATGATGTGCCACATCAAGGATATAACGGAAGCCGGTCAGTGACGTGCCAATGGTCTCGTATCCACTCGTTGGAAACCAGCCAAGATTGAGTGAAAACAAAATGATCAACATTAAGCCGACCCAGAAAAGCGGGGTAGCATAAGTGATGATAGCAAGGATCATAATGACGTAGCTAACATAAGTACGGTCACGAATAGCTGCTATAGCACCAAGCAGAATGCCAAAGCTGATTGATAATATCATCGAGGTAAACATCAGAAGCGCAGTGGCACCCAGGCGTTCAAAAATAAGGGAAGAAATTTCCCGCCCATGGCGGAAAGAATAACCAAGGTCAAAAACAAGCAGGTTTTTCATATAGTTTATGAACTGCACCCAAAGTGGTTGATCAAGGCCGAACTGCGCACGTATTTGTGCCATATATTCTTCTGTTGCCGAGCCAGCTTCTCCGGCAAGCACCTGAGCTGCGTCGCCTGGAGCCAGGCGGATCAGGAAAAAATTCACAACGACAATTGCAATAATAATAGGGATACCGTGCAAGATACGGCTCAAGACATATTTACCGTTTGCAAACCACATAGCCATAGACTTTCTTTGACAATATTATTGCAGATCCCGGTACATCGCCGGGATCTGCCACGATCAAAAAATGTTATTTTTCGACCCAGACGTCATAAAGTCCGCCACGTAAGCCAAGTGGAGACGTAATCAGATCTTTGACGCGGCTACTTTGCATTGCAACCAGATCCATATCCATGATCCAAATAATAGGGCTGTCGTCGACGAGAATGCGCTGCAATTCATGGAAATACTCATTGCGCTTTACGGGATCTGCTTCCGTCTGAGCGGCTTCCCAAAGTTCATCTACTTTAGGATTTGAATATTGAGCAACATTTCCGAATGGTACTTCTTTATTGATGTTTTTTGACCAGGTATTACGCTGGACGCCAAGTGTTGGATCCGCCATGCCGATAGACCAAGTGGACGTCATATTGAAATCGTAATTATTGTGAACTTCGCGAACGAAGGTTGGATAATCACGAGTTCGCAGCTCAACATCAATGCCAACACGGGCAAGCTGCTGTTTAATCACTTCGCCCATACGTCGCCAATCTTCACCAAAGGTTGCAACGTCGTGAATGATCTTAAAGCGCTTACCGTCTGCTTGAACGGGGTAGCCTGCATCATCAAGCAATTTGTTAGCAATATCTAGACGATCTTTAACTGTAAAATCCGTTACACCCTCATCTGTCCAGGCACCAGCTCCTTTGACAAAGGATGAGATTGGCCCGACTGCAGGCTTGCCAAAACCATACCAGACTGTATCGATAATCCGCTTGCGGTCGATCGCGTAAGCAACGGCCTGCCGCACCTCTTTCTTGTCAAAGGGTGCCGCATTGGTATTAAGCTCCAGCATCATCACCGGAGCGATAGCTTCATAACCGCCGTAAGCGATTGAAACATTATCAAGCTGTTCTAAGCGGCGCATTTCAACTGGATTAATCGTTCCAAAGGTTGCAACATCAATCTCACCACTTTCAAGACCAGCTGCGCGTGTTGCAGCATCAGCAACAAAACGGAAAATCAAGGTGTCGAGATAAGGACGACCGTCACGCCAATAATCAGGATTACGCTCTAGCTGGATATGGCTGCCTTTTGACCACTCGACGAACCGATAAGGTCCTGTGCCGATAGGCGCATTAACTGCTGGGTTATTACGAAAATCAGTTCCTTCATAAATATGCTTTGGAACAATAGGCGTCTCTAGGCTTGAAAGCCCTTTCATAAGCGGCAAATATGGGTGATCGAGCTTTAAAACGACCGTCAAATCATCCGGAGTTTCAATGGCATTTACAGGTCCGAGATTGCCTTTGCCACGTGGATGATACTGTTTAACAACTTCCAGCAAAGAGAATTTTACATCTGCTGATGTGAAAGGTTTGCCGTCATGCCACTTGACGCCGTCACGAAGTTTGAAAGTGACGGTTTTACCATCCTCACTGACTTCCCAACTGGTAGAAAGCGACGGCTTAGGGTTGAGATCGGTATCATACTCAAGCAAGCCATCAAAAATCTTGGTTGCGATTTCAGCAGTAGTCGGCGCTGAACTTAATGCATTTGTAATAAGTGACGGCTCAGGCGTTGTCGTGATAACAATGCTGCCACCTTGCTGCTGCGCGTTGACATGCAGGCTGCCGAAAAGCGCACTGGCTGCGAGTGCACTGGAAAATATAAATTTTCTTGCAAAGAACAATTGACCCCTCCCGTGGTGTTGTACACTGCTGCAAGTGCTATGGCTTTTGCCCAAGGACTCGCATCATTGTTGCTCTTAATAATTATCGCCTCATGATAAATTTGCAAGATAATTTTTAGACTGGATAGAATTTTCTTTAAAGACTATACAAACTTGAGTGATACTTAGGAGACTTGGCGTGATGAATGTTGAACAATTGGAGCTGCCATCCGATTCCATTCTTGATAGTCTGGGGGAGCGTATTCGCGCATTGCGCACTCAGCGCAATATGACATTGCAAGAACTCTCAGCTCAGTGCCAAGTTTCGGTTGCGATGCTCAGCCACATTGAACTCAACCGCTCTACACCATCAATTAAGGTGCTTGATCGCATTCGCCACGGCCTCGGAGTGCCTTTTGGGGCGCTTTTCGAAGAAAATCCCCAAGATAATAAGGAAACAGAGGCAACCGTTGTCATGCGGCGTAATGAACGGCCGCTTCTTAGGTTCGACTCTACGGGTCTTGTGAAGGAGTTACTCTCTCCTGTGCGCGGGACGCAGCTTGAAATGATGCTGCTACGTCTTCAGCCTAACGGCTACTCTGGCGATGAGCCTTGGCGTCGAGTTGGGGAAAAATGCGGCATCGTGCTCAATGGTAGTTTCGAACTCACTATTGGCTCGTCTCCGTATAATTTGAATGAAGGAGACGCCTTCCAGTTCGATAGTTCTGCGCCACATATGTTTAAAAACACATATGATGGGGAGAGTGTTATCATGTGGATTATCTTATCAAGAGAATTTGGGTAGTTTTTATCACGGATTTTAATTTGTAGAATAATCTAAAATACAGTTCATAGACTATTGGTGCCACTATAAACGGCACCAGTTGATATCGTTTAATATTCTATCATCTTGACGTGAGCCCCGCAAACTCCTCCAGATTTTGGTAGAGTTCAATCCTTGGTAGGAGATGGACAATGAAACGCTCACGGTTTTCAGACGAACAGATAATCGGGATGATTAAAGAGCAGGAAGCTGG
>NZ_BAAADE010000010.1:0-74020 GCF_039522165.1 Paenochrobactrum glaciei
TAAATGATCAAACCGGATCAGCTTGCGTTGCCTTGAACGGCGATCGCGGGACTTTTGCTCAGCAATCGTACAATAATATCCGGTAAGATCTGCGATCTCATCATCTTTAAACTGATTGCGTTTGAGTTCACGAAAAATGGTCGAACGGTGCCTTCCAAGCTTCTCGGCAATAGCGTCAACGGAGAGCTTTGCAGTGCGCCAGCGTGCTATTTTACGCCGTTCATCCAAATCAATATGCGAGTAGGTGCGATCCATGAAGGGTTCCTTGCATTGGATAACTCATTGTTATCATTTGCAAGTCGCACTTCAAACTAGAACCCACCCCTGTTATAAAAGATGGTTAGATAAGATAGGTTATGGAACAAGTCGATGTAAGCAATTGAGTTTTACGGGTATTTAGGCCTCAATCAGCTTGATAATGTTTTTGGTTGAAGCGTCAGGTATTGACGGTGCATTATGCCAATGCCTGACGTTTGATGCTTTTAACTGATAACCTTAATTTCCGTTTTAACAGAATTGGCAATGAAGCACTGTTCATGCGCTAAATGGTGTAATTGCGCTTCTGCTTCAGCGTTTGGTTTCTCACCACCGTAAATAATCTCTGGCTTCAACTCGACACGGCTTACAAGGATTTTACCGTCAATCTTTTCCATGAAGCCGGTTGCTTTATCCGTATAGCTTTCAATGACAATGCGTTTGGCCGCAGCCACGCCAAGAAATGTCAGCATATGACAGCTCGAAATGGCTGCAATGAAAGCCTCTTCCGGATCAACATTGGCTTCAACCGAATAAGGCAGCGGAATAACATGCGGCGATGATGATGCCGGAACAACCTGACCACCATCAAAACGCCAGATATGCGCACGGCTATATTTCTTATCCGTAAAAAAAGCGCCTTCACGCTCCCAATGCACTTCCACAGACATTTCCATCATGGGCATCCTCTATCGGTTCATATGTCTCATTATATTATGTCAGGATGAAAGACAGAACCAGTCCGCAACTGACAAAATATCGATTGCTGAGATTTTATACATTAAAAGCGCAAGAAGACGTAAAAGGCACTTGTTCGATATTTGTTCTCATGTTAATTCGAAAAATAAAGCTGAAACTGCTCTTCACTATGTGGCTGTCGAGTTCCATATAATTGATCAGTAAAGCAGTAAATGAACCGGATGCCATGATGACGTGCGTTCTCGCGCAGCGTTCAAGCAAGCTGGTTTGGGCATGATTTGAAGCAGGCAGAACGCAAAATGAGTGAACATAAATTCATCTCCATCCGTGGCGCACGTGAGCATAATCTGAAGAATATTGATCTGGATTTGCCGCGCGACAAGCTGATTGTCATGACAGGTCTTTCCGGCTCCGGTAAGTCATCGCTTGCCTTTGATACGATTTATGCTGAAGGCCAGCGCCGCTATGTGGAGAGCCTTTCGGCCTATGCGCGCCAGTTTCTGGAAATGATGCAAAAGCCGGATGTCGATCAGATCGACGGGCTTTCGCCTGCCATTTCAATTGAACAGAAAACCACCAGCCGCAATCCGCGCTCGACCGTTGGTACTGTCACCGAAATTTATGACTATCTGCGCCTGCTTTTTGCGCGCGTAGGGGTGCCCTACTCGCCAGCCACTGGTCTGCCGATTGAAAGTCAGACAGTCAGCCAGATGGTTGATCGCGTTCTTGCTATCGAAGAAGGCACACGTCTTTATATTCTGGCGCCGATTGTCCGTGGCCGTAAGGGCGAATATCGCAAAGAGCTGCTGGAATTGCAGAAAAAAGGCTTCCAGCGTGTCAAAATTGACGGTGAATTTTATGAAATCGCCGATGCGCCACCGCTTGATAAGAAATATAAGCACGATATTGACGTTGTCGTTGATCGTCTTGTAGTGCGTGCTGATATCGGCTCGCGTTTGGCTGATAGTTTGGAAACCTGCTTGCAATTGGCAGAGGGTTTGGCGATTGCAGAATTTGCTGACAAACCACTGCCGGATTCTGAAAAAGCCGGTCAATCTGCAAATAAATCAAAGAATGAGACCCATGAGCGTGTGATGTTCTCGGAGAAGTTTGCCTGCCCTGTGTCAGGCTTTACTATTCCTGAGATCGAGCCGCGTTTGTTTTCCTTTAACAACCCGTTTGGCGCCTGCCCGACCTGTGATGGTTTGGGCACGCAACAGGCTATCGATCCAAACCTGATTATACCGGATGCAGCTCTTGCTTTGAAAAATGGCGCTGTGGCACCATGGGCAAAATCCTCGTCGCCTTATTATAACCAGACACTGGAAGCGCTTGCTAAAGCTTATGAATTTGCAATGTCTGACAAGTGGAGCGAATTGTCGGAAATTGCTAAAAAAGCCATTCTTTATGGTACTGGCGGGAATGAAATTACTTTCGCCTATAATGATGGCACACGGTCATATCAAACGACTAAAAGCTTTGAAGGCGTTATTCCGAATTTGGAACGTCGCTGGAAAGAGACAGATTCAGCCTGGTCGCGTGAGGAAATTGAACGCTTCATGTCCTCCAGCCCCTGCCCGTCTTGTAAAGGTTATCGCCTGAAGCCTGAGGCGCTGGCAGTTAAAATCGGCGGCCTGCATATTGGTCAGATTACTGAGCAGTCTATTCGTGTCGCTGATGAATGGTTTGCCAATGTCGATAGTGTTTTCAATGACAAACAACGCGAAATTGCAGCTCGTATTTTGAAAGAAATCCGCGAGCGCCTGCGCTTTTTGAATGATGTCGGTCTTGAATATCTGACTTTGTCACGTAATTCCGGCACATTGTCAGGTGGTGAAAGCCAGCGTATTCGTCTTGCATCGCAGATTGGTTCTGGCTTGACCGGTGTTCTTTATGTGCTTGATGAACCGTCTATCGGCTTGCATCAGCGTGATAATGCCCGTTTGCTTGATACTTTGCGTCACTTGCGTGATCTCGGAAATACGGTGATTGTCGTTGAGCATGATGAAGATGCCATTTTAACCGCTGATTATGTGGTTGATATCGGCCCTGCTGCCGGTGTGCATGGCGGACAGGTGATTGCGCAAGGTACGCCTGAGCAAATTATGGCTTCCAAGGATTCGCTGACCGGTAAATATCTTTCCGGCGCCTTGGATGTTGCGGTGCCCGCAGAACGCCGTGCACTTTCTGCAACAAAACGCCTTAAAGTAATCGGGGCGCGCGGCAATAATCTTAAAAATGTCTCGGCTGAGATTCCGCTTGGCACTTTTGCTTGCGTAACCGGTGTTTCGGGTGGTGGTAAATCAACCTTCCTGATTGAAACCCTGTTTAAAGCTGCATCGCGCAAGATTATGGGCTCGCGTGAGCATCCGGCTGAACATGACCGGATTGAGGGACTCGAGTTCCTTGATAAGGTCATCGATATTGACCAGTCACCGATTGGACGTACACCAAGATCGAACCCTGCTACTTATACCGGCGCATTTACCCCTATTCGTGATTGGTTTGCCGGGCTTCCTGAGGCGAAAGCGCGTGGCTATCAGGCAGGCCGCTTCTCATTCAACGTCAAAGGCGGCCGCTGTGAGGCTTGTCAGGGCGATGGTCTGATTAAAATTGAGATGCACTTCCTGCCGGATGTTTATGTCACTTGTGATGTATGCGACGGCAAGCGTTACAACCGTGAAACACTGGAAGTTCTGTTTAAAGGCAAGTCGATTGCCGATGTACTGGACATGACCGTAGAAGAAGGCGCCGAGTTCTTCTCGGCGGTGCCATCTGTGCGCGATAAGCTTGAAACTTTGGTCAAAGTTGGTTTGGGTTATGTGAAGGTAGGCCAGCAGGCCACAACCCTTTCCGGTGGTGAGGCGCAACGCGTCAAACTTGCTAAAGAGCTCTCCAGAAAAGCTACTGGTCGCACGCTTTATATTCTTGATGAGCCGACAACCGGTTTGCACTTCCATGATGTGGCAAAACTTTTGGAAGTGCTGCATGAGCTGGTAGATCAGGGCAACACGGTTGCTGTGATTGAGCACAATCTGGAAGTGATCAAAACAGCAGACTGGATCATCGATATCGGGCCTGAGGGCGGCGATGGCGGCGGTCAGGTTGTCGCGATGGGGCGTCCGGAAGATATTGTGAAAGTTCCAGCATCTTATACCGGTAAATATCTGAAAGAACTTTTGGAGCGTCGTCCAAATCAGAAAACAGAGGCCGCTGAGTAAATCAACGGCCAGTAAAAGCTGCAAATATTTGCGGTATCATCAGGGGCAGGTCTTCAGCAATGACGCCTGCCCCATATTTTTTCGCTGCCTCACAATGGAACCATACAGCAGCAGAGGCGGCCTCAAAGGCCGGCATTCCGGCTGCCAGTAGGCCCGTAATCATACCGGCCAATACATCACCAGATCCGGCGGTTGCCAGCAGTGGTGTGCCATTGTCATTATAAGAATATCTGCCGTCAGGCAGCGCCACAATAGTTTGTGCCCCTTTATAGACGACACATGCCCCTGCCATTATGGCAGCTTGGCTGGCTTTTTCAGGTTTTGTTAGTTTCTCATTATCTGCAATATCGGGAAATAAACGGCGAAATTCGCCTTCATGCGGCGTTAAAACCACGGCAATCTGTGATGAATGAATGCTGGCAAATAATGCATCTGCCATTTCTTCAAATGAAGACAGCGCATCCGCATCCAGTATCAGTGCGTTTGTTTTAGCTTTTTTGAGCAAAGTGATGCAGTCATTGCGGGTTTTTACGCCCAAGCCATATGCCGGCCCCATAAGTACTGCCGTAACATGCCGGGTTTCAATGCAATCCAGCGCATCCTGAATGGTTCTGGTTTCCCGCAACATGATGCAGGTCAGGTGGGACGCATTGACGAGCAGCGCATCCGATGGCGAAAGAACAGTTACCAGCCCTGCCCCGATCCGCGCTGCACTCATGGCTGCAAGGCGTGCAGCGCCTGTATTTGTCAGGCCGCCTGAAAAAACAAGCGCATGGCCCCGTTTATATTTATGGGTTTCTGCATTTAAACGCGGCAGTGCATCTTTCCATAATCGCGGTTCATTGAGTGCTGCGGTTCCCATTTTTTCACCAATATTATTCCTGTGTGGGTGGCCTGATTTTTAAAGCATCATAGTGCCTAAAAAATAGGCAGTCCATTATACTTCAGATATGCCTGATATTTAATCATCTTGTTACAGTACGGCTCTATGCACGTTTTTCTCTCATTTTTTACGAAGAAAAACAAAAACAATGAGAATTTTTAAAAATAATTACAACTTGGCACGAAACATGCTTTTATTCATTGTAACCGGATCAGATAAGCGGAGCCTTCGAGAATGAAGAAAATTGAAGCCATCATAAAGCCGTTCAAGCTTGATGAAGTTAAAGAGGCCCTACAGGATGTTGGCCTGCAAGGTATCACCGTCATTGAAGCCAAAGGCTTTGGCCGTCAAAAAGGCCATACAGAGCTTTATCGCGGCGCCGAATATGTGGTGGATTTTCTGCCGAAAGTAAAAATCGAAGTGGTTGTCACCGACGAAGCGCTGGAAGGAGCGATTGAAGCCATCCGCAAAGCCGCGCAGACGGGACGCATCGGCGACGGTAAAATCTTTGTTTCCAATATTGAAGAAGTCATTCGTATCCGCACCGGTGAAACCGGCCCGGACGCAATTTAGTTTAAAACTTTACTCCCAGCGATCATCAGCCCAAGGATAAAATTAACATGACCACGCCGCACGATATTCTAAAACTGATCACCGACAACGAGATTAAATTTGTTGATCTGCGTTTCACAGATCCTAAAGGCAAGCTGCATCACCTGACCATGGATGTCAGCTTTGTTGACGAAGATATGTTTACTGATGGCGTTATGTTTGACGGCTCCTCCATCGGCGGCTGGAAGGCAATCAATGAATCCGACATGGTGTTGATGCCGGATCCTGAAACCGTACATATCGATCCTTTTTTCGCGCATCCGACACTGGTTCTGTTCTGTGATATTCTTGATCCTATTTCCGGCGAAGCCTATGCCCGCGACCCGCGCACCACAGCCAAAAAGGCAGAAGCCTATGTGAGCGCGCTGGGCTTTGGTGACACAGTATTTATCGGCCCTGAAGCCGAATTTTTCCTCTTTGATGATGTGAAGTTCAGCACAGATTCATACAATACTGGTTTCAAACTGGATGCCTATGATCTGCCAAGCAACAATGATCGTGACCTTGAAAGCGGCAATTTAGGTCACCGTCCACGTAAACAGGGCGGCTACTTCCCTGTGCCACCGGTCGATTCCGCGCAGGATATCCGGTCCGAAATGCTTTCCATTATGAGCGAAATGGGCATCACGGTTGAAAAGCATCACCATGAAGTCGCTGCTGCCCAGCACGAACTCGGTTTGAAATTCGACACACTCGTGCGTAATGCCGACAAGATGCAGATCCATAAATATGTCGTGCATCAGGTTGCCAACTCTTACGGCAAAACCGCTACATTCATGCCGAAACCGGTTTTTGGTGAAAGCGGCTCAGGCATGCATGTGCATTTGTCGATCTGGAAAGATGGCAAGCCGACATTTGCCGGTAATGAATATGCAGGTCTTTCAGAAACTTGCCTCTATTTCATCGGCGGCATCATCAAACATGCTAAAGCGATC
Organism: Paenochrobactrum glaciei; assembly: GCF_039522165.1. NCBI lineage: Bacteria > Pseudomonadati > Pseudomonadota > Alphaproteobacteria > Hyphomicrobiales > Brucellaceae > Paenochrobactrum > Paenochrobactrum glaciei. Next base: position 6,606 of record NZ_BAAADE010000010.1, read on the forward strand.
AACGCATTCAGCAATCCTTCAACCAACTCTTACAAGCGTTTGGTGCCGGGCTATGAAGCGCCTGTTCTCTTGGCTTATTCTGCACGTAACCGCTCCGCTTCTTGCCGTATTCCGTTTGGCTCTTCACCGAAATCCAAGCGCGTTGAAGTGCGTTACCCTGATCCGTCTGCAAACCCATATCTCTGCTTTGCAGCCTTGCTGATGGCTGGTCTTGACGGTATCAAAAACAAAATTCACCCAGGTCAGCCAATGGATAAAGATCTTTACGATCTGCCAGCCAAAGAGCTGAAAGAAATCCCGACTGTTTGCGCTTCTTTGCGTGAAGCATTGGAAAGCCTTGATAAAGATCGCGAATTCCTGAAAGCCGGTGGTGTTTTTGAAGACGAGCAGATCGACAGCTTCATTGAATTGAAAATGGCTGAAGTGATGCGTTATGAAATGACCCCACATCCAGTCGAATTTGATATGTATTACTCTTGCTAATACTAAAAAAAGCCCCGATAAAAATCGGGGCTTTTTTTAATTAAATCATATAGTTATATAAATAACCTAAGATTATGATATAGCTTTCAAAAGTGCGTCAGCCGCAAACATTTCCGTAGAGCGCTTATTGCGACGCCAGACAGCTTCCTCGTCTTCGCCCCAATTCTCGATTGTCCAATCTTCATCCAGATGCGCCAGTTTCCATGCTTCTTCCGCTGTTAAATGCTGCTTGTAAATTGCAAGCGAGAGCAAGGCAGAACCGGTTAATGTGGTGAATGTATGCAGGATTGCCAGCGTCACCGGATCATTGGCGCTTGATAAATGCACACCAAAGGCAGCAATCGCTTCGCGTGGTTGTTCGACATGCATCACACCTTCAGCAAGATTGAAGCGTGCGCCCAGGCTTTGCGCCCAGTCGATCAACGGATCCCACTGATTGGTCTGACGATCAACCAGTTCCTGCGGGCTATCAGCACGGTAAAACAACATATCACATGATGCAAAGCGCAGGATATCCTCAAAGACAGCCTGACTATCCAATGCAATACCATCAATCGCCGTATTGACCAGACGGGTAACCGGCATGGTTTCGGCGTTGACCACTTCCTTTTGTGCCTCAAACTCGTCAGCGATAAGCTGTGCGGCTGCCCGTGTGGTGAGCACTAAAGGCTGACGCGCGGGTGTACGAACCAGTTTGCCGTCGAGTTGCACGGTAAAGCCACCTTCAGCTTCAGCCACTTCTGCTTTTTCATAAAAACGCTTCGGCAATGGTGCTTTCATCTGAATTTGGGCGCGGCGCACCGGATCAGGATCAGAAAGTGTTGGCCCTGCTTCAAGGTCAGATAAAATATCGCGCATATTTAAGTTCCGTCTTTAAGTGAATATATTTACCGCTTCAAAAGCGTGTTCAAGATGCAGCTTTATGACTGCCGGATTTAACTGGCCGGTTGATGATAATCAGCCCTAAGGCGATTAAAACCAGAGCCACAAAAATTTTCCAGCCCAATGCTTCGCCCAATAACAGCCCGCTCATAAGAACACCGAATGCCGGTGTGAGGAAGGCGAAATTGGAAAGTTTGGAGACAGGATAACGTCGCAACATCCAAAACCAAAGCGGGTAAGTGAAAGCAACAACAAAAACCGACTGGAAGAGAAACGCAATGACAGACCAGATATCAGGCGAACGAATGAGCGAGCCGCTTAAAGCCATGAAAGGTAAAGGCACCAGAGAGGCCACTGCCAGCTGATAAAGCAAAACCTTTTCAGGGGCTGCGCGGGTAAGCGCGCTGCGTTTAATGACAATATTGGTCATGCCCCACATAATGCCGCCTGCAAGCGCCATCAGATCGCCGATATAAGCATAGGCACCGACACTGGAGACACGGTCTGAAAACACCAGAAAAACACCGCCAAAGGCAATCAGCATACCGATAACAGCTTGTAGCGACATGCGCTCACCAAGCAGAAAATGGCTGCCGATAGCGACCCAAAACGGCATCATATTCATCATCAATGTCACGCGGCCGACATTGGTATAGTCCATCGCCATAAAGACAAGGACAAATTCACTGCCAAACAGAAGGCCTGCCAGAATGCCTGGCCAGAAAGTGCCGTCTTTGTTAAAGAGCGGTACTTTCTTATATTGGCACCACATGAAGACAAGCAGACCACCCAAGATCGAACGGCCGCTCGCCATCAGCATCGGGTTAAAGCCCTGATTGCCGATTTTGATGGCAACCTGATTGAGTCCCCATGTAAACATGAGAAACAGCACAAGCGCGAGCGCCACACCATCAAAGGGTGCAGGCTGCATATTGGGAGCTGGCGATATTGTGCCAATCTTTGTGCCTGTGCCGTTTGCTGACATTGGGCTTAATCTTCCGCGTTTTCCATATCGAAGCTAAGCAGGTTCCATGTCTGCACCATATGTGGCGGCAAAGGTGCAGTGACATCCAAAGTTCCGCCAGAAGGGTTTGGAATGCGGATGCGGCGTGCGTGTAGGTGCAATTTATTTTGAATACCGCCCGGGAATTCCCAGTTCGTATCGGCTTCAAAATATTTAGGATCACCGATGATCGGATGTCCGATATAGGCTGCGTGAACACGCAACTGGTGCGTACGGCCGGTATATGGCTCCATTTCCAGCCATGTCAGGCCATTGCCGGCCTTTTCAATGATCCGGTAAAATGAAACTGCATGGTCAGAATCTGGCTCACCATGTTTGCAAACACGCATTTTATCGCCGTCAGGCGTGGTTTCTTTCACCAGCCATGTGGAGATTTTATCTTCCTTTTTGCGTGGCAAACCTTTGACCAAAGCCCAATAAGTCTTTTTAGTGTCGCGCTCACGGAAGGCAGCGGTTAATGATTGTGCCGCGCCACGGGTTTTGGCTACCACCAAAACGCCGGATGTATCTTTGTCGAGACGATGCACCAGACGTGGTTTCTCACCACGCTTGTTGCGCCATGCTTCCAGCATACCATCAACGTGACGGGTGAGGCCTGAGCCGCCCTGCACTGCCAGACCTGCCGGTTTGTTGAAAACATAAACCTTTGGATCTTCGTAAAGCAGCATTTGCTTAAGCACATCGCTGTCGCTCTGGCTGCGGATACTTTTACCGGTCAGTCCTGATGTTTCAGTTTTATCTTCCAGCCCCAGCGGCGGGATGCGGATGGATTGTCCGCCTTGCAAACGGCTGTCACTTTTTGCACGACCGCCATCCACGCGGATCTGGCCGGAGCGCAGCAATTTTTGCAAATGCCCGAAACCCAATCCCGGATAATAGATCTTCATCCAGCGATCGAGTCGCATTCCTGTTTCATCCGCGGCAACGGTTTTAATTTCTACGCCAGCCATAAGCTTAACCCAATTTGTAATGCAAAGGCTGCTTGAAAAAGCATGTGCACTTTGCTTGGCGCCATTCATCATATGGCGCATTGCATCATTTGTTGTTTTAAGCTCCTAGCACTGCTTTGCGCATCTTGCGAGTTAAGAATTAGAAACTTGGCTCAAAGAACAGCAAAATTTAACGTTTCTATCACGCAGCATTACAGTCCGTTGTAATTTATGGTTGAAATGGCCACTTTCATGCCATTCTTGAAACCCAACTCTATTGTGTAAATTTCGCAAAAGTCCCATCTCATGGCAGGTGCAGCAAATTGTGAATGCAATAGCCACACATGCCAGCATGCCTGATGAATGGCCGGAGTTGAACTGTGACATTATTAAAACTTTATTGGCGCTCCATGACCTATTTGGCCGCTGAAAAGCGCGCCACAATTATCATGTGCATTGCCAGCACATTGGTAGCATTGGTGACATTGGCCGAACCGATTTTGTTCGGGCGGGTGATCGAAGCTATATCGGAACGCGCCAATGTCGTCACACAACTGGCCATGTGGGCAGCTCTTGGTATTTTCAATATTATCGCTGTGGTTTTTGTTGCGCGCGGTGCAGACCGGCTCGCTCATCGCCGCCGCCTCAGCGTGCTGACGGAATCTTATGAGCGCATCATCACCATGCCGCTTGCATGGCACCAGAAGCGCGGCACATCGCACGCCTTGCACACACTTATTCGTGCAACAGATTCACTTTTTACACTGTGGCTTGAGTTTTTACGCCAGCATTTAACTACTGTTGTTGCCCTCACCGCCCTTATTCCGCTTGCCATGCAAATGGATGTGCGCATGTCGCTTGTTCTTGTGGTACTGGGCGTTATTTATGTGATGATCGGCCAATTGGTTATGCGCAAGACTAAAGATGGTCAGGCAGCCGTTGAAAAACATCACCATCGCGTCTTTGAACATGTCAGCGACACGATCAGCAATGTGTCTGTGGTGCAGAGCTTTAATCGTATCACCACCGAAGCTGAAAACTTACGCAAATATGCGGCCGACTTACAAAAGGCGCAAAATCCGGTGTTGAACTGGTGGGCTTTGGCAAGCGGTCTCAACCGCATGGCCTCCACTATTTCAATGGTGATTGTGCTGTTGCTTGGTGCTTATTTTGTCTCCAAAGGCCAGCTGAGTGTTGGTGAAGTCATTGCCTTTATCGGCTTTGCCCAACTGATGATTGGTCGTCTTGACCAGATCAGTGCCTTTATCAATCAGACTGTTTCAGCGCGCGCCAAGCTCGAAGAGTTTTTCGAGATGGAGGATGCAACTGCTGACCGTTATGAGCCGGAAGATGCACTGGAACTTAAAGATGTCACCGGCGAGATCATTTTTGACAATGTCACTTACGAGTTCCCAAATTCCGGTCAGGGCGTTTACGATATTTCCTTTGCCGTGAAACCTGGTCAGACCGTTGCTATTGTCGGCCCGACAGGTGCCGGTAAAACAACACTGATTAATCTGTTGCAACGTGTTCATGAACCTGCTGCCGGTCGTATCACCATTGATGGTCATGATACGCGACAGGTTAGCCGCAATTCTCTTCGTCATTCCATTGCAACCGTGTTTCAGGATGCCGGTCTCTTTAATCGTTCGATTGAAGAAAATATCCGTATCGGCTGTAAAGATGCTGATAATGATGCCGTGCATGGCGCCTCTAAAGCAGCGGCTGCGCATGAGTTCATTTTGTCGAAAAGTGAAGGCTATGACACCAAAATTGGTGAGCGCGGCTCTAATCTTTCCGGTGGTGAGCGTCAGCGTCTGGCTATTGCCCGTGCAATCTTGAAAGATGCGCCGATTTTGGTGCTGGATGAAGCAACCTCTGCTTTGGACGTGGAAACTGAAGCAAAAGTTAAAAAAGCCATTGATGATTTGAGCGAAGGTCGCACAACCTTCATCATCGCGCACCGTTTATCGACTGTACGCTCGGCAGATCACGTGCTGTTCCTTGATAAAGGTCATGTGGTGGAGCGCGGCAGCTTTGATGAACTGGCTGCGAAAAACGGCCGCTTTGCAGCACTGCTTCGTGCCGGTGGTCTGATGGCATCCGATGATGAGGGCACAGAAAAAGATGCAGCCGGCAGCAATGTGATGCCCTTTCCCGTCAAGGAAGTATCTGCTTAAAAACAGATATAAAAAAGCCCCGATTTTCGGGGCTTTTTAGTGCTCATGATTTAATTAAAAACTCGATCTGCATGCCGTCATAGGCAGGCTCCACATGGTCGGGCACTTGGGCTGAGACAGTTTCATAATCAAGCGGAATATGCATATGGGTCAAAATTGCCCGTTTTGGCTTGAGACGCTCAATCCACTCCAGTGCCTCTTCCAGTGAAAAATGGCTGGCATGGCGGCGATATTGCAGCGCATCAATAATCAGCAGATCCAGATTTTGGAGCTTTTCAGGGCTACCTTGAGGAAAAGCACTGACATCGGTGCAATAGGCCACATCACCGATACGGAAACCTAAGCTTTCAATATCGCCGTGGCGCTGTGACAATGGCTGAAAACTGATAGTGCCACCTGCCCCGCTAATGCTGAAAGTTGTTTCATTATCAATTTCATTGGCTTTCAAAATCGGCGGATAATTGGAGCCTTTGGGCGTCACAAAGCAATAGCCGAAGCTTTCATCAAGCCGCGCCTGCGTGGCGGCAGTCGCATAAATATCCATCAATGCCTGATTGTCGGTCACATAGGTGCGCAGGTCATCAATGCCGTGGATATGGTCTGCATGGGCATGGGTATAAAGCACGGCATCAAGTTTGGTAACTTTCGCATCAATCATTTGTGCGCGAAAATCCGGCCCTGTGTCGATCACCACCACCGTCTTGTCGCCTGACGGACTGATACGCTCAACCAGCAGCGACGCACGTCTGCGGTTGTTTTTCGGATTTAGCGGATCACATGCGCCCCAATCGCCGTTGATGCGCGGCACGCCAGGTGATGAGCCGCAGCCCAAAATGGTCAAGCGCAGAGTTGATGCGTCGCTCATAGAGCCTCCTCTTAGATTTTAATCTAAAGGCATTGGCTTAGCCGCCCTTCAGATTGAAGGACGGGGCATTTTGGAAAACAGACGGAAGACATTGTCACTGGTGATTTTGGCAATTTCTTCAGACGAAACACCAATCACATCAGCCAGCACATCTGCCGTATGTTTGACAAAGGACGGCTCATTGCGTTTGCCGCGATGCGGCATTGGCGCCAGATAAGGCGCATCCGTTTCCACCAGCAAACGATCATGCGGCACAATCTTTGCGGCTTCACGAATTTCAGCCGAATTCTTGAAGGTAATAATGCCGGAAAACGACACATAACCGCCAAGCTCTACACCTGTACGCGCCAGCTCGATGCCGGATGAAAAGCAATGAAGAATAAACGGAAATACGCCTTTGGCGGTTTCATCACGCAAAATCTGCGCCATATCATCATCGGCACTGCGCGCATGGATGATCAGTGGCAATTGGGTGCGGCGTGATGCTTCAATATGGGTGAGCAGGCCTTGGCGTTGCGCTTCCGGCGTTGAATAATCATAATGATAATCTAAGCCGGCCTCGCCGATTGCCACGACTTTTGCATGCTGCGCCAGCTCAACAAGTTGATCGGCTGTCACATCAAGTTCTTCATGGGCATTGTTGGGATGGGTGCCGACAGAGCAATAAACTTCGTCATATTTTTCAGCCAGAGCCAAAATCTGATCGAACTTTTTAACCCGTGTTGAAATCGTCACCATACGGCGCACGCCATTGTCGAAGGCGCGCTGCATGATAGCCTCGCGCTCTTCGTCAAAGTCGGCAAAATCCAAATGACAATGGCTGTCGACCAGCAAAGGCAACTGGATTTTACCTGTATTCATCTCATTGGCAGACATCAGACAATCACAATCCGTCTTCTGTTTCCACATAGCGCGGGAAAATCGGCTGAGGAGCAGGCAATGGCGCACCGCTGACCAGTGGATGGGCAGCAATATCAGCAAAACTACGCTGATCTTCTTGAATTGCCAGCACATCCAGCAGCTTGGCAGAGGACGCAGGAATGAAGGCCTGTGTCATAATACCAACGCGGCGCAGAATTTCAGCCGTTACATAAAGAACGGTTTCCATGCGAGCCGGATCGGTTTTGCGCAGCGCCCAAGGTTCCTGACCTGCAAAATAACGGTTGGCTTCAGCAACAACGCCGAAGATTGCCGCCAATGCATGGTGGATACCTTCCTGCATCATCTGCTTGCGCGCAGTTGCAAGCGCTGCATCAGCCATATCAAGAATGGCTTTATCATCAGCGCTGAATGCACCGGCAGTCGGCACCTTGGCTTCACAGTTCTTGGCAATCATCGACAATGAGCGCTGTGCCAGATTGCCCAGATCATTGGCCAAATCCGCATTGGTGCGATTGACGATTGCTTCATGGCTATAGCTGCCATCCTGACCGAAAGGCACTTCACGCAGCAAGAAATAGCGCAACTGGTCAAGGCCATAGCGCTCGACCAAGCCCTGCGGATCAATCACATTGCCGAGTGACTTCGACATTTTTTCACCGCGGTTAAACAAGAAACCATGGGCGAAAACGCGTTTCGGCAATTCGATACCGGCAGACATCAAGAATGCTGGCCAGTAAACCGCATGGAAGCGCAGGATATCTTTACCGATAATATGAGCATTGGCTGGCCAGAAGCCTGCTTTATCAGTGGTCATATCCGGATAGCCAAGCGCTGTAATATAGTTGGTCAGCGCATCAACCCATACATACATGACGTGTTTTTCATCGCCCGGAACAGGAATACCCCAGTCAAAGGTGGTGCGGGAAATGGACAGGTCTTTTAATCCCGATTTGACGAATGAAATCACTTCATTCCGACGCTCGGACGGCATAATAAAATCTGGCTGGCTTTCATACAGCGCCAGCAATTTATCCTGATAAGAAGACAGTTTGAAGAAGTAGCTTTCTTCTTCCACCCACTCAACCGGTGTGCCCTGCGGGCCATAGCGGACATTGTCGGCGCGAACTTCGGTTTCTTCTTCGCCGTAATAGGCTTCATCACGAACCGAATACCAGCCGGCATAGCCGCCCTTGTAAATATCACCATTGGCCTGCATTGCCGACCAGATATGCTGACAGGCTTTATAATGGCGCTCTTCAGAGGTGCGGATATATTCGTCATGAGACGAATTCAGATAAACCGCCATTTTCTGAAATTCAGCCGTATTTCTGTCAGCCAGCTCGCGCGGGGTAATGCCCTCTTTGCGCGCGCTCTGAAACATCTTGATACCGTGCTCATCAGCGCCGGTCAGAAAGTGAACATCCTTACCGTCAAGGCGCTGAAAACGAGCTAATGCATCGGTAGCAATCAGTTCATAAGCATGACCGATATGCGGTTTACCATTAGGATACGCGATGGCAGTGGTGATATAATATTTTTCGCGGTTCATAACTTCACATTACTTCGTTTCAAATCTTGTTAAATGTGACATATCCTATGTCAAAGGCTCTGTCACTTAATCTTATAAGTGCGGACTAAAATCACATCGCACCCATAAGATCGCCATGCGTGGCGAGGTGTGTTTTTTGTAAAACAAGCATGACCGCTTGTTTGCGGTCAAGATTATAGGTCATTGTTTCTGCTGCTTCATCAGAGATTTTATGCCAGAAACGCGACCAGGCATCCGCTGCCCCAACAAAACCATCCTGAGCATATTTACAGGCCTTTGCAGCAATCAGATTGAGCATATGCTCCATGAATAAATGATACTGCACTTCCGCTTCACGACCGGTTAAAACCTGCGCCAGATTTTGTGCTTTCGGCACATCAAAAACGGGTGCGGCCAAAATAGCATCGGCCGTATCTGCAATTTCAAGCCCACCATTGGCCGCCATCAGCAAGGCACGTCGCACGCTGCCTTCCGAACGCGCAAGCAGCGACTGCATATAATCAGCATTGCCTGTATCAAGTCCCACATGAGAGCCGATACGGCTTAATGTTTCACGCATGGAACCATTATCAAGCGGCTTAAAGCGCAAAGCCTGACAACGCGAACGGATTGTTGGCAGCAATCGTCCGGCAGAATGCGAAATCAGAATGAACAAAGCCTTTGCCGGTGGCTCCTCCAGCGTTTTCAGCAAGGCATTGGCTGCGTTGCGGTTCATATCATCTGCCGGATCAATGATAACAATACGCCAGCCATCATCCGATGCGGTACGCGTTAGAAAATGCGTTACTTTGCGGATTTCATCAACCGTAATCACGGTGCGGAATTTGCTGGTTTTCTGATCAAATGGCCGGCTGATATGCAAAATAGCCGGATGCATTCCGCCCGCAATCTGGCGATAAAGCGGGGTGGTATAATCCGGTTTATTTAAGTGCAAAGGGGCGTGTGCCGCTTGCGGATATTGTAAAATATGCCCTGCCAACTGAAAGGCAAATGTAGCCTTACCAATCCCCTGCGGCCCTTCGAGCAACAGCGCATGATGCATGCGCCCGCTTTGATAGGCTTGCACCAGAAACTCGACATTGTCCTGATGACCGCTCAGAAAGTCATTAGCAGAGGGAGCCGGAATACCTTCAATTGTGTCATAGGTCGGCGGACTGACTATATCATTGATCATCTGCCGCCCTCTTGAAATCTTTTGTTTTCAGCAAAGCTGCGACCTGAGCAATAATATCCTGACTGATAGATTCCAAAGGCCTGTCGGCATCAATCACTTTGCAGCGTTCAGGCTCATTGGCAGCAATCGCAAGAAAAGCCTGTCGGCGCGCTTCTTGTGTAAAAATCTGTTCTTTTTCAAAACGATCCGCTGTTTCGTTACCACGGCGCTTTACCGCGCGTGCCATACCTTTTTCGGCGGGAATATCCAGAATAAAGGTCACATCCGGTTTGACACCATCAATAGAAACACGCTCCAAATTTGCCATAAAACCGGCATCCAGATTACCGGTTACCCCCTGATAGGCACGGCTTGAATCGATAAAACGGTCGCATAAAACAATGCGCCCCTCATCCAAAGCCGGTCTGATCAGTTGTTCTATATGGTCATTGCGGGCAGCGGCAAAAAGCACAGCCTCCATGGCTGCGCCATATTTTTCGGCAGCACCGCTTAAAATTACATGGCGCACGGCCTCAGCACCGGAGGAGCCACCCGGCTCACGGGTAATCAACGGATCAAAACCTGCATTTTTCAGGTAATCAGCCAGCAACGTAATTTGCGTTGATTTCCCAGCGCCCTCGCCGCCTTCGAATGTTATGAACAATCCGGCCACCAGCTATGCGCTCCTTGCTAAAATCATTGACACTCATCACCGTCTTATGCGGCTTAGCTTGGAGACGCAAGCATAGATCAATAATCAACGAAATTTACGTATCCAGCCCGTTGCGATTTCAACCAGTGCGCCGAGCGAACGCTCTTCCAAGTTACCAACTTCAATGGCTTGACTGGTATAAACAGGTAGCTCGCGCACAATCTGCTTATCTAATTTTATTTTTAAACTGCCCACTTGCTGATCGGCTTTAACGGGTGCATCCAGCGGTCCGCGATAGACAATTTCAGCCGAAAGCTGATCCTGTCCGTTATGTGGCAACAACAAATCCACATCGTCTTTGACAATAAGTGCCACTGCACTTTGTCTGCCATTAAACACCTGTGCCTGACCCACGATTGCACCTTTGGAAAAAAGCCGCATATCATCAAAATTGCTCATGCCCCATTCAATGAGTTGGCGTGCATCTTCGGTACGATCTTTTTCGTTCTTTAGCCCCGCAAGGCTTAAAAACAGACGCCTGCCATTTTTCTCGGCAGACGTGACAAGTGCAAAACCACTTTCTTTGGTGCCGCCAACATTCATACCGTCAGCGCCGATATCCAGATAAAGCAGCTCATTGCGGTTGCGCTGGAAGATTTTATTCCAAGTGAAATCAGTCTTGGCAAAATAAGGATAATATTCGGGATATTGATGATAAATATGGCGTGCCAGCTTCGTGAGATCACCAACACTCACATGCTGACCATCGGCTGGCAGTCCGGTAGAATTGACAAAGAGCGAGTTTTCTAGCCCCAAGTGCTTAGCACGCTCGTTCATAAGCGTGACAAATTGCTTTTCGCTGCCCGTTAACCCTTCTGCCAAAATGATACAAGCATCATTGGCCATTTGCACAATCATGCCCAGAATAAGATCTTCAATTGTCGGTGATGATTTGATTTTGGCAAACATGGTTGGCGTGCCCGATGGTGCACCCCCTGTACGCCATGCATATTCGCTCACCACATAGCTGTCATCTAATTTGATTTTTTGCTTTTGCAGTGCATCAAAAACCACTTCAGCCGTCATCAGCTTGGCCAGTGATGCAGGCGGAAATTGTTGTTCGCTATTGCGGGAAAAAAGTACTGTACCGGTTTCATCATCCAGCAGCAAAACCTGTGGTGCTTTTATTTGCAAATCAGCCGCTGCATAAGCGACCTGCCCTGCAAAAATGCTTATAACCAGCACTGATGTTTGCAGCATTGCTCGCGATATTTTGCGCAATGCTGATCTGCTTTGATTTTTGGTATTACCGGACACGCACGACAAAGGCATCCTGCGCTCCTGCCTGCCAGGCCTGACGCAACAGAGCATCATTATTCCCGTTGGTGGCAATTGCAGTCAGTGTGAAAATTTCACCCTGCTCTGTCGGAATGGTCACATGGCTGACCTTGCCATATTTATTCAGCCGATCAGCGATTTTGTCAGCCTGTTCTTTCGAGGAGAAAGAACCGAGATCGACATAATCAATGTCTGACGGGGCTGAAACATTCTGTTTGCGCCAAGAAGCCGAAATTGCATCGGCAGACAAGATGCTGCCATAGGTCCGTTGTTCTTTAAATGACGCAGCCGCAACACGGTCTGAAGCATAACCAGCCATACCTGCAAAACCGTTATGATCGGCCTTAGCAATGCCCAAACCAGTGGCCGGACGTGCCATAGGCAATGGAATAGCGGCTGGCATCGGCATATCGCCCGATATATTACCCTGCATCGAGTCGGTTGCTGGCTCGCTGCTAAACGCGAATGGTGACTGACCTGTCGCAAAAGGACTATTATCAGGTCGCGCAGTTGGTGTCGGGCCGTTCATAGCCATCATGACACCAGTGGCTGGCTGCCCGATCGGGTCGGAGCCATTCTGAAAAGATGCCATCAGATATTGATCATCTTTACCATCAAGCGGTGCGCGGCCAACATATTCCACCTTCACACTGGCAGTGCCGTGATGAGTGTAATCAAGCATATCGGCCGCTTGTTTTGAAAGATCGATGATACGGTCATTGGAATAAGGACCACGATCATTCACACGCACTATCAGGGAGCTGCCGTTAGCAAGGTTGGTAACCTTGGCATAACTTGGCAGTGGCATGGTCGGATGCGCGGCAGTCAGGTGGTGCATATCATAAATTTCGCCGTTTGCAGTCAAACGACCATGAAATGCATCACCATACCAAGAAGCTCGACCTGTCTTTTTATAATTCGGATCTTCTTTCGGCTTATACCACTTGCCGCGAACCTTATAAGGTTTGCCAACCTGATCACGCCCGCCGCCACGCGGCAAAGGCTTGCCTTTTTGCGTAGTGACCCTCGGGCTTGCCTTCACGCCATACTGGCTTTCCGCAAAATATTCTTTTGAACGTGGCTTAGACTTTGTTTTTTGATCCGTTGCCGGTGCTGCACAGGCTGTCAGAACACCGCCGATAACCGCAATAATAACAAAACGGCCCGACAATTTTGTCAGGCGCTTTTCATTCATTGTAGTTTTGTCGGCTTTGCACCAACTTGATTTATATCTCATAAATGCCGTTCGCTCGCTTAACAAAAAACACAGTTCCGTTTAAAACTGCGTTCCACATACCCACAACAGATGGCAGTCAATTATTGACAGTTCATTAAAACTTGATCTGTTTCAGGAAGCAAGAGGGGTTATACAGGCCAAACGGCCTGTCTTTGTGAATATGGTAAATAATTACCTGCCCCTTTTTAAGAAGCTTTAACCAGTATCTTGTCGATTGTTTCAGGCTGAAAGCCTGCGGCAGTGGTAATACGTGCCAGTTTTTTAGGCTCAACTTGGTCACTGTTTTCCAACAATGTGATTTCATCACTGGTCAGACCGCATACGACTGCCAGTTCTTCAATTGAATAACCCAATGACTGACGCATAGCCTGCACAATATGCACACCATGACCAACTAAATTCTGAATATTTTCTAAAACTGATTTAGACGACATTAAACACCTTTTGTTTTTTAAAAACCGTTTGTTGAATTGCTCAAAGACAAACAAACACGTTTCAATTTGCCGGTCAAAACCGGCAGCTGGTGGTGAAAAAGGCTCTCACCTGATAATGAGCATAGACGGGAAATATCAAACTTATACGAAGGTTTTGTCTTCGCGTGCAGTTTTTTACCGTTAAGAAAGTCCTAACAACTACATTGATTTGCTCGCAGAGGCAAACTTTCATCAGCATATAACGTTATTTTGATGCAAAAACCCGCCTTCTTGAGGATGAAGGCGGGTTTCAAATTAAAATCTATACGGTTTTTATCAGCTATATGGCGAGTAACATTGCTTGCGCGGGCCTTCATATGGCTGGAATGTGTTATCATAAGCGCGGTATGAGCGATATTTATTCGCACACCAGTTAACATGCGCCTGACTCATGGTCGGGCGGGCAGGCTGTTTTGGTGTTGTTGCGCCCACAATTGCTGCACCCAGTGCAAAGGCTGCAATTGGATACCACCAACCATCGCTGTGACGGCGATAACCCGGGCGCGAATGCTGATAGCCATTATGGCCGTTCCAATAGCCTGGACGCGACGGCTTATGGCTGTGCTGTGGCGGGCGCGGACGATGAGCATTGTTGTTATTATGCGGCGGGCGTGGCTTATGTGAATTCTGGGGTGGACGCGGTTTGTTTGCCTGATGCGGCGGACGCGGCCGGTGATTGTTTGAATGCTGCGGCGGACGCTGATGCTGCACATGCACAACATTGGACGGATTGTTAAGTGCTGTCGGCAAAATCGGTGCCGCGAGTGAGCTGGCGACAGAAGAAAGGATGATGCCTGCACTGATGCCGGTGGCACAAAGAGTTGTAACGAGACGTTTCATTTTAAAACTCCATTGGAAATAGAGAAAAGTCCTGAATGAAGAGAGTAATTCAAGTTATAATGTGCCGCATGAACCGTTGATGAACAGCATTATTAAAAAACATGAACAATATGTAATGCAAACTGAAATGAAAGCCCGCGCTTACTTTTGTGAAACCCATTGCAAGGCACCGCGCACACAATGCAATCCGGTGGCAAAACAAGCCGTTAAAAGATAACCACCTGTTGGCGCTTCCCAATCAAGCATTTCTCCGGCAATGAATGTGCCTGCTCTGTTCGTTAGCATCAAATCCTCATTCAACGCACCAAAGCATACGCCACCGGCAGAAGAAATCACTTCTTCAATCGGGCGCGGTTTCTGCATAGTGAGTGGATAGTTTTTAATGCGATCCACAATGTCTTCATGGGGCAAAAGTGGTGGCAATTCACGCAATAATGCAATTTTTACTGGGCTTAATCCGGCTGCTTTACGCAATTTAGTTGAAAGGCTGGCTTTCGAATTTTGACGCTGCAAAGCTTGCGTGAGTTTTTCTGTAGTTTGAGCGGGGGCCAAATCAAGGGTCAGCATAGCTTTTTGGTTCCCAAGCAAATTATCACGCAAATCCGCTGCAAAAGCATAGATGAGGCTGCCTTCGACACCGTTAGGTGTAATGACAAATTCGCCCTGCAATCTATGGTCACCTGCCCTTGCCACCACGGTTTTGACCGGTTCACCGGCAAAGCGTTCTTTAAAGCCAGTGCTCCAATCCACATCAAAACCGCAATTTGCAGGCTTTAATGGCTCAAAATCAATGGAGTGGGCTGCAAATTCTTTTTGCCAGCCACCATCGGAGCCAAGCTTTGGCCAGCTTGCACCACCCAGCGCAAAAATAGTGGCATCAGGTTTAATGAAAACCTCACCATCAGGCGTGCGCACAATATGGCCTTCATCTTTAAAGCCCAGCCATTCATGACGTGTTTTAATCACCACGCCCTGCTCTTGCAGCCGGCTGATCCAAGCACGCAGCAGCGGTGAAGCCTTCATAGCTTTTGGAAAAACTTTGCCTGATGTGCCAACATATGTTTCAGCCCCGAGATCATCTGCCCATTGGCGCAAATCCGAAGGTGTGAAACTATCAATCATTGGTTTTAAAAACGGTAAGCGGTCGCCGTAACGCGTTATAAAGCGCTCAAAATCTTCATTATGCGTCAGATTAAGCCCTGATTTTCCTGCCATTAAAAACTTGCGGCCAACGGTCGGCATCCGCTCATAAAGCGTTACCTTTTGTCCATGGCGGCTTAAATAATCAGCCGCCATTAAACCGGCAGGCCCACCGCCGATAATCGCAAAATCAGCTGGTGGCGCGATACGCTTTTCTGTCTCGCGCATCAGTCTTCTTTCTCGAGCATTTCCTTAACAGCAGTGGCAAGCTGTTTGAGCGAGAACGGCTTTGGCAAGAAGCCAAATTTGGCATCTTCCGGCAGATTGCGCGCAAAAGCATCTTCAGCATAACCGGACACAAAAATAAACTTGATGTCAGGGTAATGAATACGCAATTCGCGCAGCAGTGTCGGCCCGTCCATTTCCGGCATAACAACATCAGAAACAACGATATCAACCTTGCCGCCCAGCTCTTCCAGCACTTCCAGTGCTTCTACGCCGGATGCAGCCTCATGCACCGTATAACCACGCGATTGAAGCGCACGCACGCCGCCCATACGCACAGCATCTTCATCTTCAACCAGCAACACAGTTGCAGAGCCTGAAAGATCGGCGTTTTTCTCTTGTTTCTTCTCTTTAACAGCCGGAGCCTGTTCGCTTTCGGCTTTATGCTCAACCACATGGCGCGGCAGGAAGATTTTAAACACTGTGCCGGTGCCAAGTTCGGAATCGCAATAAATAAAGCCGCCCGTCTGTTTGATGATACCGTAAACCATGGAGAGGCCGAGGCCGGTGCCCTTGCCTACTTCTTTGGTGGTGAAAAACGGCTCAAAAATCTTCTCCAAAACATCCGGTGCGATACCGCTGCCGCTGTCTTGTACCTCGAAGACAACATAATCAGCTTCCGGCAATTCACGATATTGCAGGGCTGCAACTTCTGCCTGCGGCATGTTGCGGGTGCGAAGCGTAATCAAACCACCTTCCGGCATTGCGTCACGAGCATTTACCGCCAGATTGACGGCAACCTGCTCAAACTGACCAAGATCAGCCCGCACAGGCCAAAGATCACGGCCATGCTCGATTTTCAAATCAATATCTTTGCCCACCAGCCTTGCCAGCAACATGCGTAAATCTGCCAACACGTCGGTAAGATCAAGGACTTCCGGACGCAAGGTCTGACGGCGCGAGAAAGCCAGTAGCTGGCGCACCAAAGAAGCCGCACGATTAGCATTCTGTTTGATATTCATAATATCAGGGAAGGACGGATCGGAAGCGCGGTGATTGCTCAGCAGCAGATCGGACGACATGATAATGGCAGTTAGCACATTGTTGAAGTCATGGGCGATACCGCCAGCAAGCTGACCAACAGCCTGCATCTTCTGGCTTTGTGCCATCTGGCCTTCAAGGGCTTTTTGCTCGGTCGTTTCAACTGCGGAAACGATTGCCGCCTCATCGGCATTTTCACCGCCAATATCGGTGACAGGACTGATATAAAAGCGCACATGACGCTCTTCATTGCCCGGCAATACAGTATCAATCGGTGTAATGCTGGCTTGGCCTGCAAAGGCAGCGGTCAGGGCACGTGAGAAGGTTTCACGGTCGCGCTCATGCACCACCGATTCCACCGGAAAACGACGCTCGACTGAATCAGCTTCAACAACACCGGAGAAAATATCAAGGAAACGCGCATTGGTGCGTAAAGTGTGACCTTTACTATCAACCGCAGCAATGGCCATCGGTGCCGAATTGAAGAAGCGGGTAAAGCGCACTTCGGCTGAACGCAGTGCTGCTGATGAATCATCGCCTTCCGCACGGTTTAAAACGATTGTGCGGCTGGTGCCGCGCAAACCATCACGCTGCATCTGCACACGATGATAAAAGCGAACAGCCAGACTTTGGCCATTACGTTTGGCAAGGTCCAGATCAATGACGGAGTTACGGCTGGAACCTGGTTCAGCTTTAACGGAATTGATCAATGCCATGCCGTTTCCGGCAACAATATCATTCAGCGTTAAGGAACCCGGCACAAATCCTGCGAGATCAACACCTAGCCATTCGGCCAATGTTGCATTGAGATAGATAATCCGGCCACTTGCATCGGCAGAAAAGAAACCGGCTGGTGCATGATCGAGATGATCGATTGCTTCCTGCAAGTCCTGAAAAAAGCGCTCCTGTTCGGCGCGTTCCTGCGAAATATCGGCAATCTGCCACGCGACCAATGGACCTTTATGCAGTTCACTTGCCGCGACAGGGCGTGCCTTGATGCGATACCATGTCGGCGTCAGGCTGGTGGAATGTAAATTATGGCTATGAACTAGGGGGCCGGTGAGACGAATTTCTTCCTGCGCAGAAAAACCATCGCGCACGGCATTGGACAAGCGATAAATAGCATCCGAGCCACCGGATTCGGACGTCAAAATAGCATCGAGCGAGCGTAATTCTTCGCTGTTAGCGGCACCCGTCATTTGCGCATAGGCCTGATTTGCATAGACAATATGGCCTTTGGTGTCGGAAACAACCGTACCTTCCGGCATTGTATCGAGGAAAGAATGGGATAATTGCCCGTCTTTCACACCGCGATTAAATTTAATCAGGCCGATGGTGGAACCAAACAGATAAAAGACACCCGACATTGCCAGTATTCCAAGCAATCCCAGCACAAAGCCATCACCTAACTGATCACGAAACAGGAAGAAAAACACGGTAAGCGCAATCAGCACGAGACCGAGTACCAATAATCTGAGGCCGGATCCCGCTGTCGGTTTTTCGTTTACAACCGGTCTTGAATAAAGTTCGGTCTTTGTTTGCTGAGACATACGCCCCGCCACCCTGTCTTTAGATTTTCTTTTATCGCTCGTGCTGTGATAGCTAATTTTAACGCGCTAAACTACTCTTGCATTAAAATTTCCTGTAAGCTGCTCACTCATAAACAGATAAGGCTCAGGCTCAAGGTGTTAATTGTGGTGAAACACGCTCATAAAACAAGTGCGTTACCCAACATGCCAAGCATTACATATTCCTAGTCGTGCCTGCGAATCGTTTATCACTATTTAGTTTTTCTATTTTTTGCATTTAAATGCGTTAAATTGATCATTTTAGCCGCCTGGGCGCTATAAAAAACCAATTAACAATGCAAACATGATTTTAACCACATTTTTTATAGACTGTAATTAACT
Organism: Paenochrobactrum glaciei; assembly: GCF_039522165.1. Lineage (NCBI taxonomy): Bacteria > Pseudomonadati > Pseudomonadota > Alphaproteobacteria > Hyphomicrobiales > Brucellaceae > Paenochrobactrum > Paenochrobactrum glaciei. Next base: position 25,409 of record NZ_BAAADE010000010.1, read on the forward strand.
TAAACCATTGTGCTGCGATTGATCTCTTGTAGATATGCAGCTTGAAAACAGATCAGGTATTTTGGCTCGTTCAAAAGCTAAGCCGGTTGGTCTGCATTTAATGAAATAGTCCTGATCGAAAATTCAAAGGGGTCACAGGATGAAGGAATCGCTTAGCGGTATTCTTGGCGAAGGAACCGCCAATATCGTACTGTTCATACTGTTATTTGCCGCCATCTTAGTGGCTATCTTCATTATTTATGCGATCATCAAGCGCATGAGCGGCTCTTCAACCGGTGCTGTTAATTATCAAAATGAGCGCCATGATCCCTCATCACGCCTTGCCGTTGTTGACGCGGCCATGGTTGATAATCAGCGCAAGCTGGTTCTTGTTCGCCGTGATGATGTGGAACATCTGATCCTGATCGGTGGCCCAACCGATGTGGTTGTTGAGCAAAACATTACGCCTGACAATGATTATGCACGCGGCTCACGCATCACTGAAGCGCAGATTGCCCGTTATCAAGATGATTATCAGGAAGATACTGCGCCGAATTTTGCAGAAGAATTTAGCCGTGCACCAGTCCGTCCAATCAGCACAATGCCAGCAAGCCCTCTGGCTTTAAGCGATGTTTCTAAAGCTGCACCTGCCCCGCAATTTAATACGCCTGAGCCAAAGCCAGAACCGGTTATGGCACCAGTCCGTGAGCCAGTCGCTAATCAGACAGCACCAGTTGCCCCTGCCGTGCCAGTCTTTGCACCAAGCGCTCCAACTGTAGCACCTGTACAAAAGACGCCAGTTTCAACGCCAGCACCAAACTTCACACGTCCAGCACCGGCTGCACCAAGCGTTGCACCTGTTGTGAAGCCGGTAGCCCCGCAACCTCGCACCGTAATGCCGGCAGCGCCTGCGCCAAGTGCCAAACCGGCAACGCGCTCGCATCCGGCCTATCCGCTTAGTCAGGTTTCGCAAGGCGTACTTACATCAACTTCTGCTGCTGCGGCAGCAGCCGCTGCAAGTGTTGCGGGTGCTGCCTCCGGCCGCCTTGATGATGTTGCTGCGCAAAAATCTGCATCGCTTGATGATGTTAAACCTGCACAAACTGCACCAGCTGCTGCTCCAACCATTCCGGCACCTGTTGTTGAAGCAAAGCCAGAACCATCTTTTGATCTGAATTTCTCAGATAAATCCGATGATTTTGCATCATTGGATGATGCCCTTGATCAGGCACTTTTCAATGATCTGAGCACAGATTTTTTCGAACCTGAAAAACCTGCTGTCCAAAAAGTTGAAGATGACATGGCCTTTATGCTTGAAGAAGAGTTGTTGTCCTCTCTCGACATGGAGATGGATATCGAAGCTGATTTGTTAGTTGACATCGAAGATGAGATGGAAAAACTGCTCGGCGAATTGTCCATTAATCCGGAACGTTAATCGCCGGACGAGTGTTTGAATGATGCGCATAAAAAAGGGGCTGTGAATTTCACAGCCCTTTTTAAATAGTTATAATGATTAAATCGTCAAATTAATCATCACGATAAATTTTTTCCCGACGCTCATGGCGTTCCTGCGCTTCAATTGAAAGCGTGGCAATCGGACGGGCATCCAAACGTTTCAGACTGATTGGGTCACCGGTCTCCTCACAAAACCCGTATGTACCCTCATCAATCCGTCCTAAAGCGGCATCGATTTTGGAGATAAGCTTACGCTGACGATCACGGGCACGAAGCTCGATGGAACGATCTGTTTCAGACGAAGCACGATCAGCCAAATCAGGATGGTTTGAATTTTCTTGTTGTAGCGTTTCTAGTGTTTCACGGGCTTCACGTAAAATATCATTACGCCAAGCAATCAGCTTGCCACGGAAATACGACTTCTGCCGTTCATTCATGAACGGTTCGTCATCGGCAGGCCTGTAGTCAAGGTTAATTAATTCACTCATTTGAATCACCCCACACCTAGGAGACGAGGTGTCTCTATAAATCGACATTCACATCCGCACAACATCAAATAAGCCTTTATTGCCACTTTTTAGTGTGTATCCAAAGATTATTCGCCCAATTAAAGGAAAGGTTGTATTTTCTCCTTGTGAAGCTTGAATTATCTGAAAAAACACAGCTTTAATAGTCGCATAAGGTATAACAAGTAATTGTGACAATTAACGTAACAATGCTGTAGGATGAAGATAGAATTACTTCATCCATACGAAAACTGGCATTTAAGACAGAAAGCTCCATTCACCAATCCCGGTTTTTCATAAGTTCAGGTAAAACATGACAAAATCAGCTCCGAAGCGTCTTTTTTTATTACGTCATGCCTTGGCCAGTTGGCCATCGATCGGAGCAAAGGATTTTGACCGGCCGCTTGATCCCTCCGGCTTTTCTATCATCGATGAGCTGGCGCAAGATATGGCCGCTCAAAATATGATACCGGAAGCGATTTTGTGCTCTGCTGCTTTGCGCACACAGCAAACCATGGAGCATTTGCAAGCCTATTGGCCAAAAGCTCAAATGCCTGATGCCTCCATGATTGAATTTAGTGACAGGCTTTATTGCGGCAGCGCATCAGATTATTTGCAATCCATTCAGGATTTTGGCTATCTTTATGAAGAGTGTCAGTCGCTGATGATTATTGGCCATAATCCAAGCATTGAGGATTTAACATTTGCCCTCACCGGCAACCAAACGGGCATTGCTTTTGAGCGGTTGCGTGCAGGTTTTCCAACTGCCGGTTTGGCAATATTGGAATTTGAAGTACCTTTTACTGAAATCAGCCCGCGTCAGGGACAGTTGATTTCCTTTCCAACACTTTGAGATAAATGCAACGTCCACTGTCGAATTCATCCTGTTGACCGATTGCCATTTGATAATGGCATCATATATTTAAGTCGTTGCAGATATTGATGAGGCTGACTTTTGGCAAAACTGACCACATTGACCGATGAGGCGCTCATTGCCTTTGACACGCTGGCTGACCGGTCGCGTTCACTTTTATCTCCGTCTCTGCGGCTTGGCGTTACCGGTTTGTCCCGTGCCGGTAAAACGGTTTTCATCACCTCGCTCATTCATAATCTTATTCATGGCGGACGGTTGCCGCTTTTTGAAGCCTATCAGTCGGGCCGTATCAGCCGTTCTCATCTGGAGCCGCAGCCCGATGATGCAATCCCGCGTTTTCAATATGAAGAACATCTACACGCTTTGATCAATGAGCGCATCTGGCCGGATTCAACCCGTGCCATTTCGCAGTTACGCATTACTATTGATTATCAATCAGCATCCTCATGGGGGCGGATGCTGTCTGCGGGTAAGCTTTCGCTGGATATTGTCGATTATCCTGGCGAGTGGCTCCTCGACCTGCCTTTGCTTGGTAAAAGCTATAAAGAATTTAGCGCAGACTCTTTCAAGCTGGCGCAAGAAGCCACGCATCGCGATCTGGCCGACCAGTGGTTGCAAGCTGCCAATCTTGTGCATCCGTCTAAACCCGCAGATGAAATGACGGCACAGAATCTGGCACGCGTCTTTATTGATTATTTACGTGCTGGAAAAGCCGATGAACGCGCGCTTTCAACGCTGCCTCCCGGTCGTTTTCTCATGCCCGGTGATCTTGATGGCTCACCTGCTCTGACATTTGCGCCTTTAGCCAATCTCAAGCAGGAGGATTTCACCTCTGGTTCATTAGCGTCCATGATGGAGCGGCGCTACGAATCTTATAAAACCCATGTGGTAAAACCATTTTTCCGTGAGCATATTGCACGTCTTGATCGTCAGATTGTGCTGATTGACGCTATGCAAGCGCTGAATTCCGGTGGTGCGGTGGTTGCCGATCTGGAACGTGCGCTGACTGATATTTTATCCTGCTTCCGCCCCGGTGGTTCAAGTCTGCTGACTGGTTTGTTTCAGCGTCGCATCGGGCGCATTCTGGTTGCTGCCACCAAGGCTGACCATCTGCATCATGAAAGCCATGATCGTTTGGAAGCAATTGTTCGTAAGCTTGTTGAACGGGCAATGCAGCGCGCTGATTTTTCCGGTGCTGACATTGATGTTTTAGCCATGGCGGCGGTGCGGGCAACGCGTGAGGCAACCGTCAATCAAGGCAAAGACGTGCTGCCGGTGATTGTCGGCACGCCCTTGAAGGGCGAGAAAATCAACGGCGATATTTTTGATGGTGAAACGGAAACTGCTATATTTCCCGGAGACTTACCAAAAAATCCTAATGTAATTTTTGAAAAGAACGAAACATTTCGTCAAGATGATGCTTTGCGCTTTATCCGGTTCCGTCCACCGAAAATTGAAAGCACAGCGGAAGGCATTAAGCTTTCCCTGCCCCATATCCGGTTGGATCGCGCGCTTCAGTTTTTGATCGGAGATCGCCTATCATGAGTGAGACACGCAAGCCCGGTTCATTTCAACTGAATGATGAAAAACAGGCAGGCTCCACGCAGAGCAGCGCTGAGGAAACAATACGTAAACCGCGTGCGGTCTCTGATCCGAGCCAGATTATTCCGGAGCCGGTTGATATTTTTGAGCTGGATGCCGATGAGCTGGCAGCTATTCAAAATCTGGATGTGCCGGAAGCTGAATATAAAAAGAGCCGGATTTCACTGCGTTCGGTGCTTTTTGCAGCGCTTGGCATTCTCTTTTCTTTTGCCATTGGTCTCTGGGTGGAAGATCTGATCCGCGCGATGTTCAACCGCACCAGCTGGCTTGGTGTGCTGGCTTTGATTGTGGCCGCGGTTGCGCTTGTCAGTTTTGTGATTTTGATCACGCGCGAGCTGATTTCATTACGCAGGCTTGCCTCTGTTGCATCTCTGCGCTTGGCAGCCCATGAGGCTGCACAAAAAGATGACATCAAAGCTGCCCGTCATGCGGTTGCACAGCTTGTATCTGTCACCTTGAGCATTCCGGCTACAGCACGCGGGCGCAAATTACTGGATGAAACCAAGGACGATATTATTGACGGGCGCAATCTGATCAAGCTTGCTGAAACAGAGCTTTTGAAACAACTCGACACACAAGCCCGCTCGCTGATTTTACATGCAGCCAAACGTGTTTCCATTGTCACCGCAGTCAGCCCGCGTGCTTTGGTCGATATTGCTTATGTGGTTTTTGAATCCGCACGGCTTATCCGTCGTCTGTCAGAACTTTACGGCAGCCGCCCGGGTAGCCTTGGCTTCTTGAAACTAACCCGTAATGTGATTGCTCATTTGGCGGTTACTGGCACAGTTGCGATGGGCGACAGCGTTATTCAGCAACTGGTCGGACAAGGGCTTGCCTCCCGTTTATCCGCCAAGCTTGGTGAAGGTGTCATCAACGGGTTAATGACGGCACGTATCGGCATTTCTGCGATGGATATTGTCCGGCCGTTTCCGTTTCTCTCTGAAAAGCGACCGGGGATCGGTGATTTTGTCACTGACCTGACATCCCTCAATAATATTCGCAAAAATAATGGAAAATAATCGGGAAATTGTTGACTTTCAGATCAATGCAAACGAAGCATTAACCATTAAAAGCGATTATCAACCTTATCGAAACAGTCGCTAATACAGACTGACTCTACGGCATATTGGCCGCCCCCTTGATTGAATTTGGAACAGACACTGTGATGAGAAACCGTATAGCTGCTTGCCTTTTAATGCTGCCTGCCACGACAGTTTCTGTTGCAGCACTGGCTGCTGACAATGATCAGCAGTTTTTCCGTCAGATTGAGGGTCAGTGGAGCGGTTCCGGTGAGATTGTTGCCGGAAAATACAAAGGCACTAAATTCGTCTGCAATCTTGCAGGCACCACGCCTGAAACCACTGCTGGCATGACATTGGATGGCTCTTGCCGCGTTGGTGTTTTTTCACAGGCGATGAAAGCCGTTATCACCCGTGATGGTAAAAACTATACCGGCGCCTTCAATGATGGCGCTGCCGGTAAAGGTTTGGACGTTATTTCAGGTAATGTAAGCGGCAACCGTATTGTTCTAGGGCTGAACCGTAAACAGCTTGATGGCGCGATGCTTGCGCGTGTTGCGGACAATAACACCATGAATGTCACCGTTTCGGTGCGCGTGGAAAAAGAACTGGTTCCGGTGATCGGCCTGAACCTGAAGCGCACAAGCGGCAGCGTTCCAAGCAATATTGCGCGCAATTAATAAGTGCTTACAGAGATTAAAAAAAGCGGCTTCAGATTATTTTCTAGCCGCTTTTTTTGTAGTGTTTATTTCCACCAGTTTGCGGCCATATTGGCGATTTCAATACCTTGCGCCTCACTGGTTTTGGCAGCTTGCGCAATCACCTGCCCCTGCACTTCCAAATCCGGTGCAATGTCGGCAAGCGGCACAAGCACAAATGCGCGTAGCATCATTCGTGGATGCGGCAGGCTTAAACGCTCTTCATTAAGCGTGATGAAATCCGCATTTTTTTCCTGCATCACCAGAATATCAATATCAAGCGTGCGCGGTCCCCAGCGCTCAATCCGCTCGCGCTTCATGTCAGCTTCAATACCCAAAGTGACATCAATCAGTTCTAATGGCGTTAAATTTGTCTCAACACAGGCACAAGCATTATAAAACCAGCTTTGATCGGTTTTGCCCCATGGTGGCGTACGATAGAGCTTGGAAACCTGACACACTTTCATATCATCACGTGCATCCAGCACTTGCAACGCATGAGCCATAGAGGTAGCCGGATCACCCAGATTACCGCCTAAGCCAAGCCATGCGTTATATTTGAAGCCGCCAGCACTCACTGTTCGTGAACCACAACAACTTCAACAAAATCCAACACACCAGCCACTGGTGCATGAGGTTTGCGAACGGTAATTTCGGCACGTTTGATCTGCTTGAAATGATTAGACAAAGCTTTGGCAATATCGAGTGCCAGAGTTTCTATCAGATAACGACGCTTGCCGGTGACGATCTTCTCAATCAGTTTGAAGGCGATACCGTAATGAACGGTGCCCTCAATGCTGTCATTTTCCAGTGCATTACCGGCATCAACGGTCAAAACCGCATCAACATAAAAGCGCTGACCAAGCTTTTCTTCTTCATCAAAAACGCCGTGATGTGCAAAAAAAGCACAGTTCATCATCCGGATCGTGTACATTTTCACTCTCTTTTGCCTGTCAAACGAGTGCATTTTTATGGCAATCGTGCTTTCAGACTTCTTTGCTTAAAGCTTGTTCGCTCTGCTTTGCAAGATGGCATCTGCAACTGCAAGTGCCTGCGCATTCATTGATACATTATGGACACGGAATATATCCGCACCATCTAAACGTAAAGTGACAGATGTGGCACTTGTCGTCACATCGCGTTGCAGCGGATCAGTTATACCGCTTATTTTGCCGATAAAACGCTTGCGTGATGTGCCAACAAGCATCGGATAAGGAAACCGTGCCATTTCTTTAAAGCGGGCAAGCAGTTCAACATCTTCATCCAGTGAGCAGGTAAAACCGAAGCCCGGATCAAGCACAATCTGATTGTCAGCAATACCTGCCTGATGAGCGATTTCAATGGATTTTCTAAAGAATACCGCCTGATCCTCAAGCGGATCGCTTGCGCACTCACGCTCACGGCTGGTGTGCATCAGCACTAAACCGGCACCTGTGGCCTTTGCAACATCGGCGATATCCGGCTCGCGGTGCAAGCCCCATACATCATTGACAATATGAGCGCCTGCCTCAATGGCCAGCTTAGCCGTTTCAGCACGATATGTATCAACGGAGATGATGCAATCACCCTGCTCTGCCAGCATTTTGATAATCGGCAGCACGCGATTTTGTTCGGTTTTCGCGTCCACAGCTTCAGCATTGGGCTTGGTTGATTCACCACCCACATCAATAATATGCGCACCATCTGCGATCATCTGGCGGGCTTTTTGCAATGCAATATCAGCCTGAAAATGTTGGCCGCCATCAGAGAAAGAATCCGGCGTTACATTCAATATTCCCATGATGATGGCCTGCGCACCAAGCTCTAATGTCTTTCCATGTGCCAGTTGCCATTGTTTCAACATTTATGAATGCTCCAACTCAATGCATTAATCATAACTGCGGTTAGTATGGTAATGTCGGATTATCCTCTACGCATTATCAACCTTATCGCGCTATAACCTACTTGACCATTTTGGCAACCGTTACAATGGGCAAGGCTCATTTATGTGGATGCTTGAAATAACAAAACAATGAACATGATAAACACAGATATTTTAAAAGGGTTGCTGATATGATCAATAAGTTCAAAGTGCTGATCGCAGCTTCCGTATTATTTTCGGCAGTGGCTCCGGCACAGTCTGCCTCTATTTTCCGCGAGATAAAATATTATAATATCAACGGAAAAACGGCTGCTGATCTCGATTATGCTCTGTCAAATAAAGGGCCATTTTTGAAATCAACCGGCCAGCACCATCCGGGCGCAGCTGAAATCCGCTTTGATGCCAAAGTACGCTATGGCAAAGAAGGCGGCAAAGCCTGCAAGGTGACCGGTGTTTATGTGAATGTGCATGGCAAAGTATTTCTGCCTCGCTGGAAACAGCGCAAACGCGCCCCGTTAGAGCTGGCGCTGATTTGGGATACTTTATCAAGCGACATCAGACGTCATGAAGAAAGCCATCTGGTGATTGCGCGTGCGCATGCCAGCGAAATGGAGCAGAAAATTGCCAAGCTTTACAGTCGTAAAGATTGCGCAGACCTGCGTGACGACATCAATCGTGTGACTGAAAAAATCATGGAAAAACATGATAAAGAACAACAGCGCTTTGATCGTGTTGAAACAATCAACTTTGAAAACCGTTTTGAGCGTTTGCTGACTTACCGGCTGGAGCAGCTCGCAGACAGTCTTTAATATGAACTATAAAAAAAGACCGCGCTTTTGATAAAGGCGCGGTCTTTTTGTTTGTGTTTAAGATTTAGATATTAGCCAAAGCCTGTTCCAAATCGGCGATAATGTCATCAGCATCCTCAATACCGATTGAGAGACGGATAACTTCCGGCCCGGCACCTGCTGCCACTTTTTGTTCGTCATTCAACTGACGATGTGTTGTCGAAGCCGGATGAATAACCAGTGAGCGTGTGTCACCAATATTGGCCAGCAGTGAGAACAATTCGAGATTGCCTACAAATTTAACGCCTTCATCATAGCCGCCCTTCAAACCGAAGGTGAAGACAGCACCTGCACCCTTTGGTGCATATTTCTGCTGCAAGGCATGATATTTATCATCAGGCAGACCAGAATAGTTGACCCAAGCCACTTTATCATGAGCTTTCAGCCAGGTTGCTACTTTCAGCGCATTGTCACAATGGCGCTGCATACGCAGTGGCAATGTTTCTGCACCGGTCAAAATCTGGAAAGCGTTGAATGGCGAAATAGCAGGTCCAAGATCACGAAGACCAAGAACGCGCGCAGCAATAGCAAAAGACATATTGCCGAATGTTTTGTGCAGTTCCATACCGGCATAATCTGGACGCGGTTCGGTCAATAGCGGATAATTACCGGATTTCGCCCAGTCAAATGTGCCGCCATCCACCAGAATGCCGCCCATGGAGTTACCATGACCGCCAATGAACTTGGTCAGCGAATGGACAACAATATCGGCACCATGCTCGATTGGACGCACCAGATATGGCGAAGCAAGCGTATTATCAACGATCAGCGGCAGGCCATGTTTATGTGCAACTTCTGCAATGGCTGCGATATCAACGACAATACCACCCGGATTAGCAAAACTTTCGATAAAAATCGCACGGGTGCGCTCGTCAATCTGCGCTTCAAATGAAGACGGATCGGTGGCTTCTGCCCAGCGCACATGCCAGTCAAAGGCTTTGAAAGACTGCCCAAACTGGTTGATCGAACCGCCATAAAGCTTGTTACCGGCAACGAAATTATCACCCGGTCGCATCAGCGTATGGAAAACCAGCATTTGCGCCGCATGACCTGATGCGGTTGCAACAGCCGCTGTGCCACCTTCCAAAGCTGCAACGCGCTCTTCCAGCACGGCTGTGGTCGGGTTGGTGATGCGGGTATAAATATTGCCGAATGCCTGCAAGCCGAACAGCGAAGCTGCATGATCAGCATCATCAAAGACAAAGGCTGTTGTCTGATAAATCGGCGTTGCACGTGCGCCTGTGGTCGGGTCTGGCTTGGCTCCGGCATGAACTGCCAGTGTTTCAATTCCGGGTGTGCGCTTTGACATTAAATCCCTCCATAGGCGAATAAATTCGCAATGCCGTTTTTGTTGGTAGCGAACTTATGGATAAACCATAAAAAAGCAAATGATCCGATGCTAGAAAGCGGGCATTTAAGCAAAATATTTTCTCAAAATTTGCCATTTTGAAAAAATAAAACCGGATCTAGGTGATGAAGCGTAAAATCAGCCAATCAGACGCGGATATTCAATCGCCGGACAGCGGTTCATGACGACTTTGAGCCCTGCATCATGGGCGCGTTTTCCGGCATCTTCATCGATCACGCCAAGCTGTGTCCAAAGCACTTTTGGCAGTGTTTTTAAACTTAAAATCTCATCGACAATGCCAGCCACAGCATTGGAGGCGCGGAAAACCTCCACCATGTCGACCGGTTCCGCAATATCGCTCAAACTTGCATAAACCGGCGCGCCAAGTATTTCTTTGCCTGCCTGCCCCGGATTAACCGGCAAAACGCGATAGCCCTTTTGCAGCAGAAATTCCATGACATGATAACTTGGGCGGTCTTCATTAGGGGATGCGCCAAGCAGCGCAATAGTTTTGACGGTCGATAAAATCTCGCGCAATTCTGCATCGCTGTCATTTAAAAAGTTACGCATCATTACCCCTTAAGTACGGTTTGCATCATTTAATGAATATGACATGTTTTGATAAAATATTTAATAGGGAAACAAAATATTGCAGCCAAATTTAACCCCCGTCATGTCCGTGGCAGAGCTGGAAGATTTTTTAAGTCGCGAGTTTCCGCAATTACATGAAGCGGGTCGCGATTATCACGTGGCCGACATTGATGCAGGCCGCGCCGTTATGACATTAAATGCGGGCGCCAAACATTTGCGCCCCGGCAATACCGTTTCCGGCCCCTCACTCTTTATGCTGGCAGATGTCAGTGCTTATGCGGTGATTTTGGCGCATATCGGCCCTGTCGCACTTGCTGTCACCACCAATCTTAATATCAATTTTTTACGCAAAGCCGAGGCCGGTTTATTGAAGGCCGAAGCCAGATTGCTTAAACTTGGCAAGCGTCTCGCTGTCGTGGATATTTTCATCACAGATAGTCATGACGCATTGATTGCTCATGCAACAACGACATATTCCGTGCCACCAAGCCGATAAATTATAAGGTATTATAATACCCTAAAATTAAAGCATTGATTTTATTGTATAATTTGCAGGGTGCTCATTTTAATGAGCTTGACGTGCTTGTAAGAGTTGTGTAAGGGACACGCAGAATGTGTGAGGGTTAACTTTGCACATTTGTTTATGTTGTGAAGGTTCCGTCCGGAACACTCATAATACAAGCAACAAAAAATGCCTTCCATGCAGGAAGGATTATCCAAGGAAAACTTTTATGGCAACTTTCTCTCAGAAGCCAGCCGAAGTTGAGAAGAAGTGGATTTTGATTGACGCCGAAGGTCTCGTCGTTGGTCGTCTTGCCACTCTCGTCGCCAACATTCTGCGCGGTAAGAACAAGCCAACCTTCACCCCACACGTTGATGATGGTGACAATGTCATCGTAATCAATGCTGACAAGGTTGTATTCACCGGTAAGAAATATACCGACAAGAAATACTACTGGCACACCGGCCATCCGGGCGGAATCAAAGAGCGTACAGCTCGCCAGATTCTTGAAGGCCGCTTCCCTGAGCGCGTATTCGAAAAGGCTGTTGAACGCATGGTTCCACGCGGCCCGCTCGGTCGTCGCCAGATGAAGAACCTGCGTGTTTATGCAGGCACCAGCCACCCGCACGAAGCTCAGCAGCCTGAAGTCCTCGACGTAGGCGCGCTGAACCGTAAGAACAAAGGGATTGCATAATCATGGCTGAGCTAAACTCGCTCGAAGATCTGGGCACAGTTGTTGCAACTGAAGCCGCAGCTCCGGTTCATGTACAGAAGCTCGATAAACTTGGCCGTGCATACGCAACCGGCAAGCGTAAAGATGCTGTAGCTCGCGTTTGGGTAAAGCCAGGCAGCGGCAAGATCACTGTAAACGGTAAAGACTTTACCGCTTACTTCGCACGTCCAGTGCTTCAGATGATCCTGCAGCAGCCAATCGTTGCTTCAAACCGCAATGGCCAGTTCGACATCATCGCTACCGTTGCTGGTGGTGGTTTGTCCGGTCAGGCTGGTGCTGTTCGTCACGGCATCTCCAAGGCTCTGACCCACTACGAACCAGGTCTGCGTGCAGTACTGAAAAAAGGTGGCTTCCTTACTCGTGATAGCCGCGTTGTTGAACGTAAAAAGTACGGTCGCGCGAAAGCCCGTCGTTCTTTCCAGTTCTCGAAGCGCTAATACGCTTTTCGACTTCGACAAGAAAGCGGGTCTTCGGATCCGCTTTTTTTGTATGTTTTGCCGTAAGGTAAAAGGATACAAAAACGACTATTTACGACACTCCGATGAAATCATACAAATTGAATATAATCGCGATGATTGTGCTATGATTATATTGTATGACTGAAATTGCAGACTCAAAGCTGCTCCTTATAATCGCGTTTGTTTTCTAAATTAAATTATAAGAAAACAATCGTAACTAATTGAAATTTATAAAGATAAGGCAAAGAAGAATGAAACCGAAAATCTTCATTGATGGCGAACATGGCACAACCGGCTTGCAGATCCGCACCCGACTGGCTGGCCGCACAGATCTTGAAGTTATTTCGATTCCCGAAGAAGAACGCCGCAACAAGGATATGCGCGCTGATTACCTGCGCGCTGCCGACATTGCCATTCTTTGCCTGCCTGATGATGCCTCAAGAGAGGCAGTCAGCCTTTTGCATGGCCATAATGATACCCGCATTATTGATACGTCGACCGCGCACCGTATCCATGCCGACTGGGCTTATGGTTTTGCTGAGCTGGAAAAAGCACAGCGTGAGCGCATCAAGTCTGCGCGTCTTGTGGCAAATCCTGGTTGCTATCCGACCGGCGCGATTGCCCTCGTGCGTCCTTTGCGTGATGCTGGCCTTCTTGGTTCCGATCATGCCATCAGCGTCAATGCAGTTTCCGGCTATACCGGCGGTGGCAAGCAGATGATTGCACAGATGGAAGACCCGAATAATCCCGAACATATCAGCGCTAATAATTTCCTTTATGGCACCACGCTGCGCCACAAGCATGTGCCTGAATTGCAGATGCATGGCCGCTTGGAAAAGCGCCCTATCTTCAGCCCGAGCGTTGGCCGCTTTGCACAAGGCATGATTGTTCAGGTTCCGCTTTTCCTTGACCAGATGCAGGGCAAAGCTTCCCTGAAAAACATTCATGAAGCCCTCACTGCTCACTATGCCGGTCAGGATATTGTCCGCGTTGTTCCACTCGAAGAAAGCGCCCATGCCGGACGCATTGATGCAGAAGAACTTGCTGGCACTGACGGCATGAAGCTTTATGTTTTCGGCACCGAAGGCGACGGTGAAGTCAACCTCGTTGCTGTGCTTGATAATCTTGGCAAAGGCGCATCCGGTGCAGCTGTCCAGAATATGGATCTGATGCTGAGCTAAATGATGAGCGCACCAGCCTTCCCGAAAGACTGGACTATTCAGGAGCACGCACTTCTGGCTGAAACTTTTAGCAGTTTCATTTGGAAAGTCCGGCTCCTGAATGATAAGATTGCCATCGTCAAAGAGATCAAAATCTTTGACGATGATGAGGACGAACTCCGCGGTTCGCATTATCTGCGCTGGCATAATGGCGGAGCCTGTGTGCGTTTGCTCGATTTTCAGGGCAGACAAATGCTTTTGGAATATGCGGGCGAAAAAACCTTAAAACAGGTCATTACTGAGCAGTCTGATAGTAATGCCACAGCTATCGCTGCTGAGGTCATCAAAGATTTGTTGGCACGATCTGACAAGCCAGTTCCAGCGCAATTACAGCCATTGTGTGATCGGTTTCAAAGTCTCTTTGAGAAAGCTCGTAGCGACTACTTAAGCAAGCCTGACAGTTTTTACGTTGAGGCTGCAACGATGGCTGAGAGGCTGCTTGGCAATCAGCAGAATTTACGTGTATTGCATGGTGATATTCACCATGAGAACATCATGCTGAGCAAGCGGGGCTGGCTAGTGATTGACCCTAAAGGTCTTTATGGCGACATGGCTTTTGATGTAGCCAATATGTTTTCTAATCCGCTCCACCAGACAGATTTAACAGCTGATCCGAAACGTATTGCAAATATGGCAGAGTGCTTTGCCAAAGCCTTAAAACAATCACCGCGCCATATTTTGGATTATGCGATGATTTACGGTGCCTTATCAGCCAGCTGGCACGCCGAAGATGGCAATGATGCCGATGAAGCTGAAGAGCTCATGGTTGCGAGTGCCATTTTAGACAGCCGCAACCGTTATTTTTAAAAAATCAATAAGCACCTTTGGTCGCGCGCCAATGCGCGACCGCAAAAGCCAGCACAACCAATGCAAAGCCCTGATGCAACAGCCCCCAGTGCAGAGGCACCATGGTCAGCAATGTTGCAATCCCAATGCCTGCCTGCACGAGAACCAGTCCTGTCAGCACCATAGCGCGTCTGGCATGCGTTGTGCCGCTTGCATGGCGGGAAACTTGCACTGCATGTAAAACGGCTAAAAGCAGCACTGTATAAGCCACCATGCGATGGATGAACTGAACGGTTTTCGGATTTTCAAAAATATTGCGCCACAATGGTGACTGACTGAAAAGATCAGACGGGATGATTGCACCATCCATAAGCGGCCATGTGTTGAAGGTGAGGCCCGCATGAAGGCCTGCAACAAGACCACCCAGATAAATCTGCACCAAAACCGCAAAAACCAACCAGCCGGCAAAGCGCTGAATATTACGTTGCGCTTTATTTTCCGTATATTCAACCAGACCCCGTGCCACATAAAAAACGGCCGTGATAATGATGCACGCCATAGTTAAATGAACGGCCAGACGATATTGGCTGACATGGGTCAAAACGCTTAAACCTGAAGCAACCATCCACCAGCCAATCGCACCCTGCAATGCACCAAGTGCCAGAATGCCAAGCATACTGGTTTTAAGACCACCTTGCAGGCGACCGCTGACCCAAAAGAAAATCAATGGAATAGCAACCAGAAAGCCGACAAAACGCGCCAGCATACGATGTGCCCATTCCCACCAGAAAATATACTGAAATTCGTAAAGGCTCATGCCTTTGTTAATTTGCTCATATTGCGGGATCTGGCGATATTTTTCAAACTCTTCAATCCATTCCGCATGACTGAGCGGCGGGATAACGCCATGGATCGGCTTCCACTCAGTGATGGAAAGGCCAGAGCCGGTCATACGGGTGGCACCGCCCACCATAACAATGGCGATCAGCACGACAAAAACTGCATAGAGCCAGTATTTCACGAGATTGCGGTCACGGCGCTGTTTTTCGGTTAAACCTACGCCGTCAGGCTGATGATAATAGTCCGGCATCGAAGCAGTTTTCATTTTAAAACCCTGTGCCCACAGCAAGTGGCCGATGAGCGTATGAATGTTAATTATGAAGCAATTTTCATCACTTAAGGTAAAATTCCCGCACATGATCTTTAGCGCATTTTTGCATTGCGCGTAAACATGTAAGGATCAATGACAAAACAAATTGAGACTGACAAGAGAGCAACGCGCGACAGATAGGCACGTCACTTGATCCAAGCTGCCGCTGTACTCTTGATATTACTATCATTATAAGCTGGTCACGTTATAATAGTGCAATATTGATTTTGGGAGAGAAACATTGCCAGTGCGTTTGAAAAAACTGATCGGAACTTTTTTACTGGTTTCGCTCGTCATTATTTATGCACTGCTGGCAACGATCATCGCTGTGGCTCATTTAGGTGATGCCAGCGTATGGGTTCATTTGCTTTATTTCGCAGTCACCGGATTGCTCTGGATTGTTCCGGCAATGGGCATCATCTGGTGGATGGCTCAGCCGCCTCGCTCACGCGCAGATGGATAAATGTTCCATAGCCATTCTGGCTTAAATCATGTGCATGTTTGGCAATTTCTTTGCGTTCATGATCATAAACCGTGAGCGCGATTTGCGTTTTATGGGTAACCAGAGCGGTAATATCTTCTGCCCATGTCGGCCCGCATTCCAGCACGACAAGATCATAAACCGTTTCCAGCGCACCAATAATCAGGCTTAAATCTTTTTCATTCTTCATGGCTTGCGACGGATCGGTCGAGCCAAGCGGCATCACATGGGCATCAGAATAATGATCAGCATGGATAGCATCGACAAAGCGCACACGCCCAACCAGAAGATCAGTTATCCCTGCCTCATAATGCCCATCCAGCATGGTGGCGCTGACAGCCCCCGTGCCGGTCATATCAACGAGAATTACGCGGGAGCCACGATCAGCAAGTTCACGCACCAGCTCAAGCGTTACAACCGCGCCATTATCGCCTTCAGGAGAAATCGCCAAAATCCGGCTTATTTCCAAATGATGCAATGCACGGGCAAAAACATTGACCAGATAAAGGTTTTCAAATTTTTCCAAGGCTGGCTGCACATCAGACATGGTCTGGACTGGTTCAAGGTCTGATTGTTCTTCACGCATTAAACTATCTTCATCGTGCTTTGCCGAAACTGGTGTATCTGGCATTATCTCAAGTAGCTCGTCTTCAACCACATTTTTCTGTTCAACAAAAGGTGCAATCAATGCGCGCCCGCTCATCAGCTCAGACAAAATCACCATGCTGGAAATTAATAAAACACCGCTGACACAACAGGCGCTGATAATTTTAAATGATAAAACGGCATGGGATGTCCCGCTGTTACGGCTCGCTATGATCAAAGCTTCCGGATACATCCAATAGCAAACAACCCAGGCGATCAGCCCCATCAAGGCTGCGCCACCAATAATCAGATATGAATTGCGCCAGATGCTTTTAAAAAGAATGGTGCTGTCTACATCAGCTTCTTTAAATGAAAAGCTTCTTTTCATGTCCTTATCGGACATCCATGAACTCCACCAACATTACGCCCCCGCTATTGGAGGTTTGACCCTAATTTAACTTCATCACTTAAGCATTAATATTAATCACTTGCTCTGCCACATTTGTGGCATTTTTTGTGAATGGATTGATTTACCAGATAAATTGTAAGCGGCCCCCACATTCTTTACGCGGTATTAACCTTAATTATTCGATAAAGGTCAGGTAAATTCATTATAAGCAATCGGGAATCGGTGTAACAAGCTGGGTTAATTAATAGACGGCTTGATACGTCCTAAGGGTCAGTGATGTTTGGTCAGTTAAAATCAAATACAGGCAAAGCAAAATGGGCATTTCTTGCCATAAGTGCTGTTTGTCTTTCACTGAGCGGTTGCTCCGGCTATCGCCCTGCCCCTGACAGTTTCTACAAGGTTTTAAACCAGCCCTACACATTGGATGCAGGTGACCGTGTAAGGATTACTGTTTTTGAACAGGCGGACCTTACCAACACATATAGCATTGATCCGGCCGGTTTCCTCTCCTTCCCGCTTGTCGGCAATATTCCAGCGCGTGGTAAAACGGTTAAACAGCTGGAAACGGAAATCGCTAATCATCTGCGCAATGGCTATCTGCGCCAACCAAATGTCAGCGTTGAAATTGACCGCTATCGCCCTGTTTTCATCATGGGTGAAGTAGGCTCTGCTGGTCAATATACTTATGTGCCTGGCATGACTGCGCAAAAAGCAATTGCAGCAGCTGGTGGATTTACACCGCGCGCCAATCAAAAAGACATCGATATTACCCGTCAGATCAAGCAGCAGATTATTACCGGACGGGTTGTTATTTCTGCTCCGATTATGCCGGGTGACACAATTTATGTGCGTGAAAGATTATTCTGATAGACATTTACACCGCTCAGTTCCGCTTTGAGTTTTCTCTATCCTCTTTATTTTAATGAAAAACCCTCAGATTTTTACAAGGATTTTTGCCGCATGACATGGTAAAGCATTGGCATTGATCCATCTTTTCTGACGTGAGGCTTTCTCAGTGAGTGACGATACAAAAAGCCAGAGCACAAACTCTGAGCCTGTAAAGCTTAATCCAATGGCTGCGCAGGTTGCTGAGCAATATAAAAACAACACCTATTCTCCGGTTATGTTTTGTGGCCTTGTTCGTATTGCCGAGTTTACCGCCGTCACTCTAGCAGGGATCGGCTGTTTTCTTTTTTATGTCGGGTTTAATTCAAAAGTCTGGCTTTATTATCCGTTTGTGAGCCTTTTTGGGGCTGCGCTCTATCTGATCTTCATGGAGATTAATGATGGTTTTCAGCTCTTAGCTTTAAGATCCCCGCTGAAACAAATCAGCAGAATTTTCATTGCATGGGTTTCCGCTTTCACGGTACTGACAGCAGCAGCCTTCTTACTAAAAGTTTCGGCTGATTTTTCACGTTTCTGGTTTTTGCTATGGTTTGTGTCAGGCTTCAGCTTACTCATTATCATGCGCGCTGTGACAGCCTACAAAATCCGCTCATGGGTGCGTGACGGCACGATGGAGCGCCGAGCCGTGATTGTTGGCGGTGGTGCCAATGCAGAAACGCTCATTCGCTCGCTTGAAGCGCAGCCGGAAAATGATATTCGCATTTGCGGTATTTTTGATGATCGTGACAATCGTCGTTCGCCTCCTATTGTGGCGGGCTATCCCAAACTCGGCAATATTTCCGAGCTGGTAGAATTTGCCCGTATCGCACATATTGATATGCTGATTGTCTCTATTCCGATCTCTGCGGAAGAGCGTGTTCTGTCGCTTTTGAAAAAACTATGGGTGCTGCCGGTTGATATTCGTCTTTCAGCCCATAATAGTCATTTGCGCTTTCGCCCGCGTGCTTATTCCTATATCGGCAATCTGCCGATGCTTGATATGTTTGACAAGCCAATTACCGACTGGGATTCGGTGGCAAAACGTATCTTTGACATTATCTTCAGCCTTATCGGCATTATTGTTTTTTCACCTATTATGCTGCTCACCGCGATTGCAATTAAGCTCGACAGCCGTGGGCCGGTGTTTTTCAAACAAAAACGCCATGGCTTTAATAATGAAGTGATTGAAGTACTGAAATTCCGCTCCATGTATCATGAGCAGAGCGATTTCACTGCGAAAGTCACCGTCAGCCGTAATGATCAGCGTGTTACCCGTGTCGGGCGTTTTATCCGTAAAGCGTCCATTGATGAGCTGCCGCAGTTTTTCAATGCGTTGATGGGCTCTCTCTCGCTTGTCGGCCCTCGCCCTCATGCGGTTTCTGCGGTCTCCCACAACCTGCTTTATAATGAAGTGGTGGATGGCTATTTTGCCCGTCACCGTGTGAAGCCTGGCGTCACCGGCTGGGCACAGATTAATGGCTGGCGCGGTGAGATTGATAATGCCGAAAAAATCCGTATGCGCACCGAGTTCGATCTTTATTATATTGAAAACTGGTCATTATGGTTTGATTTGAAGATTTTATTCCTCACGCCAATCCGGTTGCTCAACACTGAAAACGCCTATTAACACAATGAAAAAAGCGGCTTTGAGAAATCAAAACCGCTTTTTTTAAATCACTTATAAGCTTAAATTTTATGGGATCAGGATCGTGCCACCAGTGGTTTTACGTCCTTCCAGATCTTCATGCGCCTGACGTGCATCTTTAAGCGCATAGGTCTGGTTGATGTTAATTTTCACCACACCCTTGGCAACAACATCAAAGAGATCTTGTGCTGTTTGTTCCAGTTCTTCACGCTTGGCAATATAATGGAACAAGGTTGGACGGGTTACAAAAAGCGAACCTTTTTGCGACAGTAATCCTAGATCAAATGGTGGAATAGAGCCGGATGACTGGCCGAAACTGACCAGCATACCCCGGAATTTCAGCACATCGAGCGAGCCCATATAGGTGTCTTTGCCAACGGAATCATAAACAACATCAACGCCTGCGCCATTGGTGATCTCTTTAACGCGATCAACAAAGTTTTCGGTGTTGTAATTGATGACATGATCAAAACCATGTGCGCGCGCCAGATTGGCTTTTTCTTCCGAACCAGCTGTGCCGATAACGGTTGCGCCCAGATGTTTTGCCCATTGACCAGCAATCAAACCGACACCGCCAGCTGCGGCATGAAACAAAATAGTTGTACCAGCCTGAATTTTAAATGTCTGGCGCAGCAAATATTGAGCGGTCATGCCTTTCAGCATCATACCGGCTGCTTGTTTCAGATCGACTTCATCAGGCACAATCACCAAGCGATCGGCCGGCATGATGCGTTCATCCGCATAAGAACCCGGCGAACCGACATAGGCAACGCGGTCACCAATTTTCACATTGGTGACACCCTCGCCAACCGCAACCACAATACCAGCCCCTTCATTACCTGGGGTAAAAGGCAGCTTTTCTGCCTTATAAAGGCCGGTGCGGAAATAAACATCAATGAAATTAACGCCCACTGCGACATGACGAACCTTGGCCTCGCCAGCTTTAGGTTCACCAATTTCAACAGTCTGGTATTTAAGTTCTTCTGCGCCGCCCGTTTGCGATACTCTGATTGCGTTGATCGTCATATGCTACCCTTCACATCTTTACCTGAACTACCAAGCTTTGGAAAAAACTGCATAACCGCACCGATGCAATACATGTAAATACAGGCGACTGAGATTGCCACACGCAGCCACAATGGCGCATCAAGTGAGTAATAAAGCGCTGCAACACCAAGCACACACCACAATAGGAAGATGCTTAAGTTGAGCATACGCAGACGCACGACCCGCACCGGATGCAGGAAGTAAATCGGCATGAATGAGAGAATGGCCGAGAATACAACAATGCTGAAGGCGACCCATTCACCCGGACGCACGATAAATAAGGTGAAAACAACCATGTTCCAGACAACTGGAAAACCTTTGAAGAAGTTTTCACGCGTTTTCATTCCTGTATCGGCATAATAAATGGCACTGGAGACCACAATAATCGCACCGGAGATGAAAGACAGGTTTTGCCCCATGAAACCGCTTTGATAAAGCGCGAAGGCGGGAATCAAAACATAGGTCACATAATCGATAATATTATCGAGCAATTCGCCCGACCAGTTTGGCAGCACATATTTGACTTCCAACTTGCGGGCAATGGGCCCGTCAATACCGTCAACAAAGAGTGCAAGCCCCAACCACCAGAACATTGCTGTCCAGCGGCCATCACTGGCAGCAACAATGGACAAAAATGCCAGAAACGAGCCGGATGCGGTGAGTAAGTGAACCGAAAAAGCCTTGGCTTGTGGTGCCGTTACTTTTTTGGCTTTAATCTTGTCTGCGATTTTGCTTTTCACGCTTCTTAACCGTTTCTGTCTCGATCTTTTCGTATGGCTGCATTATCAGCACGATTTGAAATGGTTTTCTACCAGCCTTTGGCAATAGCATGCAAACCACAAAATAAAACCGCCATTAAATGCACGTTTTCTGCGATTAGCCTTTACACCGTAAAATGCTATAAAAGCCAGCAAGACTTATATTCTGTTGAGGAATCAACAAAAAACGTCTCGATTGTTGAGGATAAGTTCAATGAAACATGGCCAGACTAGAGATATTGTAATCAATGGTGGCGGACCTGCCGGTATGATGGCGGCGCTGGCGTTAACGGGGCGCGGTTATCATGTCACGCTGATCGGTCCTGAAACGGATAAAGATGACCGTCGCACCACTGCTTTGATGAATCCGGCCATTCAGTTTCTGGAAAGCATCAATGTATGGGATGCTATCCGTCCGAAAGCGGCTGCCTTATCTTCTATGCGGATTATTGATGGCACCAAGCGCCTCATCCGCAGCCCGACCGTGACATTCAGAGCATCCGAACTCGGTGAAGAAACTTTCGGCTTTAATATTCCGAATGCGCATTTAAACGAAAAGCTGAGTGAAGCCGTCAATGCCGATCAACGTATTGAGCGCATCCATGCTCATGCAGAGAGCTTCACCTCCAATTCCGATAATGTCGAACTGACTTTATCGGATGGCCAGCTTTTCAATACTCGGCTTTTGATTGCTGCTGACGGGCGTAATTCGGGTGCCAGAGATGCAGCCGGTATCCGCACACATCGCTGGGCTTATCCGCAAACGGCGGTTGTTCTATGCTTTAGCCATGAACGCCCGCATGAAAATATTTCAACTGAGTTCCACACAGAAACCGGTCCTTTTACGCAAGTTCCTTTACAGGGCAACCGTTCAAGTCTGGTCTGGGTGGTTGATCCGGCACAGGCAACCACACTTTTAACTATGAGTGCGGAGCAACTTAGCCGTGAAATTGAAAACCGTATGCAGCATATGCTGGGCGCTGTGAGCGTTGAAACTGTGCCGCAAGGCTGGCCGCTTTCAGGGCTGGTGCCGCATGTTTTTGCAGCCAAACGCACAATCCTGATCGGTGAAGCAGCCCATGTGTTTCCGCCGATCGGTGCGCAAGGACTTAATCTGGGCACCCGCGATATTGAAACCATTCTGACTGCGTTGAAAGCCGATATCAGCGATCCGGGTAGTGATCGTGTTATCCGTCAATATGACCGCTTGCGCCGCCCGGATATTCTGGCACGTACCGGCTCGGTTGATGCGCTTAATCGTTCACTACTGTCACCGATGCTGCCAGCACAGATCGCACGCAATTTTGGCCTTGAAATGTTGCGCAATTTCATGCCCTTACGTTCATTTTTTATGCGTGAAGGCTTGCGTCCAGGCAGCGGTTTCAACAAAATGCTGCCCGCATTTCCAAAGCGTAAAGTTTGAATTTGAAAAACTGAACAAAAATAAAGCCGGTCAATTGACCGGCTTTATTATTTTTATTCCAACAATAATCAGCTGGACTGACTATTGCCGATATTAATTTCAATCAGCATGAAAGCCGGAATATCATTACCGAAACCAATCGGTGACGGGCCGTCATCATGATCACGACGATGATTGTTGCGGCGATTCTGCTGATCGTTCTGACCGCGCAAACGGCGTTCTTCATTCGCGGCGCGGATCTGGTCGCGACGGCTACCTGAATCAGCAGGCGCAACAGTTTTGTGCTGGCCAACAAAAATCGGCACATCATCAATAATAGGCTGTGCGGCTTTACTCAGATCCTGAGGCATTTCTTCACTCACGCGCGGTTCTTTTTCAACGATGCGCACATCTTTATCAGCATGCTGTGCTTTTTGCGGCTTGCCACGTTGATTACGGCCACGACGGTTATTGCTGCTTTCTTCAGGCTCAACGGCTACCGGCAAGGTGCTCAAATCGCCATCATGCCATTCAATCTTTTCGTTGATCATAGCTTCGATCGCAGCCAATGGCTTGGTATCAGCCTGTGTTACGACGGTGAAAGCCTTACCAGAGCGCCCTGCACGACCGGTACGGCCAATACGGTGCACATAATCTTCAGCATGAACTGGCACATCAAAGTTAAACACATGGCTGACATCAGGAATATCAAGGCCACGCGCAGCCACATCAGAAGCCACCAAAAGCTTCAGGCGGCCTTCTTTGAAATTGCTCAGCATTGTCATGCGTGAACGCTGATCCATATCGCCATGCAATGCACCGGCTTCAAAACCGTGCTTTACAAGCGAGCGGAACAATTCCGACACATCTTTTTTGCGATTACAGAAGATGATCGCATTTTTCAGTTCAGCTTCTTCCGCATTGATAATATCACGCAGAGCTGCGCGCTTATCCCAAGGCTTCTTGCCGGATTTAACCAGACGCTGGGTCACCGTTTTGGCTGTTGAAGAGGCTTTGGCCGTTTCAATGCGTACTGGCGAATGCAAAAACTGCTCGGTCAGCTTGGTAATTTCCGGCGGCATGGTTGCCGAGAAAAACAAGGTCTGACGGGTAAACGGAATGAGTTTGCAAATACGCTCAATGTCCGGAATGAAACCCATATCCAGCATACGGTCAGCTTCATCAACAACGAGGATTTCCACGCCGGTGAGCAGCAGTTTACCGCGTTCAAAATGATCAAGCATACGGCCGGGCGTTGCGATCAGGACATCAGCGCCCCGTTCAAGCTTACGCTCCTGCTCTTCAAATGAAACACCACCAATGAGCAAAGCCACATTGAGGCGATGATTAATACCATATTTAGTGAAGTTTTCTTCCACCTGTGCAGCCAGCTCACGGGTTGGCTCCAAAATGAGTGTGCGCGGCATACGGGCACGGGCACGACCTTTTTCCAGCAAGGTCAGCATTGGTAAAACGAAAGAAGCGGTTTTACCTGTTCCTGTTTGGGCAATTCCCAAAACATCCTTGCGCTCAAGTGCTGGAGGAATTGTGCCGGCCTGAATAGGAGTTGGGGCTGTATAGCCTGCCGTTTCTACAGCTGAAAGCACTTTCGGGGAAAGTCCGAGTTCGGCGAATGTTGTCAATGGAGGCTTAGCTCTCTTAGCTTGGGTTTTAGTGATCATATCAATCTGATGCAGCATTATAAAACGCCAAGCATGACAGAAAGAATATACTTATAAATGATCAGACATTTATCTTTAGCTTTGCGATAAAAGGATGAGCTTTAAAAGTCAACAAAAATGGCGTTTTTGTTAAGTTTTGACGGTTCAAAGCGATAAAAATGCTTTAATTTGAAAAGTCCGAGATCAAATCAGAGCAAAAAAGACATCATCACCAATTTTAACGCATATATAAAGACACGCATATTAACATTATATAGACACATAACACCCTCTATATAAGAGCCCTTATCAAAGTATGTGTTAGTTGTGCCTGAACTGCTCGGTTAGAATGCGCTCATCCCATGAGTGGTTCTTATCAAACAGAATATTAATCTTACTGTTACGTGCTTCACGGATAGTGACACTCAGGACAGATTTCACTTCCTTATTATCAGCAACAGCATTCACAGGGCGCTTGTCTGCTTCCAATATATCAAAGCGAACGGTTACGTTTTTAGGCAAAAGCGCCCCACCCCAGCGACGCGGGCGATAGGGGCTGACAGCCGTCAACGCCAGAAGCGGTGCTTCCAATGGCAGGATCGGCCCTTGTGCCGACAAATTATAAGCGGTGGAACCGGCAGGCGTTGCCAACATCACGCCGTCACAGGCAAGCTCTTCCAGCCGCACTTTATCATCAATGGAGATTTGTATCTTGGCCGCCTGATAAGACTGACGGAACAAAGACACTTCATTAATAGCCATCGCCACGATTTCACCACCACTTGCTGCCTTTGCACGCATACGTAAAGGACGGATTGTTTCCAATTGAGCATCAGCTAACCGCTCCGGCAATCCGTCAACATGAAACTCGTTCATCAGAAAACCAACCGAACCGCGATTCATGCCATAGACCGGTTTGCCGGTATTCATAAAGTCGCGCAGCGTTTGCAACATCAAACCGTCACCACCAAGGGCAACAATCACATCAGCATCCTCAATTTTGGACTGTCCATATCGGGCAATGCACAAAGATTCGGCTTCAAGCGATTCTTTTGTGCCGGAAGAGAGGAAATGATAGCTGTTAAATTCACGCGACATTTGTTTTTTCAGGCTCCATCAGTGCCAAATTGTGGATGAATAATGCAGTTTATCCATAAAAAGGGGTAGCACAGCTAAAAAAACTTAGCCAGTCGACGTTTTTTTAGATTTCCCCCTTTACTCTTTGAATTAATATGCTATTTCAGCATCAAGGTTGCCCTTATAGCTCAGTTGGTAGAGCACCTGATTTGTAATCAGGGGGTCGGGAGTTCGAGTCTCTCTGGGGGCACCACTTTTCTTTTACAGTGATGCAAATTGCAAAGTGATTACAATCACTTACCTGTAAAATCTGATTTCACGCTCCCCTCACCTGACATCCCGAAATCACCATTGATTTCATTTAAGAATAAGTTTTACGTCCCTCACCTTTTGTGGTGTCATTAAGGGCAATCGCACTGGCCTGTCTCATCCCTGACAATAATGCCAGCCACTGATTCTTATTTTCATTATTCACAGCCTAAAATACGATTTGACTCTCTAATTAAATTAGAACATTTAAAGAACAAATTAGCTTTTGTAAAAATACATTCAACCCTTTTGCGCACGTTTAGCGCCACGGGATAGCTGTGCCATGAACTGGAAAAGCCAAATACAAGTTCGTGATCTGGAAGATGATCAACGCTTAGAAATGATCTGCCTTAAATGCGGCCGCCTTGTTTACATCAAGAAAGCCGACATTTGTAAGAAGGAAGGCTATGAGCAGCTTTACCTCGATGAAGTCGAGCGGCGTTCACGGTGCCGCGGTAAAGGTTGTGACGGACGATTCCGCATGGCTATGGAGCGCCTTAAGGAACTGAGCGGCTTTGTAGGTGGCATAGCATGACCCGCCTATATGATCTGAGTCATAAAGACTTGATCCGTCTCACTTGCAATAAATGCGCCCATACTCGGGAAATACCATCCCGATTTTTGGCAGCTATCTGCGGCGAGGAACTAACATTAATTTCTATTGAACGCAGATTGCGCTGTAAAATATGCAGCAACCGCGTAAATAACAAACTTGAAACCTTATTAGGCCAAGTCGATCCGCAAGGCGATTACCTTACATACAGAGAGCCTGACAACTTAAGACGACCAACATGAGACAAATTGCCCCTAAAATTTTAATTTATGGAGACAATGACCTAATACTTAAGCCGCATAGTTTCTACGATCAATGAAACCTGTAATGACAAGCTTTTAATAAAACGATACTACGTGCCTAACGATTCTTGGTGGCAGGTGTAGGCTATGGATGAACATAAAGACTTTTTTGATGATTATAGTTTTGTAAAATTAGATCATGCAAATGGATCATGGAATAGCTTTGAAAGTGACTGGCGCCAGCAATGTGATGATTTAGATGAAGATTTTGAGTCATACGCGGGAGAAACATTTAGCGTATTGAACCCTTTAGCAAATAATGGAAACAAACTTGCTGGGGTTTTTGCACTTGTCAAAAATCAAAAACATCTTGCTGTATGTCAAGTCAACACCACATTGCTACCCAAGTATGATGGGCCAGTTATGCGGGTTCGCTTTATAACCATGTCACCTGAATATGACCTAAGAGACATACCAGGTCACGATTATGGTGAAGTTCTGGTATCATTGCTCTATCAAGTCGTACAATTAGCCTACATTGATGAAATTTTAAAGAGTAAGCATATAAAATTTCACGTACGAAGCCCTTCAGATTTAAGCTTTTTTACAGCTTTTAGTCACGGGCTAAAACAAGAAGAAGTTTTCCACTCTGTTCAAATGAGTGGATCATGGCTATATATAACCAGAAAGTAGTGCTTAGGCGCTACAATACAGCGTGACGAGAGGACAATGTAATGGACAAAGCAATTGGTTATGCAATTGATAATGCCGTCAAGCATGCAATTCAAAAGATCGGCCTAAAAGAATTTAAAAAAACATCTATGTTTATGTCTAACAACCGATCTACTGAACAAAAAGCAGCGGCTTAGTCCATAAAAAATATACACAAAGAAAGCCCCGTTTAACGGGGCTTTTTTATTACCGTTTGCATGGACAGTTGTACCACGCAGGAAACGACTATGAGCACAAATGACGAGAGTAAAACCCGAACAACCACCGGTGTAGATGAACATTGGTGCATGCATAACGGCTGCAAGAAATGGGGCAGTTTTGCCTTTCATGGCCACTTTGGGGAAATGTGATATTGGAATGACATAAACATGTGGGAATAAACAAAATAACAACAATCAAAAGCAGAGTTTTTATTTAAATCCAAGCTGAGGGTTGACTTTAAGATTATAGCACCTACATTAGCCATATCGATATTTGCTTGTTTAGCTTTGCT
Organism: Paenochrobactrum glaciei; assembly: GCF_039522165.1. Classification (NCBI taxonomy): domain Bacteria; kingdom Pseudomonadati; phylum Pseudomonadota; class Alphaproteobacteria; order Hyphomicrobiales; family Brucellaceae; genus Paenochrobactrum; species Paenochrobactrum glaciei. The sequence continues at coordinate 53,318 of NZ_BAAADE010000010.1, forward strand.
TCTTGCGCATCATTAGCGCCTTTAACGAACCTTCCCTTTCAAAAAATCGTTATCATACTCACAGTTCATATTGAGCTGGGAGCATCTTATTTATTGCTAAGAGAGGGTTCATTATGACCACTGGCACAGTTAAATGGTTTGATTCAATTAAAGGCTTCGGCTTTATCCAGCCTGACAATGGCGGCAACGATGTGTTTGTACATATTTCTGCAGTTGAGCGTGCGAACATGTCCCAACTGAATGAAGGCCAGAAAATCGGATACGACACAGAGCGTGACAACAAGTCAGGCAAAATGTCAGCTTGCAATCTGCAAGCAGCATAATTCGGTATTACTCATTCTTGACCACGGATGTACTGGCACTAATGAGAAAATAATACCAACTGAGGTCAGACAAATTGTCTGGCCTTTTTTATTTTCTATTACATATGGATAATTCATGAAAAATACATTTAGCGCCCTTCGCGAAACGGCTGAAATTGCATTTCAAAAAACGCAATTGCATAACCAAATACGAACAAGAGTGGAAAAAGAAATTGATGAAGAAACAAGACTAAGAGCCGAGAAAACAGCTCGCCTCAAAGCTGCGCGTCTGGCATTTCAACCTGTCGAGACATTACGTAAAACCATATCAAAGGGTGTTAAAACCTCCTTTAATAATGAAACTGATTACACCAAGAATTAAAGCACTAATAATCAGCCAGACTACCTTTGCTAATGTTTCACTTACACCCGATATTTTCTTTTCCAGATCATTGAACCGGTTGTCCATGTGCTTCCACTGCTCGTCCTTACGCGCATCTGCCAATTCAGCTTGTCGCTGCCATTGCTCAAGAGAAGTTACGCGTAAGGCCATGGCAGTTATCTGATGCTCGTTGCCGATGATACGAGAACGTAAATCGAAATCATTGTCGTTTGGTATCATCACCAGCACCCAGCCTTCTTTCCATATGCATTATGACTGGCGATTCCTTGCCCTGCCAGTTTATCGTTTTGAGTCACGTACACAGCCGTTTCTGGCTTAAGGCTGATCTTCTGCCAGCCCGCGCAATTGCTCGCACTGGTCGCGCACCCCGCCAAGCTCAACACAGAGAGTAAAGCCGTCCATATTGGTGATTGTCTCATTGATACCTGCCCTGTTCTGGAATGCCTGACCGACAGCCTCGGCAGCTTTAAGCGCTGCCTGCTGTTTACCATCATGAATGCCGAGCGCGTAAAAAAAGAGGCCTGAAACTGCCCCTCCGATGAATGCGCCAATGATATGTTGAAGTGTGAGCCTCATACGGATTGTTCCCGCATGCGCTTAATCAGATAATATACACCGATACCAAACGCCCCAACCATGATAATCGCCAGCGCCCATTGGATTGGTGACGATCCTGCGGCCATACCGCCAAGCCCTGAAAGCAAGCCACCAGCTGAGGCAATTAATTCAGGTTTAAGCAGAGTATCTTTCTTCTGTTCAGGGGCAATGTAGTTGGAAGAGACGAAATCACCTTTAGCCCAAAGACCCGCTTCGGCAGCACGTCGATTGACCAGCCCCTGCACTCGTTTACCGCCAGCGTTCACCCATTTCATAAGCTCTGCCGGTACCGCGCCGTAATCACCTCCATTCAGTTTTTTAAGCAATGTGGATTTGTGAAGAGAGCCAGTGTTGAAATCAAACGAAACAAGCGCTGCATACTGATTATCGTTAAGAGGCACTTTGACCAGATCAGTTACCCGTTTTTCAAACTTCGCCAGATCAGCACGCAGAATACGCACCGCCTCCTGATCATTGATCTTCATGCCAGCAACGACCTTGGGCGCTCCGGCCGCTGATGTATGGCCATAGCCAATTGTCCAGATACCAGCCACATCCTGGTAAGCAGTCAGCCGTTTGCCTTCCCATTTCTGGATGTGCGAAAGCCCCGCCGCGCTAATACGTCGTGTCATGTCATTTCCTTTCGGCAATAAAAAACCGCCTCAGAGGCGGTGTGATTAGTCAGCTTAAAGCTTATGAGCCTCTCGCCAAAAGTCATCTTTCTGCTCAACAGACCATTGCATAGCCTGACGGACAATCTCGGCGAGTGGATGAGTTCGGTTGAAAGTCGACGCGCCTATGACGAGCATCTGGGCGTTGAATTGATCATCTTCTGTCAGTAGCTGATCGATGATCACTTGCAAAGGATCGGGTATTGTCCCGTTCTGTAAAGCGGCCAGCGCTTCCGCTTTTGTGATGATCTCCATTACGGCCAATTGCTGGAAGAATTGGCGGCGGCTGATTTCATCCGGTATTAGCTCAATAACAGGCGGCGCAACGTAAGGCTCAATCACATTACCTTCAGCTTCCCACTCGGCAAGCATGACGCGGTGTCGATTACTCATATCATCCGGCACTACCATCACCTGCCCATCGATAACAGCGATAATTGAGCCTTGTTCTGTGTACTTTGCACTTTCGATCATACTGGAAACTCCGCGTCTAAAGTTATAGGCTGTGCATCCACGTAAGTAAGCCCTGCGTTCGATGCAACAACTTCAAATTTTAAGTTTAATTTAGTCACTGTATATAAATGCGAACTTTGAATATTGAGTACGTTAGCGGGGTCAATTCCAAGTTTAATTGCAGTGGGGGTTTGTCTCATGCTGACGGGAAAACTTACCAATGTAGTTGATGACTTTTGGGGGGCGTCAGCGTGAAATGTTATGGATGCGTATGTCTTAGAAAAGTATCTAAAGCACAGCGCCTCCTCTTGCTGAATATGACGCAGTGAAAACGGATCGGCCTCAGCAGTAGCGTCGCCTTCTACGAGGGAGACGTGAGCAATATCATATGCGATACCCGCGTGGCGCGGAGAAAACTGTATGGCCACATGCAAATTGCTATCTTCGCCTATCTCTTTACCGACAATGCTAGGTAGATCACTTGCAGTTGATACTTTCTGAAACGCCTCTGAAACTGTTACAGCGTTCGCGAAGATTGTTGGCACTGTGGCACTACCACCAACACCAAACCGCTGTGCAGTGTATATTGTGAAATCGACAGGTGTTCCGCTTGGGCTACCTAAAAGGGCGGTAAATGTGGCAGTTTTCCCTGCAAGGGTAGCTACACCCTCGATAGCTTGCAGTACGTAGACCTCACCCGTTGTGGGTGCCGTGACGAACGACAAACGCATAAAATATCCCGGACTGCCTTGATCAAAGTATGGCCCTACCATTTCAACTAAAAGAGGCTGGTTTGTGCTGTTGACAACCCCCCATCGATCAGCGGTATACGACCTGCCACCGGCCGGTACCGTGAATGAATTGCCACGCTGCCAAACGGTGAAATCGCCATTAATGATCTTATTGCGGAAACCAGAAAGAAGATCGGCGCCAATGTTCGCGCGAGCCTGCCCTTGTTCTTCTGGAGTGTGAGCCTGCACTGCATCGACACGGACGGCCTTATCAGTCAGAGCGGCTTCGATCTTCTGGCTGACCTCCTCCTTTGTGTCGAAGTCGATGAGATCAGAAGTATTGGCCTTTTCATCCAGCACTTCCTGCAAACCTGTGACAGACCCAAGTGCAACCTTCTCTGCTTCTTTAGCAATTAGAACTTTACCCGTGCCGTCAGGATCGTAAACAGCCTGTAACATGTCGCCGATACCAGTTGGCTTAATCCACAAGCCGCCACGAGTTAGAACGGCATCAGGATCAGCCGATCCCGCAGCTAAAATATCTGTTGTCGTAATGGTGTCTTTTAATGCTAGAGCGCCAAGGTCTGATGACTGCGCTGCGCCATCGGCCAACACTCCCTGATCAGCAGTGGCAAAATCTTCAATACTACGGCTAGCGGCTGTTCCAAGATCAATCGCATTAGCTTTGAGGATTAGTGCTGCTTGTGTAGCTGACGAAATCGGCTTATCGGCATCGCTTGTATTTTCGACATTCCCAAGACCAATATCCGCCTTGGCAAGAGTAATTGTTTTGCCAGCTTTCCCATTGACTGATTGAACCGCTGTAGTTGCGGCTTCGCCCTGCTCGGAAGTTGCAAAATAAGAAACGTCTTTGGAGGCAGCTGAGCCAAGAGAAGCTGGGGTCGCTGCCACATCAGTTCGTACGCCTGCTTCAACTTCTGACTTAGTCGCTGATGGAATTTCAAATGAATGCGTATGATAAGGGACTGCCATTTTACCCCTCCGTTGACGGGTTAGCCGCAGCCAGCAATTCAGCAAGCGACACATGAATAAGCTTGCCATTTGCGTAGATGACGACGCGAATTTTTGATTTATCTTTAATGCTGCCTATCGCAGCTGGGAGGATTGCTTGGGTCATCAGAATTTAATCACCATATAGACAGTGTTGTTAACCGGCCTTGCCTCACTTCCACCTTCAGAATTTGTATGCCCACTAACTCGGTGCTTATGCCGACCAGTAGTGTTGGTTGACAGTACGCCAGAGCCTCCCTTCCCAGCAGGTCTCATACCGCCATGATTTAACTCAGTCGCGGGACCAGGGTATGTATGGTAATGATCTCCATCAAAATCGGTTTCCCCTGAAAACGGGTGAAGGTGAGCTTTGTTTTGATCGCCTTGCTGTGCCCCGAATACACGACCGCTATCAAGACCTCGCCCGTCATCCCAGCCGCGCATGAAAACACCACGCCAATCAGGAATTTGAAACGTCGTTGCGCCATCTCCAGCCCCGAAACGGGTTCCAATGACATTAAACAGTGCAGAATAAACCGTCCGCGAAACTGCCCTCCCATCGCAGTACAGGTATCCGGGCAAGTCGATGGGGGCGGCCATGATTTCATATGAACCAACCGGCTTCAGAGACAATGTAGGGTTTAGCAGTAACCAGCCACCTGCATTCCCATCCAGTACGGATGAATAGACCACTTCATAAATGCCGTTAGCGGTAATGTTACCTGATGCTAGTTGTGTGATGCCGGTATTTGCCGACACGCGGAATATCGGCTTTGATCCTATTGAGTTAACATTGAGTGTGGCCGTACCAGTGTTTGTGTTAGCTGCTCTGAAAGCAACCCGAATACCATCCATATAAGAATTAAACGGGCTTTTCGCAGCAAAGGTGATCACGTTTGCTGTTCCGGCTGTCGTTGTCACCCCACCAAGATCAGACAGTAATTCCCTCATACGCTGCATCATGGAACGTGCCGAATTGTTAACGGTAGAGGGTGGCTGTCCTTCTTGCCAGTTAATGTTGTCGTCTGAGTTGGCGTTGGATGCCGCCATGAGTGACCAGTCATAAATACTAGACATCAGCCAGCCTGCCTTCCTTGATTGAGAAGCTGCATGACATAACCAGCCAGCGCATTTCCTGAATTATTGCCGTATTGAGGCTGTCCGCTCTGATCTGCGGCTGAGGGCATACCGCCGCCCTGACCGCCTCCAAAAGCTTTTTGCAGACCTTGAAGGCTATTACCAAAATCAGTCAGTCCATTAATTGCTCCACTTGCCAATCCGCTAGACAAGCCATTTGTGGCAGCACCAGATGCCGCACCTCCGAGCATCCCGAGGCCGATATTAGCCATTCGACACCTTCTTTCCTAAAAGTGATTGAACATAGTTCGCCAAAGCTGTTGCTTGCTGTGATGATGGGCCTTGCACTGGCGCCAACTGCATTGCAGGAGTTTGCGGAATTTGCTGCTGCCCACCGCCTGCTGCCATGGAGCCAAACATTTGGCCTGCGCCGTCGAGATAATTGCCGTTTTTGATCTGATCGACCCCGCCTATAAATGATGGCGGTTGCCGTGTGGGTGTGGCAGCGAACGCACTCATGATGCCGGCGGATTGCGGCTCTCCAACCGTAAGTGAGCTTTCCGTTGGTTTAGCAGGAGTTCCGTTTTGCTGTGATGATGACTGCGCAGCAACTTGCGAACCTGCACCGCCATATGCCTCAGTGAGCCAACTTGGCGCGTTCTTGCCAGAACCGCCCGCCCCCCAAACTCCGGGTGTCCCAAAGCCAACATGCATTGATCCGGGCTGCATATAGCCTTGCCCTGCCCCAAACCCAGTAATTCCTGCTTGCTTACCTTGTCGGACAATATCTTGAAATATTGGCAAGTCATTCGGGTTAGCCCAATCAAGTCGGCGCCCGTCTTTGTAGAAAAAAACATCCGCCGCGTTGCCGTGGTCATGACGGACTGAACCTACACGAGAGCCACCTGAGCCTTTTGCAGGCTGGCCACCTGAAAAGACCTCCATCGATACACCCATTTGAGGTAAGAACCCGCCGAAAGCAGTTTGCAGTTGCGGGCTTAACGGGAGATTGCGTGTTGCGCCTTGGTTGGCATACCGCAACCACGCTGGGGTTTGCACCATTGCTTTCTCCATAAAAAAAGCCCCGCAAAAGCGAAGCTGTGATATTCAACTGCTAACTAAATTTTTAGTATCGAACCGTCAGCGTCCCAGTGACATTGAAGCTTTGTCCTCCGAAGCTATGAGAATGAGAGCCACCCAATGCTCTGCCGTTGACTAGGGAAGGTCTGTTCGAAAGGTATCTATAAAATGCCTCTGCTCGCTCTACAACTTTTTCAGAATTTCCCTGATAATCTTTGAGGGCTAAGCGGAGGCATTCAAGTCTTAATTCTTCTGGTGTCATCTTCCATTCCTTTCAGGATTGAGTATTGTTGTGTGCTAAATTGTGATTGCTTCGGGGGAGCCAATGAAGGCTATCAGGACACATTTACTTAAGGCTGCCCTACCAGCTGTAATAACGCTGAGCCTACCTACAACAGGGCATGCGCAGTCATTGTGTCAACAAATCTCTGGCGCCAACATTGTTGCGCAAGACGGCACTTTCTTAGGCAATGTTTCGTCGCAATTTGATTCAAAATCCGTACTTAACGAATTTGGTACACACGGCAGTGAATTTTCAGGGCAAAGTATTTGGAATGAGTTTGGCTCTTACGGTGGAAAATTTTCTGATAAATCACCATTCAATGAGTTCAGTAGCACCCCTCCAATGATAATAAAAAATGGCCGTGTTATTGGTTATCTATCCGTTCAAAGAGCATCGAACACGCTAAATCCTTATATACTTAAGACATGCAAGGATGAAATATTCTGAAAGATAAACCGCCCCCCAACCAAGGCTGACGAATGAACCAAATCGACCACGACCCTAAAACCATCGAACACATTCCCAACGAAAAGCGCCAACCAAAATGGATTTGGAAGGCGGGATGGGCGCTTGTTGCTTTGTTTTGGATACTTTTCTTAATAGACGGGATAAACTGGCCGCAAATAATGCTCGGCGTTGGGACGGGTTGCTTTTTAGTTAGCTGGGTTGCTGATACAGCAGGGCTTAACGTCCCTGCCTCATGGCGTAGCAAGGCGCCCCGCCATTAAGCCTCCCTGTGCATTAAATAGTGCGTTCAATAATGTTCGGCTTTCTGCTGTCATTGGGCTTCTGGCAATCTGATTTGCTAAATAACGCTGCGCTGTATCTGACATGAGTATTTTACCAGCGACCTTAGGCACTGCTGCACCTGCAGCCGCTCCGGCTAAACCAGTCATAACATCGCCCGTCGCACCACCAGCAATAGCCCCCATCCCAGCAGGAAGGCTCATAAGCCCGCGCGTAGCAAGGCGCGATGCAGTTCCGCTGTCTGGCAGAGGTGTCATCGCAGCCTGACCGGCTTTAGCCAGTTGCGAGAAGTCAGTATTACCTAGCACATAAGCATCACCGTTGCCTGAAGATGCAGCCATCCTAAGTCGAGCAGGCGAGATAATACCAAGTGCAGCTTCTTCGCCGCCGCCCTTAGCGGCCTTCATCAGAACTTTCGAATTACCGTACTGTCGTCGCAGCTCTTTCCAAACGCCAGCATCAACTCCCGAAACCGAACGTTCCATGGCGCTATCCAAAGCATTACGAATGCCGCGATATGCGTCTGCAAGTTCATTATCAGAGCCACGAGCGTTAAAAGCTCTTTTAGTCAAGCGTGATCGAATTGATTGATACTCGGACCCGCTCATCATACCGCCACCGGCCTTGATGCGCTCCCCAACATCCTGAACAACACCCCCTAAAATCTGCTTTTGTTCCGATGGTAGAACTTTGTTGTATTCTTGAAGTGTTCCGAGCATATCACGCAACAAATCACCATCAGCGGTCATATTGTTTCGCTTCGATATCCCTTCAAAGCCTTTAGATAACCTGCTTTGCAGGGCACGTAAACTATCTTCGTCGGCCAGACCACTACCACCAGCACGGCGCATTGCTGCGTCTGTAAAAGCGCGCCCTTGCTCTGCCATAATATCAGCAGTTCTGCCGCCCCCAAGTTCGCTTTCAGCATATCGAAGACCGCGACTGCCGGTCTTCTGACCTGCGGTTAGCGGGATGCCTTCACCTTCTAAAAAGTGAGCTGCGGCTGTACGCTCTGGGGAGGCTGCAAAAGGGCTACGGACTTTCTGAAACGCTTTAGAAGCGCCATGAATAGCATACGGGGTTGCAAAACCCACTCCAAAGCCAAGCACCCCAGCATCTCTTGCCCCCTGTAGCCTGCCCTCTCCCCCTTCCCCCGCGCCAAATCCATAACCAGCTCCGAGAGCAGCACCTTCTGCACCCGATGCGAGCGCAACCGCTGGCAACCGCGCACCTGAATTAATCGCAGCATTAGTTGCTGACAATCCACCCTTAGCCAGACCAATGCCAGTACCAATTGCGCCACCAACCTGACCACCATAATACGCGACAGGATGTTCTTCTGATGCTCTGCGTTCCGCTTCACGCATTCGTGCAAGGTTGTAATCGTAATTACCGCCAAATGGGATTGTCAGGCCTGCCGCCGCTTCATCCAAAAGGTTAAAGCCAGCGCCCTGACCAATACCAAGGCCAAGCGCGTTAGCACCGCCCTGCGGGATATTCGGATTTGCGGGGCTTCGCATATCCTCCATCTGGCCGGTGGCCGGATTAAGCACCATGCCCTCCGGCACTTGCCCATATGTCCCGTCACGATTGGCTTGTGGCTGCACTTTCTGCGCTGCATCTGGAAACTTTGACGCGATCATATCTCGGATTTGTTCGCGTGGCATATCATCCGGAAACCGCACTTGCGTTCCGTCTGGCATCTTAACAATTGGCATAATAGACCCCTGATTGAGAATCGGGTTGAGTTTGCGCGTATTAATTTAATGGGGGAGCCAAAATGGCATCATTTATCGTCAGTTATGACTTACGAAAACATGGTAGAGATTACCAAGCTTTGTATAGCAGGCTAGAGGAGTGGAAAGCGATCCGTATCCTAGAATCTGTATGGCTTATTAAGTGGAACACAACCGCCTCTAAAATTAGAGATGATCTAAAAGAGAAGATCGATTCTAATGATGCATTATTCGTCGCAAAACTTACCGGTGAGGCTGCGTGGCAGGGCAAGCTCCTGTCTTCGAATGACGCTGTAAAAGCTCAACTGAAGAATTAGTATCGCAACTAGCCCCTTGCAATGATTGGCGAAGGGCGACTGTAATACCCTCTATGTGTAATTCAGGATTTGCAGATCGTATATTAATGATGTCGCTTCCGATACGGATCGCTTGACCGTCAGCTGTATCAACAATCTTTGCGAAGCGACATTCTTCGATAAATCGTTCTACTTCTTTTGAAGTCATATCTGCCTCACTGTTTGAAATAATCGGAGAAATCTACGGTGTTCGAGGCTGGTGACGCGCCAGAGCCTGAAGGAAGGTTTTTCCTTGCCCGTTCCATGCCCTGTTTTACAATTTTCTCATAATCTGCAAGGGCATCAAGGAAACCTTGCTCTGACATAGCAGTATTCATTCGAGTTACAGCGGCGGTTGCTGCTGCGCCTTCGTTATTTGAGAGCGCACCAAGCCCCTTCATCTGCTGAATTGCTGTCAGGAACGCCCCTGATTTTGCCTGCTCAACTTTTTGAGCAAAGTCATAACCGCCAGTGCCCCAGACATTATTCAAAACTGCTGACGCACCTGTGCCGCGCTCCCGATATGGATCATTTCGAATATTATCAATCAGATCGAGCGCATTCTGAGCAGTCGTAAAATCCCCCTCCGCAGAGGTCTCCCGCTCACCGGATGCTTTACCAAGCACTTTCTCACGTTCAGCATTTGCAAGGTTTTTCGGAACGGAACCGATAATCTGACCAGAGCGCTTGTCTTTGATAGCGAAGCTATCGCCCAGATCAATTTGCTCAGTACCGGATGAAATATCAAACTCTCCAGTATCAACCTTCTTGAATGACCCATCCTTACCAAGAACACCAAGCACAGGATTACCCTGAGCATCCTGCCCCCAGATCGGATTTAAACCATACTCTGTTGCAGATGCCCCACCGCCCTGCGCTTTAAGTCGTGCAGCCTCAACCTCATATCCTAGCTTCTGCAGCTCAAGAGCTGTTTTAGGATCTACTCCTTTACGGAGATTTTCCAGAACCTGAACAACAGCCTGAGGATTACGGGAAAGGATTTGCGCTTCCCCCTCAGGTATACCCCGCTGGGTCAAATAGTTCACCGTCTGGTTTTCCTGCTTCTTCTCCTGCACCGCTCCTAAGCCGCCACCAATGGCTGAAAGTACACCATTACCCCGCCCAAGCCCTTGGAGAAATGCTGCTATCTGCTGCATGCCGCCGTCAGGCTGGCTACTTTTCTGCGTGGTTGTGACCTGCTGTTGTGGCACCTGCAAATGACGAAGCGAAGCCAGATAGTCATGCTGTGTGATCGGTGCGCGGTTTGCGTCAGGCGCAGGTGGAAAATAATTCAAATCACCCGGCGACACTTGCATATTCTGCTGTGCAGGCTGCACGCCACCGGTGACCATGGGATCAATTAGCGGTGCCTGCTCAGGCATAGGGGACAACATATTTTGCGGCATGAGTGGCATTTGCGCTGTAAGCATATTTGGTAAGCCATTATAACGATAATCAAACATCACAATGCCTCCATATCAAAGCCGAGTTTTGAATAGTCCACGCGGTATAAGCCATCATGACCAAGACTGACGGCATCCGGTCTTGTATCAAGCAAATCCTGAGCCATCACGCCACGATAGCGCTGCGGATGCCCGACATAGTTCCACTCATAAAGCTTGAAGCCGTCTCGCTCGCCAACAGAGACTATGTTCTCTTTAGTGCGGATATCAGACAAGAGATTGAAGCCCTTAGAGCTGCTTTTCTGACTGCCCGATGTTGTGCCATAGTTGCCAGCTGCACCTGCTGCAGCTGATTGAAGAAGACCAAGGCGCGTCCAGCCCTGATTATCAGTTTCAGACCATTTATCACGTTCAGCATCCATCTTGGCCTGCGCATTGTGATCCAGCACCTGCCCACCTGCAAGCTGATTACCTGCAGTATTGGAATAGCCCTGATATAGCGAGTTAAGGCCGGACAGCTTGTTCATATTAGCGCTATCAATCTGGTTATTTGCGCTCATCATGTTGGAAACATCTTGATTGTACTGGTTCGCCATTGCATTTGTGGCAACCTGACCGAGCTGGTTAGCCATCACACCACTATGAGCGCCAGAACCATAACGACCCGCGCCCGACATGCTGGAATTGATCGTGTTCGCGGTATTAATCAGGGTGTTTTGTAGGGCATCATTAAAAGCAGTATTGTTACCGATCATCGAGCCATTCGCCATATTGGCAAGGTTCGTTGCACTCGATGTGTCTCCAGTTGCAAGTCGATTGATCGTATCAGACTTATACATATTGGCCGCATTGCCAAGGCTGTTAACCGCACCAGTTGTTGTGTCGCTCAAATCACCTATGCGCTGCCCCTGATAAACATTACCGCCAGCCCCTGAATCATAGAGCTTTTTGGCGTCACCTGCCGATTGAGTGAACAATGGCTTTGCCCAGCTTGGCGGCTCTGATGTCTGGCTGCTGCTGCTTTTATTTTTACCGGAGCTCATGCTGTTAAGTCCTTTCCGAAGCGGAACACGAGTGGCTTGTATCCGTGCTTTGCCAGTTGCCGTTGCCAGCCAAACCGACCCATGGCATGAATTTCAGTAATGCCTTGCGACAGTGCGAACTTTTCAAGCTCAGTCACCAGATCGGCCAAATAAACACCGCCTTCGCCACCCAGATCACAGAGATGAAGGCGTTTTTTGTCTGTAAACTCAGAGATAAAAATTTCAGTTGTTACAAAGGCTTTAAACTTGTCGCTCTCATCAAGGATTAACCAAAGTTGGTTTTTACCGCTGATGATATCGGCCATAATACTCTTGACCGTTAAATCGTCAGGAAACTTCTCGCATAGCTTGGTCATGGCCGCAGTTAGGTCTCGGCCATATGTTGCGATCTGCTCAATGCTCCATTCCTGAGTGTTAATTATTTTTAGCGCCATCCTGCATCCTCGAATGTTGCATCAAAGCCTGTCAGGTGTGACCAATCTTCCCCAGCTGGAATGCGTATTCGAAAGCGATGGAAACGCGCCCTCGATCTTTTGTGAGCTAGTCCGGTATTATAAGATGGGCTGGTTTCAGCGAGCCATTTAACTGGTTCATACTGGTTACGCCTCATGCGAACACCGACGGACAGAAATAACTGGTCTGTGTCAACCAACGGATAAACGCGCCTTGTGCGCTGAATTCGCCCGTCTGTAGCGCATATCTCTTGCGAGACGAGTGTCGCCTCCATATTGCTGGCGGTAAACGAACCAAGGCGCATATCTTTGAATGCCCCGAGGATTGGAGCGCCACCCTGCCACGCTTTACTGTCAAGAGAGAATGGAAGCGTTTCGATGCTCATCGATATCGCGTCTAACCCGTCCAGCGTGTAGCCTGCGGTATAAAATGGCACTATGTCTGTTGCTGAGATTTCAACCAATGACCACTGCTGTACGCCCCAATCATAGATCAGCATTTCATTATAAACGCCCAATCCGTTGTAATCCATCGCCCAATAAACACGGGTGTAAAATGGGTCGATAACGGCAGACATGTCAGCCAGATTAGACGCGGCCATTTTAGTAAAAACGGTGCGATCAACCTTCTCATACCCAATCGGCAGCAATTCACCGCCGTTAGAGCTGATCTGGAAAAAACCGCCCTCATCTGCAAAGAACGCGTAAGCACCGCGGCAAGCAATCCCCCAAGGTGATTTTGCCCCGCGCTTATCTTGAGCTTTATGAAAAGTGAAAATGATATCGGATCCCGGAACAAATGTGCCGGCATAGATTGATGATTGAAGGAAGATTAGCGGGTTAGTGGCTTCTGTCGAACCCTGAACACGCCCACCGTCTGGAAAGTCCTGATAATCAGAACTATTTGAACCAACAGTCCAAAACTCACAATCATTAAGCCCCGACCATTGCACACGGTTTGGATTATCTGGCAACATCATTAGGCAAACAAAGTCGCCCCATACTTTTACCAATCCGGCGCGTGGCGGTGTGCCGCCAAGATCACGAAATGTCGCATCAACACCCAGCCGATAAACTTGAGGATCATCGTTCTGGTTGACTGCAATGACATACTCACCAAACAGCGCGAATGACCAAGGCGCATCATGAGACGCATGATAACCACCGGCGGTTTTGCTGATTTCATTCCATTCTAGTGTTGTATTATCCAGCAGATAGAGGCCAGTTGCCGTACCACCAAAAACATACACAGACTGATCCAGAGAGCGCACAGCAAAGACACCGAGCGGATTTTCTTGAAACTCCGCTGTTAGCGGGCTCCAATTCTTCATCGGAATATAGCCATTTGCAGATGGCAACACGTTCAAGACCTGATCGGTAAATGCTGCATTAATATCTGCAATATCTGGGCGGTACTCTGCTGCTGGGATAACCGTCATTAGAATGCAGTCCCAATAATAGTTCCACGACCATTACGGCGCGATGTTTCTGCAGAAAGCGCACTATCCTCCTCATTGTAATCATTGAGCGAGGCGGCAGCCAGCGGGGCATCTTTGAGGTAATCTTTATATAGCTGGTACTTCGCACGAGCTTTGATCAGGTCAAAAGCCTCAGTGAACCAAGCATTACTGTCCGTTGATGCTTGTATTTCATTCAGCCGGTACGCGCCAAGTTGCAACCGGATCGTGTGGCTTGCATCATTTGGTACAGGGTAAAGCCGCAAACGCTGGCCAAAATAAGTGAACATATATGGCTCACTGCCTGATACGCCATTATCAGAAATGCGCTCAATTTCTTCTGGCATTGCGCGGCGCAGTGTATGGCGTTGACCGGAGCCATCCTCGTAATAGGCAGCCACAATGCGTACAAGCGTATGGATATTCGGGTTGTCAGACTTATCATACCATTCACGGCCAGCGGCAGTTTTGAACGTCACATCACGCGTTTCATTGAAATAATAAATATTTCGCTCGCAAAACCGGATTGCTGAGAAAATACAATTCTGGATTTGCGGCTGATATTCACCTGTCGTATCGTCGATCTCGTCGGCAATAACCGTCATCATATCGTAAAATGTACGATCTTGCGCATCGAGAAGAGCGGGGATTGTGTTATTAGGACCGGATGTCGTTACGGAAATAGACATTACTTACCCTTGCGTTTTTTGCTGACTGGTTTACGCGGCTCAGCTTCTTCCGACTTTGGCTTTTCATCGCCAAAATCGACAAGTGTCCAATCTGTGTCATCCATGAGAATACCTTTCGGAAAGGGCGAGCCGAAGCCCGCCCCCGACCGATTAAGCAGGAGTTGCGTAGGTGGAGACGACAATCACGCCAAAATCGGAATTGTTGTTATTGAATACGGTTTTCTTCATGCCCAAAATTGTCTGAGCAGAAACACCAAGTTCGCGCTGATAATCGAAAGTCTCTTCAATTCGCTTGAATTTCTCCGGTGTATTTTTCATGCCGAATGCTGCAACCACAGACTGAGCACCAAGAAGAACGGCACGACGAACGGTCGGCACTTCTGCCCCGGCTTCTACGCCAGTTGTCACGTGCTCGCTCTCGCGCAAAATGACATTGTTGTACACACCGAGTGCGCCAGAGAAGATTGGATTATCACCACCGCGCTTTTCAGCCGCTTTCTGAATATCCAGCCATTGACCAGTTGATGTATTGGTGCGCATTGATGTGACCTGTGTCGGGTGCAGGTACATGACATAGTGGCTACCGCCGTTGATACGCACCGGACGGATTTTCGGGTTCGCAAGTTTTGCTCGCTCCACGGCCTTGTCAATCAGATCAAGCGTGAAACCATCTGCACTTGTCAGCGAAGCCTCATCCGTTGCACCGCCAGCAATAAGATGGCGCGTAGGTGCAGTAACGGTATTAAAGCCAGTATGCACCCCGCCAATTGTGATTGTTCGCCCTTCGAAGCCAATGGATGGAGCCGTATAACCGCACACATGAAGGAAGAACATCAAAGACATACGATCAGCGTACCAATCGACCAGACCGGCGTTTGCCTCTTCGCGCATATCAAAGAGAACGCGCTGTGCATCAATGGTCTGATCATTGCGAACACGAACAGCGTGCGCAAGCTCGTTGATCATGATGGCATCGTTATAGGTGCTGAGCGCTTCTTCATTCCCCTCAAGCATTGTGCCTTCAGAGACACCATCACCAATAAGCTGTGTGCGAAGGCCGAAAGTGACCTTATCGCCTTTGCCCTTCTGGGTTTCATCCTTGAGCTGGATGATCGAATTAGTACCAGTACTCATCAACGGAGCAATCGGGGTTGCTTTGGAAACTTCCTGAGCAAGCTTCTTAGCCCACAGCTTTACTGTTAGTGCATTATTAGAAGCAATTGTAGTTGTAGCCATTTTGGCTCTCCAGTGTAACGTTGAAAAATCAAAGGGATTTGTCGCGGTGACGCTGCGAGCGAAGCGAAGCCGACTTTAAACCCTCGGCGCGGGCTAATTGGCTGACGTGCAATCAAACGAAGGTCTGTTTTAAGTCCTGACCTAGACCGCTAAGGGTGACGCTATGCGCGACACCCATATTGGGTAATCATATCACTCACATGCCTTGGAGCATCTTTTCAAAACGCTTGGCGTTTGCAGGGCTCTGCACCCATGCATCGAATTCTGCAGCGGGCATATCGAGAATTGCTTGAGCTGAAAGAGGGTCAGCCATCGCATTGCCGTTTGTACCGGCAATTGTTTTTGATCCAGCCTGAGCCTGTATGATCTTATCGATTTTGTCGCCATCGGGTGCAGCCTCGGCAACCGTATAACCATAACCCTTAGCAATTTGGTAAACAGCCGCTGCAGGGTCTTGCCCTGCATTTTTAGCCTGCACAATTATCTGACGAAGCTCGGCGTTAATCTGAGCTACACGCGCTTGCGGGTCCGAAAAACTTGGGTCGACCGATGAGAATGCCTGCAATTGATTATCACGAAGCTGAGCAAGGAATCCGGTCGCCGCGTCGAAATCTGGGATAGCAGCTTTTGCCTGGTTAACACTGCTTTCCCATGTTGACCAGATGGCCTGCTCTTGCTGCTGATGTTGCGCAGCGTCCTGTCGCTGACGCTCTTCGGCGGCCATTTTTTCATTGAGCTGCTTGGTCTGGTCAGCTTGCCATTGCATATAAGCAATAATGTCTACCGCCGGATCAGGTGGCGCCTCTTCTTTTGGCTGCTCCTGCTGCGGCTTTCCGGTCGCAAGGAGAGTATTCCACCGGTCATTCAGAATAGCTTGGTTCCGCTGGATTTCCTCTAGTGCAGCCTTAGTTTTCTTATGCTCCTCACGCTCAGCATGTAAGGCACCATGAGGCACAAAGCGCCCCTTATCATCGCGCTCCTGCTGGTCTGACTGCTCTTGTGCTGGTTGAGATAAATCAGCGTCAGAGGGTTGTTCTGTAACGTCTGTACCAATTCCAGCTTCCAGCGTGCTCTCGTCGCCACCTGATGCGAAATAAGCTTCTTCGGCAGCTGTAAAGCCGCTTGTATTCTCGTCTGTCATTTTCCACCTATTTGCCCTTATCGTGGGCGCACGAAGCTAGTTGCGGACTAGCAGCCGAAACCGCTTGATAGCGGGATTATATATCGCCTCGCCGTGTGTTGGCGTTTTGCTGGCGAATAGATGTCTGTGCAGCTTGATTAGCGACACGAACCATCTCAATCTCAGCTTTTTGCTGCGCAGTCTCTAATTCAAGTTGCGCCTTTTGCTGATCAACAAAAAGGCTGACTGCATCTGTTTGCTGTTTGGTTGCTGCCGCCTGATGCTTAGCCTCAATATCCACCTGCTTGGCTTGCATGTTCATCTGATGCTTTTGCATTTCTGCCTGCATCTTGATTTCATCCGGACTTGGCTGCGGTGGCTGACTTGCCTCCGCCTCCTGCTGCTCTTTTAGCTTTTTCATCCACTGATCAATAAGAGTTGCCGGTAATGGTGTATATTTAGCAATCTCAAAGATCATGTCTGGCGTGATCATATCTTTAAGCAAAGGCAACATCTGTTGCAGGATGCCCCATGTTCGCTCTTTTTCGTTCGGAGAGTTCGGCGCGTCATCAATTATAATATCATACCGTACATCCGCGATATTGGAGCGCATAAGCGGCACATATTCAGATTTACTGTCTCCGACTATCCGGATTAAACGGCCATCAGCGAGGTAGTTTTGGATCAGGTGCAACAATATCTTGCCCTGACGCTTACGATAACGGCGAAGGCTATTGAATAAGGATGCAAGAAGATTGAGTGACGACTGGCGGCGCTGTGCTTCCAGCACTCCGGCCTGATCAACTTCACGTGTGCCAATAAACTCAGGAGACAGGCCTGTGACCTGATTGATCGCTTCCTTGGCCTCATTGAACAGCGCAAAGAAACCGGTTGGAAACTGCGCGGTCGGTTTTGGCTGAATACGGGATGTCCCACCATTTTTCGCCCAGGTGATACTGTCAGCCTTTGCCCAGCTCTCCTCGGCCTGTCGATCATCCTCGAACGCGCCGCGCTCTGCAATGATGCCGCCTTTTGACTGGCTATTGAGCAAGAACATAACCTGAGAGAAAAACTTATTTGCCCAACGTTGCGGGTCTTTTGTAGGACGCACAACACCATAAAATTGGCGTTTAATCTTATCACGGTAACCCGTAATGCACTCCCACCCGAACATTCCGCTTGGTACAAGTGGAGCATCAATATCGCCAATAATGCCGTTGCCGATAAAGGCTCGCCTCACAACCTTGCGCGATTGTTTGGCAACCTTGATGCCCGCTGCGCTTGCCTGTTTGGCCTGCTCTTTATCCAGCTCAAGCATCTGGCCTGATTGCGGGTCTTGTGCACGGTAATAATGCTCTGTTTCCAGCCAGCGAGCCTCAACAATCGTGCAAAGCTTATTGGGGTTCTCATCATAAGAACCGCCCTCGTAGGATGGCTCGTCATTGTCATGCGTGGCAGCAGTATTGCCAGATTTTGCCCATGCGGCATTTAAAACTTCTGGGTCGGCATCAGGAAATATCGCCATCCATTCAGAAAGCGGCTTTTCATCGACATAAAACAGGTGCTGCGCATCTTCAAGGTTAGGCTTTACTGCAGATGCGTCCCAAACAAATTTAAGCGGATCGAGACGGCGGACAACCGGAGCGCCATCCGGATCAAGTTCAAAATCAAGGCGCGTATCAGTCCAGCCCATACCGCAAATGACATTATCCTCAAACGCGTCACTGTCCTCATCTTCGGCGCCAGCTTCATCGCGAAACCATTCAGCAGCGTTCGTAAGGAGCTCATTGGCCTCAGCATCACCCATTTCACGAGGAATATACCGGACTTCACGGCGGTTGTTGATTTCCGCACCAATCACCGCATTAACCAAAGGAGCCACACGGTTGAATGTCATGATCGGACGCTTTTGCTCAGTCAAAGCGCTCTTATCAGCATCTGACCACTGTTCGCCATTGTAAAAGGCGTAATCCTCACGGGCTTGTTCACGCCAATCAATGACACGGGGTAAATCAGCTTTGTACCAATCCTTTAGCTTTTTCAGTAAGCTGTCTTTATCAAGGCGCGAGGTGTCGCTGACTGCGGTTTCTGCAACCGAAGCCTTAATATTTTCATCTACTGCCATTGATTATCCTGCCATCCAACTTGTGGAAGATGATGAGCGTCCGCCGTAGCGGCTTTGTCTGCTCTGAATTCGCGGTTGCTCGTAATGAATTGCCATCAGGCCAAAAGCATCGGCACTGTGTGACGCCCAATCATGGTTGGGGCCAAGCCCAATGCCACGCTTTTCATCTTTCTTCTC
The DNA here is from genome assembly GCF_039522165.1 of Paenochrobactrum glaciei. Lineage (NCBI taxonomy): Bacteria > Pseudomonadati > Pseudomonadota > Alphaproteobacteria > Hyphomicrobiales > Brucellaceae > Paenochrobactrum > Paenochrobactrum glaciei. The sequence continues at coordinate 72,446 of NZ_BAAADE010000010.1, forward strand.
ATGATACCAACCAAGTGCATCGAGTCCGCCCTCAGTAGTGGCTTCGTTGAACCAGATCGACGAAAATAGCCTGCGCACTGCTTCAATTCGCATTTTAGCAGCGCCCGCCCCTTGGTTCGGGATAACGTCCGTCTCAAATTCTGCATCTTGCAACGCAGTCTCAAAACTCACGTCATGCACTTTGTCTTTGGTTGAGCCGTCATGAGGTAAAACACAAAGAGCACTGCTATACCCACTGTCCCGTAGCCATTGCACATGGGTGGCCAGCGGCTGACCTTGAGCCTCATAATGATCTAATACGCGGACTTCGCGCCCAATAAATTGCACAATCCAAATAGCTGTCGCGTCAGCTTTTGCACCGGTGCCGCCAATATCCCAATAAGCCCGGAGCGCCATAAGCGGGTCTTTTGCAACCTTGCCAATCCTGCCCTCGATTTTGGCATCAGTTAAATGCTTGGCGAAATATGCACCATCAATAACTGTTGCATAATCACCATCCCATACATGCGGGTATTGTTCTGGACGCTCAGCTAAATCGCCCAACCTGTCACGCTCAAGCTTAGCGGGGAACTTCGGGTTATCACGCCAGTTAATCTCTGCGCCCTTTACTCGTGGGTTATCCGTAAAACGAAACCGTTTTTCCACGGCTGCATCTTTGCGCAGCGGGTTCCATGTTACCCAAAGCTCGGCATTCCAGCCTTCACCTTCTTCACGGAGTGTCGGGATCAGTGTGCGCCATGCCTCATCAGTGACTGGCTCCGCTTCATCCACCCAGCAAAGCAGCAAGCGGCCTTTCGATTTAATACTGGCGATATTCCGATCAAGCCCAGCAAATGCGAATGACACACGTCGGTCTTTTGATCTGACGTATTTTTCGCCGATCTCATAATAATCCTTGAGAAATGGCTCATCCTCAATCGCCCTTTTGATTTCCTCAAGCGAGCTATCTTCCAGAGAGTTCATGAACTGACGGGCGCACAGGATAATCCCACTGATGTCAGCCATGCCGAAGATATAACCGCGTACCACGGCCATTTTGGCAAATGAGCGTGTCTTACCTGAACCTCGCCCTCCCCAAGCTGCGCGTACGTCTGCATCACCAGAGAACACATCTATCAGCTTCGGGGGGAGTTCTATATTAACCGCTGTCATTGCCCTTTAGTGGTACGAGTTGAATTAATGTTGGTGGCGTCATACTGCCGTCGCTAGATGAAAGGTCTTGCTTATCCGCAAGGCCAAGCTCACGAGCGATGATGTTTGCATTGAGAAGATCAGCCGCAGCGCCTGCAAACTTCTGCTGATAAATCACAGCCTCGGCTCGCGATATGACTTCACTTAAATCGGGACGCCCATCACGCCAGACATTCCATTGCTTGATGGATACATCAATAAAAAAGCATAGCCCCATCAACGTCATGGCTCGCATTTTAGCAATCGGCTCATGCGTATTCACACCCTGAAACGATGTGACTTTATCCTCATACAGCGGATTATTATCTACCCAGTCAAAATACTCACAGCATGCAGACCATAAGTCTTCTGCATTCTCAAACTTAGGCTTTGCACCATGAGAGG
>NZ_BAAADE010000011.1:0-73836 GCF_039522165.1 Paenochrobactrum glaciei
ATGAATAAGGCTTTGACCCACCACTCGGATCGCGGATCTCAATATCTTTCGATGAAATATACCGAGCGGCTGGCTGCGGCTCAGATAGAGCCTTCGGTTGGTAGCGTTGGCGACGCTTATGACAATGCCTTAGCTGAATGTGTGATCGGTCTGTTCAAAACGGAGGTCATCAACCAAGGGGGACCATGGAAATCAATGCGCGAAATTGAATGGGAAACACTCAATTGGGTCCATTGGTACAATAATCAACGTTTGCTGGAGCCAATCGGATATATAACACCTGTAGAAGCCGAGGAGGCTTTCTATCAGAATATGAGAATATGTGATAAAGCTGCATAATCGTCGAACAAATTGCCCTCCGGAAAACACGGGGCGGTTCATTTTTCAGCGTTACAACGTAACAATGAAACAATCACGGCGGCGGTGGATGGTGTGATTAGGATGCTCCAACTCCTGCCCCGAATGGCCCACTGCACAATAACGTTTGATCACACCACTGAGTTTGCAGAATGCGCTTATCTGCAGAACGGGATAAGGGCACAAACATGGCTCTATGATCCAAAGTCACCCTGCCAGAAAGACACTGTTGAGAACACCAACAGATGCACACGACGCTGGCTTCCCTGAGATATTGCCGCGCTCACACTCAGTAATCGAGACCTCGCATTCATCTGCAATTTCTTCAATAGTACGCCGCGCAAATGCCTTAGGTACAAAACACCTGCAGAAGCCTTTCCGCAGACACTCTTTGCAAACAGACATCGTTCTGCATAAACTCAAATGGTATAAGTCGCGCTTCAGCATGAACGCACAATTTCAGACCTAAGCATGATTTTTATTTTTTTAATACTAAAGAGCGGGCACCTATTAAATGTGCAATCTGTGCACCAGTTTCATAATAAGCTTCACGAAGGCTAAGGCACGAAAGAGCTTCCGGTTCAGTTACCGGAAGTGGCAGATCAGCTTTATTTATATCGCCGTTAATATAACGCGCCATTATATTGCCAAACACTGTGCCTGTGGCAATGCCGCGACCGTTATAACCACTGAATCCGATGACATTATTATCAAAACAGTGTAGTTTAGGCAGACTATCATTGGTCATCCCAATGAAACCATACCACTCATAATCAAACTCAACTTTTCCTAGTTGCGGAAAAACACGTTCTAATTCACGCTTTGCCCAAGCGGTATGAATACCCGTACCGGTGTTTCGCAATGCGCCAACACTTCCAAAAACTAAACGGCCAAATTGATCGTACCGATAGGATGACAATACCGTCTTAGTATCCCATACCCCCTGACGTTCAGGTAAAATCTGTGATTGTTGTTCTTTGGTTAGTGGCTTGGTTGCTAAATTAAAGTAAGGCAAGTGCATCATTTCTGTGCGTATCTGTGGCCACGGCGCTTTTGTATATGCATTCGTTGCCACAACAATCCATTGAGCACGCACACTGCCCTGTGCCGTTTTCACCACCCAGTCCTTACCTTGACGCTCAGTACCGATCACTGTGGAATTAGTGAATATCTGCCCGCCTGCGGCAAGCGTCGCATGTGCAAGGCCACGTACATATGCCAATGGTTGAATTGTACCCGCACGCATATCTAATAATGAGCCGGCGTAGATTCTTGTACCTGTTTTTTTGGCCGTTTCTTCTGCGCTTAGCAATGTCACTGGTGCACCACGGCGTTGCCACTGTTCTGCCCGTTCTTTCAATTCGCGCAAGCCTTTTTGGCCAACAGCGCAATGTAATGTACCGGTGCGGGTCGCCTCACAGGAAATATTATGCCTTTCAATGCGCTCGAACACCATCTGAGGACCATTTCCAAGTTCCTCCAGCAAGCGGTCACCATATTTTTGGCCTAACACGCCTGGCAGATTATCCGGCATAATCCACATACCAGCATTCACTAAACCAACATTACGACCGGAAGCGCCATAGCCAATTTCAACACCTTCAAGCACTGCAACTTTGCTGCCGCGCTCACTCAAATTCAATGCGGTTGAAAGTCCGGTAAAACCAGCACCGACAATGACCACATCAACCGTCAAATCACCTTGGAGTGCGGAAGTTACTGGAGCATTTGGGGCTGACTTTTCCCATAAACCGTGAGAGCGAGGATTGTTCAACATGTTAGATCATTTCTCGAAAAAAACGTTGCCACTTAAATCAGCCTGATTGCATTATTGATGCTTGCTACACTTACCCAGAGCATGCGTTTCACAGTGTCTTTCGAGACAGAAATTGCGTAGTAAACAAATCAAGATGGCCGCCACCAACATTTTTAAAGATTGTTATTTCATGGTCTGAATGGCGTGCATTTACGCGTTTTGTGCAGAGGTCAAATAAGTCACCCTGCACAGCATCCCAGCTCATCAATCCTCGCTCTACAGGTTGGCAAAGATCACCCGCACCTTCCATATTTTGGCGGGTGTCAACATAAATACGGCCTTTAATCATTGCCGCATCATCTGCTTCACGCATAGTTGGCAAGTAAGCCCCTACAAGATCAAGATGCGCACCATCTTGTAGATCTTCGCCTTTAATTAAAGGCATATCTGACATGGTCACACAGGAAATAATATCCGCACCGCGTGTTGATTGGGATAAATCCGTGACGGCCTGAACCGGACGCTCTGATGTCGTCCAAAGCTTTGCCAAGCTTTCGGCTTTTTCAAAGGTACGGTTCCAGATCATAACTTTGTTAATTGATGGCCTGGCCGCACAATGCGCCTGTAAAACATGAGGTGCAAGACCGCCAGCCCCTACAATTAGCAGAGTTTCCGCATCTTCTCGTGCTAATAAACGACTGCCAAGACCAGATACCCCCGCAGTTTTTCGGAATGTCATTTCCGCGCCATCGGCGGCAAATTCTGGCGTGCCGGTTTTGGCATTAAAAGCAACAACAACTCCTTGAATTGAAGGCTGTACTGGTTGCAGTTTCAGATTGTCAGGAAAAACACCAACAAGCTTAACGACAATGATTTCATTCTTTTGCCAACCAACAAGAGCTACAAATTGATTACTGCCATTATCAGGCTCATTTCTAAGCATATGTGCGCTATCGGGCATATTGCCTAAATGACATTTCTCTAATGCCTCAATGAGCTCATCATATTTTAAAAGCTGCTGGATTGACGACACATCATAATATTGCATTGGAGCGCACCTGTCAGAATAACATATTCGGTAGGAAAGTTACGAGCGGCGGAATGAAAACAAGAGCCAGTAACACCAGAACGAGCGCCAGTAAGAACGGCAAGAACTCAACGGTGAACTCCTCAATGCTACATTTTGTAATAGAGCATACTGTGTACAGTACTGTGCCAACGGGCGGTGTTACGGAGCCAATCGTCGTATTAAATACCATTACAATGCCAAAATGAACTGGATCAATGCCTAGATTATTGACAACTTCCAGCAGCAATGGCGCCAGTATAACGAGCAGTGCAAGCCCTTCAAGCACTGTCCCAAGAAGTAGTAAAGCAACATTGATGATAAGCAAAAGCAAATATTTATTATCTGTTAAGCTAAGAAGAGACTGTAAAATTGCTTGTGGTACTTGCTCTAAAGAAAGGATAAGTGAAAATACTGACGCAGCAGCCATAATAAACATGACGCCTGCGGTTGTATGCGCAGATTCACGCAACATTTCGTAAATCTGATTGACCTTAAAACCACGATAGATGAATAGCCCGACGATAAGCGCATAAGCTGCAGCAATCGCACCAAGCTCTGTCGGTGTAAACCAGCCGCCGCGCAAGCCAACGAGTAGCAAAACGGGCATCGCTAATGCCCATACTGCTGTACGTGCACGTGACATAATATCCGATAGTGGTAATCTTTTATCACGAATGGCGCCGTAACTACGTTTTTTAGACACAATGCGGACGGTTATCAGCATAGAAATGGTAATGATTATGGCTGGAATGACACCACCAATAAATAGTTTTCCAATCGATGTATTGGTCAAAAGACCATAAATAATAAGCCCGATACTTGGAGGCATTATCGGCGCAACCACGCTGGATGATGCACTGACAACCGATGCGAAAGCGTTGGAATAACCTCTTTCACGCATGATGGGTGCAATAGTCCGCGCCTCAATGGCGGCATCTGCATTGGAAGAGCCGGACATTGCACCAAGAAACAGTGAGTTCATTACTGCAACTTGCGCCAAACCACCGCGCCAGTGCCCAACCATACCTTCAGCCAAATCATAAAGACGGTGTGCAATGCCGCCGCGCGCCATAGCTGCGCCCGTAAATATAAAAAACGGAACCGCCAAGAGAGGAAAGGATTCTAATGACGAAGCTAGGCGTTGAGCAACAATACTGGCCATCATTGGGTTGATGACGAAATAGGCAACCGAAGAACCTAATAATACGAAAGCAATGGGTACGCCAAAAATGAGTAAAAAGAAGAATAATAAACAAGTAATCAGCATGAGGTTCTTTCCTCTTTGCTATCAGGTACTTTTAAGAGTTCGATAACTTGTCTGATCTGGACGAATACGATCACAGCAAATGAGAAGAGCAGCATTGCGGAGACAATCCATTTTGGCCAACCAAGAGCCAAAAACTTGCTGAACCGAGCAGTCATGATTTGATGATATGCCGCATGTATAACAAAGCAGCTAATCAAAATGACAATCAAATGACATAAGATATCGGCTGCTTTTTTCAGTGAAGAGGGAAGCAGCGATGTAAAAAAAGCAACACCAAACAATTGCCGACTTGATGCAACGCCTGTTAGGCCAAGCCAAACAAGCCCCCCAAATGCAAGTATTGCGATGTCATGTGCCATATGAAAAGGCATGCCGAGTACCGTACGGGCAAACACATTCATTGTTACGACAATCAAGACAATTGCCAAACAGCACGCGGGCAACACCGAGCCGATCAGTTGCGCTATTCTATCCAGCCATTTCATGCCTGTCCTCCCATTTGTGCCATGAAACACGAATGAATCCAGTCACTTGCGCATTGCCGGCACCGGTAATATCCAAGATAATAACAGGTGCCGTGACGCTTATTATTTTATTGGTCGTTGCCTGTCGCAGCGGCGCGCATTTTTTTATGCAATTCTTCTGACCAGTCAGAGAAATTTACATAAAAATCTGCGGTCGCTTGACGATAAGCCTCAATATTGGCTTCATGGAAAGTGACACCTGCGGCTTCAAACTCCTGACGAATTTCCTCGCCTAAACCCTCAGAGAGCTTTGTCAGTTCCTGTCCGCCTTTTTTAAACTCTTCGAGCATAACAGCCTGATCTTCTGTCGTCAGCTTACCAAAGACATTCTCGCTCATGACCCAACCAGTGAATAGGTTAAAATGACCGGTTGTTGTAATGTGCTTAGCTGGTTCATACCAACGCGATGCGCGCAGGCCTGTCAAAGGCGCTTCCGCAGCAGTTACAACACCTTGAGAAAGTGCTGAATAGACTTCACCTGCTTCAACTGAAGTTGCTACGACCTGTAGAGGGTCGAAGGTTTTAATCCAGGTTTCAACTGGTGGAACCCGCATTAAAACACCTTTAAGGTCAGATGGTTCTGGATAGGCTTTATCACCAATCATATGGCGCGCACCATCAAACCAGTTGATTGACAGAACGCGAATTCCCGCACTTTCTGCCAGCTTATCATAAAGAGATTTCAGTAAAGCAGAATTGGCCAGTCTTTCCGCTTCTTCATTATTGTCCGTCAAGAATGGGCCTTCGAGTATCGAAAACTCTGGCACACCAAAATTTGCCATCGCTGATGCGGAAACAAAACCGATTACGGGCTGCCCCTGACTGGCTTGCTCAATAGTATCATTAGTGGTGCCTAGCTGGCCGGAAGGAAATAGCTGAAATGTTACACGACCATCTGTGCGCTCGGTAATTCGTTTGGCCACTCTTTCGGCGACAACAAATGACTCTGTTGTAGCCGGATTAACTGAGGCAATGCGGAGCGTTGTATTTTCTGCCTGTGCAGAAGATGCAATAAAAGCATTAGCGGATGCGAATGCAGCCAACCCCATAAATATATTTATAATGTTTTTCTTAGCTTTGAATCTACTCATCTAAGCCCTCCCTAAGCTTAACTATCAACCAAAGACTGCCTGCATTGACTCCCATCCCGCCGACATTATTCTTTGGCAATCATAGATTTCATTATTAATTCATATCAGTAATCGTATATTTTTTTCATGTATCTGCGACCATCGAGCATGATTTGTCCGCGCAGTTCTGCCAGCTGATAGATGAACACCCATAAGGCATCAAAGAATATTAATGGCACCAGATAGCCTTGGAACTCTTTTTCAATTCCGCTGAGATCAAGTTTTGCAGCATCAAGCACCATAATGTTCTTTTCATTGCCAAAACGATGGAGAAAATCACGGTTGCGCTCTTCGAGACGCCGCGTTTCATCCATGCCGATAAGTGAAATAAAACAAGTGTCTTGGTCGACAACCTCAAAAGGCCCATGGAAAAATTCATTCGCGTGAATGGCTTGTGAGTTAATCCACTGCATTTCCATTAATACACAAATCGCGAATGAATATGCTGCACCATAATTACAGCCACTACCTGTTGTATAGATGACGTTTTTATCATGAAAACGCTCGGCAAACTCTGCGAACATTGGCGCAAAAACTTGCTTTGCTGAAGTTGTTGCCACTTGCAGATGACCTAAACTTTGTAAAAGCTTACCGGTGAGATCCACGCCTTCACGCTGTAGTAACAGGCTGCTGAGCACCATATAAAGAACCGCATAATTGCTTTCATACGGATCGATATCTAAGCCAGTTGTGTAAGGTGCATTGTAGTTGAGCACAAACTCACCGGCTTCTGCGAGTGCAGATGTGGCATCCAAAGTCATCACAATAGTCGTCGCGCCATGTTCGCGGGCAAAATGAGCCGCCGCCACTGTTTCGCGCGTTGTTCCTGTTTGTGAACACAAAATCACCAGAGCCTTTGGTCCGAGTTTGCGGGGGCTGCGGCAAATAAATTCATCCGCATTATACATATCACTGTCGATATTTTTAAAATGCGTGTCACAGAAATATTTACCCGGATACATGATGGAAAGCGAGCCGCCGCAAGCAACTAAAAAAATATTGCTAAACTCTCTGCCTTGAATTGCCGCGATGGTTTTTTGAACATCGCTATTAATTTCGGCCCTCATATTTCTTCCCTCCCGAAGATCCATGGTTCAACCTGATTGGTGGTGCCATTTATTGACAATGTGATTTTATTGTGGGAACGTTATCACAACTTGTCAAGGGGAAAGAAATAAAATGGTGCGCATAGCTGCAATCGGAGACAATGATGTTGATTGCTATCTTTCAACAGGTCAAATGTATCCTGGGGGGAATTGCCTGAATGTTGCTGTTTTAGCGCGCAGACTTGGTGCTGAAACAGCTTATATTGGTGCCGTTGCGGATGACCCTGCAGGCCGGCTTATGCAAGAAGTGCTGGAGTATGAGAACGTTTTAAGTGATCGCCTTCGTATTGTCGAAGGAATGACGGCTTATTGTATTATTGAGCATAAAAACTCAGATCGTATTTTTGTTACTCACGATCTGGGGGTTTCGCATTTCACTCCTTCTGAGGCTGATGTTAATTATCTGGAAAATTTTGATGCCGCGCATGTAGGGCATACAAGTGGTCTGGATAAATATGTGCCTCTGTTTGCTGAAAAAACTCGAATTTCTTATGACTTTTCAACGCGGGCTACCGATGCTTTAATCGAAAAAATGTCACCCTTTCTCTGGTTCGCGACCGTATCGGCCGGTGATCTTGCTGAAGATGAAGCCGTGAGAATGATGAACAAGATTAAACAGCATGGCGCAAAATGGGTCATGGCAACGCGTGGTTCTCAGGGGGCATTATTGTGCCATGGTGAGAAACTATGGCAGGTAAAGCCAGTGCAGGTTGATGCGGTTGATACGCTTGGGGCGGGTGATACAATGATCGCTAGAGTGTTGATTGGTTTGCTAAAAAATGAGGACCCGCAATTGGCGTTAACAGCGGCCGCCTTTTCTGCCGCGCAAACCTGTACTTATTTTGGTGCTATCGGACATGGTAAACCGATTGATCTTTCCGTTTCTTTAGATGACATAAAGATCGTGATTGCATAAGTATAGATTTCGTGTGTTAAGTGTTTATCTGGTTAATATTATTCGTTCTATAAAGCTTATGGCTGATCTGTAGATTTTGTCATAATGAGGGATAATGTCTAAAAAACCCACTATCACAAATGTTGCACGTTTAGCTGGTGTCAGCACTGCAACGGCTGGCCGCGTGCTTGGCGGTTACGGTTATAGCAGCCAGGATGTTCGTGATCGTGTTTTAACAAGCGCGGAACAATTGGGCTATACACCCAATCAACTGGCAAGAAGTTTAATAACCGGTACAACGCGAACGATCGGCGTAGTTGCCGGTGATATTCAGAGCCCTTTTTATGCAAGTGTATTACGCGGGATTTATAATATTGCCCGCTTAGAGGGCTTTGGTCTTCTGGTGACTGGTAGTGATGAGTTACTTAAACAAGAAATTGAATCTGTTCAACTTTTATTGGCAAAACAAGTCGATGGTTTAATTATTGCACCATTAGATTTACGTGATGCGCCCCATTTGCGAAAGGTAATGGAGAGCAAAAAACCAATTGTGCAAATTGACCGTGTCATTGAGGGCTTTAATGCTGATTATGTTGTAGTTGATAATTTCAATGCATCTTATGAAGCAACTTTAAGCCTGATAAATGCCGGACACAGATCCATTGGCGTTGTCGCAGAGCTTGTGAATATGAATGGCAAAGGAATTGAGGAGTTTGTTGCATCTGCCAAACTAGGCACTGTTGACCCACAATATTTGTTGCCGAGTTGGCAGCGCGTTTATGGGTATTTGCGCGCTATGTTGCAAAGTGGTTGTGATATTAATCTCAATCATATTTGTCGTGTCGGAGAATATTCTGCGACTGCGGGACAAAGCAGTGTTGAAAAAATGATGTCACAACCCCAACATCCGACGGCAGTTTTCTCAACAGGTGGCCTACTCTCCGGCGCAGTTATGCATGCTTTTGACAAGCTCAATTTATCAATACCAGAGGACGTGTCTTTGGTTTGTTTTGATGATCTGGATTGGTTTAGCCTTCATAAGCCACAAATCAGCGCCATTAAACAACCAACAATTGAGATGGGCGAACAAGCGGCTAAATTAATATTTAATCGCCTGAAGGATGCAACGCAGCCTCAACAAAAAATTACATTGGGTACGCATTTCATCCAGCGCTTTTCAATAAAAACAATATGATATCCATTTGATATTATAGGATGAGCAGAAAAACCGTTTCATGCCATCTAAGCTGAGATAAACTGATCAGTTTCTCAGTCGTGAGGAATGCTTTGCTAACTTCCGGCACGGGTGCAAGCAATTGCAGCACCAATGGTTGCCCGTTTCATTGCATCTTCAAGCGATAAACCGCGATTCATGGATGACGCTAATACACCAACAAAACAGTCACCGGCAGTAGTCGTGTTTAATACCTCAACTTTCATCGCTGAAACATGGATATTCTGTCCGTTCACAAAGCTTCTGCATCATTTCGCCGAATGTGCGGGCAATACCGGTTTGTAACTGCGTTGCTAAACTCTCAGCGTCTGGATCGCTGACAATTGATCATCCTGCGCAGCTGCTTTCTCAGAGGCATTATTGCGCTTCATCCAACTATAAAGTGAATGTGTACTGACGTCCAAGCGACGAGAAACATCTGCTACGGAATAACCGCGCTCAGTAATTTGTTGAATAGCATCGAGTTTGAATTCGTCAGTGAAATTACCCTTACCCATAGTAAGCTCCTTGCCTCTTTTTTAAGTCACAAGGTGTCTACAAATCTAAGACACTTCTACGGAGTTACCTTGAGATTATAGGCAAATGCGCTTGTTGATATATTCAATGGCACTTTTTCGCTGGGATGGGCTCGGATCGCACCCAGACCAGAACTAATCAGTCAACCAAAAATCTGTTCTTGCTACCAATCTACCCCAAATCACTCAATCACGAAGTTACGCAATCGCACGCTACGTTCTTCGCGGATATTATCGGCTGAGCTACGGAAATATGCGGATTAAGAGTCAAAAAAGCGCAAGAAGCGCTAAGCATCAGCATAACTATTCTTTTGATGATCAAACCGGATGAATCATTTTAGTCGTTACAAGCGTACTTGATCATCAGAAAAACGTCTTCCTTTAAGTCCTGCTCTCTAAAGAAGACAGAACAAACCCTATGCGAATTCTATGGTTAATAATTATTTAATTAAATCAAGGATTTCATCTTCCTAAAATGCAAAAAATCTCGTTTTTTGAGATAAAATTGGTTGGTTTTTATTTTTATCTCGTTATTAGTCATTTGCTTTATGAAATAAATTTATCTTGAAATACCTGAAATATAATATTTACAGCACAAGCATTTTATCAGATCAAAAAATAGGTTGGCGAACATGAAAGAGCCAATATACGATATTCTTTAACGTGCCTGAATAGCGTAATATTACCGCTTGTATCCCCTCATAAGCGAACCAAAAAACTTCAATTGTTTATGACGCAAAGCTTTATTGCCGACGATATAAAATTAAAAATATGTCGGGAAACTCAAGGAGTAGTGGCCCATTCACAAGCGTATACCAATATCGGCACATGTTATGTCCACAATTTTCATTGCTGCAACAATGATATTCTGGATCAAGCAATGAGGTTTGAGCCACATCCACGTCATCTGCCAATATGCGCAATTTTAACTGATTGGATTCTTCATAAAAATTGCAAATAATTCACGTTGTGAGGATATGCGCATCTTCGCATAAATATTTTTACGATGAATCCTCACGGTACCTGATGCAATATCAAGTAAACTTGCAATCGACTCTGATGAGTGCCCTTCTAATACCAAACCAACCACTTGTAATTCACGTGCCGTCAGCGCGGGCATACCTAAATGGTTCACAGCTTCCTGAATAGCAGTCCTCAGCGCTTCTTTTTCATCCTGCACTGAGCGAAATACTTTTAAACGTTCATCTTGAGACCAATGCATCTGGGCAATATTTCGGATGAGAGGCTCAATACAGCGAAAAATACGTAATTCTCGCGTTGTAAATGCCGGTTTCAGCGGCGATCGCATAAGCGATGTAACGATTGTCCAGTTTTGACTGCTAGGAAAGTAAAACGCAATTTCATCAACTGGTCCCGTTTGTACATAATATGATTTATAATATTCACTTTGAAAAAATTGATCCGGTGCCAAATCGCGCAACCTGTGCATACCAGTATTTAGACCTGAAATCGTGGCCTTATAAAACGGATCCAATAAATAAGGCCCCACCACATATTCTGTGACATGAATTTCGAACTGCTCAGGTTGAAAACTATGGTGCAGACAAAGAGGCATTGCGGGCCCATTATATGCAAATGTGACCGTGTAGTCATAGGCTATCAAACTATTGATAACATTATTAAAAAAGTCAGGAAATTCAGCTGAGCCGACCTTAGCTACAAGCTCGCCAAGCGCCCCATACCATTCATGCGTTGATAGCATTTGACAGCTAACACTTTTGTTTTTCTCTAAGCTTTTTGTCATCAGATACTATCCTAAATGATATATATAAAAGATTTTACCTAAATTGGGTAATACCCCTCAAATGAATATAAATATATAAGTTTACTTGTTTTAAGGAGTATGCTCTAAACTTAAATTAGTGTCTATACACCCTTAGTCAAAGAGGTATTTTAAGAAGCGCGTTTGCTAAAAGACTGCAAAAGCAGCAAAGGCATCGCTTGGGAACAAATAACAGGTCAACGAAATATCGGGCCTTTGGAGGAGATATGAGAAGCTTTTGCTTTCTCATAAATGCAGCTCTGCGTCTTTATTCTAGCAGAGGCATTTTACCTTAAGCATTAATTCTCCAATCATTCCGAGATCAGTTTACCGATAAAGAGCCTTAGCTCGTATATTAAATACGGCAGGCAAATGGGGAAAACTAAATGAAATTTGCTAGCGCAGTTCGTTATAAAAAATGGATATTAGCGGCTACGGTTACAGCCAGCATATCCCTTGTCTTCAGTTCCGCTCATGCCTGGACATTGGAAGAAGCCGCAGCTCCCTATAAAGGCGTAACAATCCGTACAGTTGGTGAATCTCTTCCGCCCCTTGAGGCGATGAAGAAACTTGCACCACAGTTTGAAAAGCAGACGGGCATTAAAGTTGAAATAGAAATGTATGAACATTCCGAAGCTGTCAGTAAGGTCATGCTTGATCTTAACTCACAGCGCGGACGTTATGATTTCATTATTCAGCCCCATCGTGAAATTGGTAAATTTGTTGCCAATCAACAGGTGGATTCTGTGCAGCCATTCCTTGATAATGACCAGTTGCGCGATCCGAATTTCAAGCCAGACGAACAATTATATCAAGGCCTATGGAAAGAAATATCCTGGTATGACAATCAGGTTTACGGCTTCCCGTTTACGGCGCTCAGCATGTATATGTGGTACCGCACCGATCTTTTATCTGATGAAAATGAGAAAAAAGGGTTTCAGGAAAAATACGGTTACGAGCTTGCACCTGCAAAAAACTGGAAACAATATCGCGATAATGCGGAATGGTTCACACGCCCTGAACAGCGCCAATATGGAACGGCCTTGCAAGGAAAACGCCATGAAGCCTTATGGTATGAGTGGTTAAACTTCCTCTATTCATTCGGCGGCGATATGCTGGACACTAAAACCGGTTCCAGCTGTGGCCCCGTCATTGTTAATAGTCCTGAGGCTATCGCTGCGACTGAATATTATAAAAGCCTGATTCCGTTCTCGCCACCAGATACGCTGAACTATTTCTGGGATGACGTCATGGCACTGATGCAGCAAGGTTCTGTTGCACAGATGGTCATGTGGAATGACTCCACCTATGCAGTAGCGATAGATGAAACAGCTTCCACTGTCGTTGGAAAAGTCGGTTTTGACCTCGTTCCGCACGATAAGGGTGGTAAGGTAGCACAGGCTGAAGGCTGGACTTATCTCATTCCTGTCGCATCAAAAAACAAAGAAGCTGCCTATTTATTTATTCAGTGGATGATGGCTTACGAACAGCAGCTTAATCAGCACTTAAACGGCGGTGCAACGTCCAGACCGGATGTCTATCAATCAGAAGAAGTGCAAAAATTACCCTATGCACAAGCATCGATGGCAGCAAATGAAGCAGCCAAACCAAAGCCGACAATGCCACAATCAGCAGAGATGACCGATATTCTGGTTCGTGAGCTTTCGTCTTTCATGGCAAATGAAAAAACCGCTAAGGAAGCTTTAGATCGCTCAGCCCAGGATATTTCAACTTTGCTGGGTGAATGTGCGCCGTTAAAATATCCGGTTCAATAAGCACCCCACATCCATTTTTCTTTTAAAAATCTGTGAGCTCGATAGCAGCTCACAGATGATGTGAGAATGATTGCAATGATGACATCTCAACAACATTCAAAGAGTCGCTTTATTCTAGATCATGGTGTTGCCCTGCCATTGATTATTCCTGCGACATTACTGGTTTTCATCTTTCTGGTCGCCCCTTTCGGCTATATGACTTACACAGCTATGACTGACCTCAGTTTTGCCAATGCAAGTCAAAAAGGTTCATTTATCGGTCTGGACAACTTTCGTTATCTTGTCCGCGAAGACGATATTTTCTGGGGCTCGTTCTGGCTTACATTACGGTTTGTTTTTTTCAGCGTACTGATAGAATTTTTGTTGGGGTTTGCGCTGGCATGGACAATTTGGCGCTATATTGAACGTCAACGTTTGCTGGTAACTTTATTGCTCATTCCCATGATGGTAGCGCCCGTTGCTGTAGGCTTAATTTGGCGCTTATTGCTCCAAGGCGACTTCGGGATGATCACACATTACCTTCATCAGCTCGGTTTATTGCCGCAAACTGTTGCCATTTTCTCCACGCCACAATTGGTAATGCCTGCAATCATTGCCATTGATGTCTGGCAATGGACACCGTTTGTAACGCTGATTATTCTCGCTGGATTAATGAGCCTGCCCAAGGCACCTTTTGAGGCAGCCACAATGGACGGTGCGACGCCCCTACGTCAATTTTTTGACATCACATTACCATTGCTTCGTCCGATCATAGCACTGGTATTATTATTACGCGGCATTGATGCATTTAAGGAATTTGACAAGGTATTCATCCTCACAGGTGGTGGTCCGGGTACCGTTTCAGAACTGCTATCCATCTATGCCTATAGAGTGAACTTTAAAAACTGGAACTTAGGATACGGGGCTTCCGTTGCCTTCATGGTTTATCTGGTTGTCCTCATCATGTGTTCCGTCTTTTACAAAGCCATTAACTGGCAATCCAATAAACCAGTCGTAAAGGCTTAGTTGAACAATGAACAAGTCTTGGAAAATTTTTGCTATAGGCGTTTTGCTCTGCTTTGTCGCAATGGCTCTCTTGCCGTATCTATGGATAGTTTTGACTTCCTTTAAGGGGCGTCTCGACATCCTGTCTCCAGATCCAACATGGTTTTTCAAACCGACACTTGCGAACTACCCGGCAGTTTTCATCGATAAAGATTACATGCCGCTTGTGTTTAACTCGCTGATAATTGCAACTTCTACGACAATATTATCAATCGCGATTGGTGCACCGGCAGCATATGTATTTGCTCGTCATGACTTCACCGGCAAAGAAGATCTTTTTTTCTTCTTCTTAACCACCCGTATGGCTCCGCCAATTTCTATCGCGGTTCCGTTATTCATGTTCTTCTCCAATATCGGTCTGACAGATACAATTTTTGCGGTTGTCATAGCGCATACAACATTCAATTTGTCTCTTGTCGTTTGGATGATGCGTGGCTTTTTTGCTGAAATACCGCGTGAGATTGATGAAGCTGCAATGATGGACGGCCGTTCTAAACTCGGTGCTTTCATTCGCGTTATTGTCCCCATGGCAGCTCCTGGTTTGGCAGCAACTGCAGTGCTTTGCTTCATTATGTCCTGGAATGAGTTTCTCTATGCATTCATTCTCGTAGCTTTTGAAGGACGTCCACTCACTGTCGGCATTCCAGGGCTTATCACTCCGCACGGAACGCTTTGGGGCCAAGTTGCAGCTGTTGCTATAGTTGCAACATTACCGATCATTCTGTTCACATTTCTGGTGCAAAAACATCTTGTGCGCGGCCTGACATTTGGCGCGGTAAAAGGCTGATATTACAGCATTTTGGGAGAATTAATCATGACCGTCTCATTCAAAGACGTAACCAAAAAATTCGCCGACGGTACAATTGCGTTGGATGCTTTAAATCTGGAATTTAATCTCGGTGAGTTTATTGTCCTTTTGGGCCCTTCCGGGTCAGGTAAAACAACGGCCTGTCGCTTACTCGCAGGCCTTGAAGCACCATCATCCGGGCAAATAGACGTAAACGGAAAGAACATTACCAACCTGCCACCGCGCATGCGTGAAATGGGAATGGTCTTTCAAAATTATGCACTTTACAGCCATAAAAATATCTATGAAAACATCGCTTACCCACTTCATATCCGTAAGAAATCAAAAGCGGAAATTGAAAAGCGTGTCAGTGATGTAGCTGAATTGTTGCAGATTAAAAAATATCTGCATCGAAAGCCAGGGCAGCTGTCAGGTGGGCAGGCACAACGTGTCGCTGTTGCTCGTGCACTTGTTTGGGAACCCTCAATCTGCCTGATGGACGAACCGCTTTCAAACCTTGACGCTTTATTGCGGTTACATATGCGTACAGAACTGAACCGTCTTCACAGAAGCTTGAAAAAGACATTTGTGTTTGTAACGCACGATCAGGAAGAGGCTATGACGCTAGCCACGCGGATTGCCATTCTGAAAGATGGCAAGCTGGCGCAATTTGACGAACCACGAACGATTTACCGTGAGCCAGCGAACCGCTTTGTGGCCGAATTCATGGGAAGACCAGCCATGAATACTTTTGATGGTATTGTCACCAATGGTATGTTCGAAAGCCGCGACCTTAAATTTCCGGTGGACGCAGTTGACGGGCCTGTTGTTGTGGGAATACGCCCCGAACAAATCCAGATTGGTGCCAAAGATGGCGCCCATCCCATCTCATTAACCTTGGATGTAAAAGAACTGATTGAACCTGATATGCTGTTGATTTTTCAAGTCGACGGCACACAGCTCACTGTACGCACATCTGATGACTATTCTAATTTTGAAGCCGGGCAGACAATAACATTATCCTTTCCCAAACATGCCTTGCACTATTTTGATGCATCGACAGGGAAACGTATCAGATGAGTATATACAATTTTTTCCCGCTCTTTTTTGCGGCTTTTATCTGGTTTGCTTTTTGGAGATTCAATCGATCCCGTGGCTGGTTTTCTGTTGGTGATCTGATTTTCTGGGATGTGATCATATTAATAATTATCCAATTGATTTGGCTGCGTTGGTACTAGTTTTTTTCAAAAATCAACTCTGTTTGATGACATGGGAAGAACGAAACACTGAAAATAAAGCGTGGCCATTTAAATAAATGTGATCCGAAAGGAGCAGTTTGATGTCTGATGCACCGCATTGGAAACGCTTCGATGAATGGGATAGTCGGGCGCTTCATTTTGATCAGTTCTCCGCTGAAGATCCGGAGGCAGGTTTTTCGACTTTTCAAAGTCCTTTCGATCCTGAACCTTCAATAAGGATTGAAAACGGCAAAATCATTGAAGTTGATGGAAAAACCGAGGATCAGTTTGATATTCTGGATGCTTATATTGTAGCTCACCATCTCGATATTGATGTGGCTGACGAAGCAATGGCAATGGATCCGGTTCATATTGCCAGACTGCTTGTTGATATCAATGTTCCACGTGAGGAACTGGAACGACTTGCACGCGGTATGACACCGGCAAAACTGGTTTCTGTTGTTTCATCGATGTCAGCGCTGGAAATTACCTTCGCATATGCCAAAATGCGCCAACGGGAAGCGCCCGGCAATCAGGCTCATGTCACGAATGCGAAGGATGACCCTCTGCAACTTGCTGCGGATAGTGCAATAGCTGTTGCACTTGGCTTTGATGAAATTGAAACAACTATGCGAGTTTCATCAAATTCATGGGCAAATGCAATGGCTTGTGCTGTAGGGGCAGCTGTCGGGCGTGGTGGCGTTCTTTTTCAATGCGCGATTGAGGAAGCAGAAGAATTGCAGATCGGCATGGCCGGCTTCACATCATATGCCGAAACCATATCTGTATATGGAACTGAAAATGCCTTTCTTGATGGCGATGACACTCCCTGGTCAAAAGCATTTTTAACAGCAGCATATGCCTCTCGCGGTATTAAGGCGCGTTGTACGTCAGGTGCAGGTGCGGAATTACTAATGGGGTTTCATGACAAACAATCAGTGCTTTATCTGGAAGCTCGTTGCCTGTGTTTACAACGTGCAATGGGTATTCAAGGCACGCAAAACGGTGGAATTGATGGCGCTCCCATTACCTCGACAATGGCAGGTGGTATGCGGGAGCTTATTGCGGAAAATCTGATTGCAGTTTGGTTAGGACTTGAATGTGCATCAGGGAATGACACAAGGGTCAGTGAATCTGAAATTCGTGTGGGCGCGAAAATTACACCCTATTTACTGGCAGGATCTGATTTGGTCTGCTCCGGCTTTGGATCCATCTGCAAATATGACAACACCTTCAACCCTTCACTGATTAATGGTGAAGAAATTGAAGACTACTTGGCTTTACAGCGCGATTACCAGGTAGATGGCGGCCTGACTCCAATAACAGAACAACAAGCGAGTTCATTACGCATCAGAGCTATTCGTGCAATTACAGCAGTATTTGAAGAGTTAGAGCTGGCAGAGGTTCCGGAAGATTGGATACAATCCGTAGCAGCCTCATCCGGGTCACGCGATACATCAACCTTCCCGACAAACCAAATTAAAAAAATATCAGAAACTATCCAGCGCAAAAAATTAACCGCTGTTGATGTTGTGCGTGCGTTAGCAAAACGTGGTTACATTGAAGAGGCTGAAAATATGCTTCTCATGCTAAGACAACGTATTTCTGGCGATTATCTGCAAACCTCAGGGGTTATTCGTGAAGGAAAAGTAATAAGTGCTTTAAACTCTCCCAACTCATATAGCGGTCCTGGAACCGGTTATAAAATGCCGGCTAAACGCTGGGAAGAAATTAAAGGACTGCGCCATATTCAAACGCGCGATAAAGTTCTTGAACGTGAAAGCCATAATGAAATAGGTGCACCTGAATGGTTGCAAACAACTGGCACGGCCGAAAAAGGCCGTAACCCGCATGAAGTTGTCATTGGTATAAGCCCCGCATTTGGGACGCGTTTGCATACTACGACAGCGGGCCATGAATTAATTGATGTTCTGCTTAGTCTTTGTCAGGGCATTGAGCATGCGGGGGGTGTTCCACGTATAGTACGCCTCAGACACACCGCTGATACTTCATTTTTAGGTCTTTCAGCAGCCTTACTTTCTGGTTCCGGTTACGCAATCGGTATTCAGGCTAAAGGCACAGCAGTCATTCATCAGGCAAACCGTCTGCCACATATGAACCTGGAATTATTTTCGAATGCCCCAGTTACAACTCTCGAGCATTACTATGCCATGGGTCAGAATGCTGCACATTATACTTTCGGGAAATCTCCGGAGCCAATCATTGTACCAGTAGACGGGCGCTCTCTCGCGGCTCGTTATCACGTGCGTGTAGCTATGCTCTATGCCTTGGAAACCGAGATGATCGACCCTGATGCTGAGCCGATGGAATTAGTATTAGCGCTCGGACAAATGCGAGGGAAACATGAATAAGGTTGACGATATTTACCCGGTCTCAGAAAAGTCTCCCGAAAAAGCTGTGTCAGTTTCAGGGCTAGCTTTGCAAGATTTGACACTAGAGGCCATTATGAATGGGCAAATCGGATCAGCAGATATCCGAATTTCAGCTGATGTATTAAAAATTCAGGCAGAGATTGCACAAAAAAGCGGACGCGAGACATTAGCAAAAAACTTTGAGCGCGCAGCTGATCTGGTCGCCGTGCCAGAAGCAATCATTTTACAAACTTACGAAATGCTTCGTCCAGGGCGTGTTCTTAATCCAGAAGAACTGTCCAAAAGAGCCCGTTTTTTACGAGAAAAATACGGCGCCAATGCTATTGCGTCACTCATAGATGAGGCCGTTTTGATTTACAAAAAACGTAGATTATTTCGTAAGCGTTACTAATAATTATAAGAGGTACATGACATGATTTTAATGGGGAAAGTAGCAATCGTAACGGGCGCCGGATCTGGCATTGGACGTGCAGGTGCAACCATCATAGCACGAGAAGGAGCCTATGTTGTTATTACCGATCGTAATCTGACATCTGCTGAGCAAACTGCGGACATGATCAGAAGTACAGGCGGAAAATGTGAAGCTGTTGCGCTTGATGTAACTGATGATAAAGCTATTCAGGCATTAGTCGAAGATGTTGTCACGCGACATGGTAAGATTGATATCCTCCATAATCATGCAGGAATTCAGGTTGCAGGCAGTATTGAAGACGTATCGGCAGAAGATTTTGATAAATCCTGGGCCGTAAATGTTCACGCACAATATGTAGGGTGCAAGGCAGCTATTCCATTTATGAAGAAACAAGGCGGAGGTGTTATTCTTAATACATCATCCAATTCCGGCATGTTCCTTGATCGGGAAATGGTTGCTTATATTACAAGTAAGTCTGCTGTTATTACAATGACCAAACAGATAGCACTCGATGTTGCCCGTTATGGCATTCGGGTAAATGCTTTATGTCCAGGATGGGTTGATACGCCTTTTAATGGCCCATACACAGAGCAACTTGGTGGACGTGAAGCCTTGGAGTTTGCCATATCCAATATCGTTCCAATCGGCCGGTTTGCTACGACTGATGAAATTGCAGAAACAATCCTGTTTCTCGTTTCGGATCGATCATCATATGTAACTGGTCACGCATTAATTGCTGACGGTGGGGAATCCCTTGCCGGAGGTACTAATAGTGGAGATCAACCAAACGCTCTACAATTAAGCCCTGTATGATACTCACTTGTATTAATCTGATTTGATCTGGCACTGCTCCCTTTCCAGTTCTCGGACTTCGGAGCAGTGCAGATTTTTTATGCTCTGTGAAAGAATGCGAGCTCACGTCACTTGTCCTGCTTCAGCAGGTTAAAAAAGCTCTCCCCGACAGAATTGGCGCAACAGTTTCCACAACGATCCACACTGGCTATCAGTGAACATTATTACCCATTCACTGAAATCAAGATTGTTGCGATGATGTCCCTTGCGCGTTCTTAAAACTTAAAAAGCAGATGGAATAAAAGTACGCCACCTGATGCGTTAAATGGCCGATATTCAAGCTTTACGACGACAATCTATTATGCCGTAAGCTAAAACCGAAACCCGCCCACAAAACGTTGCTTTATTTTTGTTATTTTTAAACGGGGAAAGAACTTAAGGCCGCATTAATGCTAAGCCGCCAAATCCTTGTTACTTCCAGCATATCTTTTGCGACATACCTTATTCCTCGTCCATTAATTCTCTCAGTGCCGGGTATATCAGACACAAGTTGTGCTGACAGAGGATCAAAAAAATGCATTTCCAGTTCAATTGGCCCATCTAATTTAACAACTTGCATTTCTTGAATTCGTTCAATTGCCCGTTTAGCACCTTCTTTTATTAACTGTTGGGAAATCGCTGGACTTAGATTTTGTGCAGCTAAACGGCTGATCGCTCGTTTCGTCGTGACCCGCTCTGTCCATGGATATGTCTGTGCAATATTATCCGTTAAAGTGTCATCGCCTGAAACAAAAGCTAATGGGACACCAAAGTGACCGGCAACTGCGGTATTGAAATCTACTTCATTGACAGATTTGCCATTCAGACGGACTTCATACGCAATGCGACTAACATGTGTATGGGACAAGACACCAAGGGCATCACCGGCCTGCGCATGATATCCAAGCATTAAAGCCGCAGCACAGGAACCATCTATACCTTGCATCTGGAATAAAGGTCGAGGAATTCCACTGACAAGTTGCGCTACCGGATGAAGTTCATGCGGAATTATATTGCGCATAAAACCATGTGCATCCGTAACAACAATCTCAGTCGCACCAGCTTCCAAAATACCTTCAATGGAAGCATTAATTTCAGCAGTTAACCATTTACGTGCCATCTCATATTCTATTCCTTCCATTTTTACCTGGTCGGTATGGGTAACGCCTGCCACCCCTTCCATATCTGCGGTAATGAATATTTTCACTGTCGAGCCCTCGATCACAGTACAATCGAAATTGTAAAAATAGGCGGGGCTGAAGATAAATAATAAGAGGTTATCTACTTCAACACCCACCTGAATTCAGATCTTATTTTGATTTAAAATGTTCGGTATCTGGCGCTAAATTGATACCTGGCTTGGCTATCATGTTGCGTTCCAGCCCCCATTTTTTCATGATGCTCGCATAAGTGCCATTGTTATTCAGCTCCTCGAATGCGGCCAAAATCGCTTTACTGGTGTTTGATCCCGCAGGTGCAATACTTCCCTGATAAATATCACCAAATCCGTTTGGAAGATTTGCGGCGGCTAAATCAAGTACGCCTGATGATTGATCTACGAAATATGTCAACGGTGCCTGGCCCGAAAAGAAACCATCCGAGCGCTTTGAACGAACGGCAAGAATTGCTGAATTCTGATCGGGGAACGACTGCACTTCCACTGGTTTGCCATCTTTGGCACATGCGGAAGCTTTCTCTTTTAAAACTCGTTCCGCTGAACCCGCTGCCATAACCGCAATCGTCAAACCGCAAACATCATCCAAACTTTGAATGTTTTTGGGGTTACCTTTTTGGACAGCAAAAGCGACATATTCCTGAACCCAATCGATGAAGTCAATTTTACCGCGACGATCTGGAAAGTCACCTGTCGGTCCAATGGACATATCGTAACGACCTGCATCAAAACCGGCTAGCATAGCACCCAAGCCGGCAACGGTTTGGTGCTGCACTTCAAGACCAAAAAGTTGACCGATAGCGATAGCCAGATCATTGCTGGCTCCATCTAATTTATCAGGACCGAGAACGATTTGATATGGTGGATAAGAACCACTGTTTACAGCAACAATATAACCACGCTCACGAATGTTATCCGGCAATATTGCTCTTATGCTTTCATTTACGTTTTGAGTAGGCACTTCTTGAGTAAGTGCCGAAGATGATGTGAGCGCAGTTATGGCAACAGTCGCTACAAAAGCAGTGTATTTTATCGTTTTCTTCAACATGGCATATTCCCCTTTATTTTGAATTCAAATGAACCTGTTTAAGAATGCTTTTGTTCTTTCTTGTTTCGGTGAAACAAGAATTTCATTCGGCGGGCCTTGTTCGATAATTTTGCCGTAATCCATAAAGACAACGCGATCCGCGGCTTCTTTTGCAAAACCTATTTCATGCGTTACAACGATCATTGTGAGACCTTGCGCGGCGAGGTTTTTCATTACGGCTAGAACTTCTCCCACCAGTTCAGGATCAAGCGCGGAGGTAGGCTCATCAAACAGCATCAACTTTGGCTTAATAGCCAAAGCACGCGCGATAGCCACACGTTGTTGCTGCCCGCCTGAAAGCTGGCGCGGATAGGAGTTTGCCTTTTCAACAAGTCCAATTCGCTCAAGAAGTTCATAGGCATAGGCTTCAGCATGTTGACGTTTTTCACCGTGAACACCTACCGGAGCCTCAATAATATTCTGCATTACCGTTAAGTGCGGATACAGATTGAACTGCTGGAAAACCATGCCGATATTCTTACGTTGCTGGGCAAGAACAGAGGGCGTTGCATGAAAAAGCTTGTTACCTTTTAATTGATAACCAATTTGATCCTCACCAACCATGATGGATCCGGCTTGCATCGTTTCCAGATGATTAATACATCGCAAGAATGTCGACTTTCCGGAGCCTGAAGGGCCAAGAATGACGATTGTTTCGCCTTTATGGACATCCAGATCAATCCCTTTCAGGACTTCATGCTCGCCGTAGGATTTATGCACATTGTGAGCACGCACAAGAATAGAAGCTTCCGTATCATGACGCGTTGTTGACTGGTTCATTGTGCGTCCTCTACCGGCTTGGCAATATTTATCGCTGGGCTCGTTTCACTCATGCGTTGCCCCCGCGCATAATAACGCTCGATAAAGGACTGTCCGATATTGAGGATCGAGGTAATGATCAGATACCAGATGACTGCAACCATCAGCAGCGGGATAATTTCAAAGGTTCGGTTATAAACAGCCTGCACAGAATAGAGCAGATCATTCATCGCGATGATGCTGACCAGTGATGTGCCCTTAATCATACTGATAAGTTGATTGCCAGTCGGAGGAACGATTGATCGCATTGCTTGCGGAATGATGATGCGCCAGAGTGCACGCGTTCGTGTCATACCAAAGGCTTGTGCGGTTTCACTTTGGCCAGGATCCACAGACAAAAGACCACCGCGAATAATCTCAGCCATATATGCTGCTTCATTAAGTGCAAGACCGACAATAGCTGCAGTTAATGGCGTAATGATAGAATTTGTTTCCCAGCTGATCAATGTGGGTCCAAATGGAATACTGATTGTAATATATGGAAAGATAGTCGCCATATTGTACCAAAAAATCAGCTGGACAAGCATAGGTGTCCCGCGGAAAAACCAGATGTAAATAGCTGCTCCAGAGGAGGCTATATGGCTTTTTGATAAGCGGCATACGGCTAAAACAAGACCAATGATTGTGCCTACGACCATGGCAACAACTGTTAGCCCTAAGGTTACATAAAGTCCGTTGATGACAGTTTCATCAAAGAACCACTTAAAGACAACATCCCATTGAAATGTATCATTATTAATCACCAGCCATAGAAATTGTATGACGAAAGCAACAATAATAATACTCAGTGACCAGTGTAGATAATTAATTGGTGTTATTGCCTGTGACACATCTCTGAGGGTGTTCGTAGGTATATTGGATTGTTTATTTGGTGATGCCGCCATTTTGGTCACGATCGATCCTTCCCGTTCGAGTGTGGCCTTTATCGTTCAGATTTTCTGAATGATAGATCCAATTAAACGGTATTAAGGATGGGTTTAAAAAGACCGAAAGTTTATGGATTACATAGATAAAGACTATAGTTGCACTCATTTTGTGAAATGCCGTTGTGTGAACAGGCAGCTCTTGCTTTTTAATATCGTTCCAAGCACTTTAATAAATACGAGTACCTGATTATTCAGGAGCATGAGGAGGAATTTATGAGTGCGCTTGCATCGCTAGGAGCTATGAGCCTACGTCAGCTTGAGGTTTTTTATGCCGTCATAGATGCAGGAAGTATAACGGCAGCAGCAGAAAACCTACATATTTCTCAACCTACCGTAAGCACCATGATAAAGCGTATTGAAGATCAATTGGGGCTTGCTCTTTTTAGAAAAGAACGTGGGCGGTTAATACCTACCAATGAGGGCCGTTTATTATTTGAGACATTGCATCGTAATTTTCGCTGTTTTGAATCAATTGCCAATACAATTTCAATGCTTCAAAAAGATATTTCACAAAGAATGAGCATTGCGACGATTCAGCCTCTTGGGAACGGGATCGTATCTTCTGCGTTGAAGTTATTTTTGGAAGAGCGGCCGGATGCCCATGTTCAACTTTTAATTCGGCCCCGAAAGGATGTTTATACGGCTGTCGCAGCAGAGGGGGCAGATCTGGGCATTTCATTTCAGACTGGTGAAGCCGAACGTGAAGGTCTTACAGTTGAACATGTGAGTTCTGGGCGGTTATTTTGCATTATGCCGCATGGGCATCCGCTTGAGGAAAAGTCGATAATTACTCATGATGACATGATAAATTATCCGATTGTATCATTTCCTCCCGGGCATCAATGGCTACTAACCCAGTTTGAAAAGGTCATAGATAAAAGTAAACCGCGGCGCGAACCAATATTAACCGTTGAAAGTGTAATGTCTATTTACCCTCATGTGGAAAAAGGCATTGGTATCGGTCTTGTGGATGAGTTTTCTTTAAGAAGCAATTATACAGAGCGACTATCATATCGTCCGTTTGAACCTGTCATCAATGTGGCAGTTGATTTTATTTACCCTAATAGGCGTGCATCTGAACTGACAAAAGCGTTTGCCAGACATTTCAATTCAGTCTGTAAAAGTATTGGCCATTCTTGATGGTGAAAACGCGGGGCTTATCGCCCCGCAGCTTTCAAAAAAGCTTCAAAATCAGCAAATAATTTTAAAGGATCGGCAGGCTTTTGAACAATACCCTGCGCGTATTGTTCATGACACATAACCGCCAGCATTTTTTTATGCGCGTCCTGATGACAGCCAAATGGCGGTGTATCTTCAGGAAAATCTTTTATCATACTTTCTATTTCAGCAATCTGCCAAGGTGAAGCCTCACCAAAGTTTTTCGCTTTTTTCCACCAATCTTGCCAGGATGCCTGAAGTGCATCATAGACAGCCAAAACCACACCTGGGTTTTGTTCAGCATATGATCGTTCAAAAGCAATGATATGGAAGGCTGGATAGACACCAGTTCGACGATGATAAAGTGTTTCTGCACTTCTGAAGTCTCGAACAAGTCTGCGGAACTCACTACCAATCTCATAGACTGACGGTGGCATAAAAGCTGTTGTTACCGCATCAATTTTGCCAAGCCGTAATTCTTCCATCAAGGTTTGTTCTTCTGAGAGAAAAAGTGAGCCTTCCGGTGGCACTACATCGAATGATGTTTTCGGTTTCATTTTAATGTCTTGGTCAACATGTCCGATAACCCATTGAACATCGCCAATGTCAACGCCGGCTTCACGAAGGGCTGCGCGTGCCCACATGGTTCCAGAGTCACTCCAAGAATTAGTGCCGATACGTTTTCCTTTCAGATCAGCGAGGTTTTCGAGAGGAGAATCCCGATGCGCAATATAATTGCGGTGACGAAAACCGCGAAGTACATAAGCCGGAATACCAATCAAACGCTGATCATCATTGGCACAGGCCATAACATACCGATTAAATGAGACTTCAGCAGCGTGAATATCGGCAGGAAACTCGTTCGACAGTGCAGCATTGAACTTTACATTAATCTTTAGATTTGGTGTATCAACGGCACCAATAATAAGCGGACAAAACTGATCATAAGCGCGTAAGATCATATTGACAGTTGTAATGCTCAAAGTTCTCTCCAATTTTCAATGGTTGGAAATTGTTTTCAAGAGTTTGTCGTCAATCAAACAGATGCCTGAAATCTGGCTACATCATTCAAACATGCATCACGTAAACGACTGGCATCACTTCCTGTCGAAATCATATGATATCCGGCATCATAAACCTCTTTCAACGAAACGCCGGGCCTTAGAATTGAACCGATTGGCATGTTCGCATTTTTGCAAACTGTCTCGACATTTTTTATCATTGTAAGCAGTTCAGGATGGTTCATATTACCCATGACTCCAGCAGATGCGGACAAGTCATAAGGCCCGACAAATAACATATCCACGCCTTCTACTGCTGCAATTTCAGCTGCATTCTTTACACCGTCGACAGTTTCAATCTGACAGATTACCAGAGTGTTTTCATGGGCTGACTGCGCATAGAGTTCAGCATCAGCTCCAAAGCCTGAAGCTCTAATAGTGCCAGGCGCAGCACCGCGTGAGCCAAAGTTAGGATAATAACAAGCCTGTACAATAGCTTTAGCCTGCTCTGCCGTATTAACACTTGGTATCATCACACCTTCGGCACCCAAATCTAAAACACGCCGTATATATGCAGTGTCATGGCTAGGTACGCGAACAAGCCCAGCAGTGGCGGACGGGGCAATTGCTTGCAACTGCTGCCCTAAAGTCATCAGATCACCACATCCATGCTCATGATCAATTATGATAAAATCAAAACCGGCATGCGCGATAACTTCAGTTGCGAAAGCGCTTGCAAGCACACTCCAGCTTCCAAATACTTTCTCATTATTTTGCAATCGTTTTTTTAAGAGCTTAGGGCGATACACTATGACTTACTCCTAGAGTTTGAATATTATGATTTTCAAAAGCTTAATGAGTGTCACAGACTATCAATCTATGAATTTATAGAAATTGAAATAATGTTAGAACAACATAAGTGCGAGCTATGTGAATACCCCTACGTTTATAAACCTTGTTACTGAAAAAGAGATAATTTCATTAATGATTTCAACATAGATGCAATTTAACAAATCACTGAGCGCGGTCATTGCGGGATAGTTTAGTATATATAAATTAGCGCTATTAAAAAGAATTTTGAACGGAACTACCCCATTAGCTTCCTGTCAAAAATAACAGAGAAAATATTCCTGCGCGTATCAGTCGGGCTTGAAAAATGGTAAGAAAAAAGGCCACTCAATTGAGTGGCCTTTTGATATAATTTAAGCTTTTTTCTTCGCTATGAAGAAGTAAATCACCGCAAGTAATGCAAACCACACTGGTGTAATCAGCAATGCCTGCGCCGTATCAGCCTGTTGGGCAAGAGCCCAGAGAATGAAGGCAAAGAATGCAAACACCATTACCACAGCAGCATAGCCACCCGGCATTTTGAACTTTGATTTTGCGTGAAGATCAGGACGCTTACGGCGATACTGCACGTAAGATGCCAGAATGATCGACCAGACAAAGATAAATAACAAAGCCGAAATTGTCGTTACAATAGTGAAGGCTTCAATAATGCTCTGTCCTGCATAAAGCAGCACCACGCCTGCCAAGAGGAATGTGCAGGAGAAAAACAGCGCATTAACCGGCACTTTGCGATGGTTCAGTTTACCCAGTGTTTTTGGTGCCAATGCATGGCTGGCGAGACCAAAAATCATTCGCGATGTTGAATAAATTCCGGAATTTGCACTGGAAGTTGCAGAGGTCAGCACAACAAAATTTACCACATGGGCGGCAATGCCAAGCCCCGCCAAGGAAAACATAGCGACGAACGGGCTGCTGCTTGGGTCAACCTGGTTCCACGGCATCACAGTCATAATGACAAAGAGTGAGCCCAAATAAAACAGGACGATACGCACAGGGATCGAATTGATCGCCTTTGGCAAATTGCGCTCAGGATTTTCTGTTTCGGCAGCGGCAGTACCCACCAGCTCAATGCCAACGAAGGCAAAAACAGCAATCTGAAAACCTGCAACAAAACCGAAAAAACCATTCGGGAAGAAACCGCCCTGATCCCATAAATGGGTAATCGAAGCCTTCGTTCCATTTGGTGATATATAGCCGGATGTCAGCATGACAACGCCGGTAATAATCAATGCAATAATTGCGATGATTTTAATCAGCGCAAACCAAAATTCAATTTCACCAAAGTTGCGCACATTTGGCAGGTTCAATGCGACCAGAGCTATAATCAAGCCAAGGGCGGGTATCCATAAGGCCAGTTCCGGGAACCAAAAAGACATATAACCTGCAACAGCGACAACGTCGGCGATACCAGTTACAATCCAGCAGAGCCAATAGGTCCAACCCGTAAAAAACTGTGCCCAAGGCCCCAGATAATCACCGGCAAAATCAGCAAATGAGCGATAGTTCAGATTGGACAGCAATAATTCGCCCAATGCACGCATGACAAAGAACAGCATGAAGCCGATAATCGCATAAACCAACAGGATCGAAGGGCCTGCGAGCGAAATGGTTTTTCCCGACCCCATGAAAAGGCCGGTTCCAATTGCGCCGCCGATAGCGATCAACTGCAGATGTCGATTTTTCAGATTTCGTGCCAGATGCACTTCTGGCTCTTGGGAATGAGAGCGAGAGTCTCCTGATGCAGTATTCATTCGGTATGCCTCACAATTCATTTACCAGAATATTTCCACTCCAAAATCCAAGAAATATTCCGTTTGTTTTTTGCAAGCCGGTGAAAGATGATTCCTTCGCACAGACAAACACCTCAGTGCGATTACTCCTATGTGCTGGCGAGTTAAAGAAAATTTGCATGAAGCTAGACCAATGTCGCATAATGCTTGCGCGTGATTTGTATTCCTAGCTTTGACAAATAGCCATTTTTTGATGCCCAAATCATATCCCTCACAGCCAATGAAGGATATGATTTGAAGAGACATTCAGGCGTTTACGTACGGATCAGTTTACTTGCATAAACAAGACCAAATCCCATCAAAGCCAGCAATGCACCTGCGATAGAAACAGCCGCATAGTCAAAGCCTAGGCTTATAACCCCTGCCCCAATAAATGCACCCAAAGCATTGCCAAGGTTAAAAGCACCAACATTAATTGATGATGCAAGGCCCGGTGCCTCAGCTGCGGCCGACATCACGCGCATTTGCACAGGCGGCACAACTGCAAATGCGGCAGCCCCCCAGAATAACAGTCCAAGGACTGCGCCCGTATGGGTCGTTAAAGCAAAAGGCATCACAAACATAATCAATGCCAAAGCAATGAGAAAAATTTTGGTGGCACCATCCAGTGACCAGTCTGCTAAGCGTCCGCCGAGCCAATTACCAATCGTAAAGCCAACGCCAATCAAAGCTAGGCTGATGGTAACAAATTGACCGGATGCGCCAGTCAATGTTTCCAAGGCAGGAGCAATATACGTATATAGTGTAAACATCGCCGCTGCCCCCATAACGGTTGTAGCCAT
The DNA here is from genome assembly GCF_039522165.1 of Paenochrobactrum glaciei. Lineage (NCBI taxonomy): Bacteria > Pseudomonadati > Pseudomonadota > Alphaproteobacteria > Hyphomicrobiales > Brucellaceae > Paenochrobactrum > Paenochrobactrum glaciei. The sequence continues at coordinate 29,703 of NZ_BAAADE010000011.1, forward strand.
TGCAAGTAACACAGCCGGTCGGGTCAAAACCTTAAATTCCGCACGCACATTTGGCATCGTTCCGCGCTCGCCCTTCGGAAGAGCAAATGAAAGTGCAAGAATTGCTATAATGCCGATGGCAGCTGTGCCAACAAAAGCCATCCGCCAGCCAACTTGCTGACCAAGCCATGTCGCCGTTGGAACACCACCGATATTAGCAATTGTGAGCCCCATAAAGACGGCAGCAACAGCACTGGCCTGCTTTTCTTTCGGCACCAAGCTGGCTGCAACAACAGTGCCAAGTCCAAAAAAAGCCCCATGATTAAGACTGGTTAGCAATCTGGCAAACAGCAGCGAATAATATCCCGGTGCCATAGCCGACATTAAATTACCAATGGTAAAAATAATCATCAGAAAAATGAGTGCTGTGCGCTTACCAAAACGGCTAAAAGCTAGCGTCATAAAGGGGGCGCCAATCAAAACCCCCATAGCATAGGCACTCACTAATAATCCTGCTTTGGGGATTGAAACATCAACACCTTCGGCGATGACAGACAGCAAACCCATTGGTGAAAATTCAGTGGTGCCGATGCCAAATGCACCAATCGAAAGTGCAAGCAATGCCAGACGGGTAGAATACGGTTTAACGGCCACCGAGCCGATTGTCGGAGCGTCAACGCTCATGTTCATAGCTCTATCTACTTTGTGTTATTGATTTTTTGACTATCGTTCTTGGCAGCGCACTGATGGCTTGCGCTGCTTCTGTTATGACTGCTTGCATAAAATAATTCCTAATGTCCTGCATGAGCGAAACCATGTGCTCCGCGTCAATCTTTTTGCGTTGCACATCAAATAAAGTGTGAAAGAGGACTTGATAATCAGCCGGTTTTCCATTTCATCTGTGAAACAAAGTCACAAATGAGATCATCATGGACAATCGCACCGGAGAAATGCAGGTGTTCCTGCGCGTCGTGGAAACAGGCAGCTTCTCAGAGGCTGCACGTTTAATGCGTATGGCACCCTCAACCATCAGCAAATTAATCGCACGTATGGAAACACGTTTAGGTGTACGCTTGATTGAGCGTTCAACCCGTCGTTTATCCCTCACAAGCGAGGGACGATTTTATTACGAGCGCGGCCTGCAATTATTGCAGGAAATAGATCAAATCGAACAAGAACTGTCACAAGGCGCAACAACGGCAAGTGGTATTGTTCGGGTCAATGTCTCTGTGGGCTTGGGTGTGCTTGCATTGGAGCCACTCTTGCCAGCCTTTTGGGAAGCTTATCCCAATATTGGTGTTGACCTTTCACTGTCTGATGAAATCGTTGACCTTTATCTTGATCGCACAGATGTGGCTATCCGAATTGCCATACTTCCGGATTCAGGTCTGACCACACGAAAAATAGGGGTAACGCAGCGAAAAATTGTCGCCTCACCTGCTTATCTTGAGCGCTGTGGCACACCGAAAACCATTGAGGATTTAGTGCACCACAATTGCATAGGCTTCAGCTTTCGTCGTGCTTTACCCGTTTGGCCAACAAAAGAAAACGGACGAATTACGGATCGCCTAGTGAAGGGAACATTGCTTGCCAATAATGGTGAAACGGTCAGACGCATGACATTGGCCGGTGTTGGGCTGGCACGAATGGGCGATTTTCACGTCAGAGATGACCTTGCCGCCGGACGGCTTGTCGAAGTGCTGTCGGATGTTATTAAACGCGATGAAGAAGAAATCCACGCTGTGTTTTTGGGAGGGCAACATATGCCTCACCGTGTGCGCCTATTTCTTGATTTCATTGTGCCGAAACTACAAAGCTTCCTCAATGGAGCGCCTTCACCGACACGATAAATTCAAGCACATTTATGCAATATCAGGCACAAGTGCATCCATTAAATGTAAAAGTGCCTATTTGTAACGATCACTAAAACTATACTCAGGCAGTTCATCCGCCTTCAATAAGGCAAGTGAAATTGTAAAGCCATGAGCATGATCAATGAGAATGTCGCGCGTATTGCCCCCCGAATTCGCCACGGTATTCATCTAAAATGTGATTATCATTTAAAGCGGTTGTCGAACACCGCCATCGCTAAATATGCAGATGCTTTGCGTAAAGTCTCTTTAGCTCGATGAAGTTTACAGTTCTGCCGCCCAAGAACCTTTATCTACTCAGCAACGTCGCTTGATAGACCTGTTTGTGTGCCGTTGTCGATTTCGGACTTCTTAACCCATTCATAGAGTGTCGCTGGCGAACAGTCGAATTTGCAGCAATAGATGAAACCGCACGGATACTTTGGTTCGTAATTCAGCACCACACGAATGACACTTTGGCGAACTTCAGGTAAAACTTGTTCGTTGTCTTCTCATGATGGCTCCATTCTCTCAGAATTTAGAACCTCCCACAAACCCGGAGCGCTTCACTTCTTAATAAAAGTTTGAAGAATACCTGAATACTGAGGTCTTCATACTTAGGATATATTTCAAAAATGCTTTAGCCGTGTGGAATTTATAACTACGGAATATATTAAATTAATATTTTCCATAGTTAATAAATATGTCATTCGAAATTTATCTATTATGATTATTTACTAATTAAAGGTAATTTTAATTCCTCACAAATCTGGCGGATATGCGCTGCGCTTTGTTTGATATAATCAACCGTTTCATCATAATGATAATTCTGGCTGGCCCAACTTGCATAGGTTTCACGATCAGGAAGTTCACCACTTTTAATGCGAGATGAATAATTCGCAACCATTTCAAGATAAGCTGCTTTTTCTTCTGAGGTCAGGTCAGGATGACCTTTCAGCCATTTCGGATCATTAATTTCAATAATCATCTTAGGCGGGGTTCGAGCGCGATCAGCGAAAGATTCATAATTTTCGATCGACAGATTAATGTCGGGCTTTGCTGCAGCAATGATTGGTAAAATTTCGCGGAAATTGACAACCCCCTCGCCACAAGGACGCATTTGGAAGTCCAATACATCACCATCATAGGCAATGAGCGCATCTTTAATATGGGTTTGACGGACATAAGGCGCTACGCGCTTGGCCGACCAAACAGGATGTTCGCCTCTTTGCAAGACGTTTGCCGTATCAAACACAATGCCAGTTGTATCCGCACCAACCGCTTCAACAATACGCACCAACTCAAACGAAGTAATCTCTTCATGTGTTTCAAGGTTCATATGAATACCAAGATCACGCGCAATCGGAGCTAGTTTTTTAAGGAAGCGGATTGTCGCTTCGATCTGTTCATTCCAAGTCACATCCGTGCGGAAGCGGTCATAAGCAAAACGACCCACATAGGCTGCTTTATAGTTAGCTGTCGCAACCCAAAGCTCACGACAATCAATGGCAGCGCAGGCTTCCATCATCCGACGGAAGCCTAAAAGAATATCACCGTCACCAATCATCCGCAGTTCCGGCCCCTCAGGAGTGGCATATGGATTAACTTTACCGAGACCGGTTTCAATATACATACCAAGATCATCGGCGCGCTGGCGAATTTCCTTTAAATAACCATGATCAAGCGTCGGGCTCATGTCCAAAACAGTACGGAAAAACAACCCCTCCATACCCATGGATTGAGCATGGTTAAAACTATCTACAGGACCATACTTTGCCGCTTCAGGAATTTTACGACCATCAACACCGATACGCATCGGCAGTTCTCCTCAAATATTTTTGACTAAATTTTAGCGTGACGCGCAGCTCGACGTGCGCGACCCAATGCCGGATCAGGCACAGGAACGGCGGCAAGAAGCGAACGGGTATATTCATCCTGCGGATGATTGAAGATCGCGTCGCGATCACCCTCTTCGACAATGCGCCCTTTATGCAGAACGACAATCCGTTCGCACAAATGGCGCACGACTGCCAAATCATGCGCAACAAACACAATGGCAAGATCAAGCTTTTCCTGCATATCCTTCAGCAAATTGATCACCTGCGCCTGCACAGATACATCAAGAGCAGCAACAGGCTCATCACACACAAGAATACGCGGGCCAACGGCAAGCGCACGGGCGATTGCAATACGCTGGCGCTGCCCACCGGAAAATGAACGGGTGTAGCGATCCATATCAGATGGGTTAAGCCCGACCATCTCCATGATTTCCCCGACACGTTTGCGACGTGCTGAAATACTGGGTTCAATCTTATGAATAAGCAGTCCTTCGCCGATCAGCTCCTCCACCGTCATGCGGGGATTTAAGCTGCCATACGGGTCTTGAAAAACCATCTGCACATCACGACGAAAACGCTTTAGCTGTTCTCCGCGTGCATTGATAACATCAATCCCATCATAGCTAATCTGTCCTTGTTCCGGCTTGATTAAAGCCATCATGCATTTTGCTATAGTGGATTTTCCAGAGCCGGATTCCCCAACCAAACCAATAGCTTCACCGGCTTTGATATTGATTGTTATATCATGCAGTACTTTCACGGGCGGATTGGGAAAAGCATGATAGGATTTGCTGATACAATCAACTGACATAAGCATGATCAGCCCCTCTTCCCATCAACAAGATGGCATGCAGCGCCATGATTATTGTGAACGTGCAACTGCGGCAGTTCTTTATAACAACGATCAAACCGCTGATCGCAGCGCGGATGAAACGGACAACCATCCGGCCTTGCCGACGGTAAAGGCGGTGCGCCGGGGATGGCAAAAAGTGTGCTGAGCTCTTGGTCAATACGCGGAACAGCCTTGATCAGACCTTGCGAATAAGGATGCTGCGGCTCGGCAAAAACATCGCTGACATCGCCGTCCTCGATAATACGTCCAGAATACATAACCATGACACGCTCGGCAAAGCCTGCCACCACACCCAGATCATGCGTGATGAAAAGAACAGCCAGCCCGCGGCGTGTTGAAACGTCATCCAGAAGATCAAGCACCTGATCCTGCACACGCACATCAAGCGCGGTGGTTGGCTCATCTGCGATAAGCAGCTTCGGCTCTCCGACCAATGCCATTGCCAGCACCACACGCTGGCGCATACCACCTGAAAACTCATGCGGGTAGGAATTCAGCCGTTCAGCGGCGCGGTCAACGCCAAGCTCATCCAGAACAGCAAGAGCCCGCTTTCTTGCCTCTGCCTTACCCACACCACGCAGGCGCAATGTTTCGGCAACCTGATCGCCAATGGTCATCAGCGGGTTGAGAAAGCTCATCGGATCCTGAAACACCATGGCAATAGAGCTGCCGCGCTTCCGGCTCATTTCACGCTCAGAAAGGGACAGTAAATCCGTGCCGTCAAAATCCACCCGACCCGATAATCTGGCCATTTTATCAAGGCGCATCAGCGCGCGGGCGGTCAGAGATTTACCGGAACCGGATTCTCCGACCAATGCAACACGTTCCCCTACTCCGATGTTAAAGCTGATATTATCAACAATACGAACGATATTGGTTTTACCAGCTGCAATATCAACAGTCAGGTTTTCGGCACTGATAAGCGGCTGGCGTTCAAAGCCTTCCAAAGATGTTGTTTTATTCATCTTACTTACCTCTCAGTGAAGGGTCGCGGCGAACCTGAATGATGTCACCTAACAAGCCAAAGGCAATGGAGGTGACCGCAACTGCTGCTCCGGGCATAATCACTGTCCACCATGCAGAAGAAACATAGCCGCGTGCTGCCGCAATGGTTGCGCCCCACTCCGCACTTGGCGGTTGTGCACCCACACCAATAAAAGAGAGACTTGCCAGAACAAGAACGGTGGCACCAATATCACTGGCCCATTTGACGATCAAAACATCGAGTGAATTAGGCAAAACATGTTTGACCATTAAACGGAAGCGGGAAACACCGAGCACTTGCGCGCCTGCTACAAACGGCTGCTCCATTGTCTGCCGCATAATACCGCGCAGCAAACGTGCAGTAATCGGCCAGCCTGTAATTGCCATAGCGATAATCGCTGAACGCAGGCTTGGCCCCATTGCAGACGCAAAGCCCAGAGCAACAATCATACCAGGCAGTGCCAAACCTATATCGGTTATTCTCATCAATCCTTCATCCAGCCAACGCGGGCCTGATGCGGCAATGGTTGCAACGGCAACGCCGATAATGGAATAAAGCGTAACGACCAGAAAAGCTGAGAGCAGCGTTGGTTGCGCACCGGCAACCAATCGCCAGAACACATCCCGCCCCTGATCATCAGTTCCAAGCCAATGTTCCGAGCTTGGCGGTAATAGGGAGTTTACAATATCGGATCGGTAAATGCTTTCCGGTGCGATAAACGGACCAATCAAAGCAACGATCAAAAGCATTAAAACGACTGCAAACACAAACAATTCGAATAATGTAAATTGCTGCTTGCGACTGGCCGCAGGTTTTGTAGCGACAACTGATGCGGTCATTGGGTTTGACTCCCTAACTGACTGGCGCGGATACGCGGATCGACAAGGATTTGCAGCAGGTCAACAACAAGATTAACCAGACACACAACTGTCCCGATGAACATGACAGAGCCAAGGACTGCGAAAGAATCTTTTTGCGCAACAGCTTCAAACATGTAGGCACCAATGCCGCGGCGAGCGAAAACAGTTTCAACCAACACTGCAGAGCCGATCATGGCGCCCGCTTGCGTACCCGATAAGGTCAACACAGGATTGATACTGTTTGGCAAGGCATGACGCACAAGCATATGGCGTGAACTGGCACCTTTTGCCCTCACCGCCACGATGAAATCTGAGCGTAATACACCAAGCAATGACGCTCTTAATGTACGGAAAATCTGGGTCGCAAAAAGTGCTGCCAGAACAGAAGCCGGCAGAATGATGTGATGCAATGCATCAGTGAAACCGGTGAAATTACCAGCCAGTATGGCGTCGAGTGTTGGAGCACCGGTGACATTGGGTGAAGAAACACCAAATCTTTGTTGTCCTGAAATAGGAACAACACGCCATACACTGCCCATGACATATTGCAACACCAGAGCGAGCCAGAAAGCAGGCATACCGCCGAGCATTGATGCGCCGACACGGCAAATCATATCAAAGACGCCACCTTGCCGGTAAGCCGCAATAATACCAACCGGTATTGCAACCAGCAGATTAAGAACCATTGCAAAGAAAACAAGTTCCAGCGTACTCGGCAGAACTCTTTCCAGATCGGACAGAACCGGCTGCAATGTTACAATCGAGGTGCCAAGATCGCCGTGCAACAAGCGGCCAAGAAATTTGAAATATTGAATGATGACCGGAGCATCAAGTCCCAGTCTCTCTCTAACTGCCTCAATTTGCGCAGGTGATGCATCAGGACCGGCGGCCATCTGAGCTTCATCACCCGGCATCATCTTGATCATCAGAAAGACGAGAGTAGCCAGTCCCCATAGGGTTAGGATAACTAGCCCGAGACGACGGGCTAGAAACCATGTATAAGCACGCAAAGACAACATGGTCATGCGCCTCAAGGCTTAGCAAGGCGGAAATCCGCCGGTGCAACCGGTGTGACATGCATGCTGGCATTGATACCGGCCAGTGCTTCAACGCGGTAAGCAGAAGCTTTATAAACACCATACATATCAATCATCACTGAATCCTGATCGAGTATGGTCTGAACCTGCTTATAAATATCGCAACGTTTTGCTTCATCTGCCGTCACCATTGCTTCATCGAGCAACTTATCGACTTCTTTATTATTATAGCCGGTGCGGTTCGTTCCAATCGCATCCGACTTATAACCTTTAGTCAGCATAAGCCCGACATCCGGCAGCTGGGCAAAATCTTCAAGCAGCATCATCTGCGGAATGGAATTAGGGTCTTTCAGGCTTGCCAGCCAGTTCGGATAGGCAATTGGCTTCAATTCCACTTCAATGCCGATATCGCGCATATTGGATTGGAAAAGAGTTGCTTCCTGTTTTTGCAATTCAAATACCGGCTGAAAACTCAGCTCAAATTTTGTGCCTGATGCTCCAGCCTCTGCTAGCAATGCTTTAGCTGCTTCCAGATCCTGTTTAACCTCAGCTAATTCCGGACGACAGTTTAAACGCGCAGGCACAGGGCCATTCGCCAAGGCGCCATTTCCGCCGCGAATACTTCTTAAACCACCCGCATAATCATAAACCATCCGCAAAGCTTTACGTACTTTTGGATCTGCGGTTGGGCCCACTTGCGTATTAAAGAGAATTTCAGTTTGGTAGCTGGTATTAATCGGCACGACTTTCAATGCCGGATCACTTTCCATCGACGCTGCATCACGATCAGTATATGTGAAGCCGACATCAATATTTCCGGCGCGCAATTCGTCACGGCGTGTCGAGCTTTCATCAATGCGTCTGAACACAATGGATAGTGGACGGCCTTCTGCCGGAGCCCAATATTCGTCAAAGATATCAATGACAACAGCCTGGCTTTGATCTCCCAGAATATAAGGCCCTGAGCCCGCTTCATTGCCCTGCAACCATGCCTGTCCGTCATCGCTGCCTTTGTTGGCCTCAACCAGAGCAGAATTGAGAATATAAACTTTACTTAAAGAAGACAGAAATAATGTGTTTGGTTCACTGAGCTGAATGGTGAGATGGGTGTCATCAGTCACTGTCGTAGCTTCATAGCCTTCAACAAAAGAAGCAACACCAATACCCAATCGCTTCAAACGATCCAATGTATAAGCAACATCTTTGGCCGTGAGTACTGTGCCATCATGAAACTTCACATCTGGGCGCAGTGTAATCTCAATGGATTTTGCATCATCACTATAGGCGTATTTTTCAGCCAGACTGCCGACAAGCGTCGTGTCATCATATGTGACAAGCGTATCATACAAAGCACTGACAATAGTATTGGTTTGATTATAATCCGCGCGCAACGGGTCTAATGTATTTACCTGACCGCCGACACCGACAATGATTGTCTGCGAACGCTCCGCTGAAACAGCCGGAGATGAAACACCGGCAATGAGTGCCAAGGCAAGACCGCAAGCGACAGCGCCTGATTTCAAACGGCTGACCGGTGAAATAGCAGTGCTGGATAAGAAATTACGCATAAACTTCCTCCCGTTTATGATCGATATTAGAAAATCGATAATTCATTCCCGATTTAGATCGTATCCGATTTATTTTTACATTGATACATAAAATTAAATTTATCTAGCACTTTTTTACATGGAACAGCCTTCTTGCCCATAAAAAACAAGAAAAATAGACCTCCCAGGACGACAACCAATCAATAAAATTAAATATCGTATCCAAAATAACTATTGTTTACGATACAATAATGTGTGTAAATCGTTAAAAAGGTGGAAAGCCGTATATTCGAATCTCAATCAGCAAAATCTATGAGGAAACCGATGCGTCGCTTGCTCGTCATCAATCCCAACACTTCTGCCAGCGTGACAGAAAAAATCGAGACTCTGGTCAAAGAAGAAACCAACAACCAGATTTTGGTTGAGACCGTAACGGCAGATTTTGGCTTCAGCTATATTTCATCCAGAACCGCAACTGCTATCGCCGCCCATGCGGTTCTGGATGCCGCCGCCCGTGCGATTGCAGAAAAAACAACGCCTGATGCGATCTTACTTGCCTGTTTTGGTGATCCCGGTCGTGAAGCCTTGGAAGAAATGACAGGCTTGCCGGTTATAGGCTTTGCTGAGGCTGGTCTGCTGGCGGCATCTGAATTATCCAGTCAATCGCTAGTGATGACGAATGGTGCAATCTGGTGTGACATGCTGTGGGAACTGATCTTAAAACTCGGCATCTCAGACCGGATTGCAGGCGTTCACTCTATCGAAAATGTTGCCAATGACCCGGCCTTAATTGCGCGATATGTTTCAAGCGAAGCAGAAAAAGCGGGTGTGGATCGTGTCATTTTGGGGGGCGCAGGCTTAATTCCGTATTTGCCCGAAGTCATTGCACAGGCGAGCGTTTGCGTCATTGATCCGCACCGGATTGCCATCCAAAAAGCAGTTGCTTTGGCCAATGCGCATGAGCCGGCAACAAGCGAGCAGGATCACAGCCTAACCGATGGCAAGATGAATATTAAGGGTTTGTCCCCGCTGCTAACGGCCGCTTTAAAAGGCGCTTAAATGCCGTAATGCCAAACAACTTGGCATTACATATTTCATGGCCGGAATATCTGACAGAAAGGTTTGCAGCTTATGCTGCAAACCTTTCAGTTACTTGAATGCGTGCAAGTGCTTCCACCTCACGATAGGTGACTGCCAGCTCAGTCTCTAAGTCTGTCAGAAGCCGCTCCTCCAGACCTGCCAATAAAGTTGCCGTTGTATAATGACGCACAACAAAAATAGCATCAAAGCCAAATTTTTGTTTATAAGCCTGCAATAATTCCAGCAATCTATGCTGCTGTTTAGCTGTCATTGCATCGATACGTCTGGCATCTTTTTCGTCTGCAACAATTTCCGTCTCAGCAATTTTATCATCAAGCCGCGTATAGGCTTTGAGGATATGTTTTTTCTCCTCAATGCTCGCCGCTCTGAACTGGCAGCGAAGCGCAAAAAACAATCCATACGGGCTGTCATTGGCAGGCCCAAGCTCGCTCTCAAAGGCACGTTCCGTAATTGCCTCACCATTGCGGAAGCAATCACCAAATTTTTCAAGAAACTCCGTTTTTGAAAGCTTGGAAGGCAAGAGCTTTGGCGCAATATATGGCTGGGTGGCTGCCCAATGACGTGCAATCTCCACACGTTTGGCAATCCAGACTTTGTCATGGCTTTGCACATATTCTATGAAGCGTTTTAAAGCAGCAATACGACCCGCACGTCCGACTAAGCGGCAATGAAGCCCGATAGAAAACATCTTTGGTCTGCCGGCTGCACCCTCGGCATAAAGATAATCAAAACTGTCTTTGAGATAATTGAAGAATTGCTCACCCGAATTAAAGCCGTTGGCAGTGCCAAACCGCATATCATTGGCTTCCAGCGTATAAGGAATAATCAATTGCGGCTTGTCCTGATGCACACGCCAATAAGGTAAATCATCGTCATATGTATCAGAAATATATTCAAAGCCGCCGACTTCGGAAACAATATCAACCGTATTAAGCGAGCAGCGGCCGGTGTACCAACCCGCAGGTTTTTCACCAGTTGCTATTTCATGGCCACGCACAGCTTCTTCTACCTGCTGACGTTCCAGAGCTTCGGGCATATCCTTGTGCTCAACCCATTTATTGCCGTGGCAAGCAATTTCCCAATCTGCATTTTGCATGGCTTGCAGTTGTTCCGGCGAACGCATCAAAGCTGTTGTTACACCAAATACAGTGACCGGAACATTCAGCTCGGTAAAAAGGCGATGCAAACGCCAAAACCCAGCGCGTGCGCCATATTCATAGATGGATTCCATGTTCCAATGGCGCTGCCCTTCCCATGGAACAGCTCCCGGAATTTCGGAAAGAAAAGCTTCACAAACCGGATCCCCATGAAGAATATTATTCTCACCGCCCTCCTCATAATTCAGGACAAATTGCACGGCAATATTGGCATTGCCCGGCCAATTGGCATGAGGTGTAGTTTCTCCATACCCGATCATATTGCGCGGATAACGCATAAGTTTCCCTCCGATAATTATAATTTCACGGCTTTTTTCATACCAATGGCTGCGACTGATAAAAGAACAAAAACATCGCCAACCGCATTATTGAATACAATCTCGTATTAAAAATATATTGTCAATGTATCCAATTTATGGAATCATTGGATAAACAATAAATGGGATTCAAATGACTAAGCAAAATTATCATCAGCACTCTTCCGGCTTCTCCATTCATCCTGCCCTGCATCAATTCGTTGAAAAAGAGTTGTTGCCTGCTGTTCGCATCGAAGCCGATGCTTTCTGGAACGGCCTGACCTCCATCCTGACTGATCTGACACCGCGCCATCATGAATTGCTGGCGATCAGAGATGATTTACAAAACAAAATTGATGCCTGGCATATTGCCCGTAAAGGTCAGCCGCATGATGCAGCTGCCTATCAGGCATTTTTGCGTGAAATCGGTTATCTGGTTGAAGCACCGGCCGCCGACGCTTATCAGGTCGCCACTAAAAATGTTGATGCCGAAATTGCAACATTGTCCGGCCCTCAGCTTGTCGTCCCCATTTCCAATGCCCGTTATGCACTCAATGCAGCCAATGCACGTTGGGGCTCACTTTATGATGCGCTTTACGGTACAAATGTTATTGCGGAAGATGCTGCAATCCAAGCTTCCAAAGGCTATAATCCGCAGCGCGGCGCACACGTCATTGCTTATGCGCGTGATTTTCTTGATGCAACAGCACCGCTCAGCACTGGTAGCCATAAAGATGCAACCAGCTATATTGTCGAAGGAAACAAGCTGCTGGTGACATTGATTGACGGTCACATTGCGAGCCTGAAAGATGTGACACAGCTTGCTGGATATACCGGCTCGCGCCATGCTCCAGCCAGCATTTTACTTGCTAATAACGGCCTGCATGTTGAAATCATTTTTGACCATGAAAGTGAGATCGGCAAAGACGATACAGCCGGTATCGCCGATATCATTCTGGAATCTGCGATTTCAACCATCATGGATCTGGAAGATTCTGTTGCTGCTGTCGATGCTGATGATAAAGTTGCCGCTTATCGCAACTGGCTGGGCTTAATGACGGGAACACTTTCCGCATCTATTACTAAAAACAATGCCAGTTTTGAACGCCGCCTTCATGACGACCGCACCTACACAACGCCAAGTGGCGGAACGCTGACGCTTCATGGCCGCTCGTTAATGCTCATCCGCAATGTTGGTCATCATATGTTTACCGATGCCATTCTGGATGCAAGTGGCAATGAAGTTCCCGAAGCAATTCTTGACGCTGCAATTACGGTTGCCAGTGCTTTGCCCGATATTCGTGGTGAAAACAAACATCGCAACAGCCGCACCGGATTGGTCTATGTCGTCAAACCAAAAATGCACGGACCGGACGAAGTCGGCCTTTCTGATTTATTATTCAAACGCATCGAAGAATTACTTGATCTGCCACGCTATACGATGAAAATCGGCGTGATGGATGAAGAGCGCCGCACTTCGCTCAATCTTGCTGCTTGTCTTTCCAAGGTCAGAGATCGCACCGCTTTCATCAATACCGGCTTCCTTGATCGCACCGGCGATGAAATTCACACTGATATGGAAGCAGGCCCGATGGTTCGTAAAGGCGAAATGAAAAACGCCGTCTGGATCAAAGCCTATGAAGACAATAATGTCGATGTGGGCATTGCCCGCAATCTGCCGGGGCGCGCGCAGATCGGCAAAGGCATGTGGGCTGCTTTGGACCTGATGGACGGACTGGTTAAAGAAAAAATCGGCCATCCACGCTCTGGTGCTTCAACCGCATGGGTTCCTTCACCAACAGCCGCTACGCTTCATGCTATCCATTATCATCAAGTGGATGTAAGAGCAGAGCAGGCAAAATTGCGTGGCAATCCACGCGATACATTCAATGATCTGCTTACCTTGCCAATTGCAACGCACAGCTATTCCGCCAGCGAAATTCAGGAAGAGCTGGAAAACAATCTTCAGGGCATTCTTGGTTATGTTGTGCGCTGGGTAGATCAGGGCGTTGGCTGTTCTGCCGTGCCGGATTCAAGCGATATCCGCCTGATGGAAGACCGTGCCACTCTGCGTATTTCCAGCCAGCATGTCGCCAACTGGCTGCATCACGGCCTTATCACGGAAACACAAATCAGTGATACATTGCGTCGTATGGCAGAGGTGGTTGACCGCCAAAACAGCAATGATGCATCTTATCGCCCTATGGCACCGAATTTTGATGGCCCTGCCTTCAAAGCAGCTGCCGATCTTGTCTTTAAAGGTCGTACTCAACCTAATGGCTACACTGAAACAATCTTGACAGCCCGCCGTCGCGAAGCAAAGCTCTCGTCATGAAGTAATCGATAAGCCGCCGCCGGATTATCACTTCCGGCGGCTCCGATACCATAAAAATGGTTGTTATACGGAGTGGAGAGACATCCTGTGACGAATTCTTTCATCTCTTATATTTCTGATGAGCTGGACACATTAAAATCATCAGGACTTTATAAGTCCGAGCGTGTCATAACATCGATGCAGGCCGTCAATATCGAAGTGGCCGGCGGGCAAAAGGTTCTGAACTTTTGCGCCAACAATTATCTCGGTCTGGCTGACAATGCTGATATCCGCAAAGCGGCTCAGGCAGCGCTGGATCGCTATGGCTATGGCATGGCATCAGTGCGATTTATTTGCGGCACCCAAGAAGAGCACAAACAGCTGGAAGCCAGAATTTCCAGTTTTCTTGGTATGGAAGATACCATCCTCTATAGCTCCTGCTTTGATGCCAATACCGGTTTGTTTGAAACATTGCTTGGCGAAGAAGACGCGATTATTTCGGATGCACTCAACCACGCATCCATTATTGACGGCGTTCGCCTGTCAAAAGCAAAGCGCTTTCGTTATGCCAATAATGATATGGCTTCACTCGAAGAAGAGCTTAAAAAAGCTGAAGGTTGCCGTTTCAAACTGATCGCTACCGATGGCGTTTTTTCCATGGATGGCATTATCGCCAATCTTCAGGGCATTTGTGATCTTGCCGATAAATATAATGCCATGGTCATGGTTGATGACAGCCATGCAGTTGGCTTTGTGGGCAAAAATGGTCGTGGTTCGGCTGAATATTGTGGTGTTGAAGGCCGCATCGATATTATCACCGGAACTTTGGGCAAAGCTTTAGGCGGCGCATCCGGTGGTTATACGTCGGCAAAAGCGCCTGTCATTGATTGGTTACGCCAACGCTCGCGCCCTTATTTATTTTCCAACACATTAATGCCGACCATTGCCGCAGCATCGCTTAAAGTTTTCGATATCATCGAAAATGGTGACGGCTTGCGCCAGCAGCTCATTCGTAATGCCCAGCATTTCCGCAGTGAAATGACCAAACTCGGCTTTACCCTAGCTGGTGCCGATCATCCGATCATACCCGTCATGCTAGGCGATGCCACAATAGCACAGGCAATGGCAGCCAAAATGTTGGAGCGCGGCATTTATGTCATCGGTTTTTCTTTCCCTGTTGTTCCAAAAGGGCAAGCCCGTATCCGTACACAAATGTCAGCCACCCACACTATCGCAGATATCGACTACACCGTGGCGATGTTTGGCGAGGTTGGCAAAAAACTCGGTATAATTTGATCCCTTCAGTGTAATCACTGCAAGGCACTCTCCAAGGAGAACAGCATGTCGAATATGATGCGCGCACTGGTCAAAGCTAAAGCGGAACCGGGCATTTGGATGGAACAGGTTCCTATTCCGGATGTCGGCCCTAATGACGTTCTTATTAAAGTAAAAAAATCCGCTATTTGCGGCACTGACGTTCATATTTACAATTGGGATGAGTGGGCACAAAAAACTGTCCCCGTTCCGATGGTCACCGGCCATGAGTTTGTCGGTACAATTGCCGATGTTGGTTCTGCCGTCAGCGAATATAAAATCGGGCAGCGTGTTTCGGGTGAAGGTCATATCGTTTGCGGACATTGTCGCAATTGTCGTGCCGGACGCGGTCATCTATGCCGTAATACATTAGGTGTCGGCGTCAATAGACCGGGTTCATTTGCTGAATATGTTGCAATTCCTCAACATAATGTCGTTGCTATTCCTGATGATGTGCCGGATGAAATTGCCGCGATCTTTGATCCTCTCGGCAATGCAGTTCACACAGCTCTTTCCTTTGATCTTGTTGGCGAGGATGTGCTTGTCACAGGTGCCGGCCCCATCGGAATTATGGGCGCATTGATAGCGCAATCTGTTGGCGCTCGAAAAGTGGTGATTACGGATCTCAATCCTGTCAGACTTGATTTGGCCCGTAAACTTGGGGTGCGTCATGTCGTGGATGCTTCAAAGGAAAATCTGCGCGAAGTTATGAATAGTATCGGTATGACTGAGGGGTTTGATGTCGGGTTGGAAATGTCCGGTGCTGCGCCCGCCTTTCGGGATATGATTGATACGATGAATAATGGTGGTAAAATTGCAATCCTCGGCATTGCGCCAACGGGTTTTTCCATCGACTGGAACAAAGTCATTTTCAAAATGCTACACCTGAAAGGCATTTACGGTCGTGAAATGTTCGAGACCTGGTATAAAATGATTGCCTTGGTGCAAGGCCCTCTCGATGTTTCAGGTTTGATTACACACCGCATCAGCATTGATGATTATGAGGCAGGCTTTGAAGCCATGCGCAGTGGCAATTCAGGCAAGGTGGTTATGGACTGGTAACAGTGCCGTAATGTCCGACATGGGCATCTAAGCTGTTTCTAATACGAAATAACCTTTGATTGAATGCAATGAACTTGCCATACCGTATTGGAAAACTTGTGCAAATGTGCCATCAATTACGTTTAAATAAAGGAAGTTCAAGCAAAATTAAGGCTCTATGACCGCTACTCGTACGAACTTCATTTTTCAACTTAACAGCTCATGGAGATAGGGCGCTCAAACAGCCCGATCTCCCATAAGTGATTGGACGACGGTATGGCCAAGGGTCAAAAAACAGAAGACGAAAACGCCGAAGGAAAAAACGCCGGCTCAAAAATCGATGTGATTTGTGAGGCGCTTTCGCAAGCAATCCTTGCTCGTGAATTGCAACCCGGTATGAAGCTTAGTGAAGAATCCATCGGCGTTCTTTTCTCAGTCAGCCGCACTGTCGTCCGCGCTGCCCTCAACCGTTTACACAGCGAAGCCCTCGTCGAGTTTCGCCAAAACCGCGGTGCCTTTGTAGCCAGCACAACACCTGAAGAAGCGCGGGAAGTGTTTGAAGCGCGGATTGCGATTGAGCGGGAAATTTTTACAAAACTCGCCACCATTATCAATGATAGCCAGATTAAAATTCTGGAGCAGCATTTAGCGAAAGAGCATGAAGTTCACCACTCAGGTGACCATGCTGCCGCTATTCTTCTGTCCGGTGATTTCCACATGCTGGCTGCGGATATGGCACAAAATCAAGTGCTTTCAGGCTTTTTGAAAGTGCTGATTTCACGCACATCACTGATCCTTGCGCAACATAGTACGCATCAGGAAACCGACTGTAGTCTTGATGAGCATGTCGCCATTATCAACGCTTTGCGCGCCCGCGATTCTCAAGCGAGTGCAGAAGCCATCGTGGATCACCTCGAACAGGTTTTTGAGATGGCCAATATTGGTAAAACCAAACGCACTAAACGCTCATTGGACGAAATTCTTAAGCGGTTTGTATAGAGTTACGATACGATTACTATTGATTTTGTATCCAATTTGTGGAAGCCTCAAGTACAGGATTTATTCTTGCTGATATAAACCTAAACTTGAGGACACCATGACAGGCATTGTAAAAAGCTCACTGCCAGACGCGCAAAATCTGAGTGCCATCCAAGCATTACAACTGGCAGCGGATATGAAGCTCAGTGGTGTGTTTTTTGGCTCCTTGTTTGATATCAGCCCTGAACTGGATCAGGCAGAACTGGCTGCATTTCACGACAAAGCAAAAGAGCTTGGCCTTAATGCCTCTGTCATGCTCGGCTTTCTCAATCCTGCGCTTCCCTTCAGATCAGAAGCAGTATCAAAACTGGCAAACGGCGACCTTGATAAAGGCATTGCAAAGTTGATCAGGGCTGCGGCTTTGGCCGGCATTCATGACCCGATGTTTGTGATCGGCATGATCGAAGAGCGCTTTGATGAAACAATTAGCTGGCAGCAACAGCTTGATGCAGTTGCCCAGATGATTAAGCAAGCAGCGCCTGTGCTTCGGGAGTGTCAGTCCCGCCTCATCCTCAAAACCCATGAAGAGATAACCACTGCTGAAGTTGTTGATCTGGTTAAGCATGTTGGTGAGGATTTACTTGGTGTAGCCTATGATCCGGTCAATGTTGTTTGCCGTATGGAAGATCCGGTTGCAGCGGCACGACGTGTCGCCCCTTATGTACATTCGCTTTATATTGATGACTGTATTGTGCGCTTTCAAGATGGCGGCATACGGCGTTTCCTTGCTCCTTTAGGTCAAGGTTACATTGATTGGCCAGCGATAACCGCCTTGATGCCCGATGCGCGCCGCTGGCTTGAAATGCATCGTGGTCAGTTTGCCATGCCCGTCTTTGATCAAGGCTGGCTTGCGGCACAACCAGAGATAAAACTGGAAGAATATGCCTCCGTTCTTGAGATGGCAGCCCGTTTTGGCAATCAGGAAGTGACTTGGGATCAAGCTGCTCACACCGAGCGTTTGCCGCAAGCTTTGCAACAATTCGTTCTTCAATAATTTATGTATGAAATGCTGTGTTAAAGGAGCCGGTTATGGGCACTCTTCTTAAAAATATTCGCCCGTGGGGCGGTGACACTGTCGATATGTTGATCCGCAACGGCATTATCGAAGCCACTAATCCTGACAAAATTGACGACAGTATTACAATTGAAGATGGGGGCAATGCGATTGCCATTCCAGGTTTGATTGATGCGCATACACATCTTGATAAAACCACTTGGGGGCTGCCGTGGCATGAAAACAACCGCCGTGCAGTCTTGCGTGATCGTATCGATTTTGAACGCGAACATCGCTTAGACGTTGGCATTGATCCGCATATTCAGTCGATGCGCCACGCCATTGGTTTGGCCTCCAACGGTGCAACCCATATTCGCAGTCATGTTGACATCGATACCACGCATGGTTTGTCGATTGTTGAAGGTGTCATGCAAACGCGAGAAAAGCTTCGCGACATTATCGACATTGAAATTGTTGCCTTTCCGCAATCCGGCCTGATGGTAATGCCGGGTACAAAAGAGCTATTAGATGAAGCTTTGAAACTCGGATGCGAAGTGCTGGGAGGGATTGACCCATGCGGCATCGACCGCGATCCGAAAGGCCAACTTGATATTTTATTTGAACTTGCAATTAAGCATCAAAAACCACTCGATATTCATCTTCATGAAGCCGGAGAGCTTGGCGCCTTTACGATGGAGTTAATTTTCGAGCGCATTCGTACCAATGGCATGAAAGGTCAGGTCGCAATCAGCCATGCCTTTACACTTGGCTCGGTTGATCCTGCACGTGCAGCATATCTGATCGAACAGCTCGCAGAGCTGGATGTTGCCATTTTGACAACAGGCGCACCATCGGCAACTGTTCCGGCTATTATGCGTTTATTGGATGCCGGTATCCGGGTGGGTGCCGGTTGTGACGGTATTCGTGATACATGGGGACCGTGGGGACAACCTGATATGCTTGATCGTGCTCGTATCATCGGTATGCGCAATGGATTACGCTCAGACCATGAATTGGAGCATTTATTACGTGTGGTTTCACAAGGTGGAGCTGACGTCATGCAACTTGCCAATTATGGCCTTGAGGTTGGTTGCAAAGCAGATTTGACGCTTGTTAGCGGTGAAACACTTGCTCATGCGGTTGTTGATGTTGCACCGCGTCCACTGGTTATGAAAAGCGGTCATATCACAGCCCGTAACGGCCAAGCTTTGATTGAAATGCCATGAGTAAAGACATCTTAAATGAGCTGATATTAGGGGAGCGTCCTCAGGGGCTGACACTTCTGACCGCCTCTTGGGTTCTTGGTTATAAAGACGGTTCTCATCATCTTATTCACCATGGCGAGATTGTTATAGATGGAGGCAAAGTTCTTTTCATTGGTCAAAGCTTTGATGGTGAAGTTGCACGACGTATTAATTTTGGCAATGCGCTTATCAGTCCAGGTTTAATTGACCTTGACGCTCTATCTGATCTCGACACAACTATTCTCGGCATTGACCATCACCCTTTCTGGGCAAAAGGTCGTGTTTGGCCGCGTTCTTACGTTGAGCGTGGCCCATATGAAATGTATTCACAAGAAGAACTGGCCTTCCAGAAAAAATTCGCTTTCGGTCAATTACTCCTCAATGGCATTACAACGGCCGTACCAATTGCCTCATTGTTTTATCGGGAATGGGGTGAAACTGTTGCAGAGTTTGACGCTGCCGCTGAAGCTGCAGGTGAATTAGGCCTACGGGTATTTCTAAGTCCTGCTTATCGTTCCGGTGGTTTGGTTGTTGAGTCACAGAATAAAATAGTTCCGGTTTTTGATGAAGAACGCGGATTGCAGGGCTTGCGGGATGCAGTCGATTATATCAGTCAGCAACATGGCCGTTTTGACGGGTTAATCAACGGAATGCTTGCGCCTGACCGTGTAGAGACCTGCACAGAAAATCTCTTGCGTGCGACCCAATCGGCTGCTCAGGAATTAAACTGTAAAATCCGCTTGCACATGGCACAAAGTCAGCTGGAAGTTGACACAGTTCGTGCTTTACATGATGGCAAAACGGCTCCGGCATGGCTTGCTAGTACGGGATTGTTGAATGATCGCATCATTGCACCGCATGCGACATCTGCGACGACAGAAGATTTAGAACTTTACGCCGCCAATAATGTTTCAATTGTTCATTGCCCGATGGTTTCTGCACGTGGAGGAGCAAGCCTCCAATCATTTTCGTCCTGCAAAGCACAAGGCATTAACATTGCGATGGGTACAGATACCACGCCGCCTGATATGCTGATGAATTTGTTATTTGGATTATCTTTATCGCGTATCCATGATGGTACGCCAACACGCATTACCAGTGCAGATCTTTATGATGCCGCAACGCTGGGCGGGGCTAAGGCACTAGGCAGACAAGATATCGGAAAACTTGAAGTTGATGCATGCGCCGATATTGCAATTTTTGGTCTTGATGACCTCGTAATGGCACCAACTATCGACCCGATAACAACTCTTATTGCAGGCGGAAGTGGCCGCGTGACACAAGCTGTTTTTGTTGATGGCCGTCTTTCCATGCGCTTTGGAGAGGTTGCTGGGATTAATATGAAAGATGCGAGAAAACAGGCACAAAAACAATTTGATGGTTTGCTCAATAAATATCCCGAACGAAGCTGGCAACACCCATCACTCCAGGAGTTATTTCCGCCAAGTTACCCTATTCTAAGGTAAAAATCACGGCCTTGCATGCACATAAAGTACCGCTCCGAAAAAATTCGGAGCGGTTCAATTCAAACAAGACCGGATAAAATTTAATCCTTATATATATTATTTTGCATTATATTATAGCCATTATCGTTAATACTTACAGTCATTAAATCGTTGGCAACTAATAATGGACCTTGATAATTTTTATTTGTCTTTCTCACTAATTCATCATCCGAAACATCAAATAAAACAATGTGAGAGTATATCGCAAGTTTAGGATTAATGAGTGCAAAAATCTTTCCGGCCTCTTCTGGCGTAGTATGTATATCAACGATTTTTTGCGTCATTGGCATTGCGTTTGCCATATTGTCTGATGTTGATGCGACTTCATGGACGATTACATCGACATCTTTTGCATATTTAATTAGATTCTCGTCGTATCTCGTATCGCCTGAAAGTAAAACACTTTTACCTTTATAATTAATTCTATAACCAAAAGCTGGTTTCACTGGACCGTGATCAACCTGAAATGCGATAACTTGTAATTCATCCTTATCGTA
This sequence comes from Paenochrobactrum glaciei, assembly GCF_039522165.1. Lineage (NCBI taxonomy): Bacteria > Pseudomonadati > Pseudomonadota > Alphaproteobacteria > Hyphomicrobiales > Brucellaceae > Paenochrobactrum > Paenochrobactrum glaciei. The sequence goes on from NZ_BAAADE010000011.1 coordinate 51,153, forward strand.
GATAATGCCTTCATCAATATCATGTATTTTGATATTGGAGCCATCATTTTGGTCGATACGAATTTTTATGTCATATTCAAAAGCTGAACGAATACCATTCATTAAATGCGTAGTTCCCTCTGGCCCCCATACTTCAAAAGGCGTTTTTCGTCCGCGCACCCAACTGGTTAAAAATATATCAGGAATACCTACAGTATGATCTGAATGTAGGTGAGTAATAAACAACTTATCTATCTTTGGAAAAGGAATACCCAATGAATAAATACGTTGAATAGCACCACGCCCACCATCAAATAATAAGTACTGATCACCTGCCTGAATTAAAATAGAAGGCCCGAAGCGTGAAGTCAGAGGAATGGGGCTTCCAGTACCCAAAAAATGAATTTTTAGATTTGTATCACTAGTATCATTGATGTCTAATTCATTAGCCATAGTGATGTTGCTCGTTACTGCCAGCAAACAAGCAGTGAAAGCAAATAGAACATTCTTTATATGATAATTCATGTCAGTTCTCTCACGTTAATGGGGGAAATGATTTCAATAGAGCCGTATCCGTAGTCCATCCAATGTGTGGACTACGGATTTTAGTGCCATTGAAAATCAGGCCTTTTTCTTGCTTGATGCATGCCAAGGAACAAACCAGTACCGCAATCGTGCAATAAACGTATATAAAGCCAGGCCTATCAGGGTCAGAAACACAATAACGGAAAACAAGCGCGGTACTTGCAACTCTTGCAAATAGGAAACCGCAAGATAGCCCAAGCCTTCGTTGCCGCCGACAAATTCACCTACAATCGCCCCGATCATCGACATGACGACGGCCACTTCCATACCAGCAAAAATGATCGGCATCGCGGATGGAAAATCCAGCATGACAAAACGTTGCCATGCATTGGCTTGCAGCATTGTCATAACGTCATTATCGCCACTTTCGACAGAGCGAAACGCGAGCAAAGAGTTGGAGAAAACCGGGAAAAACGATAAAGCCGCAGCCATAAAGATTTTAGATTCCAAACCAAAACCAAACCAAAGAATAAACAGCGGTGCCAATGCAATTTTAGGTATTAATTGAAGTGAAACGATAAAGGGCTTAAAGGCCCACTCCAAAACCTGCACTCGTGCCATCATAAAGCCAAGTACCATACCAAGCGCGACCGCTATGAAGAAGCCACTCACCGCTTCAGTTACTGTTATCCGGGCATGATACCAGACTTTGGGGTCACTGATCATATCAATGAATGCCACTAATATTTGCTCAGGCGCAGGTAAAATAAAGTCTGAAATCCCAGAACTATGTACATAAAAAGACCAGCCAAGGAAGAAAATAGCAACTGTGGCAATGGGTAAAACGATTTTCAATGTCACATCATTATGCATTTTTCTGCCCCGTCAAAATTCCACGCAAATGCGCCGAAACATCCTGAAACTCTGCGCTGCGCTGAACATCCAGTGTGCGAGGCCTTGGAAAAGGCATTGTTTCTATACTGACAATTCGTGCAGGCCTTGGTGCCAACATAACCACACGGTTGCTTAAAAACGTGGCCTCATTAATGGAGTGAGTAACTAAAATCGCAGTAACTTTACTCGCTTCGCAAACTGCCATTAACTCCAGATTCAACGTATCGCGTGTCATTGCGTCCAGTGCGCCAAAAGGCTCATCAAGAAGCAATACCTGCGGTTGGGTGATCAGTGCCCTTGCGAGAGATGCGCGTTGGCGCATCCCTCCTGACAATTCGTTCGGACGAGCATTTTCAAAGCCAGATAGACCGACGGTTGCACATAAACTCCGTGCTTTTTCCAAGCGTTCTTCTGTAGAAACACCTCTTATTCTTAATGGTAAGGCTACATTTTCGATAACCGAAAACCACGGAAATAATCTGGCTTCCTGAAACATCATGGAAACCGGTTTAATTGCTTCCCCGTCTCGTTTCCCCTTCGCCCATACAGGCTTATTCCGGATAAGAACTTCGCCTTCACTGGGTACTTCGAGCCCTGCAATGATACGAAGCAAAGTCGTTTTTCCGCAGCCAGAAGGACCCAATAACGATATAAACTCTCCCCGTGGCATTTCCAGACTGGCATTGCGAATGGCCTGTACGGCATGTTCACCACTGCCAAATATCTTACCGACAGACTGCAAACTAATCTCAGATTGTATATTATTCTGCGGCATTAAAGTCATTTAGCCAGTGCCTGCTCTAATAAGCTATTTGTATAAAGTGTCTGAGGATCGACTACTTTATTGATGAGCTTTGCCTCCGCCAGCAGCTTGACGGCGCTATCCCAAACTTCAGGTACATTTCGCAGAATGTTTTCCTTGCCTTTAGAAGCCCAGTTATCTGCATTGGCACGTAAATCTTCACTGGCAATGGCGCGATCTGCAATACCATTCACTTCATATTTGGACGCAATTTTATCTAGAATTGGGCCAAGATCCTGAGCTTCAACAATTTCAACTGCAGCACGATGTGTCCCGCGCAAAAATTTCACAAAACGCTCTGGATCTGCTTCAATTTCATCCGGTCTGGCGACATAAACCTGCCCAGGAATGCCATCATCAATGGCCATCGAATGCACACCATCCATTCCATGCGTCGCCGTAATCATGGAAGATATGTTGCCGACAAAAGCACCGGCACGACCAGCCTCAACCAGTGCAAATGATGCGGCGGAATCCGCAACTTTAACCTTGTTGACACTGTCAGGGGAAATTCCCTCTTTTTTAAGCATCAAATCGATGGTTCCTTCCATCGAACCGCCCAATGTCGCCATGCCAACTGTGCGACCTTGCAAGTCGGCCATTGTTTTTACTGGATCTTTATCGGTTGAAAGAACAAAAAATGGAGAAAGCTGTGCAATGGTTGCGATAGAAATCATCGGAGCGTTATCATTAACGTTGGACACGATATAATTTGTCCCTCCGGTACGCCCGGATTCCATACGCTTGGCAATTACCATTTGTGAAACAAGCGAAGCGCCTTTACCGGCTTCGATTTCTACATTTAAACCCTCATCTTCATAATAACCGGCAGCACTCGCGTATAATACAGGGCTAAAGGCCAGAGAAAGTGTAAATGGTGTAATAAAACGGAAAGTTTTATTGGCTGTAAAAGCGGAATTACCGCTCGCTAATAAAACAAAACCAGCCCCTGCTCCCTGCAAAAAACGGCGGCGCGTAGATTGAAACATTGAAATTCCTCCCTTTTCAATTGTTCAATATAAAACATTATATTCATATTATAACACATGTTTGAAAAGGCAAAAGGGGCTAGCTACCTTAAAAACACGTTTGAGCTACATTAATTGCCAATAAATTTCATATGAATGAACAGTTCATCCGGGTTGGAAAGGTAGTGTTAATTTGTCTAAAAATGCGATAGGCCTTAATGGTCACATATGAACATTAGGCAATATATAAAAATGACAGATAGCTCCGCTCAGTCTGCAACAACGGCAGAAGAACAAGATAGTGATTTATATCTCGTTCCACCTGTCTTGCGTGCTATAACAGTTCTCCGCTACATCGCGGCTGGTAATCCTTGTCGCAATTTGAGCTCTACTGCCAAAAAATTATCTATTAACCGGACAACACTCATCAGAATTATTCATACTCTTATGCGTGAACGGTTAATTGAAGAAATTGCACCTGGTGCCGGATATCAACTGGGGGCAGGACTTATTGTACTTGCAGCTGGCGCTATCAGTAATCGTGATGTTGTGCGTATAGCCAAGCCTGTGCTTGCGGAGCTCTCCAAGCAGCTCAACCTTTCTGCACATTTAGGCATTCTGGATGAGCGCGACGTTGTTTATATGATTAGAGAAACGCCTAATACACATCTTGTCAGCAATGTTCGTGAAGGAAGCCGTTTACCTGCCCACGCTACAACCATGGGACGTGTGCTACTCTCTCATCTGACCGGTGATGAATTACGTCATTTATATCGTGATATTGATATGGAAACTTTTACATCCCAAACACCAAGCACGCTTGAAGAATTAATCGGGCAGCTGGCAATAGAACTAAACGATGGAATTGTTTGGAACATCAGCACTTTTGAAGCTGGGATTGGGTCATGTGCATGCGCTGTCTATGATCATACAGGCACGGTCATTGCGGCTATAAATGTGACAGGCCCTGATGCTTATTTTAAAATAGACGAAGACGCTTTGAAAAACATAGAATTACAAATGCGTAAAGCTGCTGATCTTATTTCCGCCGAACTAGGTTACGCAAAAACCACTTAATCTTTCTGATCTTCAATCGCGAGCAGACATAATCCTCAAATTATGTCATATTCAGTTCTCATATCAGCCCCGCTCATAAAGCGGGACTGACATAGGAAAAACCAAGTTATTTATGCTTTTTCGTATTTAACGGTTTCAGCTTCAGCATTTCCAACAATATACCAAACCGTTGCGTGAGAAGCACCGTTATTGCGGAACCAATGTGGCTGGCCAGCCGGTGTTTTCAGAAGATCGCGCGGCCCGAGTTCAGTTTCAAACTTCTCACCATTTTCTTCCCAGCCAACGATAAGCGAACCTTCCAGAACCAGAAACGCATCTTCAACATCACGTGTGAAAGGCTTGACGCCAACACGTGAAGGAATGCCCAACATTTCCTTACGGCAAGTATCATGTTCAATACCACCCTTGCCGACATAAACCTTGCGCGTAAAGCCCGCATCTTCCCATATCGTTGGCAGCTCAGAATGTCGGACAACATATTGTGCCATTTGTTTTTGAAGCGGGTGTGTGCCATTGCGATCAAAATGCATGGTTTTACCTGGCTCAGCACCGAAACTACGTGCTAATTCAGGTGCTGTATCTTTTGGGTGATAGAGATAAACAGGTGGCAATGGTTTGCCAACATCGACAGAAATCGACATCATAACAGGCTCAACCCCATCAACACGGAAACCATGACCAATATCCCGCGCGTTTAAGATCATGTCTTTAGGCCCAAGATTAACCTCAACAACTTCGCCATCACGCTCCCAGCCTACAATCAAAGCGCCATCAATGATCAGGAAGCTTTCTTCAATCTCGTGTGAGTGGCAAGCTGCGTATTTACCTGGTTCTTTATAGATAAGACTTACAGTAAAATTATCTGGTTTTAGAGTGCTTGTGTCTCCGGCTTTGGGGGAGCCGCCTGCACCAATATAGCGCATCTGTGCGCGTGCTAAATCTTCATAACCCACATTGCTTGGAAAGGCTTTCCAATCAAAAACCTTATCAGTAAAGCGTCCCACATGAGCCTGCATACGGTCTGCTAGTGCAAGTTTAGTTGGTTGGTTATCCATAGTCTGTTCCTCCAGATTATTATTGCTTGAATAGGAACTGACTTTATGTAACTTCTGTTTTCTATATAAGACAGTGTTTTACAGGCAAAACATTTTCATGGAAAAATCGCAAGAAGATCGGTATATCGTTCCAGGCTTGATGCGCGGCTTGCAAGTTTTGCGAGCGTTCACCCCGGAAAAACCTAACCTATCTTTGACAGAGTTGGCGGAGATATTAGGCACAAGTCGCTCGGCTGTGTTTCGAACTGTTTATACGCTTGCCCATGACGGCTGCTTATTACACGACGAGCGGAACCATACTTATACATTGGGGCCCGCAGTCTTGCGTCTAAGTTATGGGTATTTAGCAACGCGCGAACTTGTTGATGTTGCAATGCCTGTACTTGAAGGCCTCAGAGATAAAACAGGCTGGTCTGCACATATGGGCATATTAGATGGAACGAGCGTTCTTTACGTTTTACGAATTCCCTCTTTTCATGCAAATACAAGCATTGTCCATATCGGCAGCAGGCTGCCTGCCCGCAGTACAACAATGGGACGAATGTTATTAGCAAGTCTCAATGAAGAAGATATTTTAAAATTATACCGAACTGATATGCATTCCACCGGCATTCAGCATCGATTGGAGCCTATTATTTCACAGTGGAAGAGCGATAAAGGGAAAAAAACAATCACGCATATTGGTGATTTTCAGGCTGGCATCGCCAGTATTGCTGCCCCGTTATATGATATGACCGGTACTGTTGTGGCAGCCATTAATCTCAGCATACAAGCCGATACTGATAATATTGAAGCTCTTACCAATTCTGTATCGATTGAAATTCAACAAACAGCCAAAAGAATATCAGCTCTCTTAGGATGGCAGGGCCAATAGGTCTGAAATTTCCAAAAAAATAATCAGAGCGATACTAAAATATCGCTCTGAATTTCATTTGTCTTAATCCACCCTAATTCAGATAAATTTATGCAGCAACGTTCAAAGCGTCGGTTGCTTTATAACCATAAACCCAATCTGCATTTCCTTTGCCTTTTAGCCACTCATTAGCCAAAGAACTACGCTGGATATGAGCGGTGCGCTCCTTACGGGCTTCTTCAAATCGTAGCAAAGCAGCCGGAACATCTATAAGTGCCTGACCTTTAAGCGCATTTCCCAACACCACGCCATCTTCAATTGCCATACATGCGCCTTGAGCCATAAATGGCACCATCGGATGCGCCGCATCACCCAATATAGTGACATTTCCCTTTGACCATTGCGCCATAGGATCACGAACATGCAGCGCTGATCGCGTTACTTCTTCACATGCATCAAGCAGAGCTCGCGCTTCCGGATGGAAATCTTTATATGCAGCACGCAATTCATTAATATCGCCAGGTAATGTCCAGCCTTCTTCAAGCCAATCGTTCTGTGGCACAGTTGCAAAAACAAAGATCTCTTCGCCCCGTGTTAATGGGAATGTTACAATTTGATATTCCGCAGTCGGGCCCCACCATTTGGTAAAGGCATCCAAATTCGGCAGATCACCTGCTCTCTCCCTTTTAAAGGCAGCACGATACGAAACAAGGCCGGTAAATTTTGGATCATCTGGACCAAAAAGTGCTGTACGTATAACGGAATGGATACCATCGGCACCAATTACAACGTCAAATGTTTCACTTGTGCCGTCATCAAAGACTAGGCTGGCACAATTATCACCTTGCGTAACACCAGTAATTTTCTTGCCAAACTGGATCGTGTCTTTTTGCAATGCTTCTTCAAGGGCTGCAAGAATGTCGGATCGATGCAATGTTAATTGCGGTGCTCCATAGCGCTCTTGTGCAGCGGTACTCATCGGCAGTCTTGATGTTTCCTCACCACTATCCCAAGTGCGGCTAATCCGATAAGTCGGGCGAGCAGCTGTCTCGCGAAGTACATCACCAATTCCCAGACTATCCAAAGCATGAACCGCATTTGGTGTCAGATTAACATCGGCACCAATCCGCCCATATTGCGATGTACGTTCATATATTGTGACGTTGTGTCCTGCTTGCTGCAAACTCAAAGCAGCACATAAACCACCAACGCCGCCGCCACAAATACCTATCCGCAGCTGTTCCATTTCTCACTCCCGATAAAAATTATAAGTCACATATAGATATAGCCAAAAGCGAGGTTAAAGGCCTCAGCTCCTAATGGTTGGTTGGTATGGCGTGCGTCACGCAACCATAAACGCCCATGTACCTGCGATTCAGAAAAGCTTGCCGGATTGGTCAAATCGCAATGATCACACCATAAACCGCCCATAAATTCAGCAGCATCAAAAGATACCTTTTGACTGAACCGCGTATTTTCTAATGCAAAATTCCCGTAACTAACCACATGGCTCAAATCACATGTGCCATCGAAAAGGGCATGGTTGAAACTGGCAACGCCTCTAAACTCAGCCGAATTTGCGTGGACGTTTTTTTTGAAGTGGCAATGTTCAAAACGTGCATCATTATCAAATTGCGCATGATCGAGGTAGACATCACCTTCAAACACCGCACCTTCAAACCACGATACACCTTGAAATTGCGCTCTCGAAAAAATAACAGGGGCTTTAAAATATGCGCCTCTAAAGTCCACGCCGCATAATTTCTTATCTGATAAATCCAGCGCATCATCACATACAATATTGCGCATGTCTTCATAAGCACCATGTTTCCATGGCTGTGCCAAACGTTGATATATGGATGCAGCACTGGTCATTAAGCATCCTCCATCTGGCTTTGATATAGAGCGACAGCTTCTTGTGCCCAAGGCAGGGCAATATCTTCGGGCAAATCCGGCCCCGACGCATCATGAACAACACGCAAGCCAATCTGTTTTGCGCCACGGACTGTCATGATCTCAGCAATATGTTTACTGCCAAAATTATATGTATCGGTATATTCACTATCTCCAAGGCCAAAAACAGCGAAAGAGACAGCGGATAAATCCGTTTGTTCCTCTGTCAAAATTTTTGCGAAACCTTGTGCTGAAGCAGGTAATTCGCCGTCGCCATAAGTGGAACAAATGATGAGATAAAGTTGGCTTGACGAAAATTCATGTGGCGCAAAACTATCGAGATTACATACGGTGACCTCATGCTCTGCGCTCAGTTCACCAGCAACATCTTCAGCCAACATTTCTGTATTGCCGGTTTCTGTTCCATATAGAATTGAAATCATCATCATACGCCCTCACCCTAAGCATGATATCTGGTTTAAGTTTTTGAAATGCTGACCATTTGGCTATGATCTTTTATTTTTTGTCGACAACGTCCAGAAGAGGCGCCAGCTATTTCTGCTGCATCAATTTTTTGCCAACCTTCAAAGCCTACTGCATCCGGAAACATCATTTTCAGTTGCTCATTGCCCTTCCGTCCTGCCACAAGGCGACCTGCAGCTAAGTCGTTTGCAATACGCCCTGCCACAGTGATGGCATCAGCACGGTTTTCCGGAATTGTTCCAGTTGGTCCGCGACGAAACCAACCACATGCATAAAGATTACCGTTTATATGCCCTGCATCAATATCCTGTGCAGCATCAAGTAATTGAGCACGTGGCAGACTTGCATCGTCCTCAAACCCGATGGCCGTAATCAAGTGATGGCAAGTTAATTGTAACTCTCCTTCGCCTGATGTGCGGCAAAAATGCGCTTGATGTAATCTGCCGTCGACACCTGTTAAGCGTTGCGGTGTCCACCCAAAATGAAAGTGAATTGTTTTGGATGCATTATCACGCGTAACATTTTGAATAGAGCGCAAAGCTTCCAAGCATTTTTGCGACCGATCAGTGTTTGCATCCTCTGACGGCACCTCAACAATAATCTTTACATCTTGAAGACGCCCCAATTCCTTTATCATGGCCGGATCAAATTTTGCGGCAGCAGCATCCGATCTGCCCACAATATGAATGTTACGAATGTCTGACGAAACGAAGCCGTCATTATGATGTAATCCTAAGTCGGAACTTTCGAATTCATCTTCTGTTTTCGCAAGCAGGCGGGTGATATCAATCGCCACATTTCCATTGCCCAGCACCACTAAATCCGAACCTGACAAAGCTTCCGGCTCTCGACTGAACGGATGGTCATTCCACCACCGTGTCAGATCGCCGGCGCGCATGACTCCAGATAGTTCTTCGCCTTCAATCCCTAAAGATTTATCCTGTGACAAACCTGTTGCCAGAACAACGACGTCATATATGTCGCGTAAAGCCTCAAGCTTGATATCTTGTCCCAACGTGACATTGCCAAAGAAACGAACATTGTCGCGCTGAAACAACCGAGCAAACTGCCGAATGACACCTTTTGTGCCTTGATGATCAGGTGCCACACCATAGCGAACCAGGCCATAAGGAGCAGCCAGACGATCGATTAAATCAATCCGACTATCAGGCACGGCTTTTTCCAAAGCTTGTGCCAGATAACAGCCAGAAGGCCCGGCTCCAACAATTGCAACACTCAGTGTCATGTCTCATCACCCCTTATGAATTGTGTACTTTCGCCCATGGGTGCAGTTTGCCGGAGATATCTTGATAAATGGATTTTTGAGCCATATAGGCTTTTATGCCGTTGCGACCCTTTTCTCGTCCCATTCCACTGTCTTTTTCACCACCAAATGGTGTCGAAATAGAAAATTGCTTATAAGTATTGATCCACACGGTGCCGGAATTAATGGCTCTTGCTACCCGCCAGCATTTCGCAAAATCCGGTGACCATAAACCACAAGCAAGGCCATATTCATTATCATTGCCCATCGCGATAACATCGGCTTCATCTTCAAATGGCATCACGACCAAAACGGGCCCAAAAACCTCTTCACGGCAGATGCGTGCATCATTGGTTACACCAGCAATAATTGTCGGAAGATAGAAAGCTCCCTTATCGTAGATATCACCAGTTGGTGCTTCACCACCGCATAAGATCAAACCACCATCAGCACGTGCCATTTCAACATAATCCGCAACACTCTGACGATGGTCAGGGTGAACCAAAGTTGAAACTTGAGTAGCTGGATCAAACGGATGGCCAACAACGAGTTTATTGGTTGCAGTTACCAATTTTTCGACAAATTCTTTATAAATCGATTTTTGAACGAAAAGTCGCGAACCTGCGATACAGCTTTGACCGGTAGACGAGAATATCCCGAATAAAAGCCCCGCTATGCTCAAATCTATATCGGCATCTTCAAAAACAATCGTTGGTGATTTTCCGCCTAGTTCCAAAGAAACCGGCATAAGTTTTTGCGCCGCTTTGACTGCCAATGCACGACCGGTTGATGTACCGCCTGTAAAGCTGACTTTGGCAATATCAGGATGCTCAACCAGTAGATTACCAATCTCACGCCCGGCACCCGGCAAAACGGAAAACAGCCCTTTTGGCAGCCCAGAAGCTTCGATAATACGTGCTAATTCAAGGCTAACCAACGGTGTCCAGGAGGCTGGTTTCAATAAAACAGCATTACCTGCCGCCAAAGCCGGCGCAACTTTCTGAGCATCAGAGGCAATAGGTGAATTCCATGGCGTGATTGCAGCAACAAGGCCAAGCGGCTCATGCAATGAGTAAGTGAGATATTCGCCCCGTTGTGCAGTCAATTCATCATCTGATGTTTCCAGCACCGCGCCGAAATAACGGAATGTTGCAGCAGCAGAAAGAGCAAGCGCTCTGGTTTCTGTCAGTGTTTTTCCGGTATCAAGCGTTTGAATTTTCGAAATACGATCAGCATTTTTTTCAATACCATCAGCGATAGCATAAAGATAACGTGCGCGTTGATGCGGTAGTAAATTACGCCATGCAGGGTCAGATTGTGCAGCTTTTGCACGTTTGATTGCGCGTTCCCCATCAGCTACGGAAGCACCTTTCAGCACACAATTAATGCTGCCGTCGGCCGGGAAAATCGAAGTAATATCTGCGCCTGTTCCCTCTTCCCATTCACCACCAATGAAAAGACGGGTATCAGAAAAACTAATGTCTGAAATTTTATCACTTATGTTCATATCACAACACTCTGTACTCGATTTAAAATGGTGCGAAGAACGCTATAAACCGTCGTAACAGAGGTTTTAGCATTAGCAGCCGATGCTTTATTCTCAATCGCGATGCGATAATTGGCGATTGAAGACTCCACTTGATATTCATGCATATTGCCGGATGCAGATGGGTCAGCAATCAATTCTACTTGCGTTTTCTCAAAGCCTAATCCCGCAAGTGCCAAGGTTGCGGCAACATTAGCATTCTTAGGATATTGCTGTGCCGCCTCGCGGGCATTACCTTTAAAGAAGGTTGTTTTTTCAGTGATCGCCCCAAGATCAAATAAATCCTCAGCAGGCGTTCCAACCCATGCGACCGGCGGCTTTCGGCCAACATAGGTGACCGAAAGCAACCCCGCAGCCCCAAGAGCCGCCAACAAATCGATACCGCCAATGGCCCCGGCTGGTAGAATTATTTGTCCGCCACCGGTTTCAGCTGCATCACGCAAACGTTTTTCCAGCTTTTGATCGGCAAGCGCACCAATGGAAACAATAATCGTATCAATGCCTCTTACAAGAAGAAGAGGCACATGATCAGAGACAGCAACATGTCCGGCACATTCAATGACAAGATCCAAATCTTGGCTTACAAAGGCATCAAAACTGTCACAAACAACGAGTTCATCCGCAACATTTTCACCATCTGATGCAAGATCGCGACGCGTTTGATCTGCAAATTCCGGCAGCGACAAAACCGTGAGAGACGATAAAGGCTTCGGTAAATGCGACGCCAACAATCCCAATAATGTCCGTGCTATATTGCCATATCCAATCAACCCGACGCGCATTATTTTCCTCCGTTACCGGCAGCGCCTGCTGGAGGACCTGCAAATGCTTGTGCAAATGGACCGATTGCAGTCATGTCCACTTCCAGAACAACAGGGCCATCCATAGCCAGTGCCTGATCAAGGACTGCGCCAAATTCATCAGCATCGCTGACTTTTAAATGTGGCATTTCAATTGACGCGCAAAGCTTACCAAAATCCGGTACCGCTACTTTTGAATAGTGACGTCTTGAGTCATATTGCGCGTCCTGAATATTTTGAATGACCCCATATGCTTGGTCATTCATCAAAACATAAACAAGATTGGCATTCTCATCGACAGCTGTAATGAGCTCGGCCAAACCAAGCATAGTGCCGCCATCACCCAATAATGTAACGGCTTTTGTGTCACCAGAAGCAATGGCCGCGCCAATACCCATAGATACACCTTGGCCAATGCCTCCACCCAGAGCATGAACACCCAAATGTGGCGCTGCAATTTTGACATAGCGGTTACCAAAGGTAGAGTTCGAAATCGTGACATCACGCACCCAAGGATGTCGGCCAGAATGAACGCGGCTTTGCAAGGCTTCTGCAATCATTTGATATTCGCCCAGTACATCGCGCATATGCCCTTCTCCCTTGGCACGCGCTGCCGCAATATCAAAAGCAAGGTTGGCATCCGTATTGAGTTGTTCTGGAAGAATGTCTAACAACGCTTGCAAGGTCAGTGCAGCATCGCCATGCGCAAAAATCTCAACCGGATAATTGCGCCCACCTTGAGAAGCATCCGCATCAATTTGAATGAGCGGCTGTGGTAACGGCATTTTATTATTGCGTGTTTCATTACCACGCAAACGAGAACCCACCACGATCATAAGATCACAGCTGTCATAGATCTTTTGGCTATCCGGGGTCATATTGAACGCCCCCAGATTAGCTGGGTTTTCTTCTGATACAACCGCACGACCGTTGGTACTGGTCACAATCCCGAAACCGCGTTTTGCTAATTCACTCGCCTGTTTTTCTGCTCCGCGTGCACCGCCGCCTAACCATAATAATGGACGTTTTGCGGTTTTTACCAATTCTGCAATATCAGCTACTGTCTGTAAGTTTGGCTGAACACGCACTGGCTGCGGAGCATATATTTTGCTTTTCGTATTTATCGGGCTGCGTTGCACATCAACAGCAATTTCCAGGCTCACAGGCCCCATAGGCGCGCTAATGGCCGCAGTCACCGCAGCAGTTAAAGCACCAATCGCACTATTGGCATCCCACATGCGGAAATATGCTTTCGAAATACCTTTCAGCATATCAGGTTGGCGCGGAACATCATGAATAGCTGCACGATCGCGGTCAGCAAATTCTGTATCAACTTGTGTTGTAATATGCAGCACTGGTGAGCCTGCGGTTAGCGCTTCAACTTGCGCACCGGCAGCATTACCGGCAGCAGTACCCGTTGAAGTGATCACGACCCCAAGCTTACCGCTTACCCGCGCATAAGCATCAGCCATATTCATGGCACCTGCTTCACCACGTGCTGGCACAAAACGAATACGATTTTGACGTGCTACCGCATCTAAAATCGGCATATTATGAATAGAGATAACACCAAACATAACTTCAACGCCGATATCTGCGAGATATTTTGCAATGAAGTCACCGACGGTTTGTGTTTGGTCAAGCGTGCCGATATCCATATCGAACCCTTTTTATTTAAATATAACGCGATAGACCGCCAGAAACTTCCAGCTGCGCACCTGTAATGTAACCAGCCTTGCGACTCCCGAGAAACAGGATTGCTTCTGCCGCTTCTTCCGGCAGTCCAAGGCGTTGAAGTGGTATTTTCTTTTGGCTCGCCAATGCTGCATACCAAGCGGCACGGGATTGTGACTGGTCTTCACGCGCTTCAAAACGTCGTTGCCACTGCGCTGAATCCACCAGACCAATCAAGATTGAATTGACCCGAATGGCAGGTGCTAATTCCACGCTTAACGACTTAAGCAGGTTTTGTACCCCTGCGCGCGCTGACGAGGTGCAAACCATATGTGGCTCAGGCTGGTAAGCCAGAAGCGAATTAACGGCCACAATTGAACCATTTGCTTCCGCCAGCATGTTTTGAAAGGCGCGCACCGGATAAATCTGGCTGAACATTTTAAGCTCAAACTCAGCGCGCCATTTTTCATCCGTTGTGTTTGCAAAGGTAGAAACCAGTCCTTGACCAGCATTATTGACCAGAAGATCACAACGACCAAAAGTCGTTTGCACCTTATTGGCAAAATCATTCATGGCTGCCTCATCTAAGACAGACAAAGCATTGGCCATGATATTTTGTTCACCAAATTCCTGACTTAAATCAGTTGTGACTTTAGTCAAGGTTTCCTCAGTACGCGCACAAATTGCAACGCGCGCGCCTTCTTCAAGCAAGCGTCTCGTCGTAGCCAAACCAATACCCGATGAACCGCCTGTGACAACTGCAACAAGACCTTGATAGGTTTTACTCATCGGATGACCTCAAATCTGGAAAACCGGGATCTGGGCGACCTTGCATAATAGCGCGTTGTGCAGCGGTTGGTGGGCCAGCAGTCATCCAACGATCCATTTTCTCCGGATCATCACGCGGCCAGACCTGTGCGATATGGACACTTTCATCAATCTGCTGCAACTCGGAAGTAAATTCGATGACAAAGCCTGATGGCGACACGAAGTAGGCAAAAGGATTATCGCCTGGACCATGACGTCCCGGGCCCCATGTCGGCACATGTCCCTGTTGTTTCATGCGCCCGATCCCGCGCATAAAATCATTAATAGTCGGCATTTCAAATGCTACATGATTGATGCTTGGGTAATGGGCACGGACAAGTGCGATCGAGTGATGATCAGTGTTGCAGCGCAAAAAAACCATCTGATCGGCGGAGTAATCGCTTACACGGAAGCCTAAAACATCCGTATACCAATCTTGCGTTGCTTCCATGTTAGGCGTGTTCAAAACAACATGCGAGACTTTAGCCGGTAACGCATGACCTGGTACAACATCCAGCAGTTTGGCATCACAACGAAATCTCAAGCGGCGGTTGTCAGGATCGAGTACTTCAAATCCATAACCACCAGCAAAGTCATCAAATTCATATGGCTCGCTGAGCGGTTGATAACCACAAGCGATGATCTGCTGATGCAGCGCGTCCATCTGCGCTCGGTCCGGCATCGAAAAATGAACATAATCAACGCCATAGACACTGTCATCGCGAAGACCGTATAGAAACGGTTCTTCACTGGTGCCACGCAGTAGCACTGTACCGTCTTCTTTATGAGAAACACTTAAACCCCAGTTGTTCTCATAAAAGCCAACAGTTGCAGTAATCCCGGGCGCACGCATCATAACACCACGCAATGCGCCAACACGTATTTTCTCTTTGTTCGGACTAGTCACGTGCGTTCCTCCTCATTGTCCCCCCGACCGACATTGTCTGATGTCCCATCATCGCCGACAATGTTTTCGCACTTTCGGCAACCAATTGCCCGATACGTTCTCTCGACGGGGAGTTAGGTTCAAAATGGCTTTCATGTCCTGTCACATTGATGCCGGCCACAGCCTGACCGTTACGGTCAAAAACTGCGGCAGCACATGATCCAAGGCCACGTTCAAAATTGGAATAACTCCATGCAAGACCAATCGCGTGGTCCTCAGTTATTTGCGTGATGAGCTCTTCAATATCGGGAGCAGTTTTTTGTGTGTATTTCTTAAATGGCAGATCATGGAGAAGTTCCCGAACCTCATCCGCAGGCAAAGCTCCAAGTAATATCCGCCCGATAGTCGTTGCGTATGAGGGCAGTCGGCGCCCCACCCTGACATTCGAGATTAAGTGAACATTAGGGTTCGACTTGAGTAAATATACTATTTCCTGACCATCAAGAACGCCCAAATGGCTTGACAGTTTCGTCTCATGCGCAAGTCTTTCTAAGACAGGCCGCGCATATTCAACTATATCATGAGCAAAAAGTGCATCGCCTGCCAGACTGATCAGTCCGATACCAAGATGATAACCATCTGCACGTTTTTCGATAGCCCGCTCATCCACGAGTGTCTGCAACAGTCGAATGAGAGTTGTGCGGTTCAAACCAGTATCAGTGACCGCTTTTCCAATTTTCTCACAGCGATTACCTGAAGCAATATAGCGTAACAGTAAAAATGCACGCTGTACCGGTGGAACGACATAAAGGGGTGACGGTTTTTCTGGTTCAGACATTGCGCTGCTCCAATTCACGTATCATAAATTGGGCAACCGCCTCCGGTGCTTGCTGATAAAGCGCATGTCCCGCATCTGGTACGGACACAAAGCCATGGCGGCTGTGTTTTTTAACCACCGACCAGACTTGGCCATTATTATCCAATGGCGTTATTTGATCTTGCGCACCGACAATAACCGAAACCGGAACATTGAGATGTTCACAGTCTTTCAAGAGTTGACCTGAAGCCAGCATATGAACAGCTTGCGAATATCCAGGATTGCTGACCGTACGCATGGTTTGATAAACACGTTCGACAAGCTGAGGATTTTTTTCAGGTTGATAAACTAAATTGCCCGCACGAGCTTTCGCAAAAGCATCTGCTCCCAAATTATCCAGATCATCTAATCGTGCTTTTGCTTGTTCGGAAAGCTGACTGCCAACCTTAACGCCATGCCCCAATGCACATGAAGCAAGAATTAACTTGTCAACCATATCAGGATATAATTTGGCGAATGATGAGGCCATCAGCGTTCCTAAAGAATGCCCGAAAATGTGACATTTCTTAACGCCAAGCCGATCAAGAAAAGCTTTTAATGCTTGCGCATAATTAAGTGCGAGCGGCCATTCCTCAACTAACGGTTCAGAACCGGCATATCCTGGTGCATTCCAAGCAATGACCCTCCAATTATCGGGTAAATAAGGGAGTAATACTTCAAATGAAGAAGCGTTGCTGCCAATACCGTGCAGGCAGACAACGACCGTGCCGGAGCCCTTACGCTCCAGATAATTCACACCCGCTGATTTGGCTTCTTCAAACGCCATTACATACCTCAATTGAATACAAAACCATTATTGACCGGCAAAGTTTGACCGGTCAGTGTCAAAGCACTTTCACTGACAAGGAAGGCGACCGTTCCGGTAATATCTTGCGGTGATTGTGGTCCTGGCACTGCACGGCCATTGCCATATAATTCATGGCGGGCAGCCGGCACGTAATCAGTAGACTTCGTTGTTAGAATACCTGGTGCTACCACCGTTACTCCGACATTATCGGGGCCGAGCTCTCTTGCGAGGGAGCGCGTCATTGCCATAACCGCTCCCTTACTAGCCACATAGGACAACAAATTCGGCGCACCCCACAAAGCCGTATCAGATGCAACATTAACGATCCGGCCAGAGCCACATGCTCGTAGCAAAGGTGCAAAAGCACACACCATCAACCAAGTGCCACGCACATTGACGCGCTGCACAAGGTCAAAACTGTCCAAAGGAATATCTTCAAAAGCAATTCCGCCAATACCAGTGGCAATCGCTCCGTTATTGATTAAACCATGGACGGCGGCATGATCATTTTTAACACTTTCAGCTAAAGCAGCAATTGATTGCGGATCTGCTAAATCCACATGATAGGCATAAGCTTCAGTGCCTTGCTCTTTCAGCGCAGAAACGGTGTTTATTGCTGCATCAAGATCTATATCAGCAATAATTATTTTAGCGCCTTGTGCTGCACAGCCAAATGCAAGCTCGTAACCTAAGCCCCGCCCTGCACCTGTTATTATGATCGTGCGACCGGATAACATCATTCTGCTGCCACCATGCTTGCCGCTAATTCAGCCTCAATTTGTGACTTTGCAGCACGTGTCAAAACCTGTCTGATACGCGAGACGCCTAAATCATGCTGGTAAAGCATTTCCCGTCGGCGCGCATCATCCGGCATGCCTTCCAGCATGACACGATCCTGCTCCAAAACCGCCCAATGGTGAGCTTCCAACTTGGCACGATAAAGAAAACGCCAGCTTTCGCGTGCCAAACCTGTAACTGCACGCATACGCCAGAAAAAGACTTTGCAGCGACGCTCATCCATCGGCATGACAAAGCCGACAATGCGCATATTACCACCAGGACCAGCCACCTGCGGATAAGGAATATCCAGATAACAAAATAACGTACCGGGATGGATACTAAACTCTGTCCAGTCAAAGTTTTCACCGACCTGCCCTACACGGGAAATTCTGAAGCCATCATCCGTTTTATCCAGCTTCATCAAGTCCTGTTTTGCGCCATAAGCAAGCGTGAAGCTTTCTGCATGCAGATAGCAACCATGCATAGGGTCAGCTAAATTATCGATGGCATAACGATAGTTCGTATTCCAAACGGAAGTGCAAAGGAAACCAGTCCATTCAGCACCTGTAAATTCCTGCGGCAATACAAGCTCTGGTGCCTCTGGCTGTTCAACACTTGGCACATAAACAAAAACGGCATCATTCGTTTCTGTCGTCTGATAAGAGGTTAAAACCTTACGCCCTTCCAATGCGCATTCCGGCATAGCAGGCACACGTTTGACGACACCTTCACCATCCACGATAACGCCATGATAACGACAACCAATATCCCCATCATGGATTTCGCCGTATGATAGTGGCGCACCACGGTGCGGACAAAAATCCTCAAGGCACTTGATCGAACCGTCTGGCGAACGCCACAAAACAATTTTCTGACCCAATAATTGAGTACCATAAGGTTTGTTGGCTTTAATTTCGACCGACTTGGCAACAGGATACCAATAGCCGTGCAATCCCTTATTCACCCGGTCTTCGATAAGTGTTTTTTTATCTAAGGTTGTCATTTTTTCTCCTCCCACGGATTAAAAATCAGTATGTTCGCGCATCTCAAATGTACGAAACACTCCCCCTGCAGGCTCAAAATTTCATTACAAATTCATCAATGCTCCGCCCGCGGCAGATAGTGGAGCACACGCTCTTCAACCCATGTCAGGGTCGAATAAACAATAATGCCGATGATTGTGAGAAAGATGATCGACACAAAGACCATTGCAGCATTTGCCTGACCTCCGCCGTATGAAATCAAGAAACCTAGACCGGTATTTCCACCAACCAACTCACCAACTGTGACACCGATCACTGCAAGTGTTGAACCAATACGCAGTCCTGCCATCAAGTTTGGCAGAGTTGAAGGCATCTCAATCTTGATAAAAATTTGCCAGCGCGACAGATTATAAGCACGCGCCAAATTAATCAGATCCCGATCAACCGTTTTTATCGACTGAAGGACGTTGACGAGCACAGGGAAGAAAACGACCAAGACGGTGACTAAGAGTTTTGGCATCGAATTATAGCCAAACCACATAATAAACAGTGGCGCGAAGGCAACTTTAGGCGCAATTTGCAGGGCTAAAATATAAGGCGATAAAACCTTTTCCCAAAACCGCGACATGCCCAGTAAATAACCGATAAAAGCACCTAAAGCACTGCCAACTACAAAGCCAAGGACTGTATATACAAAAGTCGAAACAAGGTGCAGCAGCAGTTCTTCCTGTCTCCACATCCGGAACATTTCAACAATGCACTGCGAAAAAGTTGGAATGATATAACCGGGAACCCCCAAGGCTGGCGGTAAATATTCCCACAGCAAAATGAGTATGACCAAAACAGTAAAAGTCATAATATGAGGATTACCAAGCAACTTATCCGCTGCTGGTCTTGCCACTGTATTTTTATTAGTTTTGGCCTTGAGGGTCATATCGCTCATACTACCTCACTCACTCGTAACAAACTGGTTTGTATAGGTATCCTCAATAGGAACAGCAGTACGAACGATTTCGTTCTCAAGATAAAAATCCTGCACTTTTTTGAGCTGTTCAGGATCAAAGGCACCACGTGGGCGATTTTCAGCCTTTGGATAAACCAACTCTACGTAAGAGCGCATAATAGCTTCAATTTTATCTTCACTGCCTGCATGACGAGGCACTGCGACCACATAATCTTTTGCTGCCTGAGCCGGATCTTTTTCAATATCATCGATAGCGCGTAAAACCGCATTTACGACGCCTTTAACGACTTCAGGACGCTCATTAATTGTTTTACCAGAAGCAATGATAGCCTGTGCCATCGCTGGGAAAACAGAATCTACAGAAATGGTTTCAAGCTCGACGCCGGCATCTTTAATAGATGCAAGCCATTCCGGTACGCCAACCATCCCAACTAGATCACCAGAGATCATCAGCTGAACAAGCCCACCCGAGCCAACAGCTTGGATATTGGCATCGCTTCGGCTCATGTTCTCACTGGCAAATACTGCAAGCAGATTATAATAAGCGGTGTCCTGGAAATCGATGACACCGATATTTTTGCCCTTCATATCAGAGATATTTTTGATACCAGAGTCTTTACGCCATGCGATTTGCGTTAAGCCTCGGCCACCCAGCAGGGCAACGCCGCGAATATCCAGTCCGTTTGCCCGTACAATAATTGCAGTATCACCAATACCGCCGCCCATATCGGCGTTACCGACAGCAACCTGCTTGGCAACATCGGCGCCGCCTTTACCTAACTGAAACTTTACATCCAGCCCTGCTTCATCAAAGTAACCCTTGTGTTTAGCTAAATGAAACGGAGCAAATGCAGGCAAGAAATCAGGCGCAGGAAATAAGTATGTGACTTTCTCCGCTGCAAACGAAAAACTGGCCGTGACCGACAAAGCCGCTGCAAGAAGAAATGTTTTGAATCTTTTATTCATTTTTGTCCCCATGACGGTTCAAGCCGCCTTTTCTTCAAGTTTCAAAAGCTGGAAAAGTTCTGCCGCATAATCATTGACTTCCGCCAGTTTTCGACGCTCCAGCGGGCGCTCACGGTGCGGCAAGTCCACCTTGATTTCTGCAATGACTGTGCCAGGCCGCTCACTCAAAACTAATATTCGATCAGACATGAGAACTGCTTCAGAAAGATCGTGAGTGATTAAAAGCGTAGTCTTGGCAGTCTCTTTAATCGTGCTTGCAAAGCTGTTTTGCAAAAGCATCTTAGTCTGGGCATCAAGCGCTGAAAAAGGCTCGTCTAGCAATACAATTGCAGGATCAATTGCCAGTGTCCGTGCAAGCGCTGCACGCTGTCTCATGCCACCGGACAATTGATAAGGATAATGATTTTCAAATCCCGCCAAATGACAATGCTTGAGTTCACTTAGTGCGCGCTCACGACGTTCTGCCTTTGATACACCGCGTGCTTCTAGACCAAATTCGATGTTGGTTATAATGTTTCGCCACGGTAGCAGCAGATCTTTCTGCAACATGAAACCGACTTTAGAATTCGGTGCTGTAACTAGCTCCCCATTTAATAAGACTTCGCCAGTCGTTGGCTGATAGAGCCCAGCAGTCATACTAAGGATCGTACTTTTACCACAACCGGACGGCCCTACGACTGAAACAAATTCACCTTCCGCAATGTGAAAAGACACTTGATTAACAGCAGTTAGAACTGTTCCGTCATTGGTCAGGAACTGCTTGGTAACGTTACGATACTCAAGCCCCATAGCCGTATTCCATATATGCGGCATCCAAATCGGTGTTTATTGCTTTCAACTCGTCTTCAAGTGCCGCTACCGACCAATCGCTTCCTCCAAGCTTTGGCATAACAACACCGCGGGCTTTGAGCTCTTTGGCAACCAAAGCAAAGTCATGCCCCACTTCATTAAATATCAGGCTTAACTGCTCAGCGAATACGCGTTCGTTGTCCTTTAAAGGCCTGCCCAAACATTGATTGGCTAATGCAGCACGCCCTGTAGTCTCAACGGCTTTGGCAAGTTGATCATTAAAATTGTCCATTTTTCCCCTCAAAATGATTTATATTGAACAATTCATTCATAGTTGATCATTTTATATCTTGGGAACAAAGTCAATTAGTTTCTGCTATTTATTAAAAATGGAGCAAAAAACGATTTTTTACCGACTATTTTAGTATTGAACCTCTGTTTCGTATTGCGAACAGCATGCAGCCCTTGATCAACGAAATAGCCCCGTTGATCATGTAATTCTGACACGATGGGATGTAGTTCTGTTGCAAAGTTTTCAATAAAGCGCGACGCGACTTATTTCTGCACACACTTATCCAGCCAGTGCGGCGAATTGCTTGGAGATGATTTAACACCCATTACAAACTGCCCTTTGCGGACCATATGCGCGGTTTCAACGCCATCCAGTGTCGCTGAAATAATAGATACCGAAGAGCCAAAACAGCATAAAGAATAACAGATTTGGGATATTGGCTACCCTTGAAACTGACCATCATGCACCTGAAATCGACGCTGCTTCAGAGCTAAAATAACTAGACGAAATTTTTCTCAACACAAAACTCAAAATCTTTGCAACAGAACCATAATGACAGCTTCATCCAGATGTCATTTGTCACCAAGACATGGAGTTCAACGGCAAATGGTATTGAACCGCCCCGAGTTTACCGGAGGGTCTAACTCCCAATAGAGTGGATCCTATGGAACATAAGAAAACATCGAAACGTTATTCTCCGGAATTTCGCACGCGTGCCGTTCGGATGCTGTTTGAGCATC
>NZ_BAAADE010000012.1:0-45326 GCF_039522165.1 Paenochrobactrum glaciei
AGCTTCCTGCTCTTTAATCATCCCGATTATCTGTTCGTCTGAAAACCGTGAGCGTTTCATTGTCCATCTCCTACCAAGGATTGAACTCTACCAAAATCTGGAGGAGTTTGCGGGGCTCACGTCAATACTGATGATGATCTGTTAGTCATGCTCGTTCTGATGAGATGTTGAAGCTATGTGTATTCTTATGCGCTAAATTAGCGATATCACTTGATTGTGCGCGTCTTTTGCATTTTTTCTCTTACAAGGGTGTGCTAATGCAGCCTCTGTTAGAGTGTAGCGTGGAAAGACTCAAAAATGGATTGGGTTCCAATAATCTTCGTGATTTTCAAACTTGTCGTGCTTGGTGTTTGCATGTTCTTCGCCATCAAGTGGCATTACGATCAAGATAAGAAGAAAAAGAAAGAGGCAAGCGGGTCGTAAACGCCCCCTTTATACGCGAATTGTGGCTGGTTACTCCTGCCTCATGACTCCCAGAATATGTAGTGGTTATGGGGCAGATACAGTGACTGCCCCATAAATAGTTATTCAAGTGACGTATCGATTTTACCGGTTATTGGGCGCGATTTTAAGCTCAATGACGGTGACATCCATTGGTTCTTTTCCGATATTTAAATCATTGTGTGACATCGCGCCTTGTTTCGCATCGACATAGAGCGGAATATTTTTCTTCAAGATAATTTTTGATTTTCTACCATCTTTATATTGTACGTCTATTTCGCCATCTGACTCCGATATTAAAACGCGTGGGTTTTGATGCGCATGAAAAGGGAGTTCTTCCTTTGGACAAATATGGGATGTCCATACTTTGACCTCATCGTTCTCAAAATGCGGTGTTCTTTGTGTCGTGCAGGCGAGCGCTAAAGAAGGCGCCATGGCTAAGATTGCAATAGTTGAAAATGTATAGGTAATTGTTTTCACTGGTACACCTTTTGATTAAGACATTGATTTTAAAGCATTTTTTTATCCGGCCAACAATTGCAACAAATATGGATGCGGGTGGCGCTGCTTGGTAATTGTGCGACAGCGTGAGTGAAAATGATCGAAATGATTAAGGCCAGTTGATCTAATTTGGTGTTTGGTTACTTGTAAATTTATTGTCTTATTTAAGACATATTGCGCTGCTATATCTCTCTCCAGACATTGCTTTAGAGTTTGTAACTTTAAGAGCGCTGGACGCGTCAGCCGCTCGCAGATGTCATCGTCATTTGAAGCCTTTGACCACGGATGTACTGGCACTGGCAAAATGACTTGAGGAAGGTCGGTGCGTTTCGCCCCGGCCTTTTTTGTTGCTTTATCGTGCAATCATTGATTTTGGTGATTATATATTAGGTAAATTTATAGTAGTGTCACACATATGTGATAATAATTGGCCATTTTCGACCAGCAACAGAAGTGAACACCTCTTATGTCAGAACTTGCTCAGTGGGTTTCAGCAATTGTTTTTTCAATTGTGATCATTGGATGCGCTCTGTTTTATCTCAACAGTACCAGCCGCAAAAATTCAGGCGAGGTGGCTTCACTCACTGCTAAAGTTGGCTCTGTCGCACTTTCAGTGATTGCTGCTCTGACCAGCTTTGTTGCGGCAGCTGTTATTGATTAAGTTTTTTTGAGTTTCCTATAAAAAAGGCGGCTCATAAAGAGCCGCCTTTTTTGTATCTTGGTCCGTGTAGCTTTACGCCGGGCGGATCAGAATATGTTTTTTACGGCCAAGCGAGAGCTTGATAACGCCCTGATCGTTCAGATGTTCGGCATTGACCATCATACGCGGATCACTGATGACAACGTCATTAAGGCGCACAGCACCACCTTCAACATGGCGGCGACCTTCACCATTGGTGTTGACGAGACCGGCCAGCGACATCATCGCAAGCAGGCCGATGCCTTCATGCAATGTTGCACGATGAACGCCGACAGTTGGCAGATTGTCGGAAATTCCACCATCTTCAAAGGTTTTGCGAGCGGTTTCTGCCGCTTCTTCAGCCGCTTCACGGCCGTGCAGCATTGCAGTTACTTCGGTTGCAAAAATCTTCTTGGCTTCGTTGATTTCCGAGCCGCCGAGTTCTGCAAGTTTGGCAATTTCATCCAAAGGCAGCGTGGTGTAGAGTTTTAAGAAACGCTCGACATCCGCATCTTCGGTATTACGCCAATATTGCCAGAAATCATAGGCACTCAGCATATCCGCATTGAGCCAAACCGCACCGGAGAGCGATTTACCCATTTTGGCACCTGACGAGGTGGTCAAAAGCGGCGAGGTGAGTGCGTAAAGCTGTGGCGTATCCATACGGTGACCAAGGTCGATACCGTTGATGATATTGCCCCATTGATCAGAACCGCCCATTTGCAGGCGCATACCATAACGCTTATTGAGCTCGACATAGTCATAAGCCTGCAAGATCATGTAGTTGAACTCGAGGAATGACAGTGATTGCTCGCGGTCAAGGCGCTGTTTGACAGAATCAAATGACAGCATACGGTTGACGGAGAAATGGCGGCCGACATCGCGCAGGAATTCAAGATAATTGAGACCGCGCAGCCAGTCAGCATTGTTGACCATCAGAGCATCGGTCGGGCCATCACCAAAGGTCAGATAATTGGCGAATACTTTTTTGATGCCTGCAATATTTTCAGCAATGGTTTCTTCGGTCATCAGCTTACGTGCTTCGTCTTTAAAAGACGGATCACCGATCATGCCTGTACCACCACCCATCAGCGCCACAGGGCGATGGCCGGTTTTCTGCATCCAATGCAGCATCATGATCTGAATAAGGCCGCCCGCATGCAGACTGGATGCGGTTGGGTCAAAGCCGATATAACCCGTGACGATTTCCTTGGTGAATAACTCATCAAGGCCGCTTTCGTCGGAGACCTGATGAATAAAACCGCGCTCAGAGAGCGTGCGAAGAAAATCGGACTTGAAGCCGGACATACCCTTTTCCTGACTATTTTTTGCGAAGTATAGAATACTTACTCATTGTTTATGCTCTGCCCTTAACATAAAATTTTGAAAACAAAAAGAAAGCTCCTGCGGCTAAATATCAATTAGGCAGATGGATTGATAAAGATTGCCGCTGAAAGCACAGAGCGTTTGATTTTAAACAGTATTCAGCCGGAATTATGATTGGTCTGTGCTGATAATGCGTCGCGGTGTGCGATCGGCAATTTTCAGCGCCCAATTTTGGTGGCTGTCAGACTTGGGAAAATCTTGAGCAGATGATTTTGACAGTGTTTTTTGATGGAAACTGTCAAATGTCTGCATAAACTTTGCCGGATTGCCAGCAACCACGACATTATCACCAATGCTTTTGGTCACCACACTTCCGGCACCAATCACGACATTATTGCCAACGGTGACGCCAGGCAGAATAATGGCACCTGCACCGATGAAAACATTATTGCCGATAGTGATCGGCGCAATATGGTAGCGGCGGCCGTTTTCGTCTCTGACCAAAGCCGTTGATTCATCATGCGTGACCATCAGCACATTATAAGAGATCACGACATTGTCGCCGATTTCGATGAGAAACGGTTCTGAGCCCCATTTAAATGTATGAATATCGCAGTTTTTGCCAACTTTGACACCGCGTCTGCGAGCGTAATCAGCGCCGCTCATTGTGGCAACGCGATAAATATCGGAAAGGGCTGCGAGAAAACGAAGCATGGCTGACAAGTCTCTCAAGGTCGTGATGGTTTTGACGGGCTTGATGGCTGGTCCTGCCAACCTAGCAGAATTTCAGATTTAAAAAAATCCGGCAGGTGAGTGCCGGATTTCTTACGTTTGAAAGCAAAAGCGATTAACGCAGACGCTTCATACGTGGTTCAACCAGTTCACCTGCAAGGCGACGGTCGAGATATTCGGAACATTCTGCAATCAGTTCATCACCGTGGCCGGTGAAGAAGTGGTTGGCACCTTCCATGGTTTTTTGCGTGATGGTGATGCCTTTTTGGGTTTTGAGCTTGTCAACCAGCACCTGCACATCTTTTGGCTGCGAGACCTTGTCATTCTCACCATGAATGATGAGGCCTGATGACGGGCAAGGCGCCAAGAACGCAAAATCATAAATATTCGGCTGTGGAGCGACCGAGATAAAACCTTCGATTTCCGGGCGGCGCATCAGAAGTTGCATGCCGATCCATGAACCGAAAGAATAACCGGCTACCCAGCAGTTTTTGGAATCAGGGTGCAGTGATTGTACCCAGTCCAGCGCGCTGGCTGCATCGGACAGTTCACCCGGACCATGGTCAAACTCACCCTGACTTCTGCCGATTCCACGGAAGTTGAAGCGCAAAGTGGTGAAATTGCGCTGCTGGAACATGTAAAACAGATCGTAAACGATCTTGTTGTTCATCGTTCCGCCAAATTGGGGATGCGGATGCAGAATGATAGCAATAGGCGCATTTTTTTCAGAAGAAGGCTGATAACGACCTTCGAGACGACCTGCAGGTCCGTTGAAAATGACTTCAGGCATATATACTCCGCTGTTAACCGCAATATCGGAGGATTTAGGTATAGTTTTCCTTGACGCAAGGATGAATGACACCTAAAACCACTTTAGAACGTTTCAAAACTGAACCGTTTCATTGTTCTATATAGGCTTCATAGGCTTTTCTTGGTTGAAATTTCAAGAAAATTGCGCTTTGAGCGCCTAAATGATGCAGAATTAGGAGAATAGCCTGTGGGCGGGAGCAAGAAAAGGCTCTATCTTGATTATAATGCCAGCGCTCCGCTTTTGAGTGAAGCGCGCGATATAATCATTGCAGCACTCGATGTGACCGGAAATCCTTCTTCGGTTCATGGTGAGGGGCGCGCCACCAAGGCTATGATGGAAACGGCACGTCGTCAGGTGGCAGCACTCACCAATGCACGCGCCGATCACGTTTTCTTTACCTCAGGTGCCACCGAAGCCGCATCGATGCTTTTAAGCCCGGCCTATATGATGGGACGTGCACCGGTGCGTATGTCGAAGCTTTATGTCAGCGCGACCGAACATCCTTGTATGTTGGCGGGCGGGCAGTTTGCGCCTGAAAATATCGTGACATTGCCGGTTCATAAAACTGGCCTGCTGGATCTGGAATCTTTACGCGAAAATTTGTCAGCGCATGATAGCGCTGAAGGTTTGCCGCTTGTGGCTGTGCAATATGCCAATAATGAAACCGGTGTGATTCAGCCGATTGCAGAAGTAGCGGGCATTGTTAAAAGTGCCGGCGGCATTCTGGTGGTGGATTGCGTACAGGCTGCGGGACGAATTCCGCTAGATATTACAAATAATTGCGGTGATTACTTCATCCTTTCCTCGCACAAAATCGGTGGGGCAAAAGGGGTGGGGGCGATTGTTGCCGTTTCTGATTTGTTGATGCCGAAAGCGCTCATTCGTGGCGGCGGTCAGGAAAAAGGCCATCGCGCCGGAACAGAAGCACTGCAATTGATTGCCGGTTTTGGTGCGGCTGCGCATCAGGCACATCAGCGTATTTTAAATGGTGGCTGGTCTTCTGCTTTGCGCGACGACATGGAACGCCGCATTCTGGAAGTTGCACCTTCTACGCTGATTTATGGCGCAGATGTTGAACGTCTGCCAAACACGTCATTCTTTTCGCTGGAAAATATGAAAGCGGAAACAGTACAGATCGCCTTTGATTTAGGCGGCATTGCCGTATCGGCAGGCTCTGCCTGTTCGTCCGGCAAAGTTGGCCCGAGCCATGTGATTGTGGCGATGGGTTATGAACACGGAACCGGTGCTATCAGAGTATCATTATCACCTGATACAGAGAGCGCCGACATCGACAAGTTCATGCAGGTTTTACACGAAATTGTTAGTAGACAGCAACGTGTGAATGAGAAAAACAACATCAGTGCGTAAACGCGCTTTTGTTGTCAGTAATAACCGGATTTGATCCGGTTTAATTCAGGTAAAGCCGGGTATTTTAGATATCAGGCGATACAGGTTACAAAAGCGCCAGTCGCGCACTATATAAAGACGGTAAGAAATGACTGTCTTTGACGTTTGCAACTGTCGGGCCTTGAACCTGACGAGGATGGAGAACGCCGATGCCTGCCGTGCAGGAAACGATCGATCAGGTCCGCAATCTTGATGTGGACCAGTATAAATACGGCTTTGAGACCATTATCCAGATGGATAAAGCGCCTAAAGGCCTGAACGAAGATATTATCCGTTTCATTTCCGCCAAGAAAGATGAGCCGGAATGGATGCTGGAATGGCGTCTGAAGGCTTATGAACGTTGGCTGACCATGGAAGAGCCTGATTGGGCGCGTGTGGATTATCCGAAAATTGATTTTCAGGATATCCGTTATTACGCAGCGCCAAAAGATCAGACTGGCCCGAAGTCATTGGATGAAGTTGATCCGGAACTTTTGCGCACCTATGAAAAACTTGGTATTCCTTTGCGTGAGCAGGAATTGCTGGCTGGTGTGCGCAAAATGGGTGAACCAAGCCCGATGGATGAAAATCCGTCAGACAATATCTATGCTTCCGGCCGTGTGGCTGTGGATGCGGTGTTTGATTCTGTTTCAGTGGTCACCACCTTTAAAGAAGAACTGGCGAAGGCCGGTGTAATCTTCTGTTCCATTTCCGAAGCAATCCGCGAACATCCTGAATTGGTGAAGAAATATCTGGCCAGCGTTGTGCCGGTTTCAGACAATTACTACGCCACATTGAACTCGGCTGTTTTCACCGACGGTTCGTTTGTTTACGTGCCGAAGGGCGTACGCTGCCCGATGGAATTGTCGACCTATTTCCGTATCAACGAAAAAGATACCGGTCAGTTTGAACGCACGCTGATCGTTGTGGAAGAAGGCGGCTATGTTTCCTATCTGGAAGGTTGCACCGCACCGCAGCGTGACGAAAACCAGCTGCACGCAGCTGTTGTTGAGCTGGTAGCGCTTGACGACGCTGAAATTAAATACTCCACCGTTCAGAACTGGTATCCAGGCGATAAGGACGGCAAGGGCGGTATTTATAACTTCGTGACCAAGCGTGGTGATTGCCGCGGTAAGAACTCGAAAATTTCGTGGACACAGGTGGAAACCGGTTCAGCTGTAACATGGAAATATCCGTCCTGCATTTTGCGCGGCGATAATTCCCGTGGTGAGTTCTATTCGATTGCTGTTTCCAATGGTTATCAGCAGATCGATAGCGGTACCAAGATGATACATCTTGGCAAAAACACTTCCAGCCGCATCATTTCGAAGGGTATTTCTGCCGGTAATTCCAGCAATACCTATCGTGGTCAGGTTTCTGCCCATCGTAAGGCGGAAAATGCCCGTAACTTCACCCAGTGTGACAGTTTGCTGATCGGTAATGATTGCGGTGCTCATACCGTGCCTTACATCGAGGCGAAAAATTCCACAGCTCAGTTTGAACATGAAGCAACGACATCGAAGATTTCCGATGATCAGCTGTTTTATGTGATGCAGCGCGGTATTCCGGAAGAAGAGGCGATTGCTCTGATCGTCAACGGCTTCGTTAAAGAAGTTATTCAGGAACTGCCGATGGAATTTGCCGTTGAGGCACAGAAGTTGATTGGTATCTCGCTTGAAGGCAGCGTCGGTTAAACGACGAAGCTTTTACCCGATACGGGGCTAATCTTTGCGTGGTTTACCACGCTGAAGTTTCAGCTGGCAGAGTACCAGCACGATTATAAGGTTTAATAGTATGATTGAGATCAAAAACCTGCACGCCAATATCGCTGGCACAGATACAGAAATTATCCGCGGTTTGAACCTGACCGTTAAAAACGGTGAAGTTGCTGCGATCATGGGGCCAAACGGTTCCGGTAAGTCCACCTTGTCTTACATTCTGGCAGGCCGTCCTGATTATGAAGTCACATCAGGCGATATTCTCTTGAACGGTGAATCCATTCTCGAAATGGATCCTGCAGAACGTGCTGCCGCCGGTATCTTCCTGGCATTCCAGTATCCGATGGAAATCCCAGGCGTTGCCACTATGGAATTCCTGAAAGTTGCCATGAACTCACAGCGTAAAGCACGCGGTGAGCCTGAGCTGAAAATTCCGGAATTCATCAAGCTGGTTAAAGAAGCTGCTGCTACCCTCAGCATTGACATGGACATGCTCAAGCGTCCGCTCAATGTTGGTTTTTCGGGCGGTGAAAAGAAGCGCGCTGAAATCTTGCAAATGAAATTGTTGCAGCCGGGTCTTTGCGTTCTTGATGAAACGGATTCAGGCCTTGATATTGATGCGCTGAAGATCGTTTCTGATGGCGTGAATGCGCTGCGTTCGCCTGATCGTGCTGTGATTGTTATCACCCACTATCAGCGTTTGCTTGACTATATCGTGCCGGATTCAGTTCACGTTCTCTACAAAGGCCAGATTATTAAATCAGGCGAAAAAGATCTGGCAAAATATCTGGAAGACAACGGTTACGCTGACACCATCGGCGAAGTTGCTTGAAGGGGGCGCAGGTTATGAATATTCAGACCACCAGGCCGAAAACGCCTGCTGAAAGTGCCCTGATTGATATGTTTGGCGAGCGCCTTGGCGTGCTTGCCGGCACACCGGAAGTTCTGGCTGCGCGTGATAATGCACTGGAAGAACTGAAGACCAATGGCTTGCCATCGCGCCGCATCGAAAGCTGGCACTATACGGATTTGCGTACTCTGTTTAAGAGTACTGCACCGTTTGTGAGTAGTTCAGATGCCAAAACGCGTCCTGTTTTAGTTGCCGGTTCAAGTCAGTTTGCTGTTATCAACGGCGTTGCGCAGGCTGCCAAACAGGTGAGCAATGTGACTGTGACCGCTGTGCGCGATCTGTTGCAGGATGGTTCGGTTGCTGAAACCATGCAGACCAAAGGCTTTGATGATACTGTAGGCCAGATCAATGCGGCTTATGTGTCTGATGGCTGGGCGCTGACAATGGCTGACGATACCGAGCTTGAAGCACCGCTTGAGTTGCAGAATGTGCAGCTTGGTGGCCAGAGCCATGTGCGTTTTCCGGCGAAATTCGGCAAAAACACCAAAGCCACGATCATTGAGCGCCAGATTGGTGGTACAGCAGAAACGCTGTCTTCATCAGTCAGCCATGTAACTGTTGATGATGGTGCGGATATTATCTGGGTGATTGTTCGTGAATTTGACGAAGAATCCACACAGCTTTCGCAGTTCAATGCAACATTGGGTGCCAATGCCAAGCTGACACTTTATATTGTCAATGCGGGCGGTCATCTGGTGCGTCAGGAAATTCATGTCGATGTTATCGGCGAAGATTCCGACTTTGAAATGCGCA
This sequence comes from Paenochrobactrum glaciei, assembly GCF_039522165.1. Classification (NCBI taxonomy): domain Bacteria; kingdom Pseudomonadati; phylum Pseudomonadota; class Alphaproteobacteria; order Hyphomicrobiales; family Brucellaceae; genus Paenochrobactrum; species Paenochrobactrum glaciei. Next base: position 9,258 of record NZ_BAAADE010000012.1, read on the forward strand.
CCTTGAACCTGCTCAGCGATAAGAGCCACACGGACGTCACCATGACTGTCGGCCATCTGGTGGAAAACACCCGGTCGGTTGAAATCGTGCGTAACGTGGTGACCGGCGAAGCGCGTGGTGTGTTTCAGGGCATGATTAAAGTTGCCCAGATTGCACAGAAAACTGATGCCCGTATGGCTTGCAACACATTGTTGCTCTCTGATGGTGCTGAGTTTGATGCCAAGCCGGAGCTGGAAATCTTTGCTGATGACGTTGCTTGTGGCCATGGTGCGACCGTTACAGAAATCCACAATGACCATCTCTTCTATCTGATGGCACGCGGCATTCCGGAAGCAGCTGCACGCGGTTTGCTGGTTAAGGCATTTATTGCTGAAATCATCGAAGAGCTGGAAAATGAGCCATTGGTGGAAGCATTGGAAACAATCCTTTCCGATTGGCTTGTGGCACATGCCTGATTAATCAAGCCCGGGCGGCTCTGTCTGCCCGGGTATGATTGCCGTAGGCAAAAGGAATAATCATGAACAAAATTATGACGCCTGCATCGGCTTATGATGTTGAAGCTATTCGTGCTGATTTTCCGATTTTGTCACGGCAAGTGCACGGAAAACCGCTTGTTTATCTGGACAATGGTGCTTCCGCGCAAAAGCCTAAAAGCGTGATTGATGCGGTCACAGAAGCCTATTCCCACGAATATGCCAATGTGCATCGGGGCTTGCATTTCCTTTCTAATGCCACAACCGATGCTTATGAAAAGGCACGCGAAACGGTGCGCCGTTTTCTCAATGCCAATTCAACCGACGAGATTGTTTTTACTAAAAATGCCACTGAAGCGATCAATACGGTCGCTTATGGTTATGGGATGCCGCATATCGGCGAGGGCGATGAAATCGTTCTTTCGATTATGGAGCATCACTCCAATATTGTGCCATGGCATTTTATTCGTGAGCGTCAGGGTGCAAAACTGGTATTTGCGCCGGTAGATGATCAGGGTGTTTTTCATATTGAAGAATTTGAAAAAACGCTGACCGACAAAACCAAACTGGTAGCCATTACCCATATGTCCAATGCCTTGGGCACTGTCACACCGATGAAAGAGATTGTGCGTATTGCACATGAACGCGGCATTCCGGTGTTGGTGGATGGCAGCCAAAGTGCTGTTCACATGCATGTGGACATGCAGGATCTGGGTTGCGACTGGTATGTGTTCACCGGTCATAAGGTTTACGGCCCGTCTGGTATCGGTGTTCTTTATGGCCGTAAAGAAATATTGGAAAAGATGCGACCGTTTCAGGGCGGCGGTGAAATGATTGAAGATGTTACATTGGAAAATGTGACCTATAATCATCCGCCACATCGCTTTGAGGCCGGTACACCGCCGATTGTTCAGGCCATTGGTTTGGGTGCAGCACTCGAATATATGGAAGGCATCGGCCGCCATGCGATCTGGAGCCATGAAGAAAGATTGCGTGATTATGCGCAAGAGCGTTTGCAGCAGATTGAAGGTTTGCGGATTATCGGGCAGGCGCCTGATAAGGGTGCGATTATTTCCTTCATGCTAGGCGATATTCATGCTCATGATGTGTCGATGGTGATTGATCGTGCGGGCGTTGCCGTGCGTGCGGGCACCCATTGTGCGCAGCCGCTCTTGAAGCGTTTCGGTGTTACCTCTACATGCCGTGCATCCTTTGCGATGTATAATACATTTGCTGAAATTGACGTGCTTGCTGAAGCGCTTGAAAAAGCCAAGAAATTTTTCGGATAAGAATGATGACACAAGAGACCGATAACAAGCCGCAGGATGAGGCGGAAAAAAGCTCTCCTTTCCATACATCTTCAGCCATTCCTGAAGATGTGCTGCTTCGTCTGACCGATGATATTATTGCGGCCGTCAAAACCGTTTATGATCCGGAAATTCCGGCTGATATTTATGAGCTCGGCCTGATCTACAAGATCGATATCGAAGATGATTATACGGTCAAAATCGAAATGACACTGACCGCGCCGGGCTGTCCGGTGGCTGGCGAAATGCCGGGCTGGGTGGAAAATGCGGTTGGCACGGTTGAGGGCGTTTCGCATGTCGAAGTGACCATGACCTTTGATCCGCCATGGACACCGGATCGTATGTCTGAAGAAGCGCAAGTGGCGGTTGGCTGGTATTAAGCCGGTTTAATCAAATAAGATCAGTCGCTGTGAAAATTTAAATCAGCATGTTCGTTGAAGACGGGCATGCTGATTTTGCATTTATCTGTGCATGAATGTGGCCTGACAAAATTGATGACGGTTTTATAATCTTGGCGGTTGTAACTTCTGTCAGAGGGCTTAAAATCTTTAAAAAATTCTCTACATATGTATCATCAGATGCAGCTGGAGCTTTAAGTGGTTTTCGACAAAATGAACTCTATTAATATCGTAATGCAAAATCATGAAGAGGACGACCATGGCGGTACCGGTCATGGAACAGCTGTTATTACACGCACCAAAACAGTCATAAAAAAGCCTAACCTTTACCGCGTTCTTATTTTGAATGATGATTATACGCCGATGGAATTCGTTGTGCATGTATTGCAGCGTTTTTTCCAGAAGTCGATTGATGATGCCACCCGCATCATGTTGCATGTTCATAATCATGGTGTGGGCGAGTGTGGCGTTTATACTTATGAGGTTGCTGAGACTAAAGTTAATCAGGTCATGGAATTCTCTCGCCAAAACCAGCATCCGCTGCAATGCGTGATGGAGAAAAAGTGAGGTCATATGCCATCGTTTTCTACCAGTCTTGAGAGGGCACTGCATCAGGCCCTGACCATTGCCAACGAACGGCACCACGAATATGCAACGCTGGAGCATTTACTGCTGGCGTTGATTGACGATCAGGACGCAGGCGCCGTTATGCGCGCATGCAGTGTTGACCTTGAACATTTAAAACGTGTTGTCACAGATTATATCGACCGCGAGTTGGATAATCTGGTTACCGGCTATGATGAAGATTCAAAGCCGACAGCCGCCTTCCAGCGCGTTATTCAGCGCGCGGTTATTCATGTGCAGTCCTCCAATCGTGAGGAAGTGACTGGCGCCAATGTTTTGGTGGCAATCTTTGCCGAACGCGAAAGCCATGCAGCTTATTTTCTGCAAGAGCAGCAAATGACCCGCTATGATGCGGTGAATTTCATCTCGCACGGCATTTCTAAAGCGCCGGAAAGCAGTGAAGTGCGCATTCCGCGTGGTGTAGAGGCAAGCTCTGAAGATAATTCAGCCAATCATAGCGAAGCGGATGAAGCGCAAAAGAAAAAGCCGGATGCACTGACCGCTTATTGCGTTAACTTGAATGAAAAAGCAAAATCTGGCCGTATTGACCGCCTGATCGGCCGTCAAAGCGAGATTGACCGCACGATACAAGTGCTCTGCCGTCGTTCAAAGAATAATCCGCTCTATGTCGGTGATCCGGGCGTTGGTAAAACAGCGATTGCCGAAGGCTTGGCCAAGCGTATTGTTGATGGCGATGTGCCGGAAGTGCTGCTTGATGCGACGATCTTTTCGCTCGATATGGGCAGCCTGCTGGCCGGCACCCGTTATCGTGGTGATTTCGAAGAGCGTCTGAAACAGGTTGTTAAGGAGCTCGAAGACTATCCGGGTGCGATCCTGTTTATCGACGAAATTCACACGGTTATCGGGGCAGGAGCAACATCAGGCGGTGCAATGGATGCCTCCAACCTGTTGAAGCCGGCCCTTTCTTCCGGTGCTATCCGTTGCATGGGTTCAACGACCTATAAAGAGTTCCGCCAGTTTTTTGAAAAAGACCGTGCACTTGTGCGTCGTTTTCAGAAAATCGATGTGGTTGAGCCAACCATTCCTGATGCGATTGAAATCATGAATGGTCTGCGTCCTTATTTCGAAGATTTCCATAAAGTGAAATATACGGATGAGGCGATCAAATCGGCGGTCGAACTTTCCGCGCGCTATATTTCGGATCGTAAATTGCCGGATAAAGCGATTGACGTGATTGATGAAACCGGTGCCAGCCAGATGCTGTTGCCGCAGGATAAGCGTAAGAAAACAATCGGCTTGAGCGAGATTGAGGCAACAATTGCGACCATGGCTCGCATTCCGCCCAAAACTGTCTCGAAAGACGATCAGGCCGTGCTTGCCAATTTGCAAGCCGAGCTTAAACGCATTGTCTATGGGCAGGATCTGGCCATTGATGCGCTGTCGGCTGCGATTAAGCTGGCGCGTGCTGGTTTGCGTGAGCCGGATAAGCCAATCGGCTCTTATCTCTTCTCTGGCCCGACAGGGGTTGGGAAGACAGAAGTTGCACGCCAGCTGGCGGCCTCATTGGGTGTCGAACTGCTGCGCTTTGATATGTCCGAATATATGGAGCGCCATACGGTTTCACGTCTGATTGGTGCGCCTCCGGGCTATGTTGGTTTTGATCAGGGCGGTTTGCTCACCGATGGCGTTGATCAGCATCCGCATTGCGTGCTGCTGCTTGATGAAATTGAAAAAGCCCATCCTGATCTCTTCAACATTTTGTTGCAGGTGATGGATCACGGCACACTGACCGACCATAATGGTAAGAAGATCGATTTCCGTAATGTGATCTTGATCATGACCACCAATGCCGGTGCGGCTGATATGGCAAAAGCGGCAATCGGCTTTGGCTCCGGCCGTCGTGAAGGCGATGATCTGGAGGCAATCAACCGTCTCTTCACGCCGGAATTCCGCAACCGTTTGGATGCGATCATTCCGTTTGGCCCGCTCCCTTCTGTTGTTATTCATCAGGTGGTGCAGAAGTTTGTGCTGCAATTGGAAGCACAACTGGCTGAACGTGGCGTAACAATTGAACTGAGTGATGCGGCTGTCCGTTGGCTTGCCGATAAAGGCTATGATGAACGGATGGGCGCGCGTCCGCTGGGGCGTGTTATTCAGGAATATGTCAAGAAGCCGCTGGCGGATGAGGTGTTGTTTGGCAAGCTTAAAAACGGCGGCACGGTCAAATTGGATGTGACGTCGGATGAGCAGGGCAACGAGGTGCTGAAGCTGGAAACAGTGGCAGACCGTGCGGCAAAGCCAGTTAAGGAAGTTGTCACACCGAAGAAGCCTGCTGCCAAAGCGAAAAAGCCGATGGCGAAGCCTAAGGAAAAGGTTGCTGCGACATCGGACGATGAAAAGCCGGTGAAAAAATCAAAAAGTGCGGTTCCGAAGATTCCGCGCGGATGATTTTTATTTAAGCTTTTACTTATAAAAACAAACGGCCACAGTGTTTTGTGGCCGTTTTGGTATGTTTTATGAAACTGCCTCGTCAACCGGTCAGAAACTGCAGCTATCTCTTTGATTAATTGTGGTATCTAAAGGAAAAACCGAAGAAAGCTCTTGAACTTGGAGCCGGATTTGTGACATATGAATCGCATCATCCGCGGACGTGGTGAAATCGGTATACACAGCAGATTTAAAATCTGCCGCTCATAGAGCTTGCGGGTTCAAGTCCCGCCGTCCGCACCACCTTCTTATCATTTATTTTTTTGTTCTTATTCGACCGCTTAATTGCGCGAATATGCTTGTCTTGCGATGAAGAGTTTTTAGCAAATAGCATCAAAAAAAACCGCCCCGAAGGGCGGTCTTTTTTTTGTGTGGTTTTACCATTTTACTCGGAAGCCAAGAGTGCCTTTATAACTGTAGCTATCGCCAAAATGCCTCAGGCTGCTATTGAGCGAACCTTCGCCATAAACCGAATATTGATCGTCATTCCAGTTATATGAGCCACCGAAACCGATGCCACCCCATAGACGTTCGCTTTTATTGGCAAAACGTACAGTCGAGACATCCACTTCGGTACCATTGAGGAACTCATTGTAAAGATTGGCAATCGCATAAACCGAGCTGCGATTGGTGGTGCCTTGTGCATTCTGCCAAGCATTTTGATAATCAAGGCTAAGGCCAAGACGGGCTTGCAGGCTCGCAGCTTTTTCGCGTGAAATCTCTGCTTCAAATACATCGGTAAAGCTGCTGAAATCCACATGCGAATATTGCAATTGTGCCTGCGGTGTCAGTGACCAATGGTCATCAATGGCAAAACGCTTGCCGATTTCTGATGAAAGCGCAAAGCCGAAACCATTATTCTTGCCATCATGCAGTGATTCCTTGTCACCTTGATAGCTCAGATCACTTCTGTACCACGTCAGTTGTGCCTGATTGTCGGCATAAAAACCATTATCATCATACCATGTCAGCGTGCCGCCAAAGCCATAGCCGTCGGACTTGATCCGTCCCCGACCAAGATCGTCGTCATTGCGAGACCAGATACTGGCGAGGCCATGAGTGTAATTCAGCGTCAAGCCGCCAATCAGTTTTCCTTGCTCACTCTCATGGAATAAACCATCAATGCCCGCTTGCACCTTATAGCTATTGTAGTCGTAATTGGCACGGGACTGCGAGAAGTTTGGTTTGATCTTCGAATGTGCGCCTTCAATGCGTCCCCAAATTCCATTATTTTGAGTGAGGGAACCGCTTTCTTGTGCGGGAGCGTAAGTCTCAGCGATATCAGCGCCTTGAGCGATTTGGTTTGAGCCAGCATGGCTCCAATAACGGTTGCCTGTACGTTGTTGCAAAGTCGGCAGATTATTTAAGCCCAACAAAAATTGCGGATAGGCTTCATATACAGGTACGCCTGGTTGAAAACCGCCGTCACCATCGCCGTCTTCGTCATCGTAATCCATATCTGAACGAAGATACCAATTTTGGTTTGAAGGTTCGCCCTCATAGCCTTGATATAATTTGTAGCGATAGGCACCCGCAACGGCTGCATATTCGCCTTTATGTTTATAGCGGCTAATGAGAGAAAAACTTCCGCTGGAAGGTGCGCCGACAGTAATGACCTTAATGCCTCTGTCGGTTTCGGCTCCCAGACCACCCACGTTGTGAACTGCTAAATGATTGTTGCCGCTGACAGAACCCTCAAAGATTATTTTGTCAGTTTTAGAGCTATCATCACCAAGCACTGTATTAACGGTGAATAATCCGCCACTGGTGCTATAATCAGCTTGAGTGAGAGTGAGGGTTTTAAAGTTGGACTTGGACGGGAAAAAACCGACCGCACCTTTATTCTCCAGATGATTGATTGTGGAGTTGGCGGTAATGAGCCATGCGCTTGTTTTGTCGAGTTTCAGATTTAATTCTTCACCGCTCGTGATTTCGGTGGCGCCGACCCATGAAGATTTATCTGACAGGTTGAGGTTGACGCTGCCGCTTTGAACATTGGCATTGCCAAAAAGTTGCGATGAGGAAACATCAAGCAGGACATCGCCAACTTTGTGTACGTCATTGTAGATTTCTGTTGTTAAGAATGAAGCACTGGCGCTGGCATCACCATTAATGGTGGAGCCTTTGATCGTCACCTTATTGCTTTCAGAGCCTTTAATATGAAGTGCTGCCCCATTAGCAACATTCATATTCACATTGGTCAGGCTGGCCGTGTTGCTATGCGATATACCAGCGCGCTCATTGTTCTCGTCAATTGCCAAGCTTTCTTCCGTGCTTGGGTATTGGTTTGGATCATCATTGTGATCATCAATATTACTGAGCGGTTTTCGGGTGATGATGATTGGAGTTGTCGGAGTAGGCAGTCCACGATCCGTATAATTATAGCCTGCCATATAAAGACCGGCAGCGCCTGCGCCACTCGTAGTAATGTCACTGTCGCTGATATTGATTTCAGAGCCTAACATTACAGCAGCAGCATGTGCGCCTTTACCAGATGTCGTGATCGAGCTGTTATCACTGACATTGATCCGGCCGGAGCCCTGACTATAGACACCAACACCGCTTTCGCCTGTTGTGTTGATTGTAACGCCTCTGCCATAAATTTTGGACAGGGTTGTGGCAACAAAACCATAAGCCTGACGACCATTGGTGCTGATGTTTGTATCTTTGACAGTTACATGAGAAGGTGCCCAGCTGGCAACGCCGCCATTGCTTGCAGCAACGCCGTGCCCGCCAGTACCGTGGGTCAGAATATCACTACCGGTGATGGAGGTTCTTGTATTGATGTTTTCACTGCCAACCGCATTGCCGCCATGGGTGATGATCTTAACATTGTTGACAGTCAAACGCTCAATGGTGCTGTCATCATAATCCATGACTACATTGAGGCCGTTACTATAATTGGTCCATGTTTCAATGGATCCATTTGAGAGATTTATAAAATTTTTGTTTTCCGCATGAAGACCGTAAAGATGTGTTTTGGACGCGTCAGCATCTTTGCCGGTGACAATTTTAAAGTTGTCCGCTTTTAAAGTGACATCACGAGCGGATATAGCACGCACATTGGTGGCAATAATTTCGCTGTTTAACAGTGTGAGCTCTGCGCTCATGCTATTGTAGTTGCCGTGTGCTACTAAAGCGGTTGCGCCTTTGCCACTTGCGCCGCTGCCAACCCCATGAATGGTAACGCCATCCAAAGTCAGGTTCGCGGTATTCAGTAAGTTGACTGTATTGCCGTTGACGGCGCTGGAAGTGAGGGTGGCATTTTTACCAGACGCACCGATAATGGTAACATTGGAACTGCCGCTGACTTTTAAAGCTTCTTTGTCGCTGTGCAGAATAAAGTCGGAATTAGTAATAGAAAGAGTACCGTTTTTCACCTGAATTGCAGGTACGCCAGTGGCGTTAATGTTTAAATGTTCTCCATCAAAACTTTGCGATCCGCCATTGATATTGACAGGCTGGGTGATGGTTTGAGCATAAACAGCAGGCGTGCTTAAAATAAAAACAATCGACGAGAGTGAGAGTAGCTTAATATTATTTTGAATAATATTTTTCTGCTTATCCGAAATTGTGTTTACTTGCATAACGTCTATTCCTCATCAAGGATATCAGCTTTGCATGTATCTTGTCTTATTGATGCGAATTGTAAATATATATTTTTAGTATTTACGTCTAAAAAATGAATGTGTGGCTATGATTTACTGGTTTCGTATTAATATAAAAGTGAACTCATAATTCATGACAAACCTGTGTCAGATTTACGAAAATAATGCGTGTTTTTCATGTTACCTGCTATAACGCCGATTGAGAATCGCCTCACGGAAAACCGATAGCCTTAGTTCGTGGTTGTTGGCTGATCTGAGGTGAGGTGGTAAACATTAAGATGGTGAGCAGGATATATCTGTTTTGTCGGTGACGAAGTAAGGTGGTTAAAAACACATTTCATATCGTGTTTAATCTTAGTCCTTGTTTCGACACTCATCGTAATTTCGTGGTGTTTTTTCCAAATCATTTGCCTCAATGATGCAAGTGAATTGGATCGGATAAATCAGTCACTATGTTCATTCTCATCCCTCATCAATTGATTGTTGCCTGCTGCAAAGTTTTTTAATTTTTGCATCGCAACTTTCGAAACTGCGGAGACACTATGTCTGGCAATGACTTCGAAGCGGATCATCTTGATACGCTAGATCGCGACCTTGGACGTTTTTCCACATTGGAACGCGCCGCCAGCTACACTGCGCGCCCTATGGTTGCGCCGGGTTTAGGCTTTATCTTTATCGTTCTGGCCGGTTTGATCGCCCTCGTTTCCTTAGGCCAAACCAGCAATAGCTTGTTTATCGTCGTTGTGGCGATTTTCGGTGCTTATATGGCGCTGAATATCGGAGCTAATGATGTTGCCAATAATATGGGACCAGCTGTTGGTGCGAATGCACTGACCATGGGTGGTGCCATTGCTATTGCTGCCGTGTTTGAAAGTGCAGGTGCATTTATTGGTGGTGCCGATGTTGTCTCGACCATTGCAACCGGAATTATTGCACCAGAATCCATGGGGACGCCGGAATCTTTTGTCTGGGCTATGGTTGCTGCACTTTTATCTTCTGCCATCTGGGTTAATTTAGCCACTTGGATTGGCGCGCCTGTTTCCACCACGCATTCCGTTGTTGGCGGTGTGATGGGGGCTGGGATTGCCGCAGCTGGCATGAGTGCGATTAGCTGGGGTACGATTGGTGCTATTGCTGCAAGCTGGGTCATTTCTCCCGTACTTGGCGGTATTATAGCTGCCGGTTTCTTGTGGTTTATTAAAGCGCGCATCGTTTATCAGCCGGATAAAATTGCGGCAGCACGCAGATGGGTGCCGGTGCTTGTTGGTTTTATGGCAGGTACATTTGCCACCTATCTCGTGCTGAAAGGCATGAAAAATATTTATCCATTATCAATTCAATCGGCTTTGGCGGCAGGTTTTGGCATTGGCGTGGTAATTGGCTTTATTATGGTTCCGGTCATTCGTCGTCAGTCTGAAGGTTTGGAAAACCGTAATAAATCGATCAAGGTTTTGTTTGGTATTCCGCTTGTGGTGTCTGCGGCACTTTTGAGCTTTGCTCATGGCGCTAATGATGTGGCTAATGCTGTCGGCCCATTGGCAGCCATTGTGCAGGTTTCGCATACCGGCATGTTTGCCACTGAAGTGACTATTCCTTTCTGGGTTATGCTCATTGGTGCGCTTGGTATTTCGGTTGGTCTTTTCCTGTTCGGGCCAAAGCTTATCCGCATGGTTGGCAGTCAGATTACAAAGCTTAACCCAATGCGGGCTTACTGCGTTGCTTTGTCCGCAGCCGTTACCGTAATTGTCGCTAGTTGGCTTGGGTTACCTGTGAGCTCCACCCATATTGCTGTTGGTGCGATTTTTGGTGTTGGCTTCTTCCGTGAGTGGGATGCTGAGCGCCGCTTACGCAAAGCCCATCTGGATATTCCAGATGAAGACAGAATTGCACCGGAAGAGCGTCGCCGCCGTAAGTTGGTACGTCGTTCGCATGTGCTGACAATTGGTGCTGCATGGGTGATTACACTGCCTGCGACGGGCGTTGTTTCAGCACTGCTTTATGTCGGATTGAGCATTCTGGTTAAATAAAAACATCTTTTTTCATCAAAAAAGCCCGCTCACATTTTTGTGTGGCGGGCTTTTTATTTGCACTTAAAAAATAAAACCGATGAAATTACAAATACTTGAATTTGAAATTGACATGGTTAATAAACTGTGACCTGATTTCGGAATCAGGTTGATGATCTCTGTGTCTATTTTGCTACAGACATATTTTTGAAACGGCTTATATTTATATCAGAAACGAACGGATAGATCTGCGCTGAAAAGATCGGGCAGAGATAGGGGATCGATATGAATATCAAGTCAATTTTACTTGCATCGACAGTTGTATTTTTTGCGGCAGGCAGTGCAAATGCAGCAGACGCGATTGTATATCAGGAACCAGCTCCTGTAGCTCTTGCACCTGTATTCAGCTGGGCTGGCGGTTATATTGGTGGTCAGGTCGGTTACGGCTGGGCTACATCGAAATTTTATAATTCAGATGGTTCTGATAAAGTGAAGCCGGACGGCTTCCTTGGTGGTCTTTATGCGGGCTATAACTTTGATACCGGCAGCAACTTCATCTTGGGTATTGACGGTGATGTAACCTTTAATGGCCTGAAGAAGAGTGGGCGTTTTACTGATGATGCCGGTGATTATAGCTTTGAAAGTAAGCTACGTACGTCAGGCGCAGTACGTGCCCGCGTTGGTATCGCTTATGATCGCTTCATGCCTTATCTGGCTGGTGGTGTCGCATTTGGTAATATTAAAAATAGCCTCACTGAAGATGGTATAACATCTTCGCACAGCAAGACCCGCACTGGTTGGACTGTTGGTGGTGGTTTTGATTATGCGGCCACTGACAATGTGATCATGCGCCTTGAATATCGCTACACAGACTATGGTCGTAAAAATTTCTCTGGTGCAGTTGCCGGTGAGGAATTTGATATGCGCAACAAGTTCAAGGTTAACGAAGTGCGTCTTGGTGTAGCTTACAAGTTCTGATTTTTATAAATCAAACAATAAGAAAGCCGCCTGAATTTCAGGCGGCTTTTTTGTGCTTAAATTTTGGATAGTTGCCCGAGTAAAATGGTCATCATGCCACCAAGGCAGAGCAGGCCGCCGATAATATCCCAGCGGCTCGGCATTTGCTGCTCGACCACCCAAAGCCAAAAAATGGAGGCAATAATATAAATGCCGCCATAGGCAGCATATGCGCGGCCTGCAAAATCCAGATCAATGTGGGTTAAAAGCCATGCGAAAAATACCAGTGAAACAACGCCTGGAATGATCCATAACGGGCTTTTATGAAGGCGCAGCCACGCCCAGAATGCGTAGCAACCGGCAATCTCAGCAAGGGCTGCCAGTATGTAAAGCGAAAGTGCATTGAAAACGGGCATGGGGCTCACATCTATCGGCTGGTGTATTCAAGGTTGAAGTTTGTGCGATGTCGAAATACGAGGCATTAAAATAAGCGGGCAGGGTCATGCTTTATCTTATGCATCTATGCTGCCGGTTTTAAAAACTTGCGGATCATCATGGTGATAAGGCCGCGGCTTGTTTCAAAATTATTTTGCGGTGTAATCAGCGGGATCATCGGAGCTGCATAAATCAGCGAGATCAGCACAGTGCTGGTATGCTCCGGGTCAAAGCTTGCATCAACATCGCCGCGCGCTTGTCCAGCTCGCAGGGTTGCGATCAGCAGCTGTCTGACCTTGTCGGTATTGGCAATCATGATTTGACGCACGTTTTCGTTTCTGGCGGCTTCTGCGAATAACTCAAAAGTGATGCGGCAGTGCTCAACCTCGGTCCAGCTTTTCATGCTCCATAGCTCGGAGAGAAGAACAGTGGCCGTGTCATCGCTTTCTGAATGCGCGTTAAAATAGGCGTGCAGGCTTGTCAGATATTCATCGGTCATGGCTTCGATGATGGCGTCTTTGCTGGCGAAATAGTGGTAGAGGTGGCCAGGGCTCATGCTGGCCTCTTTGCATATCATAGAGATAGATGCACCCTGCAAACCATGCTCCAGAAAGCAATTGTGGGCAGCTGCCAAAATTTCCTGTCTTTTCGCTTCGTGCTGCTCGGGGTCCAGCTTGCGCGCCATATCATTCTCCAATTTATAGAGTGATCACTCTATTTATATTGATATTGCGTCAAAAATAAATAGAATGATCACTCAAACTACGATTCTTTCACGCAGCAGTCCAGTGCTTAAAACGTGAAATCATCATGATTTTTGAGTGAGATATATATGCGCAAGTTCCTCCCAATCCCTGTGCAGGGCGCGGTTACCCAAGTGCTGCGGCACTCGAGCCGCAATTTCTCTCATTCTGTTTGGTTCGTCTTTGTATGTCGCAAAGAAGCTCGACTGACTTCGTTCCCCAAAACTATCTAATCGGAGATTTCCAATGCATGATTCGACTATGCCGGATCACAGTGAGATAACAGCAGATAAATGGTCTGACTTATTGTCCGGCCGTCATTTGGCAATTGTCTTAGTGATGGCCAGCGGTGTGTTGCTCTATGCCATGAACCTTTATTTCACCGCTGCTTTGCTGCCTTCTATTGTCGCCGATATTGGCGGTCAGCAATATTACGCCTGGGTCACAACGGCCTTTGTTATTGCTGCAATTGTTGCTTCGCTTTTTGTCAGCCGAACGTTGCAATGGAAAGGGCCTGCCTTTGCCTATGTGATGGCTTTTATAATATTTGCGATTGGCGCAGGCGTTAATGCCCTTAGCCCTTCAATGGAGCTTTTGCTGGTTGGACGTGTGGTGCAGGGCGTTGGCGGCGGCTTGCTGGCTGGACTTGGTTATGCGGTCATCCGCGCTGCTTTGCCTGAACGTCATTGGGCGAGGGCGACAGGTGTTGTTTCTGCTATGTGGGGATTTGGAACCTTGTTCGGCCCGTCCCTTGGAGGCGTCTTCGCTGAATTCGGATTATGGCGATGGTCTTATGGTGTGCTCGCGATTACCGCTATGATCTTCGCCTTGATTGCGCAGCGTGCCTTTGCTGGCACAACGGGTTCGGGTCACCGTTCACCGGTGCCGGTGGCATCACTTATTCCGCTCATCCTTGCAACAATTGCCATCAGCCTTAGTGCTGTTGTTCCAATCGGTGTGCCGACATTGATTTCGGTCGGCATTGGTCTCGTACTGCTTTATCTTTTTGTGCTGGTAGAGCGTCGCACTAACAATACTATTCTGCCGCATATGACCTATCGGCGTGGTAATACGCTGAAATGGGTTTATTTGACCGTGGCGGCTTTAAGTGCCGGTGTAATGCTGGAAAACTTTATCCCGCTGTTTGGTCAGCAATTGGCTGGTTTAAGCCCGCTTTTAGCCGGTTTGCTAGGTGCTGTTTTGTCCCTTGCATGGGTGATTGCGCAACTTTTTGTAGTTTCTGTGAAAAGTGAAAGCGGTCAGCGTCGTGCTATGCGGCTGGGGCCTTTGTTATTGAGCGCAGGCCTGCTTGGCTTTGGCCTTCTGTTGCAGGCAGATAGCAACGATATATTTGTGATTATCTCATGGGTCGTGGTGCTGGCGATTGCCGGTGTTGGTATTGGCCTTGCCTGGCCGCTGCTCGGCGTTGCTGCAATGAGCAGCACCAGTGATCCGGCTGAGGGTGGCAAGGCTGCCGCCTCGATCACCATTATTCAGCTCATTGCTTTTTCGGTGACATCAGCTTTGGCGGGCACCTTGATGGCCGCAGGCAATGATGCCGCCATTGATGCTGCGCGTTATGTGACATTTGGCATTGCGTTGCTCACAGTTATCGGCATTTTCTCGGCTGGTATTGCTGTTAAGAAATAGCAATATGAAAGAGTGGCAGCTGCATTTTGTGGCTGCCGCTTTTATATTGGCTTCTTTTAGTGAACAGGCTGTTTGCTATTTTGTCTCTTGTTTGAACAATCAATAAGGCCGATCTCTGTATCAGAAAAAGCAATTATGCTGAGAATGATGAGAGATCTTAACGTGCTTAACAGACGCTCCTTTGTCGCTGGCGGTACAGCCACCACAGCCACTATTCTGACTGCAACGCGTACTGGGTTTGCCGGTGATCTGTCGCAGGAGAAAACGACCATGGAACTGAAACAGTCGCCAGCCGTGTCACCTCTACCTTTTGCTATGACAACGCCGGTGCGTGTGGCGCGTGTTGGCTTGAAATCGCGCAATGCAGAAGAACTGGCACATTATTATCGAACTATTGTTGGCTTGCAGGAGATGGGACGGCGCAACCGAACGATTGTGCTGGGAGCAGGTGATCGCGAATTGCTTGAGATTGAGCAGTTTTCTTCTGCCAAGCCGGATGATCCGCGCAGTGCCGGTCTTTATCACACCGCCTTTTTGCTGCCATCGCGTGGCGATCTGGCACATTGGGCGCGCCACGCCATTGATAAACAAATACCTGTTGCCGGCGCCTCCGACCATAATGTCAGTGAAGCTATTTATCTGACCGACCCTGAGGGAAACGGCATTGAGATTTATGCCGATCGTCCGCATGAGGGCTGGCAGTGGAATGGTTCACGCGTGGTGATGGGGACTGAAGCGCTTGATGTCGGCAATCTGCTGGATGCGGGCAAGCAAGCAGGGGGTGAATGGCTCACCGCACCGCAAAACACTGTTGTCGGACATGTGCATTTACGCGTTGGCAACGCGCAGCAGGCAGAAACATTCTGGCATCAGGAACTTGGTTTCGATACCGTGCAATCTTATGGCGATAAGGCTGTTTTCTTGTCAACTGGTGGTTATCATCACCATATCGCAGCCAATTCCTGGCAAAGTAACCGTGCGGAAAAGCGCGATTTGGATCGCACCGGATTGTCTTTTGTGGCCCTAGAAGATGAGCGCGGTTTGCCATCGCGCACATTTGAAGATCCGTGGGGCAATGTGGTTACCACCAGCAAAATTTAAGATTTTTTAGGCTAGTAAAAAAAGTCCCGTTGAATAAACGGGACTTTTAAAACCATTAGTTGCCGTTGTTGCAATGATTAGAAGTCGAATAACTCACCGAGTAGCGACTTCTTTTTACGATATTTTTTGTGTTCGTAATCATCATCATCGCGTCTGTAACGATCATCATGGCCGCGCCCGTCATATTGACGATCACCGGAGCGCTGATCATGCTGGCTGACGGTTCTTGGCTCTTCTGCGGGTACTGAGCGTTCAATGATTTTATCAAGCTCACCGCGATCCAGCCAGACGCCACGGCATTTAGGGCAATAGTCAATTTCAATTCCCTGACGCTCGGACATGACCAGTTCAGTATTATCAATAGGACAGAGCATTATTTCCAAAACTCCTAATTTGCTACCCTATGCAACTGGTATGCAAATTATGGTTTTTCAAGATTGTTGAGAAAAATTCATATTATTTTTTAATGAGCGAATAATGCTTGATACGGCAAGGGCCGCTATTTTTGCATATGCCGTCGAGATACCGATAGCGAACTGATGCGGTTTTCCTTGGTTTTGGCCAGTTTTTACGTGGTATCATAGATTGATAGTCTTCCGTTTCAGGATCGAAGTTAAGAGCTTCGCCCGCTTGCGGGCACTCTGCCTGTGCTTTTGCCTTCACAGTGACTATCTCGGTAAAGAGCAGGTGTTCATCGCTTGATGGTTTTTTTACTTTAACTGTGAGATCACAGATCTCCCAATTGGCACTCCATGCCGCTCGTGGGAGTAAAACCAGAAAGAGGCTGATAATAAACAGTCTTGTGACGGTTAAAGCCATTGGCTGAATGCATCCTTCCATCTGTAAAATAACTTGCGGCTTATGCCATTTCACGTTCAACCATGGCTTTGATTTTGACAGCTTTTTCAAAGTGGTCGAGTTTATGGGTTCTGATCCACCATTCTGCTGCTTCCGTCAGCAGTTCAGGATCGTCATTTTTATTGGCAAAGAATGCATAGAAAGAAAGGCCGACTTTATCGCCTTTGCTTGCAATTTTTTGATTGCAGACTTCAATAATCTTTTTGTTCAAACTCATACGCATTGAAAATTCCTGTCGTTAAATTATTGGTTGTTCAGAGCGGGAGAGTTGGCCTCAATAAACCGAATAAAGTCGTGCATCAATGGTGTTTCGCGTTGTCTGTCCCAAGCAATGCCAATATTGAAATTACAATGCGTATCTTCCAGCGGAATGGCGACAACATCTTGTGGCAGGGTTTTGGCAATCGCAGCGCCGTAAAGTGTAATGCCTCTTTGCATGGCAATCAGTTGCAATAACACCGGCACATCATCGGCTTCATCACCAATAACAGGTAAAAAACCTGATTGCAGACAGACATTGTTGATCAGTGAGCGGAATGTTTCCCAGCGCTTTTGCGTGCCCATCACAAAGGGCAGGTCTTTCAGTTCACGCAATGAAACACTTACACGCGTTGCCAAGGGATGAAACCGTGACACCAGCAGAATGAACCGCTCCTGATAAACGCTCATATAGCTTAAAGGTGCACGGCAAGCTGCTGAAAGCATAAAACCGATATCAATCTTACCGCTTTCAATCGCTTCAATCTGTTCATGCGATGACATTTGATAAAGGCTCATCACTGCGTCTTGGTAGTGATTGCGAAAACTGATGATCATATCTGCCATTGGCCCGTAAGCGGTTTGGGCAGAATAACCGACAATGATTTCTCCAGCCTTGCCGGATGAGAGCTGTTGAGCGTGGCGGATGGATTTTTCTAGCAGTGTTATGGCTTGTTGGGTGTCTGCTGCAAGAATTTTACCGGCTTTTGTCAGGGTGACACGACGTGTTGTGCGGTCAAAAAGAGTGAGCCCCAGCTCTTCTTCCAACTGTTTAACCGAGCGGCTGATGGCAGGCTGGGCAATGTTAAGTGTTTCTGCCGCTTTACGAAAACTTAAATGCTCCGCCACTGACAGAAAGTAGCGCAGTCGCGTCAGATCCGAAAGTTTCATTCATTGATGCCTTTTTGTTATCAATTATGCCGTAATTGATCTTGGACAACATAATAGTCGCTATGTCAAATCATCTGGAATAATTGGGGGTATATGCCTTATGACAAAGACGACAATGATTGTTGCCACCGCTCAGGCGGCAGGATCAGCGAATATTGATGATAATATTGCAAAGGTTGAACGACTGGCAGGTGAGGCCGCAGCATGTGGTGCGGAGCTGGTGGTTTTTCCTGAAGCAATGATGTTCGATTATACCGCGACAGCTGAACAAATGGCAGAAGCCGCACAAAGCCATGGCGATATTTTTGAAAAAGCCATGCTGCGGATTGCCAAAGAAAAAGGCATTGCGCTGGTGGTTGGTGCATATGCAGCGGGTAAAACCAAGCTTGCCAAAAACATGATGCTGGCCATTGATGCCAATGGTGAATGGCTTGGACAATATCAAAAGCTGCATCTTTATGATGCGTTTCTTTATCAGGAATCGAGCAAAAACGAGCCAGCACCATTACAGCCTGATTTCGGCGAACTTGTTTCTTTCACGCTGGGTGGCTTTAAATTCGGCTTGTTGAATTGCTACGACATCCGCTTTCCGGAAATTTCCCGCTTGCTGGCTGAGCAGGGCGCAGATGCGCTGTTGGTGGCTTCCGGTTGGGTGGCAGGGCCATTGAAAGAGTTTCATTGGGAAACCCTGCTCAAAGCGCGCGCCATTGAAAATACTTGCTATGTGGTTGGTTCCTGTCAGCCTGCACCGCTTTCTGTGGGCTTGAGCATGGCAATTGATCCGAATGGGGTTGCGGTTTCTGTGGTGCCTGCGGGCGAAGGATTGGCTATAGCGACATTGGATCATGCACGTATTAAAACCGTGCGTGATATTTTGCCTTGCCTTGAGCATCGCCGTTACAGAATTTGCCAGCCGGTCGGCGTATAAAGTTTAAGGAAGGGGAGTAAACTATGTCTGCACATTCAGCAGAAATTTCAGACGCCACCAAAAGTCAGGCCATGCGCCGCGTTTTGGGATCGGCTGCCATCGGTCAGTTTGTCGAATGGTATGATTTCGTCATCTACGCTTACTCAGCGGGTATTATTGCCAAGTTGTTTTTTCCGAACACTGATCCGGTAGCGGCACTGCTTGCAACCTTCGCCGTTTATGCGGTTGGCTTTTTGATGCGTCCGCTTGGCGGCTTTGTATTTGGTAGTCTTGGTGACCGTATCGGCCGTCGTCAGGTGCTGTCGCTGGTGATCTTGATGATGGGTGGTGCAACGCTGGCCATCGGCTTGCTGCCAACCTATGATCAGATCGGCATCATGGCGCCAATCCTGCTGGTGGTTTGCCGTTTGATCCAAGGGCTTTCTGCCGCTGGTGAAACTGTTGGTTCCAACTCATTTGTGGCGGAACATGCGCCGGCTGAAAAACGCGGCCTCTATGTGGCTTTCACCTATTCCTTCGCCAATATTCCGCCAATTGTCGCGGCACTTTTTGTGTTGCTGCTGACCAATATCCTGACTGCGGAAGATTATGCTGGTTGGGGCTGGCGTATTCCGTTTTTGATTGGCGCGCCATTGGCTTTGGTTGGACTCTACATCCGTAACAAAGTTGATGAATCACCAGCCTTTAAAGCAACGCAAGCCGCCAAGCGTGTGGCTTCAACGCCAATTCGTGATGCGGTGCAAAACCAGAAGCAACAGATGCTGTTCTCCTTTGCTTTGGCAGCATTCTCGAGCCTTGGTTTCTATACGCTGTCGGGTTACTTTGTCTCTTACCTGACAACAACCATCAAACTTGATCAGAATTCGGCATTGATTTCCAACTCGGTTGCCCTGTTCGTTGCCTTTGTGTTTATGATTTTGGGCGGTAAACTTTCCGATACATATGGCCGTAAACCGCTGCTGATTATTGGCGTGTTGATGAATGCCGCGATTTGTATTCCTGCCTATATGGTGGCATCACAAGGTTCGCTTGCATCGGCAATCATCGGTCAAAGTATGCTGGCAGTTGGTTGTGGCTTGTTCTGGGGGCCTGTGGGTATTGCCCTGCTTGAACTTTTCCCGACCCGCACACGTTTCAGCGCTTCCGCTATCAGCTACAATATGGCCTATACGATTTTTGGCGGTACAGCCCCATTCATCGGTGTTTGGCTGATTATGCAGACCGGCAACAAATTTGCACCAGCCTATTATATGGCGGCAATTTCGGTTGCGGTGCTGGTGGCAATTCTGTTTATGCCGGAAACATCAAGGGAAAGCCTCATCCATGATGAGGACGTGAACTAGGTTTTCGCGTTTAAAATTAAAAGCCACATAGCAAGCTATGTGGCTTTTTTTTATCTCGTGTTTTTAAAACGATAAATCGTAGCGCCATCTTGGCTGATGCTTTGTAAGTCTTCAACATCATTGTTTTGCAAAGCATTTTGCCAAAACCGATAGGCTTTTTCATTGGTATCCATGACGCTCAATTCCCATTGACCGTGATGGTTTTCAAGTAATTGTTTGAAAACATGCTGACCGATTGCATCGCGGCGAAACGCTGGCCGGATATAAAATTCAGCTACGGCAAATTCTGTGCCATGTTGTGATGCCGACCAGTCATTCACCAGTGCAAAGCCTGCAATTTCACCGCCTGCCATAATGACATAAGGCCAGCGTGCGCCACCACGCCAATATTCATCAAAATAGGGGTAATCGTCATCCATCTCATCATAGGCGCTGAGTTCATCCAGATAGGTCATCAGCAGCGTATGGAGGTGAGGTTTTAAGTTTTCCGGTGCAATCTCGACAGAGATCGTCACGCTTTCATTTTCCGACATAATAGCTTTATACCCCACGCAAACCAATGCAATTGCCCCAAGGGTCCATGACCTGGCACATTTTGAGATTGTCTTGAATGGCTAGCGGCCCGCGATAAAGCCTAGCGCCGAGTGTTTGAAAATGGTTCAGCGCTTGTTGAAAATCGGTGCACTCCCAGTAGACAACCGAGCCAGTCTGTCCGGATTGTACCTTCTCATCGGCGGGCACAATTTCAAGGCAGATATTGCCAAGTAAGAGATATTCAAAATCGAAATCATCGAGATAGATACGTCTGGCAGCAGGAAAGGCTTTCGCATACCACTCAATGCCCTCAGTGACATCGGCAACATGAATAAGGATAGCTGAGACTTTACCGTCGATGATCATGTGAAAAACCTGTCTGCGCAGACGACCCAACTCTGTTGGAAGAGAATATCTGCATTAAGTGTTTTGTGAATAGAGTACAATAAAAGCTGATGGCTTGTTAAATTCTATTTAGCTTATAAAAAGCGAAGAAATGATTGCATAAAGTGCGTGGTTTAGAAAATACAATGGGTGATATCACTATTCGTCGTCTTGAGCGGCATGAAGTGGAAAATGTCTGGCAAATTGAGCGACGCGAGATCGTCGAAGATGTTTATTATTTTGCCGATGGCAAGTTACAATCGCGGCCTGAATTTTATGATACACGCGATTGGCCGGAGGGCGAGCCGGAGCTTTACACACCAATTTTGCTTGATTGTTTTGATCATGGTGGTGTGTTTCTTGGTGCATTCCACCAAGATAAACTGATTGCTGTCGGAGTGATGGATGCACGTCCTGTGCAGGATTATCCTGACTTGCGCCAACTGCCATTTCTACATGTCAGCCATGATTGGCGTGGTCAGAAGCTTGCATCGAAACTCTATGCGCTTTGTTTGAATATCGCAAAAGAGCAGGGTGCGGCAGGCTTTTATATTTCAGCAACATCGACACGCCGCACAGTTGACTTTTATATGCGGCAGGGTGGAGTGCCAACTGCAAAACCAGATCGGACACTTTATGAATTGGAGCCGGATGATATTCATCTGATCCACCGGTTTTAATGTTTAAAGAAAAGATTGTTGCGCGCCCATTTATGCTCCGGCATAAAGATTTACCTATGCCTGTTAAAGGATGTTTTTGATGCTGCACGGTCTATCTGCGTTCCCGATTACCCCCGTTAATGCTCAAGGAGTTTTAAACTCTGAGGCTTTGGCTCACTTAACTGAGCGCTTGATTACAGCCAATGTACAATCGATCGGGTTGTTGGGCAGTACAGGCACTTATATGTATTTGAGCAAGGAAGTGCGTAACCAGGCAATCGAAGTGGCGCAGGCGCAGAATAACGGACGTGTACCATTCGTTGTCGGCATTAGCGCTATGCGCACTGATGATGCAGTCAATTATGCCACAACAGCCAAGGCGCTTGGCGTATCAGCCGGCTTGTTATCGGCGGTTTCTTATACGCCTTTGACGGATGATGAGGTGTTTGAGCATTTTACCACTGTTGCTGCGCAAAGTGGTTTACCTTTGTGTATCTATGACAATCCGTCAACAACGCATTTTACATTTTCGCCGGAACTGGTTGCTCGTCTGGCGCAAGTGCCAGGCATTATCGGCATTAAAAATCCGTCGCATGCCAATGGAAATTTACAAACCCATTTGCAGAGACAACGCGCAGCTGTGCCTGCGGAATTTGCTATTGGCTATAGTGGTGATTGGATTTGTGCCGATGCGCTGATTGCCGGAGCTGACACATGGTATAGTGTGCTGGCTGGTATTTTTCCGCAAATTTGCGGGGCAATAACGAAGGCGGCACAGTCTGGTGATATTGCCAAAGCAAAGGCTTTAAATGAGCAATTGGAGCCCATCTGGACAATTTTCAAGAAATATTCGAGCCTGCGTGTTACCTATGAAATGCTCAACCATTTTGAAATTGTGGACGCAGAGCTGCCAAAGCCTTTACTTGCTCTGAACGCGGAGGATCGTGAGATGGTCATTCGCGTATTGCAAAGCTATCCAGATGGATTTTTTCAATAAAACTCAAGTTTCAGAATGGGCGTATGACAATCAATGCGATGATGATTGTCATAATAAGCGCCATGCAGGCATAGGTTCTGTCGCTCATATTTGCTCCTGAAGTCGTTTGAGGCAAAGCTTATCAGGACACTGATATCCGCTAAGCTTACGCGGCTTCTATGGAGCGAGAATGTATGATTTTTGTATAATATTTGTGTAGTTTAAAAGCAGAAATACAAAATAGCTGGTTTGTTTCAAATAAGTTTCAGGCCGACTAGCGGCGAAATGCATAGTAATAGCCCCAAGGTGGCGAGCGAACTACGGTGATAAAGTAAGCCCCATAGGCCGAAAATAAGCGCAATCGGGGCTGTGAAAATGCAATATATAATCAGATAACCATCATTTCCGATGCCAAACAGTGTGATATAATAAAAAATCACGGCTGTTGCGGCACCGAATATTAATGAAATGATGGCGGAAAAGCAGATATTTTGTTTGTGATGATACGCCTTAATCGGCATCTTATTGGCATCGTTCACGATTAAGGCGCACTTTAATTTTGTCTGCTTTACCGGCAGAAACCGTTTTGGAAGTTAAAATATGCGCACGCAGAGAGCATGTGCCGGCCAG
Organism: Paenochrobactrum glaciei; assembly: GCF_039522165.1. NCBI lineage: Bacteria > Pseudomonadati > Pseudomonadota > Alphaproteobacteria > Hyphomicrobiales > Brucellaceae > Paenochrobactrum > Paenochrobactrum glaciei. Next base: position 32,469 of record NZ_BAAADE010000012.1, read on the forward strand.
CACTTCAAAATTATTGGCGCGGATATACATCACCGAATGGATCGGGTGTTTTGGTAGTTTTTTTGCAACCGTATCGACGATGGCTTTTACCTCTGCTGCCCGTTGTTTGGATGCGCTGACCGCAGCTTGAGCTTGGTGTGAAACACCTATTCCGCTGAGTAAAAATGCGGCAGTGCAGAGAAAAATAGCTTTCTTCATTGGCGTGGCCTCCGATTGAGCTGGTGGGTTTATGTTGTGCAGCTATTCCATGCGACCAGCTTTGAGTCGTCAATGGAAGATCGCTTTATCGCGACATAATCTTTTATTTTAGCGTGTCATATTTGGTTGGTTTTATCATGCCAGTTTAGCTGGAGGGCTTTGGTATGTCGTGATTTTAAATGGTTTTTGCTGGTGTTGGCTATTGCGTTTTGTTTGCAGAAGATAACTATCCGCATCAGACAGGCTCTCACTTAATGAAGTGCCTTGTGACGGTGACCAATGTGTGAGGCCAATACTGGCGGCCAATGTTAACCGGTTGTGCTTCCAGTTAAAAGGAGTATCAGCAACCGTTCGTGCCAAGTTTTCCGCAACGTTAGTGGCTGTTTTAAGATCAGCATCAGGAATAAGAATGCAAAATTCGTCACCACCAATACGTGCGAGAAAGCCGGTTTCATGGACACCTTGATGGGTAATGCTCTGCTGCAAAATTTGCGCCAGATGTTTAAGGGCATGATCACCGGCGAAATGTCCGTAATTGTCATTGATGGTTTTGAACTTATCAAGATCCATCATTAAAACGGTGACAGGACGCTGCAAACGCTTGGCACGTTTTTCAATTAATGGCAGCCTCTCATTGAGGGCGCGTAGATTGGGCAGGCTGGTTAGCTCATCACGCATAGCCAGTACCTGTAATTCGCTTTTCAGCTGATCAACTGCCATCAGCAAAAAACCTAAATTGGCAATGCTGGTGCCGATAATAGCTGCAACCAAAAACCATGCCGCATATTGATAATAAGTCTCTGCATCAAGAAAGTTCAGCAGTTGCAGGATATTGGTAATTGCCTCAGCACTTTGACCTAGAACAAGTACGCCGAAGGCACCACTGGCTACCCATGTACCTGCGTGACGCTGCCCATTTGTCAATAATGTCCAAACGGTGAAGCTGACAGTAAATAATTGTCCCGTGGCGATGATAAGGTTATTGGCTGCTTGTCTTGAACCAAACAAGATAAGCGCCACTGCAACAAGACTGACCAAAAGACCTTGTATAACCCAAAGCGGTTTTTGATTGTAAAAAACTCGTACGCCTTGCCATAATAAGCCGAAACCACTGATAATTAAAACATTTCCGGCATAGGTCCAGCCGAGTGAGTTTTCACCTATAACGAGCAGCGGGGCACCAGCGCAGGTCATCATCAGCGCCATAAACCAATAACGCGCAGCATGATGCAAAGACTTGTATGATCCGGAAATGATAAGCCAAACCAGAGCAAACCCGACAGAATTTAATAATATAATTATATAAAGTGTTATAAAGTCGAGTTCCATATTTCGCCTTATTATTGACGGCATGCAAATCGCATTTCTGTATGACAGCAAAATGAAAATATTCTGGAATATAGTCAACTTAGTAAAACGCATTACTCCATAATAATGTGGTATTTTCTTGTTTATATTAGTCTTTTCACGTTCACTTATGTGGTTTTGGCGCGTGATTTCCGGTGCGGATAGTCGGTTTTGATTTCAATCAAAGCGGGTAATTGAATTAGCTGATACTAAAGTTCCGACAAATGCTTTGACGACTTTTGAGAGAGTCGTTTTTTATTTTTTTGAAATGCGATTGAATGCAATGCCATTGTGGCAAGAGTGCGCACTAGTTGTTTCGTGCACCTGCAAAGACTATATCACGACAGGGCGCTGCATATTTCAGTCATTTGGTTCCGTGTGAAGAACGGGAACCGGATTTGGTAAGTGTGCAACAATGAACGAACATACAGAGCAATCTGCCGTGAGCACGGCCGCGTTTGCGCAAAATTCTAAAGCCGCGATTATAGGGCAGGAGACATCGCTTTTTGCATCAAAGGAAGTGGAAACAATTTGCAGCAGCCATCGTCATGGGTGGCAGGAATTATTTGCCGCTCATACTTTAGAACACCCGCACGATAGCAATCATCATTCTGTGCCGTTTTTCTGGATCAGCATGGGTTTACAGGATACCCATGTGCATCGTACGATTTCAGGACGCGAGCAATTGGCTGTGCTTCCTGCATACTCCATTACGCTTGCTGAACCGCTGACATCTGTTGATTGCCACATTGGCAATGAAACTGAGGCCGTTCATGTCTATTTGCGGCCGGATTTGCTTTATGAGGTGGCCAATGAGCTCTTCGATATGAATGCTGATCGAGTTTCCCTTTTACCGGCATTTGGTGAGCAGAGTGCAAGTTTAAGTTGGTTGCTCCGCTCGATCAAGCAATCGCTCGGTGAGCCTGCCAGCCTTTCTAAAATGAAAATAAATTATCTTGCGCGTGCATTAAGTGCGGATCTTTTGGTGAAATATTCGGCTACGTCAATCAGTCCGATTGATCCGGCTCATATGGGAAGCTTGTCATCACGTCAATTACGTCGTGTGGATGAATATATTATCGAACATCTGGGACAAGAAATTCAGATTAACGAATTGGCAGATTTATGCGCAATGGGGCGAACGACATTTTATCAGCGTTTTCGTTCAGCAACGCATATGACACCGCATCAATATATCATGCGGTTGCGGGTTGATAAGGCAAAACGGCTTTTAATGGAAACACAATGGCCGCTGGCTGAGGTGGGCATTGCTTGCGGCTTTTCCGATCAGGCGCATTTTGCGTCTGTTTTTCGTCGCCTTGCAGGAACAACACCAGCCTTATTCCGTCGTTCCGCCGAATAGAAGTTGTCTTAGGGAGTGATGCTGGTTCCTTTCCAAAATGATGGAAATAGAAAAAATATTTCATCTGAAAATACGAATAATTGAACCATTCTACATTTGGGCGGATTTTTCTACAATTCACGTAACAAGGGGCACTTTAGGGTCAGCTGAAGTTAATTCAGGTGACCGCCCGGTGCACTTGAGATTGTATATGTGAAAACAAAATTAGAGCCTTGCTCACCAAAGAGGGTGATCGAGTTTAGTCTTGTTTTTTGTTAGAAAATTTTGGCATTTCCCAAGCTGAAATTTTGGGTGCGGGCGGTCTTCCAGTAAGGATCGCTTATTTATGTTGCATCAAAAATCTTGCAATCATCGTTCAGGCATTAGCCGTCATCGCTCCATATGCCTACTCAGCGTGTCAGCGCTGGCTTTGTTGATGACTGTTCCTATGGTGCGTGCCGAGCAAATTCGTGTTGAGCGTGGTCAGGAGCTGATCATTGATAATGATGTGGCACATGCCCATAGCACCAGTGATATTTACGGCCCTCGCTCGGCTGCCGTCTGGGTCAGTAATGGCAAATTCTCTGTTACCAATTCTGAAATTGACTTCTTAAGTGAAGGCCGTGCTGCGTCGGCACTCTATATTGAGGACTACCTCGGACAAGCACCTTCTGATGTGAAAATTATCGGTACTACCGGTAAAGGCGCGTCCATTATCTCAAAAGGGGACGGCGCCACGACGGTTCGTTTAACTGGTGATGGCAGCAAACTTCACTTGGAAAATGTCACGATCAAAAGTGAAGGCGAGCGTGGCAATGGTATTCTCATGCAGGGTGAGGGGATTCTAAGTATCATCAACAGCAGCATCGAAGCTGATAGTGTCGGTGTGAACCTCAATGGCAAGAATAGCTCTGCCCGCGCCTCTACGATTATCGATAATACGACTATTACGTCACGCAGTGGCACTGGAATTTATGTCATTAGCGGTAAATTGAATGCCAGCAATTTTGTTATTAATTCAAAGAGCTATGGCGTTAATGCGAACCAATATAGTGACGTGACACTTTCAAATGGCCGCATTGAAACACAAGGCGACTATGCGAATGGTATTCATGCTGCCAATAATTCAAGCGATACACGTCAGGTGAAACTACGTGTAAACAATGTCGACATTGTTACGCATGGCACCAATGCCAGTGGTATTGAAAATATCCATGTCCGCTCGGAAATTAACGGCGGTTCTATTCACACCTATGGTCTTGGCGGTCATGGTGTCGGCTCAAGTAATGGCGGGGTGAATGGTTGGGCGCCTTCGCATGTGACCATGACCGGTACTAAAATCACCACTGAAGGCGAAAGTGCCTATGGTTTGGTTGCGACGACAAACTCCACAATTGATGCCAAAGGCCTGATCATCAACACCAATGGCAAAGGCGCAATGGGCGCTCGAAGCCATGGTACGGGCAAGATCAAGCTTTCTGAAGGTACATCTATTACTACAACCGGAGATCAGGCACACGGTGCGGCAGCTACTTTTGGTTCTGTGCTGGAAATTGCTGATACGAGCATTAATACATCGGGTAAAAATGCGGCCAGTCTTTATCTAGTTGGTTACAATACACCTGAAAATGTAACGCCGACGACCAAACATGTAAATACTGCCAATGTGAAAGGCTCCATTATTGAGGTCTCAAATAGTGCCGCTTTATTGGTGGGAGGTGGTGCAACTAACACATTTAACCTGCAAGACACGCATGTGAGTGGTGTGGGGCCGGATGCTTTATTATTCGAAAGCCGTGAGTATATTTATCAAAGCGGCAGCACCATTATTCCGATGCCGGTGGGCACTGTAACAGTGAATGCTCAAGGCTCATTGCTTGAGGGCGATATTCTCGTTAACAGCGGAACGGTTGATTTCAATCTCAGCAATGGCAGTTTTCTAAAAGGTGCCGCGCGTATCAGTGATGCAGGTTTAGGCCTGGAGTATTTGAACCTCGATGAGACCAGCAGCTGGGAAATCACAGGCTCCTCTGTCTTGAATAATCTAAATTCAGCCGGCGTAATCAGTTTTTCTAAAGCTGAAAATGATAGTTTCAATACATTGACGGTGAAAGATAATTTTATCTCCGATGACACGCTGTTTGTGCTTAATAGTAAGCTTGGTGATGATCAGTCGCTCACTGACAGATTGATTTTTGAAGGTGCAGTTGCAGGTACAAGTCGTGTGGTCGTGAATAATGCCGGTGGTTTGGGTGCCTTGACTGTTGGTAACGGCATTATGGTTGTTGACGCAGCTCTGGCTGATAGTGATGCCTTCGTGCAAGAGGGGCGTATTGCTGCCGGCGCTTATGATTACACCCTTTATGCCGGAGACCGCGCAGGTAATTTTGACGGTCATTGGTATCTGCGCTCTGTTTATAATCCATTACCTGAGCCAGAACCGGATCCAGACCCTAAGCCGGATCCAGATCCGAAACCCGAACCAGAACCGGATCCGGATTTACCTGACTATCGTGTAGAAGTGCCGCTTAATATGGTTGCACCTGTTTTAGCCAATCGCTTTGGCTTGGCAATGCTTGGAACGTACAATGACAGACGCGATCGGTTGAGCACAAATGCACCTGCATTTTGGTTCCGCGCCTTTGGGGAGGATGGCAGCGCAGGTTCATCAGCTTCCAAGCCGGAAACCCAGTTGAGAAATTTTTATCGCGACGGCGCATCTTATGATTATAAGCTGGGCGGTTTTCAGGCAGGTATTGATCTCTATTTAAATGAAACATCTGATGGCAGTGTTGATGTTGCTGGTCTTTTTGCCGGTATTGGCCGCGCTGAAGCGGAGGTTGATCGTGTTTATGGTGGTAATGCCGGTAAGCTGACCATGAATGGTTATAGCTTTGGTGGTTACTGGACACATATCGATCAATCCGGCTGGTATAGTGATGTGGTTTTACAAGCTACCCGTTATGATCGAGTGCATAGTCGCTCAGTGCAAAATGTAGGCATGCAAACATCTGGCTGGGGTTTCAATTCCTCCTTGGAGGGTGGTTACCGTCATGCCTTTAATGATGGATGGGCAGTCGAGCCGCAAGCTCAACTTATTTATCAGCATGTTTCACTGGATAATACATCGGATAAATACGGCCGTATTTACTTCCACGATACGGATACAGTCTATGGTCGTGTCGGCGCCAAACTGAGTTATGAATGGCAAGGCGAGAGCGGTAGCCAATATTCTGCTTGGATGCGGATGAATGTCTGGCACACAGTGGGCGGATCAGCAAAAACTAGTTTTGCTAATTTGCAGGGACAAAACCGTGTGACACTGGAGAGCGATCTGGGTGGAACATGGGGGCAGATCGGCTTAGGTCTTTCGGGTCAGCTGTCTGAAAAAGTCTCGCTTTTCGCAAGTGGTGATTATAATCGCAGCCTTGGTCATAACGGCATCAAGAGTGACAGCTTTAGCGGTCGCTTGGGTCTGAAGGTGCAGTGGTAAGTTTTACACTTATTTCTGCATCCAGCAGCGCCCCCGCCGGGGATGCAGAAGTCTTCTCCTTCGCTCAGTAATGAGCGGAGGAGATGTGCTTTTATTTCCGTGAAGGTTAGCGATGTTACCTGACCCCATTCTTTGCACGAAGTCAGGTTACAGGTGATTTGTTACACCATTCGATTGATAATGGAATATGCAATAGCAGCGACGCAAACCACGATGATGGTGATTAAAACCCGTATACTGTTTCATAGTTTACCACATAACGAATAGTGATGAAAATTCTGATGCGTGTAAATTTTAAGCAAAGTAAATATTCGCTTATGAATGTGTAATATCGGCCTCTAATGATAAATAATAATTTTAAAAATCTATAATTAAAATTATTGATGGCCACGTTAAGTCGTGGCGGCAAGATGTATTTTTAAAATTAACATCTCGCCCGATAGTTTTTTCTATCGCATCAAAATTTTATTTTCTTATATTAGAAACGGTATGTAATACCTGTACCGATCAGCCATGGATCAAGTTTGGCTTTACCGGTCATTTCTTGTCCAGCAACAGTGACATCGAACTTAGGACGTAAATAGAGTTTTTTAACATCAAAGTTAAAGCCCCAATGATCGTCGATCATATAGTCAAAACCGATCTGGAGTGCACCACCAAATGTATTTTTAACTTTCAGGTAATCAGCGCTATGTTCTTTCTGATTATAGAAGAAGGTATAGTTCACACCAGCGCCTACATAAGGCTTGAAAGCTCCAAAATTGGTGAAATGATATTGCATGGTTAAGGTGGGTGGCAGCATCCAGACCTTGCCTACATCCAGACCGTCTATCGCGCGTTTACCGCTAATTTTGGAGTAAGTGGTGCCAAGGATGAGTTCGGCAGCAAAGTTTTCAGTAAAATAATAAGAAATATCAAGTTCAGGCACGACAGTATTCGAATATTTCAAGCCTGAATTGTGGATTTGGTCAACATAGCCTGAATTATGCGGGATGACGCCCAATGCACGCACGCGGATCTGCCATGGTGAGAGTGTTGTTGGAGCCGGCTCAAAAGCCTGAGGCGCTTCAGGTGCAATAATTGCATCGGCTGCCAATGCAGAATTAGCTGCAAAAACTGTAACCAATGAAGTGGTGAGAAGAGCGGTGATGCGGCGTGTTGTTAATGAAGTTGCCATGTTTGATTTCCTTAGTAGCCAAGCGTGCTGACAAACTGACACTGAGGAATTGAGCTTCCATTGATTATGATCAAACGAGCCCTGCAAACTGTAATCTTATGATTTATGAGCAATGATGTGTGATAAAACTAACACTATAACATGCGGGTTAAAGGGCAACTAAAGTCCCTTTGTGGTTGCTCTGTTTGATCTAGCTGGTCTAAGAAGCATTATGTCTGAACATCATAATGCACCTTCGTCTGATCGTTTCTGGCTTAGTATTGTAGCGACCACGCTATATGCGGTGATTCTGTACGTACTTATCTGGCTAATCAGTGAAGGCAATGCGATGGCCTTCATCACGGGCCTGATCCTTATGCCGATGGCTATTACAAGCTTGCTTGTCATTTTGCTTGATCCGCAGGGGACGGGAAGCATTCGACATCATATGAAAGTGGCCATGCTGAGCATGCTTGGTTTCATTCTGCTTTCGGTGGTTGTGTTTGGTGAGGCTGGTATTTGTGTGGCAATGGCTGCACCATTCCTTTTTGCCGGAACTGCGCTTGGTGTTTATGTCACCATGCGGTTATTACGCAACTATCAGGCAAAGCGTAGTGTTACGTTTGTGATCGTGTTGCCATTTCTGGCACTTCCACTGGAAAACCAGATGGAATATCAGGATCATTTCAATTCCATTACGACCATTATTGAAATTAATGCACCTGCGCATGTGATCTGGAATAATACCTTGGAAATTCCGGACATTCGCCTTGACGAGTTAGGCATGACTTTTAGTCATAGTGTTGTCGGTGTGCCAAAGCCGGAAGATGCGCGGATAACAGGCACTGGAGTCGGTGCTGTGCGTCATCTTAAATGGGGCAAAGGTATCAAATTTGAAGAAGTGATCACTGAGTGGCAGGAAAATCGCTATTTGCGTTGGAATTTTCATTTTAGTGAAACATCAATTCCGAAGGCAGTAGAAGCACATATCAGTGTAAATAGTGATTATTTAGGCTTGGACTATGGCGAATATTTACTGGATCCAATTGATGAAAACCGTACGCGTTTAACATTAAAAACCCAGTATCGTATTGCAACTCCGATCAATATCTATTGTGACTGGTGGGGACAGATATTCCTCAACGATTTTCACACAATCGTGCTTAACGTGATTAAAGAGCGCTCTGAAAAAGCTGCTCAAGTGTGAATATGCACTACATATTAAAGTAGTAACGAAAAACATATATTTGGTTTTATATTTGATAAAATAACGGCAAGAGAAAATTTTCTACTTGGTCGTGTTTTCCCGATTTTTTGTTGCCTTTTTAACGAGGCGCGAATGAATGCTAGGCGGATAGCAGAATTATTTAAATTTGTTTTTCTTGCCGGACTATAGATTAATATTTTAAATTCTACATTTTCTCTCAATAAAAATTCAGATTTTAAATAATAAATATGTTTTTATATTTGATTAATATTTTTTTATAATTGTTTAATAGGGTTCTTTGCGTGCAATTTATTAATGCATTTTCAATTATAGAGGGTAAGGTATTTTTCAGTATTCCAATACTTCCCCTAAACTTTATTACTCTAGGGGGCTTGGATTTTTTGGAGAAATGGTGCGACATGGCCGGAAAATATCACTTCCTTACCGCAGTATCTTTATTGACAGTAATTGCTGCTAATCCATCATTGGCAGCTTGTGTGCAAGATACAGCTAACGTTGAGAATTGGCTCTGTACTGGAAGTGATACAACCTCAACCATTATAAATGGTATTCCGGCTGTACACTTGGATTTAGCCGGTAGCTATGAGGCAAATGTCGGCGCTGGTGCAGCTTTTGATCTTAAATCTACGCAAGGCATTCATGTTGTAGATAAAGGAAAAGCCATTTACGGTAAAGATTACGGATTGCTTTTAGAAAATACGGGCGCGGGCGACATCAATATCCTATCTGACAGCGATATCACTCAAGGTGGTTATGCTGAACAAAAAGATTATTCAGCAGTTCGCATTCGCAATAACGGCATTGGCAAAGTAAAAGCAGAATTCAAGGGTAACATAAATGGTGGTTATGGTATTTACGCAAATGTCAAGAATGATGATAGTGATGTAGATTTGATGATACGAGGGGATGTTAACTCTCATTATGCTGGTATTCTCGTTGATCTAAACTCTAAAAACTCCAATACTAATATTACAACTTATGGTAAGATTATCTCCGAGAGTGGGCAGGGGATTTCTGTTATTAATAATCCAGCTCTTGATTATAGTGGTAGCGTAAATATAGAGGCGCACGATTATATTTATGGCTATAATCATGGGATTGGTGTGGAAGCCAGCGGTGTGGTTCGTATCGTTACCCACGATAGTGTTATAGGTCAAAATACATATTATTGGGATATGACTGGAAGCCGGATGGTTTCCCCTTCTGGCTTCATGGTTGATGCTATGGTGTCTCCTTCTTATATATATGAAGACGATGCTTTATGGGGTATTACGGGCGATTTCATAGATATAAAAAACTCCAATCTAATTGGAAACGGTGGTGTTCAATGGGATTTCACACCGTTGGGTGGCTTTGGAATTGGTGTAATAAATAATATAAATTATGCTGATGAGACAGCATCAAGAGCTACTTACATTCAAACAAATGGGCATGTTCACGGGCATTCTTATGGTATTTACTCGGTTCTTGTTTCTAATGGCGATGCTGAAGAGAGTATAACTAATACTGTTATTGTTAATGGTAATGTCAGCTCTAATCGTGTTGGTGTATATGTATCAGGTGGCTATAGGGCTACGGTTGATCTTTCAAGTGAGATAAGATCGGTTGGCGATAGTCTATCTATAGATGGTGATTTTGGTAGCACACTAATATTGCGCAATGGTTGGGCGATGAATAAGCAAGCCTCTACTTTTGCTGATGAGAATATTTTTAATTATCTAGTACTTCATGGGGATGAAAATTCGAAGATTGATATGGCTCGTGTGGGTGATGAAGCGCACGAGCAAGGTATCGTTGGCTTTCAAAATTTTATTAAAGAAGGTGAAAGCACGTGGGAGCTGAATGGAAAGCAAATTGATGGTGGGTTTGAAACGGCTCAAATCAACCACGGCGCTTTATGGTTCAACAATGCTCACATCCTGATGGACGCGAATGGCGAAGCGGCTCACATTAATAAAAATGGCGCGATTTATGCTAGTGGTACATCCAGTATTGAGGGTAGTTTGTTAAATGCAGGCTTATTATCGCTTTCTAAGAAGAATGATGATGTAGCTGGTACGAAATTTACAGTAAACAATTATCAAGGTGCTGGCGGTTTACTTGAACTGAACACAGTCCTTGGTGATGACAACTCTGAGACAGATATACTGATGATCGGTGGCGATAGCGCTGGCGAAACAATTGTTAAAGTTAACAATGTTGGCGGTACAGGCGCTCAGACAAAAACCGGCATTAAAATTATTGATGTTGCGGGGCAATCTGAGGGCAAGTTTAATTTAAAAGGCGATTACAACCATAAGGGCGAAGAGGCCGTTGTCGCCGGAGCTTATGCCTATGTTTTGCATCAAAACAATTCAACTTCCGATAAAGGCAGCTGGTATCTTCATTCGTCTTTGAAAAAAGAAGATCCGAGCGTTGATCCAGAAAAACCGGAGCCAAAATATAATCCTGGCGCTTCGATTTATGAGGTATATCCGCAGTTTTTGCTTGGGCTGAATACTTTGCCGACCATGCAACAGCGTGTAGGTAACCGCTACTGGGATAATGCTGGTAACAAGGTGCTTGCGCAGGGTGCAGATGCTGTTGACGCTTATGCGCCACCTGCAGAGACAGGGAGCTTTACGCAAGGGAGTGGAGTTTGGGGACGTGTTGAAGGCACTCATAATAAAATGCAGCCGAATACGTCTACTTCAGATGCTACCTATGATTATAATACATTCAAAATGCAGGCTGGTATAGACGGGCTTTTGAACGAAACTGAGAATGGTAAATTAATCGGCGGACTGACAGCGCATTATAGCCATGGTAAAGTGAATATTGGCTCTAAGCATGGTGACGGTGATATCAAAACTGATGGCTATGGTTTGGGTGGTACATTAACCTGGTATGGTGATCATGGTTTTTATGTCGATGGTCAGGGGCAACTGGCTTGGTATAAAAGCGATCTATATTCATCTGCTGCCAAGCGCATGCTGAAAGATGGTAACAATGGCTTTGGTTACGCGCTCTCGCTTGAGACTGGTCAGCGTATAACGCTTGATGATCAATGGTCGGTTACACCACAAGCGCAGCTACAATATTCAAATGTAGATTTTGATAGTTTTAGGGATGTGTTTAAAGCTGATGTTTCTCGCGAAAAGGGAGATAGTTTGCGTGCACGTTTGGGGCTGAGCGTTGATTATCAGAACTCATGGCAAAATGCGCAGGGTCTTACCAATCGAAGCATGGTTTACGGTATTGCCAATCTCTACAATGAGTTCTTGGACGGCACTAAAGTTCGGGTTTCGACGGTTGACTTCATTAATAAGAGTGAACGCTTCTGGGGGGGCATCGGTTTTGGTGGCTCATACAATTGGAATGATGATAAATACTCCATTTATGGTGAAGGCTCGATCAATACCAGCTTTAAGAACTTTGGTGATAGTTACAACTATCAAGGTACCGTTGGTTTGAGAGTTAAGTGGTAAGTTTAGAAACGACTACCTATCAAAGCCGCCTCAAAAGGGCGGCTTTTTTTATTTCGTTTTATTATCATATTCCAGACAGAGAATTTGTATGTGATCATTTTAGTTTATAGTATAGTTGTCTCAAGGGTATTATGAGCTCACAAGTGTCGTAGCTTTCTTTTGTGTCTGATTGTTCTTTTCTCGATTGATGATCTTGCTTAAAAACTCTTTATATTCTATGGTTTTCATAGGTACGGAGCGTAGCGCAGCCAGGTATCGCACTCGACTGGGGTAAAAGTTCCCCTACCTCGAACTCTCTTTTAAAATCAATATGTTATTGTCGGGTACACTATCCTTTACGGGAGTTTCTGTGGGACTGATTGCGTCCAAGGCATTTCTGATGTCTTCAACGAGTGAACCTGACGTGAGCCCCGCAAACTCCTCCAGATTTTGGTAGAGTTCAATCCTTGGTAGGAGATGGACAATGAAACGCTCACGGTTTTCAGACGAACAGATAATCGGGATTGACGTGAGCCCCGCAAACTCCTCCAGATTTTGGTAGAGTTCAATCCTTGGTAGGAGATGGACAATGAAACGCTCACGGTTTTCAGACGAACAGATAATCGGGATGATTAAAGAGCAGGAAGC
>NZ_BAAADE010000013.1:0-39600 GCF_039522165.1 Paenochrobactrum glaciei
CTTCACTCGGCAATGTCACACCGAATGAGTTCGCCATAAAAATGGCTCTAGAAAAACAGGCCGCTTAAGGCCAATAGTATAACCCAAGACTCTCCTGAAAAATGGAGGAGTGTTGGGGCTCAGGTCACTCAGGTCAACTGCAAGGAATGGAGAAGCTTTGGCTTTCAAGAGCGCTATGGCCAGTTTTGGTTTTGCATGGAGCATAAGCAAGAAGGCGACAAGGAAACGAAATAACAGCCCTATTTGTGCCAAACTTTAAAAGTCAAAAAATGACAACATAAACTGTCGAAATGAAAGCCTGATGTTTCCGCATTACCTTCCCTCAGAAACAGTTGAAGCTGATAGTATACTGTATCAATATTCTGCCTCTTAGCGGGAGCAGGTAATGGAAGCACCACAAGTGCCGGGCGTTTATGTATTTCATGGAAGTAATCAAAACTATCCGCTTTATATCGGCAAGAGCATTAATATACGCTCTCGGTTATTGTCTCATTTGCGAAATCCGAAAGAGACGCGACTACTAAAGCAGACCTGCAACATCAGTCATATACCGACAGCCGGTGACATCAGCGCCCTACTTTTAGAGGCGCAGATGATCAAAGAGCAACAGCCTCTATTTAACAAACGTCTTCGAAAGACTAAAGATACCTGCTCTATTGCACTCACTGAGAATGGCCTTACTATTCAATATATGGACAAACAGGAAACCGGCTCCAATGTCGAATTATTTGGACTGTTCAAAAACCAAACAACAGCTAAGGAACGGCTGCGTGACTTGGCTGATGAATACCGACTATGCCTCAGCATATTAGGTTTTGAACCAAGTACAAAAGGAAGGGCGTGCTTTCGCTCCGCTATCAAAAAATGCGCGGGTGCTTGTTGTGGCAACGAAAACTTACAGCAGCACGACACACGCCTTAGCACAGCACTTAACCAATATAAAGTCGCTACATGGCCATATGACGGTGCAATCGCATTACATGAAAGCTTTGGCCGTCTAAACGAATATCACGTGCTTCATAATTGGCGCTATCACGGTAGTTATAAATCAGAACGCAGCGTTCAAAAATACAAACTTAGTCCCCAAACACTCTTTGATGCAGATATGTACCGAATTTTGGCAAAGCCAATTCTATCGGGAGAGGTAAAGATTATTGAATTAGAACACCCCCTACCAAGGGCAGATATTACAGACAAGAATTCACTTGGACGCGCCAATAAAATCAATATCTGAAAGATAATATTGTGATCCTCGGTTATCTACTCGTCACCAGAGCAGATTGCCAGTTAATCATTGTTTGCCTATTCGCTGACTAAAAAATCTAGGCTTCAGCATCATGAACAGTCCAATCACAAAGCCTGGTGGCGCTAGCACCGTATAAACAGTGAAATAAAATCCAAACTTTTTCGCGTTCTCGTAATAATTTACGGCAAACTCCCCACCACCCCGCACAGCGATACGAAGATCCCCTGTTAACCATGCAGTCAAAAGTAAACGGCCAGCAAACAGAGAAGAAATAAAGACAACCGCACCGCACAAGATAACAATAATAAATTGAAATCGCTGTTGTTTTTCGTAGAGCTTAGAAGCTGTCCATATCCGGCTAATTGCCGGTGAAAACAATGTCACTCCCACTATCAGTAAAGTTGCAACATAATTATTTTTGCCAGAGTAGACGTCCAAGAACACACCGCCTGTAAACAATAGTGCACCGATCAATGCTATAAAAGCAGGATTATTACGAAACCAAATTAACATGCCCAATATCCCCAGCCATTCGATTAATAGTGAACTTAAGATTTAATATAATTAAAACCTGAGCAAAAAAGGCATCTAAAGACTTTTTTTAATCTGCCCGCCTTCCAATTGGAAACTTTAAATAATTATATACGCATTTCTTCAGCTGAGGACTTTTGGTAATGACCACCTAGAAAGAAAGCATACTGGTGCAGGATCTGAGCGACGATAAACGGCTTGAGCTGATTTGCACGAAATGCAACCGCCTCATCTACACCACCCGCGAAGAGATCTGCGCAAAAGCAGATTACGGACAACTTTATTTGGATGAGATTGAAAAACACGCACTATGCAAAGGGCGCGGATACCATGGACATGTGCGCATGGCAATGGTGCGACTCAACGAGTTGAGCGGCTTTGTAGGCGGCATCGCATGAGCAAGGAAAAGAAGGCAAAACATCCAAAGGAATGAATGAACACTGTTGCAGGCATAACAGCTGTAAGAAATGGGACAGCTTCGACTTTCAAGGCCGCTATGGCAAGTTGTGGTTTTTGCATGGAGCATAAGGAAGAAGGAAATCAAGAAGCAAAGTAATTTCTATTAGTGTCATCCCTGATTTCAAAGTCAACAAATAGTTGTATTGAAACTTATTTCAAACCAAGGGTTGACATTATGAGTCTGCACCCTACATTAACTACATCGATATTTGCTTGTTTAGCTTTGCTTTCTACGCATCATGTGCGTCTTTAACGAACCTTCTTTCAAAAAATCGCTATCACGTTCACAGTACATTTTTGTGCTGGGAGTATCCTATTGTTGCTAAGAAAGGGTTCGTTATGACCACCGGCACAGTTAAATGGTTTAATTCTACAAAAGGCTTTGGCTTTATTCAGCCTGACAATGGCGGCGCAGATGTGTTTGTACATATTTCTGCTGTTGAGCGCTCAGGCTTACAGTCATTGACCGAAGGTCAAACAATTTCCTTTGATACCGAGCGCGATAATCGCTCAGGTAAGACATCTGCTAGCAACCTGCAAGCAGCTTAATTCTGTAGCCGCCTTCTTGTGACCACGGATGTACTGGCACAGTAATGGCTGTGAGTTTTAAAGGCTGAGCAATCGCTCGGCCTTTTTTATTTCATTTATTATTCACAACTCCAATCATTCCTAAGAATGAGAAAGGGGACAAATTGCAAGTTTTAGTACGTGACAACAATGTTGATCAGGCTCTCCATGTTCTAAAGAAAAAAATGCAAAAGGAGGGCATACTTCGTGAGTTAAAAGCAAGACGTGCTTATGAGAAACCATCTGAACGTCGAGTTCGTGAAAAGGCTGATGCAATAAGTCGCGCACGTAAAGCCGCTAAAAAACAAGCGCAAAAGGATGGCCTCCTGCCAAAGTCTAAAAGAAAAAGTCCTCTACAAAGGCCGAGATTTAACTCACTTCAAACAAACAGTGCATCCAGCACATCTAGTGAATAGCTTCAACGCCCAGATAAATATTGAACGATAGGCACTATCTTGCCTGCAATGAACCCTCCTACTGCTATCATAAGCATCAGCATCCATCGAGCACCTTTGGCTTGAGTGAGAAGCTGATGCATTTCGGTAACCTTCGTGTCGAGGTCATAGATCTTACGCTCAAGTTGCTCAACCTTGCCCTCCATGCGAATTACCCTGGACTTGTCACGGTTTCGTTCCGGTCTTTTTGAGAGCATTATTTGTCATCAAGGATGACCATATATGTCATTAAAGCATAGTGATGAATTTAAGCGTGATGCAGTTCGCATAGCACTCACCGGTGGCTTAACACGCGTCAAGTTGCGCCAGATTTAAGTATTGGGCTTTCCACGCTTGGGAAATGGATCGCGTCAATTTCCGATGAAAATAAAATTCCTAGTCAAAATATTGATCTTCTGCGTGAGAATGAACGTTTACGCAAAAAGAACCGTATCCTTCGGAAGAAGAGGAAGATATTAAATTGAAGCCGGAAATGTAATCGATCCAGTGAATCGATTACCCGGCGGAACGCAGCAATATTTTTCGCAGTACAAAAGCCATGAGACTTCAGTTTATTACGGATTACCGTGGTTCTCTCTCACGTTCACGCATATGTCGTTTGATAGGCGTAACAGATCGTGGTTTACGCGCATGGAAACGCCGCCCTCCATCACTGCGCCAGCGTCGTGATCTTATACTTCTTGCACATATACGCGAACAGCATCGGTTGTGTTTGGGGAGCTATGGCAGGCCACGTATGACAGAAGAGTTGAAAGCGCTGGGCCTGCAGATCGGACAGCGTCGGGTTGGACGCTTGATGCATCAGAATAACATTACAGTTGTTCGAACGCGTAAACTCAAACGGACAACTGATAGTCATCATACCTTCAACATTGCACCGAACCTATTAAAACAAGACTTTAGCGCAAGCGCACCCAACCAGCCACGAACCGCGATACATATTTTCCAACAAAACGCGATTACGGCTGATCGGGTTAGACTTATAGGTAGAACCTCTGAGAGATTAGTCGCGCCCTGTCCAACACCCAGCCTTGCCTGAAAATTAGCAAAACTATCTGCACTTCGTGCCGGAACACGTACACGAGGTTTTTCTATTGTCGTCATCCTGCCAGCTTGCCCAATTACCGAGCGCACCGCGTCGATTCCATGATTGAAGGCATCGACTATAATCGGAAAGATTTCTTCCGTATGCTTGTCGACCTTGTAACTGTAGTTGCGGAACTCTTTTGAGATGTGCACACAACGAGGATGCACAACAATCCGCTTGAATCCCTTCATATGGGCGATGCCGTCCTCAACGCTTCCAGACCATTTCTCAGCAGCCCGAATGTTGAAGCCCTACCGAACCATATAACTGATCGTCTCCGGCCGTGCGCTGTCTGCCTTAATCGGCCATCGGTCAGCGTCGGGCACACTTCTAAAAATGCTGCGGGGTCTCATCGATTTCAACACCGTGCCCGAAAGCCTCATAGTCGATGTAGAGGCATTCGTCCTTGATCCACGAGCGAATGAGTGTTGTCGGGTCTTTTGCAAATCCCTAATCTGCACCAAACAGTAATGTAGTGCCTTCTGCAGGCTTTGCGAATGCTTCAAATGAGACGCGGTTTCTAAATATAAGCGCATCAGAGATAGTGCGGTATCTACCTTCACCAATGTGATCATATTCATCTGGCCGCACTTTCAAGTCGTCCAATCGTTCGCGGTCAAACTTGGCCGGAAGTTTCGGATTATCCCGCCAATTAATCTCAATGCCCTTGATCCGTGGATTATCAACAAACCGAAACCGTTTTTCGACCGGGGCATCTGGGCTTCGCTGGTTCTACGTCAACCAAAGCTCAGCGCTCCATCCCTCACCTTCCTCACGCAAGGTCGGAATCAATGTCAGCCATGCCAAACATATAGCCGCGTACCACTGCCATCGTGGCAAATGAGCGCGTCTTACCAGAACCTCGTCCTCCCCACGCCGCCCGAACGTCCGCCTCACCAGAGAACACATCTATCAGCTTCAGGGAGAGTTCTATATTAACCGCTGTCATTACCCTTTAGTGCTACAAGTTGAATTAATGTCGGTGTCGTCACTGGATGAATGATTTTCTTTGTCAGCAAGGCCAAGCTCACGAGCGATGATATTTGCATTGAGAAGATCAGCCGCAGCGCCGGAAAACTTCTGCTGGTAAATAACAGCCTCGGCTCGCGATATGATGTCGGATAAATCGGTGCGGCTTGATTTCCATTCTGACCATGTATCGCGCGATACATCCAGAAACAGGCATAACCCTGCAATGATCATGGCTCGCATTTTAGCAATCGGCTCATGCGTATTCCCCCCCTGAAACGATGTGACTTTATCCTCATCCAGCGGATTATTATCTACCCAGTCAAAATACTCACAACATGCAGACCATAAGTCTTCTGCATTTTCAAACTTAGGCTTTGCACAATGAGAGGAACGCGCCTCCCAAAAGCGGTTGCCTTTCAGGAAGCGTCCGTTTTCAGGATCGCGATCTGTCATCAAAATTCCTTTTGGACAATAAAAAACCGCCCAGCGATAGCCGAGCGGTTCAATCTATCTAGTGCTAAGAGATTTGAAAATGTTCTGAATATTAATAAATCTTACGAAGGAACAAATTGGGAAACAGAATTCCAAGATCTTATCCTCAGCGTAGAAAAAATGAAATCAGAGGTGTGTGTGGGGGGGCAGAGGTTTGTAGACAATTGATCCTTGATCATATTGGGATTGTCAAGCCGATTGAGGATACAATTGAGACTTATCAATTTGATCGAGCTCATGAATTGGCTGTTTACGACGGTGAAAATAAAAAATGGAATTATGAGGCTGAAGAAGTCATAGAACTTTTTAGTCGTTTGGAAAAAACTATCGAATACCTTTCTGAAAATCCGACCATTGGAATAATATTGAAGGAGCGAGGCGAAAAATCGGACCCAAATACTATTAAGTTTTGGGAAGAGCACGTTCATCTTTAAGAACGATTGATTTTGAAATTTTAGCGTAATAAGCTATTATTAAACATAGATAGTGCCACCTTTGTAACATTAGGCCGCTCGACTTTCTGGCGGCTTTTTCATGTTGCAACCGTCATTATGGTGGCGTTGCCAATCGGTCTATATAGGCCAGCGATGCCTACGACGGAGATTAAATAATACCTTCAAGAAAGAGCGTTGAGTTTTCTACAGAAATCGGATGCCTACTAAAGGTGCTGCACTGCTACCCATTCGTCTTCGGGAATTACGGCCAGTGGTTAGTTGTGGTCTCAATGTCGATGATGGATGGTTGCTTAGCGCGTTTTCTCGCTGAAAATGGACGATCCTCTTTCGGCCCCATTGTTGAGGTAGCTATTTTGAAATTTAATACTGCCACTCATGGCAAAAAGGCAATTTTGCTATAAGTGTGAAACGTGTATCAAAGCGATATATAAATTAGAGAACAAGTAAAATCTTTAACTACTAATGTTTAAATTTCAAAATTTCTCTTATATGTTTCTTTAATTAAAGTTTCACATTTAAAGAAAGACATTTTCTCATCTTTATTTTCTATGGCTAATAAAATTTCCTCGTGCTTTCTCAATGAAGCTAACTGATCATGTGCCGAGGCCATAGTTTTAGGAATACTAACTGTTAAGGCCGCCCTGATGACCGAAGTAACGGGCAGTAAGAATCGGTTATGAGATGCTTGAAAAATAGATAGATGAAATTCGATGTCAGCTTCAATTGCACGCGCCACAGAAGTCGTTAAGTCAGTCATTTGCACATAGGCTTGACGAATTTTTTCATGCTCGACACTCGTACCATGTCGTGCAGCCAATTTTGCGGCAAGCGGCTCAATAGCCATGCGTAATTCGAACAACTCTTCGATCACTGCAGCTTGATCAGGCGCATCACTGTGCCATGACAAAACAAGCGGATCGAGTGTATTCCAAAACTCTGGTGCACGTACACGCGTACCAAGCCGCGGCTTTGCTTCAATAAATCCCTTTGTCGTTAATATAGCCAAAGCTTCACGCAAAGTCGTCCGACTTACATTAAGTGCATCTAGAAATTCCAGTTCTTTCGGCAGGAAATCACCAGGTTTATATTCGCCCAGCGTAATTCTACGACCAATTTCTCCGGCAATCTGCGCCGGTAAGCCTCTTTGTTCCAATTCCAATGGACGCATTATCAAAGCCTATCATCACCTAACTACGGGGAAAGCCATACAGAAGGCTTCAAATTACTATACGGATTTTAGTGCCCCTGCTCTTAACATGTCCACAGCTGCAATCTTAAACTCACAAACTATTCAACGGCAAAAACTCCAAGCTGCTCAGCAAAACGGTCAATCATCGCTAGGCCTGCATGCGTTGGCCGTGAAGACGGAGCGCGATCATAAATGGCAATACCGGCACGCTTTCCAAACAAGCGTTTACCATAACACATCAAATGCTCAATGCCTTGCATTGTATTGACCACCGCAGGCAGCATTTTTTCATAAGTCTGTTGGGCCTCTTCTTCCCAGCCATCCATGAAAAACTCATAAACCTTCACAGCATAATCAATGCAGTCAGGTGCCAAGATAAGCCCCTTACAGCCCACGCGCAGATTATCAGGTAGCTCAAGGCCGGCACGTCCATTGAAAACCGGTAGACGGCCTTTCGTCACCTCAATCAGACCAGCAATATCGACCACCGGCCCTTCTCCCTTTACTAATTGGATATTGGGATGCTGCTCACATAATGTATGAATATCGGCGTCATTTAATCCGCGCCCCATCAATGCTGGTGCATTTTGGATCGCAACAGGCAATGAGGTTTGATCAGCAACTCTGCCAAAAAAATGCATATACTCTTTTGCAGAATAACTGCCGATCATTGGCGGTTGCAAAATAACCCAATCGACTCCAAGAGTTTCAGCGTGACGGACTTGGCGCACCTGTTCAGCAACGGAAGAGCCATAAATAGTTATCGCCACAGGAACTTGCTGATTTGTGTCCTCAACAAGCCACTCCATCACCTGCATACGTTCATTTTCGCTGAGTTTGGAAGCTTCCGTTGCCAAACCTAATGCAGCCATACCATGAACACCATTGGCCAAACATATTTCAGTTTGTTTACGCATGGCCTCACGGTCCAACTTCTCATCGGCATCAAATAATGCATAAAGAATAGCGTGAATGCCATGAAGATCGGCAACGGAGAAACAGCTCATACTATATTCCTTAGTGGCTCTCGCGAGGGATGGCATGCCCACGGCAGCCAACGAGAAAATCAAGATCCGCACCATGATTAGCTTGCATGACGCGTTCAACATAAAGGCTCTGATAGCCTCCCTGCATGGCCGGTTGTGGTGCATTCCAATCTTTGAGACGCAGCTGAAGCTCTGCATCGCTCACATCCAGATGAAGTTTACGGGCTTCAACGTCCAGCTCAATCCAGTCACCATCACGGACAAGCGCCAAGGGCCCGCCTATCGCAGCTTCCGGCGCCGCATGTAAAACAACAGTGCCATAAGCCGTTCCGGACATTCGCGCATCAGAAAGTCGGATCATGTCACGAACACCGTTGCGCAAAAGCTTTTGGGGCAATGCCATATTGCCCACTTCAGCCATGCCCGGATAACCCTTTGGCCCACAATTTTTCAAAACCATGATGCAGGTTTCGTCAATATCGAGATCAGGATCATCAATACGCTGTTTGTAATGATCAATATCTTCAAAAACCACCGCACGACCGCGATGCTTCATCAGCGATTTTGTGGCAGCAGATGGTTTAATAATAGCGCCATCGGGCGCCAGATTGCCTCTGACAACCACAATACCACCGTTATCGGTCAGTGCTTTTTCTCGCGGTAAAATCACATCGCTATTATAATTGACCGCTGAGGCGATATTTTCACCGACAGTTTTCCCGGTCACAGTCATGCAGTCCAGATCAATCAGATCCGCTATTTCTTTCATGACAACTGGCAAACCGCCCGCATAGCAAAAGTCTTCCATCAAGTATTTTCCGGAAGGCATTAGGTTCAAAATTGTCGGAATATTCTGACCGAATTTATCCCAATCATCCAATGAAAGCTGCGCACCAATGCGTCCAGCAATCGCCAGCAAATGCACAACAGCATTGGTCGAGCCGCCAATTGCTCCATTGACACGAATAGCATTGGCAAAAGCTTCTCGTGTTAAGATCGCAGACAGACGCAAATCTTCTTTGACCATTTCAACAATACGGCGCCCGGATAGACGTGCAAGACGCGCCCGATGGGCATCAACAGCCGGATAGGTAGCATTGCCCGGCAAAGCCAAACCCAACGCCTCAACCATAGACGCCATTGTCGACGCTGTCCCCATGGTCATGCAATGACCGGGTGAGCGTGACATCGCACTCTCAGCCTCAGAAAACTCTTGCTCAGACATCACGCCGGCTCGCACATCTTCTGAAAACTTCCAGACATCTGTGCCAGAGCCAATCTGACGACCTTTAAAACGGCCATTGAGCATCGGCCCGCCTGAAACGACAATTGAAGGCATGTCGCACGAAGCTGCACCCATCACCAGTGACGGTGTGGTTTTATCACACCCCGCCATCAACACGACACCATCAATCGGGTTGCCACGAATAGATTCTTCAACATCCATAGAGGCAAGATTGCGAAAAAGCATAGCCGTTGGACGCAGATTAGACTCGCCGCATGAGAAAACCGGAAATTCTAACGGCAAGCCGCCTGCTTCCAGTACGCCTGCCTTAATATGCTCAATCAAACCACGAAAATGGGCATTGCAAGGTGTTAGCTCTGAAAATGTATTACAAATACCAATGATCGGACGGCCATCAAATGCGTCATCCGGCAGACCATTATTCTTCATCCAGCTCCGGTGAATAAAGCCATCCTTATCTAATCCACCAAACCAATGCTGTGATCTTAATTTATGCACCATTTCCAACGCTCCCGCACTTATGGAATTTGTCATCACTGAAGTTAATAACTCATATAATCGGAGTTATTAACTGTCAATCAACTCACAAGGCTAATTTAAACTTGCCGGATGACTAATAAAAACGAAAGGCAGTTTTGCACCGATGTAGTCGGTGCAAAATCATCTGGACATCACATTAAACGGCTGAATTATCGCTCTCTTTTTGCACCTTCCAAGCCTGATACTCTTCCTCGACTTCAGGTGTCAGCGGATAATATTTGCGCAAATCTCCGCCCTGCGACAAGCGAAACTTAGAAAACTCTTCCCAGCCTGCATGTTTGCTAGCGCGTTCTAATAACTCTGGTGCTAAAGTGATCGGAACAACGACTGCACCATCATCATCAGCGATAATAATATCACCCGGACAAACAAGCGAACCACCGCAAGCAATGGGAACATTAACAGCAAATGGCATAATATTGGTTTGGGTGTGGTAATTAGGCGTTGTGCCGCGCATCCAGAAACCAATATCCAGTTTATAAGCTTCTGATGCATCGCGGATACAACCGTCGATCACCATGCCAGCACCACCGCGGCCAGCAAAATAAGTCAGCATCATTTCGCCAAAAATACCGCTCGACATATCGCCGCGCGCATCCACAACAACAATATCACCCTCTTGCACATGATAAAGCACATGACGATGCAACTGCTTTTCCGGCTCGTCATATTCTTTGCCGCCATATAAATCTTCACGCTTTGGCATGAATTGCAAAGTCAAAGCAGGTCCTGCAATCGCACGACCACGTGTATAAGGAACAGGACCCAAAATCTGGACATCCCTCACCCCCATATTGCATAATTCCGCAGAAGCAGTTGCACTGCCAACCTTGGCCAAACCTGCAACTAACTCTTTATCCGGACGCTGGATATCAGGCGTATGTGTCATAACCTATCCTATAAAAATCAACTCTATATGCACTGTTGCGATATGAAATCGCCTCACCTCAAAGAATGAATATGCTCAGAGGAGAGGCTCGTTTATTCGGGCTACGGGCTTTTTCTCTTGCCTGCCATTTTGCGGTAAAGTGTTGCAAAGAGCGGAAACAACCAAACCATCACCGTGATTGCACCAAGCACACCCGCCACTGGTCTATTGAAAAATGCAACGATGTCGCCGTTTGATTTCAAAACGCTATTCATGAAGTTTTCTTCGACGATGCGCCCAAGAACCAGCCCTAATACGATTGGCCCTGCAGGATAATCATTCGCATCCAGAATCCAGACCACTACACCGACGATCAAAAGGAACCAGAGATCAAACAGCGAATTTGATGTAGCAAAAGATCCCATCATGCATAAAAGCAAGATGATTGAGTAGAGAATACCCGGCTTCACCATCAAAATTCGGCGCGCCATCATAATTGCAATGATGCCCAAAGGAACCATCAGAATATTAGACAAGAAAAAAACAATATAAAGCGAGTTCAAAAGCTCAGGTGAACTAGTGAAAACCATTGGGCCGGGCTGAATACCCTTAATAACCAACACCCCAACCACAATCGCAGTAATGGAGTCACCCGGAATACCAAATACCAGGGTCGGAACATAAGAGCCGCTCAGCGCAGCGTTATTCGACGCACCGGCTTCAGCAACACCTTCAAGATGACCCGTTCCGTATTTTTCCGGTGTCTTGGAAAAACGCTTGGAAATTGCGTAAGAAATCCACGCTGCAATATCTGAACCAGCCCCGGGCAAGGCACCAACAAATGTTCCTGTCAAACTACCGCGGGTTATACCGGTTTTATACTTCCACAATACTGCGCCCTGCCCCCGTAGAAAACCAAAGCTTAAAGGCGGTGGAATAGGAACGGGCGCATCATCACTGGTCATTTTTCTAAAAAGCTCAGCGATCGCAAATGCAGCTATCAGCACAACAATTAAAGGTACACCCGCCTGCAGATCAATAATGCCAAATGTAAAACGTTGCTGGCCACTGACAACATCAAGCCCGACAGTCGACAATAATACCCCCAGAAACAACGACATCCAGGCTTTGATCGGGTCACCGGGTGCAACAATTGTTGCACAAGATAAACCAAGCAGTGCGAGCCAGAAATATTCATAACTGGAGAAATTCAACGCAAAACTAGCCAATTGCGGCGCCGCAATTACCAAAATGACAGTGCCAATAATTCCGCCAATTGCAGACGTAGTCAGCGTTGTTCCAAGACCAAGCGCGAGTTTTCCCTGCTTATTCAGTTCATATGTGTCATTCACATAGGCAGCAGAAGCAGGTGTCCCTGGAATACGAAGCAAAGCGCCAGGAATATCACCGGCAAAAATAGCCATCGCTGAACACGTAATAATCGCTCCGATAGCTGCTACTGGCGACAAAAAGAAAGTAACTGGCACGATCAAAGCAACTGCCATTGTGGCGCTTAAGCCGGGTGTAGCGCCCACAAATAAACCAAAAGCAGCCGATATTATTATGATGCTTAAAACATCAAACGATAAAACCATCGGCAGGGCATCAACAAATGCAGTCATGGCAAAATCCGTTCAATAACACCGACCGGGAGTGGTACCCCCATGGCTTTTGAAAAGAGCAAATAGACCGAAAGCGAAACAATTACCGAAACAATAAAGCTTGTCATAAGCTTTTGTTTTTGCACCAACATCATCGACATAAGAATAATAAATGAAGTTGTCACAGTGCCCAATAGCGGACTCGCAAAAGCAAAAAACGGTATCAGCAAGCCAATCAAAACAATCGTAGTGATTTTACGACCATCCTTCATCCATGGTTCAAAATGGATGATTGGCGACGTAGCTTTCCGCAATAGAGCTTTGCCTGCAACAATAGCTCCTCCCAAGGCCAAACCAGTTCCCAAAATCGAAGGAAAAAAGCCCGGAGATAGCACGCCTCCCCCGATAGAGGGGAGACGGCCAGCCTGAAATATTACACACAATCCGAATACTAAAAAAACAATACCGGACAAGACGTCAGAGATCCGCATGAGAAAATCCTAGTCTCGAACGCGAAGCTTCAACAACTTGAGAACTTCACCCACAGACTGCTGTTTTTCTTCTAAGAAATCCGTAAAATCAGCTGAGTTTTTATAGAAGATCCCATAGCCTTGCTTATCCATAAAACTTTTAAAGGCTTCGCTTTCGACAACCTTTTGCGAAGCATCGGAAAGTTTGGCCTGAATGTCGGCTGGCATACCTTCAGGACCGACAATCCCGCGCCATGTTCCGTTGACATAGTCTAGGCCAATAGCCTCTTTCAAAGTTGGCACATCTGGAAATGAAGGTGAACGGCTGTCAGAGAAAACAGCAAGTGATCTGACTTTGCCAGCATCAATCATAGTGCGACCTTCAGGCAGTGAAAAGGGTAGCAATTGCACGCCACCTGACACTAATTCCTGAAAGCCCGGTGCGGCGCCCTGCGTCGGAATAACTGTAATGTTCAGTGGGTCAATATTCTGACTCTTTAGCATTTCTGAGAGCGCAATATGATATGCCGCACCCGGTGCCATGCCCGACAACTTATAGGTATTGGCAGGTGCCGTACGGATAGCTTCAAGCGCTTGGTTTAAGTCTTTCCATTCGCTGTCTGCCGCAACATGAAAAGCCGCAGGGTCCAGATTGATCAAGGATATTGGCACATAGTTTTTATAGGTAAACTCTGCTTGCCCATTCCAATAGTAAGAAACGAGCTCGGCGGTCGCCAAACCAATTGTATAACCATCCGGCGCAGCGCTGCTCATTGCCTGATGACCGACAACACCTGCACCGCCGGTCCGGTTAATCACATTTACCTTAGTGCCAAGTTCTTTTTCCAAGCCAGCCGCGAAAGTACGAGCAATAGCATCAGTACCGCCACCAGCATTCCATGGCACAATGAAGCTAATTGCCCGCTCAGGATATTCAGCAAGTGCTGATACGCTGCCCATCAATAAAGCAGTCACAGCCAAAGTAATTTTTTTCATAGTTCTCCTCCAAGTCCTTTATTTCCGATTATTTGATTTTGCTGCAGCAATTCGGTCGTAAAGCCGATTACGCGCGTCATTGCCTGTGCTGCTTCAAAAGGCTGCTTATTGGCAATCGCTTCCAGTACCTCACCATGCCGGCCAAGGTTGGCTGTGAAATGTTCCATATGAGTAGTAACGAATAAAACGCCCAGAATTGCGCCAACAGCATTATCGAATGCTTGCAAAACCGGATTTTGTGTCGCTTTCAGAACAGCAATGTGAAAATCTCGATCCGACTGCACAGCTGCATCAACATCCATATCAACCGCAGCCTGTTGCATACGAGTGAATGCTTTTCTGATTTCTGCGACCTGAGCCGGAGTTGCTCGTTGCGCAGCCAACATAGCCGAGGTCGGCTCAATCATGGCGCGCACTTCATCGATAGCGAAATAAAGATTCTTGTCTGCATTGGGTGATGTCAACAACCACTGCAAAACATCGCGGTCAAGAAGCCCCCATTCTTGCATCGGATTGACCCTTGTCCCCAACCTAGGGCCAACCGAAATCATACCTTTTGCAACAAGCCCTTTGATAGCTTCCCGAATAACGGAGCGACTGGCTTCAAAGCGTAACTCAAGTTCAGGTTCTGGAGGGATTTTCTCACCAACAGCAAAAACGCCCGCAGCAATATCCCGCCCTAGGCGATCTAAGACAAGCTCGCGCTTGTTCAGCTTTGCATTACTGGCAACCATATTCATCTCTCCTCACCCCCTTTAAACATATGATGATTGATTCTACAATATCATAATTTTACCTGAAATATGTAATATTTTGTGTAAAAATAGAGATAAATCAATTAATTCATATTATGATTAAGGTCGAAATTACAGTTAAAAAACAATAATAAAGCCGGAAAGAATTGGCGTTTAATCAACACTGCCAATCTTTTCCGGCTCTTGAGACATCCCTGAATATCGAATTCAGGACAAACCCAACCAGTTCTATTTATACGCTATGCTGCTGAACGCTCAGGCCGCCATCAATGGTCAAACATGTGGCATTCATGAAAGGACACTCGTCCGAAATCATGAAAACAGCTGCCATGGCGATCTCTTTTGCACTGGCAATACGGCCACCAGGATGAAGCGCCATCGTTTCAGCTCTTGCTGCCGCGGGATCATCGAAACTATTCCAATAATCAATATTTTTTTGTGTTTCGACATAACCCGGCGCAATGGCATTCACACGAATTTGCTGTGCTGCATATTCAAGTCCGAGTGACTTCGTCATGCCCAGTAAAGCGTGTTTCGCCAGCGGATATGGAAATGTATGCGGAATAATAGTGAAAGCATGTGTAGAAGCGATATTTAAGATAACGCCGCCACCTTGGGCAATCATGCCTGGCAAAACCGCTTTGGAGCAATTCCACGCACCTTTTAAATTTACATTAAAGCAGCGTTCCCATTCATCATCAGACATTTCCAAGGGCTTGGAAAAAACATTGATGCCAGCATTATTAACCAGAGCATTGATCGTACCGATCTCTGCATTTGCCTGCTGTACCACTTGATCAATTTGTTTGGCATCCGAAATGTCGGCAATACCATAACCAACAGCTGCACCATCATCTCGCAGGGCTTTGACCGCGCGTTCCAATAGCGTTTCATCCATATCAATCAAAAACAGTGCGGCACCTTCAGCCGCGAAACATTGCGCAATAGCAAGGCCAATGCCTTGCGCTGCCCCTGTTACGATAATTTTCTTGCCTAAAAGACGCGTAGCCATAGCCCTAACCTTTCAATGCCTTACCACTCAGCCAGACTGCCATCGGCATGACGCCAGATCGGATTGCGCCAATTATGTCCGGTTTTCGAGCGTTCGATGACATAGTCCTCATCCACCTCAATGCCCAGACCCGGTCCTTGCGGAATTTTCACGTAACCATCTTTGAAATCAAACACTTCAGGATTTTTGATGTAATCCAAGATATCATTGCCTTGATTGTAATGAATATTGAGGCTCTGCTCCTGAATAAAGGCATTGTAGCTGACCGCATCGACCTGCAAGCATGAGGCCAATGCAATAGGGCCTAGCGGACAATGCGGCGCAAGTGCAATATCGTAAGCTTCTGCCATGGATGCAATTTTACGGCATTCCGTAATCCCGCCTGCATGCGAGAGATCCGGTTGAATAATA
This sequence comes from Paenochrobactrum glaciei, assembly GCF_039522165.1. Taxonomy (NCBI): domain Bacteria; kingdom Pseudomonadati; phylum Pseudomonadota; class Alphaproteobacteria; order Hyphomicrobiales; family Brucellaceae; genus Paenochrobactrum; species Paenochrobactrum glaciei. The sequence goes on from NZ_BAAADE010000013.1 coordinate 16,339, forward strand.
TCAACATAGCCACCGGCCAGAATGTTTTTAAAATCCCAGCGTGAATAGAGCCTTTCACCCAGAGCAATAGGTGTTGATGTATGCGCTGCAATCTCTTTGATCGCTTCATAATTTTCAGACAAAACCGGCTCTTCGATGAACATCAAACGAAACGGATCAAGAGCTTTGGCTAACACTTTGGCCATCGGACGATGGACACGACCATGAAAATCTGCACCAATGCCAATATGCGGACCGACTGCATCACGTACAGTTCCGATTGTCTCAACAATCGCATCAATTTTCGCATAACTATCGACGATTTGTAACTCTTCAGCGCCATTCAATTTAACCGCCGTAAAACCCCGCTCTACCATTTGTCTGGCATTATTGGCTACATCGGAAGGACGGTCTCCACCAATCCAGGAATAAACACGAATACTGTTACGGCATTGTCCACCCAGCAATTGATGCACCGGTACATTCAGTGCCTTACCTTTAATGTCCCATAATGCCTGATCAATGCCCGCAATCGCGCTCATATGAATTGCACCGCCACGATAAAAACCGCCACGATACATAACATTCCAATGATCCTCGATTAAGAACGGATCTTTACCGATCAAATAATCAGACAGCTCCTCAACAGCCTTTGCAACCGTGGCTGCACGCCCTTCAACAATTGGTTCTCCCCAGCCAGTGATACCTTCATCAGTTTCTATTTTCAAAAACAGCCAGCGTGGCGGCACGATATATGTCGTTAGCTTAGTAATTTTCATGAAACGTCTCATTTACAAGAGGTAATTTAAAGCATTCAAGATTGCTTACGCGGCAACAAGCGAACAGAACCGCGTAATGTTTCACCCGGTTTAAGCAGTTTCAAATCGCCCATATTTTCTAAATGATGCGCATTGCCTTGATGGGTCATCGGCTCAAAACAGAAAAAAGGGCTTTGATCACTCCAGGCCTCATAGGGCTGATATAAAAACAAATGTCGGAATAACGGATCGGCTTCTATTTGTATGGATAAAGCGCTTTCCGGCCAAGTGATAAGCGCGTCCCCATCCCAGTTTGAAAAGCCATTATTGAACCATCGCTGCGGAATTTTGCGCGTTATGCGAAAATCAAAATCACCCTGCACGGAGCACATTTCATCCGGTAGCGAGCCCGCTCCTTCGGTCCAATAGTCCAAAGCTGAAAATTGTAATTTCGTCTGTGGCGTAAGCGGAAAAAACGGGTGCCACCCCAACCCAAAAGGTAAAGGCTCTGCCCCTTTATTGATAACCGCGAGGGTCACAGTGAAGACATCATTCCCAAGCTCAAAACACTGCTCTGCCTCGTAGCAATAAGGTCCACCTGCATGACGGTAGATTAATGTAGCAGATGCTAAGCCTTGCTCTTTCACATCCCATTGCCCCAACCAGCCATCGCCATGAATATAATGAGGCTGACCAGTATGATTTGGCGAAAAAACATACGTCTTTTGATTGAGTGTAAATTGATTTCCGCCTAAACGATTTCCAAAAGGGACAAGCGGATAGGCCGACGTTTGAAGCACATGTGCATCATCTTCAAGCGTCGGGCGCAACAATGGAACTTCGCCCAAATTCCGATCTAGCCACCACAAACCATGCACAGCTCCGCCTTGCTGCGTGATTTTTGCTCTTAACCGCCCGTTTTCCAAACTAATCAGCGTCATTACAACACCACCAGATCTGGCTCAATTTTACCTTGAATGGGGGCATCAAATAAAAACACACCACCATCTGTGCCCGTTTGAACATCTTCTTCCAAACCAACCGCAGCCGACGTAACAAGCATCCGTCTGGCATCAGTACCTATAAAGGCAGGGCAGCTCACCTGTTGGGCCGGCACAGAAATGGTTTGAAACAAATGGCCTTGCGGATCATATCCGCCCACCATTGACGCCCCCCAAAGCGCGATCCAAATATTGCCATATGCATCCGTCACAGCACCATCTGGCGCGCCATTTTCCGGAAAATCAGTGATGAAAATCTCTGGCTCATCTATGGGTAAACCATTGGCTACGTCTAGATTGACCCTCATCACCTGTTGGAGTGCTGTATCTGCATAATAACCAACACTACCATCTGGTGAGAAGCAAATGGCATTCGGAATAGTGACGCCTTTGAAAAGGGTTTGTAATTCGCCGCGATTATAATGATAAATCGATCCCGCTTCTTTTTCAGCATTCCAGCCCATTGTGCCGAGCCAAAACGCACCGGATGGATGCACACGCGCATCATTGGAGCGCGTGTGCTTATTTTCAGCTTCAATTGCATGAAGCAGAGATAAACTGCCATCATCACATTGACGGATATAAAGCCCTTGTTCGGTAAAAAGGCACTGGCGTTTTTCATCAATACGCGCCAAAGCACTGGCTGCAAAGGGAAGCTCATGCTTCTTCAAGCTATCGTCACCAAAACGATATTCAAAAAGCTGTTTGTTCAGAATATCAAACCACCACGCCGTATCCGAATAACGGTCATAGGTCGGACCTTCACCTAATAAACAGGAAATATCGGCAAGACGGCGAAGTGCTTCACTCATTTCATTTAAGCCTCAACACCATAAACAACATCATACGCAGCAATAATACCGCGTGCTTTTTCCCGCACTGTGGCAGCATCGTCACCTGGCTGATACAGGCTGGTAGCAATGCCGAATGTTTTAATACCCACCTTAGCGTAATCAGCAAAATTATGCTCTGACACACCGCCAACCGCACCAATAACTGCATCTTTTGGCAGAATGGTTTTAATGCCGGCAATGCCCGACGGGCCTAAAGTTCCTGCCGGAAAAAACTTAAGAGCTGATGCACCACTGTGCACAGCGATCAAAGCTTCCGTCGCTGTATAACAACCGGGCATAGAATAAATACCATGCGCGGCTGCCGCCTTAATCACCTCAGCATTGGTATTGGGGCTAACCATCAGCTTGCCGCCGACTGCCACAAGCTTTTCTACATCATCAACAGAAAGAACTGTTCCCGCTCCGATCAAAACTTTTGACCCAAAAAGCTCAACAGCTTTAGCAATAGACACCCATGGATTGGGTGAATTAAGCGGTATTTCGATAGCCTCAAACCCTTCCTCTACCAGAACGGTCAGAATGTCCTCAACTTCGTGATTTTCGATGCCACGAATGATTGCAACGAGAGGGCGCTTAAATGTCGGCCAGACGGGTGAGTTCATCATTTTATATTTCCAGCATGTGCTTTAATTTGCTTTGCAGCAGTTAGTAATCCTGTGCGAACCGCATCTTCACCGTCAAACAAAGTAACGGTGAAACCAGCCTCTTGCATGACGGGCAGATAAAGTGCGTTCAAGCGATCTGATGCGACCAAACCAGCTTTTCCAGTGCCGTAAATCTGCTTGGCCGCAGCAATTTCCGCGCCTATAAGCAGACCGGACAAATGAGCGGCTCCTTCATCCACCTGCTCAAAACCAAGCAATTGGCCAGCACGGATAGAGAAAAACATCGAAAAAACCTGCCCCGGCTCTTCTAGTGCTTGACGCATCGCACGCAAAAACACTGGGTTTTGAGCATCGAACTCGGCGTTCGCTTCCATCGCGTGTTTCAAAATAGAGTTTTTGGACAAAACACTAAAAATTTCACCTGTCATGAAGCTGGTAAGCTCAGTCACCGCGTTATCTTTTAGCTCGACCCATTTACAATGGGTTCCAGGCATACAAACCAAACCGGTCGGCATCGAATTGGCAATACCGGCCAATTGTGTTTCTTCGCCCCGCATAACGTTCGGGCTTTCAGGTTTTTTTTGCGCCATACCTGGCAAAATACGGATATCCCGCGCTCCATGCTCAACCTTAACTGACTGCGCTGCCATACCGCTTAGAGCAGAAGGAAGCGCAATATAAGGCGCTTCTTTCCAACCTTGGCGCGCACCAGCCATGCCGCTGATAACGACAGGCAAGTCAAACGACGCACCTGATAGAGCTAAATGTCTTTCCAGAGTTTCCAAGAAACCATTTTCTGAGGCATACATCATCCCTTCATCACTACGTGATTGCGCGAGAACACTACCATTCTCATCCACAAGCCATAGCCTGAAACTTGACGTACCCCAATCGATGAGCGCATAAAAAGCACTATCAGTTTTCGTTTCTCCCACCGGGAACTCCTGTTATTTCATTATAAATTTAACTTGCACAACCAAGTGTGTGCACACGCTGAAATATTATTTCAGCGTGCTTTATTTAGCCACGATAAGCGATTGTTGAAGAACGCAGATTATCCAGCAAAACAGCCAGCAGTAGAATTAATCCGCGAACAACATATTGATAAAAAGCCTGAATATTCAGTAGGTTCATCACATTTTCTGCAATTCCCATAATCAATACGCCAACAATAACACCCATCATTGAAGCACGACCGCCAGCAAGCGAAACACCGCCAAGCACACAGGCAGAAATCACAGATAGCTCCAAGCCCGTAGCCGCGTTTGGTTGTCCGGATGTAATACGAGCCGCCAACAAAATACCGGCAATCGCACACACAAGTCCTTGTAGCGCAAAAATCCACGTACGCATTGATGTCACATTAACGCCAGCCAAGCGTGATGCTTCCGGATTGCCGCCAATCGCCAGCGTATTTTTCCCAAATACAGTACGGTTAAGCACAAAGCCGAAAACAATAAACAGGATCACCATGATCCAAATTGGCGTTGGAATGCCAAAGAACTTGGACAGAGCAAGCTGATAAAAAGATGGATCATTAATGCCGACTGCACGCCCGTCAGATGAAATCAAAGCCAAGCCGCGCACGATCTGCATGGTGGCCAAAGTTGCAATCAAAGCATTGACGCGAAAGCGTGCAATGACAATACCATTGAAAAGACCAACTAGTGAGCCAGCCACCATAGCTGCCAAAAGCCCTAAAACAATTGAGCCGGTAGCATTAGATGCCATCACTGCAACCATGCCGGAAAAAGCAACCGTTGAGCCAACCGACAAATCAAAATCTCGCGATGCCAAACATAACATCATCGTGCAAGCTACGATGCCTATTGTAACAACAGACTGCAACAAACCAAGCATGTTTCGTTCAGTTAAAAAATTAGGAACTGTCAATGCAACAATAGCAAAGGCGACAGCGAACAAAACAACCAGTCCCTGCTCCCCAAGCAGGATTTTTTTCAGTGCGTTCATTTTGAGGCAACCTTTTGTCGTTCATTTTTATCTGCGGCGGACTGATCTAACAGTGCTGCGGTCAGAATAGCTTTTTCGTTGAAATCTTGACGTTCAATAGAGGTGGTGATGCGTCCTTCACACATTGTCAAAATGCGGTCCGAAATACCCATAACTTCAGGCAGCTCACTGGAGACAACAACAATAGCCACGCCCTGTTCTGCCAAACTATAAAGAAGCTCATAAATCTCAGCTTTAGCACCAACATCAATGCCGCGTGTTGGCTCATCAATCATCAAGACATTCAGATTTTGCTCAGACAACCATCGCCCGAGAATAACTTTTTGCTGATTACCGCCCGACAAATAAACAATGTCCTGATGACGTGACGGCGTTCTGATACGAAGCTTTTTGATGTTGGATTCAGCCAATTCCGCTTCTTTTTTAGCGCGGATGACACCCCAAGGCGAAAAATTACGCCGTGCAGAGATTGCAATATTTTCTTCAATTGACCGACCTTGCAAAATACCGTCAAATTTACGGTCTTCCGGACAGAGCACACAGCCCGCTTCAATCGATGCACGCGGTTTATTAGCGGCGATCCTGACATCATCAACAGTGACAGTCCCGCTTCGGCGTTTATCCGCACCATAAATCAAGCGTAAAAGTTCTGATCTTCCAGCCCCGATCAACCCGAAGAAACCTAATATTTCACCAGAGCGAACTTCAAAACTTGCAGGCTGCGGTAATTTTTCACCCGAAATATCAGTGACTTTTAAACGGACTTTTTCGGTAATCTCTCGCTTACGCCATCCCCAAATATCATTTAATTCCCGCCCTACCATTTCGGCGATAACTTGATCACGGGTAATGTGCTGCATAGTGGTGTGATGAGCCGCCAGTTTACCGTCACGCAATACTGTCAGACTATCACAAAGCTGAAATACCTCATCTAAACGATGAGAAATATAAATAATGACTTTGCCCTCTGCTTTAAGACGGGCAATCAGACGAAACAGAATTTCACTTTCACGGGAAGATAATGAGGATGTTGGCTCATCCAGAGCGATCACCCGAGCGTCAAGCATCACTGCTTTTGCAATTTCAACCATTTGCCGCTCGCCAATCGAGAGATTAGCCACTTTTCGCGCCGGATCGATATCAATATCAATAGATTTAAGTTTATCAGCTACCAATTTGCTTAAGTGAGCAGAGTTGAGAAATCCCGCCTTGGAAGGAAACCGTCCCAGCCATAGATTTTCAGCCACTGTCAATTCAGGCACTAATTGCAATTCCTGATGAATGACAATAACACCAGCATCAAAAGCATCCCGGGCCGTATTATAACTCTGCTTTTTACCGTCAATATAAACAGCACCGCTATTAGCGGCCTGATCTCCGGATAAAATACGGATCAAGGTCGATTTTCCGGCGCCGTTTTCGCCCATCAAACCATGAACAGCCCCTTTAGCAATACTAAAGGAAACGTCTGATAATGCCTGTACGCCTGGATAGGCTTTTGAAATATTTTTAAAAACCAGAAATGAATCCATGGCCTCCCCCATGCCGGTGCAAATACTCAAGCTTTGCTCCTGATGTCCTGTCGTTCTTTCGCGCCTACATCATTCAATGATTGCGAAGCGTGAAGGATCTATCTTCACGGCTACCCTGAAGATTGAAGCAGCCGTGAAGCCATTAGGAATGGATTATTCAATGCCCAGTTCTTTACGAACCTCTTGATAATTATCACGCAGTGCTAACTGACCTGCGGTCAAAGTCAGCTTTTCCGGCTCATTACCATTGGCAATCCAATCAAACATATTTAATGCCGTTTCATAGCCATGGCGTTTTGGAGAAATAATAATGGATCCAAAGAAACCAGTTGGTTCTGGCTTTTTAAATTCATTGATCGCAGAATCTGATCCGCCAATACCTACAGCAATAACATTAGCAGACGCGATACCAACACTTTCGGTTGCGCGCACCGCACCCAAAACAGCTTCATCGTTAAGGCCAACGGCTACCCAATATTTAACATCAGGGTTCTTATTCAGAACCACAGTTGAAGCATTCAAAGCAGCTTCGGTATCTGTTTTAGCTTGTGGTGCATCAAAGATATTCGCTTCGACCAAACCAGCCGATTTCATAAAGGTAAGAGCGCCCTCAATACGATCAACTGCGGTTGGAAGCTGATCATAAGACACACGGATTGCCCCGACTTCTTTCCAGTCCCAACCGCGTTTTTTTACTTCATCACTGATTGCTTTACCGGTTTCTTCACCAATCTTGGTTGCAGAAATCCCCATGTGGACAACGTCTTCCATGGCGCTACCATCGGCATTGACCAAGCGGTCATCAACCGTCATCAGCTTCAAGTCATTTGCTGCAGCCTTAGCAACAATCCCAGGTCCAAGCTTCACATCAGGTGTACAAATAATGACCCCTTGAGCCCCTTGGGCACCAAGATTATCAAGCGCGGCTTGTACTTTTTCCCCATCTTCAGCGCCAATTTTCACCAAAGTGAAACCTTTTTCTTTCGCTGCTATATCAGCAAATTTCCACTCATCCTGAAACCAAGGCTCTTCAGGCTGTTTAACAACAAAACCAATTTTCACATCGGCAGCAGAAGCAAGTGTCATGCCCATGAAAGACACAGCGCCCGCCAACAAAATCGTCTTCAAAATACGCATAATTAACCTCCCGATTTATTCGCCCCCCTCGAGCGATATGACAATACATAAAACCAAAAGATCATATCCGTCAATACCTCTTGTATGATGATTAAAACTTATTGTATAATCAAAAAAGACTTGGCAATGTCCTCAAGCTGCGCTACGCACATAAAAAACTGGGAGATATAAAATGACATCATTGGGATCGCAGGAACATATGAATGAGCAAACACCGGCTGCGTCCCGCCCGCGGGTAAAGAATAATGTTGTCACAGCTCTCGCCATTGATATTTCGACCAATATATATGAGAGCGGTACATTCTTACCGCGCGAAAATGACCTCTGCGAACACTATGGTGTCAGCCGTACAGTTATCCGTGAAGCCCTAAAAGTGCTGGAATCTAAAGGCATGGTGCGTGCACGCCCGCGCGTCGGCACTCTTGTATGCGAGCGAGACGAATGGAATATTCTTGACCCTCAAGTCATCGAATGGTTAGGCGATGAAGTATTCCGTTTAAACTTACTCAATTGCATTCTTGAAACAAGACAAGTGATTGAGCCAGTTGCTGCACGCCTGGCAGCAGAACGCGCTACAGTACAAGAAATTGCTGATCTGGAACAAGCATGGCAAATGATGCATGACGCTAATGGCGATTTAGCAGCATTCACGGAAGGTGATACATTGTTTCACTCACGTTTGCTGAAAGCCAGTCATAATCAGGTCTTTTATCAATTGTCCCATAGCATCAATTCGGCGCTGAAATATTCTTTACAAACCACGAATGAAGCTGCGGCCACCTGTACTGAGGCATTAGAGCGCCATCGACAACTCGTTGAAGCCTTGCGCATGCGTGATAAAGATGCGGCTGAAGAACATGCCTTAAAAATACTTGATCTGGCGAGCAGAGACCTGAAAATTGCTACGCAAAAGGGACTTTAAGAATTAAACGATCCTATCCCTTTCTGATATAGGTTTTTCACCTAAAAAATGAGAGTACGTAAGTATCAAATCCACTAAAACGACCTTGATTTATCATCAAGGTCGTTTTTACTATCTGACTTATTAAGATTTAAAACGGAAATTTATCGATTGTTCCGATGAAATTTTGCCCCCGCTGACCTGTAAATGCGGCCTGCACAATATTTTGCCACTCTCTTTTTCCGATCCCGATTTCCTCAGGTCTTGCTGGTGCACCGAGGCTGTTTAAAAATGCCCGCAAGGTTTGAGGGGCCTTTTGCAAATCACCGAAAATAGCCGCAATCGCCTGATCACAATCAGCACTCACACCGATAGCTGTACGCATAACTTCCGGCAGGCAAAATGAACAAGCAATACCATGCGCAAGCTTGTAATGAAGCGTTATGGGATAAGAAATATTGTGTGCCAATGCCGTTTGTGTGTTGGAAAATGCAAGCCCTGCATTGGTTGCACCCATTGCCATCTGGCTACGAGCTTCTGTATCATTGAGATCAAGTTGTAAACGCGGCAACGCCTTGAGTATATCGCGTGCAGCAGCAATAGCGAAATTACGCGTCACCGGATTGGCGTTAATGTTCCAGATGCTTTCCAGAGCATGGGATAAAGCATCCAGCCCGCTCGCCAGAGTAACACTCCATGGCAGGCTTTGTGTGATCACCGGATCAATAATAATAGCTTCGGCATAAAGATCAGGTCGGTTTAACGATAGCTTGCGATCCGCTTCTAAATCCCAGATGGTCGCCCATTTCGTCAAATCACTGCCGGTCCCGGATGTGGTTGGAACGGCGATAATCGGCAAAGATGTCTGTGTAATTTCTGAGCCTGATTGCAAATAATCATAAACAATCTGATATTGGCCATGTCCTGCAGCCAGAAATTTGGCTGAATCAATGACAGAGCCGCCGCCAAGAGCCACGATCACTTCCGGGACAATATTGGCCTGATCAAGTTTACCGCAAACCCGTTCAAGCATTGCTAATGACGGATTAGGCTCAATCTCATTGATGACAGCAAGCGGCGCGCCAGCAGCCGCTTTGACCTGCTCAATCCACGGCAGCATCGGGGCATCCGGATGGGTCACCAATAAATAGCGGCGGTTCTTAATCAGCGTACCGATTTTACTGATCTCGCCTGCACCAAAACTGATATTGACCGGATTGAAATAATGCCAGGCGCTCATGGTCTTTCACCCGAGACTAAACAGGCATTAATGTCTTCAATAACCGGGATAAGATCTGCAACCGTATCAATAATATAATGGGCTCCCGCTGCTTCTAAAGCAGTTGCTGCTTTTTCGCGCAGCAACTCCTGTTGCACATCATCAAGCGCTTCCCAATCCTCCAGTGAAAGCCCCACTTCATTGCCGCTTGCCACAATACCAACCGCCCACATACCTGCACTTCGTGCTGACATTAAACCGGACGGACTGTCATCAATAACTACACAAGCCGACATATCTGGTGCACCAAGCGCCAATGCATTCATCAAAACCATATCCGGAAACGGGCGGCCTCGAGGTGCTTCTGAAACAGTTACACAATGATCTGTCTCATAGCCTTGTGCTTGTGCCAAAGGCATCAAGCTATCCATAATTGAACGTGGATAACCCGTAGTGCTGCCGATTTTGATATTCATATCTTTCAGCTTGGCTATAGTTTCCAATGCACCGGGTATCATATCGCTATAACGAGCGCAGTTCACGGCATCGATACGCAAAAACTCAGCATAGATACGATCGACATCTGTTTGTGTCGAAGCAGCTGACTTAATCAAACGCCAACGTTCCTGCACGTCCGGTTGTGCTAAAATCAACTCTATGTGTTCGCGCTTTGCAGCACCCATTGGCGCGCGGGCTTCAGCTTCGCTGATGTCGATATTATCTTTGGCAAAGGCTTCACGAAAGGCTGCAACCGGTGCGATACAGCCAAAATCCAGCACAGTGCCTGCCCAGTCAAAAATAGCTGTGCTTACTGGGCCGCGAAAGTGCATACCAATATTGTGACCCTGATTAGTAACCATGGTTCGTCTCATTTCGTTCTTGAAAGTTTAAAAAATACGGTGTCAAAACCACATCGGATTTGACCATGCGCAACGCCCTTGTTCATCCAGAACAATCAAACGTCCCCACTGACCTTTGAAGCGCTCCAAAGGTAGCCGTGCCGTGGTCAATTCTGTACCGGATGCTTTGGCCGACAAGGAATGATGGCCGACAAGTGCAACCTGATGACTCGGTGAACAGGTGACAACCAGCTCATCACCTTCAATCTGCATAGAGTGAATGTCAGGCCCTTGTGTTGAGTAATAATGACCGGCTTTTAACGCAGTCAATAAAGCTTCAGCACTATTTTCTTCCGCTTTGACCATAACCCAGCCGCCAAAAGCATCGCGTTCAACCGCATTAGGAATATTGAAATGAGCATCATCACAGGCCAATGCATTAATATGCCTTCCTGCAATCAACATCTCATCAAGAAAATAACTGCCGCCACCACGTGCGGTGTTGATCTGGCTGGTATGGTTGTAAACTTCAACCGCATGTGCATTGGGAATAGTCGCGGCATCTTCTAAAGTAAGGCCATACCATTCAGGATGTGGGATAACCACGAAAGCACCGGCCTGAAAAGCGCGCTCAGCCAATTGGGCACCGGTTTCACTTTTAGATGGCGGGGTAAAATCACGCGGCAAGCCAACTGCGAGAATATGCCAAATTTCTCCACCTGAGGTTTCAGGTGCATGAAGTTCAGCGCCGGTAATCGTGGTAAATTTTTCTGTTTGGTAAGCTGTCGTGTCTGTCAGAGGGAAATCATAACGAGCCTGAAAATGATCTGATAAACATAAGAAATCATAACCACGTTCACGATAGCGACGGCACACATCTTCAGGTTCCAGAAAACCGTCAGAACGATTAGAATGGGTATGAAGATTGCCTTTAAAAAAGCGACCGGGAGCGGAAAAAGCTGCAAGTGACATGATATGCCCTGTGTTAGTTTATAAAAGACGGGTTAATTAGGAAGATCAAGACTTGGCATGTCGCTTAACAAGCCTTGTGTAACCGGATGGCGCGGCGCATTGAAAACTTGCTCAACACTGCCTTCCTCGACCAAATGGCCGCGATGCATGATCGCAACACGGTCGCACAGCTCACGCACAACACCAAGATCATGCGAGATGAACACCATGGTCATCCCGGTCTGACGACGTAGGTCGCTTAAAAGTTCAAGAATTTGTGATTGAACCGAAATATCCAACGCGGAAACCGGTTCATCAGCAATCAAAACGGAAGGTGACAAAGCAAGAGCCCGCGCAATGTTGATACGTTGACGTTGCCCGCCGGATAAAGTGTGGGGTAAGCGATCATAATAATCAGCAGCAAGCCCTACCTTTTCCAACAGCGCTATCACCGCTTCATCACGGCTGCTATTTGTGCCGACACGATGGATATCCAAACCTTCACGAATTGAAATTCCAACGGGCTGACGAGGATTGAGCGAAGCTCCGGAATCTTGAAAAACAGCCTGAACTTGACGGCGGAATTCAAACAGATCTTTACCCTTCAACGCATAAGGATCCGTCTCTGCGATATGGATATGTCCCTTTGTGGGAGTAAGCATCCGTAGCAAAACGCGTCCTAATGTGGATTTACCGGAACCGCTTTCGCCGACAATTCCCATGGTGCAACCGGCTGGAATGGAAAGATTAATGCCATCAAGCGCTTTGGTTGGTTCTCGTCGTGAAAACATGCCGGAACTATAGCTGACAGAAAGATTGTTAATTTCAATTTTCATTGAACTGTGTTCCAGCAATAAACATAATGGCTGCTCTGCCCCGTAGCCGGCGGCATGATTGTGCAATTGTCACAAGCACGCAGGCAACGAGGGCGAAAAGCACAACCCGTTGTGACTGATCGTGGCTCCGGCGCGTAGCCCGTCAGGCGTGGATAATCACTCTTGTGGCCCGGCACTGAGGCTAATAGTCCGGCTGTGTACGGATGACGGGGAGCGAGCAGAAAGTCACGAACAGTTGCGGTTTCTACAATTTGTCCCGCATACATCACCGCCACACGGTCTGCGATACGTGCTACAACACCTAAATCATGGGTGATGAAAATAATGGCTGCACCGGTTTTTTGTTGCTCGGCTTTTAATAATTTTAAAATCCGAGCCTGCACCGAAACATCCAGAGCAGTCGTCGGCTCATCAGCAATGATAAGATCAGGCTGACGTGCCACAGCCATAGCAATCATTACACGTTGCCTTTGCCCGCCTGAAAGTTGATGCGGAAAACGACGCGCCATATTTTCAGGTTCAGGCAAGCCAACTTCATCTAAAATAGAGAAGATTTTATTGTTTCTCGCTGTACGGCTCAGTTCCGGATGGTTACAGGCAAACGCTTCTCCCACCTGATAACCAATCGAGAGAACCGGATTAAGGCCAGACAAAGCATCCTGCGAAATCATTGCAATATGACGAGCACGAATATTGCGCATCTGCGAAGATGAGGCATTGATTAAGTCATGGTTTTTCCCGGCAAAAAGCTGCGCCCTGCCCTCAATGCATGTTTTTTGAGGAGTGAAAGGTGCCTGATTTTGACGAATCAGCGCCTTGGCCAAGGTGGACTTGCCGCAGCCACTTTCACCAACGATTGCCAGTGTCTCACCACGCTTGACCTGCAAATCGACACCACGCACTGCCTGTACTGTGCCTTTTGCAGAGTGAAAGCCAACTTTAAGCTGATGAATATCAAGAAGAAGATCAGTCATTGTTCAATTCATCCATACGGTCGCGCAAAGCATCGCCCGCTATCTGAAAAGCCAAGGTGATGAGCACAACAATTGCGGAAGGAACCAGTGCAATCCACCACGCATTGACGAGATAGTCACGACCATCGCCAATCATACGACCGAGCGAAGCAGTCGGTGGTTGCACGCCCACACCCAGGAATGAAAGTCCGGCTTCCATCAACAATACCCCTGGAAAACTTAAGGTTAGCATCACCATCATAGGCGAAATCAGATTAGGTAAAATATGTTTCCTGATGATCCAAAATGGGTTACCGCCGAGAACGCGGCTGGCCTCTACATAACCAAGCTCGCGCAAATAAAGCACCTGACCACGTACCAATCGGGCATAAGCTTCCCAGCGCACCAGTGCGATCATCAGAACAAGTACCCAAACCTCGGTTCCGAGCAACGCAATCCCGCAAAGAATGAGAAGTAAGTTAGGCAGAGTGATAAAGACATCCACCAGCATCATGGCAAATCGATCAAACCAACCGCCGATCAAGCCACTGAGAACACCAAGACCAATACCGAGGACAGCACTAAAAACCAGTCCGAAAACGGCAATTCCCAAACTGGTGCGAATACCCCACATCATACGCGACAGCAAATCACGACCGATCTGATCCGTGCCCAGAATATGCTCCCAGCTACCACCTTCCATCCAAACCGGTGGCACCATGCGCGCCAGCATATTGATGTGGTTTGGATTTTGAGGAGCCAGTACCGGGGCAAAAATGCCTAAGGCCACAATAAGCGCCAAAAGCAATAAGGCAAAGGTCAAGCGATCAAATCGCAAAGAGAAAAGCTTCAAAGAGGTGCGTTTTTTATTGATCTTTTTTGGCACTGGATGAAGTGCGGCTTGGGTTTCTGTATAGGCTGACATATTAAGCCTCCAGCCGGACGCGAGGGTCCGCAATGGTATAAAGTGTGTCAACGATCAGTGTGATAAGAACGATGATCAGCGCATAAGTAATCACGCCAAATTGTAAGACCGGATAATTGCGATCGAGCACAGAATTAACCAATACTCGACCAACGCCTGGCAATGCGAAAACCGTCTCGACAAAGATTGATCCATTGACTAATCCGGCAATTTCAAGCCCCAAAACAGTTAAGAGTGGCACCATTGCATTTCGCAAAATATGCATTTGTGCCAGACGGCGCTCGCTGATACCTTTAGACAAAGCTGTCATCACATGCGGTTGCGCAATGGCGTCAAGCATTGTCGCGCGCATATAACGAGCAAGAGCTGCAATCATCGGAATAGCCAATGTGAGAACAGGCAAAACGTAATGGGCAGCACTCTCAAGACCGGAAGTCGGCAGCGCCTTCCAATATAGGCCAAATAATAAAATAAGCCCGATGCCTAAAACATAATGCGGAATGGCATAGCCTAAAAAGGCAAACCACATCGCGCCGCGAGCAACAGCACTTTGGCGCCAAAGCGCAGAAATTGCACCTAACGGAATACCAACAAGAATTGCCACCAACAGAGCCCAGCCGCTAACCGCCAAAGTTGCGGGCATACGCTCGGCATAAATCTGCCAAACCTCTTCTTTTGTATATAAAGACTGTCCGAAATTGCCTGAAAACAGATTTCCCAGATAAATTGCGAATTGCTCTGGTAGTGATTTATCCAGGTTCCATTCAGCACGCAGCATTTGTTCATGCTCGACCGTTGTTCCCTCCGGAAACATGCGTTCAAAAGGCTCACCGGAAAAACGAACCGTGATGAAAGCAATTATCAGAACAAGCGTTAAAGCAACAAATGCACGTAATATTCGGATTGAAAAGAAATGCAGCATGGCAATTCCTTATATTTGAGCAGATGTCACGCAGAGGCAGTGCAAACTACCTCTGCGTGAGTTTACCAAGATCTATTATTTGCCAACTCTGATCTGACCGGCGCGCAGCGGCAGCACGTAAGGGCGATAGGCAATCGGAATTTCGAAAGAAATATCATCGCGCATCGCATAAATTTCATGCGGCTCATAAAGCAGGATCCAACCCGCCTCATCCTGCTCGATTTCTAAAAGCTTACGATAAGCGTTTTTGCGTGTTTCAACATCTGTACCAAAACGAGCTGTCTCATAGGTAGACGCCCATTCAGGATGGGACGGTGCCCATGTACCGCGGCGGGCATAATTACCGTTAGATGACCAATGAACATCCATCGCCCCCATAGGATCAGGATAATACATCGGGTTTGACCACGGCACGACATTGGCATTTTTATAGTCGATGGTTTCAACCTGCTGGAGTTCCAGGTTAAGACCACATTCCTGCCACTGCTGCTGGATAACCTGCGCCGCTAGGTTGCCGTAAAGATAATAGTTTTGCGTAAATTGCGCGACGATAGGCTCACCCTTATAGCCAGCATCAGCAAGTAATTGCTTGGCTTTTTCTACATCACGGCCGCTATAATCAATATCCGCCATAAAATAAGGTTCGCCATATTCTTCGAACTGATGCGCGCGCGGCTCATGCGCCAAACCGCCCCAAAGTCCATCCACCAATGCTTTATTGTCAGTGCAAAGACGCATAGCCTGACGAACACGCAAATCTTGTGTCGGCTTAGTCACCTGGTTGAGAACCCACACATGAAACATTGGCCATGTCACGCCTTTGGAGGCGATACCGTCACGCTGTAAAGCAGGTGCCTGATCGGGTGGAATATTAGCAATCAGATCAAATTCACCATTGGCCAAGCCGGTAATACGTGATGCTACTTCCGGTACAAGGCGGAAATCAACCTTTTCAAGTGGTGCTTTTTCATCCCAATAATCGTCAAAACGCTCCATAATAGCGCGTTCACCTGCAGTCAGTGACGTGACTTTATAGGGGCCTGTGCCAACAGGTTTCAATAAAACCTGATCATAGCCAATTGCTTCATGATGTTCTTTAGAGGTAATGCTAGCTGTGCTTAACGAGATGAGGGCTTCAAACAGTGGCTCTTCACGCTTAGTGTGAATGCGCACTGTTAACGGATCAACAATTTCCACATGGTCAAAATTGTAATGGAAGGTTCCCCAGGCAGAAGTATATTCAGGGTTCTCACCACTGAAAATCGGATCAAGTGAATATTTAACATCTTCGGCATCCATAATGGTGCCATCATGCATTTTCACATTTTCGCGCAGTTTTAATTCCCAGATTGTCGGCTCAATCTGCTTCCATTCTTTTGCAAGCCCTGGCTTATAAGAAAGTGGTCGGGCAAAAGGATCACGTGTAATCAAAGTCTCATACACATTGTAAAGCATTGGCGCGCCGTCATTACCCCAAAAATTCGGGGTGAATTTAGACGGGAAAGTTGGCAATGCCACACGTAATTCCTGTGCGGCTGCAGGTGCAACAAACACTGCGCCGGCCATCAGTATTGAAGTAAGCAAGCTTTTAATCGTCATAACACATCTCTGGTTTGACCGCTCATGCGGCTCGAAAGGACGTGAGCATGATTTTCGTATCTTCGTGACAAGCAGGTGACACGGCAGCACCAGTTTGGTTTTGCGACAGCAACTTCAAAAAACTGTCACGCCAAATATGTAAGTTGGTGTTCTAAATTGTATCGGGGGACATGATGCGCGGTCAAATTGATATAAATGCCGGATATGTTGCAGACGAAATTGCACAACTCATTAAAGCAGGCGTGCTGCGCACTGGCACAAAATTACCAACTCAGGCAGAACTGGCAGACCAATATAAAGTAAACCGGCATGTCATTCGCAAAGCGTTGGATATACTTGGAGGGCGCGGACTTGTAGCCAGCAGGCAAGGAAGCGGAGTTTATGTATCAGGCAAACTTGTTGATTATTTTGTGCGCCACCGCACCCGCTATAACGATAATGTAAAAGCATTGGCGCAAACATCGCGCATTGAGATTCTTGATATACACAGCCGCAAAGTGAGTGCGGAATTGGCGCAAAAATTAACAATACCAAGTCATGCGCGAGTTTATGATTTGCATATTTTAAGGTTTTCAGGCGTAGATCCGCTCTGTCTAGCCAACCATTATTTCAGTGCTGAAAAATACCCGAGCCTACCTGAGATATTTGCGCAATCAACGGGAATTAGCGATTTGATCACTCGGCTTGGCGTAACAGATTTCAGCCGCAGTGACACTGCCATATCTGCACGAATGCCAACACGGAAGGAAGCCAGCTTACTCCGTATTGCCTTCGATACGCCTATTGTTGAGTTAGAAGGCCGCAATGTCGATGCTAAGGGACAGCCTATTGAGATCAGTAAATCAGTTTGGCCAGCATCCAGAATTCGAGTCTGTGTTTAAATAATCATCCGTTAATAAATACTAATAAGCTAGGCTTCTCATTTTAGACAAATATTAACATAACAACAGATGACAAAAAAATATTATTCCACATGTTCCATTTCACTGCTTGAAATCTTTTGCAGCTATATCTGAATGGCTGCTTTGCCCGTAATGTCGAATGTTTGAATCGGTGGAAAGTTCCTAAAAGCAGTCATTTCTTTTTTCATAATAATATTATTTCAGAAAGGGTGAGAAGTTGAATTGCAGCCTATGGGTAAACTAGTGAAAGCGAACTTTTTCGGTCCGGACGTCCACTTTTACTTCCGCTCATGCACCCACTTTGCTTGTAGTTTTGCGGGCTCTGTTTAGTAGTCCATTTTTGGCGTGGATGATCTATTGAGGGGGCACCATTTAGATTTCAGTTACTGAGTTTCGCTTTTTTGAGCCTTTGGTTCATCATAGTATCGCGGTGATGACAAAAGGACAGTTCAAAATAGTCCGCTGCGGGATGAATGGAGTTGAAGCGGTGTCAGCCGATACGTCTCATGCATTTGGCCGTCATACTCATGATCAGTTCGGCATCGGCATTATTATGCGCGGTGCGCAGAAATCCATGAGCGGACGCGGCGGCGTGAAAGCAGAAGCCAGAGATCTGATCACTGTGAACCCGGCGAGCTGCATGACGGCTTACCCTTAGATGAAAACGGCCGCTCGTGGCAGATGCTTTATTTCGATCCGGCTGTGCTGACTTACACGTTTCTTACCTTGACGGAAGGTAGCACAGATCACGCAGAGCTTGCGCATCCAGCGATACGCGACGCTACAACTGCTAAATATTTCCTGTGATTTTTTTCGCACTATGACCGATCAGCACGGCGGACATAGCGAGATCGAAGGCGGGGAAAATCTGCTCCTGCTGCTGGCGCGGTTGGTTGAGCACAGAAACGATCCGCTGACCGAAATACCAAAAGCAATTGAGCAGGCACGCGCGCATCGACGATGATCCCACAGCACCGCTATCGCTTGGTGAACTGGCAGCGCTTGCCGATGCAGCGCAGGCGGCTGGCTTTGCGGATCAGAGCCACATGACAAGACTTTTCTACCGCACTTATGGGATGTCGCGCGGTATTTATACCACCGCGATGAACTGAACTGCAATTTCCTTCAAGACACGGTGAGGCGGCATTCGGCATATGGCTTAAAACAATCGAGCTTAGAGTATGCCCATGCAGTTCCGTTACGCCCCAGAAATCCGCTCCCGCTTTCCACAACTTTGCTCCCGCGCCCTGCTTGTTGATAGCTTCGATGCAAAAGCTGATCCTTCTGATGAGATCACTCGACTGATTGCGATTGCCGAAGATCGGCTCGCCGCCGCAAGTGAAGGCGCGTTTCCTGAAATACAGGCTTGGCGACGTACTTTCACCGCGATGGGTCTCAAACCAACGCAGTATAGATGTGCTTCCGAGGCTCTGCTGCGGCGCTACCGTAAGGAAAGGACGCTTCCTACGCTTCATCCACTCATTGATCTGTGCAATGCCGCTTCGCTCGCATTCGCCATTCCCGTCGCGGTGTTCGACACCGGCAAGATCACTGGCACGCTGACCGTGCAGTCTGCCCATGGAAACGAGATTTATGAAAGTTTTGGCGGCGAGATTGAAAATCCCGAACCCGGTGAAACTATCTTCGCCGATGATGATGGCCGTGCCCATGCACGCCGCTGGACCAATCGGCAAAGCGGCTGTTCTGCCGTTCGACAGGAAACGTCACAAGCCCTGATTGTAACCGAAGCTCTGCATGATACAGCGGATAAAGATATTGCCGCTCTCACATCATCACTTACACAAGCGTTGGCTGCGGTCTGGCCTCATGCTGCGATGAAAGAAGTGGAACCACTATGACACCCGAATTCTGCTGACTTCTCTGGTCACCGTCGCTTCATCCAGCACAGGTGTTGATTACACAGTGGCAGCCGGTCTTTCAGTCGGTGTGAGTGCTGGTGTCATTGCCGCCTTGGGCTGCACGTGTGGCTTCGCAACGGCTTTCGCTGGCCTTGCCGTACAATTAGCGCTCACTCAGAGATGAGGTGCCAGGGCGCATTTCAATCAAGTATATTGTCGATCTTATGAAAGCACTTTGCTTTTCGGCTCTTCTGTGAAAATGAGGCTGATTTGCTTATTGCTGTTTCGGCGATGCTCACTAAAGGCTGCGGTGATCGCGCGCAGTGTCTCACGGGTTTTAAGGTCAGTCAGCGACGAATGCATAATAATGGATAGGGAGGGAATAGGCGGCAAGTTAAGTAACTGGCTGACCTCGATCATATCGGGGGTCGTCAGCCGACAAGGGAAAGCAGCGACTGCAAGACCTGCTGACAACGCTGCAGTTACCGCTGAGGTCCCGCCAACAAATACCTCGGTCCACGGAATTGAAGCGGTGTCCAGCAAACGTGTCGCCACTTCTCGAACCGTGCAGCACGCAGGGTGGCTTGCGATCCGCAACGGCTCGCCAGCGTGGTGTTCGAAATCCGATGAGGCAAACCAGCCGAAATGCTCGGGGCCGAGCACTTCTCCATCCCGCCGATCATCGTCGCTGCGCACGATTACAGCATCCAGCGTTCCGTCCTCATAGGCGTCCAGCAAGGTACGGGAATTATCGACCAAAACTTCGACAGTCAGGCAAGGATCAAGCGATTTGAGTTTGGCCAGCAAGGTTGGAACCTCCGGCCCCATGATGTGAGCGGCGATGCCTAGCCGGAAGCGACGTCTTTCCGCCCCTAGGGCCGCAAGAGCACGTTCATGAGCTGCAAGGAACTCGCGAGCCGGTGGCAGGAAGGTTTCCCCTTGCGCGGATAGGCGCACTTGTCTCGGCGTACGTTCGATCAACTTCTTGCCGAGGCGATCTTCAAGCCGCTTCAACTTCACGCTGACTGCACCCTGCGTCGAGCCAAGAGCTTCAGCCGCGCGAGTAAAGCTCTGAAGGTCGGCGATCATTACGAAGGCTCGGACGGCATCAACCTCGAGTACGCTCATCTATCTATCCGTTTTTGTTGTCACTGAAATGACCTGTCATATGATTGCTAAATGATCATATTGGCGGCATTCTTGCAAGCGAACCCTATTATACTGCGCAAGGTTGGCTAATTAACGCATATCACTTTCCGTGATAGGCCGCTTTGTGCTGCAAGAAACAGCAAGGCCAAGATATGAATCCTGCCTCCTCATCGAAAAATAGTTTTGCACTTGTCGCCATATGTCTATCGGCGCTTATGCTTGGACTGGAAATAACCAGCATCCCATCCATCCTGCCCACGCTGGAAAGCGTCCTGCCTGCTGATTTCCGGCAACTGCAATGGATTATGAATGCCTATACTATCGCCATGTGCGCGGTTTTAATGGCAATGGGTGCTTTGGGCGATCGGTTTGGTCGCAAACGTATCTTCATATCAGGTGTTGTGGTCTTCGGCATCGCATCCCTTATCTGCGGCTTGGCGACCAATGCACCGCTGCTGATCGTAGCACGTTTTCTTCAAGGGCTCAGTGCAGCGGCCATGCTCGCCTGTCAGGTAGCTGTCCTGTCGCACCAGTTCAGGGACGGCGCAGAGCGTGGAAAAGCGTTCGGCTGGTGGGGCATTATTTTCGGCATGGGTCTCGGCTTTGGCCCGATTGTCGGTGGCGCGATTATCACATTGGCAAACTGGGAATGGGTGTTTTTGATCCATGTCGCAATAGCAGCAATTACCGCGCTGTTTGCACAAAAAGGGGTGGAGGAATCTTCTGACCCCGAAGCCACCCAAATCGACATTGCAGGCATGGTCACATTGTCGGTTGCGGTTTTCGGATTTGTCTATCTGCTGACGCAAGGGCAGACATTGGGACTAACCAGCCCGCTCGCATTGGCAATCATTGCAATCAGTATCAGCAGTCTCCTGCTGTTCATTATTGTTGAGAACCGCATTGACCGACCGATGTTTGATTTCACAGCCTTGCGCATTCGCAAGCTTTCAGGCGCTTTGCTTGGTTCCAGCGGCATGAATTTCAGTTTCTGGCCCTTCGTCATTTATCTGCCGATTTATCTGCAAGCCGTGCTCGGTTACGACGCTATCTCAGCGGGATTGACCGTGCTTGCTTACACCGTGCCGACGATCCTCGCACCGCCGCTTGCTGAACGGCTTCTGCTGTGCCGAGGCCCCGGCATGGTCATCCCCCTTGGCCTGTTTACCATCGGTGCAGGTTTTATCCTTCTGCATTTTGTTACCTCAAGCGAACATGCCAACTGGATGACGCTGCTTCCCGGCTGCATCATTGCAGGGATCGGGCTCGGTCTCACCAATACGCCCGTCACCAACACGGCGACCGCAGCGGTGCCGCCGGAGCGGGCCGGTATGGCATCGGGCATGGATATGAGCGCAAGGTTTATTTCACTGGCCGTCAATATAGCGATCATGGGGCTGATTTTGTTGAGCGGTGTTTATGCTTATCTTGTCCAAGAACTTCCAGAAATTCCAGCAGAAACAACGGTTCAGACATTGGTGGATGCGATAGCGGCCGGAAATCTGATCGTTGCCGAAAATCACGGCTACTCCATTGAAACCGCTCGAAATGCACTCGCATATGGCATCGGCTGGGTCACGCTTTATGGCGCAATTTCAGCATGGGTTCACGCATTGCTGAGCTTCCTTGTTTTCGGAGGGAAAAAAGTGACGCAAACGGAAGTCTTGTCAGGTTGAACCCATATGAACACCCAACGAAAAGCAGGTAAAGAAATGAAAATCGGAATTATTGGTGCAGGGCGAATGGCGCAGTCAATTGGATTGCTGGCAGCAAGAGCTGGCCATCAGGTCATGTTGAGCAATTCCAGAGGGCCAGATACGATCCGGCATATCGGCCAGCAAATTGATTGTGAGGTCGGTACGGTGGATGACGTTGCCGAATTTGGTGAAATGATCGTGGCGGCCATCCATCTGCAAATGTCACCAGCCATTCCGACGAAGCCGCTGGCAGGGAAAATAGTGCTGAACCCGCAAAACTATTTTGCACATTTTGGTTCGGTACCACAACTGGAGAACGGCGAACTCACAACCGCTGAGGTGTTGGCAAGGCTTCTTCCGGACTCCAAGGTGGTAAAAGCCCTCAATTCTATTCTGGTGGAGGATATCATTTCTGATGCCCGCTGACCTGAGCCCCAATACTCCTCCAGATTTTGGTAGAGTCCAATCCTTGATAGGAGATGGACAATGAAACGCTCACGGTTTTCAGACGAACAGATAATCGGGATGATTAAAGAGCAGGAAGCGGGAACGCCGACTGCACAGGTGTGTCGCAAATATGGAATTAGCAGCGCCAGTTTTTATAAATATAAAGCCAAATTTGGTGGCCTTGAGGTTTCCGATGCGCGTAAGCTGAAAGCATTGGAAGAAGAAA
>NZ_BAAADE010000014.1:0-29261 GCF_039522165.1 Paenochrobactrum glaciei
CTTGAGTACCGGTACACAGATTACGGACGCAAGGATTTTGATTTCGGCGGTACATCCAGTATTCGCAATAAGTTCAAGACTAATGATGTTCGTCTTGGGATTGCTTATAAGTTCTAATAATAGAAACGCCTCCATTTCAATTGAACCGCTCGGCTATGGCTGGGCGGTTTTTTTATTGTAGAAAATAATTTAGATAACATATCTCGCTCGAAAACCCGCTGCTTAAGCGGATGGGCAGGAATTAAAAGTGAGGGGCAACTTAACGGCTGCCTTTTTGTTTGCGCGTATAATTCCTGCAACAAGATGAGTTTAATTTTAGACTGCCAAAGTCTAAGCCCATAAATATTGCAAAATAATTAGGAATCATCTCACGTTTAATTAAGTTTAGACGGGGGTGGATTATGGAAAAGGAAGATCATCTTTCAAATGAAATTTCGGTTTCAGCAGATTTGACGAAAACAGGGCTCAAAGCATCTGCAAGAAGCCGCACTCTATCAGCGTTGGATCGGCTTTGTGGCGGTATAATTGATATCGGGAATGCTCACTTGGAGGGTTTTGCTACAAGGCGGAGAGCTAAGACAGAGGGGGAAGTCATCCTGATAGAGGCCGCGGCTCAATATGGAGTTCACAAAATGGGCTATGATAGCGCGTTTGCTGAGCGAGCGTTTGATAACCAATATAAGAAGACGCTCAAATTACAAGCCAATAAAGACGCCGTTTTTCAAGGAGCGATAGAAGATCTTCGCAATAACCCTGTGAGTGAAGAAGAAGACAATTCAGGTCCACAGGAACTTAATGAAGAGTTTTTAGATCGATTTGAGCGGTATGCAGAAGATGCATCGACTGAAGATTTGCAGCGACGCTGGAGTAAGATTCTTGCGGGTGAAATTCGTAAGCCTGGCACCTTTAGCCGAAAAATAATGCGCTCTGTTGATGAGCTTGAGGCCGATGCTGCGATACTGTTTTCAAAGTTAGTAAGTTATCAGTTGGAGGGTGTTCTCTTTATCTCTTTGATGTCAGAGCTTTCTTTTGATGAGATGTTAATTCTTACTCAGTCAGGTTTAGTAGTTGATCCCGGACTGGGACACCACCGTGAGTTTTTAGAACTGACAATGGGTGATGGTTCAAAGTTATGGGGATTACCTTTTGGCGAGAGAGGGTTAAGCATTCCTACTAATATTAATGAGTACAAACTTGATGACAGTGTCCTTATCAATATTGGTGGAAAACCAGTAGTGCCAATTCTCGTTTTGACAGAATTGGCAAAAGCACTTTGTTCGATAATTGATAGTAAAAATTATGATATTGCTAAATTGTATTTTGATAAACTTTTGCCGATATTTGGCGCAGAAAAGATACATTTTTACGATATTGATACTCAAACAATGCAATGGACACGTGATCTATCAATTTAATTTACAATTCAATGTCCAATGGGGTAATTTAATTTAGTTGCATGTGGAATGCACTAAAGCAAACCATCTATACGCCGGAGGAGCCCGGGTGCGATCTGATCAATCACAAGAGAGACGAGCGGTAAACGCGGTTAGGGTGATAACATCCTTAAAGAAAGCCTCACCGGGAGGCTGGAACTCCCTCAGTAGAAACCAGCAAGGATTCAGCCCCGCCTAGTGCGGGGTTTTTTATTATCCAAAAGGAATTTAGATGACAGATCGCGATCCTGAAAACGGACGCTTCCTGAAGGGCAACCGCTTTTGGGAGGCGCGTTCCTCTCATGGTGCAAAGCCTAAGTTTGAGAATGCAGAAGACTTATGGTCTGCATGCTGTGAGTATTTTGACTGGGTAGATAATAATCCGCTGTATGAGGATAAAGTCACATCGTTTCAGGGTGTGAACACGCATGAGCCGATTGCTAAAATGCGTGCCATGACATTGATGGGCTTGTGCCTGTTTATCGATATCAGCATTCAACAATGGAATGATTGGCGTAAGTCACGCCCCGATTTACTTGAAGTCATTACACGAGCCGAGGCAGTCATATTTCAGCAGAAATTTTCCGGTGCAGCTGCAGACCTTTTGAATGCCAATATTATCTCCCGTGATCTTGGTCTTGCTGACAAGAGTGAGATTACCGGTAAGGACGGTACGCCTCTTAACGAGGGTATGGATGCCAGAGCCTTGGCAAAGGCAGTCGCTCTCGTACTTGGTAAAGGTTTAAAACCTGATGGAAGCAGCAATTGATCTGAAAGCGCTGGAAAGCGTTATTGCGCAGTTATCAGATGATGACCGCAAGCAGATTGAGGAACTGGTTTCAACAGAGCTGTCAAAGCCGTTCATTCCAAACCCTGGACCACAAACAGAAGCATTGCTCAGCAAGGCTGATATCCTGCTTTATGGTGGTGCTGCAGGAGGTGGTAAGACAGCGCTCATGGTTGGCTGTGCTGCCAATGAACATTCACGTGCCTTGATTGTCAGGCGTGAAGCAGTTCAGCTGGATGGGATTATCAACTTCTCCCGCGAGATATTGGGTGACCTTGGTCGTTTTGCAGGCGGCAATGAAAACCTCTGGAAGCTGAAAGACGGGCGGCAGTTAAAGTTTGCAGGTATCAATCAGCCTGATGACTGGCGCAAGCATGCAGGTAATGCTCGTGACTTCATGGGATTTGATGAGGCAGGTGAGTTCTTACGTGAACAGGTGTTTTCGCTCATTGGCTGGTTGCGCTCTACAAAAGAAGGACAGCGCTGCCGTGTGATCCTTGGCTCTAATCCTCCCCGTGGTGGTGAAGGTGACTGGCTGATCGAGGAGTTTGCGCCTTGGCTTGATCCTTTGTTTTCTAATCCTGCTAAAGATGGTGAACTTCGCTGGGCAATCCGTGTCGGTGGTGAAACAGAATGGGTTGAAGGTGAGGGCGAATACAAACGTGATGATGAAACATACACGGCTATGTCCCGCACATTTATTCCAGCCCGACTGGATGACAATCCTTATCTGAAGGACACGAACTATCGTGCCGTGCTTCAAGGGTTGCCGGAGCCATTGCGTTCACAGCTTCTCAAAGGTGACTTCCTTGCCGGCCGTACTGATCATGAATGGCAGGTTATCCCGACAGAATGGGTAAAGCGTGCACAGGAGCGTTGGCGCAAGGCGGGAGAACGGCGTCGCAGAATGATAGCCTTGAGTGCTGATATCGCACTTGGTGGTCAGGATAATCTGGTTCTTGGCTCACTTCATGAGGATAACTGGTTTTCTCAATTGAAAGTGATCAGTGGCAAGAATGTGAAAGACCCGATTGAGATTTCATCCCTGATGATGAAGGACAGGCGGGATGATGCGGATCTGTCAGTTGATCTGACCGGTGGTTGGGGCTCGGGGCCACGTTCGCATCTGATCAATCATCACAATACAGATTGCGCCGGCATTGTTTATTCTGCTGCCAGTGGTGCACGCACATATGATGGCAAGTTTGGCTTTCGTAACTTGCGTGCTGAAATGTGGTGGAAGCTAAGGGAAGCGCTTGATCCTGAAGGCGGGCAGGATGAAAAAATCATGCTGCCGGATGATGCGCGATTGCTGGCCGAACTGACAACGCCACGATGGAAGCTGGTTGGTACCGACATTTTAATTGAAAGCAAAGACGATATCAGAAAGCGGGTAGGTTCATCGCCTGACCGTGCTGATGTGATTTGCCAGCTTTGGCACAGAAAGCCTTATGCGGCGTTGATTGCTCTGGCTGGCAAAGCACCTGTTGGTGGCTGGCAGAGCGTTGCAGAAGATGATGAAATTCTGACATGGTAAAGGTAGAGATTAAAGCCGGAACGCTGCGGGACATTTGTTACGTGGCGGCGAACCTGCGTGAACAGGACAAGCGGGAGATATTTGCGACAGCCCGATTGGACAGTGGTACACAGGCAGGTGCTGCTTCTTATCTTTCCTCACCGGACTGGTGCTGGACTGCGTGGCTTGACGGGCAGCCTGTTGCAGCGTTTGGCGTGTCGATTGGTAATTATATTTATCAGCCGCATCTTCGTTATGCGTGGGCTTACGGGACAAACAAGTTCAAACGGGCAACGCCTGCAATCACACGGTTTTGTATTCAGGAATGGCCAGAGCGATTAATCGCTGAAGGCGTTACGCGCGTGGAAATCAGATCACTGGCTGATCATGACCTCGCACATAAATGGTTATCCGCTATCAAAGCACGAAAAGAAGCTGACATGCCTAATTATGGTGTGAACGGTGAGGCATTTGAGCTTTGGGCGTGGTTGAAAGAGGACTGGCAAGATGTGCTTTAAAGCCCCAGATGTTAAAACGCCGGATGCACCGGCGGTTCCTGATGCTGATGCAGAGGCTGCAAAGTCACGACGTGCTGCGGAACAAGACGCAAGCCGTCAGGCGCAAGGACGTGCTTCTACCATTATCACCACACCTTTGGGTGCACAGGACTATGGTAATGAAGCCAATCGCCGTCGCACAGTGATTGGCGGCTTCTGACATGAGTGTTGCCGATAGCATCATGCGTATGCAGCAGCAAATGGCTGCTGAGCGTTCATATTGGGAAGCCACATGGCGTGATGTTGTCACTCTTTGCATGCCATATGCGTCTCATAAGTATGAACTGAATGGTATGAACATTGCTTCATCACTGACAGGAACTGCACAGCAGCCGCAATCTGTTCAGCGCAGCAAAGAGATATTTGACGCAACAGCGGCATGGTCACTGGATCGGCTTAATGCTGGTATGGAGAGCCTGATTGCGCCCAGAGCACAGAAATGGCACGCGTTCTCACTCGATGATCCTTTTGCACCTGATCCGACGGATATGGAGGAAGAGTGGCTTGACCGGTTAAGAGATTACCATTTCACCGCACGCTATGATGCCAAGAGCAATTTTGCATTGGCCAATCAGAAAGCGATCCGCGGTGCATGTGGCCTTGGTACTGGTATTCTCTATCTGGAAGAGAACGTCGGCCGGCGCGGCATCGATCCGGTGAAAGTACCGTTCTTTTATCGCTCTATTCCTGTTGTTGAAACCTATCTTGGCATTGATGCCTATGATGACGTTGATAAGTGCATTCGCGTTTTTGAGCTGACGGCACGTGCTGCAGAAAGCTATTTCTCACAAGAAGGCGACACTCTCCCTGAAAAACTGAAATCAGCACTCAAAGACAAGCCTGATCAGCCTTTCACATTCATTCACTGTGTGATGCCAAGAGAAGAAGCCGGTGAATATAAGGATAAACGACGACATCAGCCTTATGCTTCTTTCTGGCTGGAAGTAGAAAGCCGCCACCTGATCCGGACAAGCGGGTTCTTCAGCTTTCCATATCAGGTCATGTGGTGGGATCAGACAGACGGATCGGCTTATGGACAGTCTCCTGTCATGGCTGCACTTTCAGAAATAAAAATGCTGCAGGTGATGGGCAAGACAGTTGCTCAGGTTTCACAGCAGATGATTAAACCGCCAATGGCCACAATGCGGGGTATCTATAATCAGCGCCTTAATCTGAATGCCGGAGCAGTCAATGCAGGTATGCTTGATGAGCAGGGGCGCTTACTGGCACAGCCTATCATGCAGGCACAGAACCCGACATTTGCAGAGCGTTTGATTGAAGCCAAGCGCCTGTCTGTCCGTGAGAGCATGTATATCAACCTGTTTCAGACCATGGTTGATAATCCTCAGATGACTGCAACGGAAGCTTTGCTTCGGGCAAATGAGAAGGGGGAGTTGTTAGGTCCTGCCGGTGCGAAGATCGAAACTGGTGTCGCCGGGGCAATTGACCGTGAGGTTGATATTGTTCAGCGCAAGGGCGCTTTTGAACAGGGCTCACCGCTTGAGCCACCTTCCTCTGTTGGCGGTAAGAATGTTGGTGTGAAATTTACCGGCCCTCTTGCCCGAATGCGCCGTATGGCAGAAATGCAGGGGATTGAACGTGTGCTGCAAATGGCTTCAGTGGTCGGTCAGTATGATCAGTCGACACTCATCAAGATTGATGGCGATGAAACGCTCGAGCTGACACGTGAAATCAATGGTGCTCCCCGCAAAATGTTTAAGCGCGATGAGGACGTTGCCGAACAACGTCAGGCCATGGCTCAGCAGCAGGAAAGTCAGGCTGCACTTGCAATGATGCAAGGTGCTGCAACCGCGGCTAAAGACGGCATGCCAGCCATGCAAGCCATGGCACAGGCAAATGGGATGATGCCTGCATGAAGTGGCGCAACCTATCGAAAAGCCGTCAGGTTCTGCCAGCGCACACAGAAGTGCAATTGCATGCGGCTTATCTTGAAGTTTTTGGCAAGCGTTCTGAGGCCGTTGAGATTGTCCTTGCGGATTTGGCCGCTCAAACAGGCTTCTACATGGTGGAGCCGCCTGATGCTGATCTTTCCCTTTATCAAGCCGGTTACAGTGCCGGTCAACGAGCCGCCTTCGGGCGGCTTTTTCATTTCCTGTCTCTCAGTGATGAACAGCTCAGAGCATTGGAAGAAGCCGCTCGCAAGGAAGCCGAGCATCTTTAAACAAGGATAATCATTATGGCAGACGAGAATGGGCAGGTGGCAGCACCTACAACCGCTCCGACCGCAACCGTTGTTGCTGATCAGGGATCGAACAGTGGCAATGCTGACTGGGTGGCTGGCCTTCAGGTTGAAGATAACCGCACTTTAGTCGAAGCGAAGCAGTGGAAATCAGCGGACGATGCAATCCGCTCGTATCGTGAGCTTGAAACAGACGCAAACAAGGCCTTGAAAGTGCCGGAGGCAGATGCGCCGGCAGAAGAGTGGAATGCGTTTTACGGCAAGCTGGGGCGTCCTGAGAGTGCAGATAAGTATGAGCTGAAGCTTAATACAGAAACTGTACCGGAAGGCTTCCCATACGATGAAAAGAGCGCGATTGAATTCCGTACATGGGCGCATGAGGCCGGATTAACGCCTGCGCAAGCCCAGACATTGCATGACAAGTTCGTTGGTTATCAGGCCGGCAGTTTTACAGCGTCACGTGAGGCGTTGGCGAAAGCTGAAGGTGATACCCATCGTGAAATCGTAATGCAGTGGGGCGATCCGGATACTGACGGTTATAAGCAAAATCTCGAATATACGAGCCGCGCTATTGGCCAGTTAGGATTGAAGGATGAACTTACCCGCCTTGGGGCATTGTCGGCAGATGGTGCCGTGCTCAGTCCTAAGATTGCTTTTGCACTCTCTAAAGTGGGCAAGGAAATGTACGGCGAGGACACAACTGTTCTCAACGCTGGCGGAACGGTCAGCAATCCGTTCTCTGCAGAACATGAAAACCTGACACAACAGGGGCAGCTTATTCGCTCCGATCCTTCAAAAGCCAAGTCACTGATCCGTGCAGCCGGTGGAAATCCTGCTGATTACGGACTGTGAATGACGGCTGCCATTCAGAAAGGTTATTGCAATGGCGACTACCCGTATTTCGGACGTTATCGTCCCTGAAGTTTTCTATCCTTATATGATCAAGCGCACGAAAGAACGTGGTGCGATCTTTCAGTCCGGTATTCTGCGTAACGATGCCAATATGGCTAGTTTCCTGACCGGTGGTGGTAAGACCGCGAACGTGCCTTTCTGGCGTGACCTGACAGACGTTGATTCAGATATCGGTTCTGATGATCCGACAAAGCTGAGTGTTCCGGGCAAAATTGAAGCCGGTAAAGATGTGGCCGCACGTCATGTGCGCACGAAGTCATGGTCATCAATGCGCCTTTCCGGTGTTTTGGCAGGCGATGATCCGATGAAAGCCATCGGTAATCTTGTTTCCGATTGGTGGATCCGTAACCTGAATACCTTGCTGGTTTCGACGCTTCATGGTGTTTATCTGGATAATGTGGCCAATGACGGCGGCGATATGGTCAACAATATCAGTCTGACCACCGGTGCGCCGACTGACGTCAATCTGATCTCTGCTGAAGCGATCCTTGATACCAAGCAGACGATGGGTGATGCGGCTGACGATCTGTCTACGTTGATTATGCATTCGGCCATTTACACCCGTTTGCAGAAACAGAACCTGATTGATTTTATTCCGGATGCGCGTGGTGAAGTTCGCTTCCCGACATATCTGGGCTATCGGGTCGTGGTTTCAGACACAGCCAAGATCATCAGTAATGGTTCCGGCGAGCCAAGCGCATATGTGACTTACCTGCTCGGAAATGAAGCCATTTGCTTCAATGAGCAGGCCATGAGCACAAGCCCTAATATTGAGATTGAGCGCAAGCCTGATCAGGGTAACGGTGTGGGCGGTGATATTCTTTATACCCGTCGTCAGTTCGTTCTGCATCCGTATGGCATTAAATGGACTGATGCCAGTGTTGCGGGTGAGTTTCCAACGACTGCCGAGCTGGCAACTGCCGGCAACTGGGATCGTGTGTATCCCGAGCGTAAGCAGATCCCGATCAGCTTCCTTGTCACAAACGGCTAATCATTCGGAGGGCATTTGCCCTCCTTTTCTTTTGGAGAGAGCCATGAGTAAAGAAACAAAATTGCCGGATGCAGAACTGGTGGCAGTAGCAGTTAAAGAGCCGGTACCTAAGACGCTTCATGAACTGAATATGGAACAGCGGGCAATTGACCGTAATTTGCGCGAAGTGAATGAAAAGGCTGCAAATGCTGCCGCAAAGGCCACACTCGGTGTTCTCAACAAGTTCCGGCCGGACGGCAAGCGCATCCAAAAACCATTGCGTTCAACTGTGACGGAATAAGCTAATGACGTCTTATAGCCCTTCATTGGCCTGGTGGTATTTGAAAAAGCAAAAGCAACGCCGCGAGGCGCAAAAGACGCCGCCACCTTTGCCGGAACCAGAGCCTGAAGGTGAAGATGAATGACGCCAACGGATATCTGCAATCAGGCACTTGATATTCTCAAAGAGGCGGAGATTACCAATCTTGAGAATGACAACCGTCCAATCGTTCGCTGGATGAGACGGAACTTTGACACCTCGCGTGACAGCCTTCTTTCACGTTATGACTGGAATTTTGCACTGCAGCGTGTTGTGCTCGCAGCCAGTGCAGAACAGCCTGCTTTCGGCTGGTCTCATGCCTTTACAATCCCTCATGATTGTTTGCGGGTGTTACCTGTTACAGTTTGCGGCCATTCGGAAGGAACGCCTGTCCGGCATGAGGTGGAAGGCGCATGCATTCTCACAGATGCATCTGGACCATTAAAGGTGCGTTATGTCCGGCGCACTGAAGATTATGACCGTTATCCTGCTTCATTCATTGAAGCCTTAGCAGCTTATATTGCGATGAAATGCGGTCATTGGGTAACGGGCAAAGTTTCATATGTGCAGGTGGCACAGGGTCTTTACCGTGAAGCAATTGATGTCGCTTGGCGCATTGATGCGATTGAAGGCACAAGTCCGCGTGCGGCTGATGATAACTGGGTGGCAATGCGCTGATGGCTTATTATTCGCATACTGCTACATTTGATAAAGGCTGGACAACGCCATTACTTGGCTCGCGTTCGGATGTAGATTTTTGGCTGTCGTCGCTTTCATATTGTTTGAACTTTAATGTGCTGACACATGGTGGTTTGCGGCGCCGGTCAGGGACAAGGTTTATTACGGAAGTTGCTGACAGTTCTCAGAAAACGCGGCTGTTGCCTTTTAAGTTCTCTGAAGAGCAATCCTATGTTCTGGTCGTAAACGGTAATAAAACGCTGAGATTTATCTCTGAGCGGCAGATCCTTTATTCGGGTACGAGCCCATATTCTATCTCTCACCCATATGCAGCTGCTGATCTTAACAGGCTAAGCTATACTCAGTTTAATGATGTGGCATATATTGCTCATAAGAATTATCAGCCGCGAAAACTTATGCGCAATAGTGATATCAACTGGCGTTTTGAAACAGCCGCGTTCAATGATGGTCCATATATGGACGCTGAAGATGTCGCAACAACCCTCAAACCAAGTGATTACGGCGGGCTGCTTATCGCATCTTCATCAGAGAGTACGTCGATTGATAATGGCTTTGCACAATTTGATTTAGCTGCACCTCAAGCATTAGATAATTATTGGGTTGAAGCGACAAACACAAACATTCTCAATGACAGCCCTAGTGGCTGGGAACTTGCTGGATGGGATGGTGCGGACTGGGTTGTTATTCATGTTGTCGAGGGGCAAACGGGTTGGAAAAGGCTTGGACGCTATTACTTTGAGACCGATAACCGTAGAGCCTTTACAAAATATCGCTTTAATTGGATGGGGCCACAGGGTGACGCTTCAAGGCTGAGGTGGGGAAACATTGGTCTTCACCGGCTTGCGGATGAACAGGTGCCGTCTACTCTTACCGCATCGTCACTTAATGGCATAAATGGCGGAGCCGGTTTCCAGACAACGGACGTTGGCCGATCCATTCGATTTATGGGGGTGGCCTCTAAGTGGCAGTGGGCTAAGATTACGCAATACGTTTCGCCCTCACAGGTTCGTGTCGTCTTACATGGCCATCGGCTTCTTACTTTATCACCTTTTGCATCGTGGAGAATGGGGGCGTTTTCTGTCGCATCCGGATGGCCGGCGAGCGTTACGCTTTTCAATGAGCGCTTAATGTGGGCGAGAACAAACAGTCAGCCTGTAACTGTTTTTGGCTCTAAACAAGGCCAGTTTTCAGATTATGGTCTGAGTGATCCGCAGGTGGAAACTGATGGGCTTTCAATTACACTTCTTTCTTCCAATCAAAACGAAGTTCTCTGGCTTGCAGATGATGAGGATCTGGTGACGGGATCAGCTGGCCAAATTCGCTCAGTCGGACCTGCTGATATCAATAAATCATTTTCGGCAACGAATATTACGCAGCGTAAAGGACCTACCAGTGGCGCTGCTGCTTTACCGCCACTCTCCATAGGTGGTGTCACGCTTTATGCCGGAACGGGTGCCACGAAAATTCGTGAGCTCGTTCGGGGTGATCAAAACCGATATGTGGCTCCTGAGCTTTCGTTGCTTGGTGAGCACTTATTCAAGTCAGGGATTGTGGACTGGGCTTTCTGTGAGCGTCCTGATCCTCAGATTTATTGCGTCATGGGGAATGGTTCGCTTGTGTCTGTCACCTATGACCGTGAGCAAAAAGTGGTTGGTTTTGCCAAACATGAAATTGCCGGTGGCGCTGTCGAGAATGTGGCAGTGGTTTCAGGTATCGAAGAAGGGTTCGACGATGTTTACCTCTGTGTATGTCGTACTATCAACGGAAAGCTGAAGCGTTACATTGAAGTTTTGGAACGGCCTTTCGACGGAGATATTGATACTGTCGAGGATGCTTTCCATGTTGATTGTGGTGCCTCCTACAATGGCGCACCTATTAAAACGGTGACAGGGCTTGGCCATCTTGAAGGTGAGCAGGTTATGGCACTCGCAGATGGCAGCGTTGTGAGTGGCTTGACGGTTCGAAATGGTTCGATTGAGTTGCCTTATGAGGCATCCAAACTCAGCATTGGTCTGCCGTTTAAAAGTCGTGCTGTCACACAGCCGGTGGCCGGACCTCAACAGGATGGTACATTGTTCGGACGGAACCGGACAATCATTTCAGCCAGTATTGATGTTCTTAATTCAGGTGCGGTGCGAACCGGTGCAGCTGGCGGTGAACATTGGACACCGGAACTTTATGAGCAGTTGCTCAAAACGGGCGACACTCTCTTTGGTGACAAGATCGAACTCAGAACCGGATTTGTGCCTTGCGATATTTCCGGCTCCTGGATGGAAGGCGAAGGGAAGCTTGTGTTTGAAACAAGTGAGCCTTTGCCCCTTTTAGTTCGGTCACTCGTTTTGCAGCTTGAGAGCACACCTTAATATTCGTGGAGAAAGACCATTTGCTTTGATCCGCTTTCAATGACGCTGATTGGTGCCGGTGTGTCTGTGGCTGGCCAGATTGCAGGTGCTCAGGCTCAATCAGCATCTTATAAACAGCAGGCAGCTTATGCTGACCGACAAGCCCGCATGGCCTCAGAGAAGGGCGAATATGATGCAATCTTGCAAGGCCGGTCAAATGACCGGCAGATTGCGTCTATGCGTGGCCAGTATCTCTCAAGTGGTATTGCCCTTTCAGGTTCGTCACTGGACGTTCTGCAAGAAAGTGCAACCGAAGCCAGTCTTGATGAGCAGGCTATCCGCTATGGGGCGCAAGTGCAGAGCGATAATTACCGGTTTCAGGCAGGGCTTGCTCGCTCAAATGCAAAGAGTGCGGTGACCGGTGGTTATATGGGCGCACTCGCAACAGGCGTGAATGCTTTTACAGGCATCAGTCAGCATAACCAGCAGCGCACAATGATTTCTAATCCTTACACTCAATATCAGCGTGCGCGCAGCGGTTCGATCCAAGGGTTGTTTTAATGGTTCTTATTCGTCCGATTGAGGCTAGCCGGTCAATTGATATCGGCGGCATTCCTGACACACGTGTCGATAACAGTGTCGGGCAAGGGCTGTCTCAAATTGGCGGTGCTCTGAGTAATCATGCAGATATGCAAAATCAAATGGCTTTGCGTCGTCAGCAGATGGAGCAGCAGGTTGATGACTTTGCAACGAACCAGGCTTTTCAGCGTTGGCAGGATGATAATGCTTTAGACTTTGCCAAGCATCAGGAAGGGATGGCACCTTCAGGTAAGGGCTTTACTGATAATGTGTCGGGTATCTTCACGAAACGCTCAGAAGATTTTCTAAAGTCTGTTCCCGATAGTTTGAAGCCGAAATTTGCAGAACTTGTAGCGACGGCACGTAATCAATGGATCGATAAGGGGGCAGCCGCTGAGATAGATCAGCGTAATAACTGGTATCGTACCAGCATTACAGAGCGTCAGCAGACACTGCAAAATCAGGTGTTTAATGATCCGGCGATGTTTGACGCGGCGCGTCAGGACGTTCACCGGACAATTGATGCTTCTGGCTTGTCTTTGACAGAAAAAGAAAAGCTTAAAAAACAAGCGGATGAGATGCTTTCTCTTACCATTGGTGAGAGGGAAATCCGAAATGCAGAAGCTAATCCGGGCTCTGCTGTTAATGCGGCGGGGCGATTGGGCGTTACCGGTGTTGTTACGACATCCCGCGGTGGTGATGCTATGTCATTGCTGCGAAAGTTCGAAGGTTTCCGCGAGACAACATATTGGGATGTTAATGCACACCGTGTTGGTTATGGCTCTGATACAATTACGACTGCGGACGGTCGTGTTATTCGGGTAGAAAAAGGAATGAAGGTTAATCGTTCAGATGCGGAACGTGACCTTGCCAGACGCACGAAAGAGTTTGAAAAGGCGGCCTCTTCAAAGATAGGCGCTGAAAATTGGAATAATTTACCGCCGAATGTACAAGCGGCGCTTGTTTCAGTCGCTTATAATTATGGCTCTCTTCCTGGCAATGTGGTTGATGCAGCCCGCTCGGGTGATATCGCGAGAATAGCGGCATCCGTTGAGTTTCGTGGCAATGATAATGGTGGCGTGAACAGGAAGCGTCGTGCAGAAGAAGCAAGCATTATCAGAGGCTCTTCAGAAATTACCCGTAATGCGCCGGCATTTGATCCTGCTTCCATGGATCCGCGTTATGCGAACTTGTCACTTTCACAGCGCTTGTCACTCTATGACCAGATGAATGCTGCGGCTCAGCGTGGCCAGAGTGTTATCGATGCTCAGGTGAAAGCAGCCTATGAGAGTGAAAAAAGTGCGCTTCAGCTTGGTATTCAGACCGGTGAAGTTTCGAGTGAACAGCAGATCATGCAGAGCAATATGAGGGATAGCGATAAAGCAACATTGCTTTCAGCATTACGCACACGCCAAGGCGATCAGTTTATGACAGCACAGGCGCTTTCTGATTTTCAGAATGGCGCGCTGAGTATTGATCCTTATTCATCAGACGGAAAGAAAAAGGTCGATGCAATTGGTGGTGTTATCAATCAATCTGTTGCGCCGGAAAATCGTCAGGCAGTTTTGGAGCAGCTGATTGCGCAGTCCGGCACCGTGCCGCAAAGCACATTAAACCAGTTGCGCGCCGGCGCTGAAAGTCAGGTGCCCTCAGAGGTTGAGGCGGCTTTGCAGGCTGCCTCAAGATTTTCTCAGGTTAATCCTTCTGCTCTTAGCCGGCGTGATGGCGGGAGTGCGGTTCAAAAGAAAGTGGATGATTTCGATTATTATGTGAACAGCCTCAATCTGTCTCCTTCGGAAGCAGCAAAGCGGATCGCAGAGCAAAATGATCCGAATAAAATCCGCGAGCGTAAAGCTTTGGAACCGGCGGCGAAAGAGTTCCGCAAACAAATTGAAAACACCGACATTGGCTCCATGTTTGATGATAGCTGGCTGCCTTTTAATGATCCCAAGGTTGGTTTCACTGAAATGCAGGCGGCTGGAATTGCTGCAGATTATCTGGCTATTGCAGAAGAGCAATTCTACGCATCAGGCGGAAATCCTGAACTGGCTAAAAATCGTGCAAATGCTGAAATGAAACGGCTCTATGGTGCGACTGAAATCACCGGCACAAAAACAGTAATGAAATATCCGCCCGAAAAGTTCTGGCCGGCAAAAGCTGATGAGAATGACCCGTATGGTTATGTCAAAGATCAGCTTATCAATGATCTTGCGGCCATGTTTCCAGATGATCAGTTGCTTAATCCGAAGAAGGACGGTGAGCAGTTGCGGGGCATGGTTGAAGGGCGTGAGGTTCTTATCCGTAATGAGAGCGGTCTGGACGAGTACAGGCGAATGACACGCGATCAGATCATGAACCGTGTGGTGCTGGTATCAACGCCTGAGACCGGATCAGAGGCCAAATCTAATCAGTTGCCGGGCTATACAGTTCTTTACAAGGATGAGCAGGGGAACTTGCAAACTTTGTACGGAAAGCAATGGCGGCCGGACTTATCGGTCGTTTCAGCCGCAGCCAAACAGCAGCAGGCTAAACGTATCGAAACAGCTGAACGAAATCAGGTCAGTGGTCTTGGTATGGCTGAGTACATGAATGGTGGTGATATTCCTATGGGCGCAAGTTCTGCATGGGACAATCCTGAAGCTCAGCAAATCATCCCGACACCATCCGTTTCTAATGTTCCTTCAATGCAAAGCCCTACGATTAAGTCGGATATTGCAGAGCAAAGAAGCGAATTGTTTCAAGATGCGAAGAGCAACGGCTTGCTGAATGCGGGTGGTCACTGATGCCTTTTTATGAACCGGCTGTACGGGTGCAAAATCTGACGAATATTGCACCGGTTGAGGCACCACAAACACCGACAATTGGTGAAACACTGGCAGCTGCCTTTCGTACTGATAATATGGTGACGTCATTCATCACCTCACGCGGAATGGCTGATCCGTATGAAATTGAGCAGGGCTTTAATGCCATCGATTATGTGAAGGATGATCCGGATTTTGCGCCTTATGTTGAAAGGTTTTCAGGCATCTTTAATCAGAAAGCTGCAGATGCCTTAAAAGTACAGATACAGCGGGAGATAGCAGATCGCAGAACGCTGGATGCGGCGGGTGTGCATGGCGTTATTGCTTCGCTTGCAGCAGGTGTATTCGATCTTCCGACTATTCTGCCTGTTGGCGGCGGCTTGATTGGTGCCTCACGGAGTGTTGTCAGTACGGCAGCAGGAGCTGCTGTTGGAGCGGGTATTGATGCAGCTGTCTCAGAAGCAGGATTACAGCTCACACAGCAAACCCGTACTGGTGAGGAAAGTATCTTCAATATTGGTGGTTCTGTGCTGCTTGGCGGTGCACTTGGCACTTTGGTCGGCCGATATTTATCAGCTTCAGAAATGTCTGGCCTGAGCCGGAAGATTGAAGAGCAGAACAAAGCGTTTGAAGACGCCGATATTGCTGTCTTTGGTGGAGGAGGTGCACAATCAGCCGGTGCTGCAGCGGTTAATAAAGGACCGACTGAAATCAAAGACGAAGCACTGATCAGAAAATTATGGGGTGTCCGCTCTCAGGATCCGCTCATTCGTTCGCAACTCTCTGACTTTGAAGAGGCTAGAACGACCGCAAGGCAACTTGCAGAGACACCGCTTGAATATAAAGCGAATGCTGAAGGTGTCGCGACAGAAATAGGCGGTTCAGTTGAAACGCGGATGAAAATGTGGAATGCACCGCTCGCAGATACTCTCCAGCAGGTTGATACGGCTTATGCCAAATACTTCCACAATGCGCCTGACCCGACTGGCTGGCAGCGTCGTCTTGCTCCTATGCGTTCCGAAATGCAGCGTATCACCGGTGGCGATAAACTGACATTCAAACAGTTCAAAGAGGAGGTGGGTCGCGCAGCATTCAGCGGGGATACACATGCCATTCCGGAAGTGGCAGAGGCTGCAAAAGTTTATCGTCAGATTGATGACGCGATGAAACGGGCAGCCATTGAGGCAAGGCTTTTGCCTGAAGATATTACAGTTCAGGGTGACGTCTCGCACTTATTCCGCATGTATAATAAGGATAAGATTTCTGCCTATCGATCAGATTTTGCTCGTATCCTGAATGATTATTTCATCAGTAAGCGCGATGCCTCCGCACGAATTGGTGATGCTGAAATTAGTGCTCGGAAAGCCAATACGAAGGCCGATGCCGCAGCACAAAAGGCAGAAGAATTCTCACGTCTTTCTAATGATGAGATCAGTGATATTGTTGATCAAACCGTCGATACAATCTTAGGGCATGTGGATGGTCGTATTCCATATGACAGCATCGTGTCGGGGCCGCGTGGTCCATTGAAAGAGCGTCTGTTACGTATTGAAAGCAAGAAGATACAGGAGTTCTTGAATACGGACATTGAAGAGGTTTTACGGGCGCAGGTTCGCACAATGTCGGCTGATATTGAGCTGACAAAGAAATTCGGTTCACCGGATATGGCTGAACAAATCCGTAAGATTAATGATGAGGCAAACCGTAAAATTGCCAGAGTGGACGGTATGCTTGGTAAAGACGGTAAGCCAGTCAGTCCGGAAGTAAAAGCAAAAGAACGGGCACGTTTAGAAAAAGCACGTAAAGCTGCCGTGCGTGATATTGAGGGTATGCGTGACCGTATTCGCGGACAATACGCGCTTCCTTCCAATCCGGACGGGATCGTACTTCGTGCAGGACGCGTGGCAAGAAACCTTAATTATATGCGTTTGCTTGGTGGTATGACGCTCTCCGCATTTCCGGATATGGCAGGTATCGTGTTCAAACACGGGTTAACCTCGACATTCCGTGATGGTTTTCTGCCACTGGTTTCCAATCTTAAAGCTGTACGAATGGCCGGTAAGGAAGTGAAAGCAGCGGGCACTGCTCTTGATATGATCCTTGATAGCCGTGCGATGTCTATGGCCGAGATTGGTGATGACTTCGGGCGCGGGAGTAAGTTTGAACGGGCAGTTAAATCTGCCGGCACAAGATTTGGTGTTGTATCACTTATGGCACCTTGGAACGCAGCGATGAAGCAGTTTGGTGGTATGATTGTCATGACCAATATGCTTCAGGCATCCGAAGCTATTGCAAAAGGATCTGCGACAGCCAAGCAAATCAGAAAGCTTGGTGCTGGCGGTATTAACACAGATTTGGCTGAGCGAATTCACAAGCAGTTTCAAAAATATGGTGAAATTCAAAACGGCGTTTATCTGGCAAAAGCTGCTGACTGGGATGATAAGCTGGCGCGTGAAGCGTTTCGTGCAGCCGTTGTACGTGATGTTGACCGGATTATTGTA
This sequence comes from Paenochrobactrum glaciei, assembly GCF_039522165.1. Lineage (NCBI taxonomy): Bacteria > Pseudomonadati > Pseudomonadota > Alphaproteobacteria > Hyphomicrobiales > Brucellaceae > Paenochrobactrum > Paenochrobactrum glaciei. The sequence continues at coordinate 17,617 of NZ_BAAADE010000014.1, forward strand.
ACGCCGGGGCAAGATAAGCCACTCTGGATGAGTACTGAACTGGGGAAGACGATTGGCCAGTTCAGAAGCTTCAATCTGTCTGCAATGCAGAGGATAACATTATCAGCCATGCAACAGCGTGATGCTGACACACTGGCTGGTATTGTGGTCGCCCTTTCATTGGGGGCCATGACATATATGGCGAAGCAGCTGACCGCTGATCGTGAACTATCTGACAACCCTGTGGTTTGGGCAACCAATGCGTTTGACTGGTCAGGACTTGGTGGTTGGATGATGGATGTAAATAACATTGCTGAGAAAGCCAGTCGGGGACGGGTAGGGCTTTCCGGATTAACCGGTGAGCAAATGAGCCGCTACCAATCCCGCAATGTTGTCGGAGCGTTTCTAGGCCCCACTCCTGATGCAATTTCGGATATTTTTCAGGTGTCCGGTTCAGTGTTTGCAGGCGACACATCTAAATCTGATCTGCATAAGATCAGAGGTTTGCTGCCGTTTCAGAACCTTTTCTATATCCGAAGCTTACTCAATCAAGTTGAGGATGTGATGGGAAATGCAGTCGGGCTAGAGAGGTAAGAGCTAGAAGAAACTATCGACAGTAACTTCGGTCAACATAAGTCTTGTTACCGTTGGAATTTATATAATAGCATCCGCCACGAGGACCTAGATAATAATTGTTATATGATGAAGACGTCCGCGATGATCGTACGGAGGAGCTGATTGTTTTCGATTTTTTCGTCAGTGATGCTGAAGATGTGTTTGTCTTGGTAACGCTCACAATATCCCCGTAAGCATGTCTATCGCCTAAAATATCACGAAATTTAATACGAGCAGTCGTTCCGTCTGAGATGGAAACCGTTGCTAATGTTGGATGACCGTTGGGGGCTGTGCGGATGGCGATCTTCCCTTGTGTGCCATTTTGACAAGTGACCGGCACGATTACCTCATTTTGAAGTGAGCTACGCGTATAATATCCTGTGCAGGATATTGTATTGTTTGAATTCGCTATCGAGAAGCTTTGATTATGAATTGGCTCACTCGCTTTCTCTAAGCCACTTGCACAGCCAGCCAAGACGCTTATTGCGGCAAAAATTGATAATCTCATCATCGCTTTAAACATCCTAACTTTACTCTTTGCTGTTCTTCATCATCTCAAGCAGAGTCCGGATGTATTATGAAGATCTACTAAAGTTTAACAGATCAAAGCCTCGCTTTTGCGGGGCTTTTTTTATTGGAGTTTTTCATGACTGTTCCTATCGCAGATCAGCTTGAATTCATCACCAATGGAAATGGCGTTACAAGAGAATTCTCTTATCCTCGCCGATTTCTACAAAAGGATGAAATTGTCGTAGCCTTTCGCACCGGTGACATCGACACGATAAAAAGCCTGAATGTTGACTATTCAATCGCGGGGTCTTCATGGCCGGCGGGCGGAAAGATCGTTTTCAATGTAGCGCCACCGGTGGGTGTGAAGGTTGTTCTCTACCGTAAGACACAAGTTAAGCAGAGCGTTGACCTTGAGAACAAACAACGCAATGACGCTAAGGCAGTGGAGACACAGCTTGATCGTTTAACGATGGCTTTGCAGGATACTGATCTGCTTGCCCGAAGAGCACTGCGAACTGATAGCAAAGAAGGCTATCGTTTATCCGCGCCAGTTCCTGATCGGGTTCTTGTTTGGGATGAGCAGGGCAAAGCAATTGTGCCATCATCTAAATCTGTACATGATTTTGAAACTGCGGTCGCAAGTGCCCAGGCGGCGCAAGCAGGTGCGGAGGAGGCCCGCGATCAATCTGTTAATGCGAAAAACAAAGCCAAACTTTCTGAAGAGGCGTCAGCGTCGAGTGCTGCAACTGCTAATTCACATCAAAGCGCAGCCGCATTAAGTGCTGGAAAGTCTGCAGAAATGGCAGCACTTGCCGGAGGTCATGCAATGGCGGCAGCAGCATCTGAAGTTGCAGCCGCTTCAAGTATGGCAACGGCAAAGAGTTATAAGCAAGAGGCCGAACAAAGTGCTGCCTCCGCCGAGACAGATCGAGAGCGTGCTGAGTTGGCAGTTTCTTATGCTGCTGCACAAGCTTCGTCTGCTGAAGCCTCGGCGCAGGCAGCTTCCACCGATGCTCATGCTACTCAGATTGATCGTATTGCTGCTGCCGATAGTGCTGCGAGTGCGTTGCAAAGTAAGAATTCTGCCGCGGTCAGTGCTGCTCAAGCCGCACAAGTTTTGGCGGGCATGGATGGCGGTACAAGCGGTCAGGTTTTGGCTAAGCTATCGGGTAATGACTACGATTACACATGGCTTACGCTTGATGGCATCGGCGATATGGCTGCATCAGTATATGATCCTGATGGAAAAGCAGCAGACGTGTTTAATATGCAAAATATGGTAGAGGCTGTAAATGCTAAGATTATGACTGCTGATGAGCGCATTAGTCTTGCAGCTAATAATAGCGCTCGTCATACACACGAAAATAAAGGTGTGCTTGATGCAACAACAGCATCATTTAGCGTTGAGGAGAAAAATAAACTTTCTGGCATTCCGGCTGATGCAGATAAAACCCCGTCTCTGGCTAGTGTTGCGACGTCCGGTCGTTATGCAGATCTTACAGGTCGGCCAACGCTTGGTACAGCGGCAGCTCAAAATGTAAGTTACTTTGCGACCGCTGCACAGGGCGTGAAAGCTGACACAGCGGTTCAGCCAAGCGATTTAAATGCTGTGACGATTAATCGGAGCGGAAGTTGGCGTGACGTTACCAGTCAAAGAAGCGCGAATACGTCATACCGGAATACGACAGGTTACGTCCTGCTCATCGCTGTCTCATTTAATAATACCTATCATGATGTTCAGCTCGAAGTTTCTACTAACGGCGCATCATGGGTGAATGTTTATAATGTTCGATACTCAGGCATTTTGCCAATATTGCCTGGCCAATATTATCGAATTAATCGCGCATTTAATGAGTGGAAGGAATTTTCATGATTGAAAAAGGGTTTTTTCATCCAGACCTTGGATATTGGCAAACTGTTGGCGGAGAAGAGGCCGTTGATGACTATCCCGCAGGCACCGTGGAAGTTCCGCTTAAACCCAATGACCATCACGAGTGGATAAATGGTGAATGGGTGTATAATGAACCTGAGCCTCCCATTACGATCATCCCATCGGTCACTCTATGGGAGCGAATGTCCGAGGACGAAGCCGTTCAGGTCGAGGCTGCTATGTCGACCCAACCATTTCGAACACGGCAGATATTCATGACAGCGCAAACGTTTCGTTCTGATCACGAGCTTTGGCCGCTTTTGGAGCAGACTGCGATTGGCTTATTTGGCGATGCGCGTGCGGCTGAATTATTAAAACAGCCCTGATAAGCTGAACTTAACAGGGCTGTCATTAACGATTTAATTATGCGGATAGCTTTTCTACAGAGGTAGTTTTTGTATTCACCCAAGGAATAGGAACTGTAGGTTGATCAAGTATGCCACGTTTTCTGGCAAAGCCCTTAATCGCATTCTGTGCAGCTATAATTGGCTTCGCACCATCATGCGCATCGCAACAAGCTTTCCAAGCGGTCTCGTAAATCAGATCACGATCATCTTCCGGCCATTCATGCAAAAACATAAGTGCATCATGGATACTAGCAATTTCTAATGTCAAATAACGTCCATTGGTGACGTAAACTGGTTTGTCAAACAAACGGTCGCTCACTTTGACCTCCTTCATCAGAACGAAATTTGTTGGAATGACGTTTTTGATTTAGTGCAGTAGAAACCTAATTCAAGGATTGTATTTTCTTTTACTAATTAAAAAGGAACCTTTTTTATACGCGCCGGTTCACCTTTCAGGAGGTGATATAATGAACAGTTTTGAATTTGAATCCGTCTACAATGGAAGCGTTGTTCTAATTACAATAGGCGTGGTTTGGTTATATTTTTTGCATGGCAGTGGCGACGTCGTTATCGGTCTCGAAGACGTCCCCCTGAATAGAATGACGGTTTATCCTCGTCACTCGATAAATTTATGAATTTAAAATTTCACAAAGATGCCTCGCTTATGCGGGGTTTTTTTATTGCCGAAAGGAAATGACATGACACGACGCATTAACGCGGCGGGGCTTTCGCACATCCAGAAGTGGGAAGGCAAGCGACTGACTGCTTATCAAGATGTGGCTGGTATATGGACGATTGGCTACGGCCATACATCTGCGGCCGGAGCGCCCAAGGTGGTTGCTGGTATGAAGATCAGCGATCAGGAAGCTGTGCGTATTCTTCGTGCTGATCTGGCGAAGTTTGAAAAGCGCGTATCGGATCTGGTCAAAGTGCCTCTTACAGATAATCAGTATGCAGCACTCGTTTCGTTCGATTTCAACACAGGTGCTCTTCATAAATCCACATTGCTCAAAAAGCTGAATGCAGGTGATTACGGTGCTGTGCCGGCAGAGCTGATGAAATGGGTCAATGCAGGTGGTAAACGTGTACAGGGGCTGGTTAACCGTCGCGCAGCAGAGGCTGGGCTTTGGGTTAAGGGTGATTTCGTTTCCTCAAACTACGTTTCCCCTGAGCAGAAGAAAGACACTTTGCTCAAACCTGAATTGATTGCCTCAGCTGGTGGATTGCTTTCAGGGCTTGGTGGTATGGCCGCAGGATCGTCACCAATCCAGTGGGCGCTAGCTATTATCATGGTCGGGGCGTTTGGTGTCGGTGTTTTTTATCTGATTAAGCGCATGCGGGAACAATCCGCATGAGGCTCACTCTTCAACATATCATTGGCGCATTAATCGGAGGGGCGGTTTCAGGCCTCTTTTTTTATGCGCTTGGCATTCATGAAGGCAAACAGCAGGCAGCACTTAAAGCTGCCGAGGCGGTCAGTCAGGCAATCCAGAACAGGGCAGGTATCAATGAAACAATCAACAATATGGACAGCTTTGCTCTGTGTGTTGAGCTTGGCGGGGTGCGCGACCAGTGCGAACAACTGCGCGGGCTGGCAGAAGATCAGCCTTAAACCGGAAACGGCTGTCTACGTGGCGCAGAACGATTCTCCTGCGGGTAAATCAATCGCCGGTCACAATGCATATGGCAAAAAGACGGGGTGCTGGTGATGATACCAAACGACAATGATTTCGATTTGCGTTCTCGTATCGTCGGCAACGAGCATCAGATAGCTGCCATGGCCTTACGCGTAACGTCTCTTGAGCAATGGCAGCGACAAGCTGAATTGGCAGATGCGCGTAAGGACGAGCAGTGGAAGCACATGGACAACCGGTTCAATGATCTGGAAAAGAAAATATCGGGTGTAAGCGAAACATTAGCAAAGGTAGTCTGGCTGATTATTAGTGCTTTAATTCTTGGTGTAATCAGTTTCATTATTAAAGGAGGTTTTAACACCCTTTGATATGGTTTTACGTAATGTCTCGATAGGTTGAAATGCCAGACGTGCAGCTTTAAGGCGGGCTGTTTTTTCGGTTCTCAATTTCAGTTCCTCTTCAATCTCATTTTCAACACGAGTTTGAATTGGGTTATGTGATTGCGTTTTTTGAAATGCAATTTCAGCAGTTTCGCGAAGGGCGCTAAATGTATTTTTCATGAATTATCCATCTATAAAAGGAAATAAAAAAGGCCAGACAATTTGTCTGACCTCAGTTGGTATTATTTTCTCATTAGTGCCAGTACATCCGTGGTCAAGAATGAGTAATACCGAATTATGCAGCTTGCAGATTGCATGCAGACATTTTGCCTGACTTGTTGTCACGCTCTGTGTCGTATCCGATTTTCTGGCCTTCATTTAGCCCGCGCATACCGGAGCGCTCAACAGCAGAAACATGTACAAACACATCGTTGCCGCCATTGTCAGGCTGGATAAAGCCGAAGCCTTTAATTGAATCAAACCATTTAACTGTGCCAGTGGTCATAATGAACCCTCTCTTAGCAGTAAATAAGATGCTCCCAGCTCAATATGAACTGTGAGTATGATAACGATTTTTTGAAAGGGAAGGTTCGTTAAAGGCGCTAATGATGCGCAAGAAGCAAAGCTAAACAAGCAAATATCGATATGGCTAATGTAGGTGCTATAATCTTAAAGTCAACCCTCAGCTTGGATTTAAATAAAAACTCTGCTTTTGATTGTTGTTATTTTGTTTATTCCCACATGTTTATGTCATTCCAATATCACATTTCCCCAAAGTGGCCATGAAAGGCAAAGCTCCCCCATTTCTTGTAATTGTTATGCAACCTTAAAATGATCTAAAATCAAAAGGGTAAGGATGATTTACGGATGTGGTGCTAGTAGCTGTGGCCTACCTGCACCGATCAAAATGTCAGACTGTTGGAGTGCTGGTGATGGCTACATTCGCGAAAGATATAAGAGATTGAGTAATTCGTATGGAGAGCAAAATTGACGACCTCTACACGAAAGTCACTGAAAAGCACCAACTTCTCACCCAAGCTAAAGGTGCTCTTTGGGTGCTGATGCTTATGATAGCAGTGGGAGGGTTCATTGCAGGCGAGATAGTGCCTATCGTTCAATATTTATCTGGGCGTTGAATCTATTCAATAGGCATAGTTGAGTTGATGATAAGACACTTGTGCATTAAGTCACTCCCAGCGCCATATCCTTGGCAATTTTAGATCTCCTCTGCGAATATTCTAGAGTTATCATAGGATAATCTGGCGCTAATCCCCATTTTTTTCTGTATTCGTGTGGAGATAAATCATGAGATGACCTTAAATGCCTTTTAAGAGTGTTGAATGATTTTCCACATTCGAGACAAATGATATTTGTTTTAGTAAATGATTTTTTAATGTGAACAATAGGTAGACGCTGAGCTTCAGTAGATGAAGTCAAAATATTATCGCAAAATTTTCCATCTTGCATGATTGTTATTAATGAGCTGTGAATATTAGTAATTAAGGGTGGTAAAGCAGAAGTATGAATATTATTATATTTGATATAATTAATTGTTATTTCCGCAGTTAAATTCAGTAAGTGATCTTTCATGTTTAAACGCCTTAAATGACAAGATTCGTAGTTTAATTATAAATTATAACATATTTTATATTTTTTTATAAATATCAATCCTTCTCATCGTTCATGCTATACCACCTACAAAGCCGCTCAATTCCTTAAGGCGCTCCATAGCCATACGGAAGCGTCCGTCACAGCCTTTGCCACGGCATCGTGAGCGGCGCTCGACTTCATCTAGGTAAAGCTGCTCATAACCTTCCTTCTTACAAATGTCGGCCTTCTTGATGTAAACAAGGCGGCCGCACTTAAGGCATATCATTTCTAAGCGCTGATCATCTTCCAGATCACGGACTTGTATTTGGCTTTTCCAGCTCATGGCAAAGCTATCCCGTGGCGCTAAACACGCGCAAAAGGGTTGAATGTATTTTTACAAAAGCTAATTTGTTCTTTAAATGTTCTAATTTAATGTGAGAGTCAATTAAAAATAATTGTGCACAGGTGGTGCTGAAGCAATACACACATAAGGCCCCAAATCGACATATTTCCAATAGGATATTTAAAGGTCACATGCACGTGCATTTACACAAGTCATGATATTTACGAATAATCGTTTTAATTGGGATTGTATCAACCCGCGGCTAGTTTTTATTAAAAATTTACTGAAATCATTTTACAATTCGTTTTAATGAACATTGTTTTTATTAGGCTATCTTGGGCTGCTTTTTACAGAGGATTTCTACTTAACTTATTGATTTTATTAATATTAAAACCTGACTTTTAATCAGTAGGTCCACGGTTCGAACCCGTGCGCGCTCACCATTCTAACTTAGATTAGAATGGTTTAGCAGAAAGTAAAAAATCTCCATTTTACAGTTTGACTTCATTTTACACACTGACAACAATGTGTTGCCTTTCTGATCGCTTTAATAAAACTCCATCAGCTAAATCAATTTCCTAATTAGCGTTTCAGATTTCGATTTGGAGTGGCATGATAGTTTTGCAGTTCTCTTCATGCCTGTCTTAGGCGGTGTGTTCTGTCAAAGCTCGTCACTATACAAAAGTGCAGTTATTCAGGAATAAGTGCCTCTCACACTAAAACAAGAAAGAATGACGGGTCTTTAGGGGAAAGACAGTAAGACTGATAGTGAGCGTGTAATGAATCGCCTCTTTTGATTTTAAATCAATTTGAAAAAACGGGTAATGTTACGTCCCACCGATTCTGTGGTTTGGCGTGCTTGGTCTCTTCGCAACTAACAATGATACGATCTTTTTTTTCTGCATCTGCTCGCCATTTTACACGAAGCGGTAATACACATTCCGGCACAAAGGTTTTGCTATTGACGTACGGGAATAAGAAATTCGTACCATTTTCAATATTACTGCCGTTGATAAAGCGTGCAGCAACCTGCTCAATAGCATCATGACCTTGCATGTTTGATCGTGTTTGCCGTTGACTTTCAGCGAAGATCGCATGGCACATCCGCAAATTGTTTAAACCAAAGCGTTGGCCACAATAGTTACGGATTTCCTCAAGGCGAGATAGCGGTAATTTTTCATAAATTTCGACATCGCATTCCCCGCAAGCAATGGGATTGTCGAAAAAAAATTGTAGTGATGGCCGCTGCTTGATGAAAAACGTATAATTGGTGCTATGCTCTCTATGTTGCGTTTCAATACCGGTAAACAGGTATGCTGCATTCAAAAGCGGTAGCAGCGCTGTGCATGTGATCAGAGCATATTTTTTCATAAAGATTGATGAAGTCCAGTGAGTGTGTGGTTCTTTATTTTTATGATGCAAACTGGGATTAAGAGCTGTTTCTTAGCTGTAATTGATAAGCTTGGAACTAGAAATCTGATTAAGCTGGCGGTAAATATCATTTCAGCGCGCTCTATAGATAGCAGTAATCTTTCCGCTCGTGAGCTGTTGTTCACTCAGTTGACCGCGCTCAATAGAATCCAAGTCTATGGGCAAAGGTGGATTAAACTCTAGATCAATAGAAAAGAAACCGGTTGGATGCGGCATGTCCTGAATAAATTTGAGTAATGCTTTGCGGGATGTGCCGCTGATCTGGCTGTCAGGTAGCATCTCAACACTTTTGCTTGCTATGTCACGCAGGCGCGCAATATCAGTTTCCGGATCACTTTCACCCGTTTCTGTGGGGAGTGCGGCGTAATTGGCAAGAACCGGCAGAGCGAAACTCTCCCACATGCCCTGATTGTCGAGCCTTACGCGCAGATGCGAAACTGTTGCGGTTGGATGGTCGGCGAGGGAAGAGATGGTTGAACCAACTGGCAGATTGATTTCGGCAGAAATTGAAGCCTTGCCCAGTTTTGTACTGCTGATTTCCGCATTCTGAATATGCAGATAACCGCTTTCTGGGTTAAACTGATAGGAGGCTGAAGCATCCATTGGCCATTGTTGAATTGAGGTGATGTAATCTGGAATTTTGCTGCCACTTTGCAGTTTCATGCGCACACCATCTATCGCGATGCGTCCCCATTGCGGCAAATGTTTATTCAAATCAGGCGTATCAGATAAATAGTCTTGAAAACCGTCAGCTTCGACAATAGCTCTTTCAATTGACCAGCCCATGAAACTCGAAGTGTTGTAAATACTGTTTGAAATAATGCATCCTTCGGGAATGTCCCGAACAGCATAATCCTTGTCAGGATTGAAAAAGCTTACGTTTTTCAGAAATTCTTCGCACTGGCCCAATGTCGTTTTATCGACCTCAGGAGCGGTTGTTTGCGCAAGTGCAGTGGTGACGGTGAGGGAGAGAAAAATAGTAGGTAGAATGAGACGCATTTTAGCCCGCTTGGTATCTGAAAAAAACAAAAACAGAGTTCTTGCACACAGTTGCATATGTCACGTCTGATTGTGATTGATGCGATGAATAATGCGAAGTTTTATAGGTCTTACAAGACGTTATAAACTTTCTGTATAATGCCATCAGGTTCACGATAGGTGATAAATCCCATAGATCCATAATAATGCAGTGCTGGCAAATTATCTGCTCTAATATATGCATCAATGTGCTTTATATTGGCTTGTTTAGCTGCAGCTTTACTGCTGGCAAAAAGAGCCTTACCTACGCCTCTACGATGGGCTTTGGGGCTGATATGTGTGCCGATAACCGCCCAATCGACAGGAACATCAAAGCGGTTTCCTTCAGTTGCGTGGATAAGTGACTGGAACCCAAGAATTTCACCATTCGTATCAACTGCAACACTGCATAAAATATCTGATGGGTTGTTTATGTAGTTAGCGAGCACAAAATCCACATCATGAGGGTGTGTGCGGCCTGTTTCTGCAACGATTGCTGTTAGTATCGAGCTTAACGCCTGTGCATCTTCAGTTTGAGCTGCGCGTATGATTATTTTTCCCTGAGTGGAGGCTGTTGCAATCGGCATTGAAAAGCCATCCATGAGAATAAAACTCGGCTCTTGTCGCTGATGTTGATTAATGAGGGGCACAAGACGGGTAAAATGTTCGGAGGCGCAATGAATATCTAAAGCGTTTCTGTCTGGCCATTCTTCAATGAAAACAAAATGTCCTGGATCTTTTTGATCAATATATAAATTATAGGCAATGCAGAGTGGCTCAAGTTTGGTTTTTTCAACCAGCTCTTTGTAAAGAGGCAAAACAATATCGATTTTATCAGGTTTGATAAAATCCTGCGCTATTACTTTTAACATTGTTATCCCTTTGGGTTGCAGAGTGCATTGAGCTGTGAATATCACTTACACTACGACTCGCAATATTGGTTGTTCTTATTTTGTTCCAATTTGAGATTATGTCAATATAGTAACTTCCGAAGTTTTTTAAGGGCGAAGTTGTTTTGTCATAACAAAAAGGCCGGAGAATTGTGCTCCGACCTTTTTTAGCTGATGAGCTATGCTTATTACTGTGATTTGCGTGAGCGCAGCGCGCGCGCCAGACCACCACCAAGTAAACCGATGCCAATACCGATTAGGCCAAAGCTGAGGGCGCTGGAGCCAATATCGGAGCTATTAGCTGATGAAATGGCTTGTGCAGCTGCTGCGGCGGTTGAATTATTTGCTTGGGCGTCCATCATTGCGACCATTCCTGGTTCACTACATTTTGGCAGCAGCGTCGTTAAAGCTTCCTGACTTTTACTGTATACTGATTTTACGTTATTTTCACAGCGCAGCTGATCTGCGGATGAAACTCTACCAGCCATAAAATGTAAGTATAGGCCAGCAGCCAGAGCAACAGCGCCAGCGAGGAGCAATAGGGAGTTAGAGCGGGAGGAATTGTCTTTTTGCATAATACGTCCTTATAATTTCAAGGGCGCCTTATAGTTTAATTTTGAAAATACGCAATTTAGCTTTGTTATCGTTTTATGACTTGCTGATAACAACTGGGAGCTATGCCAATAGGTAGGCTTATCAGTACTGGCGAGCATTGGTTTTACTCTGCGACATATTCCTTGATAAAATTTACAATTTCTATTTCTCACAATATGTAATCAGTTCGAATGGGGTATATATATCTATCTTATAGTATGGATTTATAAAAATATTCATACTGACCTGAGCCCCAATACTCCTCCATTTTTTAGGAGAGTCTTGGGTTATACTATTGGCCTTAAGCGGCCTGTTTTTCTAGAGCCATTTTTATGGCGAACTCATTCGGTGTGACATTGCCGAGTGAAGAGTGCGGTCTGTTTTT
>NZ_BAAADE010000015.1:0-26169 GCF_039522165.1 Paenochrobactrum glaciei
TTCACTCGGCAATGTCACACCGAATGAGTTCGCCATAAAAATGGCTCTAGAAAAACAGGCCGCTTAAGGCCAATAGTATAACCCAAGACTCTCCTGAAAAATGGAGGAGTGTTGGGGCTCAGGTCACCAAGAAAGTTAGAATTTTCAGCAAATTATTTCAATTAGGTTCTGCTGCAAAGATTTTTGGTTTCAAAGTTGGGGAAATTTTGAGATAACAATGATCATCTTCGAGAATAATTAATATCTATAATCTGCTGGAATTTTTAGAATAAATAATTGAACTGGTTACCGGCTCAAAATGGATGGCTCAGGTGAACCATTTCAAAACATAGTGTTTTTTGAGAGGTTTGGGTTGCTTCTTCTTTCCGATTGATCTCCTCTAAACGTCAAATATATGAAAAATAATTGATAGTCAGTTCCAGTTAAGATTTATATTTACTTCTTCACCGCATTTATCCTTATAAAAGGCAAATCAAATGGGAGCGGTAAATTATGCAAATTTCACTTTGGACATACCCATGGGATGTTCAGGATTTAGGGCTTCAAACGCTGCTTGATGATCTTTATCAAAAGGCCGGCGGCAATATGATCAGTCTTGCAACATCCTATCATGCTGGTCGGTTTTTCCAACCAAGGAGCCCAAGTCAAAAAGCTTATTTTCCAGAAGATGGTACTATTTATTACCAGCCTGACGAAAATTTGTGGGCGGGCAAGGAAATGCGGCCTCTGGTTTCGCAGAATTTAAATGAGCGCGGTGATGTGCTTGCTAAGTTAATCGAACAACGCAGAAAAGATGGTCTGCAAGTATCGTGCTGGACAGTTGGTTTGCATAATAGCAGGTTAGGTATGTTGCATCCGCAACATGTAACCCGTAACGCTTTCGGTAACGCTAATTATTACAATTTATGTCCGTCCAGTCCTGTTGCGCGTGATTATGTTGTGACCATGGTAAAGGATATTACAACACGTTATCAGCCTGATCGCGTAGAGCTGGAAAGTGTTAATTTTATGGGTTTTGCCCATGAACATCATCATGAAAAAGATGGTGTTGGTTTAACCGACGAAGATGATTTTTTGATGTCGTTATGCTTCTGTGAGCATTGTAAATTGCGAGCGAAAACAGCCGGCATTGATATTGATGGAGCACAGCAGACCGTTAGGAAGTTTATTTCTGCCAGTTGCGAACGCGAAGTTCCGCAAAAACAATTAGCTGATTTTCCTAAAGCTGGAAATGATGCTTTTCATGCTTATCCGTCGTTGTATTCATTCCTCAAATGGCGCAGTGAACCAGTGACCAGCTTGATAAAAGAAATTAAACAGGCGGCTGATCCGGCATCAAAAATCATATTGCTAGATTTAAAAGACGGCTGGCTGGGTGGTGTTGATCTAGAAAGTGCAGTTGCTGCTTGCGACGGAATTATTCTTTGTTGTTACGACATGGCTGCGGATGCAATTGAGCAAGCCTTGCTTGATACGAAAAAGCGCTTGCCGCATGACAAGTTTATCGGTTTGGGGATTAGTTTGTTTTATTCTTTAATCCAAGAGCCGGAAGAGCTGGAGCGGCGCGTTCTTGCTGGAAAAAAGGCGAGTGTGAATGGCATCAATTTTTATAATTTTGGATTGGTGCCACAAAAGCGTTTGGAGTGGATCGGCGCGGCTTTAAAGGCATAGCTCAGCTTAAAAATATCAGCGCTAATGATTAATAATGGTGCTGATATTTGCTGTTAATTGCGTTTAAATTGCGAAACTTTGCCTTTCAGGCTGGCAGCTGCTTCATGCAGACACTGTAGATAGCGTTCATGATTTCGCAAGCCATCTTCACGCGGTGCAATCAAACAGACAGTTGCGCAAAAAGTACCGTCATCGCTTTCCACCGGAACGGCAAAGCAATGCGTGAAGCTGTCTACAATGCTGTCAAATGTGAAGGCCTTTGCTTCACGTGCGGCATGAACCTGATTAAGAAATAGCTGCGGATCGAGCCATTGATCGTTGGCCAGTTGAAAATCTTCTGGTGGAATAAAGGCAAGAATTTCCTCGTCGCTCATATGGGACAGCAAAAGCCTGCCGGATGCCGTCCATGGAATTGGTACTCTTTGGCCAATATCTGACGAAATCCGGAAAGGCCGCGCGCCCTCATGCATGCGTAAAACAGTGTATTTATTTTTATCCAGCATGCAGAATTGTGCAGTTTCGCGCGTTTCTTCAGCAACTTTTTCTAACACGCGATCGCATTCGCGCATAAAGTCGAAGTGATCTTCATAGGCGGCACCTAAAAAATAGAGCTTTCTACCTAAATAAACGCGGCCTTCATTGTCGGAATATTCCAAAACGTCAAGATTGAGCAGCAGATTAACAAGTTCATAAACTGTCGAGCGTGGCGCTTTAATATGTGTTGCAATTTCATTCGGATTTGCTGGTGCGCGGGATTTGCGAAGGAAATCCAGTATTTCAAAAGCGCGTTCAAGGCCACGGGATCGTTTCGCGGTGGGCTCGGTTCGGACTGGTTCCATTTAATTAATATGCTCCACTCTTTTTTTCATTTTTGCTGAAGCTTTGTTCAGCTGTCAATTCCACACCAAGTAGTGACACGATTTTTTCGCTTGCCAAGTTTTTAAAAAAACATAAGATCACAATGTCCAGTTTTATAAACATATGTCTATTATAGCAGACATTTATAATTATGGAAGTCGTTAATCCTTGGGAGGGGTCAAATGAAATTCTTGAAAACACCACAAAGCCGAGCTGCTAAAATGCTCGCCGGTGCCAGCACTGCTGTTTTGATGTTGTTGGCTGGTGCAGTAAGCGCGGAAGCCGCAGCCAACTGCATTAAAGGTGATCGTAAGGCACCTTATACCATCGGTTGGGCGAATATTTATTCCGTGCCGACATGGATGAAGCAAACAGAAGCAACAATTGTTGATGAAGTTGAACGGCTTAAAAAAGACGGCCTTGTCAAAGATTTGATGGTTACTGATGCGCAAGGCAACGCCCAAACGCAGATTCAGCACATCCAATCAATGATCGATGCCAATGTGGATGCCATTATCGTCATTGCCGGCTCATCCTCGGCACTTGATCGTGTCATCACGGATGCCTGCGAAAAAGGCATTGCGGTCATGAACTTTGATAGTTTGGTTGATACGGATAATCTGACTGCAAAAGTTAATACGGATTCGCATGAATGGGGCGAACGCGCAGCGCAATGGCTGGTTGATAAACTCGATGGCAAGGGCAAAATCATTATCATGAATGGCCCTGCCGGTGTGTCGGTAAGCGATGGTCGCCGTCAAGGCGCGCAGCCGGTTTTGGATGCCAATAAGGGCATTGAAATTATTACAGAAACAAACACTGAATATAATGCAGCACCTGCCCAAGAAGCGATGACAAGCCTGCTTTTTGCTAATCCAGATATTGATGGGGTGCTTTCACTCGGCGGGGCTATTTCGGCTGGTGCTGTGATGGCCTTTGACCGTCAAGGGCGTGAGCTGGTTCCGGTAACGGGTGAAAATGCTCGTCAGTTCCTTGAACTTTGGAAGGAAAAAGACATGCAGGGTTGGGCAACAATGCAGCCTAACTGGCTGGGAGCTTTTTCTGTCTATGCGGCCGTGCAGGCACTTGAGGGCAAAGACGTTGCTAAAACCATCAAAGTGCCGATCCCAGTGATTGATGAGGGCAATATTCAAAGCTATCTTGATCGCGCCGATCAGTTCCCTGCCGATGGTTATATCTATTCAGATTATGACCGTACACTGTTTGACAAGTTGCTTGGACAATAAGATCAGCAATGTCTGTATCATCCAGTTCATATCAAGGCGCAGCCACACCGGTTTTGGTTGCTCGTCAGATTTTTAAGGGTTTCTTTGGCAACCCTGTTTTGAAAGGCGTAGATATTGCTTTGCAGCCAGGGCGTATTCATGCGCTTTTGGGTGAAAATGGTGCAGGCAAGTCAACACTCATAAACCTGCTATCGGGTGCACTGGCACCCGATAACGGAGAGATTATTTTGGACGGGGTTTCATTACCCCGTCTTAATCCCGCTGAAGCGCGTGAAGCTGGAATTGCTGTCGTACAGCAGGAACTGAGTTTAACGGCCGAGTTATCCATTCTTGAGAATATTGGACTTGGTGCTTACCCGCGTCGTTTTGGTTTTATTGATTATAAAAAGCTTTATGAACAAGCGCGCATAATTTGCGAGCGGGTAGGTTTAACCGAACCATTGGAAACACCGGTCGGAAACTTGTCGCTTGGCCGGCGGCAAATGGTTGAAATTGCTAAAGCACTTTATCGCAATCCACGGGTTCTAATTCTGGATGAGCCGACCTCGTCATTGTCAGCCCATGAAGCAGGCATATTATCATCTGTTATTTTAAAGTTACGCGATGAAGGTGTGGCGCTGCTTTATATTTCGCATCGTTTGAACGAAATACGGGCGCTTTGTTCACATGTAACCGTTTTGAAAGATGGTGTTGTCACCGCAGATAAAGCGCTTTCCACCACAGATTCAGAAGAACTGGTTCGGCTGATGGTCGGGCGCGATGCAGGAGATATTTTTCCTGTATGGAAGCAAAGTTCAACAGGTAAAAAACTGGTTGAGATCGAAGGTTTTAATGCCGGCATGGTCAAAGATGTCAGCCTTGATGCCTGTGCAGGTGAAATTGTCGGTATTGGGGGATTGGTGGGGCAAGGACAGGAAGACTTTTTACTTGGGCTTTATGGTGCAATGAGTGCGACCGCCGCTGTTGCTAAGCTCAATGGAAATGTCGGTCTGTTTAAGACTGTTAGCGCTGCCAATACTACCGGTTTTGCTTATGTGCCAGCTGATCGTAAAAAAGAGGGTTTGGTTCTTCCGCATTCAATTGCAGCCAACCTGCTTTTACCAACATTGGATCATTATACCCGTCACGGTTTACGTCAAAAGAGTGCCGAAAACTCCGCAGTCGCGGCGCTCGTAAAGAGATTGACAATTAAAGGCGATACCAACCGTCCAGTACAGGCTTTGTCGGGGGGGAACCAGCAAAAGGTTGCCTTAGCTAAATGGTTGCCGATGCAACCCGAAATTTTACTGCTTAATGATCCGACCCGCGGGGTGGACATGGAAACCAAGCGGGAAATTTATCTGATGTTACGCCAGTTTGCCGATGAAGGAAAGCTGATCCTGCTACTAAGCTCGGATACGCCGGAACTGGTTCATTTATGTGATCGCGTTATGGTTTTCCGTGAGGGGAAGGTGGTCAGCACCATTGATCATGCCGATTTATCGGAAGAAGCGATTGTCGGGGCGGCAATGGGCTTGCGTGCTGAAAGAAAGGTTGCCTGATGCAAAAAGCAGTAGCAGGAAGTCTTTATTGGTCAATTCAGCATAGCCGGAATAAAGGTTTGTTCGGCCTTTATGCTGTTGTTGCCTTGTTTTTTGCTCTCTATATCTGGTTGTTTCCCGGCATTTTGAGCCTTGGCGGCTTTTCCAAGTTTACACAAAATTGGTTTCCGCTTGCCTTGGTGACAATGGCGCAGGCACTTTTGATGCTCAATGGCGGCATTACGCTGGCCATAGGCCCGCTTGTTAGCTTGGGTGCTGTGATTGCAGCAACAACCATGACCAGTTACTTTGGCGTTGCCGGAGGGATATTGGCGGTGATCGCCAGCGGTTTTGTCGTCGGCGGGCTTACGGGTGCTATTGTTGCCTATATGCGCTTGCCAGCCATTATCGTGACACTTGCAGGTTCCTTCATCATTGGTGGAATAGCCTTGTTGATCATGCCACGACCTGGTGGGTTTATTCCGGACTGGTTCTCAACCTTTCTGGCGGGGCATACACCTTCGGCCTTTCTGATTTTGATTTTGATTTTGCTCGGCTGGAAATTGTTTTTAAAAACACCTGCCGGTTTAGGGATCTATGCAGCTGGAGAAAATCCACTTGGCGCTTATCGATCCGGCGTTTCCGTTGAAAAAATTAAGGTTCTGTCTTTTGCTTTATCAGGCGTGCTGGCAGCTTCTGCCGGATTATTTGTTGCCGCCCAAACCGGCTCGGGTGATCCCGTAATTGGAACGCCTTTCACCTTGAACTCCATTGCTGCCGCAGTGCTTGGCGGTGTTGGTTTCTTAGGTGGGAAAGGCACTATGCGGGGCGCAATATGCGGCAGTTTGCTACTGTCAGTTATGATTAACGTCATGTTCTTTCTCGGCTTTCCGCCTGTGGCTCAATATATCGCACAAGGATTGATTATTGTTTGTGCCGTTGCCTTGCCTGAGTTGATTGCGGATTGGAGAAAGTGATGATCAATGTGTTGCATTACGGACAGCGTATTCTTAAAAATCCGCCCATGCTTACCTTGTTACTGGTTGTTTTAGTTTGGCTGGTGGCAAGTTTAACGGTACGTGGTTTCGGTGCTTATGGACATCTGCGTTATTTATTAGAATTAGCGGCTATTATTGGCATTGTCGCAGCTGGTCAAACATTGGTTGTTATAGTCGGCGGCATTGATCTTTCTGTCGGTGCGATCATGACAGTCACCGCTATTTTATTGCCGGTTCTTACGCCTGAAGGTGATCCGACCGGCATCAGCGGTATTCTGATCACGCTTTTCATTGCAGCCTTCATTGGTGTTTTGAACGGAATTGGCACGGCATATTTACGGGTTCCGCCCATCATCATGACATTAGCCATGGCAACTTTCTTGCAAGGATTGCTGGTGATTGTTGCGGGGGGCAGTGCGGTGTCTGTGCAAAATCCATCAATTATATTTTTGGGCTCTGCACGCATTTATGGCATGCCTGCGAGTGTTGTTTTGTGGATAGTCGTTGCGCTTGTTGTATTAATTTTGCTGCATAAAATGCCTTTGGGCGCGCGTTTTTTAGCTTTGGGTGCAAATCCTGTCGCAACGCGTTTGTCCGGTGTTAAGGTCAAAGGCAATACAATTGCGCTTTACGCTTTATCAGCCTTTTTCGCAGGGCTTGCAGGACTGGTATTGCTGGGTATGAACCGGCAGGGCTATGTCGGTATTGGCGAACCATATGTGCTCTTATCTATTGCCGCAGTTGTCTTGGGTGGCACGTCTATTCTTGGTGGGCGCGGGACATATGCCGGAACTATTCCGGGTGCAATATTGCTGGTGACAGCTTCGGCACTCATCACCATGGTCAATGCCTCGCCGGGTTTACGCTCTATATTGTTTGGTACGCTGATCCTTGCTCTCCTCATGATCTCAGGGCGGGAAGCACGCCGATGAGCAATATTTATCAAGGGCCGGTTATTGATCCCCATCATCACCTTTGGGATTTAACGATGCAACGCCATCCCTGGCTTGCCCCAAAACCAGACGATGAAATGGTCTTTGGCAGCATAGAGGCGATCAGACGGAATTATTTGCCGGACGATTATATGCGTGATGCTGCTCGGCAGAATATTGTCGCAACCGTTCATATTGAAGCAGGGTGGGACGACCATTTTCTTGCGCAAGAAACCCAATGGCTGGATCAATTGCCGAAAGGAAAATCCATCGCACAACGCTATGTTTCGCGCATTTCTTTGCTGGATATGGATGCAGAGCAAAAAATAGCAGAGCAAGCGGCCAATGAACGTGTGGTAGGCGTGCGTGACATCGTCAGCTGGCATCCTGTTGCTCATAAGAGTTTTGCTGTCGAAGGATTGATGAGCAATAAGCAATGGCGTGCGGGGCTCAGTGCTTTAGCACGTCATAAACTGACTTTTGATCTCATGCTCTATCCATGGCAAATGGCAGAGGCAGAACATTTGCTTCATGATTATCCGGACTTAGCATTCATTCTTAATCATTGCGGTAGTCCCGCAGATCGCTCGCCGGAAGGCATGCAGCAGTGGCGAAAAGGTCTAAAGCGCTTAAGCCGTTTCGATAATCTCTCTATCAAGATTTCCAATCCGGTTGCTTATGATACGCAATGGACTGTGGCCAGCTTAGCCGATGTCATCCATCATTGTATTGACTGTTTCGGACCTGAGCGAGCCATGTTTGGCAGCGATTTTCCGGTCGCAGGGCTTCATGCTTCTTTTGACGATCTTTATACCGCCTATCGTAAAATTGCGGATGCTTATAGCAGCGCTGAGCAAAGTCTTCTTTTCTTCGAAACCGCCAATCGGATCTACCGTTTGAATTTGAAATCAGAAAATTTCGATAAAGGAAACACACATGTCTGACCGCTTTCACTATCAAAGTCAGGAAATGATGATTGATGATGGTTTCCGTGGCTTTCCCAGTGGCCTGAAACCGCTCAGCTTGAAAGAGATCGGCCAAGCTGGCTGGAAGCCTTATGAAGGTGTAATGGCACTACCGCTTATGTCGCTGAATGAACAAGCCTTTGCCAACAATGCGCGGGCGATGATGCAATTTGCAAAAGCAAATGATGTTGAAATTGCACCACATGCTAAAACACCAATGTCGCCTGATCTGGCTGGAAGCCTAATTGCTTATGGCGCCTGGGGGGGGACGGTTGCTGATATCCGGCAAGCGTCCGTTTTCCTCAAAAGCGGCTTTCGAAAGCTTATACTGGGCAACCAGATTGGTGGGGCAAATGCTGTAAAAAGACTTGCACGACTGATGTCTTCTTATCCTGATGCTGAGTTACATGTTTTTGTCGATTCAGTGGCTTTTGCTGAGATGTTGATTGCTGAATGGTCTGCCGATGATAGTTTGCCAAAGCTCGGCCTGTTGGTGGAGCTTGGTGTAGCGCGTGCAGGTTTACGGGATGCGCAGGCAGCTTTGCCGGTGATTGAGACTATTTTGAACCATGAAACAGCCAATCTCCGCTTAAGCGGTGTCGCGGCTTATGAAGGAGCGGCAGGTGTTGCTGATCCTGATGAAACGATAAAACGGGTTGATCATCTGCTTGATGAAGCGACAGAAGCCTATCAAATGATCGTAACCCGCTTACAAATGTCCAGACCACTGATATTGACTGCCGGTGGTTCGCTCTTTTTCGATCGTGTTGTTGCTAAATGGAAGCCGTTAAAAGCTTCAAACGAAAATCTTCAGATCATTTTGCGCAGCGGTGCCATTTTCTTTCATGATCATGGTGTTTATGAACGCGGAATTAAGCAGTTGGACAATCGTCAGGGCTTTGGCAGTGAAAAGGCAACTGATGTTTTTTCACCCGCATTACGATTATGGGCTGAGGTTTTATCCCGTCCGGAACCGCAAACAGTCATATGTGGCTTCGGAATGCGCGATGTTGCATTTGATCAGGATCTCCCACGCATTTTAAACATATATCGGGACGGTCGTTTCTTGCGCGTTTTAAATGATAGCCATGTGCTGAAACTGAACGATCAGCATGCTTTTATTGAGTGTGCTGCTAGTGCTGACATTAAAATCGGTGATGTTGTTGAACTGGGGATTTCGCATCCTTGTACCTGCATTGATCGTCACTCACTGATTTATGGGTTGGATGAAAATCAAACCGTTGTCAGCGTTTATCCTACACATTTTGGCTGAACCCGAAATTCACATGACCCACTTCACTAAGTAATAAGGAATGAAGCATGATTATTCGTTATCAGAAGGGCTCCCGTATGAGTCAGGCCGTCAGCTATGGCGGTGTCGTTCATATCGCAGGACAGGTTGCTGATGACCGCAAAGCTGGCATTGAAGACCAAACACGTGATGTTTTAGCCAAAATTGATGCTCTATTACAAGAAGCCGGAACTGATCGTTCTAAGCTTTTGGCAGTGAATGTTTTTCTGCCTGCCATTGTTGATTTCGATGCGATGAATTCTGTTTATGACAAGTGGATTGATCCTGAAAATCCGCCAGCTCGTGCATGTGTTGAAGCCCGTTTGGCTGACCCTGATTTACGTGTTGAAATGACAGCGATTGCTGTTCTTTAAAGAACAGATATATAAGGCTGGTTCACTCCGGCCTTATATATCAAATATTACGTGCTGCCGCGTTCGATGACGGAAAGAGGCATATAACGCGTTTTTTGATTTAATGTTTCACCACGCAGGCTTGCTAATATCATACGCCCTGCATGCTGTCCCAGTGCTTCACTGTCAAAATGGATTGTGGTGATGCCTGGCTGTAAGGAACTTGCCAGATCATTATCCCCAAAGCCGATAATTGCCAGATCTTGGGGAATGCGTAAACCAGCATCACGTGCAGCTAAATAGACGCCCGTTGCAAGTAGTTCATTGGCGCAAAAGACAGCTTTAATCATATTGCCGTCAGCATATAATTCATGAAAAACCTTACGGCCGTCATTAATATCAATGACTTCCTTACAATGTATTTTTTTTACAATAGATATGCCGGAACACTCACATTCATCAGCAAAACCTTGGTAGCGTAATGCACCACGTCCACCACCACGGCCGATAAATGCAACTTCTTTGTAACCCTTATTAGCTAAGTGTTGGGCAGCCAGCTTTCCACCATCAGTATTGGAAATCCCGACCAATAGATCAATCGGATCACGCGGGTAAGCCCAGGTTTCCATAATTGGAATTTTTAGCTTTCGTAATTGCTCCCGATTTTCTTCGAGCTCAATAACACCAGTAAAAAACACGGCGGCTGGTTTCAGCTGTTGCAGATCAGAAATTATGGCAGATTCTTTTTTATATGAGTATGTGGTTTCGCCTATCAAAAATTGATAGCCGGATTCCTCCAATATTAGTGCGCATCCTCTCACCGCTTTGGCAAATTGCTGGCTGAACATGTTGGAGATAAATCCCAACACGATGTTCGTGCGGCCGGATCGTAATGCTCTGGCTATTGAGTCTGGCTTGTACCCAGTTGCCTCGATAGCTTCGCGGATACGGTTTTGCTTCTCAACGCTCACTTTTGACGGTGTTCGGATTGCACGTGATACGGTAATAGGGGAGACCCCTGCCAAACGAGCTACATCTTCAATAAATACAGGTGGTTTTTCGGTCTCATTCTTTTGAGTGTTTCCGCCCATCCGCAAAACATTATCAAATGTAGGTTCAAACTCATTTTCCGGCGAGAGGCTCATCATAGGGCTCCGGTAATGCTTTTAAAATAAAAGCCTTTTATCTGTATTATAGATGCCAACCGATTGTTAGCAACCGGTTGGCTCACTTCCTCATTCTATAATGGCCGCCACTTGGATAAGGCAGTCACCAGCTTCACTGTCTGTATGTAAACGGTGAGAAATGACAATGCCTGATGCAGAAAAATGTAATATTTCTTCGGCTTCGCCAACACGTTGAAAGTCGTGATACCAGCCGGCTACATCACCCTTCTGTACATGGTCACCTAAATTGACTGCTGGCTCAAACCAGCCACGTCTGGTTGCATAAACGGCTTGTTCATGTGAATTAAGACGTAATAATTGGGTTGTTGCGGCCTGCCTCTGTGTCGGCAAAAATTCTTTATTGGTTAAGCCGGTTTTCAGCAGCAATTTGTTAATCGCTAAGGCGGCCATTTGTATAGTCTGAGTTGTAACTGTGCCGCCGCCGCCAAATTCGCCGCTTATTCCAATTGCGCCTGCTCTTGCAGCTGCTGCCATTGATGTGGGGGCATCAATTCCATTTCGAGCGATGAATGCGTGGGGCATACCCATTGCTTTTAATAATTCAAGGGCATGTTCAGAGCGTACTGGATCATCACTCTCTTCGATCAAACCGGTAATGAGATGCGCCATCGACGTCCCGCCCGAATGGAGGTCAAAGATAATATCGTGCTGCGGAAACAGATCGTGCTCCAGAAAATGTGCAAGCCGCTCTGTCGGCTGACCTGCAGGATTGCCAGGAAATGATCTGTTTAAATTGCCGTTATCGAATGGTGAACGGCGGCGTGCTGCCATAACGGCTGGCAGATTGGTAAAAGGTAAAATCGTCAGCTCACCCTTGATATCTTCGGGTTCAATCAAGCGTATCAGGCGCGAAAGGCAGATCTCTCCTTCATATTCATCACCGTGATTACCGGCCATTAAAAGAACGCGTGGTCCGTTGCCATTCTTGATACGGCAAATAGGTGTTCTGACATGATAATATGGTGAACGATCAACGGAATAAGGCATCCCTAAATAATCAATGATCTTACCATCTCGGTTAAAATCAATGGAATGGTATAAGCCTGTGTGCATTTGTTTACCTGATGTGGGGAGGGCGACCCCGTAATTTATGAAGATGCTCAAAATTTCATCCGACGGTTAAACGCCGGATGAAAAGCTATATTAAAGAGAGACACAGATGATTACATGTTTGGTAAATCTTGTTTCTCTTTAAAATATGTTTGTTGCAGGTCGCCCAGTTTGCCGTTCAGGCGATTGAAAAAGACAAATGTATTGACCCAGTTCAGCAGATTTTGTTCGCCTTGTTTGACTGCGATATGCGCAGGAGACTGGCGGATCAGAAACACCAGTTCGGTGGCTTTATCAGGATTATCTTCACCGACTTTCACAGAAATGGCGCTGTTTTCTGCAAACATTTCTACTTGACCAGCCAGGTAGGCTGCAATAGCGGTTGGTGTATCTTCAAAACGTACCACTTTCACATCCGGTGCATTATCAGTCAACCAGATATCAAGTGTTGAGCCCTTTGCGACAGCAACCTGTTTACCTGCCAAATCTGCGGCATCTTGTACGCGTGGAGTACCCTTAGCGCCATAAACTCCCAGACTGACGGCTGCGTAAGGCTGTGAGAACATAACCTGTTGGGCGCGTTCCGGCGTTGCGCCTAAAGCTGCAATCATAACGTCAATTTTATCGGCCAAAAGGCTTGGAATACGGCTCTGGCCGGTTAATGGAACCAGTTCTAGCTCTGCATTGATATCATTCGCCAAAAGTTTTGCGAGATCGATATCCAGACCTGTATCTTTGCCATCAGCGCCCTTGAAACCCCATGGCGCAGCATCAAGCAGCACGCCAACGCGGATTTTACCGCTGGATGTTATATCTTCAAGTTTATCGGCCAGAGCGGAACCGGATGCAAATAATCCGGCAACCAAAGCAGTTGCTACTGTCAAATTACGAAATAGTTTCATGTTCTTCCTCCCATAGGTAATTAGTGTGTGACTTACACATTAAGCCGCAGCGCCAATAAAACTGCGCAGTTCAGGTGTCTGCGGATTTTCGAAAAGGTCTTTGGGGGTGCCTTGCTCCCAAACACGTCCTTGATGCATGAAAACCAATTTGGTTGCGACATTACGGGCAAAACCCATTTCGTGCGTTACCAACACCATGGTCATTCCTTGGCGGGCCATATCTTCCATGACCTTTAAAACTTCGCCTACTAACTCAGGATCAAGTGCTGATGTCACTTCATCAAACAGCATCAGTTGCGGGCTCATAGCGAGGCAGCGTGCTATTGCGACACGTTGTTGCTGCCCGCCCGATAGTTGCTCAGGGTAGGCATCCACTTTATCGGCCAAGCCAACGCGCGACAGAACGTCAAGCGCAAGGGTTCTGGTCTCTTTTTTTGAAATTTTACCAGTTAAAACCGGTGCAAGCGTCACATTGCGTTCAATGTTCATATGCGGAAAGAGGTTAAATGCCTGAAAAACAATCCCGACTTTTTGCCGCATTTCGCGCAAATCAGGCATGTCCGTTGCCATGCGTTTACCATCGATGCGTATTTCACCTTCATTGATGGTCTCAAGCGCATTGATACAGCGTAGAAGTGTGCTTTTACCTGAACCGCTTTTACCGATAATGGTTACGATTTCACCCTTATTAATATCGAGCGACACACCTTTTAAAACTTCAAGCGCACCAAAATTTTTACGAACATTTTTTATCTCAACGAGCGCCATTATACTGCACCTCTAATTTTCGGGACCAGGTGGTCAGGGGAAAGCAAACGGCAAAATAAATGACCGCAACAATGGAATAGACCAAGAGTGGCTGAAAGGTTCCTGCACTGACTATTTGGCCTGCACGTGCAAGCTCAACGAAGCCTACAATTGAGGCCAGCGATGTATTTTTCACCAGTTGAACGAGAAAGCCTACAGTTGCAGGCAGCGCGATGCGAAAGGCTTGTGGTGCAATGACGTATCGAAACTGATGCCATTTATTAATTCCGAGGCATGCGGCCGCTTCCCATTGCGCATGTTTGATGGCTTGAATGCCACCGCGCCAGATGTCACCAAGAAAAGCGGCGGTATAAATTGCATAAGCAACGCCCACCGCGACCATTGCCGGTATGTCATAGCCCAGAAAAACTGGGATGCCGAAGTAAAAAAACATCAGCAATCCTAGGAGGGGAATACCTTGAATGATTTGAATGAAGGATGAGGAGAGGATGCGGAGCACTGTTGTTTTACCTGTGCGCAATAGTGCAAGCCCTAGTGCCAGGGGAGTGCCGAATGCCAGCGCCAGAATGACTAACGCAACAGTCCATTGCAGTGCGGTCAGAAGAGCGAATAAGTCGAGTATATTAAAACTACGCATTGACTATCCTAACGACGCACAGGCCAGCGGAACATTAAATGTCCAAGCACCGCGAATAAAAGTTTGAAAGACAGTGAAAGGGCGAGATAAATTGCGCAGATCAAGGCGTAAACTTCAAAGCTACGATAAGTGCGGCTATCGACAATACCTGCCACATGAAAGAGCTCATCAACGGAGATCTGTGAAGCAATTGATGTGCCTAACAGTAATAAGATGAACTGGCTGGTAATGGACGGATAAATATTACGTAAGGCAGGAGGTAAAATGACATAACGCATGACTTGTAAAGGCGTAAGCCCTATGCACATGCCCGCTTCGGTTTGACTGGCGGGAATGGAGTCAATTCCTGAACGAATAATTTCAATCGAATAGGCGCCAAAGTATAAACTCAATGCGACTGACGCCGCTATCATAGGATCAAGCTTGATGCCTAATACAGGCAATCCGAAGAAGATGATAAATATCTGAATCAGGATGGGAGTGTTGCGAATAACTTCAATATAGGACTGCAAGAACACACGAACCGGACGGGAACTGCCTCGTATTAAATATGCTCCGTATATGCCGATAATTATGCCAATAGCTGCAGAAATAAGTGCAAGTGTAAGGGTTGTGTAAACGCCTGATATCAATGCGTCCCAATAGCGCCAAATAGGTCGGAAGTTCATGGCACTCATATTTGGCCACTTTTATATTTAAACGTGAAATTAGTGCGATTGATTGGTTGAGCATTTATATTCTGAACAAGGTAAAAACTGCTGCATGAAGAGTATTGAGCTCTATCGAGTTTTTTATGAAGAAACCTCTTTCTGATCATCATCAACATATCTATCCTCCCAAATGACAACGTTATCATTTTCATTATCATCGAATGATAACGTTGTCATCAAGGTTTTTTAGAAAATCAAAATTCAGTGTGAGTTCATGGTGAACTGGAATTTCAGTGGCTGTCGCATCAATTGATAATTACAAAAAATAAGACATGGGAAATCATAAACGTATTTTTTTTAACTGGTATATTTGGTCGCCTTGGTTCTGCATTCGTCAATCATGCAGCTCGTTAATATCAACGTCCCTTTGGTGATAAAAATATCGCTTTATTAGGCCTTCAGCAAACTCGGTGTGGTTCACAATAGTTCCTGCATTATGCTGATAATGTCATCCAATAATGGATTGGGTGTACTGCTGGTTGGTCTGATCGCAAAATAAGAAACCTGAATAGACGGCTCAAATGGTATGGCCACGCAATTAACACCGGAAGACCGCAGCGTCGTTTTATCAACGATACCAACTCCCATACCGGCAGCCGCAAAATGACTGCAATTGAGCATTGATGTTTCCATAGTGGAGAGTGGCTGATGTTCTTCATGCGAAAAAGCGCGATCCAAAGCCAGTCGCAACGGAGAATTGCGTCCAGGCATCAAAACTCTTTCATTTATCAGATCGGCGGGTGTGATAACTTTACGCGTGGCTAGATGATGATCAGGCGCTAAAGCAGCAACGGCATGTGTGTTACTCAAAGGAATAGCATTTTTATCCGACATCTGTGGTGCAGCAAAAACCAGTCCCAGATCATAACGGTTTTTATCGACCATATCCCAGATATGACGGCTGTTTTCGACATCAATTACTAATGGCACATCCATACGGTTACCAACCACCTTAAGGATCGCATGCTGTAAAAATGGATGAACAAGTGAGGTTACGCTCGCAATTCGTATAACTGTATTTTTATGCTGACGAATATCATTGGCAGCCTGTGAGAGCTGATCGAGCCCCAGATAGAGTCTCTCCACTTCCCGATAAAATTGGACACCTACAGCCGTTGGAATGAGGCGCGCACCACCCCGTTCGAATAATGACATTTTAACCGCGTCTTCAAGGTCACGGATCAAACGGCTGACTGCGGGCTGGGTAATATTCATCATTTCAGATGCAGATGTGACACTGCCTGTCATAATAACGCTTCGAAATGCTTCTACCTGACGTGGTTTCAAACGCATCTTAAACTCCTAGTGTCATAACATTAAGGCATAACATTAGCACAAAATGCAATTTTTCTTTTAGTGCTAAGGTGGTTAGTCTCAGTGAACCGCTAGGAGTAGTGCGGGTAGAGTTGTCCTGAGGAGTTCTTAATTATGAAGTTTTCTGCATTTGCCGCCGCACTGGCAGGTTCTGTTTTGTTTATGCCGGTTACCGGGCAGGCTGAGGATCTAACAGTCGGCCTTGCTGCATCCACCACGTCTATGGATCCGCAATTTTATGTGGTTGGTCCTAATAGTGCGATGGCGCGCAATATATTTGACGGACTTGTCAATCAGGATGATAAACAGCAAATTCAACCAGCATTAGCTGTATCTTGGAAAATTATCGACGATACGACATGGGAATTTAAGCTTCGTGAAAATGTGAAGTTTCATGATGGCAGTGATTTTGATGCTGAAGATGTCGTTGCCAGCATCAAGCGTATCCCGCTTGCCTCTACCAATAGCCCCAGCTCCTTTGCCCCTTATGTGAAAGCAATAACAGACATTGTGGCAATTGACCCCCACACGGTTCAGATCAAAACGGATGTGCCAACACCACTTCTCGTAAACAATTTAAGTCGTATTGCCATTTTGCCTGCTGAAATGGGTACTGTGACCACAGAAGAAATGAACAGCGGTAAAGGTGTAATCGGCACCGGACCGTTCAAATTTGTATCATGGTCACCTGATGACAATGTTGTTGTCGAGCGCAATGATGATTATTGGGGTGAAAAAGCGCCTTGGGATAAAGTTACATTCCGCGTTTTCAAGAATAATAGTGCGCGTGTTGCTGCAATCCTGTCAGGTGATGTTGACATGATTGAAAGCATTCCGACCCCTGATACCCGCAAAATGGAACAGGCAGACAAGCTTAAAGTTGTCAATATTGCGGGTAACCGCATTATGTATCTTCATATGGATCAAGACCGTGAAGAGTCACCCTTTGCAAAGGACGCAAATGGTAAAAATCCGCTTCTGAAACCAGAAGTGCGCCGTGCTATGTCTCTTGCCATCAATCGTGAAGCTCTTGTTGACCGTATTATGGACGGTCAGGGTGTACCGGCTGGTCAGGTCGTGCCGGAAGGCTATTTTGGTTTTGATCCAGCGATTAAAGCTGATGCATATGACCCGGAAAAAGCCAAGGCGCTTTTGGCCGAAGCCGGTTATCCGGACGGCTTTACGCTCACCTTCCATGCATCGAATGACCGCTATCCAAATGACTCTAAAGTTGCGCAGGCAATTGGTCAGTTTTTCAGCCGTGTCGGGATCAAAACCGATGTTGCGACATTACCGGGAAGTGTCTACTTTTCGCGTGCATCTAATCTGGAATTCAGCCTGATTATGGGTGGTGCGGCTGTTGAAACAGGCGAAGCTTCCGGCGTGCTGGGCCCAATTCTTGAAACCTATGGTGAAAAAGCAGGGCAGGGCAACCGCGGCCGTTATTCCAATCCGGAATTTGACAAAGCCCTTAACGAAGCCCGTATCACCCTGGACGATGCTAAGCGCGAAGAGCTACTGCGTAAAGCCACCGAAATTGCCATGTCTGATCTGGGTGTTATTCCGGTTTTCTATCTGGCCAATACATGGGCTCTGAAGCAAAACCTTGATTATGCGGGCCGTTCTGACGGTTACACATTGCCTTATTATGTGAAATCCAATTAATCAGAACGGAAAATAACATGTCTTTTCATGGGGTATTTCCATATCTCGTCTCTCCGGTTGAGAAAACCGGAGAGATTAAAACCTCTGTTTTGTCAGATTTAGTAGAGCATCTTATTGCAAGTGGTGTGCATGGCCTCACCCCTTTGGGCAGTACTGGCGAATTTGCTTATCTCACCCAATCACAACGCCGCAGCGTTGTGGATACCGTGCTTGCAGCCAATCGCGGGCGCGTGCCGGTTGTGGCGGGTGTTGCTTCTACCTCCATCAGTGATGCGGTTGAACAAACCGAGTATATGGTCAATGCGGGTGCAGATGGCATTTTGGCAATTTTGGAATCTTATTTTCCTGTCAGTGATGAAGGTGTTGAGGCTTATTTTACAGCCATTGCCAAAGCGGCCAAAGGCCGTCCGGTCGTAATTTATACCAATCCGCAATTTCAGCGAACCGATCTCAGCCTGCCGGTCATTGAGCGTTTGAGCCGTATTGATAATATTCAGTATATTAAAGATGCCTCGACAAATACCGGTCGTCTTTTATCAATCATTGGGCGTACCGAAGGCCGGTTGAAAGTTTTTGCAGCATCAGCCCATATTCCCGTCTGCGTGATGATGATAGGCGGTGTGGGCTGGATGGCTGGGCCTGCATGTATCGTGCCGACCCAAAGCATAGAGCTTTATCAGGCAGCCCAATCAGGTAATTGGGCAAAGGCGATTGAAATGCAGCGTCCGTTGTGGCGCGTGAATGAGGTATTTGCAAAATATTCGGTTGCAGCCTGCATCAAAACTGCCCTGCAATTGCAAGGTTTTGCCGTAGGTGAACCTATAAGCCCGCAACAACCTCTCAATGAGGCTGCCCGGCGGGAAATCGCGCAAATATTGCGTGATGTCGGTGCACTTTAAATTTTTAATATTGAAGGCCGTGAATGATGAAGCCGATTTCAATTATCATTGATTGTGATCCGGGCATTGATGATACGATTGCCCTATTAACCGCATTTGTATCGCCAGAGCTGGATATACGCGGCATCACGCCGGTTTGCGGCAATCAGCCATTGGAAAAAACAGTGCGTAATGCTTTGCAGGTTTGCGAATTGGGCGGCCGTACAGATATTCCGGTCTATGCTGGTTGTTTCAAACCGATGATACGTGAGCCTATTTATGGTCAGTTTCATGGGAAATCAGGCCTTGGTAACACGATGCTGCCTGAGCCGGTTAAAAAGCCAGAAGCGCAGTCTGCCGTTGATTTCTTAATCGCGGAATTGTCGAAGGCGGCAGAAAAACAGGAACCAATTACGCTGTGCTGCATAGGTCCTATGACCAACTTTGCTGTAGCGTTGCGCATCAAACCGGAAATTGCTGCCGGTGTCGAACGTATCATTATGATGGGTGGCGCTTATCGTGAATCCGGCAATCGCACCATGACAGCCGAATTCAACATGCTGGCTGATCCGCATGCCGCTCATATTGTTTTTTCCAGCAATATTCCGATCGTAGCGCTTGCACTTGATGCGACACATCAAGTGATGTTGAAACCAGAACATGTGGATGAATTTGCACGTGTCAGCGGACGTATTTCTACAACTATTTCCGAATTGATGATGTTCTGGGATCGCAATGATGTGCGCCGTTATGGTTCGCGTGGTGGTCCTCTTCACGATCCGCTTGTGATTGTTTATCTGTTAGCTCCGCATTTGTTTGAGAGTGAACCGGCACGTATTTTCGTTGAGCACGAGAGTGAATTATGCATGGGGCAAACTATTGCTGATTGGTACGGTAAGAGTAATCTTGAGCCGAATGCACAAATTGTTTCTAAAGTGAATTCACAAGCTGTGATTGAACTGATGCTGGAACGCCTGTCCCGTTATGCCGGAAATAAAGGCACGCTATGAAACGGTTGAAAATTATTATCGATACAGATCCGGGGGTTGACGATGCGGCTGCCATTTTAATGGCACTGGCATCGCCGGAACTGGACGTGCTTGGAATTTCCGTTGTCGCAGGCAATGTTGCTTTGCAGAACACAGTTATCAATGCTTGCAAAATCGTCAATCTGAGCGGCAGACACGATGTGCCCGTATATGCAGGTGCTGCGGGGCCATTGGTGCGCCAACAGGTCTATGGCAAATATGCCCATATCGGTGCGTTTGATGATGAGATTGCTGATATTGGTAATATCAAACCAGAACAGGAAAGCGCGGTTGATTTTATCATCCGTAGTGCAAAAGCCGCAGTTACAAGTGGTGAGCAAATTACTCTTTGCTCCATTGGACCGATGACCAATGTCGCTTTGGCACTCATTCAGCATCCTGATGTCAGGTTAGGTATTAAACAGATTGTTTCCATGGGTGGTGCATTTACCGCGATGGGACATCGTACCCCTTGGGCTGAGTTTAATATTTATGCGGATCCGCATGCTGGGGATATTGTTTTCAAGTCAGGAATCCCGATTATATTAATGCCTCTGGATATGACCTTCCAGGCATTGTTAACTCAGTCTCAGATGGAGACGTTCCGTGCAGGTGGAAAAGCAGGACAAGCATTGTTTGATTTGTTTACGGCTTTTGACCGTTCAGATCCTAACCGGCTTGGTCGGGAAGGTGGCCCAGTGCACGATGCCACAGTGATTGCATGGTTGATAAAGCCTGAGCTTTTCAAAGGCCACGAAACCTATGTCGGTGTACAGATTACCGGGCTGACGATGGGCTATACCTATGCAGATTTTTATAACAAGTTGAATCATGTGCCTAATGCGTTGGTCATGACCGAAATAGATGAAGCGGGTTTTCTCAACCTGCTGACCGAACGCATTGCCGGATATGGCGCTGTTCATCATAACGGAGAAAAACAGCCATGAGTGGATATCTCCTGAGCCGTTCAATCCAGACCGTTCTGACCTTATTCGTCATGTCTGTTCTGGTTTTTGTCGGTTTGTACCTCGTTGGCAATCCCGTGGATGTGCTTTTAAGTTCGACAGCAACACCTGCTGAACGGTTACAGGTTATTCAGTCTTTTGGATTGGACAAGCCGGTTTGGGAGCAATATTGGCTGTTTCTCACCCGCGCACTCTCTGGTGATCTTGGTAATTCCTTTATTTTTAACCAACCTGCTCTGACATTGATTTTGAACCGAATGCCCGCGACACTGGAGCTCGCTTTTACCGCGCTTGTTATGGCGTTGGTCATCGGTATTCCGCTTGGCATTTATGCCGGCCTGAAACCAAAAGGCTTGATTTCAAAATCGATCATGGCTTTCTCCATTTTAGGGTTCAGTCTACCGACCTTCTGGATCGGCCTTGTGATGATCATGTTTTTCAGCGTTTATTTGGGCTGGTTGCCCGCTTCAGGGCGTGGCGATACAGTGGATGTTTTTGGCGTTCCGGTTAGCTTTCTCACACTTGATGGCTTGTCGCATCTGATCTTGCCTGCATTCAATCTGGCATTGTTTAAAATATCACTGGTGATCCGTCTGACCCGTGCCGGCGTGATGGAAATCATGCAATTGGATTTTGTTCGTTTTGCGCGCGCAAAAGGTTTGCCAGAGCGTCATATCCTGATCAAACATGTATTAAAAAATACATTGATCCCGCTGATTACCGTCATCGGTCTTGAGCTTGGCTCGTTGATTGCATTTGCTGTTGTCACGGAATCCATCTTTGCATGGCCAGGTATGGGTAAGCTCATCATTGATGCGATCAGTGTCCTCGATCGTCCCGTTATCCTTGCATATCTGATGATCACCGTTGTGATGTTCAGTGTCATTAACCTGTTGGTCGACATACTTTATTCTATTGTTGATCCCCGTGTACGTCTTGAAGGAAATTCATGATGAGTGAGGATAAAGCTACAAGTATTTCCGTTCATGCGAGCAGTACGGGTACAAAGAACGTAAGATCACGTGCACCGATCTGGAAGGTTTTATCTGCGCTTGTGCATGATAAGCTTGCTCTGACCGGTATTATTTTACTGTCGATTTTTGTGCTGGCTGCGGTTTTTGCACCACTTATTGCGCCACAAAATCCATATGATCTGGCGCAACTGGATATTATGGATGGCAGATTAGCACCGGGCTCGCAAAGCATGACCGGTATGACTTATCTGATTGGTACAGATGATCAGGGGCGCGACCTTTTCAGCGCCATTCTCTATGGCTTGCGTACCAGTATTCTGGTCGGCGTTTCCAGTGCGGCCATTGCGCTGATCATTGGCGCATCCATTGGTCTAGCAAGTGCTTATATCGGTGGCAGAACCGATGCTGTTTTGATGCGTATTGTTGATATTCAGCTCAGTTTTCCGGCGATCCTTATCGCATTGATCTTTTTAGCCATTCTGGGGCAGGGCGTTGATAAGATCATCCTCGCGCTTGTTGTAACTCAATGGGCTTACTATGCCCGCACCATTCGTGGTTCAGCACTGGTGGAACGCAAACGCGCTTATGTTGATGCTGCCCGCTCAATGGCGCTGAAAGACCGCAGCATTTTGTTCCGGCATATTTTGCCCAACTGTCTGCCGCCGCTCATCATTGTTGCCACTATGCGTGTTGCCTATGGCATCATGCTTGAAGCAACTTTGTCTTTCCTCGGAATTGGTCTGCCGGTGACAGAACCGTCACTCGGCCTGCTTATTTCAAACGGTTTTGAATATATGCTTTCCGGTGATTACTGGATCAGCCTTTTCCCAGGCGTTGCACTATTATTACTGATTGTTTCCATCAATCTGATCGGTGATGCGCTGCGCGACATCCTCAACCCTCGCAGAGAAGGCTGAGCTATGAATAAGACAACTAGTCCGATCCTTTCGATTGCAGGTCTCAATACGTCGTTTCGTGTTAACGGAGAATGGCGCAATGTCGTGCGCGATGTCAGTTTTGATATTGCGCCTAAAGAAACTGTTGCCGTCGTAGGTGAATCCGGTTCCGGTAAAAGCGTTACCGCCATGTCGATCATGCGATTGCTGTCACCGGATAATTCACGCATTACCGGCCAGATTAATTTTGAAGGTCAGGATCTTCTGTCGTTGCCACTGGATGCTATGCAGAAAATCCGTGGTAACCGCATCGGTATGATCTTTCAGGAACCGATGACCTCGCTTAATCCGGTGTTACGCATTGGTCAGCAGATTACAGAAGTTTTGATGTATCATCGTGGTATGTCACAAAGTCAGGCTGAAGCCGAAGCTGTGCGCTTACTGGACAAAGTACGTATCCCGTCAGCCCAATCCCGTCTTGCCGAATATCCGATGAACTTCTCCGGTGGTATGCGTCAGCGTGTGGTGATTGCAATTGCGCTGGCTTGCGATCCCAAATTGCTGATTGCGGACGAACCTACCACTGCTCTTGATGTGACTATTCAAGGGCAAATTCTTGAGCTGATCAAAACCTTGCAGCAAGAAGAAGGTCTTTCCGTCCTTTTTATCACTCATGATATGGGCGTTGTAGCTGAAATCTCCGACCGCACAGTTGTGATGTATCGGGGTGAGCAAGTAGAAACCGGCACAACAGAAAGCTTGTTTGCTGGTGCTAAACACCCTTATACGCGCGCGCTTTTGTCAGCAGTTCCACAATTGGGTTCGATGAATGGCAAAGACCGGCCGTTACGCTTCCCCGATGTGGATATGCAGACCGGCGAAGTTCATCCGCCAAAGCCTACTGAAGATACTGTGAAACGCGATGAACCACCTGTCTTGACAGTAGATAAGCTGGTAACGCGTTTTAATATCAAGAAGGGTTTTCTTAGCAAGACGGTTGGTCGTGTCCATGCGGTAGAAAATGTATCGTTGGAATTGCGCCGTGGTGAAACCCTATCATTGGTGGGGGAATCCGGCTGTGGTAAATCAACCACTGGCCGCTCAATCATTCGTCTGACTGATACGGTTTCCGGCACCGTTACTATTGGCGGACAAAATGTGCTTCGAGCGGGAAAATCTCAGCTTGCTGATATACGCCGTGAAGCACAGATGATTTTTCAAGACCCTTATGAAAGTTTGAACCCGCGTATTCGTATTGGGGAGGCTATTGCAGAGCCGATTGTAGCGCATGGCTTGGCCAGAGCAGATGAAGCGCGCAATCGTGTTGGTGATCTCCTGGAACGTGTTGGTCTTTCAGCATCTATGATGGACCGTTTTCCGCATGAGTTTTCGGGCGGTCAAAGGCAGCGTGTTTGTATCGCACGCGCACTTGCCCTTGAACCAAAATTGCTGATCGCGGATGAATCTGTCTCTGCACTCGACGTGTCAGTTAAAGCGCAGGTCATCAATTTGATGCTCGATTTGCAGGAAAAATATAGTCTCGGCTATCTCTTTATCAGCCATGACATGGCGGTTGTCGAAAGGATCAGCCACAGGGTCGCGGTGATGTATCTGGGAGAGGTTGTGGAAATTGGTTCACGTCAGGCGGTTTTCGAAAATCCACAGCATGAATATACCAAGCGTCTGATGGCTGCTGTTCCAATACCTGATCCGTCACGCCGCCAAATCCGCCGCGTGAATAATGACGAAATCAAAAGCCCGTTACGTGCACCCGATTATGTTGTGCCACAACGTATTTATGAACAAGTGGGTGACGACCACTTTGTTCAAGTAGCATAAATCTGGAGAAGCACTGTGATCATTACCTTTGGCTCCATTAATGTGGACTTTATGTTTCAGCTTGCAGATATGCCGCAACCTGGCCAGACTTTGCTAGCGACATGCTTCCATACGGAAGCTGGAGGTAAGGGTGGCAATCAGGCACTGGCAGCTGCACGCGATGGCGCAGAGGTTTTCATGTGTGGCGCCGTCGGCCAAGATGCCCTGGCACAAATTGGCCTGAGCAATCTTGAAAAAGTTGCTGATATCGATCGTGTAAAGCGACTTGAACAGCCTACCGGTTGCGCGTCAATCTATACGGACAGTAATGGTCAGAACATGATCGCAGTTGCCTCTGGCGCTAATCTGGAAGCATCTTCGGATTGCATTGAAGATAGCTTGCTAAATAAGGCAAATATTGTTTTGCTACAGATGGAAAACAAGCCGGAAGAGGTTGAGAAACTGATCCGTCGTGTCCATCAGAGCAATGCTATATCAATCTTGAATCTTGCACCTGCTTATCGCTTAAGTGAAGACATTTTATCCTTATGTGATTTGATCGTTGTCAATGAAGATGAAGCTGAAGCGCTTGGCCGATGGTTTGATTGCGATCCATCTGCTGAGAGTTTAGCAGCGAGGTTGCAAACCGGCATTGTCCGCACACTCGGCGGAAATGGTGCAGAAGTTTTTGTGAACGGGCAGACTATCCGTGTTTCAGCCATGA
This sequence comes from Paenochrobactrum glaciei, assembly GCF_039522165.1. Classification (NCBI taxonomy): domain Bacteria; kingdom Pseudomonadati; phylum Pseudomonadota; class Alphaproteobacteria; order Hyphomicrobiales; family Brucellaceae; genus Paenochrobactrum; species Paenochrobactrum glaciei. The sequence continues at coordinate 25,352 of NZ_BAAADE010000015.1, forward strand.
AAGTTGAGGTCTTAAATACGACTGCTGCCGGTGATTGTTTCGTTGGTGTGTTAGCTTCATCCATGGATCGCGGTTTATCGCTAGAAGATGCAATGAAACGAGCAACCATTGCTGCTGCAATTGCTTGCACCCGTACCGGAAGTCAGCAAAGCATTCCGCACGGCCAAGAAACTGATCAGTTTATCGTAGCTGAGATGGCCTGAACATGTTTTACTGCGAAACTTAAAAGTGATCCTCAAATTTGACTGCTGTCAAATTTCGCAAGATCCTTTGCGACTTGGAATCCATCCGCATTGACGCTTTAGTATAGCTGCATATTCAGCCCGTTTAAGAGCCGCAATAGATGGATGGATGACCGGCACACCAAGCTCCTGTTCAATTTTCTTGTAAAAACCATTTTCCATTGCGCAATGTGATTTCATGCTGAAGCGCGACTTTTGCGGTCTGAGTTTATATGTAACGATATTTGTTGGCGACGAGCTTTTGTCGGAATATTTCTGCAGGCGTTTTGTAGCCTAAGCATTTACGAGGCGTGTTGTTGAGGCAATTGCAGATGAATGCGAGATCGCGGTCACTGAGGGTGAGCGGATCAAGGTCTCGTGGAAGCCAGCGTCTTGCTCGTCTGTTGGTGTTTTCGACCGTCCCTTTTTGCCAGGGTGATTGTGGATCACAAAACCATGATTGTGATCCGATGCCAGCTTGCAGATAAGCCCATTCGCTGAACTCGGTACCCCGATCAAACGTTATCGAGCGGCGCGCGATCTGGGGCAGGGGTTGGAGGATGCTAATCACCCCATTCATCACCGGCCGTGACTGGC
>NZ_BAAADE010000016.1:0-24134 GCF_039522165.1 Paenochrobactrum glaciei
TCACTCGGCAATGTCACACCGAATGAGTTCGCCATAAAAATGGCTCTAGAAAAACAGGCCGCTTAAGGCCAATAGTATAACCCAAGACTCTCCTGAAAAATGGAGGAGTGTTGGGGCTCAGGTCACTTCTCAGAATTCAATTAAGCACAAGCTAAAGTGTGTTACGATAGAGGTACCATGCGCCTAACAAAGGTTTAATTAAAACTAAATCAATAAGTTTCACCAGCAATCTCAGACATTCCCTGGTTGCTAGAAAGTGTAGATTTCTAAAAAGTGATTGCTATTTGATTGCTGGCTCGAATTAAGCAAGATCAAATATACGCTAAGTGCTTGTTTTATGGTGCCGCTTATAGGACTCGAACCTACGACCCCATCATTACGAATGATGTGCTCTACCAACTGAGCTAAAGCGGCAATCCAGTCATTTTCTCTTATAAAGTTTAGTCCATATCAACGAACCAAACAGAAGAGAAATGCAAGGGTCAGATAACGAAAAGACAAAACAAATGCAAGGCAGAAAACATGCCTGCATTTCAAATCGCATCCGATCTCTTATACCTGATAAAATACCAGCCATATCCGTTACAGCGATTTAAAACGCGTAAAACTAGCAGTAAGACAAAAAAGCCTTTTGCAATATCATTGGATACTGTAATCAACCTACAAGAAAAGCCATGACTGTGAAAGCTCACGGAATAAATCAATTGGGAACAAACGGTTATTGCAAGCATTTATGAAGCAACAAAAAAATACCATTATTTTATGCAATTAAATCAAACGCTTACAAAAAACCAACATCGCATAACACTTTAACCGATCTGTCGCTGGCAAATGAATAGTTAAACGCCCTTGATTAGAAAGGGAATTTGGCTAAATCTGACACTCTGGATAATCATATTGAACCAGCATCGCCTGAAGAAAGACCAGCATTTGGAAAGCATCGAACGCGCCATACGCAACGCATTTACAAAGGCAGATGCGACAAATTCTGAAATACGTCAGCGGATTTATACATCCGCCTGGCAGGCGCATGAACGTGCGCTGGCACAAAATGTGCAGCTTGGTGAAACAGAGCGCAACCAGCGCCGTGATCAACTAACACATGCAATTCGTGAGATTGAACGTGAGTTTGCAGCTCCTGAACCTGTTCAGCAGCAAGCACCTCAAGCGCCCCAAGCAGATGATTGGTCACTAGATGGCGCAAGCCGTGACATGCCTGGCTCGCTTGATACAGTTGCTCCTTCGCGCAAAAATGCGCCACGCAATGATGGTATGGCCGATTTTGTTGCAGCACCAAGCCGCGCTCAAAAAACCAAGAAAGAGCCTAAAAAGCGCTCGAGACTGAGCAGACTTGTCGTGCCGATCGTATTGCTGGCAGCTTTTGGTATTATCGGAATTTCTATTTACAACAGCTTGAGCGATCTCAGCCGTTCGCCTAATGGCGCTACTCGCTCACCGCTTAATACCGGCCCGTTCAAAGAAGGTGAAAACCCCGACAATGCGCGCTGGATCACTATTTTCACGCCGCAAGATGCAACCCGCATTTCCTTAAATGGCACGGCAACAGCAGAAATCACACGCGTTGAAGGCGTGGATTATCTGCGTATCAAATCCCCCTCCGCCAAAGATACCATCCGCTTTGACGTGGGCGAAGGCATTCTCAATCAGTTTGTGAATACAACTGCGACATTTGATATTATTGCCCGCAGCAGCGACGGAAAACCGGCACAAATGTCGGTCACCTGTGATTTTGGTGATATGGGCAACTGTCAGCGCCGCCGCTACGACGTCACCGGATCGCAAAGCGATTATCTATTTGACGTAGAATTCTCCGCTAATAAAAAAGCGCAGAAAAGCGGTGTTATCAGCATTAACAGCGACCTCAACGGCTCCGGTCGCGCCGTTGATATCCTCGCCATCAGAGTTGGGAAGCCGGAATAATCCGGCCTACCCTACCCCTGTCCGATCAGTTCAATTGAATTCCATCTGCATAGAGCTGTATCGCATCCAATAATGTGCGATTTACAGCCCTATGTTTTTGTGCCTATACTAAACTTTAAAATTATTTATATTCCTTATAAAATTCTAATAACGCATGAAAATACCATAAAAAATATTTCAATATGATTATTTAAAATAATCATAAGTATAAGGGTTTTATAATGCCATTTTATACTTCAAGACGTAATTTATTAAAAACAGGACTGCTTAGCGGTCTATCCGCCCCTTTCATTTCTGCTTGCGGCTGCGGTCTTTCCAGTGCTTTTGCAGCGGAAGAAACTCCCGATGATCTGACCACCCTGACACGCGCTCTCGTTCCCGGAGAATATTTGTCGAAAGGTAAATCATATCGCTGTATTGCAGCCGATAATGGCTGGCCGATTATCGTGCGTGAAGATTTGAGCGAAGCCAAACCTGAACGCGAGAGCCGCCGGAAACCACTGGTTTCCTTTGCCCATGTCACGGATCTACATATTATTGATGCGGCTTCGCCGTCTCACTCCTCGTTTTTGCGCCAGTATAAAGGCAACATCAATGGCGCCCCTTTATCCAATGCCGCACGCCCGCAAGACACCCTCACCGTACATGTGCTTGATGCTATGGTGCGGCGTATCAATGCCATCGGCAAAGGGCCTGTTTCAGCTCGCGTTTTCGACTTTGCCATTTCCACAGGCGACAATGCCGACAGCCGCGGCTTGCATGAATTGGAAGCTGTCATTGCAGTGCTAAATGGTGAGAAAACCAGCTTCAACGCCACTGGCGGCCGCTATCAGGGTTTGCAGGATGAAACCTCCTTGGAAGGCAATGCCTATGATGCTTTCTGGCATCCTGAACCTGTTAAAGCCAACCAGCAGGACGACCTTTGGAAAAGGGCTTATGGTTATCCGGTTATAGAAGGATTTATTGATGCCGTCAGTGAACCGATTGCATCCGAAGGCTTGAAATTTCCGTGGTACACCGGCTTTGGCAATCATGATCTGATGGATGCCGGTGTCTTACCTAATGGCAGCGGCCTCAGTCACTTTTTAGACTTGCTGGCCACCGGCAGTAAACTGCCAACCGGTATACCGGAGGGTATGACACTGCAAGATTTTATCGGTGCAATCATTCACCCCGACCAGCATGGAATTGAAGGGCTGATTGCCAAAATGCCGGTGCGCAGCATTACCGCTGCCGCGAAACGACAATCTTTCAGCAAAGAAGATTTCATTCGGCTGCATCTAGAAAAAACCGGTGCCTATGGCCCTGAGGGGCATGGTTTCAGCACTGAAAATCTTAATGATAAAACCGCTTATTATACTTTTCCGATGGCTGATCAAATCACCGGCATCATGATTGACAGCACCAATCCGAATGGTGGCCCTGATGGCTCACTTGATCCGGCGCAGGTGGCATGGCTCACCCAAACGCTTATCAATCTTCATGCGCGTTATTATGATGAGAATGGTGCATTGATTGAGACAAAAAACAAAAACCAGCTCATTGTTTTATTCTCACATCATAATTCCCGCACATTCGACAATCTTACCCATGCCCCTCATGAGGCAATAAGCGATCGGCTAGGCTCGGATGCCCTGCTGACATTGTTGCGGCGTTTTCCTAATATTGTGCTTTGGGTCAACGGCCATATGCATGCCAACCGCGTCTGGTGTCATCCAGATCCGCATGGCCGTGGCCATGGCCTGTGGGAGATTAATACAGCAGCCCATATTGATTATCCGCAGCAGGCACGCACAATTGAAATATTGGACAATGCGGACGGAACGCTGTCCATATTTGCGGTGATGATTGATCATTCCGATCCCGCAGATATCAGGCGAACGGGCGAGCAAACCCGCGCATCGCTGGCCGCGTTAAGTCTGGAGCTTGCGGTCAATGATCCGGCACTAGACCGGCCTTTCCGGCTTGGATTGCCGGAAGATCTTAATGTGGAACTGGTCGTGCGCCGCCCGTTTGAGCTCAGTTAAAACCAATGAGCGGGGCAGTAACCAGCCTGCCCCGTTTTATCCAATCCGCTCAATAATCTTTATCGCCATCATCTGATGTTACATAACGCCAGCGCACCGATGTCACCATTGGCTCAAGGCTCAGGCGCCCGATGATCTGCTCAAGCAGAGGATCCTGATTACTGTCAGCACGGAAAAACGCGTTTACTTCCACGCGATTGCTATCTTCAATATTGCTGCTTTCCAAATCCTGAATATGCAATAACGGCCCCAGATCACGGAGCAGCAATGCTCGTACATGGGCTTCCGCATCACCCAAACACACAATGCTGACTGCATAGCGCATACCGTTTTCGGTGCTGCTGGAAGGTTGTCTGTCAATCAAGGACACCAGCGGGCGCAACAATAAATTGACACTGATAATAAACAAAGTGGCAATGACGGCATGGGCGTAAAACCCAGCCCCGCACATCACGCCCACGGCAGCAGAACACCACAAAGTGGCAGCCGTATTCAGCCCGCGAACATTGAACCCTTCTTTGAAAATAATACCAGCGCCTAAAAAGCCGATACCGGAAACAATTTGTGCAGCCACACGGGTCGGGCTGGCATCGCCTTCCACAAGTCCGGCAAAAATTACGAATGTTGCTGCACCGACAGCCACCAAAGTGTTAGTGCGAAGCCCTGCCAAACGTTGTCGCCACTGCCGTTCAAAACCGATAATACCGCCCAGCAAAAAGGCAGCAGCGAGCCCGATAAATGTGTGTAAGAGTTCGTCAAACGTGCCCATGCTTTCTCCTGATTTGCGCTTTGGTGTCTAGCAGTCACAAAAGACAACTCTATGAACGATTTTATCCGCTACGGGTTTTATTCAGCTTCACAAGCAATTCATCGTCATTCTTCTATACTTTGGTATATTTTGGATAAACTTATTGAACAAAAACCATCCTTCTTTCTTGTTGAACCCGAAACAGCACTGATTTATGACAAATCAACAGAGCAAGAGCTTCTGTTTTTCATCCGGTTTTACAAAGGACCCCAAACTTAAATGCCAAGCGACAGTAGTCAACAAACCAAGCCGCAGGGGCAGCCGGACTAACGAATTTCGTTTCGCCGGTGCTGCTGTGGCGCATCAGGTGAAACATGACATATCCAATTTTCAATATGGCGCAGCTTGCCTATGCTGTGCAGTTTAATGGCGAACACAGCCCGCGCTTTGTGCGCTCCTCCCGCTTGCCGCGTGTAACTGACGGCCCCGATGTGGTGGCTGTGATAACCGACGGTGAAAACCGTGCCGTTGCCCGCTGGGAGCGTAACAATCGCACCGGCAAATTAGAGTGCAACTGGACCGGCAATCATCCGCAAATTGAAACGGAAGACTTTAAAACAACCAAAACCAGCGCCAAAAAACATGTTCGAAAGCAACGATCATGAGTGCGGTTTTTGATGTTTTTATGATTATCGCCTTTTCGCTTTTCATGTTTACCGTCAGTCTTATCCGCCAGCGTTTAAAATCCGATCTGCGTCAGACCTATCAGTCTTTATACGAGAATGAGGATTTGCCGGACGATATTGAAGACCCCGCTTTCACCCCAGGTGAAACACCAGACATCACCCATAACCGTAACGCCACGCAATCATAACAGGAGGCAGCCATGGACGATTATTCTAGTCGGTGGCTGTATGAGAAAACGGGATTAAGTTGCTTTTCAAACCCGCATTCACTTTGATTTTTCATACCGCAGGCAAGCCGGTTTGGCCGACTTGGCCGGTCTGAATGTGATTTTGCAAAACGACTTTTAACACTGCCTTGGATTAAAGCCTGTTGCATCAGGCTGATATCCCGTGCTCATACAGCCACTTATTCCTTTTAAAAAAATTTAAACCGATCGGGCGAGACAGCTGTGCACTTTACATTGAAACAATGTGAAGCGCCTCGTTACGTCCGTCGTTTCAGCGATTTTTTAAATAAATATCGCGGGAGAAACCCCCATGAATAAGCCATTCAATAATGCCACATTTAAACCGGTAAAAAATGAACCGAGACTGTCCTCACGCGCTTTGCGCGAAGCACAAAACAGTCTGGAAATGACCCTCACCAATCTGCGCAGCGATACGCAAGGGCTCACCCATGCAGAAGCAGCGATCCGCTTGCAGGAAAAGGGCTCCAATGAAGTTGCCCATGACAAGCGCCCCCATGCGCTGATCCAGCTTTTACAGGCTTTCAACAACCCGTTCATCATCGTTTTGATGGTACTCGCAGCCATCAGCGCTGTCACCGATATCTGGCTGCCGATGCGCGATGGCGAGCTCGACGATGTTGATTATACCGGTGTTTCCATCATTGTTACTATGGTTGTGCTGAGCGGTCTTTTGCGCTTCTGGCAGGAATATCGCTCTGGTAAAGCCGCAGAAGCACTCAAAGCAATGGTCAGAACCACCGCCACTGTTTTGCGCCGCAGAGCCAAAAGTGCAGACCCTGAACGCAATGAAATTCCGATGCGTGATCTGGTGCCGGGCGACATCGTCACCCTTTCAGCCGGTGATATGATCCCTGCTGATATCCGCCTCATTGAATCGCGTGATCTCTATGTCAGCCAAGCCGTTTTAACCGGCGAGGCTTTACCGATTGAAAAATATGACACGCTGGGTTCGGTTGCAGAAAAATCCGCGCATGCAGTCGCAAGCAGCGAAGCCGATATGCTGGATTTGCCCAATATCTGCTTTATGGGCACCAATGTGGTTTCCGGCACTGCAACAGCCGTGGTTGTTGCCACAGGCTCGCGCACCTATTTCGGCTCGCTTGCCAAAGCCATTGTCGGCTCGCGTGCTGAAACCTCGTTTGACCGTGGTGTAAACTCGGTAAGCTGGCTGCTCATCCGTTTCATGCTGGTGATGGTGCCGATTGTGCTGCTCATCAACGGCTTTACCAAAGGTGACTGGCCGGAAGCATTTTTGTTTGCGCTGGCTGTTGCCGTTGGGCTCACTCCGGAAATGCTGCCGATGATCGTTTCTTCCAACCTTGCCAAAGGTGCGGTTGCAATGTCACGGCGCAAAGTGGTGGTCAAACGCCTAAACGCCATTCAGAATTTTGGTGCAATGGATGTGCTGTGCACCGATAAAACCGGCACGCTCACCCAAGACAAAATCATTCTGGAACATCACGTCAACGCCAAGGGCGAACGTGACGACCATGTATTCCGCCTCGCATGGCTCAACAGCTATCATCAAAGCGGCATGAAAAACCTGATGGATCAGGCCGTCATTCGCTTTTCCAGCGGTCTGGGCGACACACTGCGCGCGGCCTCTTTCTATCGCAAAGTCGATGAACTGCCATTTGACTTCATCCGCCGCCGGTTGTCCGTGGTGGTGGAAGGTATTCACGGCGATCATTTGCTGGTGTGTAAAGGTGCGGTGGAAGAAATGCTGTCCATTGCCACCCATGTTAAAGATGGCGACACCATTACAGCATTGGATGATGTGCGCCGCGCGGAGCTCATCGCCATATCGCACGCCTATAATCAGGATGGTTTCCGTGTACTGGTGATTGCCACCCGCGAGATTGATCACAAGAAAACCAAGCCACAATATAGAGAAAGCGACGAACGTGAATTGGTGGTTGAAGGTTTCCTGACCTTCCTTGATCCGCCAAAAGAAACCGCCGCACCAGCACTTGCTGCACTGCGTGACAATGGCGTGATGGTCAAAGTTCTGACCGGCGACAATGAAATTGTCACCACCAAAATCTGCCGTGAAGTCGGGCTTGAGCCGGGCGTTCCGATGATGGGGCGTGATGTCGAAAAAATGAGCGAAGCCGAGCTTCGGGAACGGGTTGAAGAAACAACTGTCTTTGCCAAGCTGACCCCATTGCAAAAATCCCGTGTTTTGAAAGCTTTGCAGGCCAATGGACACACGGTTGGTTTCCTTGGTGATGGTATCAATGACGCACCGGCATTGCGTGATGCGGATGTGGGTATTTCCGTGGATAGCGGTGCTGATATCGCCAAAGAATCCGCCGATATTATCCTGCTGGAAAAGAGCCTGATGGTGCTGGAAGAAGGCGTTATCAAAGGCCGCGAGACATTTGGCAATATCATCAAATATCTCAATATGACCGCAAGTTCCAATTTCGGTAACGTCTTTTCGGTGCTGGTTGCTTCTGCCTTTATTCCTTTCCTGCCCATGCTCGCCATCCATCTTCTAATCCAGAATTTGATGTATGACATTTCTCAGCTGGCACTGCCTTGGGATAAAATGGACAAAGAGTTTTTGAGCAAACCACGTAAATGGGATGCGAAAAATATCGGTCGTTTCATGCTCTGGATCGGGCCTACATCCTCGATCTTTGACATCACAACCTTCGCGCTGATGTGGTATGTTTTTGCTGCCAATTCACCGGAAATGCAGTCACTGTTCCAGTCCGGCTGGTTTATTGAAGGCTTGCTGTCACAGACCTTGGTTGTGCATATGCTGCGTACCCAGAAAATCCCGTTCATCCAAAGCACCGCCGCATTGCCGGTCATGCTGATGACCACATTGGTGATGGCAATTGGTATTTATATTCCGTTTTCACCGCTTGGTGCAGCTGTTGGCCTCGTGCCATTGCCTTGGGAATATTTCCCGTGGCTGGCAGGTACGCTCATCTGCTACTGCCTCGTCGCACAAGGCATGAAAGCCGTCTATATCCGCCGTTTCGGCCAGTGGTTCTGATCTGATCTGCCACACATCAACAAAAAAATACGGGCAGCTTTCGCTGCCCGTATTCGTTTTAATACTTAGTTATTTGATCGCTTAGAACTTACCAATGAAGTTCAGGAACAAGCCACGATCATCAAGGGTCAGGTCACGCAGGTCATCTGAGAAGCGACCGAAATTATAACCGGCACCCACTTTGAAGTTTTCGCCCACATGACGGTAAACCGCAGCCAATGCACCAAAGTCAGTGGTCTTTGCTTCCGGCATATGCATCACACGACCTTCAAGCAACAAGTCCCACTTTTTGACAACATGCAGATCGGCACGCAAGATACCCAAATGCGCTGATGAACGCTGCCATTCATTGACAAATTTCGGATCTTCTTTGCCGGCGCGGTATTTCACTTCACCGATACGGAAACCGTATTTCGCACCAACAGACATCCAAGGCACCAGATCATAGGTGAAATCTGCCGACAGAATATGGCTGCGCTGTGCAGGTGCATAACGGTAGTTGGATGTTGCACTGCCCCACTGATTATTGCCCGGCATGTCATAGAGCCAGCTATATTTGAACAACGCGTTCAGGCGATCATTTTCCACCGGACGATAGGCATAGCCAACCGAGGCTTCAACATAATCGGTGTTCTGGAATGACGGGCTATTATGCTTGGTATCTGAAAGCACCGCATCCACACTGACCATCGCGCGCCAGTCAGGATTGGTTTTCCATGTATAAGCACCGGCCAGCAAATAGGTGTTCTGATCGCGGGTATGATCGTCCGAACGCTCAACACGCACTTCACCGCGCAAGCGACCGGTAATGCCGCGTTCTTCATCCTTATAGCCGATGGCCAGCGATGGCGCATAACGGTCAAAGTCAGAGAATTCAACACCGGTTTCAGCGTTTTTGATATTATCGCGAATACGGCCGCCTTCAAAACCACCATCAAATGTCCAGACATTATCCGGCGTATAAACCACACCATAAGTGTGGGTCAGCGCACGGCGAACACCAAACAGGTCATAGTTGTTTTCCGAATAGGCAGAAAGCGTATCATTGATGCGGCGCTTCACACCACCAACAATGGCACCCTTATCACGGCCGATCAGGTCATAGCTGCGATTAAGATCAAATGCGCGATCCGGATCAAGACGATAACCGATATAATAATGATCATCTGCATTCGGATCATAGGTCAGAGCTGCCAAGCCGCCCACACCATTGGTGCCGTATGACACTTCTGCCTGCGTACCGATAGTGTCGGTGAGCTTCAGTTCTGTACCAACACCGATGCGATCATTACGCTTGATGTCACCGGAGCGACCAGCCGTTACTTGACCAAAGACATAGTAAAGATGATCGTCATCCTGACGATAATCAACACGAACACCTGTATCAACGCGCGATCCGTCATAACCGGTTTTGCCCGAGCGAATAGCATTTGGTGACATCAGTTCGGTGTAAGTCACACCAAATGATACTTTCCAATATTCATCAATCTCGTGGCTGACCGAACCTTTGCCTTCGCGCTTGATCTGACCATCATCATCCCAGAAATCATCATAGATGAGTTTCAGACGGGTTTTGTCTGTTACATCCAGATCGGCATGTACACCCCAAAGGCGCTTATCAACACTGGTATTGTCGAAAAGGCTGGAGAAACCAGCTTCTTTTTCTTCATAATAGCCACCAATGCGACCCTTGATACCTTCGTCCTGAAGATCGGCCAGATCAACCTGCCCCTTCAGGCGCCAAGCCAAGGCTGTGCGGCCTTTTTTACCGGTAGCAAGGGTGCTGCCATTGGTCAGACCACCGTCGGTTGAACGGGTAAAACCAAAGCCCGGGCCATCAGAACCAGCCACCTCACCTTCAATGAAAGTGGTGTCGGAATGGCGCACACGAATGTCAACGCCACCCGCTTTCTGATTGGCATCGCCAGTTGTTTCCTGATAGCCGGTCACACCAACGCGCACATTTTCGTTCAGCCATTGCTGGCCGCGACCGCCAAGGCTGTAACCATCCAGATCCCCCGCTGTCGGCTCAAACTCATATTGTGCAAGCACATAGGTTTTATTGCCGCCCAAAGCGCCATCACGCACCGGATCGGATGTGCTGGTTGAAGATGACAGAGGACGATTAAGGATCAGCACACCTTGCATATAATCAAAGCGGTAATCTTCACCCGCACGCAATGTACGGCGTTCAATCACACGGCCGGTAACGGAATCGCGGAACTCAACCGTAATGGTTTCAGAACCTTCGACAATGTTCTGACGACGCATGAAATAAGCCGAACCGCCGGTTGCCAGATATTCATCATATTGCGGCAATGTATCCGGCTGGGCAGCGTATAAATCAACTTCGGTTTTACGCTCACCAAAGCTTGTGGTTTCTTCCGAACGATACACGCCTTGCGCACCATAAAGGGCACGGTCAGAACGCATAAACTCTGTGCCGGTAATGCGGGTTTTAAAGTTACCCCACAGGACACGGCTGTCGCCACGCTCCAATCGAACATAGAATTTACCGTTGGTCGGTGCATCTTCCAGCATGGTGGAATCGTCACCATAGACCGGATAATAATCATCCGGATCAAGCTTGCGCAGCAAGTGACGCGGGTTCTGCTTACCGAAATTGCGGAACATCTTATCGAGTTCGTCATCGGTTGTATCAGCGGCTGCTGTCAGCAAATATTCGCCCTTGATTTTACCTTTGAGGTAAAACGCCAAGCGACCATTGGTGGTGGTGCTGTCATATTCACCCGGACGAACAGCTTCAATGCCGCGGTCGCCGCTGCGCTTGCGAAGCGTGATATCGGCCAAACCAACATAGAACCAGTCATTGTCCGGAATATTGATGTCGCGGTTAAAGGCCAGACCGTCGCCTTTGATACCATCATTGATTGCCACATCAACATCGTGATCTCCGGGGCGCAAAATGCGCTGAACCACGAATTTCTGCTGGCCATCAATCGGTACGGCTTCACCAAATGCCTTAACCTGATAACCATCAGGCACATTGGTGCCGTGAACGGTTACCGCACCGCCATGAACGCGAATATTGCGGGTAGCTGTTCTGTCTTCACCCATACCCGGTGCAACAGCTTCTGCGCGATCACCCAAAATATCTTTCTTTTCGCTGCGACGCAAAGTCAGAGCTTCGGTTTCGTCAAAACGGCCTTTTTCATCATAAACGCGCAACACATAAGCATATTCACGTTCATCTGCCTGTGCCGGCATCACCCATTGTGCTTTGGCATTGGTTTTGACCGGCACAACAGCCACTGGCTTATCAGCGGCCTTGCCATCACCGATAGCAAAAATGCGGATTTCCGAACGCTCGATAAAATCCGGATAGTTGGTGGTCGCCAGAAACTCAACGGTTTCATTAGCGCTGTAACTACGGCGTACCGGCATGGTGGAAACATTGAGGATCGGTGAAGCATCCAGACCATCAAATTTGATCTGAATGTCAACGCTGCTCAAATCCACATCGGTTTTACGTTCGCGGTCAATCTGGCGTGGTGCCTTTGGTGCCGCTTTTGCAGCACTGGTTTCAACCGTATCGCCATCCACAGAGATCATGAACGGAATATTGCCCGCATCGGCAGCAATACCTTTTTCGGTATTTTCGCCGATGGTCAGATGGCGCACCGAGCTGTCATCCGACATTTTACCGCGCAGGACTGAACCTTCTGTCGTCTCAGTCTTGGTTTGCGCCAAGACTGAGCCAGTTGAGAAGTGGCCTGCCACCAGCGCAGAACTGGCCAGAAGTGCAAGGCGGGAGAAAGAACCAAGTTTGAACTGAGACATTTTCATAACCTTAAATTGCGTGGCGGATTTCACGGAGCGGCTCATTTGCTCACCTCCACGCGTGTCTCGATTTCAAGCGGGTAGTTATCTCCTTTGCGCTTCCACAGATCAGTGATCTGCTTACGAACGTGTTTCATGCGCTCTTTGGCCAATGACTGTTCATTGCCTGCCATTTTGTAGCTCAGACGCAGAACCGAGATTTCCTGTTTCAGGATTTCCACAAGCTGCGGCAGGTTATCAGCCCACTGCTTTTTCAACTCGACGCGGTTTGCTTCAAAAGCTGCATCCTGAAGGTCAAGACGAACAACACGGCTGATCGATGCACCAAAGTTCAGCTTGGTCATTTTACCGGCAGTCAGACGGACAACACGCGGGTTTTCAGTCGTCAGACGGTAACCTGTCGGCAGGGTGCGGGTATCAAGCTTCATGATGAAGTTGGAACCGATGCGCTGATCCGGCAGAGCCGCACAAGGCACATGGAAACGACCATATTCATCCGTAGTGATCAGCCAGCCTTTAACGGTCGCAACACGCACGCCAGCCAAACCTTTTTCACCTTCGTCCTGATAACCATTGCGGTTCCTGTCATCAAAAACCGTACCGATGATTTCACCGCAATCGAACACAGGTTCAGACATGATCTCGACGATCGCATGGGCATCAGGTGCAACCGGATTGCCGTCTTTGTCTGTTACTGTTGCAATATTGGCGTGTTTACCAGGGCCTGCGGAGCTTAAGACCAGCAACTCAAGACGGATCTCGATCACGCCATTTGGTCCAAGTTTCATATTCTTGAACTGAAGGCGGCGACCACTGATCTCCGGCTCAGTTGCAACGCCATCAACAGTGGCAGTTTCTGAAACATAGCGGAAACCGGATGGCATTGTATCAATCACATTGACAAAACCGGCATGTTTCGCAGTCAGATTTTCGACCTTGATAATGTACGGGACACGATCACCACGACGAACCTGATGTAGCATTGCCTGTTTGGTAATGCGAACATCTTCAGGGGATGGCGGGACGATTGGAACAATCACCGGCTCATCTTTTTCAATATCCGGCCCTGAAAGATCGGTTACTTCCTTAGGATTGGTCGGATCACCGGCAACACCTTTTGCAGTCGCCTGATTAATAACCTCTCCGGCATCAATATCAGCTTCCAGAATGTGATAGCTGGCGCTGTAATCCTTCTTTTCACCTGGCTGCAAAGTGCCAACGTCAAAGCTGGAAGGCGTGATACCCGGGAGCGGATCAGTCAGAACCACATTGTTGAGCACCATATTACCAGTATTGTGAACAGTAAAATGATAAACAATTTCCTGTCCGACTTCTGCTGGTTCGGTCAGTTTTGACTCTGCTTTTTTAACAACCGCAATTGCAGGTTTCTGACCAAGAGGCACAACAATTTCTTCCGACTCCGCAGGGTCAACCGGTTCCGGCTGTTTGGTTACAGGATCAGTATAATCACCCTTCGCAATGGCTTTATTGACGACCTTACCTTTTTCAATGTCAGCCTGCGTGATGGCATAGGTTGCTTCCAATGTTTGTGCATAGGCACTGCCTGGCAGAAGTTTGGCAATTGTTTTCACCGGCATATCGAGACCAGGCAAAGGATCTTCAACAACAACATCAGACAGTGTGAGATTGCCAGTGTTTGTGACTGTAAATTTATAGGTGATGACATCACCTACCACGGACGGTGGCTCGTTACCGTCAAACAATGCTTCCTTAAGAATAGAAAGACCTGGCTTACCGGTAAGCGTCACTTCAGCATCGGCTTCAGCTTCAACAGTTTCCGGATTGCCACCATTATCAGCCCATTTACCAATGGTTTTAGCGGTATTTTTAACTAAACCACTGTCGATATCTTCCTGTTTCAGGAGATAATGCGCTTTAAAGGCAGTATCATTCGTTGCGCCTACTTCAAGTCGATCAATGGAAGTGTTCTCATCCCACACCAAATCCGGCAAAAGATCTTCAATCTTCACATCGAAGAGCGGTGTGTTACCCGTATTGGTGACTTCGAATGTATAGTTAATACGATCGCCGACAACAGCCTCAGCACCAGCCAAAACAAGCTCAGCAGTTTTCTTCAGTTCAATTTTTGCTGTCGAACCAATTTCTACAACTGTCTCTTCATCTGCTTTAGGATCATTCTCACCACCCGGTTTCTTATCGGATAGATCTTTGACAGGCTTGCCTGAATATTCGCCATTAGCATTCACCGTTGCCTGATTTGACAAGACGAGCGGAAGCGAAACCCAAGGTTTAACCGGATTGATAAGTACAGTTACAATAGCAGTTAGGGTTGCATCGGGCTTAATAGTCGCATTTGAAACAATTATATCGTTTCCAGCACCATTGAACTTAGAGTTCAGCATACCACTATTAGATGACACGCTTAGAATACTATAGTGGCCTTCAGCGGGGGCAGATGAAGATGAGTAAGTGCCGAAATTCTGCTTACTACCATTCAGAGTGTCAGACAGAGCGACGTCTACAACCGGTTCCTGGCTCAGGTTTTTGATAGTAAATGTATAATCAACTGAATAAGTTCCATCACCTTTATCAACTGAGGTACCTGCAACTTTGCTCAGGCCGATAGACGGAGTTGTATGCAGAGTGAAATTATTATTTTCGCTTTTGCTATCCTCTTTGGCGCCTGCTGCGCTTTTAACTTCAATTTTATTGATAGTCTGCTTGCCAGATACTTGTCCAGTTGTAGTGGAAGCATCTGGATAAGCGCCGCCAATATTATATTTTTTACCATCAGGGGCAGTATAGGTTACTTCATATATACCCGGTGCCAGATCAGAGAATTCATAAGTTCCATCAGTCCCAGTTCGAACAGTGATAGGCTTAATAACTGTACCATCACGAGCGGTACCGTTCAGAGTTACAGACAGACCATCAACGCCTACATCCTGTCCTTTATTGAACTCACCGTTTTCGTTAAAATCCGTAAAGATTTTACCGCTGATGGAGCCGCCTAAAACTGTTGTAACAGATCCGGTTGACGCATCATTCTCCGGATTTTTGTCAAATGTTTTAGTGGTTACAGTTACAGTGTTTTTCGCAGCTGTCGCATCTTTACTGGTAATTTTTGTATGAACGAGAACATGTGCTTTTGTACCCGGTGCCATATCACCAAGAAAACACTCAAAAGAAGTTCCGCCCGCAACACCAGTACATCTGGCCAATGAACCCTTAGGCTCGATGATTTCAGGTGCACGCGTTAGTACCATACCAAATGGAAGATTATCCTGTATTCTTACATCTTCAGCGATATCATAGGCTGGACCTTCCTTAGGGAGATGACTGGTAACATGAATATCCCAAGAGAACTCTTCACGAAGGTCAACAACATCCTTCACTGGCTTCTTTTTAACGCCAACATCTGAGCGACCGCGAACTGTTGTCTTCTCATTTGCGATGTTGTTTTTTGTCTGTGTTTCATAATCAAATTCATCAGATTTAATTTCAACACCATTGTTGAAAGTGCCAAGTTGAAATGATGTCATCTCAACTTTAAACTGTATTTTATCACCAGCTGCCAATTCTGGCGCTGTACAAATTATTTTACCGCCAGCTTTGTCTGCTACGACGTCACTTTCTTCACACTTTAACGCATTCGGTTTTTCAATCACTACAGGGGTATGAAAACCACCTTTAGGCAAAGTGTCTGTGATAACTATATTATAGGCATCGGACGGGCCTGCATTGGTGGCAGTAATTGTGTAAATAACCTTTTCTGTCTTCTCAACAGGGTCATATACTGAAGCATCACCGCCCTGATTATCGGTTTTTTCAATAATCAGATCGAAGGAAGGCGGAGCAACAGTAACGGTTACTTCAGAAGAATTATTATCAGTATTTGTTTCTTTTATTGAAGTCGTAACACTGACTTTATTAGTAAGCGGGTTATTAATTTGCGCGTTTGTTGGCTTAATGGTAACCAATACTGTTTCTTGCGAGCCAGCACCGATAGTCCCGAAGTCACAAGTAAGTTCATCGTTATCCAGACCGATTAACTTACTTGTGTCTGGTACTGTAGAGCATCTGCCAATGCTCGGGTCGGCACTAACGAAACGCGCACCATGAGGCAAAAAATCAGTAATTGTAACATTTTCTGCAGCACTCAAGCCAGGATGCAATACTTTTGCAGCAATTCGATAGACCAAATTTTGGCCAGCACGCGCTGTATCGCTATCAACAGTCTTTGTTACAGTTACGTCATTCTCAGGAACAACAGTATAATTCACCTTATCCTTATTATTTGTCGAATTATTATCAGGAGTTTCGGTCGAATAAATACTAGCTGTGTTAGTGCGCTCCCCATCAGTTCCTTGGCGAACTTTAAAGCTGATAATAGCGCAAGCATCACCATCTTCCTTACAAACAGGAAGTTCAAGTTTTTCACATTTCAGTTCCGCAGCGTATTTCTTACCCGTGACTTTGCATGCACCTGACGGGATCGTAACACTCGACGAAGCAGGAATTGTTATTACCGGTGTTATACCAGCAAAATCCCCACCCTCTTTAGTGCCAACAATTGGTTCTAAATGGTCAGTTATAACAACGCCTGTAGCCTTTGCCGGACCGTTGTTATAAAGTTTAATTTGAAACTCAACTTCATCACCCGACATGATCGGATCAGTTGCTATAATAGATTTTTCAATAGCTAAATCTGCTACGGACGGCACTGGGGTATTGGGTTCGCCTGCGGTACCACCAAACGTAACTGTATTGTTGTGGTGACGATCCTTAGGTTCAATTGCTTCCCATTCAGGGAAAGTAACCTTCATTACATTCGACATACCACCAGGCACAGTAGAGGCAGCCGCTGTTATTTCTACAGTGAGCTTAATCGGGGAGGTCGTGTCACCTGGTTTTAGTGGAGGACCATTTTTATACTGGTCGCTTGTACAAGTAAGCGATGCCGGTCCTTCAACATCCAGTGGCACGCAACTCCAGCCAATAGCTGCAACATTGGTCACCTTCATTCCGGCAGGTAAAATATCCGTGATCGTGATCGTATCAGAAAAGTCAATATTGCCATTATTGCTGGCATGCAGAGAATATTCATAACTCTCGCCAACCAGCATCAGCCCATCCGTTGGGCCACCTTTATGCGCTGCCAGATCAGTAATAGGCTCTTCTATCTCAACGCCGACATCTTCGCCGATATTATTTTCTTTATTGTTACTAGTTTCGTCAGGCGATGAAATGATCGCTCTATTGGTAACCGTTTTCTTCTTAGAATCCTTAACGGCTTTAGCTTTAATAATGATCGGAGCATCAAATTTGCTGCCGTCAATCGCTACATAATCACAAGTTACTTTTTGCCCCACAACGCCACAGCTCCAGCCTGAGTTAGCTGGCACTACGCTTATATCGCCGTAATATTCTGGCAGATCATCAACAATCTGCGCTGTCTGTGGTTCATAACCAGAAAATTGCGGCGTCAGCTTAAATTCAACATCATCACCCATAATGAGCGAGCCAAAAGGAGAACGCTCCTTACGAAGACCTACATCCGTTCCTGCGATGACTTCCCATCGATCTTTATCTTCGTTAGAGTCTTCATCCGGATCTAAAGGTTTCAAACCCTCGATCTGCGCCGTAATGTCAATATGGGACTGATTATTCGTTATTACCTGCGCGGTAAATTCTAATGGAATGGATTGCGATACAGCTATATCGCCAACTTTACACTGCACTCTGTTGTTGTTTAGGGCACAACCATTCGGAAGATCGCCGAGCTTCAAGCCTTCCGGGACGGTGAAGGTAAGGATCGACTCTTTCGAAGCGTGCGGACCATTATTCGTAATTTCAGCGGTAAATTTTGTTGTGCTACCAGCGCTAACTGTCTTTTCATCCAGCTTGAGCTTCAAGGCAAGGTCTGCACCTTCTACAACTGTAATAGTAAGTGCTTCGTCAAAGTCATTACCTTTAACGATACCAGCAAAATCAACCACACCATTTTTTTGTGGTTTGATTTGAATATTTCCGCGGGACTGCTCGTATGGCAGTAATTCCGGCACCTCACAGACAACCGTAAGATCTTCTTTTAATGGCGTCTCAGATTCGGCAGATGGCGTGCATTTATCAAAACCAGTCGCACCTACAAAAACACTCGATTTAGGAATGACAAACTCAACAGTGGTTTTGGGTAAGTTACCGTTGCTACTATTATCTACTTTAGCAGCAATATTAACTAAAGTGCCTGCTGTTACAGGGTTTGCTTTGTCCGCATCAATATTAAGCGTCCAGCCTGTCGCATTTTCCTGCGCATAAGCGCCCGACAGAGAGGTAAACATGGCGAAGAATGCCATGAAAAACACTGTAAATAACCGTTTCATTTCGTCCCTAAACCTATGCTTTTTGCACATCAGCCGGGACACAAAGAAAGACGGACTTATCCTGTGCTTTTCACACAAAATAAGCGCGCAGAATCAATTACCCGCAGACAAGAAAGTCCGCGGGTAATTGAAACATAATCAATAAGGCCCCCACCTTGAGGTGGCGGACTAACTGATTCTATTTCGTTAACCAATAGTTAACTTCGGTTAGTAATTACTTTTCTTTGTTTTAGAAAAAACATGTGTCAAATATGGCACATGCAAAAACAGGTGATTTTCATGTAAAAACGGTCATTAGTTTTGTTAAAATGACAATTTATAGCCGATTTTTCTTTGAATTTGTAGTTTTGTACAAAAGCATCAAAACCTGCATCCAGTGAAACTTCACCATAGAGGGAAGATTGATTCTGGTTCCATTGATAGCTGCCACCAGCACCAATTCCCAGCCAATGGCGTGTATTTTACTGGGAGAAACGTACACCCCATGCGCTGTAAGCATGCCACCGGCACCATCGTAAAATTGCCCGTCCAGCTCGACTTCAAGCTTCTATTTGTCACTTTTATAAGAAGCAGCAGTAGTTGAATGTTTAGGACGAACCTTTAAATGCGAGGCTTCCAATCGCCCCCAGAACAGCGAGGCAGACGAGGCTAAACCAGCACTCATTTGCTGAGTTGCTTCTATCCCGTTCCAATAGCGGCTACCCACACGCTGCTGCAAAGTCGCCACCTCATTGGCATCCAATAAAGCGCTCGCATATGTCTCAAAAACAGGTGCAGCCGGATTGTAAAGCGGCTCAACAGGTCAGCAGGGTCGACTGATGGCGTTGTTACCGCAGACCGCAAATACCAATGACCATCATCGCTATTCTCCATACCATTTTGATATAAACGATAGGAGTGAGCACCCGATACAATCGCCTTTTCACCTTCAAATTCATAGTCACCCAGCAATAAAAATCTGCCTTCTGAAGTGTTCTTTACCTCGACAGTTTTAATGCCTTCCTGAGTAACCGCCCGGGTCTCGTTCAAATTGTGAATTATAAGATGGCTAGCACCAGAATCCCCCAGTTGAAGTATTCCCTCTTTAATAGTGGTGCCGCCTGTATAAAGATTATCCACGCTCAACACCAAAACACCGTCACTGCGTTTGGTTATTTTCCCTTCTCCGCCAATAACAGATGGAATTTTCAGCTGAATATTCGCATCAACATCAATAGAAACGCCACGAGATCTTAAATAAACCTCACGCTCACTCTCAAAGTTCTGCGTAACTTGCAAAATTCCGCCGTTAAAAGTCAACTGTTCACTGCTATCACCAAGGCTTTCATCCTGCGCAATGGAAAGAATACCTTCGGTCAATGTCCACGATGTTTGCTCAAGGGATGGGCCGCTTAACTCCCAATGACTGTTGCCGATTTTTTTCAAACTGTCCAAAGCCTCGATATTGCACATTATCACCAAGATCACTGACTGCAAAAACACCATTATCCGCTCCACCCAACAGCAAGCGGTCAGAACGACTGAAAGCCTGCACATTGCCTTGAATTTGTGAGCTCGCCCAGAGTTCTAGCTGGTTGGTGCCACCGGTGAAAAGAACAGCCTCTCCCATGCCACCCGTATAAGTCGCGCTGCCATTGATCGCGCCTTTATTGAGTACAGACAGATTATTACCGGAAATCCCAATGCCACCATAAGAAGCGGAAACACCAAACAGGTTGATTTTTGTGCCGTTTGAACCTGACATTCCGCCATGGATAATCCCGTCAACTTCATTAATTAACCGGCCTCCATTCGTCAGGTAACCTCCTTCGCCACCATCACCACCTGCACCAATTAAGCCCATACAATGAGACTAGGATGAACACTTTCCCCTTCACTGCCGGAAATAAACCCATGATTGTTTAATGTATTGCCATCGACAAGAAGCACTCCGGCAGCACCACCACCTCCGCAAGATGAATTTGCTGCACGGGGCCCCCGGCACCGCCGCTGGAAGCCATAGTCGTGCCACCAGCCCCGCCGATGATGACCGCTGTAGAAGATACATTTAAAATCTGGTTCGTAGAAACACCAACTCCGCCACAACGTCGCCATTAATACCGCCAGCGCCCCCCTTAGTATAATTGATTGTATCCGAGGAAATTGCCGAACCGCCACTCGCGGCATAGGCTGCGCCCGTAGAAAACTGGGTGAAATCAACAGCTTCGAGTCAGCAAGCGTCAACCGCGCTTCAAACTATTAAAAACCACGGCTAATTTCTTGATACCAGCCTCCAACTCCTGTGGGCTATAGGCAGCAAAGCCAAGCAAGAAGCCGGTTTTTACTTTGTCCAGCGCGTGTAATGACGATAATCCTGTCAGAGCAATCCCGGCTCTTTGTGCAGCCGCAATCACCGCTTGTTCATCAAGATCACAGGTTAAAATACATGGCATTTGTAAGCCACCTGTTGGTACGCGCGGCTCCAAAAACTCTGCCAAATGAGTGCGAACCAAGCTGGTTAGCAATTCCAATCTTTGCGCATAGATCTGTCGCATCATGCGTACATAAGCGCCAAAATGCCCGCCTTCCATAAACCGCGCTAAAGTCAGCTGCGGTATTGATGCCGTATGTCCGTCAAGCAAGGTACGTGCAATCGTCATTGGCTTAACCAAGCTCTGCGGCAACACAGCATAACCGATCCGCAAGCCCGGAAAAAGTGACTTGGTAAAGGTACCAATATAGATTGTCCGCTCATGCGGATCGAGCCCCTGCACACAAGCCATGGGCTTGCCAGCATAATGAAACTCACTGTCATAATCGTCTTCAATAATCCATGTTTGACGATGTGCAGCCCATTCAATTAATGCAAGTCTTCGCTCCAGCGCCAAAGTTGCGCCGGTTGGAAATTGATGTGACGGCGTTAAGAAAACGGCCTTTGCAGTTCGTTGTTCTTGCAGAAGCGGCTCCACCATAATGCCCTGAGCATCAACACGTATCGGTAGCCGTTCTATGCCAGCCGCTTCAAAAGCACGACGCGCTCCATAATAAACAGGGTCTTCAATGAAAATCCGGTCACCTGCATCGAAAAGAACATTGGCACAAAGGGTCATCGCTTGTTGTGAACTGGTTAGAATAAGTACCCGATCGGCCGTAGCACGAGCCCCGCGTTCCAAATTCACATAATCAGCAATGACACGTCGTAAAGCTTCTGTACCTTGCGGATCACCATGCAATAAAGCGTCATGGCCAATTTCTTTTAAAACCTGCCGCCCTAACCGTTCCCAAAGTACCAATGGAAAATTGCGTGTATCCGGTACACCAGGCGCGAAACAATGCGGATGCAACATCTCATGCACACCACCTCCGCCAAACATGGCTTGCCCGCGTTTGCTTAAACTATGACTTGCATCGTTAACAGGTGCAACACGTTTCACTTGTCTATAGCGCGTGCCAAAATCAGCCATTTCCGCGACAAAGCTTCCACTGCCTACACGACGCTCAATAAAACCATCCGCATGAAGCTGAGCATAGGCAGTTTCAATCGTATCGCGTGAAACACCGAGTGATTTCGCCAAAGCACGCGATGCAGGCAGAGGCCGGCCAGCACTTAATGCGCCATCCAAAATCAATTGCCTTATCGCTCTTTGAATACGGGCGTGAAGCGGCATTA
Source organism: Paenochrobactrum glaciei (assembly GCF_039522165.1). Classification (NCBI taxonomy): domain Bacteria; kingdom Pseudomonadati; phylum Pseudomonadota; class Alphaproteobacteria; order Hyphomicrobiales; family Brucellaceae; genus Paenochrobactrum; species Paenochrobactrum glaciei. The sequence goes on from NZ_BAAADE010000016.1 coordinate 22,473, forward strand.
CTGCATGCGCTGGATTAACCAGCCATGTTTTTACAGTTTCCAGTTGTGAATGCTTAAACAAATGGTCTGCCTTTGGTGACTTAATTGGCTGGGTTAATCAGGCCAATGATGCGGTAGAAGTCAAGCGAGTTTTTAACATCTATCGGACTTTGGAAGCCATCATGACATCACATCCTTCACCCTCCCCCATAAAACTGAATGATTTAACCCACCCCATTGTTGCCGGTCTCATTTCCGTCATCGTGAATTATGGCGGTACATTTATTCTTGTGTTCCAGGCCGCACGCATCGCAGGTCTTTCACCCGAACAAACCGCTTCATGGGTTTGGTCTGTTTCCATTGGCGTTGGCGTAACCGGACTATTCTTAAGCTGGAAATATCGTGAACCTATCATCACAGCATGGTCGACACCTGCGGCGGCTTTTCTCGTTACAGCGCTTGCAACCACGCCTTACAATGAAGCCGTCGGTGCTTATATCATATCAGCAGCGGCCTTTGTACTGCTTGGCATTTCAGGCTATTTCGACAAACTGATTAAACTCATCCCTACCGGCATAGCTTCCGGCTTGCTTGCAGGCATATTACTCCAGTTTGGTATTGGCGCTTTTGGTGGTGCGAGTGCGGATCCGGTGCTGGTCGGCATATTGCTTACGTCTTATCTTATCTTAAAGCGGTTTTCACCACGTTATGCCGTTGTTGGTATTCTGATAATTGGTCTCGCATATCTGCTTATTCAGCAACGCGTTGATTTATCAGGCTTACAATTGCAATTGGCAAAGCCAGTATTCACAATGCCTGCATTCTCACTCAATGCATTATTAAGTGTCGCTCTGCCGTTATTCCTTATTACTTTAACCGGCCAGTATATGCCGGGCATGCTTGTTTTGCGTAATGACGGCTTTAAGACAAGTGCCAATCCCATTGTAACGACTACTGGTCTTGGTTCTCTCATCATGGCTCCATTTGGCTCGCATGCATTCAATATAGCGGCTATCACGGCTGCCATTGCAACCGGCAGAGAAGCACATGAAGAACCATCCAAGCGTTGGGTTGCAGGCATAGCAGCAGGTATATTTTACATCTTGGTTGGTGTTTTCGGTGTCACTTTAGCTGCCGTATTCATGGTATTCCCCGCCACTTTCATCACGAGCCTTGCTGGTCTTGCATTATTAGGCACGATTGGCGGTAGTTTATCGAGCGCTTTGAGCGATGCGCGCACACGAGAAGCCTCATTGATTACGTTTTTAGCGTCTGCTGCCAATATTAACATGCTTGGAATTGGCGGTGCTTTTTGGGGATTGGTAATTGGCTTGTTTGCTTACGTTGTGCTGAACACCGGCTTTCGCCGTTCAGCTAGATAGTGTTGGCTTGGGGGTTGACCTTCGCCCTCCCCTGTCATTTCATTAGGTAGTATTAGAATGCCAAAAAGCCCCGAGATTTTCCCGGGGCTTTTGTTTTGTGTTGTTATATTTAGGATTGTTTTAATAATTTTGAGCACAAAAAAAGCTCAAGTTATTAGCTTGAGCTTTTCTATTTGGTTGCGGGGGCAGGATTTGAACCTGCGGCCTTCAGGTTATGAGCCTGACGAGCTACCGGGCTGCTCCACCCCGCGCTAAACTTTTGAGCTTTGGGCATTCAGCCCGTTTTTTGTTTTGTTCATCC
>NZ_BAAADE010000017.1:0-23695 GCF_039522165.1 Paenochrobactrum glaciei
TTGAACTATCCGAAAACAGTTCAGCAAACTATGCCGCCCACGTTTCTCTTTCTTCTGTATGTAATTTTCAAAGAACGGACGAAATCAACTTTCGTCAAAAACTAACTTCAATCACCAATCAGCGAACCCTCGCTCAACCGCTCAGCAATCTCACCACCCTCACACTCTCGAGCTCCGAAGTGGTTCGGGGCTTCTAACCCCTCAAGCAATCACTGTCAAGTGAAAACTTGCAAGAAAATCATTTATTTAAGTAACATTTGATTTTCTTAATTCCCTACTTTGTTTTGTGTGCTTCACAAATCTGTCGTAGAGATGGCCTACTAATGCCATTCCGAATGAAGAGTCAAGCGACGCTTCTGGAAAAGACGCATTTTTGTATAAAACCGACTAAAAACATCGCTTTTAACGCTTATGCACAGCCCTCTCCTCACGCAAACGGGCTCTTCATCATCGTTTTTATGAGAATCATCTAAAATAAAAAGAGCGTCCGAAGACGCCCTTGATACATTATATACATATAGGGGCTACACATTAGCCGTTCAGTTTTAAATGTGACCCGCAATGTTTTTCGCGCTGTAAGGCGATTCCATTTCCGCCACATCCTCATCGCTCAGACGAATCTCCAGCGCACCAAGCGCATCTTCAAACTGATGAAGCTTAGAGATTCCGACAATCGGAGCCGAAATACCTGCGCGAGTCGCAACCCAAGCATATGCAATCTGCGCCATTGGCTTGTCGTGACGCTCCGCAACTTTTTTAACGGCAGCAATAACCGCATCATCTTGTGCTTTTGAGCGATCATAAAGTGCATTTGCGGTTTTATCTGTCTGAGCACGCACTGTTGAAGCAGAATCACCACCTGTTGCACGACCGGCCAATAGTCCACGCGCCAGCGGGCTCCACGGAATCACCCCAACACCTTCAGAACGGCAAAGCGGAATCATTTCGCGCTCTTCCTCGCGATAGATGAGATTGTAATGTGGTTGCATGGATACAAACTGCGCCCAACCGTGCTGGCGCTGCAAGCCAAGCGCCTTCATAAACTGCCAGGCATGCATGGAAGACGCGCCGAGATAACGTACCTTACCACTGCGCACGACATCATTGAGTGCATCCAGCGTCTCTTCCAATGGTGTTTCATAATCAAAACGATGCAACTGATAAAGATCAATATAATCAGTGCCCAAACGCTTCAGACTCGCATCCACCGCTTCAAAAATATGCTTGCGCGACAAACCGCGATCATTTGGATCAGCACTCATCGGATTATAAAGCTTGGTTGCCAGCACTAATTTATGACGGGGAACAAGCGGCTTTAAAATTTCTGCCACCACTTCCTCACCAACACCATTGGAATACATATCCGCCATATCAAAAAAGTTGATGCCGTGCTCGACAGCTTTTTTGAGAATCGGCGCTGATGCCTCTTTATCCAGCACCCACGGTGCCCATGCTGGTGTACCAAAAGACATACAACCCATTGCAATACGGGAAATTTTTAGGCCCGACCGACCCAGATTGACATAGTCCATTAGTACACTCCCTTATGAGCTAAAATGTTCATTTTGTTATATTCATAATCATTTCTACGTTAATTTGTCTATTTAGTTTCTGGAAAAACACTCTTTACGGTCAAATTTAAAAATCATGGTCAAGAAAATTTACCTCTTGCAGAAACTCAATCACGTGTTATCGTAAAGTGTACTAACAGAGTAGTTCACATGTTTTCGCTTGATGCTTCCAGTATTGATAAGTCCCTGCCTGTGCCCGTTGGCGCACAGCTGCATGGGTTATTGAATTATATGCTGTCTTTCGGAGACATTCCTTACGGCACCAAGCTGCAATCCGTACGTCAGCTGGCGACTGAACTTGGCATAGCGCCGATGACTGTTGCACATGTTTATCAGCAATTACGCGATGCCGGCCTGATTGAAATGCGCCAAGGTTCCGGCGCCTTTGTTGCCGAGCGTCCACATACAGGCAAACAGCAATCTTCTCCTGCTGAAGCATTGCGCACAGATATCGAAATCTTGCTCGGTAAGGCAGAGCGTTTGGGTGTGCCAACGATGACGCTTGTTTCCATGATCAATGCCCAATCACAATTGCGCAAACCGAAAGCTGGTCTTTCGATTGTCTTTGTTGCGATTTATGAAGGGCCTGGTCAGGACTATATTGATGAAATGCGCCCTGTCTTTTCCAGTGATGACCGTATTTCACTGGTAACGCTTGATGATATTCGCGTTGATCCGAAAGCGCGCGCTGCTTGTCTGGAAGCCGATCTGGTGCTGACATTCCTTAGCCGTCAGGCCGAAATTCGCGAAGTTATACCGGATGCCAATATTCTGGCACTGCGCTTTATTCCATCAGCACGCACCAGACAGACGCTTGCAGGCCTTGATCCGCGCGCCCATGTGGTCGCGATCACCCATTTGCCGGATTATATCGCTGTGATGAAACCAAGTGTACGTGAATATGCGCCGCATATTTCCGACATCAAAGTTACATGGTCTTCATCGCCGGATCTGGAAGAAATGATTGCAGCCAGTGACGCGGTCGTATTTGCCACGGGTGCAGATCACATTGCGGGCATGGTGCGCCCCGGCATTGCTTGTTTTGAATATCGTCACGCCCCTGATCCGGGTTCTGTCGAAAATCAGCTTATCCCTTGCCTGAATAAATTGAGACAGGGGAAAATATCTAACACCGAAACGGAAATCCCGTAACACGCACCTCGCGGCGAGGATGTGCGGAGGGAATGTGTTTGCGGCACATAAAATGACATTTGGGAGAGAGACATGAACAAGTTTTTATCAACCGTGAGTGCGGTCAGCCTCGCTGTTGCCGTTTTCACCGGCGCATTACTGCCAGCATCAGCAGCCGGAAAATTGGTGGTTGGCACCGACATTGATGCAGGCACACTTGATCCGCGCCAATCGCGTGATTCCACGGCTTACCGTGTGGCTGATCTGCTTTATGCCGGCCTTGTTCATATCACGCCGTCGCTTGAAGCCGTGCCAGATCTGGCTGAAAGCTGGGAAACACCGGATTCACAGACATTCATCTTCAAGCTGCGCCCCGATTTGAAGTTTTCAGACGGTTCACCTTTGACCGCCGAAGATGTGGTCTTCACATATACGACATTGATCGACCCGAATTTTGGTGCACCTCAGCGTGCTTTGTTCCAGCCTGTTGAGAAAATTGAAGCACTGGACGAGCGCACGGTTAAATTCTCACTGTCTGCACCTTATGCACCACTGCTTTCCTATTTGGATATGGGCATTGTTTCCAAAAAAGCCGCTGAAGCCGGTCAGGATATGGCGCTGAAGCCTTTGGGTGCAGGCCCGATGAAGCTGACCAACTGGAACCGCGGCAGCGATATTGTCATGGAAACCAACCCGACTTATTGGCGTGGCGCGCCGGAAATTGATCAGGTCACACTTAAAATTATCGGCGACAATTCCGCACGCGCACAGGCCTTTGAAGCCGGTGATCTGGATGTGATCCAGTCACCATTATCTCCGCAGGATGTAACACGTCTGGCCGCAGATGATCGCTTTGAAAAAGTCATCAGTGCCGGTCTTGGCATCACATATTTACATTTCAACACCAGTGATCCGCTGCTCGCCGATCCTAAAATGCGTCAGGCTTTCTCCAAGCTTGTTGATCAGGCAACCATCGTCAATGATATTTATCAAGGCGTTGACCAGATCGCGACCTCGATGATCCTGCCTTCTTCTTGGGCATTTTCGCCGGATATCAAACAACCGGAATTTGATGTTGAAGGTGCGATTGCACTCTTTAACGAACTCGGCTGGAAAGACACCAATGGCGATGGCATTCTGGACAAAGACGGCAAGCCTTTGACCATCACGATTGCCACCCATAGTGAAGATCCGAACCGCGTTCAGGCACTTGAGTTCCTGCAAGCTGTGTTCCAACAGGCAGGCGTTGAAACAAAGGCGCAAATCTCCGACTGGCCGAGTTTCTCAACCAATTATGTGCAGCAAGGCAAACACCAGATTGCACTGCTTGGCTGGCTCAGCATTGTTGATCCAGATCGTCTGATGTATGCGCAGCTCATCACGGATGGCCCAAACAACTGGGCGAAATATTCCAATGCCGAGCTTGATACATTGCTTAAAAAAGGCCGCTCAGAACTTGATCAGGAAAGCCGCAAGCAGGCTTATCAGCAAGCCGCAACGCTTTTGAGCACGGAATTGCCTTATTATGTGATTTCCTATCAGGGTTATCAGCTGTTCCATCAAAAAGATCTGCCTGTTACCACCATTCAGACCAATCCGCGCGGTAATCTTCGCGGTCTGATCGGTTATACCGACTAAGTTTTTACCAATGCCAGAAACCGGCGCAGCCATGCCGGTTTCTGGGAAGTCCCGTTCGCCAGTTCCATGCATTTCAATCTGCATACCGCAGAGCCTGTTTTTGCGCGAAAATTTCACGCGAACAATTACGCGTCCATTCCCGTCTTCAATCAAGAGGAACCGACCACATGATTGCCTATATTCTGCGTCGGCTCCTGCTGCTTATACCGATGGCTATCGGTATGGTGGTAGTGACCTTTGCCTTGCTTCTTATCATTCCCGGTGATCCGGTTGCCGTTCTGCTCGGGCAGGAAGCGACACCAGATGCCATCGCGTTGTTGCGCGCTAATCTCGGACTGGATGCCCCTTGGTATCTGCGTTTGTGGAATTACTTTGTCGCGCTCGCTCATGGCGATATGGGGCAATCCATTTTCCAAAACCAATCAGTTGCCAGCATTATTGGCGGCAGATTGGCAGCCACAATCGAACTGGCCGTTGTTTCGCTGCTGCTGGCGACAATTCTCGGGCTTCTGCTCGGTGTGATTTCCGCCATCTGGCAAGGTTCCATCATTGATACAGGCACGATGCTGCTGGCACAGATTGGTGTTTCCATGCCGGTTTACTGGCTGGGTCTGCTTCTCATGCTGCTTTTTGCCGTTAATCTGGGCTGGTTGCCAGCAATTGGCCGCGGCGAACCATTAATGTCTGCAATCGGCATGGCTTTGACCGGCAACCCGCAAGTGCTCGTCAAATCATTGTCCCATATGGCATTGCCAGCTTTGGCATTGGCCGCCAATTCCGCGGCCGTCATTTCCCGTCTGGTACGTGCTTCCATGCTGGAAATTTTGCGCGAAGATTTCGTGCGCACCGCTTATGCCAAAGGCTTGCGTCGTCCGCGTGTCATCATCCGCCATGCATTGCGCAATGCCTTATTGCCGGTGCTGAGTGTGATTGGTCTGCGTTTTGGTGCGCTGCTGGGTGGTGCGGTTTTGACCGAAACCATCTTTGCATGGCCGGGCTTGGGACAGTTGACCATCTCCGCCATTTCACAACGCGATCTGCCGCTTATTCAGGGCATTGTACTGACCTTTGCGATCATTTTCGCCCTCGTCAATCTGATCGTTGATCTTCTTTACGCTGCGGTCGATCCGCGTATTCGGTTGGGATAAAGACAATGCGGATACCAAAAGCTTTTCGTAATACATCCTTGGTGATCGGTGGCCTTATCACCCTGACCATCATCATTCTGGCGGTTTTTGCCCCGGCACTGGCCACCCATGGTGTTGAGCAAATGGATATGCGCAACCGTTTTGCAGGCCCGTCATGGGATCATCTGCTCGGCACCGACAATTTCGGCCGTGATCTATGGTCACGCCTTGTCTGGGGGGCGCGCGTTTCCTTAAGCATTGCGGTCATTGCTGTTGTTTTTTCGGTTATCATCGGCACAATTGTCGGGCTGGTTGCCGGTTATTTCGGCGGCTGGGTTGACCTCGTTTTGATGCGTGTCACCGACATTTTCTTAGGCGTTCCGGCCATTGTTTTAGCGCTTGCCATTGTTGCCATATTGGGCCCCGGCATGCTCAATGTCGCGCTTGCGCTTATTGTGGTCGCATGGACTGAATATGCCCGCGTTGTACGCTCCACCACCTTGGTTTTGCGCGAGCAAAACTATGTGCAGGCAGCGCGCGCCCTTGGTGCAAGTCCTTCCCGCATTCTGTTCAAGGAAATTTTGCCCAATGCAATGGGGCCGATTATCGTGCTCTCCTCGCTTGGTCTTGGCACTGCCATCATTTCCGAGTCCGCATTAAGCTTTCTGGGCTTTGGCCTGCCACCCCCAACCCCGACATGGGGCTGGACACTGGCTTATGGCACCAAGTTTATCCGCGATGCGCCATGGCTTTCCATTATTTCCGGCGCCAGCATCATGATCACCGTTTTAGGGTTCAACCTGTTAGGCGATGGTTTGCGCGACATTCTCGACCCCCGTCAGCTTTCACGCGGCGGCAAAGGTTCCGCCAAATAATTCACATATGTAATACAAGTAAGGACAGATAAAATGGTCAAGCAAATCAACAAGCTGACACCTAAATTTACCACTCACGCTGACGGCAGCGATGCCACTTTGATCATGCATGAGCTGATCGGCGAACAAGACGGCCCGACCATTGGTATTTCCGGCTCCATCCACGGCAATGAAAATGCCGGTTCACAGGCAATTGTTGACCTGTTCAATATTCTCAAGACCATGCCGATCAAAGGCCGCATCTTGTTGTTGCCAGTTGCAAACCCGCGCGCCATGGCACTCAACCGCCGTTTCACACCGCTGGATGAACTAAACCTCAACCGCGAATTCCCCGGCAATGCCAATGGCTCCTACAGCCAACAGCTGGCACGCGCCATTTCCACCAATTTCCTTGAGAAAATTGACAAACATATCGATCTTCATTCCGGCACCGATCGCCCGACGGTTGATTATGTTTACATTCTCAATGATGAAGCCCTCTCCCGTTCCTTTGGTTCCACCGTGCTTTACCGCCCTGTCGAAGACAAAGAAGGCACTTCTTTTGACGGCACCACCAAAACTGTCACCATTGATCAGCGTGGTATTTCATCCGTCGTTGTCGAACTTGGCGGCGGTATTGTTGACCAGACCCCTTATGTCAAACGCGTTGTTGACGGCGTGTTGAACATGCTGCGCTTCCTCGGCACCATTGAAGGTGAAGTGGTTCCTGCACCAAAACAGATCGTGGTCAATGAAATTGCCGGTATTCGCCCGACGCAAGGCGGCTGGCTGGAGCCACTTTGCCCCCCGCTTGGTCAGGTGATCAAAAAAGGCGAACTACTCGGTCGCGTTGTCAGCCCGTACACTTTTGAAGTGCTGGAAGAAATCAAGCACCCATATGAAAACGGCATCATGATCCTCTCCCATTTGTCACGAAACCTCGTTGAATCCGGCGATTACGGCTTCATGGTTGGCAATATGGAAGGCGCAACCGATTAAAAAATCAGCCACCGGTGCCGGCTCTGCCATTTTTGCCCCCACTATTTTAATGGCAGCCCGCACCGGTGACTGACTGAAATTATTTCAGAGCATGTATCTTAAGAACGACAAAAGAGGAGTGCGCCAGGATGATTGAAAAAGCGGACACTATGACAAACGCATCCAACCCGACATCTGCCGGGCCGGTCCTGGCGGTCAATAATCTCAATATTGAAATCCGCGGTGAAAGCGGCACTTTCACTGTCGTTTCCGATATGACCATGTCGGTTTCTGCCGGTGAAACCGTATGTATCGTGGGTGAATCCGGCTGCGGAAAATCCATGACCGCGCTGTCCTTACTGCGTTTGCTGCCTGAAGGCATCGACGTCACCAAGGGTGAAATTACAATCGACAATACCGACTTTTTAAAGCTTGATCAGCGCAGTGTTGAAGATTATCGCGGTGAAAAAATCGCCATGATTTTTCAAGAACCGCTGACCGCTTTAAATCCTGTTTTGACCATCGGCGAGCAAATTGCCGAGGCTGTGCGCCAGCACCGTAAAGGCAGCAAAAAAGAGGCCTTTGCCCGCGCGGTTGAATCCTTGCGCCTTGTGCAAATGCCCGATCCCGAACGCCGTGCCCGCCAATATCCGCACGAATTATCCGGCGGTATGCGCCAGAGAGCGATGATCGCACTTGCCCTTTCCTGCGAGCCACGCATTCTGGTAGCCGACGAACCAACCACCGCTTTGGACGTCACCGTGCAAGCGCAAATTTTAGGTCTGATTTCCGATCTGCAAAAACGTCTTGGCACAGCCATGGTGATGATTACACATGATCTGGGCGTGGTCGCCGAAATGGCTGATCGTGTGGTGGTCATGTATGCCGGACGCCGCATTGAAGAAGCCAGCGTCAACTCGCTTTTCGACAATCCGATGCATCCTTATACGCTTGGACTATTGGGCGCGATCCCGCGCACCCATACCGGAAGCGACACACGCCTTGTCGATATTCCGGGCACCGTTCCGCCGCTCTGGGCATTGCCAAAGGGCTGTGCATTTTCACCGCGCTGCACCAAAGCCACTGAGCGCTGCCATGTAGAACGCCCGCCATTTGAAGAGAAAATAACCGGCCATTATGCGGCTTGCTGGGAGGTTCAAAATGCCTGCAACTGAACATCAGGATCAGACACTCATGCCACAGCCATCATCTCTTTTAAGTGTTCAGGATTTGAAAGTTCATTTCCCGATCCGTAAGGGCGTTTTAAACCGTGTTGTGGGCGCAGTGCGGGCTGTTGACGGAGTTAGTTTTTCACTCAATCGCGGCGAAACTTTAAGTCTGGTGGGAGAATCCGGCTGCGGTAAATCCACCACCGGTCTGGCGCTATTAGGCTTGATTAAAGCAACCGATGGCGAAGTAACCTTTGATGGTCAATCGGTCAAAGAGTTCGGAAAATCCGCCTTAAACACGTATCGCAAACGCGTGCAGATCGTATTTCAGGATCCGTTTTCGTCGCTTAATCCGCGCCACCGCGTGCGTGATATCATTCGCGCACCGCTTGATATTCATAATATCGGCACCAAACAAGAGCGGGAAGCTCGTGTCGCCGAACTGATGCAACGCGTTGGTTTACGCCCCGATCAGGCTAATAATTACGCGCACCAGTTTTCAGGTGGTCAGCGTCAGCGCATCGGTATTGCCCGCGCGCTTGCCCTGAAGCCTGATGTCATTGTCTGCGATGAGCCGGTCTCGGCACTTGACGTTTCAGTACAGGCGCAAATTCTCAATTTGCTCTCCGATCTGCAACGCGAACTTGGTGTCGCTTTTCTGTTCATCTCTCATGATCTGGGTGTTGTTGAATATCTCTCCGACCGTGTCGCGGTGATGTATCTGGGCAAAATCGTCGAAATTGCCGACAAAAAATCCATCTTTGCCACACCAGCACATCCCTATACTGAATTACTGATGCGCTCGGCGCCATCCCTTGATCCACGCAACCGCCATCAGTTCAGCGCTTCCAATGATGATATTCCAAGCGCCACCAACAAGCCTTCCGGCTGTTCGTTCCACACCAGATGCCCGCTCGCAAGTGACATTTGCCGCAGCACAGCGCCGGAGCTGACCACTCGCGATAATGGTCGTTTGCTGGCTTGCCATCATCGCTAATCACGCCATTTTTGAAAGATAGTCTCATGCATAAAAATACGCTTTTCACCGGTGGCCGTATTCTTGATACACGCAAAGGCCAATTGATTGATGGTATGTCCGTACTGGTTCGTGATGGCCGTATTGAAAAAATCGCCGCCCGCATCGAAAAACCGGAAGGCACTGAAGAAGTAGCACTCAACGGCAAAGTGCTGATGCCGGGCATGATTGATTGTCATGTGCATGTGGTGGCTGAATCGCTTGATTTATGGTCAAATTCCATCGCCCCATCCTCGCTCGCAGCCTTGCGCTCTGCTCGTGTGATGCAAGAAAGCCTTCTGCGTGGTTTCACGACTTTACGGGATCTGGGTGGTGCCGATCATGGTCTGGTGCGTGCGGTTGAAGAAGGGCTGATTGACGGCCCGCGGCTGGTGATCTGCGGCAAAGGACTTTCCACCACCGGCGGTCACTGTGATCTGCGCCAACGCACCGACAATCGTCCGGGCATTATGTCCGACCGTTTGGGCTCCATGGGTATTCTCGTTGACGGCGTTGACGAGGTGCGTCGCGTCTCACGTGAAATGATCAAAGAAGGCGCCCGTTTCATCAAGGTGATGGCCAATGGCGGTGTTTCTTCCCCTAATGATCCGATCCATTCCATCCAGTTTTCCAAAGATGAGCTGGCGGCCATTGTTGAAGAAGCCGACAATGCCGGCCTTTATGTTTCCGCCCATGTTTACACCGATAAATCCATCCGCCGTGTGGTGGAGCTTGGTGTTCACTCGCTGGAACATTGCAATCTGATTACGCCAGAAACAGCAAAACTGGCAGCTGAAAAAGGCTGTATCGCCGTACCGACACTGGTTGCTTATGATGCCTTGGCATTAGACGGCGAAGAACTGGGCTTGGGCGAAGCCGAATTTGCCAAGATCGAAACCGTTCGCCAAGGCGGTTTGCGCTCGCTGGAAATTATGCGCGATGCAGGTCTGCCAATGGCATTTGGTTCTGATCTGTTGGGCCAGTTACGTAAATATCATTGCATGGAATTTGAACTGCTGGCCAAAGTGCTGACACCAGCTGAAATCATCTATTCCGCGACTATTGTCGGCGCTGATTTGTGCCGGATGAGCGGCGAAGCCGGTATTGTTGCTGAGGGTGCATTTGCCGACCTTCTCGTCATTGATGGCGATCCGTTAAGCGATATCAGCCTGTTGCAACATGATGGTGCGCATATGAGCGCCATTATGATCGACGGACGCTTTGTCAAAAACACCTTGTAAGACGGAGGCAAACACCATGAAATTAGGCCATGAATTAGCAGGGCTTACCGCCGGTCTTGATCAGCTTTACCGCAGCACCAAAAGCAGCGATGGTTTTCTGGATCGCGAAGGTCTTATTCCGGTTGCTATGGCACCTGTCGAACCGATCCTTTTGCGGGATTACAATGAGGCAACCGAGCGTCTGCAAAATTTGATCAACCGTCTGCCGCAGGAAGCCGAAAGCGAATTACGTCTGGCTTATCTTAGCGAAATGGCAGATTCTCTGCTGATGCTAATTGAAACATTTCAGGAAAAACCAGTCAGTTTTCAAGAACGCCTCAAGCGCCAGCTTCGTGTCGACACGCAGAAAATCGGCGCGGAGATTTTTGATGGCTATTACAGCACAATCCGTGAAAAGCTGGATGAACTTGGCTATCGTTCAGGAGATTTGACAGAAGATGTCAAACGCTTTGAAAAGGATAATCGCGTGGCTCCGCAAGCTGTTTTAGCCACACTGGGGGAATTAACCAAAGAAGCCCGCCGCCGTTCCAATGCCATGATGTATGATTTGGACGACGACTGGATTGAACCGGTTGCAGCACAAGATGTGCCTTTTTCTGCCTATTGCGATTATCCGGGTCGCCGTCTGATCCTCAATCTCGATCTGCCTTATACGACTTATTCGCTCAAACATCTGGCAACGCATGAAGCATTTCCCGGCCATCTGGTGCATATGGGGCTTCGCGAACGCTATGTAAAAGAAGGTCTCATGCCGCTTGATGGTGCGCAAGTTGTCACCAGTTCTGCCAGCAGCGCCTTGTTTGAAGGCATTGCCGATAATGGCCTGTTCTTCATTGATTGGGTCGATACACCAGCGGACGAATTGGCAGTTGCTTTACAGCGTCTTCGCAGTGCATCGCGCTGCAATGCAGCATGGATGTTACATGTGGAAAATAAGTCGCTTGAAGACATTGCTGAAATCACCGCCCAAACCGCTTTTCAGGAAGTCAGCACAGTACGCTCGCGCCTGTCCTTTCTGAAACACGGCCTGCGCGCACCATTTGTTTATGCTTATTGGTGTGGTGAAGTTGCCGTGCATGATGTCTGGAAAACAGTTGAAAAAGACCGCCGTAAAGAGTTCTGGGATCATCTTTACGGCCATATGCACACCCCTTCCACATTACGTGATTTTTGGAAATGAACGAGATAGCCATGCAGCAAGAACAGTCTCTCCTGTTACTATTGGCTGAAAAAAACCAGCCCGACAAAATTTTCCAAGCGGTTGACCGCATTTTAAAAGACAGTGTCGGCCATAAGCTTCTCACTATGCTTTATGTGGATGGCGGTGAAGTGGCGCGCGTTTATTCTAATGATGAAAAATCTTACCCTGTCTTTGGCCGCAAGCCCATGGGTGCCACCCCTTGGGGTGATCTGGTTTTAAAAAACCAGCAGCCGTTTTTAGGCAAAGATCGTGACAGCATCATCTGGGCTTTTTTTGATCACGAGCTGATCTTTAGTCTTGGCTTAGGCTCTGCGATCAATATTCCGGTAATCTATAATGGTGAGACCATCGGCACCATCAATTTGCTGGATGCTGAATATGCTTATGATGAAGCAGATGTTGAAAAGGCGAAAGCTTTAGCGCCTTTTCTTATCCCTGCATTTCTGGAAGCCAGACGCGCGAAATAACAACCAGCGCTCCCGTCGTATGCGCCACTATTAAGCATGCAACAGGAGTGACTCTGGCAAAAAACAATAGATCCGATCTGTCCACGCTAACCATAACTACATTTGAACGAATAGCATTGGTTGAATGTCTGCTTCAAATCGATAAGTATTTGCAGCACTTATAACGGAGTTAATCAGATGTTCCTCAATCATAAATCAGTTCGTTCAATTCTGATGACCAGCACGGTTGCCTTTGCCATGTTTGCAGCGCCTTTAACATCACAGGCCTGCACAAGACTTGTTTATGAAGGCAATAATAATGAGATGATTACCGCCCGTTCAATGGATTGGAAGGTCGATTCAGGCACCAATTTGTGGGTTTTCCCGCGCGGTATGCAGCGCAGCGGTGAAGCGGGTGAAAACTCACTGAAATGGACATCAAAATATGGCAGCGTGATTGCCTCCGGTTATGACATTTCCACCACCGACGGCATGAATGAAAAAGGTCTTGTGGCAAACGTCTTATGGCTGGTTGAATCCGAATATCCAACACTGGATAAAACCAAACCGGGGCTAACTATTGCTGCATGGGCACAATATGTGCTCGACAGTTTTGCAACGGTTGAAGAAGCCGTAAAAGAGCTGGAGAAAGAGCCGTTTACCATTGTCACCGACAATGTGCCTGGTGAAGAACGTCTTGCCACGCTCCATCTTTCTATCTCCGATGCCAAAGGCGACAGCGCCATTGTCGAATATATCGATGGCAAGCAGGTTATCCATCATAGCCGCAATTATAATGTGATGACCAATTCGCCGACTTTTGAAAAGCAGCTGGCGCTTGATAGTTACTGGCAGCAGATCGGCGGCACTGTTATGTTGCCGGGCACCAACCGCGCAGCCGACCGTTTTGCGCGCGCTTCTTTCTATGTGGATGCACTGCCTAAGCATGAAAATCCTGACATGGCAGTCGCAAGCGTTTTCAGTGTTATCCGTAACGTTTCGGTGCCTTACGGCATCACCACACCGGATCAGCCCAATATTTCATCGACACGCTGGAGAACCGTCGCAGACCATAACCGTTTGCTCTACTTCTTTGAATCTGCCCTGACACCGAATACATTCTGGGTTGATCTGAAGGGGCTCGATTTCTCGAAGGAAAGCGGCAAAGTGCAGAAGCTTGATCTGGGTGCCAATCAGAGCAATATTTTTGCCGGCAAGGTCAATGCTAATTTCAAAGACTCCGAACCGTTCAAGTTCCTTGGTATTGAATAAGATTTAAATATAAATTTTGCCGGATGATCTTTATTGATTGTCCGGCAAAACTCCATTGTGACACAACTGTCAAAAACCCGTCATTCCATCGTTACAAAACTGTCCTAACAGGCATTGTAACGAAAGATGATGGTAGCTTGATGCTTTACGACCCGACGGTACAAGAAAAAATTGCAGTGAGCGTAAACGGGCTCAGCCTCGCTTATGGCAAAACGACAATTTTAAATCATATCAGCCTGATGCTGCCGAAAGGGCAAACATTGGCGCTGCTCGGGCCATCAGGTTGCGGCAAAACCACTTTGCTCCGTCTTCTTGCCGGTTTGCTTGCCCCCACCAAAGGCGATGTCAGCATTAACGGCACCATGGTTGCCGATGCCACATCCGGTCTGTTTTTGCCGCCTGAAAAACGCCATCTCGGCATGGTGTTTCAAGATTATGCGCTCTGGCCGCATATGAGTGTAGCGGGCAATGTTTCTTTTCCGTTAGAAATGCGTGGTATTAATCGCAGCGACCGCGAAAAACGCGTAAAAATTGCACTTGAACGCGTGGGGCTAAGTGCTTTTGAAACGCGCTCCATCAGCGATATGTCCGGCGGGCAACAACAGCGTGTCGCCATTGCCCGCGCGATTGTCGCCGAACCAAAACTCGTCCTTTTTGACGAACCGCTTTCCAATCTCGACCGCGAATTGCGCGAGAATATGGTGAGCGAAATCAAACAATTGGTGAGTAATTTAGGCCTGACCGCCGTTTATGTCACCCACGACCAGAGCGAAGCTTTTGCGCTTGCCGATCAGGTAGCGATCATGCGCAGCGGCAATATTGAGCAACTCGCCGATCCGCAAAGTCTGGTGGCTAATCCGGCCAGCACGCAGGTTGCCGATTTTCTGCGTCTGGGCTGTGTCATGCCGGTTGAATATTGTAGCCAAGATTACAAAATCCGCGGCACCAGCTACTATCTCCAAGCCCCCCATTATACCCCTCACCATAACCAGAACCACAGCCATGTGCTCATCCCGACACGCGCCATTTCTGCCACGTCCTCCCAAGACAACAGTATTACGGCCATCGTCCTGCGCTCGCAGTTTCGCGGGGATGGTCACCTCACAACAGTGCGCATCGGCGATGACAGTTTCAACCATGAGATAACCTATCTCGATCAGTTGCCCCGTCCGCAGGGCAGTCAGACAGCACTGGCAATCGACCATAGCCAGTTGCGCTGGTTTTCCAATTAACTGCACTTTTACCCGACATCTCAGGAGAATATCATGAAGAATAAGCTGTTTGGCGGCGGGATTGCACTCGCCCTGACTTTGCTCAGCTCCACGGCTGCTTTTGCCGATATCACGGTTTATTCCGCAGGCCCTGGCAGCCTGATTGAAAAACTGGCTGCTGGTTTTACTGAAAAAAGCGGCACCAAAGTGCAGGTTTTTCAGGCAACAACCGGCAAGATCATGGCGCGCATTGAGGCAGAAGCTGCTAATCCGGTGGTGGATGTGCTTATTTCCGCATCATGGGATACAGCAACCGATTTTGCCAAGCGCAATTGGCTGGTGGCTTATACAAGCCCGAATGCCGTGAATGTACCAGACTTTTTGAAAAATGAATATGCTGTGGCACAGGGTGTTTCGGCACTTGGTATTGCATGGAACCCGAACAGCAAAACCCCGAAGCCAACCGAATGGGCAGACCTTGCCAAGCCGGAATATAAAGATCTGGTCAATCTGCCCGATCCCGCACAGTCGGGTGCAACATTCGAGCTGGTTGCTGCTTTGCAGGCACAGAACGGCTGGGATTTGTTCAAAGAACTGAAAGCCAACGGTGCCAATGTTGCCGGTGCCAATGCTGAAGCGCTCAATCCTGTTTTGCAAGGCGCAAAGGCTGCTGTTTTTGGTGCGGTTGACTATATTTCGCTTGCGGGCAAAGCCAAGGGCGAAGCTATTGACGTGATTTTCCCGCCAAGCGGCACCGTTATTGCGCCACGTCCGGCCATGATCCTCAACTGGTCAAAAAATCAGGATGAAGCGAAAGCTTTCATTGATTACATGCTTTCTGACGAAGGCCAGAAAATGATTGCCGACACTTATCTGATGCCATCGCGCACGGACATTCCGGCCAATCGTCCGCTGATCAATGATCTGAAAATCCTGACAGTTGATGCCGAAGCTGTTTACGGCAAACGCGATGAAACTATCAAAGAATTCAACGCTGTTTTTGCCAATTAATAACACCTGAAGAGCATAAGGTGCGGGAGGTTTGTGCGCTTCCCGCATCTAATTTTTTCAATTGATACTGGAAATAAAAATGCAGATTAAAAACGCAAGCCTGCATAACCCGCTGGGTTATTTTGCCATGGCAGGTCTGTTACTCGTCGTAGCGGTCCCCTTTGTTTTTATCATCCTGCAATCGATTTTTCCGCAATTGGGTAGCGGTTCGCTGGCCAATCCGTTTTCGCATATTGCGGCACTCTTTGATGATCCGCGCCTTTTCCGCATTACCGGCAATACAGTGTTGCTGGGGTTGCTGGTTGTCGCTCTTTCAGCACTCATTGCTGTGCCACTCGCCGTATTTCGGGCACTTTACAAAGTGCCGCTGGCGATATTCTGGGATATCTTGATGCTCATCCCGTTTATGATCCCGCCATATATTGCCACTCTTGGCTGGATTATGAGCCTGCAACCGCGCGGCTATTTGGAGCAGCTTGCCGGTTTCAACCTCTCGTCTTTTTTGTTTTCTGTTTCCGGCATGACATTTGTCATGGCACTCAACACATTTCCGTTGGTATATTTTGCCGTATCGCGCACGATTGAAGCCGTCGGCGCACGTTATGCCGATGTTGGTCGCGTTTTTGGTGCCTCCTCATGGCGCTCTTTTTTCCGTATTACTTTGCCGCTTGCAACACCCGGCCTTGCCGCAAGTCTGCTTTTGGTTTTTGCTGCTGCCATTGAAGAATATGGCACACCGGCAGCCCTTGGCCGCCGCTCCGGCTTTGAAGTGCTCGTCACCGAAATTGATCTTCGTGTTTCAGACTGGCCGATTGATCTGGCAGGGGCTGCCGTCTTCTCACTTGCCCTCGTTTTATTATCGCTTGGCGCCTTTATGATCCAGCGCTGGATTTTAAACCGCCGTTCTTATGTCACCACTGTCGGCAAGCCGCAAGCCAAAGACAAACGCGCCTTGGGAAATCTTACCATCCCTGTCGTTGCTCTTTTTGCCTTTGTCAGCTTTATCGCAACTGGCGTACCGCTGCTTGCCATTCTTGCCACCGCATTATCAAAGACCATTTCAGGCGGTTTGACACTTTCCAATATCGGTTTTGACAATTTCAGTGCCATTGCCGAAAATTCCGCAGGCGGTATGAAAGCCCTCATCAACAGCCTGTCTTTAGGTGTCGCAAGTGCACTTTTCACCGGATTATTGGGTGCTGTTGCAGCCTATGCGGTGGTAAAAATGCGCTTCCGCGGCCGCAACTTCCTCGATGTTTTAACCGTTCTGCCAAATTCTTTGCCAGGTGTCGTGGTTGCTGTCGGCCTTATTTTGGCTTGGAACCAACCGGCACTACTGGTTTCTCCTTACAATACACCGCTGATCCTGTTGCTGGCCTATTGCTGCATCTTGTTGCCGCAACCCATCCGTTATACGACAGCCGCTTTCCATCAGATCGGGGATAATCTGGAGGCAGCAGCACGCGTTTGCGGTGCCACTAGTTTCACCACCTTTCGCCGCATCATGCTGCCGCTTATTGCGCCAAGCCTGATTACAGCCATGTTGCTCGTTTTTGCAGTCGCCACCCGTGAGCTGGTCGCCTCGGTGCTGATTGCGCCCGTTGGCATGCAAACCATTTCCATCTTTATCTGGCGGCAATTCGAGCAAGGCTCGGTTGGCCTTGGCATGGCAATGGCGCTTATTGCCATCATCATCACCACGCTTATTCCGCTCTTACTGCTCACTTTGTTGAAGGGGAGAAAGTTCAGCCTCTGAGAAGGTTTAAAAACTTAGATCAGCTAATATTTGTAACCATAGGAGCACTTTGTTATAAAAATGCTCTCATATGGCGTTTTATGCCTGTCCTTCATCTTTAAACGGAGAGTAAAAATGTCGGTTGATCAGGCATCCGTCAAACATTGGTCAAAAGTGGAAATGCTGGCGGAAAGCGTCAAAAATCCCAATATCCATATTCGCGGCCAGCACAGCTATTATAGCGGCGCATGGACAGGCACATTTGAAGAAAGTGTCGTGCGCTATCATTATGGCGATGAATATAGTCTGGCAACATGGGAGCCAATGTGGGAAATCGACCAGCTTCATATTGGTGATTATGTCTGCATCGGTGCTGAAGCTGTCATTTTGATGGGCGGCAATCACACCCACCGCACCGATTGGTTCAGCCTTTATCCATTTGTTGAGGTCATTACTGATGCCTATATCGGCAAAGGCGACACCATTATTCAGGATGGCGCATGGATCGGTATGCGCGCGATGATTATGCCGGGCGTAACCATTGGTGAAGGTGCCATTATTGCATCCGGCGCCATCGTCACCAAATCGGTTGCCCCTTATACAATCGTTGCCGGAAATCCTGCCAAATCAATCAAACAGCGTTTTCCTGAAGCAACCGTTGATCGTCTGCTGGCGCTTGGCATTTATCAATGGGATAAACAGAAATTTGATGCGCTTCGCGCTCAGATCTGTGCCGATGATATTGATGCTTTGGTCAAAGCATCCGCAGATTACGATAGTCAAAACTAATAAAAAAAAGCCCCGATTATCGGGGCTTTTTAATTTCAGCAGTTTTCTACATTCAGTCGGCTTTTGGTTCACGCGGATTTGGCAAAAATGCTGTCAGCACACCAATGATGGGCAAAAACGAGCAGATCAGAAATACAAAGGAAATCCCTTTCCAGTCTGCCATCGCGCCAAGAGCGGCTGCACCGATACCACCAATCCCGAAAATAAAGCCGAAGAACAAGCCCGACACCATGCCAACACGTCCCGGCATTAGTTCCTGACCGTAAACCACAATTGCAGGAAATGCCGATGAGATTACGAAGCCGATAATCACGGTGAGGAGCACTGTAGCTATCAAGCCCACATGCGGCAGTAACAGCGTAAACGGCAACACACCCAAAATAGAAACCCAGATCACCAGTCTGCGCCCCAAACGGTCACCGATTGGCCCGCCGGAAATGGTGCCGGCAGCAACGGACGCAAAGAACACAAATTGCAAAACCTGCGCCGATTTAATCGGCAGATCAAACTTATCCATCAGGTAAAAAGTGTAATAGCTGGTGAAGCTTGCCAAATAGATATATTTGGAAAACAACAGCGCAATCAGAATGGCCATGGCAACACTGACCTGACGTTTGGTCAAAAACGGATGGCGTTCCGGTGCTGCATTGCTGGCTTTACGTGTCAGACCATTGGAGCGATACCAAGCCCCCAGCGCCGACAATAAAATAATACCGGCAAGAGCTGCAATGGCAAACCATGCCAGACCGCTTTGCCCGCGCGGCAGAATGATAAACGCTGCTGCCAAAGGCCCAAGTGCTGAACCAAAATTACCGCCCACCTGAAACAGAGATTGCGCAAGTCCATGCGAACCACCGGACGCAAGGCGTGCAATGCGTGATGTTTCCGGATGGAAAATCGAAGACCCCAGCCCCAATAAAACCGAACCCAACAACAACCAGCCATAGCTTGGTGCAAAGGCCAGTGCCAGTAAGCCGCTCATGGATGAAGCCATGCCTAAAGGCAGCAAATAGGGCATCGGATTACGGTCAGTGTAATGGCCGATGAAGGGCTGAAAAATAGATGCTGTCAGCTGATAAACGAAGGTCAAAATACCGACCTGAGCAAAGCTTAGCGAAAATCCTTGCTGCAAAATCGGATACATCGCAGGCAATAAGGCCTGCAAAAGATCATTCAGAAGATGCCCTGCACTTGCGCCCAAAAGAACAGGAAAAGCAGCTTTTGCTTTTATCGGAACAGCAGAAACAGTTGTGTTTGACACGGAATTAAACTTTCATTCTTGTTGCAGGCTGTCAGCACCTGCTTATTCGCAACTTATTGCGATTATCTGCTTTTTCATGATACAGAAGTTTTAGACCCGCCACCGATGTTGGGTCATTCAATTACTAAATCGGGTCAAAACATGCGTCACATCCATATTGATCAGGTTGACCATATCGACCGCCCCGTTGTTGCTATCGGCAATATTTATCCCGATGGCCACTCAATTGTGCCCCATCATCACCGCCGCGGCCAATTAATGTCTGCAAAGTCCGGCCTCATTGTTCTCACCACCCCTACCGGCACATGGGTCATGCCACCGCAGCGTGGTATGTGGATCCCGCCTTGCGCGACGCATAATGTGCGTATCGTCGGCGAGGTCACCATGCAAAGCCTTTATCTGGAGCCCGATGCCATTCCGACGATGCCTGAAAATTGTCAGGTGGTCAGCATTTCCGCATTTGTGCGTGAGCTAATCAATGAGGCACTGGATTTACCGCTGGAATACCCACTGGACGGCCGTGAAGGCACTCTGATGCAGCTGCTCCTCTATGAGCTGGCACAATTACCGCCTCTTCCACTCTCACTACCCTATCCGACACATAAAATTTTAGCCGAGCGCTGCCGCGCTTTTATGCTGGCACCCAATATTCATGAAACTATTGATGATTGGTGTGAAAGCATTGGCACCAGCCGGCGTACATTCACACGGCTTTTCCGGCGCGAAACAGGCATGAGTTTTAAAGCATGGTGTATGCAAGCATGCCTGCTGTCAGCAATACCGCGCCTTGCCAGCAGAGAGCCGGTTACCAATGTAGCGCTAGATTTGGGCTATGAAAATCCGGCAGCTTTTACGCTGATGTTCAAACGCGCTTTCGGTAGTCCGCCACTCACATATCTGGGGCTGCGAAACCATAAATAAAACGACACTTACCACTTAAAACTATTAAAAAAGCACTTTTTCAATTTCTTTTATTCTGTCATCGCGGCGGGTTAGTCCCTTGCCTTTGCGATTGAATAAACGCTTGCGTTTCTTTTTCTCGCGGCTCGCCTGCAAATGCTCGATATAAATCTCGCTCTCCGGCTCGTTATTGATTTTATCAAACACCCAACAATAAGAAACCGGTAATCTTTCCACTCGGTAACGCGGACTTTTGCTCTGTTGATCGTCGGCAATAATTTTTTGTAAAACCCGTTGATCCCACTCCTCCGGATTGTCACGGCAAGCCTGATCCCACACGCTCAATAAATCTTTTGCTGCCGGTGTATCACCAATGAATAATGTTCCGCTCAAGAGATTACCCTCCGGCTCGAAATACACCGCAAGATCACAATCTTGCTCCAGCAAAAACGGCCACGGATTACGATGAAAAACAGCATCAACATCCACATAGAGCAAAGGCCCTTGATGTTTTTCACGCATTTTGACCAGGACTGAAGGCTTCATTCCGGCATTTCGTACCCAGGATTGCTGATTTTCAATTTCTGACAAATCATATCGCAAATTGAGTAAGCTCAGCGAACGCTGTAGGCGGTTTTTCTCCAACTCATAAATGCTATCTTTTGTATAAAACCCAACGACTGTGCCTTGCCTGTCTTCATGACCAATCCGGCTCATTACCAGTTCTTCAAAACCTGGAAAATTGCGAATAATCTTTTTATGTTCCGGCGACCACGCCGTTAATCTCTTTTGAAGCCACTTAAGCAAAAAGGTTAGTTCCTTTTGACAACAGAAAAGCAGAACTTATAGCATTAAAGCTTTTAAATAACAGAAACATGGTAGATATGAGCCCCTTACAAACACTTGTCGAATAAATCAATCTCGAATAAATTTGCCGCATTTCAAGCAAGATACTAACCGGTTCTGAAAGAGCGGTTTTCTTAAACCTTATCCTCCATGAGAAGGTTCTTATGTCTTGTGTTCTTCGCTTCGCGATTTTTTGCTATTGCACTCTCACTTTCAAACCTAGGTTCTGCGCAGAACACGCAAACTTTCTCTGCAAGTGGCAACAGCTATACATTTCAGTTTCCAGAGATTTTTTGGACTTGCTCTGGTTTAGTGGAGAAACTTTTTACTCAGCGACTGCGGTTGTTGGCCTCAAATGCTATTGGCGACTTATATCCGAGCGCTGAATGCCGCCTGATTGGATTATAGAAGCCATCAATGTATCGGCCAAGGGCTTTTTCAGCAATCACACGTGTTTGGAAACTCGTGCACCAGACCATCTCTGACTTGATGGTTTTAAATACGATTTCGACCATCGCATTATCATGACAACTCCCTTTAGCGCTCATTGATGCGACGATGCCGTAACTGGCTAATCGTTCTCTATAGTCACAGGAACAATATTGGCCGCCCCTATCCGATTGCTGGATCAGCCCGGAGGGTGGCCTGCGAAGAGTAGCGCCGGTTTAAAGCCATCAGTGCCAGATCTTCTTTGAGCCTGTCACTTGTTGCCCATCCGACAATACGCCGCTAGAATAAATCCGGCACAATTGCCAGATAGAGCCAGTCCTCAGCGGTCTAGATATAGCTGATATCAACACCCCATTTCTGATCTGGGCCAGTGCATGTAAAGTCCTGTTCAAGAAAGATGGGGCAATCAGACCAGCATGGTTGCTGTCTGTGGTCTTCTTGTAGCGCCGTTTTTGTAGAGTTTTCAACTTATTATCCCTCATAAGCCTCGCAACGCGATGACGGCCAACATCAATACCAGCCTCCTGGAGTTCTACATGCATGCGTGGAGATCCGTAGATTTCATGCGATGTCTTAAACTGAGAGCGTATATGGGCCAATAAGATCACATCCCTGTTCTGCCGGGAACTGGCTGGACGTCCTCTCCAAGCAAAATAGCCTCTTTCACCGACACTAAGAACTGAACAGAGCCGAAAGATGGGAAACTCCTTCTTCGCATCATCGATGAATTTAAACTTCATCGACTGTTCGTCGGGAAAACAGTTCACTGGACTGTTTTCTTATCCTCCTCAACCTTGGCGAAAAAAGTTGCTGCGCGTTTTAATATCTCGTTTTCTTTGCGCAGTCGCGCCAGCTCTTTAGCATCCTCATGCGGCCCAAGTAAAAGATCAGCTTCATGAAGCTGGCGTTTCCAGCGCGTCAGTGTAGAGAGGTCAACTCCAAGGTCCGCGGCAGTCTCGCTGAATGTCCGCCCGCTAGTTGCAATAAGCCGGACGGCCTCTTTCTTGAAATCATCCGTAATAACGGGGCGCTTGCTTCTACTCATAGGGTTCTCCTGTTGTATGAAATATTAACAGGAAGCCTCTCCATTTCATCAGGGCAGGTCCATATGCGCCCTGCTGAATACGGCTGTAGATTGAAGGCAGCATCGATCGACAATTAGTCAAGGATTTGCAGACGGGCATTTCAGATAACTCCCCCATAATCACTCCCATCAGATTATTCACATAAACTGCAATCAATTCAACCTTTCCCCATTGATCCGCAAAAATGGTTGCGTTAGAAAGGCTTTGCTTTATAGATCAAGCGTCTACGCACCCGTAGCTCAGCTGGATAGAGTGCTGCCCTCCGAAGAGTCCGAAGGCTGCGATCAAGCTCTAAAATAGTCCTATTATTTCAACACCTTAAACAAGGTGATCACGCTTTTATAGCGTCACAAGTGTATTCAGGCGCATCCCCGCCACTCAAGCAGATAAATGTTGTCAGCATTCATATTGCTTGCGTATCTACGACAAAGAGCTGCCCTGAAAATCAGGATGAGGCGATTTTAAAAGCCTTGGTTTCCTCGATGTTCCGACGTGTTTTTCAGTCATAAAACGGGTCAATCGGCACAACCTCGCCACTCTCCATGGCACCTATGTTTCCGGTCGTGTGACCATGATGCAAAGCCGGATGATATCGTCAAGCTCAGCCTTCGGTTTTATCCTTGGCACCTATAAAGGGTGACGTGAGCCCCGCAAACTCCTCCAGATTTTGGTAGAGTTCAATCCTTGGTAGGAGATGGACAATGAAACGCTCACGGTTTTCAGACGAACAGATAATCGGGATGATTAAAGAGCAGGAAGCTGGA
>NZ_BAAADE010000018.1:0-13860 GCF_039522165.1 Paenochrobactrum glaciei
TTCACTCGGCAATGTCACACCGAATGAGTTCGCCATAAAAATGGCTCTAGAAAAACAGGCCGCTTAAGGCCAATAGTATAACCCAAGACTCTCCTGAAAAATGGAGGAGTGTTGGGGCTCAGGTCACGCAAAATATCGCGGTCACCATGTTCATTAACATCTCCTTCTGTCCCACAATGGGGAGAGAAGGAGACGTCGCACGAGTAAGCTGCATAGCGACACGTTTTAACGTAAATTCATCAGAACTGGATTTTCAAGCTGGCATTCAGACCATTTTGCGTGATGCCGGAACCGAATTGCCCCTGATAGCTAACTCCAAGAACTGCATTTTTTTCAAGTTGGAAATCCAGTCCGGCCGAGATAAGTGCGGTGTTACGACCAATAGCCATGCCATTGATAGTAAAAGCATCAGATCCGGTAAAATTTGCTTTTGATGTTGGTGTCACATCGCCAAAAGCGTGTCGCCATGCAATGTCGGCACGTGCCTTAACCGGGATAACCTCTTGATTAAGGTCGGCAGAGATCCGAAATCCGAGCGATGCCAACGCCGTATCCATTGTGGATTTATAAATGTTCAAGGCTGCGCCATTACGGCCGTCTTCGCTGAATTTATTTGCTCTCAAATGCACATACGCAAGATTGGCATAGGGTTCGATAGCGAATTGTTCTGTGGTTTGATGCTTATAGCCGAGCTCTCCAAAAACCTGAAATGTTCCCGCTTTATAATCCGCTGCTAGCTTATCTTCAAAACCTGCAAAGGCGATACCACGGTTCATATCAATATTATGCCAGGTATAAGCAGCCCCCGAGCGGAACGCGAAAGTGCCTTGATTATGGGCCATTTCAGTGCCAGCATAAGAGCCGATGGTATAATCGTCACTTTTGGCGGAAGACATACGTTCATGAATGCGGAACTTACTGTAACTGTAACCAGCCAGTAAGCCAAACCGCCAATTATCCCAAACCTGTGCATCAATACCGGTCAGAAAACCGCCAATACTGTTTCTTGTTTTTGCCGTATTGTCGTTGCCGGATTGTGTTGTCCATTCACCAACGCCATGCATCCAGAAATTCGGCTGATCCAGATAACCGGTTGTTGTTTCACCAATGCCTGAAGACTTGGAAAAGCTTCGGGACAATTGATTATATACAGCTGTACGCGTGTACGCGCTGTTATTGATCAATGAGGATTGTATCGAGGCATATGCCTCACCCGAGAGCTGATCATAGGCCTGCCGGGCTTCTGTTTTATTCAAGAACAACATGTGGTCGTATAAGATGCTTCCTTCGCCCTGACTTTCCAAGGCTGTTGCGGTAGCTGTTTGATTATGCGTAACAGCAATATCCGCAAAAGCCACATCCGAGCGGCTGGTTTCTAAAAAGACATTATAGGTATCATAATCCAAGGCAAAATCGATGAACGGCGTTTGCGTAACCAAGCTGCCGCCCCAATTATCATAGGTACCCATAACACCGTCACGGGCTGTAAGTAACGTGTAGCGTCCAGCAGCAGTGCCACGCCCGGCGCCTTGGCGCACAAGCTCCAATGAACTATTGCTGCCAAATATAGCTACGCCATTGATGCTGATGTGATCGGTGCCATTAGCGGCTGACAGACCTGCAATATAGGTTGAGCCGCTTGATTGGAAGAAACTTCCATTAACTGTTAAAGTGCCGATTGCATTGTCTGCAAAGATCGCACTGCCCGGAGAGATCTTGCCACCTTTTGCCAGTATTACATTGCCAACAGAGCCGCTGCCGGACAATTGGCCTGCCTGCGAGACATGGCTATCCGATGTAATACTTCCCTGTACTTCCAGACCGCCGCCAACAATGTTGGTTGGTCCCTGATAGGTGTTTTGACCGCTAAGAACGAGAATACCATCGCCACGCTTGGTGAGATCACCTATGCCGGAAATGGAGTTTGACCAGATTGAAGAATAACCTTGTGTATCTACATCAAAAACACCAGCGTAACGAAAGGCCATTGGACCATCAATGGCCGCGCCGAGATTGAGCAAACCCTGTCCGAATTTGTCCTGATCTTCAAAACCGGTTTTTGTGGTGGTGGTTAAAATGGTTTCAATGGTCTGGCGGGCATTCATATAGGGAAATGCTGAACGCACAACCGCCGCAGCGCCAGCAACATGTGGCGCTGCCATAGATGTGCCTTGTATGTATCGATAGCCATTATTCTCATCGCCTTGCGGCCAAGTGGAGTAAATCCCTCCCGAAATATTATCACGGGTCATCGCTCCACCGGGAGCCGCTATACACCATTCAGCCGTTTCACCGCATTCATTGCTGTAAGGAGCGAGCTTGCCGTCGCGGCCAACCGAAACAACCACAATCAGTGAGCCTTTGAGATCAGAGAAATCCATATCATCAAAAACAGGATCACTCGGGTCTAAAAACTGATAGGTGTCAGGATTTTGTTTATCGATAGTTTTCACCTTATAATCGAGGAACTTGATCTTGCCACTGTTGATAAAATCGCGTGTGATGAGCGGAAACATGCCATTACCGATGGGTATACTCGTATAAGCACCTGGTTGCTCTAGTCGAGAATTTCCGGCTGCAAAGACCATGACAACATCTTCGTCTGCTGCATGTTTCAGTATTTCATAGGTTACTTTCATGTAGTCAGGGGTTTGTTCAATGAGTTGATAATTCAATATTTTATAATTTGGATTCGTGGATTTGTTTTCAAATTTTTTCGTGGGAAACGTATATGGCCCATAACTACCATTGATAACTTTTGCACCGTGTTCTACAGCATGCAATAAGGCCTCATCCATCGGCGCAAGAACCTCATGACGACCATAAACACCAACTGCTAGTATAGGCATCAGAATAGAATCGTAGGCAACGCCTTGCATGCCTAAGCCATTACGACCCGCACCAATGATTCCTGCAACATGATCGCCATGTCCAATCAACTCTCCATTATCTATTCCTGGGAAAACGTCGCGGGCTGGCTGTTCATTACCAAAATTGTAGAAAAAGGGTGAAATACGGCCTTCATATTCTGGATGATTAACGTCTAAGCCAGTATCAATCACTGCTACGACCACACCTTTACCGGTATATCCTTTAAGATAGGCGGGCAGGGCGTTGATCATATCAAGTCCCCAATTGGCGTGATATTCCGCATCAGCGGCTGGTGGAATCGCTTCGGCGTTTTGTGCATTGGCAAAGGTCGGGACAAAAGCTGGCGCTGCAAGTGCCGTGGTTAACGTCAGATATTTTAAACCGACCTTTATAAGAGACATAATTTCCGCTTCCTCTAAGAAAAAGATATTCCGCGATATGTTTTTGCAAATTGCAAAATGAATATTTATTTAAACAATTTAAATCATCACGCACGGTCAATAGATATCCCTGAAAACTGGTATATTGGTTTTATAATTATTAGTTGTAATTATTTCTTATCTATTCATCCTCTTAGTAATTGTTATAAAACTACCAGTTTTCAGGGATATTTTTGCAGGAAATATAGGGTTATATATAATACTAGGAGTTCTCACATTCGTTTCGACGTGTGGTAGTCGATAGTTAAGCTGAAAATGTAGTGTATGAGGGAAAAAAGCCTCGAGATTGATCGCGGTGATGGATCCTTCAATGCCTGACGGTTTAACCATTAGAAAAATTCTGCGCCTTCTGCCAATCTCGCCAATGTCAGATCAGTTAGTTTTACAAAAACAGGCAGTAATTGTGCAGTAATTTGTGAGAAATCAGAGGTAGTGAGTGCTAATTTCAGCGTGAAATTCTGACGGAGACGGTCATGATAATGCAAAACTTCGTAATTTTTACTGCATTACTAACCCTGTCCGTGATTGCCCCCAGTCAAACAAAAGCCGATTTTGACGGTGAGCCGGCGCGCTGGATTCAAAAACCGGCGCTATCACCAGATGGCAAACTGATCGCCTTCACCCATCGCGGTCAGGTTTTTCTGACAGATAATGATGGTGGTTTGTCAGTCGCAGTTTCACCGGCCAATGCTTATAGTCATAGTGTTGTCTGGGCTCCGGATTCTCAGCGGCTGGCTTTTGCTTCAGATGTGAACGGCAATGATGATGTTTATCTGGCTGATTTTTCGGGTAAATTGCAGCGCATGACCTATTCATCGGCGAGAGAAGTTCCGACGAGCTTTTCTCCGGATGGTAAAAGCTTACTTTATACGGCTCTTCGGCTAGGAGATGCACAACGCAGTGTGCAGGGGGCTGCAAGTTGGAAGCCCCAGCTTTACGCCGTAAATATTGCCAGCGGGCGCGAGTCACTGGTGCTGCCGAATTTTGCGCTTGAAGCCAGCTGGAATCCGAATGCTACCAAGCTGGTTTATAGTTATGACCCGTCAGGTGACCCTATAGAGCGCCAGCACAGAGTTGCGGCAAATGCTCGCCAATTATGGACCTATGAGCGGGCTAGCGACAAATATGAGCGCCTATTTGCCGTTGATGGCATTGATCGGCTTGATCCGCATTGGAGTGCAGATGGTCAATCGCTTTATTATTTGTCTGAAGCTTCCGGCTGGTTAAATGTCTGGAAGCTAAATCTGGAAAATAAGAGCGAAGAGCAGCTCACCCATTTTGAGGGCTCTCCGGTGCGCGACCTAACCGTTGCTGATGACAATACAATTGCCTTTTCTTTCAATGGGCAGGTCCATACGCTCGCAGCGGGTGCGGATAAAGCAGAGCTGGTTGATATCAATACGCTGGAACAGGGGATGAATCATCTCGTGAATTATCAAGCGTTGAGCAGTCAGAATTTTCAGAGCTCTCCCGATGGGCAGTATTTTGCACTGATAATCAATGCAGATGTTTTTCTTATTGATTTGAAAGGTAATTACCGGCAACTGACTAAAACCGCAGGCGAGGAACGCGATATTGTTTTCTCACCTGATGGTCGCATGCTCGCCTATGCGGCAATGCGCGATCATAAATGGGGCATTTATGGTATTGATCTTTCTGAGGATCAGGCAAATGGCAAGCTTGGGCTGACCTACGATGAAGTTCCGCTTGTTGTGTCTGCCAATAGTGATGCTCTCGATCCTAAATTCTCCCCTGATGGGAGTAAATTGGCTTTTTGGTCGGATCGTCGCGAGATCAAAGTCTTAGATCTGACCAGCAGAGAGATCGCCACGCTGTATCAGCCGACAGATTATAACTCGGATTACTTTGACAGAAATGGTGAGTTCAGCTGGTCTCCGACCTCAAAAGATTTACTTGTTCCATGGCGCAGTATTGACGGATCAGGATTGAACCGTGTTGCAATCGTTCCCGCTGATGGCAGTGCCCCGATGCGCCCGCTGGCACTGGCCGTGCCTAATTTTTATGATGGCTTGTGGAGTGCGGATGGCACACAAATTATTGGCTTAACGACGCTTTATACTGCACGCAGCGCTGATAATCGCCATCAGAATTCGCGCTTCGATCTTTATCGCGCCTTTTTGTCTGGGCAGTCACGGCAGGATTTTCTGGCAAATGCCAAGGACGAAACCGATCCGAATGATGGGGAGCAACTGCTCAATCACTATACGCCGGATCGTCAGCGCAGCTTTTTGCTTGAAGAGCGCTTGACCAGCAATTTGCCAAAAATGGAATTGCTGGCCACTGCACCGGATGGTAAAAATTTGCTGGGTTTTTCCGCAATAGATGAGGGGCTGTCGGTGCATTTGATCAGCCTTGAGAATGGTGATTTACAGGAAGTGACAACAATTCCGGTGACTAATCCGGAAGAGATACAATTCATCCACTACAACCCTGCTATACAAACAATTGATATTAAAACACCCACCCACATCATCCGAAGCTCGATAGAGGATCCGGCGCAGAGGGTAGAAATACCGCTTAAAATCTTGTTCAGCCGAAATGAAAATGCTGCGTTGAGCGCCGCCTTTGAACAGGCTTGGGCAGATATTAATGACCGTTATTATGATGCGGCACATGAAAACCGTGACTGGCAGCAGATCGGTGCCAAATACCGAGCTTATCTGCCCTCTATTGCCGGACCACGTGATCTTGAACGTCTGCTGGCCGCCATGTTTGGCGAACTGTCAGCGTCGCATCTCTTTACGGATATGACAGCACCTGATCCTGCCCTTGTTGGAATGGGAACACAGAATGATGCTTTGGGGATTTATCTGGATAATGATTACAACGGTGCAGGGCGCAAAATCGCCGCCATCCTGCCCGGCGGACCGTTAGATCGGCAAAAACTAAATATTGGTGCAGGTGATATCATCACCTCGATTAACGGACAGCTAGTTCCGGAGGCTGGTGGTATTGACCGTTTGCTTGACATCAATGCGGGACGGCAGGTCGTTATTGGTGTAGCGGATAACAGTGATAATGGCGAGCGTCTTATTGAGGTTACCCCCATCCATTGGCGTGACGAATTGATTTTGGCCAGTAAAAATCTGAGCGATAATCGCCGTGCTATGGTCAGTAAGCTTTCTCGCCAGTGTATTGTCTATCAGTCTCTGGATGCGATGGATAATGACAATTACCTGTCGTTACTCGGTGCTTTACTGTCACAACGAGGTCTTGCGAAAGCTGCCCTGATAGATGTCCGATCCAATACTGGTGGTAACTTGACACGTGAATTGATCACGCTGCTCAGTGGTACACCAGCCTTCAGCTACGGAGTAGATGACCGTCCTCGTGAAGACGGCCCTGACAATGTCTGGCTCTGGCCAAGTGCAGTATTGGTTGACAGTTTCAGTTATTCTGATGGGTCAATTTTTCCGCAAGCCTATCAGGATCGTAAACTTGGCAAAGTCATTGGCGATGTGCTCCTCAATACAGGCACCGCAGTAACTACCGTTAACAGCAAAATCGTACCCGGACTGCAATATAGATTTCCGGTTTTGCCTTATCGTCATGCTGACGGGCGCAAATATGAAAATGGTATCATTACACCGGATATCGTCGTGGAATTCGATCCAAACCGCTACAGTATGACGTCTGATCCTCAATTGGAGGCGGCAGTGGCATCATTGATGCAAGACATCGGTGCTGACAGCGATTGCCGGGATAACTAACTATCACTTGAAAACACTCTTTATAGTAAAACTACCAGTTTTCAGGGATGGATTTACAATAAAAATGACGACATACATAAAAATAAGTGATGCACCGGCTCAATTTTAGATTGCCGTATTTGAGGGGAAAACAATGACATCCAGACTGATCGCCAAACTGACAATGTCAACTTGTCTTTCGACCGGTGTACTCTATGGGGCAATGATTAATCCTGCCGCTGCGATTAACACGCATGTGGTCAATGATCCGCAAGGCACGCCCTTTATTCAGTTGCGGTTTTTCGATGTGGGGGATGGTGTCTTTGGTTTTGGCGATGAGTCCGAATGGGACTTAAGCGATTTATATAAAAATCAGATAATCGACGCGACAGGTTATTGGGCGGAAGTGATTAAAGTCGTGCCCGGGGAAAACCCTGCGATCATTAATGTCGGCGCATTAATTGGCGGTACGGGGGCGGCAGCTGGCAGCCATGCCGCAACTATGCTGGATGGTTCCCCGACAACAGTGCAAGCGGCATTGACCGATCAATATTATACGAATCTGCTTGACGGTGCGCATGGTGCCATCGTTGTTTATAACAAAGTCGGGACTGAGGATTGGTCACAAGCTCCATATACGCCCTCCCATATTGCACTTACCGCTGAAACATCGCTAGGCACCGTACTTATTCACGAAATAGGCCATGCACTTGGCGTTTTGTCGAATGCTTTCAGTTGGGAAGATCAAAATAATCGACTTGCAGCATTTGCTGCTGACGGTTTTGGTCCTGGCTTTGATGTCTGGAGCACGCATTTACGGGATGATAATGATAACTTTGCAAGTGCTGGTCAGTTTATAAATTGTAAGGGTTGTTATGTTCCAGATGGTGAGGATGCTTTTGATGTCCGAAAAGATCAGGCCTATTTCACCGGAACACATGTGAGTGAGGTGCTCAATGGCGCGATGAAGGGTCTGCCTATGCGGGTTGCGACGGATTACGGACCTTATGACGCTCCTTTTTTCAGTCATATTGAACTTAAAAATAGTTTGATGAGCCATCAGCTTTATCGCAATTATAGCACATTGATGGAAGCCGAGCTGGCTGCTTTGCAAGATATTGGTTACACAATCGACCGGCGTAATTTCTATGGACATTCTGTTTATGGTGACGGGCTGACTATCATTAATAATAATCCGTATTTTGGACGTAATACTCAAGGCACTGCCTATATCGACAATACATATAATACTGCCACTTTGGGCTTGGGGCTTCATGTCTATGGCAGTCATAATACCATTACCCAGAATGCTGATTTGCTGTCCGTTGGGGCTGGCGGTGGTGGCATCCGTATCGATGGAGCGGCCAATAATCTGATTGTTGCCCCTGATGTGAGGGTTCATGCCAATGGTGCGAATGGCCGCGGCATCATGTTCGCTTATGGTAAAGATCACACATTAACCCATCGTGGTGATGTGCAAGCAATGGGTGAAAATGGTATCGCGGTCAGCTTTGACTTTGGTCATAACTCGCGTGGTGACGGAACGGGCTATCGTGGCTCTTATATTCTGGAACTTGATTACAGAGTGGAGGATCAGCGCGCTACTATTACTGAGGAGCTGAATGGTGCATTGGTTTCCACCTTTGATCTGACCGGCCGTGTTGCAGGTAAAAAAGCTGCAATCTTCATGTCTGAAAATGCCTTGGTGGGACAGATCAATGTCATGCAGGGGGCAAGTATTTTCGGGGATATTATCTCTGATTATTATCAAACAGATGATGATGGCAATTTGCGTTTGACTGAGCTGAGTTTCGGCTTGAAGGCTGATGCACAAGGGAATTCGACTGGCACAGCGGATACGGATTTCAGACTGGCTTACGGTGGCAATATCAAGGGCAAGAATATTTCCCTGCATCTTGATGGTGGCACAACACTGTTGACTGGCAACCATCAAGTCTTTGATGTCGGTGTAGCGCAAGCAGCAACGCTTTCCGGTCAAGGGATTTACCAGATAGATGCAGCTCAGCAGTTCCGCAATAGCGGGATATTAAATCCTTCTGTTGCCGGTGCGGCAATCACTATTGATGGCAATTATGCTCAGTCAGCTACCGGCACCTTGCAACTCGCATTCAATGATCAGTCTGACATCAGCAGCCTTATTGTAAATG
Source organism: Paenochrobactrum glaciei (assembly GCF_039522165.1). Taxonomy (NCBI): domain Bacteria; kingdom Pseudomonadati; phylum Pseudomonadota; class Alphaproteobacteria; order Hyphomicrobiales; family Brucellaceae; genus Paenochrobactrum; species Paenochrobactrum glaciei. The sequence goes on from NZ_BAAADE010000018.1 coordinate 9,190, forward strand.
GCAATGCCGATCTTGATGGGACGATCAGCTTTGCAGCAGATCGCGGTTATTATCGTGATGGTTTTACGCTCACTTCAAACCAATGGTTACAAGTGGACGCAATGAGTGGTGACTTTACAAGTGTTAGCACCACATTGACCTCGCCAACGCTCACAGCAACTGCGACAGATAATGGTAATCTGTCTTATACCGTATCATTGAGCCGTGATGCTGATGCTTATTCGCAATATGCGGGCAATCATGAAGACCGTGAAGTTGGCGCTGCATTGGATAATCTCGCCAATAATGCTGCGACAGAGTTTAAACCATTGCTCGCAGCACTGGATTTTTCTGCATCTGACGGTTCAACCATTCGCTCAAGTCTGCCGCAATTAAGCGGCGAAGCCTATGCATCCGCAAGCGGTGTCTTGCTCAATGCCAGCGGCATCACCCGATCATCGGTCAATAATCGCCTGTCTCAGGCATTTGGCGGTACACCGGTTAATCCGGTTTCCGTGATGGCCTATGGTCCGGCAGCTAAAAACAGTCAGGCAGGCAATGCCATTGATCATGTTGCTCCGGTTAATGCTGATGATCTTCAGCGCTATGCCGCATGGGGGGCCGCTTTTGGCAGTTGGGCCACGCAATCAGCAACTGATAATGCCGCACGCACTAAGTCGACCATTGGTGGGTTCATCACCGGTATTGACGGTGATGTTTATGATAGTTGGCGGTTGGGTCTTATGGCCGGATACAGCCGTTCAACCTTTAAAACGCCAAGCCTTTCTTCATCTGGTTCCAGCGATAATTATACGTTTGGTGCTTATGCAGGAACCGAATGGGCGACAGCACAAGGCGCGCTCGGCTTCCGCTCAGGGCTTTCCTATTCCTGGCACAATATCGAGATGAGCCGCTCGGTTGCTTTCAATGGTTATTCTGACAAGCTGTCCGCTGATTATCATGGCGGTACGTTTCAGGTGTTTGGTGAATTGGGCTATAAGCATGATCTCAGCCCGCGCTCAATCATCGAGCCTTATGCCAACCTTGCCTATGTCAATGTCAGAACGGACAGTTTTACAGAAACAGGCCATAATGGTGCAGCGTTGAGCGTGAAATCCGGCACGATGGACACAACCCTCTCAACCCTCGGCATGCGTCTCTCAACCAGCTTTGAGCTTGGCAATACACTGACAACTGCTCGTGCTGATCTTGGCTGGCGGCATGCATTTGGCGATGTAATTCCATCATCAACCGCAAGCTTTGCTGCAGGCTCCAATGCGTTCACAACATCGGGCAGTCCGATTGGCAAGGATACTGCACTGATTGAAGCCGGGCTTGATTTCGCTATTACGAAAAACGCCAAACTTGGTGTTTCTTATCAGGGGCAGTTTGGTTCCGGTGTCACTCAAAACGGTGTGAATGCCAATTTCAGCGTGAAGTTTTAGACCTTGTAAGAGTAAACTGGATTTGGAGACCTGTATGGAGATAAATTTAGCCGTTAAGTTTCATGCGGCTAAATTTTACTGTATTAGTTTTTTTAACCCTTTACGGCCTTCAAAAGGAACCAACCTATGTCTTTAGGTGCAATAGCGGTCAATCTCATTTTGCCTGCGCCCGTACTTATAGTTGAGGACGATATGCAGGTTCGCTTGAGGTTGGAAAATCTTCTGCTAGAATTTGGCTATAAAATTGATGCCCTTATTTTTGCAGCTTCACTGAGTGAAGCTCGCGCGCATTTGTCAGACCAGCCTGTCGCCTTGGCACTGATTGATATTGGCTTGCCGGATGGTAGTGGTATAGATTTGATATCCGAGCTGAATACGAGTGATCCTGGCCTCTCCATTTTGGTTATCTCGGCATGGGCCACAGAGGACGTCATTCTAGGTGCCTTGCGGGCCGGTGCTGTCGGTTATGTGCTTAAAGAGCGGGATGATCTGGAGATTGCTATTGCATTGCGTAGTGTTTTACGTGGTGGTGCGCCAATAGATCCTTTTATTGCAAAGCGCATTATCGATGAACTGCCTTCTAAAGCCCCTGAAAAAGACGGAGACAATAAAGACTTGTGTCAGCAAGTACTGACGGCACGCGAAAATCAAATTTTATTGCTGGTTGCCGACGGACTTGGCAATAAGGATATTGCAGACCATCTTTCTTTGTCGCGCTATACAGTTGAATGCCATATTAAACATATTTACCGAAAACTCGCAGTCTCTTCACGCACACGTGCTATTCATGCGGCGAGAGAGCGTGGTTTGTTAAAGTGAAGTGGCTGCTTATTATATGTTTTGGCCTTTTTGCCATGCCCGCTTTGGCAAAGACGACTACTGCGCAATGTTCCGCAGAGATTATTGACATTTCTGCTGCAAAAGCTGGTCCTGATGGACGTAAATCTGAAAATTTACGCTGGGAAGCCGTAACCTTACCAAATTATTGGAACCAACTGCATTCAGAATATTCAGATGAAGTTTGGTATCGCATTCATTGGCGACAGACATGTTCTGAAGCAGGACATAATCCTGTTGCATTGTTCATACAGACAATCAATATGGCCGGAGAGGTTTTCGTTAATGACCATTTTCTCTGGCGTGATAAGAATCTGACAGAACCATTATCGCGTAGCTGGAATATGCCGCGCTATTGGGTTCTGCATAATGCATGGCTGACTGAAGGTATCAATACACTTTGGGTTAAAACTGTTGGTGTCAAAGGACAAGCGCTTGGGCTAGGCTCTGTTATCATTGGTGAGCCAACGCAGGTCCAAAGTATTTATGACAACTACTGGTGGCGGCAACGTACTTTATATGTTGCAAATGTGATAGTTTCCGGCGTTATCGGTATTTTGTTTTTTTGTATCTGGATCATACGCCGTGATCAGACCTACTACGGGTGGTATGCATTTTCGTCACTGTTCTGGCTTGTCTTCATAGCTAATATTCTTGTGACCACGCCTTGGCCTTTTTCGAATTCTGTAACATTCGTAAGAGTTAACGCAATTGCTTTATTGCTGAATATTGCATGTTTTTGCATGTTTACATTGCGCTTTGGCGAGCTGGTTTTAAAGCGTTATGAACGCTTTTTATGGGGGATTTTCAGCGTATTTATTGGCACACTCATTCTTACGCCACAAGATTATCTTGGTGCGATCCAAATATCGAGTGTACTCGTTGCGTTAGGCTTTTTCTTGTTTAACTGTGTGCAGTTTCCGGTATTGACGTTTCAAAAGCGTAATAACGAATATTTTTTGTTCTCAATTTGCTTATTAGTACTTTTTGTGACAATTCAGTACGATGCGTTCCTCCTCTTTCTGCCTGATCCGGAAAAATTTCCAATATTGCCATATGCGAATATTGTCATCACATTGTGCCTGGCGGGGATACTGGGGCTGCGTCAGGCGCATAATGTCAGACGCATTGAACGGTTTAATGTTGAATTAGCTGAGAGCATTGCGAACGCACGTTCAGAACTAGCCGTTACATTAGAGCGAGAACATTTCTTAGAGCTAAAAAATGCAAAATTAAGAGAGCGTTTGGATATCGCCCATGATCTTCATGACGGTATCGGTGGAACGCTCGTTCATATGATGGCAAAAGTTGAACAAGGCAGTGAGCAGGTTCACCGACCCCAAGTCATTTCCATGTTGAAATTGCTTCGGGATGATTTGCGCCAAACCATTGATCATAATTCCAGTCCTAGCACTAAAGTTCCAGCTACACCGCAGGAATGGATTGCCCCGTTACGTCATCGGTTTAGCATTCTTTTTGATGAGCTTGGCATTAAGTCCGACTGGCAATTTCCATCGGCTTGGCGGAGTACACCCAGCACATTACAATGTCTGGCACTCACACGTGTTGTTGAAGAGGCATTAACAAACCTCATAAAGCATAGTCGAGCGCAGCAGATGTGTTTTCGATTACTGCAGCAAAGCCCAAGTGAACTCGTACTTGAGGTAGAAGATGACGGTATTGGGTTTGATGTTTTAGCGGTACAAACAGCTAATATCAGTGTTGGTATGAGAAGTATGTCAACAAGAATTCTCAAAGTCGGTGGCAAGTTAGAAATTTCATCAACGCCAGGAAGAACCGTCGTAAAAGTGATTATTGCACAATTTTAATTTCCGATAAACACGGACATTAATTGTGCCAGCTATCTTGTCTCTCCATAGACCAGCAGCTGATAAAGCGGTTAGATATCTATCAACGCAAATTTTTAAGTGTGTTTAGGCGCGGTAGTGGCGTGCTGCGCGTCTCCGCTTATTACATCTAGTAAAATAGCTATATTTTCTGATGTAACACTGAAAATTTTAGTAACGTGTCTTCCACAAATGGACAGTTATTTGTGTGACATCAATTCGGTTGCATATTCTAATAGATAAGGCTTAAATTTCAATTGAGAATAAGTGTCGGTATCGGTAATTGCGTGCCCCCGCAACCAAAATTATAAATGGTTTAGCTTTAACCAGCTAAACCATTTTTTCATTCTGGGGGCAGAGTATGGGCACGAATTATCAACACTAGCTGTAGCGGGCAAATTCACTTGGCGCGGCGGCAAGATCGAGCGGTGAACCGCACCGGGTTTGCCGGAGGGTCTAACTTCAAATAGAGTTGACCCTATGGAACATAAGAGAACATCCCAACGTTACTCGTCCGAATTCCGTGAACGTGCTGTTGGCATGCTGATTGAGCATCTGAGTGA
>NZ_BAAADE010000019.1:0-12792 GCF_039522165.1 Paenochrobactrum glaciei
AACTGCGAAGACTATCGGCAGAACAGCCGAGCTTATTAGAAATAGCCACAAGTGCAGCAGTTTCACTCGTATACTCACTCAGATGCTCAATCAGCATGCCAACAGCACGTTCACGGAATTCGGACGAATAACGTTTCGATGTTCTCTTATGTTCCATAGGGTCAACTCTATTTGAAGTTAGACCCTCCGGCAAACCCGGTGCGGTTCAGACAAATGGCTCGATACCTGCTTCTGCCAGCCGCTCAGAATAACGAATGGATACGTATTGAACACCGCGATCCGAATGATGTACGAGGCCGCCGCCATGAGCAGGACGCCGATCATGTAGAGCCTGCTGCAGTGCATCGAGGACAAAGCCTGTATGTGCCGTCCGGCTCGCTCGCCATCCAACAATACAACGGGCGAAGACGTCGATCACGAAGGCCACGTAGACGAAACCCTGCCAAGTGGCAATTTGAACCTGATTAATCTGTTTGTGCCGTCGCGTGATAATATTGAAGATTTCGCGTGCGATGTATCGTTTGAGACAACGGATCGCTTCGAGCTTTGAATGGCTCGCGGATACGCGGCGTGCAACATATTCTTTCGTCTTTGGATCCAACCTTAAGCGCCCGATTGAGATGATATGTAAGGCACTGTTCGCCGCACGGTCTCCGCCTCTGTTCAAACGATGTCTTATAGTCTTACCGGACGAAGCGGGAACCGGGCTGACACCACACAGAGCAGCATAACTGGCTTCCGATTTGAGGCGCTCTGGATTATCGCCTGCGGTCAACAGCAATTGGGCTGCGCTATCCAATCCTATCGAGTGACCTGCGCGCTAATTCTCTTACGAGGGTCTCTATCATTATGTCCAGGTCGGCAATTTCATCGTGCAACTCGAGATATCGCCGCGCCAGTGATTTAAGCGCTATCCTATATGCTTCCTCGCCATCTCAATAAGCCGTCAAATCTGGTCGCCATGTCGCCAAGACCCTGATTAACTGCATGCGGGTCATTTTGCGTAAGGTCTCGCGCAGCACATCAGGCGCACACACGATTGTATGCTGAATTATCTGCAGCGCGATCCGGCGCGCCTGGACAGCGGTTTTACGGCAGGTTTTGAGCACTCGCAGGGATTCCACCATGCCATTCCGACTTCGCGGGGTCACTGTGCGTCGGTTTGCGAAAGCTGCATGAGCCGCACTTTGCGCATCAAAATCATCGTTCTTGCCACGCCGTCTGCGGTCTTGTTTGTCTGGAGTTGTTACTTCGAGGACATCCACGCCCGCGTTTTGCATATATCTTAAAAGGCCTGCCCCATAACTACCGGTGCATTCAATGCCAATACGCTGCAGCTCGCCAAACGATCGCATCCAAACCAGCATCAGCCTATAACCCTGGCGTGTAGTCGCAAAACTTTGCGTCCCCAGCACCCGATTTTCGTGGTTTACGATAGAAGCAACGTGAAGATCTTTGTGCGTGTCGACATCGCCGATAACGTGGCATGTTTGTGTGGATTTGGCCATGCTATTATCCTTTCCGGCTTTTGAGTAAATAAGCCTTATCGGAAAGAATGTACGGACAGGACAGTCATGAGACCAAGCGGTCAGGCCCTTCTTGGGTCACGTAACATCTTCGAGACGCAGCCTCACCGCAAAGCGTTCAGGATGGTGGACAGATCCGGGGAAAGACACGTGTTTGGTCGATCTGTGTGAGGGTCACACCATACCGGAAGCCTTGCTGCACCAAACAGGCTGTGGGTTTCGGATTTTACCTATGTCGCTACTTGGCAGGGTTTCGTCTACGTGGCCTTCGTGATCGACGTCTTCGCCCGTTGTATTGTTGGATGGCGAGCGAGCCGGACGGCACATACAGGCTTTGTCCTCGATGCACTGGAGCAGGCTCTACATGATCGGCGTCCTACTCATGGCGGCGGCCTCGTACATCATTCGGATCGCGGTGTTCAATACGTATCCATTCGTTATTCCGAGCGGCTGGCAGAAGCAGGTATCGAGCCATCTGTCGGAAGCGTCGGCGACAGTTACGATAACGCCCTCGCAGAAACGATCAACGGTCTTTACAAGGCCGAGGTCATTCATCGACGCGGACCATGGAGGAGCTTCGAAGCGTTCGAATTCGCTACCTTGGAATGGGTCGACTGGTTCAACCACCGACGTCTCCTGGAGCCCATCGGAAATATACCACCGGTCGAAGCCGAGGAGCAGTATTACGCCAGGCTGGACGAAGCAGCAATTGCTGCGTAACTTAAACGAAATGGCCTCCGGTAAACCCGGTGCGGCTCACTATGGCACTTTAAGAAAAATATCTTATAATCGCTTTTAGCCGAAGAATCTGCCCGCCTTCGAGCTCTGCTCGCCGCCGATGTGTGTTTAATGTCACAGCAAATTCGGATGTATTCGAACGACGTTCATGCCAGATTCTCGGACAGTACCGCTCCAAGCAACGAAAAATCTCATGACCCCAGATGATGAATCGGCATTGACTGCCGACGTAACAGCACTCGCTCTCCAATATGGTTAGCCATCAGAGTTGAGAGAAAGCTAAAGGCTGTGGATATCATCGACGTCCTGACAGACCTGTTCATCTTGTGCGGAATGCATAGCCATATTCGTTCCGATAATGACCCAGAATCATCGCCAAGACTTTAAGGGAGGGGGTTGCGCTTGTCCATGAAAAGACAGCCTACATTATACCCTCAGACCATGGGAGAACGGGCTATTGCGGCAGTTTCAATTCCAAACTCCGCGACGAGCTACTCGACGGAGAAAATCTCCGTACTCTAAGTGGCAAAGAGCATCATCTAAGGCCGGAGACTGCCCTACTACATTTGTATGTCCGCACTCATCACTGAACTATATTCCACCAGCACCCGAAGCCGCCGTAAGGATTGACCAGATGACATATCTTCAACGCGGGCAAGTCAAATATGCATTAACATTAAACTTGGACCACCCGATGCGGGCAGATCAGGATCCAACACTAGTCATTCATAAATTTAATTTCAGCGCCATAAAATTTATTACTAACCGATCTTAAATTTTCATGAAATATTTTTGCTGACTCAACCATTTCATCAAAAAACATGCTTACAGTATTCGATGCAGAATTATCTCTACGCCAATAGGCATAATAATCCGATGCTTTTTCAGTTTCCAATGGTCTTATCGCTATAGGCATCTTCAAATATGGAGCAACCGCGCCATGATCAACAACCGCGATACCAACACCTGCATTTGCAACGCCACAAGCCAAACTGGACAAAGTAATTTCTGACACCAGATTTGGTTGGCAATTCTCTTCAAGAAAGCTCTTATCCATAATATCTTGCACGCCCTCAAAAGGTGAAGAACGTATATAGTTTTGTCCATTGAGATCCGAAATTTTTATACTCTGTTTTTTTGCAAGTGGGTCATCCACGTTCATGACACAGAGCAATGGATGCGTGCTGAATTTTTCACATACAATCCCTGGGGCATTAAGTGGTAAAGTCCCAAAGCCTATATCAGCCTTATGGCTAGAAACCAGTTTCACCGCATCATTTGAGTGGCGCGCGATAACTTTTGTTTGCACATTTTCCAGTTTCATATGCAACTGACTTAAAGCTAGGGGTAAAAAAGCGAGAGCAACGCTTGGAATTGTAGCAATGGACAAAACCTCACTGCGGCTAGTCGTAAGACCTTTCGCAAACGTATTGATATGATCAATACCCGTATAACAACGGTCAATCTCTTGATAAAGGCGCTCAGCTTCTTTGGAGGGAATTAACCTTCCTGCATTACGATGAAACAAACGGCAACCAACAATTTCCTCAATCTCTTTCAGCAACTGACTAATGGACGGTTGTGTGACATTTAAGATAGCAGCAGCCCCAGTTACCGTACCGGTAAACATAATGGCGCGAAACCCTTCAATATGCCTAAATTTAAGAGGATCTCGCAGATTCATTATGTATCTCTCTGTGGTAGAAACTGTAAAACAATATACGGGATCACGTCCCATTGAAAAGCCTCTTACAGCCTCAACCCGGATATACAAAATAGAATATCTGTTCAGCCAGACATCAAATTGAAGCGCTTTCTTGAATAAGGCTCAACCGGAATAAATGTTGGTTCATCCATCATTATTTGTGCCAATAAAAGTGCAGTACCGACACTACCGGTCAATCCGAAATGCCCATGTCCAAAATTAAAGAATAATCCCGGGATCTCCTGACAGTGATCTACTAAAGGCAGGCTATCAGGAAATGATGGGCGGCAGCCCATCCAACAGCTGAAGTCATCACTTTTTACATTTGGAAAAACAGCTTGAATGTCGTTAAGTAGCATGAGCGCACGCTCTTCTTTAGGCGGGCGATGCGAAGCGGCAATCTCCACTGTTCCCGCAATACGTAAACCGTCAGATAAAGATGTAATACCAACAGAACGTGATTTATGGGAAATGCTGCTGATCAGATTGACACCGGAGTTACGAAGAGTGAGGTGATATCCACGCTCACTGGTCAAAGGCACTTTTATCCCCAGTGGCTTGAGCAATTTCAATGAATCTACACCTGCGGCAATCACCACTTTATCTGCCGAGAGTTGGCGCAAATTTGTATAGATCATAAAGCCATGACCATTCAACGGAACAATTTTCAGTACTTTTTCGTGTAATCTTTCGCCGCCCGCAGCAAGAAATTTACGTTCAATTGTCTCCGTCAAACGTTGTGGTGAAACAGTCTGTGCATTGCCTGGTACAAAAATCGCCCGCTTCACATCATGTGAGATACCGGGGCATAAATCATCAAGTTCGCCTCGGGTCAGCAATCTGGAGGCAATTCCCTGTCGTTCACGTAATTCAGCCTCCAATTTAGCCAATGGAGTTTGTTCCGCCAAACTCCACACATGGATTTGGCCGCAGAGTGTTATCAGTTCATCAAATTCTGAGCCTAACAGCGTTTTCCAAAGATCCAGAGATGGTTTATGCAGGCTGCGCATTGCTTCTGAAATTCGCAGTACATTCTTCAAACGACTGGCATCGATCCAACGCAGCAGCCATGGAAAGACAGACGGAAAATCCGCAGGATTCACCACAAGCGGCCCGTTCGGATTTAATAGCCATTTGGGCACTTGCGATAACATGCCGGGAAGAGCAATCGGCACAGATGTCTCTGCGCTGATCATGCCTGCATTACCATAAGATGCGCCGCCGGGTGACGGACACGGGTCCAGCACACTGACCTGACATCCTCTTCTGGCAAGATTGAGCCCCGATGTAAGCCCTACAATTCCACCACCTATGATCAGGACTTTACAACCGTTCGCACTCTGCATTTTATAGTCTCATTTCAAAATTATAATCACTTGAAGCAAGTGATATCCACTCCATTAATTGCTTCAATTCAAAAAAAATAATACTGTATTAGTCAGAGCATAAGTTTATAATTGTATTTTTATAAGCCATTGAAATGTAATATTATTAAAGCATTAAAAAACGGATTACTTTGCAAGAAACCCGTTTCATTTATTAGCTTATCTCACCGCAAATGGGTTGTATCTTACCAGCACAGCCTGCTGGCGCTTTCATGGCTGGATTTCATAGCCCTCAAGCGGTAAAGCCCGCTCGACAAGTCGTGCCCAATAACTTGCACCGATCGGTAAGATCGCATCATTAAAATTATAACGCGGATGATGCAGACCATAGTCATTATCCGTCACAGCCTGACCAATACGCACAAATGAGCCGGGTTTAGCTTGTAACATATAGGCAAAATCTTCACTGCCCATACTGGCTTCACCATTACGTGCCAAACCGTCTGCACCAAGTAATTCCTCAACCACACCACCTGCAAAATCTGTTTCATCAGGATGATTGATCAAAGCCGGATAGCCTTTGTCATAAGTCAAATCAATTGCGCATCCATGAGCATCGGCAATCCCATCACAAAGGCTTTTAACACGATCTTCAATCAGACTGCGTACTTCAGGATCAAATGTCCGGATAGTTGCGGTTAATCTGGCCGTGTTAGCGATGACATTAATGGCATTACCTGCATGAAACTCACATACACTGATCACTGCTGGTGCCATCGGATGCGTATTGCGCGAGATGATAAGTTGTAAACCTTGATATAGATGAAAACCGACAGCAATTGGATCAATCCCCTCATGAGGACGTGCCGCATGAGAACCTTTACCGCGAATGATGATGGTTGCCAGATCGGCACTTGCGAGCATTGCACCCTCGCGGGTAGCAATTGTTCCTACTGGTAAGCGCGGGTCATTGTGCATACCCCATACACTGTCACACGGAAAGCGTTCAAAAATCCCCTCATCCATCATGACCTTAGCACCGCCGCCGCCTTCTTCTGCCGGCTGGAAAATAAAGGTCGCTATTCCATCAAAATTACGGGTTTCTGCTAAATAACGAGCAGCCCCTAACAACATCGTTGTGTGTCCGTCATGACCACAGGCATGCATTTTTCCCGCAACTTTGGAGCGATAGGGCAGATCGTTCAGTTCTTCAATCGGCAGCGCATCAATATCAGCACGTAAACCGATAGACCGGCTACCGTTGCCACGTCCATGTAAAATGCCGACAACACCGGTTTTAGCAATGCCGGTATGCACCTCTATTCCCCATGAAGCCAATTTTGAGGCGATGAAAGCCGCCGTCTTTTCTTCTTCAAAACTGGTTTCCGGATATTGATGTATTTCCTGTCGCCATGATGTCATGTCATCATGAAAATGCGCAATACGCTGATATAATGTCATCTTTATCTCCCTTTTCGAACCCAATTATCAATCGTGTAAATGACAGGCGACCCAATGACCATTGGAAGTCTGCTTAAATTCTGGTCTCTTCTCACTACATACAGCTTTGCGCACTGGGCAACGCGGATGAAAGTGGCATCCGGTAGGCGGATTGATAGGATTGGGCACTTCACCTTGTAAACGCTGATGATTTTTAGCTACTCGTGGATCAGGTACAGGAACAGCTGAGAGTAAGGCCTCGGTATAAGGATGTAACGGGCGCTGATAAAGTTCTCTGGCCGGAGCCATTTCCACAATACGACCGAGATACATCACCGCTACGCGTTGACTGATATGCTCGACAACAGAAAGATCATGCGCGATGAAAAGATACGAAAGACCGAACTTCTCTTGCAAATCGCCCAGCAGATTGATGATCTGCGCCTGAACGGACACGTCAAGCGCGGAAACTGCTTCGTCACAGACAATCAGTTTTGGTGAAACTGCAAGCGCACGGGCGATACCGACACGTTGACGCTGACCGCCTGAAAATTCATGCGGATAACGCTTCAGATGGCTGGCATTAAGCCCCACCGTTTCAAGAAGATCAATCACACGATCTTGCAGATCTTTTTTATTTTTCACCAAATTATGAATGACCAGTGCCTCACCGATCGCAGCCCCCACGGTCATACGGGAATTAAGTGAAGCATAAGGATCTTGAAAAATAATTTGCATATCACGGCGCAAAGCAATCAACTCACGCGCATCAAGAGCAGTTACATCCTGACCATTAAAGCGAACCTCGCCGGAAGTAGGTTCAATAAGACGTAAAACACACCGGCCAGTCGTTGATTTTCCGGAGCCGGATTCACCAACCAGCCCCAGCGTTTCACCCGCTTGAATATCAAAGCTCACATTATCAACGGCATGCACTTTGTCTGTTGTGCGGCGTAGCAGGCCAGTCTTGATATCAAAATTTCTGACCAGATTTTTTACATGTAAAAGCGGTTCGGAAGTCATTTTATTTCCTAAGGTCAGTATTGAACGCAGGCAACTTTGTGCCCGGGTGTAATCTCGCGTAAGGGAGGAATAGCCTGCGTACATTCCGGCCTCGCGGCTTTACAACGTGGTGCAAAACGGCAACCCGGTGGAGGTACCAGAAGATTGGGAACTGAACCGGTAATGGTTTCCAGTTTAGCCTGACGCTCCAGATTACGGTCGATCCGCGGAATGGAGCGGATAAGCCCCTGTGTGTATGGATGGAGTGGTCGTTCAAAAAGCGCACCGACTTCGGCCTCTTCCACAACACGCCCAGCATACATCACCACGACGCGCTGCGTGGATGAAGCAACGACCCCCATATCATGGGTAATGAGCATAATAGCCATGTCCAGCCGCTGCTGCATTTCACTGAGTAAGTCCATGATCTGCGCCTGAATTGTCACATCAAGTGCGGTGGTTGGCTCATCAGCAATAATCAATTGCGGCTCGCAAGACAAAGCCATAGCAATCATCACGCGCTGGCGCATACCGCCGGAAAACTGATGCGGATAATCATGCACACGTCGTTCAGAGGTTGGAATACCAACAAGACGCAACATTTCTGTAGCTCTATCCAATGCATCTTTACGTGATAGTTTCTGATGTTGGCGTACCACTTCAGCAATCTGCTGACCAACTGTATAAACCGGATTGAGCGATGTCATCGGCTCCTGAAAGATAATCCCGATTTCGCGGCTGCGCACATCACGCATTTCTTTTGGCTTTAACGGCACCAGATCTCTGCCGCGCCATAGAATTTCACCGCCTGCAATTTTCGCAGGAGGCATTTGCAGTAGCTTCAAAACGGAAAGTGCCGTCACTGATTTACCGCAGCCGGATTCACCAACGAGTGCAACTGTCTCACCACGGCGTACATTGATGTCCACGCCATCAACAGCCTGCACAACACCTGCATCCGTTTGAAAATGGATTTTCAATCCGCGGATATCCAGCAAAGGAGGTTCAGAAGAAAAAGTCATCAGACAACCTTTCGTGGATCTAGCGCGTCACGAAGACCGTCACCGATATAATTAATAGAAAGAACAGTGATAAAAATGATGCCACCGGGAAACAGTGCCCAATGTGGTGCCACATCAAGATAATCCTTGGCATCATAAAGCAGACGTCCCCATGTCGGCACATCCGGCGGAAAACCTAAACCCAAAAAGGACAAAGTGGATTCCGTAATGATCGCGGCAGCCACATCAATAGTTGCTGCAACAATTACTGGCCCCAGCGCGTTAGGCAGAATATGACGCAAAACTTGCCGCAGTGGTGAAGCGCCCAATGCGCGTGCCGCTTCAACAAACTCTTTTTCCCGCAATGAGAAAAACTGTGCCCTCACCAGTCGTGCTACCGGCATCCAGCGGAACCCACCGATCACCACAACAATGAGAATAAACATCCCCATTTCAGGGCCTGCTATTTCTTTCAGTGGGTCACGAAACAAATAAATCATCAACAGGAGAAGCGGGATTTGCGGTAGGGAGAGGAAAAGATCTGTCAACCACATCAAACCTGCATCCACACTGCCGCGTGAAATACCGGCGATAGCGCCAACAATCGTACCAACTAAAACCGCCATCAGCATGGCCGTAAAACCCACGGCTAATGATATACGCCCGCCATAAAGAAGACGCGCAAGAATATCCTGACCAAGATCGTCAGTGCCTAGTGGATGCGCCGCAGTTGGCCCCTCCAACGTGGAGGTAAAGTCAATCTCATTAATACCGACCTTCCAGATCATAGGCACGAACAGGATAGCGAGTACCAGAAGCGATAGCAGCCATACACTGAATACTGCGAGACGATGGCGGCGAAACCGCAACCAAAATTCTCGTGCCGGTGAAACGCGATCAATGGATGAAGTGTCAGTGGAAGGAGATGCGAGGGTCAAGCCAGCCATAAAGAAGATCCGCAATTAAATTAAACAAGATGACGAGACAAGCGAATACAAATGTAACAGCCATCACGACAGGTGTATCATTGGAAAGGATTGCATTGATCAGAAGTGAACCTATGCCCGGAATACGGAAAATCTGTTCAGTGACAATCGCACCGCCAAAGACAACGGGCATTTGCAACGCGATAAGTGTCACGACTGGCACTAAAGCATTGCGTACAATGTGCTTTATAACGATTGCCATCTCGGAAATGCCTTTGGCACGCGCTGTGGTCACATGATCAAGGCGCACAACCTCAAGCACCGCAGAACGGATAAAACGCACCCAAGAGGCTGCTTGGAAAAGACCGAGAACCGCAACTGGCATAATCGCCTGCTTTATATGTCCCCATATCCATGCGAAGCCTGTCGCGTTAATCTCACCCTGATAGACAAAAGGCAGCCAGTTGAGGGTGATGCTAAACACCAAAATGAAAACAATGCCTGTGAAAAATGTTGGTAATGAAAAACCAACAAAGGCCGATGTATTGGCGATTTGATCAAACCACGAATAAGGGCGAATTGCAGCATAAACGCCGACAGGAAAAGCGATCAGCAACGCCAATAATTGTGACGTACCGATCACCAGCAGCGTAGCCGGAAGGCGTTGCAAAATAAGTGTATCAACATCCACACGACTGACAAAAGAAAATCCCCAGTCGCCCTGCAACATGGCAAAAAGCCAGTTGAGATAACGCTGCCAAATTGGATCATCTAATCCTAACTTGATACGTAAAGCCTCACGGGTTTCGGGTGGGATAGCAGGATTACTAGCCAGTTCCCCGAATGGATCACCCGGTGCAAGGGCTAAAACAAGAAACAGAATTATACTGATCCCAAGCAGGCTCGGGATCGCGACGAGTAGCCGCCTGAGCACATAACTAAGCATGATTTTTCCAAAAAGGATAATGTCCGGGCAAACCGGCGTTTAGAGCGCTTCTCACGTTGATTTGGTAGGCGCTCTAATTGATTGTCTTTAAGCATACTTCATCGAAAGCTTATAAAGCCCCCAGAATCCGTTCTAAGATGTGCGATACCAGTCTTTTAGAATCCAAAGATTGCTGTCCCAGCCGCTCAAGGGTGCATAAAGACCGTTGATAACCGATGCTACCTTATTACGGCAAACCAAAGGTATAATCACAACATCATTGACCACCAGATCATTCATACGAATAAACATATTCGCACGTTTAATTGGATCAATCTCGCTCTGCGACTGCGCATAAAGTTTGTCGTATTCCTCATTGCGCCAGCGGCAAATATTACGTCCCTGCCATTTATTCGTTTTTGAGGACACTTCGTTACTTAGAAATTGTAACATTATGTCCTTTGGATCCGGCTGAGGCATGGTTGTAGTATACATCTGCATGTCTGCATAGAACTTGCCATATGTATCCGGGTTGCCCACATCGGACGAAAAGAAGACAGAACCAGCAATTGATTTTAGTTCAGTTTCAATGCCTGCTTTTTGGAAAGCCTGCTTGATAATGGCCTGTGTTTTTTGGCGTGGGGCATTGGTGGAAGTTTGAAAAACAAGTTTCAGCTTAACGCCGTCTTTCTTGCGAATACCATCGGCACCAATTTTCCAGCCGGCTTCCTCAAGGAGCGCAATTGCTTTTTCTATACTAAACTCGTGCATTGTGTTCTGAGATTCAAATCTTGGCAGATTATTAAGCATATTTTTAGCAACCGGGCCTGAGCGCCCATAAATATGCTTTTCAAGCGCATCCCTATCCACCAACAAATTAATGGCCTTACGCACATTCAGATCACTGAGAAACGGATGAGGTGCTTCAATGCTGGAACGCTCACCATCCACTTGTTTAGTCGGATCAGTCATGTTGAGTTGAATAATTTCAACATCACCCGACGGGACGATTTCTGATGTGCCTTTACCTCCGGCTTCAAGGCGTTTCAGCAAGGCATCTTCGACCTGCACATTCCAGGCAAAATCATATTCACCGGCTTGCAATACGGCACGCGCTGCCGAAACTGCATCGCCGCCGCCTTTCATTTCAACTGCATCGAAATAAGGTCGATTATCTTCATGGTAGTCAGGATTAAGACGACCTTTTACAACATCACCAGGGCTGAAAAATTCAAATATATAAGGACCTGTGCCCACCGGCGAAAGATTAGCTGGCGCCTCCCCTGCATTCGCACCATTATATTTTTCATAATGATGCTTAGGGATCAGCATACCGCGCGTACCAACAAAGGCATCTGCCCAAAATGGTGTCGGATTATCAAAATCGATACGGATTGTATGATCGTCAATTTTGCTGACTTTAAGCCCTGCATAGGCACCAGAGGTCATTGCAGCTACATCAGGGTTAGAAGCATATTGCCAGTTAAAAACGCAGTCATCCGCTGTGAAGGACTGACCATCATGCCACTTAACGCCCTGTTTCAGTTTCCAGATAACAAATTTGCCATCTTTATCGACACTACCATTTTCAACAGACGGAATTTCTGCCGCCAAAAACGGCACGAGATTTCCTTCCGGATCCCATGCCGCTAACGGCTCATAAAACAGACGTGCGCCATCCTGATCTTTTGTGCCCAACGCATGATGCGGATTTAATAATGTTGGCCCCTGCCACCACAGGAGTTTCAGTGTGCCACCACCACCACGTTTTGTCGGAAGATAGCTGGATTGGCTTGCTGCCATTGCAATACCAGCATTGGCCAGAATATGCCCCGCAACCGGTACTGTAAGCCCGCAAGCAACAAGCATTTTGATAAAGTCCCGTCGCGCCAATTTACCTTCGCGCACACTTTCAACATATCTTTTCATAGTGCCTCCCAGCTCATTTATGAAAAAACATCACTACTAAAATTCTGCCAAAGGTGAGTAGTGTGAAAAGATTTATGCTGCATTAGTTAAAACGAATATCGAGCCGGATAATGTCTTGTTAATTTGAAGATTGTGTTTTTTTAAATTATGAACCGCACCGGGTTTGCCGGAGGGTCTAACTTCAAATAGAGTTGACCCTATGGAACATAAGAGAACATCCCAACGTTACTCGTCCGAATTCCGTGAACGTGCTGTTGGCATGCTGATTGAGCATC
>NZ_BAAADE010000020.1:0-11885 GCF_039522165.1 Paenochrobactrum glaciei
CTTGATCCGCTCACCCTCAGTGACCGCGATCTCGCATTCATCTGCAATTGCCTCAACAACACGCCTCGTAAATGCTTAGGCTACAAAACGCCTGCAGAAATATTCCGACAAAAGCTCGTCGCCAACAGATATCGTTACATATAAACTCAGACCGCAAAAGTCGCGCTTCAGCATGAAATCACAAGGGAATTGACGTAAAATGTGGTTTCATATTTATATGATGGGCATGAAAATAATGTCGTCACAAGCTCCCATTCTTTCCCAGTGCACAATCCAATGGCGTGGTAAATTTGAGAATGCAGAAGTTAATGCCATTCATGCAGAGTGCTTTGAACATTCAATATTAACTATCGATTGGTGGGCACAGGTCAATCGTTTCAGTCTTGGCTGGGTTTGTGTGCGTCATATGGAAAAACTGATTGGCTTTGTGAATGTCGCGTGGGATGGCGGCGTCCACGCCTTTATTTTGGATACAATGGTACCAGCGGCATTTCAGCGCCAAGGTATTGCACAAGCTCTGATAGCAGAGGCGGTTCAACATGCAAAGGAAGCTGGTTGCGAGTGGATGCATGTAGATTTTGCGCCCCATCTTCGGGAATTTTACTTCCAGAGGTGCGGGTTTACCCCCACCGATGCTGGACTTATCGCATTGAATTAGTTGTGCTGCCTGTATCAGCCTTCAATGTGGCTGTGCATTGATGGAAAGAATATTAAATTGAAAAACTTTCAAAGAATTTGTAAAAATTAGCATCATTTTTTGAAGGATATAATTAATGAAAATGCCTCGATTACCCCTAAGCGGACAATGTCGTTGCGGACAGGTCAAAATTGAAATGACAGCTGCTCCGATCATGACAGCAGCATGTCATTGTGCCGGCTGCCAGACCATGAGCAGCAGTGCGTTTTCATTAACAGCGATGGTTCCCTCTTCCGGCTTTAAAGTCACACAAGGAGAACCTGTTATCGGTGGTTTACATGGGAGCCAACAACATCATTATTTCTGCGATCATTGTATGACATGGATGTATACCCGCATTGAAGGCGTTGATGGCTTTCTCAATGTGCGTCCGTCATTATTTGATGATCATGGGTGGTTCGTCCCGTTCATCGAAACAATGACCAAGGAAAAACTAGACTGGGCGCAGACACCAGCCACTCACAGTTATGAAGGCTTCCCGCCTTTTGAAGATTTTGAAAAGCTGATGGGTGAATTTGCATCATCGAGTGAACCCCATTCTTAAAGCCTTAAATCCATCTATAGATTGATTTAGCGCCACACATATCCTATTTCATAAGCAGCCAAAGATCAGGTTTTGGTCTTTGGCTGCTAAATTAATGAAATCCAGTTCTCAGGGCGGGGTGCAATTCCCCACCGGCGGTAACGAATAAAATCTATTCGAAAGCCCGCGAGCGCCTGACAGTTTTGTCAGGGTCAGCAGATTCGGTGTAACTCCGAAGCCGACGGTCATAGTCCGGATGAGAGAGAGCGTGGTGTGAATGCTGCATACGCAAACGGCTTTTAGCCGTCTGCCTATTGTTGTTTTCTCCCCGTACCCTGAGGTGACAGGCTAACGAGACAGGAAAACAACGTTGAGCCAAATTACCTCTGTTAAAACGACCAGATCGTCCTTACTTGGCGCCAGTCTGATGTTGGCGGCTTGTGTCGCCTATGCAGGCGTCAATGTTGCCACACAATGGGCTGGCACCAAAACAGGCATTCCATCGGTTATGATTGCCTTTTGGCAATATATTATTGCCCTCATTCTTACCCTGCCATTTGTATTCCGCCTTGGCTTGCAGGCACTGCGCACCAATCATTTGATGTTGCATATTATGCGCGTTGCATTGGCTGCAGCAGGGGTGCAGGTATGGATCTACGCCCTCACCCATGTGCCAATCTGGCAGGTCATTGCGCTGGCAATGACATCACCATTTTTCGTGATCGTATTTGCTCGCTTTTTCTTGAAAGAAGTTGTCACTCCGGCACGCCTTATCACCGCTATTGTTGGTTTTTCCGGTGCCGTCATTATTCTGGCACCATGGTCTGATACCTATACCGCTTATGCTTTGCTGCCAGTGCTGGCGGCCGCACTCTGGGCGGGATATTCCGTCATGACCAAATATCTGACGCGCTTTGAGCGTTCTGTCAGTATTTCCATCTATATGCTGGTTCTGCTTTCGCCAATTAATGCAGCTTTATGGGTTGCATCAGGCATCGGCATGCCGGAAATGGCCGCGCCGGCGATGGAGGTTTGGTTCATTCTTATTCTGATTGGCACCCTCACCGCCATTGCGCAATATTGCCAAATCGCAGCCTATTCCGAAGCGGATGCTGTCTTCCTGCAACCGTTTGATGACCTGAAACTGCCGATCAATGTCATTCTCGGCTGGATCGTCTTTGCCGCAGTGCCGGATAATAATTTCTGGTTTGGCGCAGCCCTCATTGTCGGCGCATCGCTTTATCTCGTGCGCCGTGATGCCGGAAAGCTCCCTGCCCGCACTTAAAAGAAATAGCCCGCCATTTTGATACAATGGCGGGCTATTTTATAATGATTTCAATATATTATTATAAGTTCTTTATAGACTGCTTTGAAGTTCACGAAGTTTCTCTTCAGAGATGGGCGTCAGCTCGATTGATTCACCGCAACCACATGCCGAGGTCTGGTTTGGATTATTGAAAACAAAGCCAGTGCGCAATGTCGTCACTTCAAAGTCCATTTGTGTGCCCAGCAAAAACATAACGGCCTGTGGCGCGATATAAACAGACGCACCATTATGCTGCACCAGATCGTCGCCTTGCTGCGGCTCATTCACCAGATCAATTGTATATTCCATTCCCGCACAGCCGCCTTTTTTGACGCCAATACGGATGCCATGCGCATCTTCACGCGCTTCAACAATTTCATTCACACGACCAGCAGCAGCATCGGTCAAGGTCATTACTGCAAAACGGCCCATTTTATTCACTTTCAATTTGTACAAAAGTACTGAATCTATCAGCAAGAAAATCAAGAATCGTGATGATCACAAAACTTCACTTAATTTGCCATGATTTCACTATATTTAGTATCCTACAATGCTGATCGCAAGGGATCAATGTTTTGCGGCTAGATCAAGAATGAACAAGGATCATTTCATGCGACAGATATATGCAAAAAAGCAGGATATGACCATGCGCGGGCTCATGCTCGCTGCTGTCATTACCGGCTTGTCTTGCCTGCCGGCTTTAGCCAATGAAAAAGAGCCTAAACCTGCTGAGGCAGCTGAAACAGTTGAAAAAACTGTAACACCTGCTGTTCAGGCAGAGGTCGGGGAAACAGAAAAAGTCCCTGATTATCTGGATAATCGCAGCAATCCCGAAACATTGATTGAATCCTATTATAATGCGATCAATCGTAAGGAATATGTGCGCGCCTATAGCTATTATTCAGAAGAAGGCCGTGATCCGCATTTTAATGATTTTGCCAAAGGTTACGAGAATACTAAATCTGTACGTGTGAAAACCAGACATATTGAGCCCGACCCGGGTGCCGGACAAATTTACTGGAGCCTGCCACTTGCCATTGAAGCAGAAGATAATGACGGTAAAAAAACTGTCTTTACCGGTTGCTACACTTTGCGAATGACAAATCCGGCTATGCAGGAAGAGCCACCTTTTAAACCATTGGAGATTATGACAGGTAGCCTTACCCCCTCACCGCTTGATCTGGAAAAGAGTGTTCCGGAAAGCTGCGATGCGCCCTAAAAACTGTTATTAACAGCTTCATTCAATTATTTTTTCTATAAGCATAATAAGCAGTTGACGTTTCAAATGATTTGCATATAAAGGCGACATTCAGCACTGCTTATATTGCCTTATATGAGCTCATATTTGATCTTCTTGTTCAAATATAAAGTGTAGCCGGAGGGGTGGCCGAGTGGTTTAAGGCACCGGTCTTGAAAACCGGCGTGCGGGTGACCGTACCGTGGGTTCGAATCCCACCCCCTCCGCCATCTATCAAATTCAAAACAATCTTCATAATACTTACGGATCAAGGCCTGCAGGTTTGCTGCACGGGTTTCATTGAGCTCAAGAATCACAGATCATTTCTCATATGAATCGCCGAGTTTTTTGAAAGATATATGGTCAGTCCGATGAAAAATAAATCTGTCCTCATTATCGGAGGCTCTGGCTTTGTAGGTAAGCATGTCGTCAATACATTCTTGAGCGCATCCAAACAAGTGACCGTTCTTAATCGTGGCAATGTAGCGCTTGAGAATGTGGAGCAGCTAATTGCTGATCGTAATGACTTGAAGGCTCTTGAAAATGTACTGAAAGGTCAACAATTTGATGTTGTTGTTGACACCAATTGTTATACACCACAGCAAGCACAAAACCTCACGCGAGCCCTTCAAGGCGTAACCGGCAATATTATCGTCATTTCCAGCGCCGCAGTTTACGCAGACAGTGCAATTCAACCACCATTCGAAAATGAGCCGACGGGCGGCGCTGCCATTTGGGCTGAATATGGCAAAGAGAAAAGTGAGATGGAGGAAATCTATCGCTCGGCCTCTGATCATTACGACCAATGTATCATGCTTCGTCCACCTTATATTTTTGGCGCTGATAATAGTTCGGACAGGGAAACGTGGTTCTGGGCGCGGCAGGCCGCCAATAAGCCGATTTTGTTGCCCGGAAAAGGTGACACCCAAGCACAGTTCATTCATGTTGATGATGTTGCAAATGCCATCATGCATGTTTCTCAAAGTGAATGCCGCGGCTTCGATGTTTTTAATGTTGCCGACACAGCAATTTTAACATTTTCGCAACTTTCCACCTTGTTGGCACAAGTTGCAGGGCTTGAAGATAATCAGATTGCTGTCGGTGGTGCTGCAGGCAATGCAAGTGCACGCTCATGGTTTCCATTTCGTGATTATCCGTGTCTGGCCGCACCGGATCGGATTATCGATGAGCTTGGCTGGAAACCCAAACGCTCTCTCTATGGACACTTCAAAAGCACATTGAACCACTATCAATTGGATTTATTAGCCGAAACAATGGCACCGACTGAAACTGAGCTCTTAATTTTAAAACGGCTCGGCTATGTGAAAGAATAAATTTTGAACCTCAATTATTGTTATGATTTTCATCTCTCAATCTTACTTCCAGCAAAATTGTAATTCATTACATTATATATTCTACAATGATAAAATCACGCGACTTTAACCGGAATAAGATACAGCTAAAACACCCGCGACCAGAAGCATATTTTATGATTGAGCCTACTTGATGCTAAATAATTTGATTCAAACAACCTTAAATTTTGTTCAGGAATATAGCTATTTAGCGCCCTTCATTGCATTTACGCTCTCTTTTTGTGAATCTCTGGCCTTTTTATCACTCCTCGCCCCCGCCACGACAATCTTGATTGGTATGGGTGCCCTTATTGGTGTGGCGAACTTAGATTTCTTAACCCTATGGATTTCAGCAGCCCTTGGTGCGTTTTTAGGTGATTGGGTCTCTTATTGGCTCGGACGCCGTTATAAAAAGCAAATTCTCAATATTTGGCCGCTTTCTAAATATCCGGATATGGCACGTAATGGCGAGTTATTCTTCCAACGCTGGGGAACATGGAGCGTTTTTATAGGTCGTTTTTGGGGGCCATTAAGAGCTATTGTTCCGCTAATGGCAGGTATAATGAATTTACCGCAAGTCTTGTTTCAGCTCGCAAACTTCGCCTCCGCAGCCATATGGGCATTTGCCATGCTGGCACCGGGCGCATTCGCTTTAAATGTTAGCTGGCTAGATTGGATTAAGTAAAATTTGCCTTTTCTTTAGAAATCCCTCATAGGCTTGAGCAAAAAGGATTTTCATATGTCATATATTGTAGATTTTTTTAAATATACAGCAATTGTTGTTATTGGCCTTTTGCCAATTATGAACCCGTTGACTACTTTTCCGCTTTTTATGTCTCTGACAAATCGCATGTCCGCTGAGAAAAAGCGCAAACAAGCTGCCAAGGCTTGTATTTATGCTTTTTGTATTCTGGCAACTTTTCTTCTGCTGGGTAAGGGTATCATCACACTTTTTGGCATTTCCATGCCGGGTATTCGTGTTGCTGGCGGGATTATCATCCTGATTTTGGCGTTACGATTGGTGTTTTCAGGCAACGATCCTTCATCAGAAGTCGAGTCCAGCGCATCCGACATTAAAAAAGCTGATATGGATTATTCATTCTCCCCTTTAGCTATGCCAAGTCTTGCAGGCCCAGGCTCTATCGCGGTGGTGATGGGGTTTGGTTCACAAATTCCAAGCGGCCAGATGATTATGGGGCATGTTCATATTTTAATCGGCATCGCGATTGTTACAACCATTGCTTACATCATGCTTTCAGCTTCGCAATGGATTGAAAAACTACTTGGCAAACATGGTACACAAGCAATTTCCAAAATTATGGGCTTTTTGCTTACATGTATTGCTGTGCAGTTTTTAGCATCAGGCATACGTGATTTTTACGTTGAATTTTCAAGCCTCAGTGCGACCGCAACACTTTAACACGCATCAACTATAAATAAGGGATTACAAAAGCCAATGTTGCGTCGCTGGCTTTTGTGTGAAGGCTGTCTATAAATATTCTAAATCGCACTGACTAAAAAATAAAACCGCTGGCCTTTCCTATTAAAACGGCATAACCATTCAATTTAGTTTTAAATTCGAACAATATTTTTGTGAATTGGTGTATAATGCAACGACTTCCAGATTTTGATGGTTTACGTTTCATTCTATGTTTAGGAATTGCTACTTTTCACTATTCCTTCCGAATACCAATAGACAATGAATTCATAACTTCTGTTGTTTTACGTTTTTCATATTTTACTGATATATTTTTTATCGTATCGGGACTATTCCTTGCACGCCGTGCTTATGGCACATGGGATAGACGTCAATACTTTGCTTTTCAAGCAAAGCGTTTAGCACGCATCTACCCTCTTCACGTGGCCACTTTTTCTTGTTTTGCGCTCATCTCTATTGCTTATGCATATGGATTTATTAATCCGAATGCCCAGCCGGATACCAATTGGCAAAATGCTATTACCCAATTATTTCTTTTGCATAGCTGGGGTCTGGGTAGTACTTTTTCTTACAATTATGTCAGCTGGTCACTCAGCGCTTTATTCCTGATGTACCTTTGCTTTCCATTATTCGATGTCTTAAGCAAACGTTTTGGTGTGGGAATTTTAGCAGCACTTATTATAGCGATCATCGGTGGTGAGCTGTTAACACGAATGCTTGGTGGCCCTTCTTTAACCAGAGCACAATTTACAAATTTTGGCATATTACGGGTTTTACCATCATTTTTGTTCGGCATGTGGTTGGTAAGACATCAAAATATAGTTCTGCCAAAATCGTTGACCTATCTTGGCCTTACCATATGCCTTCTCATTTTCTTGTTCTACTCACCAGCTGATGTAGACGGGCACACTGTAGTTCTTGAAGGTCCGGCACGCCTCATATTCCTATATGTGTTCACATTTCTTCTATATAACGCAAGCACACAAGGTCTTTACACACCTTTGCAGTGGTCAGGCTTTGCCAATCTTTCTCGTTATAGTTTTGGAATTTTTATTTTACATCCACTCGTTGGATTATTCTTCTTTAATGCAATTCCACCATTCTGGGAAAACTCTGTTGCAGGATCCCTTTTTATCATAGCAGCTGGTGTCACAGTTGCGGTTCTGGTTGCCGCAATTTCTTGGAAAATATTTGAAAATCCAATCAATAGCTGGTTGGTTGCAAAAATAAATAAATGGCAGAGTCACGGGGCGACCCTACCATTTAAAAACCAACTAAAAGCTAATAAAATTCAACAATAAGGCTGCTGCAATTAAACAGCCCTCAGATCCTCAATCCAATGACCTGCATGACGCGCATCAACCTCATGAGGCTCGTCGCGCCAAGTTTCAGCAAGGCTAGACTGATACCAGTCCTGCATTGCAGGCAAACCAAGCAAATGATCAGCATAGCGAGCTGCCGTATCATTCAGTTCAATACCATATGTTTGAAAGCGAAAAACTACTGGTGCAAAAAACGCATCAACTGCACTGAAATTTTGACCAGCCAAAAATGGTCCGCCAAACGAGGTTAATCCCTCTCCCCAAAGTTGTTCAATACGTTTAATATCCTTAAGCAAAGCTGGTGTTGTTTTTTCACGAATATCAATGCGCAAACCAATATTATTCGTGCAAATAGCACGCAAGTTATGAAAGCCGGAATGCATTTCTGCACTCGCACTACGCGCCCATGCTCTGGCTTTTTTATCTTGTGGCCACACCTCAGGATAATCGTCAGCAATATACTCAGTAATTGCAAGTGAATCCCAAATAACTGTTGTTTTGTCATTCGCTTGTAAATCAGCAAGGCATGGCACCTGCCCTGTTGGCGATGGATTATTATGCCATTCAGAACTACCAAAGGGGATCAAAACTTCCTCAAAAGGTATTTGCAACTGAGTCAGTAAAAGCCAAGGGCGAAGCGACCATGTTGAGTAATTTTTATTCGCTATGAAAAGTCTATACATGTCTGAAAGCTCCTGGTTGCAATACCAGTTTAATCACACAAAATTCTTGCTTGGTATAGAAAAAACTGCAGCTTAATTTGCAACACTATCACATCAATATAAATACGAAATGGATACGCAAATGTGCAGTAAATTTAATGGTCGGAGCGGTTGGATTCGAACTTACGCCCCCAGTCACTAAGTAAATTTAATAAATCAATAAGTTAGATCTTGTCCTGTAAACCGTTTTTTTGATTATAAACAGCTTCGGCACACCATTTTTAAATATCTTTGACTCTCTCATTAAGAGAGAGCATTTACAGAACAAATTAGCATTTGTGAAAATAAATTCAACCCTTTTTGCTCATATTTAGCGCCACGGGATAGCTGTGCCATGAGCTGGAAAAGCCAAATACAAGTTCGCGATCTGGAAGATGATCAACGCTTAGAAATGATATGCCTGAAATGTGGCCGACTTGTTTACATCAAGAACGGCGACATTCAATTAATTGAGCACACCAGATAAAGAACTTGGTAACCCTATTTATATGAAACGCCTAAAATACCTACTTTGAATGAAGTGTGCCCTAAATGTTACAGACTCTTGGCCTGCCATACGTTAACTTCAGCCTAGTTTCAATTCAATGGGGGCATTTAATGAAAAAGATCCTTATCGCTACCTCAGTAGCTCTTATGTCAACTAGTGCTTATGCCGCTGATTACATTGTACCACAAGAGCCTGCACCTGTCGTAATCGCAGACACGTTCTCATGGACTGGCGGTTATATCGGTGCACATGGCGGTTATGGCTGGGGTAAAAATCATGACGCCAACAATGACAAGGCACCTCGCCTGAAAACAAAAGGCGGTTTTGGCGGCATTCAGGCTGGTTACAATTGGCAGTTTGATAACAATCTCGTACTTGGTGCTGAAGCTGATATTTCGTTCGGCAGCATCAGCAAGTCATGGGAAGATAAAGATTATAACAACGCTGTTCATTCCCGTTATTACGGTAAAGACAAAATTGGTACGCAAGGCACATTGCGTGCACGTTTAGGCTATGCCGCAGATCGTTTCATGCCTTATGTGACAGGTGGCTTGGCTATTGCAGAAACCAAACACACACTTGGTTGCTCCAAAGCAATCAACAGCAACTCTAACGGTTGCAAGATTGCAGAATTTGAGACAAGCAAATCAAAAACTAAAGTTGGTTATGCCGTTGGTGCAGGTGTTGAATATGCCGTTACCAATAATTGGACTGTAAAAACAGAATATCTTTATACCAATCTGGGTAAAGCCAAGACAACATTGAACGATCCTAACTACACGAATGCAGCAGAACGTAAATTCAAAATGCACTCAAATCAAATTCGCTTTGGTGTGAACTACAAGTTCTAATTAAAACGACATTAAAACCTTAAAGCCGCCATTCTCCAGTCTGGCGGCTTTTTATTATCTTTCTTGTACCAGCACACCTAAAACTTGATCTAGGCGTTTATTAGTCTCTCTTGTCCCTTCCCTTAATTCATCATGTATTTCTTTCACAGTATCTCTGAGCTGATCAATCTGGGCATCATGGTCGACACGCGTAACGTACTCATCACGGACACGGTTAATTCGCTCATGAAGCTGATTATCCCCATCCTTCATCGTCGCTGAAAGGGATCGGAATGATCCTACGAGAGCGATCATAAATGATACGATTATGCTGACTGATATTCCGATGAGCCATTTGAGGTCTTCGCCCATCACCAGCACCCCGCCTTTTGGCCATATGCATTATGTCCGGCAATGTCGTTGCCAGCCTGTTTGTCATTTTTTGCCACATAAACAGCCGTTTCAGGCTTAAGGCTGATCTTCGGCCGCCCCGCGCAGTTGCTCGCACTGGTCGCGCACCCGCCAAGCTCAACACACAGAGCAAAGCCGCCTATATTGTTGATTGTCTCATTGATACCTGCCATGCTCTGGATTGCTTGTGTGACAGCTTGTGCAGCCTTTAGCGCCGCTTGCTGTTTACCGTTATGAATGCCTAGCGCATAGAAAAAGAGGCCTGAAACTGCCCCTCCGATTAATGCGCCAATGATATGTTGAAGTGTGAGCCTCATGCTGATTGCTCCCGCATCCGCTTAATCAGATAATATACACCGATATCAAACACCCCAACCATGATCATGTCGAGCGCCACTGGATTGGTGACGATCCTGAGGCCATACCGCCAAGCCCTGAAAGCAAACCACCAGCTGAGGCAATTAATTCAGGTTTGAGCAGAGTGTCTTTCTTCTGTTCAGGGGCGACGTAATTGGATGAAACGAAATCACCCTTAGCCCAAAGACCCTCTTCAGCAGCACGGCGTTTTACCAGCCCCTGCACTCGTTTGCCGCCAGCATTCACCCATTTCATCAGCTCTGCAGGCACAGCACCGTAATCACCTGCATTCAGTTTTTTGAGCAAAGTGGATTTGTGAAGAGCGCCCGTGTTGAAATCGAACGAAACGAGTGCGGCATACTGGTTATCGTTGAGAGGCAACTTAACCAGATCAGATACCCGTTTTTCAACCTTCGCCAGATCAGCACGCAGAATATGCACTGCCTCCTGATCATTGATCTTCATACCTGCGACCACCTTGGGCGAACCCGCCGCTGATGTATGACCATAACCAATCGTCCAGATACCAGCCACATCCTGATAAGCTGTCAGCCGTTTACCTTCCCATTTCTGGATGTGCGAAAGCCCCGCTTAAGCGGGGAATCTTTTAGAAATTTCCAATCCATAAACTTAATGAATGACGGGGATAAACCGTCATTCTATTCAGGCGGCCTTTTTCGAGACCGATAACATCTCCGCCACTGCCATGCAAAAAATACAACCAAAACTACGCCTATTGTAATTAGAACAACACTTCCATTGTAGACCGTTTCAAATTCAAAACTGTCCATAAGAGCACCTCCTAAAGGATGCCCCCTCAGCATTGATTATCGTTCCTTCAGAAAATAAAAACCGCCTTAAGGGCGATGCAAACGGTCAGGTTGTAAACGGTGTTAATTCACTGACGCCCAAACAATAGTCTCTACGATTGCACGCACTGCTGTAGCGGGCTACTTCGCGTGGCAGCGTCGGCAAGATCAAGTGGCAACAGATTAATGATGTCAAATGATTTTAACTGAATGCTTTTTGAAGCCCCATTAAAGCAGCTACTCTCAAACACGCGTTTAGCTATATACTGAACCGCCCCGAGTTTACCGGAGGGTCTAACTCCCAATAGAGTGGATCCTATGGAACATAAGAAAACATCGAAACGTTATTCTCCGGAATTTCGCACGCGTGCCGTTCGGATGCTGTTTGAGCATC
>NZ_BAAADE010000021.1:0-11318 GCF_039522165.1 Paenochrobactrum glaciei
TCACTCGGCAATGTCACACCGAATGAGTTCGCCATAAAAATGGCTCTAGAAAAACAGGCCGCTTAAGGCCAATAGTATAACCCAAGACTCTCCTGAAAAATGGAGGAGTGTTGGGGCTCAGGTCACCTTCTCTGCGCAAGGCATGCCAAACTTTCCTAGCTCCATAGACCTTGCGATTTTCCGCATAAACCCTGCTGATCTCACTACACATGACTGCATCGGATTTGGCGCGATCTGATGCACGTGTAGGATCACGGGCAATTACAGCTCTATCGTAATATGTAGACGGGGCAATCGGCAGTACTTTGCAAATTGGCTCGACCCCGAAAAAGAGCGGTTATCTTCAACAAATGCAATCATTTGCGAAAAGGGCGGTCGAGCTCCGCTTGGGCAAAATAAGCCGAAGCTTTGCGTAAAATCTCATTGGCTTGCCGCAATTCCCGGACTTCACGTTCAAGTTCTTTAATCCGTGCCAGATCGGTACTGGTTGGTCCTGCTAGAGCGCCGTTATCACGCTGTTGTTGGCGTGACCAATTACGAAGGCTATCGGTAGAGCAACCAAGCTTACTTGATATACCCGCAAGCGCTGCAGTTTCGCTCAAATATTCATTGCGATGCTCAAACAGCATCCGAACGGCACGCATGCGAAATTCCGGAGAATAACGTTTCGATGTTTTCTTATGTTCCATAGGATCCACTCTATTGGGAGTTAGACCCTCCGGTAAACTCGGGGCGGTTCAAACCTTAAGCAGCACGTTTATCTTTCCGCCACGAGTCATCAAATAAACATCAGCAAAATGGCAAGCCACCGGTTCACTCACAAAAAGCTTTCAAGCTTTGCCTGAACCTTGCGCTTTTCAATTCACGGGCTTTTCTTATTTGTGTTTCTAAAATTGGCAGTATGATCTTTTATTGAGAAATTTTCTATTAAAATCAGCTTGTTATGTTTAGTGCTTATATCTTATTTTAGTTGCTTCTTTCGGTTAACGCTTGCTGAAACAGATGGGCTTATACAATCATAATATTGACTGCCTTTTCAAATCATTCCGCTTATGGGGGCTGGTTTTCCCTTAGAAATCTGATGCTGCGGGCCCTTAAATTTCGGCCCCCATCACACGTACCCTATCTAACTCAGAAATCTTTGTAGTTGTTTAGGCTAACACACTTAGGGACTACATGCCGAACTACAAAAACATGTAATTAGCCAATAATTTCAATGATTAAGTTGGCCACTTGATAGCCCTCATGTTTTTTCAATGGGTAGATTTATGAAAACCGAGACAAGAAAGAATTACCTGTCTCCACATCAGATGTCCTGCCAACAGGGCATTTTGATGAAACGATACAACAGTTGATGAATGTGACGTACACTCAGAACTCAAACATATGCAATATATGATAAAGGCGCATCACTAACAATTATACAACAAAAGAAACTCCCGCTTTGAATATATTTCTATGATGACAATTTATTGTATCTAAGCCGCCATTTCTAAATGTTATTTGAAATGGCAAGCTGCAGCATGTTCTGAACCGACAACAAGCTTTGGTTCGGACTGTGAGCACAATTCTGTTGCATAAGAGCATCGGGTATGGAAGCGGCAGCCACTAGGCGGATTTGCCGGATTTGGAGGATCACCTTTTAAGCGAACTCTTTGTTGTCCATTGTTTTTTTTCACACTTGGAACAGCCGATAATAAAGCTTGTGTGTAAGGATGCTTCGGACTTTTAAACACTTCTTCACGTGTACCTATTTCTACGATACGACCTAGGTACATAACCGCGATTCTATCACTTACATAACTTACAACCGATAGATCATGGCCAATAAAAATGGTCGTTAATCCCAAATCGTGGCGTAATCGCTCAAGTAAGTTCAATACCTGCGCCTGCACTGAAACATCCAAAGCGGAAACAGGTTCATCAAGCACCAATAACTTAGGCCTGAGTACAAGTGCTCGTGCAATACCAACACGTTGACGCTGGCCACCTGACAACTGATGTGGATACCGGTCAATCTGGCGTGAGTCTGCCCCAACCATTTCCAGCGTTTCAATCACTCGCTTGAGGCGTTCATTCCGATTCAAGCCAGACTTTCCAACCACAAGTGGCTCTTCAACTATTTGTCCAATTGTCATGCGCGGATCAAGTGAGGCAAAAGGATTTTGAAAGACCATCTGAACTTCACGTCGCCAATGGCGCAACTGGCTACGAGACATGGAGCGCACGTCTTTACCGTCATAAATAATGTTGCCACTATTGGCAGGAACCAATTGCAAGATTGTATTAATAAGGGTCGATTTTCCGCAACCAGATTCACCAACAATCCCCAACCCTTCCCCTTGAGCAACGGAAAAGGAAATATTGTCAACGGCCTGAACAGCCCCCACCTGCCGCCGCATCAAACCAGAGCGAACTGGAAAATGACAAACTAAGTCACGTATAGACAACAATGGCTCATTGGCTTTTTCTGAGATCATTTTATCCTGCATCATTTATAAAATCCTCAGATAAATGCACGTGCAGCATTATCAGATGTCATAAGTTTTTCTGAAAAGTGACATGCAGCCTGGCGGCCTTGAGCAACCACTTTCAGCAAAGGCCGTTCGCTGTTGCAAATATCTTGCGAAAATGGACAGCGAGGGGAAAAAGCGCAGCCCTTTATACTATCGACCAAGCTGGCAGGGCGACCACTAATTGATGGTAACGCCTGATCTTCTAAGTCGAGATCAGGAACACATGCAGCCAATGCCAAAGCATAAGGGTGGGCAGCGCGGGTAAATATTTCATCGGGCTTACCAGTTTCAATAACACGACCTGCATATAAAATAGCTACCCGATTAGCGATCTCAGCCACAACACCAAAATCATGTGTCACAAGCATTACGCCCATTTGATTTTCTTGTTGCAACTTTGCCAAAAGGTCAAGAATTTGTGCTTGAACAGTCACATCAAGAGCCGTCGTTGGCTCATCGGCAATCAAAAAATCCGGTTGCAACGCAATTGCCATAGCAATCATAATACGCTGACGCATACCGCCGGATAACTGATGAGGATAATATTTCGATCGTTCTTCCGGATTGGGAAGCCCTACTTTCCTTATAAGCTCAACAGCTTTTTCTTGCGCGGCTTTGCGTCCCATACCAAGTCGGGCGCGAAACATTTCTGCAATTTGATAACCAACTGTGTAAACGGGGTTAAGAGCAGTCGGTGCATCTTGATGCACCATAGCCATACTGGTTCCTCGCAACTCACGCCGAGAGTTTTCACTAGTTGCAAGCAAGTTTTTTTCACGGAAAAATATTTCGCCGCCAGTAATCTTGCCCAATGGCGGTAGAATGCCCATAATGGACATCGCTACCATGCTTTTACCCGCTCCGGATTCCCCCATTACTGCCAGAATTTCTCCTTGATAAATGTCTATGCTGACGCCATCAAGAATTGGAACCTCACCAATGCTAACGGACAGATCCCTGACCGAGACCAGTGGTTTATCTGATAAATTCATGATCAAACCTCAACGGGAACGGGGGTCAAAGGCACGCCGTACAGCTTCGCCCAGCAGAACGAACACTAAAACGGTTACCACCAGAAACAATGACGGAAAAATCAACATATGGGGTGCTACACCGGTATATGGCTGCGCGTCGCTAATGGCAGTCCCCCATGATATGATTGGTGGCTGCAGTCCAAGCCCCAAATATGACAAGGTTGCTTCCGTACCAACATATCCGCCCAATGATAAGGTTGCCATAACCAAAAGCGGTGTAATTGCGTTGGGAACAATATGACGTAATGCGATCCATATTTCTGACGCACCCGCCACACGAGCTGCACGAATATATTCTGCTTCTTTAACTTGCAAAACACTGGCACGCATCAAACGCGCTTCCGTTGCCCAGCCAAGCATAGACAATACCAGTGCCAAGCGGAGCATACCATTGCCGTCGTTATTGCCCAAAACAGACAAGATAACAATGGCACCCAGTAAAGTCGGCAGCCCCATAACAATATCGGTCATGCGGGATAAAACAGCATCAATGGCACCACCCTTATAGCCCGCTATCAACCCAACAATGCCACCAATCAATGTGGAGCCGAGAGCCGCTAAAATTGCTACAACAAGTGAGGCGCGTGTGCCATAAATGGTGCGGGCATAAATATCACACCCTTGGATATCATTGCCAAACCATGCTTTACCCGAGGGTGCGCGCCGCGCACTCAACAGTTGGCATTTACGCGGGTCAGCGGAAGTGAACCATTCCGGAAAAATTGCCATCAAGGCCAGAACAACCAAGACTACCAGCATTATCCAGACGAGCGGACGCCGGCTCAATTCTTGGAAAGCCATACGGCTCAGTGATTGACCGCTAGGTAGTGTTTCAGTTGGAATAGCTGCTGCTGAAGGTGTTTTATTCATAGCGAATCCGTGGGTCCAGCAAAGCATAGGTCAAATCGACCAGCAAATTAACGAAGAGATAAATGAGAACGATGATCGTTACCGCGCCCACAATTGTGACGCCATCATGAAGTCGGATTGAGCGAACAATCAGGCCGCCTACGCCTTGAATATTGAAGACACCTTCAACAACAATTGCACCAGCCAGCAAGCCACCAATATCTTTACCAATATAAGTCACAACAGGTATCAAGCTGTTGCGCAGCACGTGCACGAGCATGATACGGCTATCTTTCAGACCTTTCGTACGGGCTGTACGTACATAATCACTCTGCAAACTGTCGATAACGGTCGTGCGGGTCAAACGCGTCAGCACAACCTGATGAGAAATGGCAAGTACAAAAGCAGGCAACAACATCTGGCTGAAACTGCTTGGATCATTGACCGTCACAGGGAACCAGCCAAGGCGGACACCTAAAATCAACTGTGCCAAATTCGCAATTACAAAGGTTGGAAAGGCAATGATGACAAGACCTGCTAGCAAATTTGTCGTGTCAAAAAATCTGCCTGGTTTCAAGGCGGACAGCATTCCCAGAGCAACGCCGATCAAAGTTTCAATGACCACTGCCATCAAAGCAAGACGAATGGTCGCCGGAAATACACCGGCAATCTGCTCGGCGACATCCCGACCAGTAAATGAACGGCCAAGATCACCCTTGAATACGTCCATCATATAATAAACGTAACGAACCGGCAGCGGTTCATCCAAGTGATAATGCGCAGTCGCCTGCGCAATGAAAGCTTCGGAACACTCCGCATCACCGCATTTTCCGGCTAAAGGGTCGCCAGGCATCCCCCAAGCCAGAAAAAATACGATAAATGTTGTCCCCAGTGCAACAGGGATGAACTGTAACAAACGGCGTAGAATGTAACCGGACATAAGGATTCACCCTTGTGACACATTGTGTTTATTGGTTATTTAAGCGAAATCCGTGTGTAATCCGGACGACCGTTGGAGAAGAGAACAATTTCAGCAACGCGCGGCGAATAACCAACCGCCACTTTCGGATGCCAAAGCGGTACACGCGGCAAATCTACAGCCAAAAGCTTTTCAGCCTGCTGATAGATTTCAAATGCTTCTTCCTGCTTCTTGTAGCTGGCTTCTTCAATCAGCTTTTCGAAAGCGTCATTAGCATATTGTCCGCGGTTTGATGTACCGTTGATCGAGTAAACAGGGATCAATGCGTTATCAATTGCAGGATAATCCAAAGACCAGTTTGCAGGATAAACGCCATCAATCTTACCCGAACGGGTGAGTGAGGAGAAAGTGGAATTATCTGATAAAGACTGTGGCAGACAGGTAACATCCAATGTATTCTGGATTGAGTTACAAACTGCTTCCATCATAGGCTTCAAGTTGCTTTCAGCCGAGTAATAGAGCTTGATATCACCTTCATAGCCACCGGCCGCATCGTAAAGCTCTTTGGCTTTTTCCGGGTTGAATTTGCAAGTGTCACCACAACCATCTGCTACATAGCCATCAGCTGCCGGTGGAACCCAACCAGTTGCAGCGACTGCGGTGCCATTCATAATGATTTCAATAATCGCTTCACGATCAATTGCCATAGAAAGCGCTTGTCGCAGTTCCGGGTTCAAGAGCTGCTTGTTTGCATCCGTGTAAGGCATACCGAGCGCCATTGTTGCCCCTGTCGGAAACAGCAATGTTCTGTCTTCAAGATCGCGCTTCCATTGCTCACCAACAAGCTTGGAAACAGGCACATCGCGCATCATATCAAGATTGCCGGCAACCAAGTCATTATAGGCGGCTTCACCATTGGTATAAATGCGCTGTTCAATACCCTTGAGTGATGGCTTAAACGGCCCGGTATAACCTTCGAAAGCAGCCAGTCGGAAACCACTATCTGCACTGCCGGATTCAAACATGAAAGGACCGGCACCAATCGGCTTTTTCGCATAAGCCATTGTATCGGCAAAAAAAGCCTCAGGCATTGGGAAAAATGCTTTATAGGTCAGCTTGGAAATAAATGACGGCAATGGTGCCTTCAGCTTGATGCTGAAACTATTATCGTCAATGAGCTTCAGACCCGTCATTTCAGTGGAGGTTGGCTCAGGTGTTGCACCATCAACTTTACTAGGGCTGAGTGCCTCATAGCCCTCAATATCAGTGAACCAGTTGTTGTTGGTCTGGCCGTTAGGCGCATAAGCTGCCCAATTCCAAGCATCAACAAAGCTTTTGGCTGTTACCGGTGTACCATCATGAAAAACACGGTCTTTTGCAACTGTGACTGTCCAGTTGATGTTGTCATCTGTTTCGATCGACGTTGCAATATCCATCAAAACCTTTCCGGTTTTGGGATCAACACTGACCAGACCGGCAAGGATTGGCTGTAAAACGTCGGAGCCGCATCTTTCATTCGTATTTGTAGGAATGAGTGGAGCCGCAGGAACACAAGCGGAAATAGAAATCCAACCTGGCTCTGCTGCGGAAACAGCTCCCGTCGCAGAAAAAACTGTACTACTCATTAACAGGGCTAAAGCGAGTGTCTTTTTCATGTTTCCCCCTCCTTGAAAAGGCTAAGCGTTAATCGTTATTTCATGCTCTTTAAATAGCTGACGGCTCTTTGCAAAACCGGATCAGCATCGCTTCCATCTTTCCATTGCGAGAGCGATGGTTCGATTATTTCTTCAGGACAAACGCCGCGACGCTCATAAAGATCACCGTTGATCATGCCTGAAGCCATCGTTGAAATCTGAATTTCAGTGCCACTTGCCGGCAAAATCGTGCGGCGGACAAAACCACTGCCACCTGCCGTCGGTGTTCCAAAGCTTCGAACCTGTGGCAACGCTGCTATCGAAGATGCAAAAATGTCGGAGGCGCTGTAATTGCGTAAATTAATTAATTGGGCGACAGGCTGTGCCAAATGCAAATCACCATGTTCCGGTAAACGTTCAGCCATCAAAAGATTTAAGGGGCCAAAATTTTCATTTTCTGCCGCTGGCCATTCAGGTACGAACTGCGCCATAAAATCTGCAGCTGCAGTTTGCGCCTCCCCGCTCCATTCGGTACTGTTCGATGGGCGCATCAAACGCTTTTGCATAATATGGCGGCCTGCTTCTGGATCACCGCCAGGCATCCGTCTGATCCGTGCCCAAGACGTCACATAGGCTTTATTCTTAGGCACTAAATAGCCGATAATGGCCTGCAACAGATGCCTTGAGCCGCCACCATTATCGCGAATATCAATTATGATCCCATCTGTAGCCTCGAAACTACGCATCAAAGTATGTGCGGCAGCAATCGCTTCCGGTTCGCCAACCATGCCTGCAGGCAGTGCGATATAACCAATATTGCCTGCGATAATGCCACCCTGAACCGGCTCAATTTCCGGCTTTGGATCATGATCAAGCAATGCCAATATGACATCCTTGGTTGCACTACCGCTTTCATTGGTGAACGTCACTGTAACGGACATATCATCCGGCAAAACCACATTGAGTTTTCCGGCCAAAGCACCAATACGACGAATTTCACGCGCCATCCATGTGCGGCGCATGGAACTCGTACCACGCGGCACTCCGCCACCAGCCACGCGTTTCCATTCTTTTATCGGCACACCCGCAATAGCTGTGACAAAGGGATATTCCGGCTCAATCAGTGAGCGGCGATCCAAGCTCACAGCGACGAGCTTTTGCTTGATCCAATCAAATTGCAATGGGGCAATGCCGCTATTGACTAAGGCGCAATCAGCAGAATTGACACGTGTATGGGCATCACCCAACAACGCCATCAAATCCCGCATGGCTTCTACATGCTGGATCCGCGATCTATTAGCGCCGGACTGGCGGATTTCAGCCAGCATTTGCGCTTGGCGCACGCTATATTCCGACGTGGAAATCCACCAATAAGAGAATTCAGATTTTATAAGACGGTCAAGCAGCAGCAGATCGCTTTCCATCTGTTCAGCACTCAGCACTTTAGGCGCTTGCGCTGAACCATCTAGATGAATCTCTTCCAGTGCTTTCAATGCTTCTTGCATATCTGGCTCTGCATTTAATGGCGGGCATTCGCCATATTGCAGAAAAAACCAGATGGAGGAAAGCAGATTAGCTGTAGTTGGCGTCAAGCTAAACTTGGCACCTTCAGATGATAAAATATCCCAGTTCTCAACAGGCACGGCATATTGTGAAAGCACGCCAGCCAGATCACAAATCAGCAATCTTTGCCAATCACGCCCCTCCATTTCAGCAGCTTTATTAACCAGCAAGTCAACATCAATACCATTGATAACCGCCAGCTCGTGCCAACCGTCGCACCAAAATTCTGGGCGGCAATTATCCGGTTGCCAACGCAAAGCAGCAAATCCTGAGGCCGGAAAATCAGACAAATTGCCTAATTTTAGAATTTTACGTGCATCATACGCCTGTTGATAGCTGACCATGATTAAGCCTTGTCACCTTCGGCTTGAATCTGGTCAAGCATGTCACCGACTTCAATCAGATACAGATTGCGTGCTTCTGTGTGGATTGAATCTATGCACACAGCCCGTCCGTCTCTGCGCCACCGCGGATGCAGATCACAACGGTTTACTTTGCCAAGGTTAGGATCAGTCCAGAACCGGCCAATATCATAACGAGCGCCTGTATGGGTATCGTAGATAAAAAGAGTACGAACGCTCGTTGCATCATCGGGATAAGTATCGGATAGAATGAAACGACCATTGGGTGAATAGGTCATGTGACCATTTTCGGTCAGCACCTGCGTGCCAATGAATTCAACCCTATCCGAGCGATCCGTATAAAGATTATAATGAATTTCACCCTTATGAGGGCCCCAGACCATGATTTCCTTTGGATTCACCCAAGTTGGATGGGAAATCTGGTATTCAGATTTTTCATAGTCAAAAACACTATTGGCATCAGCATCATATGCATCATCCAATTGCGGGATCGGATGATCAGAACACTCAAGCAGACATAAATCTGTTCCATCCGGATTAACCGAATAAAGACGATGCAACCAGCAAAATTCATCTTCAATGCGTTTTGTCCAACGATGGAGGAACAAAATGCGCTTGGAATCTTGAGCAATCTCAGGATGGCTAATCCAGTGAATTGCGCCATCCATAGATGCTACAGGCTGATTAGTGTTCAAATCTGCGAGTGAAAGTACAAGTTTAGTCTCACCACTGGCCAAATCTAAAATATGCATGCCATCATCTGAGGGGGCTAACGCTAATTCGACAGGCTCAAGCTCATCAACATATCCAATTGTCGGATGCGTTGCATTGTAGCGTCGATAATCGACACAAATAGCCCATTCAGAACTAGGCGCAACAACATAAACAGGGACATTATATTCGCGCGCTTCTCCGGTTTCCACATTAACCACGCGGCTACCAAAACCAGGATAAAGACCACCATCATTTAATGGCCGACGGATATTGAAGATAATATCACGGCACTGCGTGGCTTCAAGCCATTGCAACTGAGCACCCATCTGCCAGTTCCAACTGGTCGTCTCACTTAATTTTTTAAACTTATTACCATTCGTAAGATCAAAATATCCTACTGATGCCACATCAGATGGCTGCAAGTCTTTGCTCGGAAAGTCACATTGCAACGCCAGAACCCGTGATCCCGTCAGATCCCAGATCTGCTTGTTATAATAACCAAAGAAATGATGCTTACCCGGCTCAGACAGTTCAAATGCTCTGATTTCCGCATTAACGATGCGCTGATTTTCAATCCCCATCCGACATTTCCCCGAGTTTTTGTATAGAATCGTATCCTTATAAAAGCATAATGTACTTCTTGTATCTAAACAAGCACAATTAAGAACATCTGGATTCAGTTCAGATTAATGTATATGCTAAAAGCATTTACCGGAATTGCCTGGAGATGCTTGAAAGGACATCGACTTGAAAAAAAGCGCCTCAGCAGTATCAGCTGCAGATTCAGAGATCTCCCAGCTAGGTTCGCACATCTATGACGAATTGATAAAAAGCATTCGCGAAGGTCGTTACACGCCCGGCGAGCACATCCGCGAAACTGTCGTGGCAACAGAGCTAGGCGTCAGCAGAACACCTGTACGAGAAGCGCTTAGACGCTTGCACAATGACGGAACTGTCGTACTAACACCGAGAAAAGGTGCAGTTGTAGCTGAATTAGCGCATCAAGAAGTCGTTGAATTATATATGCTGCGCCAAGAAATGGAGGCAACGGCTGCGCGCTTTGCGGCTCAGCATGCTTCCGACATAGAAATTATGCAGATCGACAATATTTTAAAAAGAGCAGAAGAATTATTGCACGATCCGCATCGTCTCAACCAGGTCAACTGGGAGTTTCATAACGCAATTTATGAAGCAACACACAATCGATATTTCATGAAAGCAATTCGCTCAATATCCGATTCTATGATGATGTTACGCGGAGCCCGATATATTCCGGAAAACAGACCTGAACAACTTGCATCAGAGCACCGGGCAATCTTTAACGCAATTCAAAATCGAAAACCTCAAGAGGCAGCTGATGCCGCACGTTACCACATTCAGCAATCCTTACTGGTTCACTTGAATAGCAATAATCGTAGTTTTTCTGAGCACTCCAGAAAAAGCTGATGCTTTGGGTTTATTTTTTAAAATCAAGCGATTAAACTCATCATAACAATCAGACACCGCAAAGACTTTAAGCAAATTCAAGTTTTGAATCTTAAAAGCAGATATGTATATATCGTTTCACAAGGACGGGTGTTAAATAGAATTTTCTTCTAAGATTGACCTGAGCCCCAACACTCCTCCATTTTTCAGGAGAGTCTTGGGTTATACTATTGGCCTTAAGCGGCCTGTTTTTCTAGAGCCATTTTTATGGCGAACTCATTCGGTGTGACATTGCCGAGTGA
>NZ_BAAADE010000022.1:0-8896 GCF_039522165.1 Paenochrobactrum glaciei
CTTCACTCGGCAATGTCACACCGAATGAGTTCGCCATAAAAATGGCTCTAGAAAAACAGGCCGCTTAAGGCCAATAGTATAACCCAAGACTCTCCTGAAAAATGGAGGAGTGTTGGGGCTCAGGTCATCACCTTTATTTACCAAGCCTCCTTCTTTCACCAATTCATTGACACAAAGCTTGGCTGGAGGGAATACAATTGTATTCAATAGCGCTGCATTTTCTATTGTCCGTGAAAGTGCTATGAAAACAAAATTTTTACATCATGATTGGTGGTGCTACCAAGTCTTAATGGGGGCTGGAGGAAAGGTCTATTACGATCCAAAGCCTCAAATTGATTACCGTCAACACCAAAACAATGTGTTTGGAAAAAACACTGGGCATGCAGCAATATTGAAACGAATTTCTGGTTTATTATCTGGCCAATATTCGCAATGGATTGATAACAATCTTCTTGCTTTAGAAGCTTGCCATAGCTTACTTACGGCGGACAATCTGAGTATAGTAAGAGGATTACAAGAAGCGCGGCGACGTGGTGGTATAAGTTGTGCTATATTTTTATGGAAGAATGGCATAAAACGTCAAACATGTGTGGCCAATATTGGTCTTTATGTTTCTGTTTTATTACCAAGAAAATAAGTGTCGTTTAATAGCGCAAGGAGAATAAATTGAAGGGTATAATTTTGGCCGGTGGGAGCGGAACCCGATTATTCCCTCTTACATTAGCTGTCTCAAAACAGATATTGCCTGTTTATGATAAGCCAATGATTTATTACCCGTTGAGCACACTTATGCTCGCTGGAATTCGGGAAATACTGATTATATCAACTCCGCGTGATTTACCCGTCTTTAAAGAATTGCTGGGTGACGGTGCAGACTTTGGAATTACTCTTTCTTATGCTGAACAAGAACATCCAAACGGATTAGCAGAGGCCTTTATTATTGGTCGGGAATTTATCGGCTCAGACTCTGTTGCGATGATTTTAGGTGATAACATCTATTACGGTGTCGATTTACCCGCCCTTTGCAAACAAGCAATCAACCAAGAGATTGGGGCTACCGTCTTCGCTTATCATGTTGATGATCCTGAGCGTTATGGTGTTGTTGCGTTTGATCCAGGCACAGGTGTTGCTCACTCTATTGAAGAAAAACCTAAAACACCTAAGTCCAATTGGGCGGTCACTGGTTTATATTTCTACGATAATGACATCGTGAATATTGCCGCTAGTATCAAGCCATCAGAACGTGGAGAGCTCGAAATCACCACGGTCAATAATATTTATATGGAGAGAGGGCAGTTGCGGGTTCAACGTTTAGGTCGGGGATACGCTTGGCTTGATACAGGAACG
Source organism: Paenochrobactrum glaciei (assembly GCF_039522165.1). Taxonomy (NCBI): domain Bacteria; kingdom Pseudomonadati; phylum Pseudomonadota; class Alphaproteobacteria; order Hyphomicrobiales; family Brucellaceae; genus Paenochrobactrum; species Paenochrobactrum glaciei. The sequence continues at coordinate 1,348 of NZ_BAAADE010000022.1, forward strand.
CACACAAGCCTTCACGAAGCCTCATCATTTGTGAGAACCATTGAGCATAGACAAGGTATCAAGATCGCGTGCCCAGAAGAGATTGGTTATGAAATGGGATGGTTGAATGCTGAACAGGTTTTGCAGAGAGCCTCTAATCTCGGCAAAACTGAGTATGCGGATTACCTCAAGCGTCGTGTTGCGCAGGGAGCACGTTAATGACGATCGTAAACGAGCTTGCCATCAACGATGTTGTCGAAATCATTCCACATCGTTTTGGTGATGACCGAGGTTATTTTTCAGAAGTCTATAACAAAGAGACATTGGAAGCGCATAACATCTCACTAGACTTTGTCCAGGACAACCAGTCTTATTCTGCTCGTAAAGGGGTATTACGCGGGTTGCATTACCAATTGCCCCCATTTGCTCAGGATAAACTTGTGAGGGTTCTGCAAGGCTCCATTCTGGATGTCGCGGTGGATATTCGACGCAAGTCCAACACTTTCGGTAAATGGGTTGCTCTTGAGGTTACAGCCGCAAAAGGTAATCAGATTTTGGTGCCTAAGGGATTTGCACATGGATTTGTTACCTTGGAAGAACATACAATCGTCGCATATAAAGTAAGTGGGTACTATTCAGCCGAATGCGATAGAAATATTCGCTATGATGATCCGCAGTTGGCAATTGATTGGCCCAACTTGGATGATGAGTTTCAACTTTCCGCTAAAGATTCAGCGGCACCTTACCTAAAAGAAGCGCAAGTTTTTGAGTAGGATCGGCATGCAGGACATGAATATATTAGTTACTGGCGGAGCAGGTTTCATTGGATCCGCTGTTTGTCGTTTGCTCGTACAAAACCCTCGAGTTAGGGTTATTAATGTCGATAAGCTTACCTATGCGGGAAATTTGAATTCACTTCGATCAATCGAAAATGAACCAAATTATAAGCATTATCGCACAGATATTTGCGACGAAAACGCCATTCTTACTATTTTGAATGATGAAAAAATCGACAGCATTATGCATTTGGCCGCGGAAAGCCATGTAGACAGGTCGATTGATGGCCCTGCAGCCTTTGTTGAAACGAATGTGATAGGCACATTTCGAATGCTGAGCGCTGCATTGAACTATTGGCGAGGGTTAGCCCCAGAGAAAAAAGAAGGCTTCCGCTTCCATCATATCTCAACAGACGAAGTTTTTGGTGATCTGCCTTTTGATGAGGGGATATTTACCGAAACAACACCATACGCACCTTCGTCGCCATATTCAGCCTCAAAGGCCGCTTCAGACCATTTCGTACGTGCATGGCATGAAACATATGGCTTGCCTGTTGTCCTTTCCAATTGTTCGAATAATTATGGACCATTTCATTTCCCCGAGAAGCTCATTCCTCTCGTTATTCTCAATGCATTGCATGAGCGCGAGCTACCGATCTATGGCAAAGGCAACAATGTTAGAGATTGGTTATTTGTAGAAGATCACGCTAAAGCCCTTGAAATAGTCGTAAGGCACGGGCGTGTGGGCGAGAGTTATAATATCGGCGGCAATGAAGAGCGGACCAACCTCGCGGTAGTAGAAACTATATGTGAAATCCTAGATCGAAAGCGTCCAAGAGCTAATGATCGAAAATATTCCGAATTAATAACGTTCGTTTCTGATCGTCCTGGACACGATCGACGCTACGCTATTGATGCCAGCAAAATTTCTTCAGAGCTAGGATGGAAGCCAGCTCAAAGCTTTGAAAGTGGCCTAGAGGAAACAATTGATTGGTATCTGCAAAATGAGTGGTGGTGGCGTCCTATTCGCGAACAGACCTACAAAGGTGAACGCTTAGGTCAGAATTCGGAAACATCATGAAAATTGCCGTTACTGGTAAAAATGGTCAAGTCGTTCGCAGTCTTTTAGCATTAGCTGACGATAAAACAGAGGTAATTGCATTGGGCAGGCCAGAGTTAGATTTGGCCTCTCCCACCACTATTGATACAATTTTATCCGCAATCAATCCTGATGTTATAGTTTCAGCAGCGGCCTATACCGCCGTAGATAAAGCAGAGGACGAACCAGATCTTGCTTATGCTGTGAATGCTACGGGAGCTGGAGCTGTTGCTGAAGCAGCAGCTAAGCTAAATATTCCAATTGTTCATATCTCTACTGACTATGTTTTTGATGGAACAAAAGCTGGACTATATACAGAGTTAGATGCGCCAAATCCGCAATCTGTGTATGGTAAAAGTAAATTGGCCGGTGAGTGCTTAGTCGCCAGTGCGAATGAGCGGCACATCATTTTGCGTACAGCTTGGGTCTATAGCCCCTATGGAAACAACTTTCTAAAAACTATGTTAAGGCTCGGTAGTGAAAGATCTGAAATCAGTGTGGTAGCAGATCAACATGGCAACCCAACTTCAGCCATCAATATTGCCAATACAATACTAACCATTTGCAAAGAAGCCACACAAAAAAGCTTCAAAGGCTGGGGTATCTATCATTTAGTGGATGACGCAGATACGACATGGTACCACTGGGCAGAATATATATTTTCTTCTGCAAATCTGTCGGTTAACGTCAAAGCTATTCGTGGTAGCGAGTACCCTTCAAAAGCTCAACGCCCTAACAACTCAAGATTATCTACCGAAAAACTAAAACGTACTTTTTCATGCAGCATGCCAAATTGGCAGGCTTCTACACTGCTAGTGATAAATGAACTCAACGAAACAAAACGTTAACACGATATGCTATGACAGGCACAACTTAAAAAATTGTAATCGTAAAGTTAATCCCAAGGCGCTTAAGAACATATAGCCTTGGGAATGTTAGACAGCCATAATCAACCAAAATAAGCTGAGAGAACGGTATCGGGCGCGCCATCCATTTTTACTCGCCCGTGCTCAAGCCAGATCACCCGATTACAGTTTTTGGCCAATAGCTCTTTAGAGTGACTAGCAAGAACTAGTATCTTGGTGGAATCTACCAAATCACGCATACGACTGTTCGCACGTTCTTTGAAGTCCTCATCCCCTGTTGAAAGCCACTCGTCCATGATGAGTATTTCGGGACGAACAGCGGTCGAGGTAGCAAATGCTAGTCTCAATTGCATGCCTGAGGAATAAGTGCGGAATGGTACATCCAAAAATTCGCCAAGCCCCGAAAACTCCGATATTTCTTCTAGTTTTCCGGCTATTTCGATAGGGTCCATTCCCATCATTGCCGAACGAAGGCGAATGTTTTCTCTCCCTGTTGCATCGGGATCAATACCAAGGTTGATGTTAATTAGAGATACACAATCCCCAGAGATAATAGCGTGCCCATTAGTTGGTGTGTAAATGCCTGAAAGAACGCGGAGCAAGGTAGTTTTACCGGAACCATTATGTCCAATCAATCCAATCCGATCACCGTCTTTGAACGTCATAGACACATTGTCTAGCCCCCGAACAATTACCAACCGATCTGCACGTCGTTCGATCTTTCCGCCCGTCGCGATACTTAGCATGCGATTCTTGAGTGAGCGACTAGTCGAATTATAAATTGGAAATTCGACACTCACATTTTGAAGATGAATTAAGCTCATTACCTATAACCAGTACGCCACGCGCCAACGATATTTACCGAAAAAAATAATTGCGGTAGCCCAACCAATCAACGCCAAAAGAATAGATGAACCCCAGTTGAGCATCGTTGGTGGTGTACCAAACAAAGGGGCCCTCACGAGTTCAAGGAAATGAAAGAATGGATTCCAGATGATGTATCCTCGGGAAACGTCATCTGGAAGTATCTTGACCATCCACATGATTGGCGTTGCATAAAACAACACCTGCAATATGTTCGTCATAACTTGTGTCATATCACGGAATCGAGCGCAGACAACAGCAAGAACGAGCATCATCCAAAGTAAGTTGATACATAAGAGTATGAAGCCTGGTATAACCCAGAAGACATTAAAATTAACGGTTCCTCCAACGATGACGAGGAGGACTGGAAAAATAATAATATTATGTGCGAATATTATCATATTTCTCCAGAGTGCACGCAAAATATGTGTAAACAGCGGCAAGCGCACTTGGAGTATAATTCCGTCTGAAGAGCTAAATGAAGTACAACCTTCAGACAGCGATGTCGAAATAAACCCCCAAGTGATTACCCCTGCGCAGAGATATGGCAAAAACTCCTGCATATTGGTACGAAAAATCGTTCCAAAAATCAGACCAAGAGCACCAATAAAAACGGCCATATTCAATGTCAGCCAAAAGGCTCCAACGCGCGATCGTCGATAGCGCTGAGCTACATCCTGCCAGCCAAAAATCAATGCCAAACGATATTTAGATATCGCATCTCCTAAATCTCGCAGCGCAACGCCAACTCCACTTTTGGGCTCAATTCGCGTAATGATATTATAGTTTTCGCTATGCAATAATTTCTCACTCATGTCCGCGTCCATCTTAGCCTAACTATTATCACGCTGGACACCTTTCTTTGTATTCAGACCTAGTATCAAAGCAGCCTAAGAATAATTATTTTATAGAGTAAACCAAGTCCTTAAGGCGGAACATGGTTCAATTACAAGGTGTATGATATAATCATACACTTCTCCTATACTATTAAAAAACATCTAAGCGATGGAGTAAATCCCTAATAGTCCGCAGCGCACCATCCGCACTCATTTCTGAGGCAACTTGACCACGGTGATAATGAACAACTCTCTCTGCTGGAGCACCAAGATCAAAGCACACTAGCGGTACATCCAGCACCATTAGTTCCTCAGCAACATATGAAAAAGTCTCTGGCCAAATGGACGGCAATAAACAAACATTTACCTCAAGTTCCTCTAGTATTTGGGGTAAATTTTCAGTCTTATATGGACCAGTCACCCGTAAATTAGAATTGTTTGGTGCGCCTTCTAATATACCTACAACCGTCACCCGCGCCTGTTTATCCTCTTTTGCAAGGATCCTTGATATTTCCGCAACAATCCCCCCCCCCTTTGATTGACCTATACTACCCACAACTGCGATATTTAAGTATTTATTATTAAATAAGCGTGGTTTACGATCAAAGCCTACAGGCAAAGTGTGTGGTCGAACTAGCGCGCGTGGTGCGCATTCTGGATACACTTTTAGGAGATGATCTCTGCTGTTATCCGAAAAACACAATATCTCATCTGCATTGTCTGATAACTTACCCCAGACTGTATGCCATTCTTCAATCGTCTCGTTTTGTGGATTATAGGCAAAAGGATTCTTGTTAATGTTCAACCAACTCTTTTCAACCTCATTAATACCAGGATAATATCCTTCAGCATTAAGCAAAGTGTAAGACGGATTTATCATATAAAAATCATGAAGAGCCAAAACCAATCGAGCTTTACTCTCACTTTTTAAGCTCAAAATTAGTCGAACGATATCTAACGGATCTTGATAGCTTACAATGTTATTAAAAAATATCTCACCCAAGCGAACGACACTAAATAGTGCTCTGAGGCAACTATGCCCTCTGCTTTCAAATCGTTGATGATGCTCTCCGAAGAAGAAATCTAGAGTTAATTGATTTTTTGTAGCGCCAAAACTTTGAGGTGCTGTCAATACAAAAACAGGCTGATTAAGAGCTAAGCGGTCTTGCACCAGTTTCTGCCGATATGTATTTGCTCCTCCACCAATATCATGATCGATAATTAATGATGGAGGCATGCTGCCTTTGTTGCAGTATGCTAACAACGTTGCCATTTGACGAGCTGGGGCAAGCGGGTCCGCTTTGATAAAAGCATCGACTTCAGAAGGATACCTAGGCCACCGCCCTACCAGTTTTCTATAGTTTTCATCCCTTAAAGCTGCACGGGTTTCGGATTCAAAAGAGCCGCCATGTTTATGGTAGATGAACAAATTTTGAACAATGACATTGCGATATCCTTTAGAAATCGCTCGCTGGCACCAATCATTCTCTTCTCCATATCCCCGACTGAATAGCTCGTCATCAAAACCACCTATTTGTCTCCAAATGTCACCATTAATCCCCATACAAAAACCCACTCCTGTAGGGGCATCAACTTCAGGTAAATTCGGATCTAACATGCTGAAACAAGCATCTAATTTATTAGCATCTATACCAGATAGAAGTTCATTATCGGCATTCATCTTAGGAAAGCTGCATATAGTTGCCGCATTTGAGAACGGCGTCACACTAGCAATGGTACGATCTTCTCCGATGGGTGCCATCAACCGCTCTAACCATAATGCAGGAACTTCAATATCAGTATTGATAAGAACAAAATCCCCTTCAGCAAATTGAACTGCCTTATTTACTGTTTTTACGAATCCGAGGTTTTTCTCGTTACGCTGCAAAATTGCATCCGGCCCGCTTAGAACTAAAGTTTGAAGCAGCGGCCAAATGCGCGGGTCAGGACTTGCATCGTCAATCACAATCAGGCGATGAGGAGAAGATGTGTTTCGCTTTAGGCTTGAAAATAACGGTTCTAAATATTCATAACCATTATATACGGGAATGATTAAATCTACCCGATTCTTGATCGGGGCCCAGTAAGTCGTATTTGAAGCCATTGTATTCAAAGCGACATCGAGAAAAGCACCTCTTTCGGGTATAATTCGATTGGTTGAGCCAAATCGACAGAGCTGGTGCCATAAATACCTAAAATCACCTCGTAGCACACATGATACCGCTCGACGTATACGCTGTTTACTTGCAGCGTTCCAAAGTCGCTCTAACAATGTTATGAAAGGAATAGTTTCGCGCCGAGGGTGTATATCAACACCAACCCTATCACCATCGTCAGCCAAAAATTCAATACGTACGCTATCAAATTTCATATTTGTCAGCAGTGCGGTGCCCTGAAAGCTCGACCTCATAGCTTGCGAACTCTCGCCCGGTGCAGGCCAAACATCCGTGCTTTCACTCCCAATCGAAATTTCAAAAATATATTTCTTTTCGCCGCATACAATATGTAGCTGTCCCGAAATAATGCGGGCATCTTTATGAAAGGCCCACCCCGATACGAGTAACTCGTTCCCTCGGACGGTTGCGTCCTCTACGAAGACATAGAACCCTGCCCCGACATTCAAATCAGCAAAACGGGACAATGGATCGCTCAAACTGCCATTTTGATTCAGCATTTGTTCAACACACCCTTTTAACTCTACCTAGTCCCCAACCTGCAGCCGATTAACAGTGATAACCGTAGATTTCAATATCCAACTATCATTAGAATTGTTGAGACTACCAGACATCGGCCTGAAATGACTGTGCCGCTCACTAAAGAGCAATACCTACGATTTAATGGTGACATGATGATAAATGAAGCACCATCAAGTCTCTTTCACTAATTGAATCAAAAATGTCAGATGAAACACCCAAGATACATTACCTTCACATAGTTAAAATACGGACTTACCTAGATTATCATGGGGGGTGAGTATAGTGATCCCCAAAAAAAGTATCAATTTGACGTGAGCCCCGCAAACTCCTCCAGATTTTGGTAGAGTTCAATCCTTGGTAGGAGATGGACAATGAAACGCTCACGGTTTTCAGACGAACAGATAATCGGGATGATTAAAGAGCAGGAAGCTGG
>NZ_BAAADE010000023.1:0-7840 GCF_039522165.1 Paenochrobactrum glaciei
GTGTGATCGGCCTGTTCAAAACAGAGGTCATCAACCAAGGGGGACCATGGAAATCAATGCGAGAAATTGAATGGGAAACCCTTAATTGGGTCCATTGGTATAATAATCAACGTTTGCTGGAGCCAATCGGATATATAACACCTGCAGAAGCCGAGGAGGCTTTCTATGCAAATATGAAAACCTTTGATAAAGCTGCATAATTATCGAATAAATTACCCTCCGGAAAACACGGGGCGGTTCACCCTCATTATTTTCTACTGTAAGAATGCTTGTTGAGGCAGTATGGTTAGCCCTTATGTTTGCGCCATTCACCGTAAAGCCATGGGCAATCTGCAACAGGTGGTGAACGACGACCTCTATCTGCAGCATCAAGGCGCATTTCTTTGAGGCGTTCACGTGCAGGGTCATTTTTATCAAGATAGAGTCGATCATGTCCCCAGAAACTGGGTCCATCGACCGTTTCGTGTGGCATCCAGATTTCGGGTTCAATCAACCGTCCACCCCAACCATTTTCTACGAAGAACCCAGAGGGCGAATGAGCATAATAACTCGTCATGTAATCATTAGTATGTCGGCCAAGGGTGTAAGCAACACGCCCTTCTTGTTCCTGTGCCAAATCATAACCTTGAGCCATGTCATCCATATTCTGATATTCTACCATAAAATGGTGAAAGCCCTCCTGACCTGAACCAACCATTGCAAAAGAATGGTGGCGGTCATTGAGATGGAAAAAATAAAGGCCATAAGGGGTTAATCCATAATCTGATACATGAAAATCAAGAATGTCGCGATAAAATGGCATCATGATATGAATATCTTTGACGTGTAAAACCGCGTGCCCCATGCCGAGTGCACCGGTTTTGAAACCGTCAATCGGGCGACCAGGTACGAATGGATCGGAAGCAATCATCGGACCATAGAATAGCTCAACACGGTTACCCATTGGATCATTGAACCAGATCATATCACTAACAAAACGGCGATCTGTTAGAAAGCTATCAGCTAAATGCACGCGCGTTCCTGCGTGCTCAAGACGTGCAGCATATTGCTGCAAATCGTCTTTACTATCCACCTCAAAGCCTAAGAATGCCAATGTTTCGCCGGGCTCCTCAGAAACAAGAAGGCGTTGCACTTTATCATCCATGCGAAAGGCCACGGCTTTGCCGCCGCGGTCAATCTTCTGCATGCCAAGCAAATGACCTGCAAAATCAGACCACTCATCCAAACGGTCTGATCTGACACCGAGATAACCGAGTGCGATAATCGCCATTCAATATCCTCCAAATTGTTAGGCAATAGGATAAAAAAGGGCAATGAGCTATGCCCTTTTATTGATCTTAACCCAGGGTGCGTCCGCCATCGATAACAAGATCTGCACCGGTAATTAGCTCGGCCTCATCCGAAGCAAGAAACACCACTGCATTGGCTATATCCGCAGGCTCGGGCAAACGATCTACGCAATGTTGTTGCAAGATTACTTCAAGCGCCTTTTCCCGTGAGCCATATTTCTTTAAGAGCATTGCTTCAACGAGAGGTGTCCAGATCCAGGTGGGGTGTACAGCGTTGACACGCACTTTATAGCCAAGCTTGCCAGCGCTAAAAGCTGCATTGCGACTAAGAGCGCGTACTGAAGCCTTGCTGACATTATAAGGGATGGCGTCGACACTGCTGACAAAGGAGGTCGTTGAGCCAATGTTCACAATGGCACCCCCTCCGGTTTTTTTCATCACACGAATGGCCTCACGAGTCCCGAGAAAGCTACCGTCAACATTCACGGCCATCATACGCTGCCATTCTGCATAAGGTAGCTCATCAATCGGGAAAGGCGCTGTACCGACAACACCGGCAGCATTGACGAGCCCGTCAAGTTTACCAGCCTTGGCAACTACCTCTGTGAGAACGCTCTGCCATTCCTCTTCTTTGGTGACGTTCAGCCCTACGATTTCAGGTTGAGGTAGCCCATCAAAAGCTGCGATCACGCCTTCGACATTTTCTGGATTTAGATCAGCCAGAAAGACACGTGCGCCTTCTTCTGCAAAGCGTTTACCAACAGCTGTACCTAAGGCACCCGTACCACCAGTAACGAAAACGGTTTTATTTTCAAAGCGTTTAGTCATGTCTATGCTTTCTTATTCGTCAGCCACACTATTAATCAGTGCGCCAATGCCGGTAATTTCAACTTCCGCAACCATACCAGGAACAAGATAAAGCTGAGGTTTGCGGAACTTACCAACTCCGCCCGGTGTGCCAGTAGCGATCACGTCACCTGGAATGAGAGTGATAACAGTGGAAATATAAGCAATAATTTCAGGAATCGAGAAAGCCAGATCATCAAAACGGGCTTGTTGTACAATTTCACCGTTGATACGTGTAGTGACAGTCTCTTGCGTAATATCGGTAATTTCATCAGCAGTCACAATCCATGGACCAATGGAGCCGGAGGCCTCAAAACTCTTACCTGGCCAGAACTGACTGGTGTGGATTTGATAATCGCGGATTGAACCTTCATTCATGCAGGTATAGCCAGCAACATGTGACATTGCATCGTCTTTGCTGATATGACGACCGCTTTTGCCAATGATAACGACAAGCTCACCCTCATAGTCGAACTCGTGACTGGCTTTAGGCCGGATTAGGGGCTGATCATGACCAATCAGTGAAGATGGGTAGCGGGTAAAAAGTGCAGGTTGTGCCGGACGTGGGCGACCTGTTTCTTCAATGTGGCTTGTATAGTTGAGACCAACGCAAAGGATCTTTTCAGGATTACCAATCGGGGGTAATAGGGTGACCTCAGTCAGCGCAATGGCTTCGCCTTTGCCTGCAAGTTCTTGCACTGCATTCTTTTCAAGAACGGCGCGCAAATCGCTGAAGCGTTCTTTCAGAACCGCACCGGCATCAAGAACAATATCGCCTTCAACAGTGCCGTAGCTTTTTTGACCCGATTTGGTGGTGAATGAAACAAGGCGCACAGGGATCTCCTTATAATTTGCGACGGAAGGCTGGTTTAAAAAGTTTTAAGCTGGCCAATTGGCTAGTAGGCCGGCCTCGGTTGTCTCGTAATGAGCTTTTAACAGCGCGACGGCTCGCGGCGTGTCATGCGCCAGAACTGCTTCAAGCAAATCGGCATGTTCGGTTTCGACATCACGTTTAGCGGCGCGTGTCATAGGAACGGAATACACGCGGTAAATCTCTGTCGCAGAGCTTAGTTTTTCGCAAATATCGATCAACGCAGGAATACCGCACCCTGAGAGCAATTTAGAATGGAAGGTGCGATGCGCATTGAACCACTCGGGATTAGGCACTTCAGGGTTTTCAAGTGTTCGGCGCGGGATACGTGTCATTATGTGGTGCGCTGAAATTACTTCTGTTTCCCATTTTAAACCGCCCCGTTCAATGGCCAGCTGAAGCGCCAAAGACTCATTATGGCAACGCAAAAGCGTCAGATCTTTAAGCTCGCTCCGTTCCAATTCTGGTATCGAAAAGCCTGAACCTGGTGTTGAGACGACAAGTCGATCCCCTGTGAGCAGGATCATAGCCTCACGCAAAACCGTCGTGCTTGCACCATATTCTTTGGCGAGAAGAGCAGGTCCGAGACGCATTCCTGGCTGGTAATGTCCATCGAATATGTTTTGACGGATTTGCTGATAAACATTCAGCGCTAGAGATTTTGCGTCAGCTTGTTTCGACATGGATATATAACCTTTGCAGCTATGTTGTATAGGGGACGCTTAACGAACCATTTGTGATGGAAGCCAACTAACAAGATCAGGGAAGACCATAATTAGGACGACAACCACGAGCGCCAGTGGCACAAAAAGCAATACACCTGAAAATACATCTTGTAGAGTGATCCGATGACCGATGTTGACGGTTGGATCTTGCGCCATGCGGTGGCCTACAAAGACAAGCATGCCGATCGGTGGGGTAAGAATACTGATTTCCGCCATCAATACGAGAAAGACACCAAACCACATCGGATCATAACCGGCGCTAACTACAATAGGCATAATAAGTGGCACCGTGAGCAGCATCATCGCGATAGCATCCATGAACATGCCAAGAAGCAGATAAAAGAGCACAAGCAAAGTGAAGAAAAGTACGGTATTATCCGAAACTTGCTGCATATAACTCGAAAGTAGTTGCGCAGCACCCGTGACAGCGAGAAGGCGCGAGAGGATAGCTGCTCCAATGAGCATCATGAGTACAGAACCAAGCGCGCTAAGGGTACCACGCGAAGCTTCTTTCAATGAGGTTAAAAAAGTGCGTTTATCTTGAACGGCAAAGCAATAAAGTGCTGCACCCATTGCGCCAATTGAAGCACATTCTGTGACGGTTAGAAGACCAAGCCCCATACCGCCGAAAGTAGCGATGATAAGTACAGGAACCGGCCAGGCAGAGCCTACAATGCGCATTTTTTCGATAGGTGAAAGCTGGTCCTCTTGAGGACTTTCCTGATCCTTTTGTGCGCGTGTGCGGTTACCTTTTCCTACCCAATGCGGAAGTGCCAAAGCTATAATGGCAACTGTGAGTACATAAGCAACTGTGAGCATAAGGCCGGGAATTGTGCCTGCAAGAAGTTGTGGACCTACAGGAACCTCTGCAAAACCGGCAAAGATTACCATCATAATGCTTGGTGGGATCAACTGGCCAATAGTACCTGCGCTGAGTACAGCACCCATGGCAAGGCGTTTATCATAGCCTTGTTGAAGCATTTCGGCGATAGCAATGCGGCCAAGAGCATAAACGCAACCCACTGTAGAACCGCTAATTGCACCAAGGCCAGCACCAGCAAGATTAGTTGTGGCAGCAAGGTTACCCGGTAGCCAGAAAAATAAAATTCGTGCTGCGGCAAAGAGCTTGGTCGTGATACCGGAATACCAAAGCATCAGCCCCATAAATATGAACATCGGCAGCACCACGTAAGTGGAACTAGAGGCAGTACTGTAGGGCATTTGCGCAAGGGTCGATTCTAGAGCGCGCGTACCCATCAATGCATAGAGGCCAACCGCTCCTGAAAGCGCCATTGCTAGCCCTACCATCATGCCAAGTGCCATTAAGGAGAACATTAATCCCAGAACTGCAATGGCGTAAAAAGGGCGAGGAATGTCCAGGAAAAACAAAACAACAAAGCAAAGGCCGATCACTGTGGTGATCAAAACTGTACTGACACGATGCCACGGATGAGGCGCTTGCACAGCGTTGTCTTTGTGCGAAATAGAGATACTAGTCATTAGCGGCCTCCGTCGTGTCGCTGGAAAGTTCTTCAGCGCCACCAGCTTTGAGGATTGTGTAAAGACGTAACGCAATTACACAGGCAAAACTTAAAAAACCAATGACAGCAACAAAACGCACGGGCCAAGTAATAATTTTAAAAGCACCAGCATATTCGCCGTCTTGGTAACTTTCAATGGCCACTCCGAGCCCAATCCAAGACATTTGCAGCAAGAAAAATGCTGCACAGCATCCCACAACCACCTCAGCAATGAGACGTGATTTAGAGCCTAACACTTCAGTCAATATGGTGACACGCACATGCTCATTCTTTAGAGCGGCCCACCAGATCCCTACAAAAGTCATTGGCACCATCAACCAATGCTCAGTCATCTCCATCACACCTGGAATTGGTTTATTAAAGATATTTCGCGACAAAACATCCGAAAAAATTAGCAAAATAAGAGCAATAATACAGAAGGTGCCGAGACCGACAAACACTGTCTTGCCCAAGCGCCAAAGCACAATTTGAGGGCGTGTAGTTAAAGTTTTCATGGGGACTCACAAAAAGAAGGAGAAAGAGGGAACGCCAAACAAACGCACCCTCAGCGAGCAGTGGTCGCCATTATTTTTGTTTGTTTGCGTAAGGCAGAACGATTTCGTTCAAGATGATCTCTTTCAACGGTGCAAAATCAGGCATTTGACCATTTTGCGAGATGAAGGAACTCCAAGAGTCGTAGTCTCCGCCAAAGCCAAGATCTTTTTCAAGACGAGCTTGCCATTTCTGACGCGTTTGCTCGAGACGTTTCACCTGATCGGCGGCATCTTTCACATCGGCAGGTGCTTTATGTGCAGCTTCTGCGCGAACAGCGTCATGGTAGCTCTGTACTTTTTGCATCACCTCAGCATCGGGTATTGTATAAGTGACACCATTTTTAGTGCTGGTAACAGCGGTGGTATATTGCTGCGTAAGCGCCGTTTGAAGCAGTTCAGCAGCATAAGCCGCAGTTTCACCCCAGATAATGTCTTTCACATTTTCAGGGAAAGAATCCCAAGTGTCTTTATTAAAACCGTAAAGCGCTTGAGAATAAGCAGTCAGACCAATGCCGAGGTTAAAATATTTTCCGTGGTCGAACACACCGTTGGCACCTGCATCGGCGATATGCCCCATCCAGCAATCAATGACACCAGATTGAAAGGCTTGATACACTTCTGTGATTGGCAATGAAACAGGTGTAAGGCCAAGGTTTTGAGCTTCTCCAGTCCAAGTCGAACCGGCAACACGGCTGCGTTTGCCTGCCATATCCGCGAGAGTTTCGTTGTTGCTCTTACAGAGTAGGCCATAAGCGCCACTGATTGAGAAAGACGGCATCACCGGCTGAATTCCAGCTTGGGTAAATTGATTAGTGTGCGCTTCAAGCCCAGTCGTCCATTCGAAATGCGAGAGTGCAGTCGTTGCAAATTCAAGGATAGGGTTTTGGTTGGTCGGTATGGCGAGACTGCCTTGCCATTCATCAACCGAAAACTTAGCAGGCTCATAGGAAGGTAGCACGAAGCCGAAGTCAAAGAGACCAGCTCCCAGCGCCGAGGTCATTTCTTTGGTGGGAACCAGACTGCCAGCATAAAAATATTCAAACGTGACCTTACCTTCCGTACGAGCTTCGATACGTGCAGTGTAAGCTTCCATCGGCGCCGTAAACCAGTTGTCTGGGCCGTATAGTGATGCGACGCGCAACTTCATTGGTTTCATATCAGCCAATGTGCCTGCAACCACAGGCAGAGCCGTAGCCGAAAGCAAGATAGCCATAAGACCGAAAGTTTTTAATTTCACAGGTAACCCCTCCCTAAACGAACCAAGTGCAAGAGTTTGCCGGCTCCCGACCTGCAAACGATTCTATATATACATATATATTTTAATTTTAAAATAGATTGTTTATGCAATAATATATTTTTATCGATTTAACAGCATTCGTCATTATATTCTGAGGTTAATAGAACGTTACAGACTCGGACTATGCCGGTCTTAATACCAATTAGAAAAGGCTATAGCTGAAAGGGAAACTATCACTGAATGCTACCGTAAGATGGGTGAATAGCGCATCATCGAGTTGTGGTATTGGCTCAGCAAAAACCAACCAGATTACCAAACATTCAGCATCTATAACAAAGCTTGAAGTGGCTATGAATGTTGCTATTTAGACGCCTGTTCGTAACCTGATGCTCACAGATGGCATTTCTACTCCGCGAGTAAGAGCAGCCTGCTACTCCTCCCGCCACCAGAACGTGGCGCGCGTAAGCCGTCATAGGCTTTGGTATAAATGCACCAACTGAAACAGCTGGTCGTCTCGAACTAATGCGTTTCATCTCTGACGACTTACGTATCAGCTTTCGTTGTCGTGATGCATCCACCTTGTCGCTTATATCTGCAGCACTTGGTGAAACCATGCCTATTGACTTGAGCCCCGCAAACTCCTCCAGATTTTGTTAGAGTCCAATCCTTGATAGGAGATGGACAATGAAACGCTCACGGTTTTCAGACGAACAGATAATCGGGATGATTAAAGAGCAGGAAGCTGGAACGCCGACAGCACAAGTGTGTCGCAAATATGGAATTAGCAGCGCCAGTTTT
>NZ_BAAADE010000024.1:0-7494 GCF_039522165.1 Paenochrobactrum glaciei
ACCTGTGCAGTCGGCGTTCCCGCTTCCTGCTCTTTAATCATCCCGATTATCTGTTCGTCTGAAAACCGTGAGCGTTTCATTGTCCATCTCCTATCAAGGATTGGACTCTACCAAAATCTGGAGGAGTTTGCGGGGCTCACGTCAATTTCATTTAAGATACGAAGACTGGCCTTTACAGCTACAAAAGAAGACTGGCCAGCTTTCTTCCAAGACGAGATCGTACTCAATAGTACACGACTAAGATCTACGATGTCCCACAACGCTAAACCTGATGCGGTGAGAACGGTAAGTAAGGATAGGAGGCCAATAGTCGTGCGTGCACTGCCTTCCAACCCATCGCGCCAGATGTAAAGGCCAAAAGCCATGCATAGAAGCGCAATTGCAATGCGGGTCGGCGTAAAAAGATAAGGCCAGATGTCGGGTAAACCGAAATAAAGCGTTATACCAAGCAGATGCGACATTACTACAACCACAATACGCAGTGGATCTATTGCAAAACTTGACATGCTGGATCTCCTGATATTAAAAAACACTCAAAATTTACTGTCAGCGCGACAGGCCAAGCCCACGCGCTTGTTGGCGTGAAAGCTTTATGGACCTGTCATAGTTGTGATCTGTTGATTTTTGGGACTGCCCAGTGCTACCATCTATCTCAGCTGATTGTTCTATATCTCGTACTGTAGCAGCTCTGGATCTATCGCCTGTATAGCTTCGCTCAGTGATCCTCTCGCTTCCTGTAATTTCAGCAGTACGTTCTTTCCACTGTTCGATGTGGTTATGCATTGTTCGGTGCAACCGATCAGTAAATGTACCGACAATATGAGCGATCTCATGCCATCTCTGAGCACACGATGCTGTGTCGTGTAGGCTACGCTTGACTGTATATGTAGCATCTCGAACTGCTTGCTCAACTCTTCTGATGTTCTGGTCAACTGCTCGACGTAACTCAATAATTCGCGCTCTAAGCCTGTTAACGTCTCCATTGTGTTCAACCTCTGCTCGCTGATCATTATCTGCTCCTCGATCCGCTTGATCTGTGTTTTGCCGATTTGATGGCTTCAGTTCGTTGATAGCTGTTTCTTGCTGATAGGAATCAGACAATGTCGAACTCGCTTGCCGATCTGACATGATCCGACTGTCAGAAGGCTCTCGTCCAAGATTAGTAAGAAGCCACTGTCGGTTACTGTTGGTCGAAGTCCAAAGGCGGTCAGATTGGCCTGCGCAGTCTCCTGCATTATTGACCGACTGAACCAGAAGCTCACGAACAATATCGTGACGATCGACACCACAGCGAAGATCAAGGCCATCATTGCCCGTTGTCGGGAATGGCGTCTGATCACTTTCAACTCCCGTTCGATCTGAAGCGTTGCATCCTCGATCATGGTCTTGCTGGACCGAACGAACGCTGCCATATCGCTCTCTATTGTATTCACTGCGCCGCTGGATATGCGTTTGTAGTCGTGCTTCAAGTTCTCCAAAGTCTGATTTTTCGAGACGTTCTCCGCATCGAAAGGCTTTATCTCGACCTGCTCGACATTGTTCATTAGCCGCTCGCTCAAGCGTGGCCGATTGCGTCCAATTTTCATGGAAAATCTCACCTCGTAGTCGAAATTTCTCGCCACTAACGGGTTCAAGTGTTGTAATGTAATCTTTACCCAGACGGGATACCTGAAAACCTTCATTCTGAAGGCACTCAATCATTTGCATTCGATCCTTAATCTCTCCAGCTGCAATTCGATCCAGGATCCAATCATGTAATTTCTCACGCACATTGCCGCGTTGAAGGCTTTCAATTAGCGATCTTGTTTCTCTATTACGCGCGGGATCCAGTGGGTCTGCCCAGCCATATGCCTTGTTCAGAACGTCTCGAAGTGCGTCATAAGCATGCGATGAGCCTGGTGGAGCTATGTTGAAGCTGCGACCACTTTCAAGCTCAATACGTGGGACAAGGAAATGCAGTTCGACGCGATTTTCGTGAGTGTGTCGAACCCAAAAAATATCCCGCCGCTCTGATGCTAGACCTGCAAAGGCTAGCGTTTCAAACTGACTACGAACAATTTGTTGCTCTTCGTCGGTAGGGCGATCATCACTTTCGAATGCAATCACACCTGAAGTATAGCGCCATTGATATGGCACGGCGTCGATCAAGTCGCGCGTACGCTCAGCACTGCCAGCCAAGACCTCTGGCAATGGCACGCGTTTGTACATTATCGCTCGACCATCATCATCACGAATGACATTGCGGTTCTCATCACGGGCTAGCACTTTACGGGCAATCAGATAGTTAACCGGAGATGATCCGTTGCCTCGACCATTGGAAAAGAAGCGCATCATCATGATTGCTCCCCCATAGCTAGGTGGGGTTCACTAGTGGCCCATGCGCGCGGAGTGGTAAGTTGGCTTAAAGCCCGCTCAATGGCGACGAGGCAACTTGCCACGACAAGTGCATCTATTTGATTCGAGTTGTCGGTTACGACTGATGCATTTAACCAACGGGCAATCTGGTTCAGATTGCTGCCAATCCGAGCGACCTGAAAGACAAGAGCAGGATCAGTACGTGATATTTGTCGTCTGCGCTTAGCATTAATCTGGCCAAGTGTCTCACGCATGAGCTGAGAGATGGTGATACCAGCCAAATCAGCTTTCGTTAGAAGAGCAGCTTTCTCAGCATCAGAGCAACGGAAGATCACTCGCGCATTGCGCTCACCGGCACTTGGTGGGGTTCGAAGGGGCAGCTTGCCGCCCCTCGCAAGGCCCGTGTCAGATCGAAGATCGTCAGACAGGGGTAGCCTTGCTGTTCTCATTCGAGTTAATATCATAGACTTAAGCCTGTCGTACTTTGTTGGTAACTGATTGCTCTGCTCTGATTAGCAGATGCTCGGTAATCGCCTTGACGGTTTGCTTGTCGAGGGTTTCTGGTGGGTATCGTGAGGGTAAAAGATACCCAAACCGGCCATGATACTTTCCGAGGCGACCACACTGATCCAGCGATGGGAGTGCATGTTTATTAAGCCACTCACGCCATGGCCCAATCTGGTAATCACTATCGACTGGAACAAAAATATCGGGAAGCCGCTGTGGTTGCTCGACCGGCCTCGCGTACACCCGTGTGTTTTGATATTTTTTTTCTTGGTAAGTAGGACGGATTTGTCGCCCTTTTTCGGACAAATCTGACCTCTTTACAGGACAAGAGTGGTTACCTTTTCGAGGGTAAAGGGAGACAATGTTGGCTTCTTTTTTCTGTGCTGGTTTGGCCATTGTGATCCGCTCAGCACATAATTCTATACAGGTACCATTCCCCCGACCATTACCCCGGGTGATCATAAACCAATTCTGTGCTTCCAAGATTTGAAGGGCGCGTTGTACAGTTTTTTTACTGCAACCGATAACTTCGGCTAAGTCGGTGAAACTTGTCCATGCTACGCCTGTATAGCGATTGAAGCGCGTGGAAATAAGAAAGGATGCGATGCGAACTTCACGGTCGCCGAGTGCTCTGTCCCGACAAAGCAGCTCCAAAAGTTGGAAACGAACTCCGACAAATGCATGCTCATTCTCCATGGCTGTCACCGTTAATGACCATAGAGTTTAGACAGGCAGATGGCGTTATACGTACATTCTGCGTACGCCTGCAATTATTGCCTGCTGAGCAAAGTTTTCTTGCATTGATTTTATTGAGACTTTTGGCGCACCCGACAGGATTCGAACCTGTGACCTCTGCCTTCGGAGGGCAGCACTCTATCCAGCTGAGCTACGGGTGCGCAGTCGCTTTTAATATAAAGCAAAGCCGTTCTAACCCAAGCGATCTTTCGTATCAATGGGGTATAAGAGGATTATGAGCAGATTATGTGAATAATCTGATGGGAGTGAATTTATAGGCTTTCTGTAAAGTGGTTTTGTAAATTTAAAGTGCCTTGTTTTTTGTATTTCTTTAGCAAAGGGCTTTAAGTATAGGTATTACATATAACTTATATTTCATTAAACTTTTTATAAAAATGAGCGACCTGAAGCGTGTTAATCATGTTGAAGATAAAAAAACAATACGCTAAGGATTATTAATATATGCGTTCGCATGCTTTATTAATCGGATTAATCATGAATATTAAAAATATTGACTGGCGAAATGTGGGGTGTAGTGCAATCGCTTCAGCAGCGATATCCTTCCTTGTAGTTTATATTTTTTATCATTTTATGGTCGGCACAAATTTTATTAATAGTGAGAATTGTTTTAGCAACGGTGGATACCAGCTTTGTTATTATGGGGAGAATGGAGTTTGGAGCGATGCTGCTTACTTACAAACTATTAGTTCTTTTTATACCTCACTAATAACTGTTTTGATTGCCATTATAGCCTTGGTAGGAGTTGTTGCTACGTTGTCACTTCGAGCTAGTGTTCGTGCTCACGCTGATCAAGAAATTCCTACTTTTGTTAAAGCCCATTTTGAGACGATAGAAGCACATAATAGTTTATCCGACCTAATTGAGGGCTATATACGCAATAGTCTCGCTAATAATTTGCGAGGCGTTCCTATAGTTCTACCGGAGAATGGTGAATTAGCAGAGGCATTTAAAGCTCTTGAGCGTCGTCTTGACGCTCTTGAGCAAGAGTTGATGGAGATGCGCGAGTGATTAAACGTCCTGTCCCAGCTAATTTTAAGTCTCGCTTGCCAGTCGGTTCGGCGGCATTGGATACTCCTGATAGAGTGATAGAATATTGCCGTAAACATGGTTTAATGAACGGATATGGTGCCGTAGATATACAGAGTTTAATTGAGAAAAACGATAATCTTAAACTCGTTTTTGAAGATTTAGGTGAGAAAGACGCTTATATAAAATGTTTAGATGATGGTTCTTTCGTTATTGGTATTAACAAGTTGCATCATAAAAACAGGCAGGTATTTTCTATGGCTCATGAATATGGACATTATCAGCTTCATAGACACAATATAAAGAATATTGCTATTGGTGAGAAAATTCTACATCGTGATGGCGAAATAAATGCGATTGAGCGTCAAGCGAACCAGTTTGCTGCAAATATTTTGATGCCGCGGGAGGGGGTTGAGCGTGCTTTGTTCGAAACGCATAACAGTGTTATTGGAGCAGCATCCTTACTTGGAGTCTCAATGGCAGCGTTGACTAATAGACTTAATACATTGGGAATTAAGGCATGATTAATTCCCAGTATTTTTTGTTGCTTAAAACAGGGCAAGCGGAAATTCGCGGATATAAAGAGCTACATGAACAGCACAAGGAACTTATAACTCCTATTGTTGAAATTACACGTGGCCGGAAAAATCATAAAAAAACATTTGAGCGCACTGGGGTTGAATATAATTTTTCAGCTATTGAAAAATTTATAAAAGATCATTGCACAAGTGGTGGCAAATTTTTTGTAGACATCACTAAAGCCGAATCTTTATCTTCATTAAAGACAAAAGAATTGCGAGACCATGCTGAAGGTTATAAAAAATGGGTGACTTATTTTTCTAGCCTTAAACATGAACACATTAACGCGTTCCCAATTATGCAAATTAATCCTCCGGAAGACCAAGATCCTGAGGATTATATCTCTGATGTCTGCGGGCAGTTTGATAGTTTAAGCGAAATTTCCAAGTGCATTGGTTATAGAGCTTTTCCAAAAATTGACAGTAGTTTTGACTATGATTTATATATTTTGAAAGAAAGAATTGAAAGTTATGTAGCTAATGGTGGGATTTTCTATGTAATTTTGGACTATGATTATATCAGGCCAGGAACTGGAGATCTTTATTCTTTAGAGGTTGTCAAAGTATTGGACGTGATACATGAGTTGGTTAGCTGTGTGACGCCTGTATTGATTTCAACGTCATTTCCTAGCTCTGTTACTGACATTGGAGACATGGGACATGGCGAGTTTAGTGAAGAAGAAACGGTTCTGCATAGTGCAGTTAGTAAGCTTGCACATAATAAATTTAATGTTCTTTACGGAGATTACGGCTCAATTCATCCGATTAGAAATGATGATGTAATTGCTGCCAATGGATGGCGTCCTCGTATAGATTATCCTTTTGGTGGAGAGCGTATTTTTTATTATCGCGAAGGTCGTCAGTATACAGGAAAAGGACCTGAAAAAATTTATACGACCACTTATTCACATCACTATGCGATGGTTGCACAGTCTGTAAGTAAGGATAGACGATTTTTGGCTGATCAAAACGCTCAAGATGAAAACTCATGGGGTGTTAAGCAAATCCTTGAGGCTGCAAAACGAAGAGTTCCAGGAGCGAGTCCAAGTTTTTGGATTTCAGTAAGATTTAATATTCATATACAACAGCAATTGCGTAGATTATCTTTGTATCCATGAGTGAAATATACAATATTTTGCATTATTATCGGTAGTGATTTTTATGATGAGTTATTCATAAAATAAAATTAGTGAATTGAACATTTGTCTTAAATTTAATGCATGTTTAAGTAGTAAATTTACTATGCGCGTTTATCGTCTCGACCCCAACACCAGAAGTAAGCAATATCCTATTACTCAGGATGGTTGTTTTGTTCTCGCTAACCCTGAGCATGGTAACGAGAGACATTATGCGAAGAATAAAGTTTTGGTTCATACTGAGCAGGAAATGATTGACCTGATTATACAGGGGTATTCTGTCCGCGTCGGAACTGATAAAGCCCCGTCATTAGTTCGTCGAAACATATTTATAGATGGCGAACAGGTTACGTGATGACCAAATACGAAATGGTTTCGTTTTTCTCAGTAGACATTATTGCAAAGCCCGTGACAAACGCACGGGCTTTTGTATAAGTCATAGTCATGCGTTAAAGGATTTTCAACGCTCGCTCGAAAAGTGTTGCATCTTCCAGTTCAAAAAACATATTTCTGAATTTATCAAAATCAGCGCCAAGTTTGTCGTGCAGAAACTTTACAGCTCGCGCAGCATTTTCTTCGCATTTTGCGTGTTTCATTCTGGCTTGTTCCAAGCGTTTTTGTTCTCTTTCTAGAAGGGCTTGTTTGTTTCGCTCTTTTTTAGCGTTGGCAGTAATCCACTTCTTACGCTCTTTATCGATCTTAGCATCCGGAGTGTTGTTAGCCTTCAACGTTTTTTCATGCTTTTGCCAGTTTCGCTCATCCAGATGTGCTGCATGTTCCGTAGCTTTTCGTTGGAGTTGAAGTTCTTTCTGATGGTGAGCTTTTGTTTTCGACTGCACAATTCGAGCTTCGATTTCCCTTGCGTTAGGAATGGTGCCATTCTTAATTTGCGTTACGATTTCCGTGTGAACTTCATCGGGCGTGTTCTTGGCAGCCAGTTTGTAAATGACGGTGGGGGACAAAACTGAAAGAGTTTTGTGCTTGTCCGCCAGTTCTGCGGCATTCATCATGACCTGAGCCCCAACACTCCTCCATTTTTTAGGAGAGTCTTGGGTTATACTATTGGCCTTAAGCGGCCTGTTTTTCTAGAGCCATTTTTATGGCGAACTCATTCGGTGTGACATTGCCGAGTGAAG
>NZ_BAAADE010000025.1:0-7083 GCF_039522165.1 Paenochrobactrum glaciei
CAGCTTCCTGCTCTTTAATCATCCCGATTATCTGTTCGTCTGAAAACCGTGAGCGTTTCATTGTCCATCTCCTACCAAGGATTGAACTCTACCAAAATCTGGAGGAGTTTGCGGGGCTCACGTCAAACTTTAAGAAAATGGTTGAGGTGAAGAAAGTGATCGATGGACAGGATAATTTCGGTATAAATGCCCCTCATCAGTCAGGTCCTTTCCTTCACTCAATGGCGAATTTTTCATCAATATTTGAAAGGGTACTGGCGGGCCTTTGTCCTCAGGCGTACTGCGAAATTGGAGTAGAGGGACAAATTCTGTCTCGAAAAATCATTGAGATGGCGCGCATCCATTCAAGTAAGGTCTATGGTATTGACCCTACTATTGATAATAAACAGGATTATGAAAACTATATTTTCATTCAAAAACCATCCCATAAAGGATTAAGTGATGTCACATTATGTGATGTTTATTTTGTGGATGGAGATCACAATTATTATACAGTAAAAGGAGAATTAGATCTTATAAAAAAAATACCATCTTCTTCTTCTGATTTTCCTTTAATTTTTCTTCATGATGTAGGGTGGCCACAAGATCGACGAGATTCATATTATCTACCATCTTATGTACCTGAGGAATCTCGGCAAGCATCCATTTCAGGTCTTGGGGTTGACCCTGAAATTTCAGGTTTAACTAAGTTTGGGCTTGCTTCTGGTGATCCTAATTATGTTTTTGCAGATGCGCGTGGCGGAGTTAAAAATGGTGTTTTGACTGCTGTTGAAGATTTTATAATTGAAAATCCTGAATGGTCATATTTAAATATACCAGGTATATTTGGTTTATGTATTTTGTATAAACAAGATATTTGCGAAGATATTCTCAATAGAATATCAGATTTATCTTCTGCTGTTACTTGGTTAGGTGAAATAATATCTATATTAGAATATAATAGGCTGAAAAACTTATGTGAAACCTATCGTACGCATCACCATTTTTCATTGACAACAAATAGTTTGAATAAACAAATTTTACATGGTGCTGAACTTGAAAAGAAAAATGTTGTAGCGGTGAAAGAAAAAGACAGAAAAGATTCTTTAATAAAGGAACTTCAATTAAAGCAATCTCTTCTCAATCAGGAAATTGCCGAAGCGCATCGTGAAAGCTATAATGCAAGAAGAATAGCTGTTGAAGCGAATAATAAGGCAGAAAAATTGCTTGCAGATAATCTATTGATATCTAGTAGCTGGAGTTATCTTATCGGTAAGATAATTACTTTTCCGGCTCGTCAATTTAAGAAAATTTTTAACTGAGTGTGAATGAGAATGATGAAAGATCAGGAACAGTTTTTCAATGAAATTATTTCTTCTTCTAACGTTGAGATAATTAGCTTTGATTTTTTTGACACTTTGTTTTTTAGGCCTTGTTTTGAGCCTGCAGATCTTTTTTATATTGTTGGAATGCGCGGTAATGAAGTGTTCGGCCTAAACAATTTCGCAGATATCAGGGCCAATGCTGAAAATGAAATAATTACTTTAAATAGCAATTCTGGCCCTTATCGCAATCTGCATACCCTTGAGGAGATTTATTGCCAAATTGCGCGAGCACACAATCTTGATCAAAAAAAATGCTCCGAACTCTGTAAGTTTGAGCTTGAACTTGAACATAAAACATTGTTACCACGAAATGATGTTAAGAGGCTCTATGAGAAAGCGATATTACTAAAAAAGAAAGTTATTGTTGTTTCTGATACATACTTTCCTAAGTCTTTTTTACACGATCTTCTTCAAAAGAAAGGGTTTGAAGGGGTGTCGGATATTTATGTGTCAAATGAATGCGACGCAAGGAAAGACTTGGGTGATTTATATGTCCATGTCCTACGAAGTGAGAAGATTGATCCTTCTAGGGTTGTTCACATTGGGGACAATTTTCACTCGGATGTTGAAATGGCAATGGCTTCCGGCATTGTCGGGTTGCACTATCCTTGTGTAAGTGAATACGTCTTTGCTGCGCCAGACAGTCAATGGAAGCGTGCACTAGCAGATTCTAAGCACTTAGACCCTGCAGCTCGCTTACTTTTAGGGCTGGCTATTAACTACTGGTTTACCAATAATACCGCTCAACACGGGACATCTTTGTTCGAGAATGATTTGTCTTTGTTTGGGTTTGTCGGATTGGGACCGCTTCTTTTCTATATCGCAAATGAATTATCTCAGTCAAATAAGATTCAAAACAATTACCCTAATATTTGCTTTGCATCACGCGATGGTTATCTACCAATGCGGTCTTATAATTTACTGACGACCGGGGAAGATAAAATCCCATCACGATATGTATATTGTGGCCGAGCAGCCTACGATATTCATCGATATAAGGGAGACCCCGCAGCTTTTTTATCGGAAAAAATGTTCCGAATGGAAGGGTATACTCTTCGCAGTCTTCTGCATTATGTTTTTGAGGACAAAAATATTGATATTTATGATGCCTTTTTAAAAGAGTTAAGTGAAGAAGAGCTGAATTCGCCATACTTAGATAATAAAACAGCCATTAAGCGTGTTTGTGTAAAGTATGACGCTCAATTGCGTCGTTTTTTTGAGAATGAGTATACATTGGCTACCCAATATTACTCTGATAAAATTGATTGCAATAGTGATAATCGCGCAATTATATTCGATGTTGGATATGGAGGGTCTGTTTCTCGTGCCATTGGAGCATTAACAGGGAAAAATATTGATAAAATTTATCTAAGTGAGAACGATGAGAATAAAAAATCAGACCAAATTTATGGAACAACAACTCACGTTTTATTAAAAGACGTAGAAGAAGTTTTACATTATGTGCCTGGTATTTTTGTTTTCTTTGAGGAGCTATTTTCCCCTGTTGAGGCTGCCTGTATAGGCTTTGTTGATGATGGAGGAATTCAGCCATTATTAAAATCGAACGAGTTTTTTTCAAACAAGATGCATGAAGACTTGACTAAGATCCAGTGCGCTACACTGGACTTTGTTAAAATTGCTAAAGAGATTTTAGGGCCGTATGCGCACTATCTTAAGATTAAAGAAAAGCAACATCTGCTTCAGTTAATGCAATATGCATTTGGCCAATCTGTTGAGTGCGAAGAGAAAATTTTTTCCAACATATCTTTTGCAGATGCGTATTTTTTGAATGAAGACCGTTCACTTTCCACAAAAATAGTTCACTATCAAGAATTTGGAAATCTTCCACATCCAAGTGGATTTGTTGAGCCATCAAATATTATCATCACTGACAATCAGCCTAATATAAAAAATTTGAAAATAGGTATCCACATTTATGTCAACAGCTATAAATTCATACAACAAATATTAGTCCCTATTTATAATAATAATAATA
Organism: Paenochrobactrum glaciei; assembly: GCF_039522165.1. Classification (NCBI taxonomy): domain Bacteria; kingdom Pseudomonadati; phylum Pseudomonadota; class Alphaproteobacteria; order Hyphomicrobiales; family Brucellaceae; genus Paenochrobactrum; species Paenochrobactrum glaciei. The sequence goes on from NZ_BAAADE010000025.1 coordinate 3,361, forward strand.
AATTTGATTTATTCATTACTACAAATGACATTAAAGTTAAAAAACTTATTGAAACTTTTGTAGATTCGTTGAATTTATCCAAGATGCGGCGAGTAACTATATCTTTTTCTACAGGAGGAAACAGCATAAGTTCTTGGATCGCCAATACCACTAGTCATGGAAGCGATTATGACCTTTTGTGTCATTTAGGTGCGGTCAACCCTGATCCTCATGTTACAATGTCGTCAGCCTGGATTCAGCATTTAATAGACGGTTCATTATCCCCTTCTGCATTTACTGAGATTGTGTCTTGTTTTACGAACGACAATAAACTTGGTCTGGTTTTTCCAACAGCATATCAAGAAGCTTTTGATGCAATAAAAATGGCACCTGGAGGTATAATTCCATTTGAAGTCCGTAAAGAAATGGATCGTATTTTGGCTGGGATGAAGTTTCATACAGGCTATAAACGCAGTGATTTCTTTTTCCCTGTAGGCGATGTATTTTGGTATCGTCCAAAAGCTGTACATCCTTTAGTATTTTGGGCAAATGAACAAAATGAGTTGCCTGAAAAGACGGCAGCGGCAATCAAGCGTCTATTAGTTCTCGTGAGTTCTGTGCAAGAAACATTTGCTCGAACATTTGTTCCTAGTGAACTATTATTGGGTCGTTTTGTAAAGCAGAATGAAGAAATTAGCTCCTTAACTGCGCAGCTAACTCATGTACGTGATCAGTTAAATATCATTAATAGTTCCCGATCTTTACGCGTGGCACGTGCTGGGGCTAAAATTTATAAAAAGTTACTCCCTGAAGGCACAATACATCGCAAACTAACAGATTATTCACTGCGCAAGACTTTATCTCTGGCTCGGCAGGGACGCGGATATTTAAATACCCCAAAGGGTGAAATTACAAAATCTATTTCCCGAAGAATTTGTTCGGCAATAACCAGAAAAAGAAAAACTTTTTCCGTAAAATCAAAAATATCCCAGCTAAATACTGCGAAGTATGACCGTCCAGTTTTTTCAGTTGTAATCCCGATTTATAATCGGACTTGGCAGCTTGAAGTCGCAATAGAGAGCATCTTAAATCAATCCTTCAAAAATTTTGAATTAATTCTTGTTTGTGATGGGTCACCAGACGATACAATTGAAATTGTAGATCGTTATTCTCAGCACCCACAGGTCAGGGTTCATAAATATGAGGATAATAGTGGAAATGCATGCCGTGGACGCAACACCGGCATTAAGCTTGCGCGTGGTGAATACATAGCATTTATGGATAGTGATGATATTTCGGCACCTAATCGTTTGAAAGATACGCTTTTTCATTTTCTATATAACGATGCCGACATGGTTTATGGGTCTGTCGAAATAATTTCGGATGGTAAGCGAATAATTGAAGGCATCAGTGACGGTCAATTCCGCAAATCTTTTACATTACCTCTTCAAAAAATGACGGAAGTTAACCCTGCGTGGACATCAACAGTTTCAGTTCGTCTGGATATTTTAAACCGTTTTGGGGCTTTCCGAAATGAGATGCGATATAGAGAAGATCATGAGCTTTGGCTTCGATTAGCATATAACGGATGCAAACTATATGCCGCAGAAGAAATGTTAGCTTATTATCGTTTTCATGAGAATAATGCTGAGTTAATTTTTAAAGATCAAGACGCACATTGGAAAAGGTTGATGCTTGATGTCTATCAAAAACCTTACGAGGAATAAGAGTTGAAAAACCCCTTTATAATTATTTTAAAAACTTGTCGAATTTTCTACTACGAAGGAATTCATGGCCTCTTGATCAGGGTCAGAGGCCGCCTCATTCGAAAAACGGCAATTACTGACTCGACCGTAACTCGTGATTCCGAGCGTAAAGTTTGGGAAAAATCAATTTTAAACGGCCTAGAAGCCACAAAAATGGTTGTTCTTGATGATTTTCAGACAGTCGATGAAAAGCTAGATCATAACAGCTCAAATCTTACATTGCTTATGTTGGTACCTCCACCTGAGAGAGGTTCTGGTGGGCGCATGACAATGGCAAGAATTCTAAAGAAACTCACAGAATCCGGTATTAAATGCTACGTTGCGTTTTATCCTGAGGTTCCTGATCATAATTTTAAAAAGTATGAGCATGAATGGATGGATGAGTTTGATTTCGCACCCAATGAATGTTCGATTTTAAAATACGCTGAGGCGACAGAACGCTCTTTTGATATTGCGGTTGCTACATTCTGGCCCAGTGCGTATGCCATAAAATATCAAATCAAAGCTCGCTCTAAAGGATATCTTGTTCAAGACTTTGAACCATATTTTTACCCACCGGGCAGCCACTATGCATTTTCTGAAGACAGCTATAGACTCGGATTGTGGGGTCTTTGCGCTTCCCCATGGCTAGCGAAGAAGCTCTCACAAGAATATAAAATGCAAACAGTAGGTTTCGAGTTAGGGGTTGACAAGCGCGAATACCATCAATTGTCTGATGTTAAGAGAGATAAAAAATTAGTTATTGCTTACATTCGTCAACATACTGAACGACGCGGCTATGAGCTCGTTATGTGGTCGCTTAAGAAGATTAAGGAACAGGTGCCTGATGTCCGCATTGAGGTATTCGGAGATCCCCATCTTCCGATTGGTGATTTTTTATGGATCGATAAAAATCACGGAATTTTGAGTCACGAGGAGTTGTGCAAACTATATAATTACGCTTCCGTGGGTATTGTAACGTCCTTTACAAATTACTCATTGATACCGAATGAGATGATATCCTGTGGCTGTGCAGTTGTTGACCTAGATACTGAGTGTATGAAATCTGTTTTTCCTGATGCAGCTATTAGTTTGGCGCACCCCACCCCCAAAAGTATTGCGGATGCAGTAAAAAAACTATTGCATGATAATTCCTTACATGAATCCCAAGTTCTGGCGGGGCTTAAATATATTGAAAAAGTTGACTGGGAGAGAAGTTTAGAAAAAATTAATATTGCAGTTCGAAATTTTTCAAAAATTGATGCTGTATAGTTTTTGTTGCGCAATGCTACTGCTGCCATTTCAAGAAAGCGGATATAACTCTATTATATGGTCTTTTCCAATTTTATAGATGAGATCACTGTCTAGAATGGCACGGAAGTCATGCTGTAAACTAACCTCAGGCGTGGGCTCACAGCAACGTTTTTACATAATCATAAATGAGCTTCATATTGTATGATAAAAAAATCACTATTCTCTTAGCAACTTATAATGGTGCTGCATTCCTTGAGGAACAACTCAGCTCTTTTGCCAATCAATCATGGAAAAATATAGATTTAATTGTCAGCGATGATGGCTCATCAGATAACACTCTTGAGATAATCGATACATGGAAAAAGTCTTGGAGTAAGGGTTCTTTTGAAATCATACAAGGACCAAGGGCAGGACATGCAGAGAATTTTCGCTATCTAATACAAGCAGTGAGCGATAAAAAAACATACGTAGCTTTTAGCGATCAAGATGATATTTGGCATAGAGATAAACTTGAGGTCGCAATGAATAAGCTCATATCTATGGGTGAGGACACTCCAGTTATGTACTGCGGTCGAACTCGCTTGGTTGATGTCGATGGAAATCCGACAGGACTGTCACTGACGTGAGCCCCGCAAACTCCTCCAGATTTTGGTAGAGTTCAATCCTTGGTAGGAGATGGACAATGAAACGCTCACGGTTTTCAGACGAACAGATAATCGGGATGATTAAAGAGCAGGAAGCTGGA
>NZ_BAAADE010000026.1:0-6109 GCF_039522165.1 Paenochrobactrum glaciei
ATAAAAACTGGCGCTGCTAATTCCATATTTGCGACACACTTGTGCTGTCGGCGTTCCAGCTTCCTGCTCTTTAATCATCCCGATTATCTGTTCGTCTGAAAACCGTGAGCGTTTCATTGTCCATCTCTTACCAAGGATTGGACTCTAACAAAATCTGGAGGAGTTTGCAGGGCTCAGGTCATGCGCCCAACCATAGTCATATCCGTGGACGTGAGAGTGTCTTCACTTCATCGAGAACAGAAACGATTTTTTCATAAGCTTTGTATAGCCAATACTTAAATCTGAGGCAACTTGGCGGCGCGGCAAGTCACTGTCCAGTGCGATGCAAACCGTATCACGCTTAAACTGGACTTGCACCGATTATGTTCCGGCCTACTGCTCATATTATGCAGTTTTTTCCTCGAACACCACCGGCGATCCAGCCGAGCGTTGAATGTCTTCCACGTGGATTATAAAAGCCATTTATATATTTGAAGATTGCAACCTAGAGGTGGTTTTACGCAAAGCCAACGCCGTATTCTGTGCCCTTAGTGCAAGAGCCCATTTTAATCGATCACTTGTTGCCCAGTCAATCACGCGACGTGAATACAGGTCAAGGATAACAGCAAGATAAACCCAGCCTTCTTTGGTCCAGACATAAGTGATATCGCTTGCCCATTTCTGGTTGGGTGCCCGTCATCAAAACGATAGAGAACAAAAAGGCAGTAAGGCAGCCATTCACTACGCACTTTGTAAACATATGTTTAGGCAGTTGGAGTGTGGTGTACTAACTTTGAGAGAACCAACAGCCTAGTTAGCCGCCGGTAAAAATTCCAAAACCACCAATCTTATGGCATCTCCGGCATGGTCACTCGCGCACTGCCGGATAGCAAGCTCAACGGCTTCGTGGATGCTCTGGCTGTTCGCCTAACTAGTTTCGACAAGCAGGCGCTGGCGGGCGCTAAGGCCTAGACGCCTCCGCCGGACGCGGATGTCGTGGCAGCCTATACAGAGTACAGCGAGCCACTTGGCTGGCCCAACTTCCAAGCCCCCTCCCACGGTTGGCCAAGCTTGCCAGCGAACATGGCCCCGCAGGCTGGAGCTTCGCAAGTTGAGAGGGTTGGCGGAGGCGTGATCACACAGAGACTTGTAGCAATAAAAGATAATGCTTAATAGCTCCACCTTCTGGCACGTTTCAAAACAATATCAAGTTTAAACCACTACACATCTAATACAGTAAAATTTAGCCGCATGAAACTTAACGGCTAAATTTATCTCCATACAGGTCTCCAAATCCAGTTTATTCTTACAAGGTCTAAAATTTCACGCTGAAATTAGCATTGACACCGTTTTGAGTGATACCTGAACCAAACTGCCCTTGATAAGAGACGCCAAGCTTGGCGTTTTTCGTAATGGCGAAATCAAGTCCGGCTTCAATCAGTGCAGTATCCTTGCCAATCGGGCTGCCCGATGTTGTGAACGCATTGGAACCTGCAGCAAAGCTTGCGGTTGATGATGGAATTACATCGCCAAATGCATGCCGCCAGCCAAGATCAGCACGAGCAGTTGTCAGTGTATCACCAAGCTCAAAGCTGGTTGAGAGACGCATGCCGAGGGTTGAGAGGGTTGTGTCCATCGTGCCGGATTGTACGCTGAGCGCTGCACCATTATGGCCTTTTTCGGTAAAACTATCCGTTCTGACATGGACATAGGCCAGATTAGCATAAGGCTCGATGATCGAACGCGGGCTGAGATCATGCTTATAGCCCAATTCACCAAACACCTGAAACGTACCGCCATGATAATCAGCGGACAGCTTGTCAGAATAACCATTGAAAGCAACCGAGCGGCTCATCTCGATATTGTGCCAGGAATAGGAAAGCCCTGAGCGGAAACCGAGCGCGCCTTGTGCTGTCGCCCATTCGGTTCCTGCATAAGCACCAAGAGTATAATTATCGCTGGAACCAGATGAAGAAAGGCTTGGCGTTTTAAAGGTTGAACGGCTGTATCCGGCCATAAGACCCAACCGCCAACTATCATAAACATCACCGTCAATACCGGTGATGAACCCACCAATAGTCGACTTGGTGCGTGCGGCATTATCAGTTGCCGATTGTGTAGCCCAACTGCCAAAAGCGGCACCCCATGCGGCATAGCGCTGAAGATCATCAGCATTAACCGGCGCAACATGATCAATGGCATTGCCTGCCTGACTGATTTTGGCTTTCGGGCCATAGGCCATCACGGAAACCGGATTAACCGGTGTGCCGCCAAATGCCTGAGACAGGCGATTATTGACCGATGATCGGGTGATACCGCTGGCATTGAGCAAAACACCGCTTGCAGATGCATAGGCCTCACCACTTAGTTGCGGCAGACTTGAGCGAATGGTTGAGCCGTCAGATGCAGAAAAATCCAGTGCTGCGAGCAATGGTTTAAACTCTGTCGCAGCATTAGTGGCGAGACTATCCAATGCAGCACCAACTTCACGGTCGTCGCTATTATCTGCATATTGCGAATAAGCATCAGCATCACGGCTCAATGATACGGTATAAGACAGATTACCATTATCTGTCGCACTCGCGTTAAGTGTCGGCGAGCTCAATGTGGTGCTAACATTTGTGAAGTCATCAGTGATAGCACCAGCTTGCAGCCATTGGTTAGAGGTGAGCGTAAAACCATCACGATAATAACCGCGATCTGCTGCAAAGCTAATCGTCCCATCAAGATCGGCATTGCCGTTTACAATCAGGCTGCTGATGTCAGACTGATCATTGAATGCGAGTTGCAAGGTGCCGGTAGCTGACTGAGCATAATTGCCGTCAATAGTAATTGTCGCACCAGCAACAGAAGGATTTAATATCCCGCTATTGCGGAAGTGCTGAGCTGCATCTATCTGGTAAATCCCTTGACCGGAAAGCGTTGCTGATTGCGCCACACCGACATCAAAGACTTGATGGTTGCCAGTCAACAGTGTTGTGCCGCCATCAAGATGCAGCGAAATATTCTTGCCCTTGATATTGCCACCGTAAGCCAGTCTGAAATCCGTATCAGCTGCGCCAGTCGAATTCCCTTGTGCATCAGCCTTCAAGCCGAAACTCAGCTCAGTCAAACGCAAATTGCCATTATCATCTGTTTGATAATAATCAGAGATAATATCCCCGAAAATACTTGCCCCTTGCATGACATTGATCTGTCCCACCAAGGCATTTTCTGACATGAAAATGGCAGCCTTGTTACCTGCAACACGACCGGTCAGATCGAAGCTTGTGACAAGCGGGCCATTCACTTCATTCAGTGCCGTTTCATAATAATCGGGAAAATAATTTTCTAAATCTCGTTTTCCCGAGGTTACAAAATAAGAACCGCGATATTCATTGTTGTCACCTAGTGAATTATGGCCAAAGTCAAAACTGACCGCGATACCATTTTCCCCCATGGCTTGCACATCACCGCGTTGGGTCAGGCTGTGATTTTTTCCGTAAGCAAACAACACACCAAGACCGTTCTCACCGTTCGCGTGAACCCGTGTTCCGGGCAAAATAGTCATCGTATTGCCGATGCCATCGACACGAACACCTGCACCTCCCGCCCCTGCGGATAGCAAATCTGCACGTTGGGCAATTATATTGCCGCTTCCATAGATATGCAGGCCAAGCCCCATGATCGCGGTGTTATAGCTGTTGGGGATATACGCAGTGCCTTCACTATTGCGAGCGAAGAACGGGTTATCATTAATCAGTGTAATGCCATCATTATAGACTGAGTAGCCAAACAGGTTACGGCGATCAATCGAGTAGCCGATATCTTGCAAAGCGGCGAATTCAGCCTCCATTAACGACATATAATTTGAATATTGTTGATGGCTCATCATACTGTTCCTAAGCTCAGTATGCGAAAACGGGGCATCTAAATGACCAGGAAGCAAATTTAAATCTATGCGCACCGGAATGCCCGGCATGGCACCATTAAGCACTGCGTTTACATTCGACCCTGCGAAATAAGCAAAACCGTCACCGATATCAAATGTATCAGCTCCTGCCGCAGCGGGTTCACAAAAATTGCAAATGATCGTTTGATCAGGTGCGGCAGCCTTACCATTACGATCAATCAGATGAGTGGACCAAACGTTTATCTCAGATTCAAATTGTGCATCTATCAAAGCGTTGTTTTGTTCGTAATTGACTGAAGCCGCGATGCCAAGGCCATGAGCTATCTCATGAATAAGGGTACTGGTCATATCCACTTGGGGCGTATGAATCAATTGCGATGGAACAAAGGGCTGTTGCCAGTCCCAATCCATTTTTCCAATCGTGATTACTCCATGCGCTCCGTCAAGCATGTGCTCCGGATCGATCACGCCATTATTCAGAGCGGAATTTATAAGCGTGCCAGCACCATTCACCTCTTGCGAAATAACACTTATTGCAGAGGCATTATCCTCCTCTTCGGTGCCGACATTGATGATGGCTGGATTTTGCCCTGGAGTGACCTTGATGATGTCAGCCCAATATTGAGCTGCTGATTTTGTGCGATCAATTGTGAGCGGATCAAAGACCCAAGTTGAGGTAGCATCCCCGAAAAATTTCCCGTCTTGCGGATAAAACATCCGCAATTCAAAAACGGGATTGCCGTTCGCATCAGTAATTATATGGGGGGTGAAAGCATGAGCGCTGCCGGAGTAAAGACTCGTCAACAACCCCGCAGATAAACAGGTCGTTGATGCCAAAGCCAATATAGAACTCAGTTTCATTGATATGCCCTCTGCCTGCTTAAATTATTATCGAATTACGATGTGAACAGCAGAATCTCAGGAAAATCTATCACTGAAATTTGGTAGAAGTAAAAATACTATTATTATAAATATAAAGATTTAATGCTTGACTTGATAAATCTATTTTGAAGAACTCAATTTTTTAAAATATATCTTGATGAACGAGGACGCCATGTTGCCATAGTTAAGACCCCATTTATTCTGGAAAACTCAAACCTGGATCACCTGGATTTACGCCCAAACAATCATTCGTTTCTAGCCGCAATAAATATGCTCCAGAGAATTGAAACATATTGCAAAACGACTCTATTTCCTTGAGTAGTAGTATCAGATTTCAAATTAGCCATGGCATCAACTAGACTAAAGGCAGGCAGATTACTGCACAAAAAATATCGCTAAAACAGATACCCGCCCCCATTACGGTCATTAAATATTGTATGTGGTTGCGTGGTTTGCTACGCTCTGATTTGAACCTGTTTTGGCTAATGCCCTATTATAACTGATAAAAATAGATTTCAATACATTTCGAAGTTTTTTGAAATACAAAAGCCGCCAGCTAACTATTTGAATAGATTGATGTCTTCTTATTATACTTGGTTGCGGGGGCGCGCAACTACCGATACCGACATTTATTCTCAGTCGAAATTTAAGCTTTATGTCTTAAAATACGCAACCAAATTGATAATAAACAAATAACTTTCCATTTGTGCAAAATACGTTACTAAAATTTTCAGAACTGCATTAGAAAATATAGCTATTTACTCATCGCAAAATCAACATTTTGCCATGAGTAAAAGAAGCCTAATCCGATTTCCATATTTTGGGAGATAGCCATATTGGACTGCTTTGCAAAACTAGAGATATTCCATTAGCGCCTTCTAATGCAAAATCATGATCGGTGTCCCCTCAAAAGAAAAACCAGATTCTGGAAAGAGCTTTCTTTTTTCGGTTCTGGGTCCAAGTGCGCACCCATATAGCCATAAAAATCTATCAAAAAAGCAGTCGAAGACGCGCCTAGTGACTTTGCTTTCTTTAATAATGCTATTCTTTCGTCGACAGATAGCTCCCAGTTTTCATCCCCAAGTACACATCTTTCCAGATCACTAGGATCACCAACATCGTTTAACATGCTCCGAAAATATTTCAGTGCCTGCCCATTCTTTTTTGAACCGCCCCGTGTTTGCCGGAGGGCAATTTGTTCGACGATTATGCAGCTTTATCAAAGGTTTTCATATTCTGATAGAAAGCCTCCTCGGCTTCTACAGGTGTTATATATCCGATTGGCTCCAGCAAACGTTGATTATTGTACCAATGGACCCAATTGAGTGCTTCCCATTCAATTTCGCGCATTGATTT
>NZ_BAAADE010000027.1:0-2500 GCF_039522165.1 Paenochrobactrum glaciei
TGGTTGCGGGGGCAGGATTTGAACCTGCGGCCTTCAGGTTATGAGCCTGACGAGCTACCGGGCTGCTCCACCCCGCGCTAAACTTTTGAGCTTTGGGCATTCAGCCCGTTTTTTGTTTTGTTCATCCTCGCCGGCTTTGCCGTCTGCGGTTGAACAGGGGCTGCTCCAGCCCTTAGATCAAACTTTTGCGTGTTTCACGCTTACTGCTTAATTTAGATGCTGTTATTTTTGTTCTGAGCACAGCATTTTGATTAAGGCATTGAGCCAGTTTGGAATTGATTAATCTGGCTGTTATTTTTTTTGAACGCTTTGAGCGTTTTTAAATTGAATGTTCTGTTTAGAGAAGATGATTATCATTTTATGCGATTAGCAGACCTGGCAGCGACCTACTCTCCCGTGCCTTAAGACAAAGTACCATCGGCGCTGGAGCGTTTCACGGCCGAGTTCGGAATGGGATCGGGTGCAGCCGCTCCGCAATAACCACCAGGTCAGCAAAGCGCATAAAATGGGTTGAGAAGCTGTTTTTCTTTCGTGCAGATAATTCAGTGCATTTATAGAGCACTTATAAACAATTAGCACACGACTGTGTGCCGCCGATATTTCGGCGCCCTCCCGGAGCCATTCACGAAGTGAATAAGGCGTGAGGGATAAAGAAACATCAAAGTTATCTTCGATAACGTTTGATGGATATTGATAATGAGAATGATCAAGTCGATCGAGCTATTAGTACCGGTAAGCTACATGCGTTGCCGCACTTCCACACCCGGCCTATCAACGTGGTAGTCTTCCACGGCTCTGATAGGGAATACTCGTTTTAAGGTTAGTTTCCCGCTTAGATGCCTTCAGCGGTTATCTAGTCCGTATATAGCTACTCTGCTATGCCGCTGGCGCGACAACAGATCCACCAGAGATACGTCCATCCCGGTCCTCTCGTACTAGGGACAGATCCTTTCAATATTCCTACACCCACGGCAGATAGGGACCGAACTGTCTCACGACGTTCTGAACCCAACTCACGTACCGCTTTAAATGGCGAACAGCCATACCCTTGGGACCTGCTCCAGCCCCAGGATGCGATGAGTCGACATCGAGGTGCCAAACAACCCCGTCGATATGGACTCTTGGGGGTCATCAGCCTGTTATCCCCGGCGTACCTTTTATCCGTTGAGCGATGGCCCTTCCACTCGGGACCACCGGATCACTATGACCGACTTTCGTCTCTGCTCGACTTGTCAGTCTCGCAGTCAGGCAGGCTTATGCCATTGCACTCAGCGAACGATTTCCGACCGTTCTGAGCCTACCATCGCGCGCCTCCGTTACTCTTTAGGAGGCGACCGCCCCAGTCAAACTACCCACCATACACGGTCCTGGACCCGGATAACGGGCCGCAGTTAGACATCCATAAGATTAAGGGTGGTATTTCAAGGATGACTCCACAAGAACTGGCGTCCCTGCTTCAAAGTCTACCACCTATCCTACACATAACGTCACGAATGCCAGTGTAAAGCTATAGTAAAGGTGCACGGGGTCTTTCCGTCTAACCGCAGGAACCCCGCATCTTCACGGGGAATTCAATTTCACTGAGTCTGCGTTGGAGACAGCGGGGAAGTCGTTACGCCATTCGTGCAGGTCGGAACTTACCCGACAAGGAATTTCGCTACCTTAGGACCGTTATAGTTACGGCCGCCGTTTACCGGGGCTTCAATTCAAGGCTTGCACCTCTCCTCTTAACCTTCCGGCACCGGGCAGGCGTCAGACTCTATACGTCGTCTTGCGACTTCGCAGAGCCCTGTGTTTTTGGTAAACAGTCGCTACCCCCTGGTCTGTGCCACCCTCATCTGCTTGCGCAAAAAAGGGTCACGCTTCTTCCGAAGTTACGCGTGCATTTTGCCGAGTTCCTTCAACGCAGTTCTCTCAAGCGCCTTGGTATTCTCTACCAGTCCACCAGTGTCGGTTTAGGGTACGGTCTATATGCAGGAGCTATTTCCTGGAACCGCTTCACTGCCAGATCAATCCAATAAGACCTGACAATACACACGATCCGTCACTACCTGCAGGCCCACGAATATTAACGTGGTTCCCATCGACTACGCATTTCTGCCTCGCCTTAGGGGCCGGCTAACCCTGCTCAGATTAACTTTAAGCAGGAACCCTTGGACTTTCGGCGAGAGTGTCTCTCACACTCTTTATCGTTACTCATGTCAGCATTCTCACTTCTGATATCTCCAGGAGCCCTCACGGGTCTCCCTTCACAGACTTACAGAACGCTCCGCTACCACGCACATTAAGTGCATCCACAGCTTCGGTGTATGGCTTGAGCCCCGGTACATTTTCGGCGCAAAGACCCTTATTTAGACCAGTGAGCTGTTACGCTTTCTTTAAATGATGGCTGCTTCTAAGCCAACATCCTGGTTGTTTTGGGATCCTCACATCCTTTCCCACTTAGCCATAACTTAGGGACCTTAGATGGTGGTCAGGGTTGTTGCCCTCTCCACGACGG
>NZ_BAAADE010000028.1:0-5475 GCF_039522165.1 Paenochrobactrum glaciei
GCGCCTGCAGGCTCGGGGAATTACGCATGTAAATTCCCCGAGCCATTTCAGCCGGCAGCACCGTTTTTGTCTGATCAAAAGCGCGATCAGCGGCCACTTCTATTGTTTTTCCCATAAATCACAAAATAAATCACATGAAGTGATTTGTCAATGCAACCATCAGGCCCAATATGTGATTTATACGGCCCAATATGTGATTTATACGGCCCAATATGTGATTTATAAATAGACAAGTATTTGTTTTTAAATAACAAAAAAGAAAGGAACTGTTAGAACAATAGAACAAGAAGCGCGCTTTGCGCATTTTTTAAATTTTTTGAAAAGAAAGGATGGGACGGGGGGAGTATATATAGGGGGCAAATAGAAATAGTGAAGAAAATATGCTATCATCCTAAAGGATTAATAATTTTAAGGTTTAAAGAATGATATCATCTGACTGGAGATTTATCGGTAATAGTTCTTTTTGGGAGCGCCATCCAAATGAAACTTATGGAAAACATTATAATGGTGCCGTCATAGTAAGTATTGGTGATAGAAACTATTGCTGTGGTAACGCAGATGATTACAGATCGGCGACTGCATTAATTCTTGATGATTTACCTGAAACCTCTATGCCAAACGGAACACAACTCGCCCCACATGTTGCTATAGTACGCTCTGCAATCGATCGAACAACACAAGATTTGTTGAAGAGTGCCTGATAGCTGGCTAAAGAAATGAGCATATAAATTTTTCTCATAGAGCACCCATAGCTCACGAGTGAAGCGCGCAAATCAAATAGCGCCGTAGCGAACGAGTGAGCGAAGCAGTCGAGCCTGTTTCGATTGGTGGCAGTATGCTACCTCTTGCTTTTAAGTAATTCCTTTGGAGAAAAGTATGTCGTTATCGATCAAGGCCATCAAATTCGCCAATGGCTACGTTCATGTTGAATTTTCTCACGGAGCGGTTGCCCTGCTCGGACTGTATGCGCCACCGCTCCCTCCAATCACAACCAACGAATTTGCAGAAAATGCTTTGAGGCAACCGTATGCGAGTTCTGACATTGCGGTGCAGATCAATCATTCCAGCAACTGCGTACAAAAAGCGATAGATTTATACTTCGTAGATAGTTCGATTGATTAATACCATAAAACAGTAATGAGCTAAGGCTGTGCTGGATTAAGCTCGTCGTCAGAGGACAACTAGTAGCTATTACAGGTCACGCTATTTCCATACGTATTACATGTGGTAGTTTTAGATTGTGTCGTAACAATAGGAGGAGGAGTGTATTGCTGCCCTCTAAATGGGAATGAAGGCATTCTTCCATCGCTTTTACCACACAGAAAAGACATTCGATACCACGTAACAGGGCCAGGGATTATATCTGCAACAACCCCACCTGAATTGCTTGAACTATCTACAACCTGATATGCCCCCTTACATATCGCATTTGCTTTTTTGAAACAACTGCTTGTGGAGCTGCTGCATTTTACTTCCTGCATAACCTTACCGGAAGGTGTTGGCACCCCCTCACTGCTAGAAGTTGAGCATCCGTGTAAGGATAATACTACTCCGCACATTAATAAAAATTGTCTCATGGCCGCCCCCCCCCTAGTAATTAAATTTATAGTTTTTTCTTTATTATCAATCTAATATTTTGACTATATTGCTTTGTCTAGGATAGATAGTAATTTAAGTTAGGTTTGATTTATGATATACTAAACTAATTCACATCTCATGGCTAAATCCGCAACTGTGGCTGCTTCGCTCTTGCTCTAAGCGTTCATTTTCCAGCTGCTGCGCCTGTTTTTCAACTTCACGCTGCTCATGCTGTTCTTCCTGTCGAAAGCCCTTCACAACATCCATGGCGCGCTCTGCATAGGCAGAAAAATCCATGCTACTTGCGGCTTCGCGAACTCTATCGGCAAGCGAACTGACATGCTCTTTGCCGCGCCCCATCACCTCCCGAAAATAACCGGCTATTTCCTGAACAGTTTCCTTGATCTCCAAGGTCGCGGCCTTAACATCATACCACTTGCGCACGGTTTCAATATCCTCGCCGCGCTCCTTCATTTGCCATGCTCCCACTGAGAGCTGTGGCAGCGGTCTCCGGTCAAGCTCTAAAGCCCGCAGGGTTTGAGCCACCTGTATATCACGGTCACCATGTTCCTCTGCATGGGCGGCTCGCTCCAGTGCTTCCTCACGTTGCTCCGCTAGTGTTCTATGATCGATCCGTTCAATAAGGTTGTTACGTTCAAAGCATGAATTGACCGTGTTCGCCCAACCTTCCCGCCATTCCTCTAAAAGCTCGACCTTGTTCCAATCGCGGTTTTTCGTTGTAAAACCTTCTGCAGTGATTTCGCGTGTCGTCAGCATAATATGCGCGTGATAATTACGTTCATCACCATCTTGACCAGGACTATGCCAGGCAATATCGGCCACCATTCCACGACTGACGAAATGTTCGTTACAGAAGGCTGTAATTGCCTCAATGCGTTCGCTTTGGCTAAACTCATGGGGCAGGGCTATGCGAACTTCACGGGCGACTTGGCTATTCTTGCGTGTCTCTGCCGCTTCAACAGCATTCCACAACTCGGCGCGATTATGCACCCATTCTGGTGCGTTTTCTGGGGCAAGAATATGAGTGTGCTCAACGCCGCTACGCCGTTCATAATCAAATACAAGTCCAGTGCGATGATCTTCGATTCGTTCTGCTGCACGATAGGCACTAGCCGCAGTTGCGCTGCGCCCTTGAGATCGCGAAATCATCGTTGCTCGTAAATGATAAATCGCCAATTGAGCACAACGCCTTAACTAGGGGTTAAGGGGAGCGTAGCATCCCCTACCCACACAAACGTGTAGCAGTTTGTATAAGTGGGCACTTCGTGTCTTGACCGTAAACCTTTAATGCCTAAAAATCAACGAACTTAATATTGGGGATTCCGGATTCATGTCACAGACGATTGAGCAGAAAATTAAAGAAGCCGAAGCCAAGCTACAGCGCTTAAAAGCCAAAGCGAAGGCAACTGAAACACGGCGTAAAATCATTGTCGGTTCGATCTTAATTAATGATGCGCTCAAAGATGGCAGACGCGCAAAATATCTAGCAGAAAGAATCCGTGCCGGTTTAACCAGAGAGATTGATCAAAAAGCCGTAGCGGATCTGCTTGTCCTGCTGGATGAAAAGGCGGGCGAACCAAATGAGTAAGGCATCTGGCGGCAAAGACCCGTTCACGATTTTCGCGGATGAACTGACGCTCCTGCGAAACGACATCAAACAGTTAAAGCTGTCTAGCCTGTCTTATCCCGAAGCCAGCGTGATCAACGATAAAATTACTGAAGATGTTACGACTTTTACGATGGCTGCGGAAAAATTGGAGCGTTCAGTTTCCAACGGTTTTGCGAAATTACAGCAACAAGTTCAGCAAGACGCAAGCAGCGCTGCCAGTAAGGCGGCAAGCTCGGCGATTACAAATAGTCATCAAGAGATTTTGAATGCTGCCAGAATATACTCAAAAAACGCCGGAGAAGCCCGCAGAGAGGCTTGGCGCTATTTTGGAGGGTTCTGGGTGTGGCTATCGTCCATGCTGCTTCTAGGGGTTATTTTAGGTGTGCTGGTGACGATTTATCTGCAAGGTATGATTTCAGCTAAAGAGTTTGGCAAATATCCGAGCATTTACTGCTCAATGGCTGGCGGTAGCGTAGGCGAGTATGAAAGCGGCAACGGGAAATACTGCGTTTTCCATAATATTTGATTTTGAGGTTTGAGGCTGGCCGAGTTAGCACTCCCAGCCTTCATCCATGATAGCCTTTTCGTCTTCGTCCAAAGCGCGCTACCAAATACGCCAGAGAATAAGGCCTAAAAGCGCCAACACGCCCCCCAATCCCATATCCACGACTCTAGTAAGTCTCGAATCACGGAGCCCCTCAATCTGCGCACTAATTCGTTTCAGTTCAAATAAGACCTGATCATTGTTCATTTGTTTCTCCCCAAATCATCCAAATAAGCGCTTAAATAAAGGTTTGTTTGCCTCGGCATACCAACGATCACGATCAGCTTCAGCAGATACAACACGTTTCTCGCATATGTCGGCTCTTTGGCGCTCAGATGATAGCAACTCATTTAAAGCATCAACTTTCGCCTGTAATTCTCTTATCTGACTGTCATTGCGACTATCATTATGACTATCATTATGACTATCTAATGCTACCAATGGCACCAAAACACGAGTTTCGCCGTCATTACCCTTAATGCGCTGCCACTTCTTTCGCATGACCGTCCTACGGGCGGAGGTAAGCTTAATGTTGAGCCTTTTAGCAAGTTCTTTATAGGTCAGAGACTCTGTCGACATAATGACTATCCTTATGGCTGCCATAGTGGCAATCATGATGACTATTGCACATTTAAGTTAATGATTTTCAACACAAACAATTGGCCATAATACGTTAAGTCTGGATCTTGGAAATTCACAGTTTGTATTTAGCGCACCAGTTTATAAAAGCTTGTTCAATGTTGTGCGCTGTTAGCTCAAGATTTCGATTTTTGGCAAAACTACGGAATCGATTGCTGAGAAAACTAAGGTCTGGTAGCTCCGATACTTGCACATGCTGGCGCGCCAGCTTCTCCCATTTGGTGAAGTGAATTGATCCTTCCGCCGGAAAAGGCTCATAAACCGTCTCTGATTTGCCTTGCTGTCGCGCCTTGCGCCCGACCTTGGATGCGCCTAGCTCCTTTGCTACAGGCGCTCTATCAGTCTTTTGCGCCCATGAAATTGTAATGCCGACGACAGTGCGACCTATTTTCTTGGGGGTAGCCTTTAAAGTGAAGCGCGATAGGTGATTAATTTCCTCAATTGCCGGCTGAATTGCACGAGCATTTAGGTGTCCAAATGCTTCTAGTTTTCCCTCAGTAACACCCAGCAAAGCGCGCAATTCCGGTATACTAAAGTTTTTTTCATTAATGAATTGCAGGTTGATCAATGACGTAATGTGCTGGAACAACAGCACAGAATATTTGCTGGTTAAATGAAAAACGGTCTGGCGGTCTAAAATTGCCCAATGGTTCGATTTAGCCGCCATATCTCGAAACATGCG
Organism: Paenochrobactrum glaciei; assembly: GCF_039522165.1. NCBI lineage: Bacteria > Pseudomonadati > Pseudomonadota > Alphaproteobacteria > Hyphomicrobiales > Brucellaceae > Paenochrobactrum > Paenochrobactrum glaciei. The sequence goes on from NZ_BAAADE010000028.1 coordinate 5,074, forward strand.
CCCGAAATACCAAGAAACGAGAATTTCACCTGTCGTTTCATGACGATAATCAATTACAGCATGATCAATGATGCCACCTATAGTTTCTTGCAGTGCTGCCGGATCATCAAACGTCATAACAACGCCGCGCAAATCCTCAAATAGAGGTCGGATTGATGCACGGTCGTGATTTTTCATGCCCTCAATGGCGCGAATATCTGCAAGGCGGATTTCATGGCGCACATCATCGGCCATGCGACCGGCTGCTGTGCCTATCATCAAGTGCAGTAATTTAAGCGCCTGCAGGCTCGGGGAATTACGCATGTAAATTCCCCGAGCCATTTCAGCCGGCAGCACCGTTTTTGTCTGATCAAAAGCGCGATCAGCGGCCACTTCTATTGTTTTTCCCATAAATCACAAAAT
>NZ_BAAADE010000029.1:0-3833 GCF_039522165.1 Paenochrobactrum glaciei
TTAAGCATCATGTCATCCCCAACGCGTCCATGTAGAGCTGGATCATGGCTTCCTCTTCTTGGCGCTCATGATCTTCCTTCTTACGTAGCTTGATGATTTCCTTGAAAGCCTTCACGTCAAAGCCGCTTCCCTTGACCTCGGCAACCAGCTCTTTCTGATCGTCGCTGATTGCCTTCTTTTCCACGTCCAATCTCTCATATCGTTCAATAAAAGCGCGAAGCTGGCCGGTTGCGATGGTCTGAGCTGTTTCCGTTGTGATGTCGTCAGTCATGTTTTCCCTACCTTCTCGCCTGTCTCAGGCGTTTGTAATCGTTAATTTGCTGCGTTCTTTCAGTGTGGGTCAGGCGTTCAACTTCAAACTCAGCCTTTCCAAGAGCAGCTGCAATTTCAATTGTATTGAAGCCCATACGGAACAGGTCGAGTGCGCTCATGCTGCCGCTCCAATAATCTGCCAGCCCTTGCCGTCCTCTGGCTTGAGAAGGTGCTCAGGAATACGGCAACCTTCCTGCCACGGCATAGCGCCAAGCCTTGGGTTCCAGCGGCGGTGCAACCTTGCTTGTTCAAGGAAAAACGCCAGCTTACTTTCCCGCTCAGCCTGTGGCAGCGAGTAAATATCAATTCGTGTCACAGTAGCCGCGGGCTGCGGGGCGTAACCTGCCTTGAGTGCGTTCTTCGCCCATTCCGGCTCAAAACCCTGCCATCCCTTGTAAATCATCAAATCCGCAGCTTGCTCTGGCGATAGCCCACAGGTCTGCGGTGCAGCAGCAAGATGCTTCGCTAACAACTCAGCTGCACGATCCGTCATCGGCTTTTTCAGCTTTTGACGGTGTTCCACAAGCGCCTTGGCTGAGGCTTGGGAAAGCACAGCTTCGAGAATGGCTTGGGGAGCTTTCTTTTGTACCCCTTTAGGGGTATTTTCTTTAGGGGTAGTTTTTTCTTTAGGGGGTGTGGGGGATGTTTCTTTTTTTGAAATAGCAGCTTCCACATTTTCCGCAGATTCTGCGGAATTCCGCAGACGTTTCCGTTCACGATCCTTAGCGCGACGGCGCTCTGCCTGTTCATCGATAACTTGCACAGCCTCACGATTGGATAACGCAGCGGCGGTGCGGCCAATTAAATCAGCGTCCACGCCCGCGCGAACCATATCGGCAATAAGGATAGCTACATCATTCATAGCTCGCCCTCCGAAGAGACTCGATAACGCCGTTGGCACAGGTCAATGGAGATTTATAAATTTCACTTCCGGTGAACCGATAAATTTTCCACCCTTTATCTTGGACAAACCTGTCTCTCTGCTTGTCGTGCTGTGCTTGCTGCTTTGTCTTTTCATGAAAATCGTGGCCATCGCACTCGACAATGATGCGTGAGCCTTGATTGTAAGCGATTGCAAAATCAGCTTTGTAATTACCAATATCAAGTTGAGGGATGACCAATACACTCGTCCCTCCCAAATCAGCTGGCATTTCCCGCTCAAGCGACAGGCCAAAACTTTCACCCTCCCTGTCGCAGGCACACCAAATTGCCCACAGCATCCATGCCTCTATATGGCTATTGGTCGCTAGCTTGCATGCATTAAATCTCTCCCCAGCAACCTTAGAGTAGCCCTTGGTGGCTTCCTCCAACTGATAGTCAGTAAGGCCATTCATACTTCGTACCTCGCTGCGTTTCTTACAGCAGAGCAAGCGACATCAATGAACAGATCGATCTGCGTGACCGGTCCGTTGCGCTGCTTTGCAATGTGGAATTCAAGTTTGTTTTGAACCTCAGCCAGTTTGTCCTGACGGGCTATTTCTTTATCAACATCATCATGCTTTTCACGTTCGAGATAATAAGCCTCGCGGTAGAGAAAGATGATTGTGTCTGCGTCTTGCTCGATAGCGCCACTGTCGCGCAAGGCTGACAATTGAGGCCGCTTATCGGCTTGCTGTTCAACTGCTCGGTTAAGCTGCGATAAGAGAAGTACTGAAATGTCATATTCACGCGCCATTGATTTCAGCGCACTGGTCATTTCCGCAATCTCATTATTGCGATTGCCCGAATAGCGATTACTGGCGCGGATCAGGCCGAGATGATCAATCATCAGACAGTCAAAGCTTTGGCCTGCCTTCTCTGATGCTTCCAGCATGACCTCAAGCTTAACGCGCACGTCTGATATAGAAAGACCGGACTGCTCCTCAATCAGCAATGGTAGGCCATCCATTTCGTCCTGTACGCGCTTAAGGGCATTGAGGTCAGCCATAGTTAGTCGGCCTGTGACCAAATCCTGATAAGGAATTCTCAAGCGGCTATCGAAAGCCAGATCAGAAACAGCACGGGCGGCGAGCTTTTCAGCATCCATTTCAAGGGATATGAAGCCCACGCCATAGCCCTGCTTGGCAAGCTTGCACCCCACGGACATAGCGACCGAAGTTTTCCCCATTGAAGGGCGAGCACCGATCAGCGTTAGGTCACGTTTATGGATGCCACCGGTGACGTGGTCAATATCAGCCAAACCCCAAGACATACCTGTAATGCCTGTACCGGATGCCATAGCCAATTCAGCAGCGGCAATCGCTTGTGAGGCTGCATTCGCTACTGAGACTTGTGACTTGCGCTTAGAACCACGACGAAGATCAGAAACAATATCATCAAAAATAATGCCAGCTTTTGTCACAAGCTCAGCCGGATTTGAATTGGGGTCGCGCGCAGCAGCACTGAGGCTTTCTGCCTGATCTGCTAGCGATAAACGCGCAGACTGCTCGATAACTTGCTTCGCGCTCTTTTCAATACTTGGAGAACCGAGAACCCCAGATGTGGCAAGGCTACCTATATAACGCGCCATCCCAATACCGGTCGCTTGTTTATAAGTTTCAGCAACAGCTTCGGGTATCAGCTTTATTAAAATATCAGGTCGAGCCGAATTGAAGCGCTCATACGCGGACGCGATAGCCTGATAGATATGCTGGTGCACAGGCTCAACAAAATGCCGCGCCTCTAACATAGAAGAAACACGAACAAAACCACCAAGCATCAGTGACCCAAGCACTTCTTGCTCAAGCTCAATAACAAAATCTGACTGATTAGGTGCAGCCGTCATATCATACCCAAGTTTTTCTGAATGATCGGACACTGATAACTGTAAAACGCCTTCAAACAGCGCTTAGCCTCAACTGCATCAGCAAATGATCCAGTTCTCTCAGAACGCTTCTTCGCCTCCTCAAACGCAGTCCAAAGAGTAAGCTCTTCTGAATACACGGCCATTAATACCGGTTTCATGCTGCTTCCCTTTCTTGGCGGCGCGAGATTTCATCATTGATCATCTTCACGACCTGCCGACGATGTTGCAAAATTTGCTCTTGCTGAATGAACCATGCTTCACCGCGTGCTCTCTTGGCGCGGTGATGCCTAATGAAGTCCGTCAGAGAGTTAACCTCCCCCTCGGCTATATCTTTCATTGTCCGAAGGTTCAGGAGTTCAGCCATGAGCCACCTGATACGTTTGAGACCCGCCGAAAAGATCGTCTCCCAATGGAGAAACCAAACCATTCTCGACGAGAAAACGTCCAACGATTACGGGAACAGTCCGACAATCTGGCAGAGTGAAATAAACATAGCCGCCACCCTTTTCGACAGCCCTCACGTCTTGTGAGTTTTCTCGAACGAGGGTCGCCCCGCTTTCGAGACGGGACAAAACCGGTTTAGTATAACGGGGCATTTTCAATTCCTGCGTCATTCTTTTAACTCCGGACAGATCCATTCAGCTGCACCAGCAGCCCAAGTTCTAAAGCTCACCGCAATCTTGTGCCTTTGCGCGAACGACAGCCAACGCAGCAATACGGGCGGTTTCGGCGCGGT
>NZ_BAAADE010000030.1:0-3550 GCF_039522165.1 Paenochrobactrum glaciei
CCAGCTTCCTGCTCTTTAATCATCCCGATTATCTGTTCGTCTGAAAACCGTGAGCGTTTCATTGTCCATCTCCTACCAAGGATTGAACTCTACCAAAATCTGGAGGAGTTTGCGGGGCTCACGTCAGCCAACCAAAACCACGGTGTCAGTCAAGTCTGCACCATGCCTGCTGAACTGGGTGAGCCGGCAGTTCTATGCGCCGTACCGAACATACAGTGGACATGCCCTACAAAAGTGGAGAGCTTTCTGTTAAGAACTGAGAACAGGAGACATTGGTTTGAAGCAGCGTGAATTTACAGAAGAATTCTAATGAGAAGCGGTCGTATATTAGTAACGAGCGAACGTGGCGTGGTAACTGTTGCTAGCGATCTAGGTATTGGAAAATCCACACTGGATCAGTGGCGGCGATTGTTTGCAGATAAGGATTTGCTTGCAGACCCGCATTCTGATGTTCAACAAGAACTCGATCAGTTACGCCATGAAAACGAGTTGCTGTATAAGGAGCGAGATTTATTAAAAAAGACTGCTGTAGATTCAACCTGTCAACGCAACATAAACTTCCAATAGTTGCTTTCACAGGTGTTCAGCGATGAAGAGAAAATTCGCACAGTAAGAAAAAGAAACATGCTGGTCTTTATGGAGGAAGGACTTGAATTCAGCGACATTGGTCGCGTGTTGAGTACTAAGCCTGGTTCTATATTTACGCTTCTTCGAGAGCATGGCGAGGTCACATTACCAAGACCTTAAAAGAGCCAACGTCATTTAGTTTTGGCCGAAAGAGAAGAAATTTCAATAAGTCTAGCTGCGAATATTTCTATCCGACAAATAGCATGCTCACTGCGTCGTTCTCCATCGACGATTTCAAAGGAAATAAATAAAAATGGGGCATAGGGAAATACAGAGCGAATGTTGCTGAAACTGCTGGATGGAAACGGGCTAAAGGCCGAAACCAACAAAACTAGCTATCAATATTCCATTAAAATCTCTTGTTATTGAAAATCTTCAATTAAAATGGTCGCCAGAGCAAATATCCGGGTGACCCAAAATTGAACTTCCATTTCTCAAAAACATGCAGATATCCCCAGAGACAATATATAAAAGTCTTTATATTCGCTCACGCAAATTGCTTGATATTGCCTTGATGAACAACCTCCGTAACGCGGGCGCTTATAAAGCAATTTAAAAACATCCCCTCTTATTACGAAAAAGCCTGACTTGGGATCGTGGTATGGAGTTGGCAAAGCATCAAGAGCTCACAGAAGCAACTGGCATGGCTGTTTGTTTTTGCAATCCGAAAGTCCATGACAAAGAGGTGCAAACGAAAATACAAATCAGCTTTTACGGCAATGTTTCCCAAAGAAAACTTATTTAAAGCAGCACTCATCCAAGAAGCTCGAACAGGTGGCCGATCAACTCAATTGCAGACCCAGAAAAACATTAGGCTATCAAACACCACGAGCCGCTACTTTGTATGATGTTGCGTTGACCGATTGAATCTACAACCACAAAAGCTATTGCTGAACACGTTGCATCTGCGATGGAATTTAGCATTCCACTTGTGCATCCACTGGTTGATTCGCTGGCAATATCACGTGCCGTTCGCTCATCACGTGGCACATTGCTATGATTGGCCGTGCTGTTGCGTTGGAAGTTCTCTAGATACACGATCATGTCTCTTGGTGGGGCAGACAGTATATTGTCGATACTGCTGAGGATGAATTTATTCAAAGTAATGCAGATATTTGGGGCATTGTAGCGCGACCCGCAACATTGGCCGTAGGCAAAACATTATCGTTGAGGGATCTGCAGGGATGCAGCTCCCTGCCAATCTGGAAATTGCTGCTTCTCAGACAGTGCTTTATACCGGACGACTAAAGTGGTCACTATTCCAGTAAGCGGCAGCGTATTGGTCGCGATTAAGTCAGTAGCCGCTGGGCCAACCGGTAATCTGAAAACTGGTATTCGTCTGCGCATAGTCATCGCATTCTCTGAAATCAATCGGATTACAGCTGCCGAAGGCGGCTTTGCAGGCAGCGCATACGCGGAAACGGCTCCAACAATCGTCTATATCCGCCAGCGCCTGCATGGTGGCGCAGGCTTTGATTACCCAAGCTGGTTGCGAGAACAATTCGATGTTCGTGCTATTCAGGTCTATACGAATTGGGTGGACGTGGCTCTGTCGGCATCGTCGGAGCCATGAGGGATGAGCGTCTGGCGCGCGCCCACTGAGGCCGAAATGGAAGAACAACTCAATTATTTGGGAAGACCAGGCTCATCCACTGGTGTTTGTCCAGTCGCCGCTTATGTGATTATGATGACGCAAAAATGCGTAAAATCCCGATGCGCGTACTTGGTTCTGATCCAGGTGGCGTGATTTTGGCAATCAAACCATTAAACACCGCCAGCGCTACCCGCATCAACACTGGATTGCCAAGGGCCGCGCGAGCATTCCTTATTTCATCAAAATGGCCGAGAGCCTTGGGCACACCATTGACATTGAAGATTTTTGGCCGTCGATTGCTGGTGTTTTGCAAGTAAGTGTAAATAAAGCTGATCAACCGCTTGGTGGCTATGAAATTAGCGACATTGAGTGTGAATTACGTCGGTTGAAACCGGCCCAGACTCAACTCGTATTCTCATATTTGGAGAACTGATATGGAGCGTATTAACGACAATAACACGCTGATATTGGTGGTAGCAAGCGCAGATTTCGTAGCCAAAATGCTGCTGGTGTTACAGGTACAGAAGTTACACACAAACTCTTGAATGATCTACAAGAGGAAATCAGTGCTGCTATTGAAAGCTCTGGCTTTGAGTTATACCCTGATAATCAGCAGCAATTGTGGGAGGCACTTCAAAATATCGTAGCTCTGGGCTTTGCAAATCGCACTCCATAGCTTCCTGTCATTTCCATGAAAATCGCCGCACCACCAAACAATGCTGTTGTCGATGATGCCTATGTTATTCCTGCGGGCGCTACGGGTGCTTGAGCTGATCACGCGCAAAAACTTACTGAATGGGGTCGCGTTAAATGGCGCATAATATCGACCAGAGACGGTCATGGCGTGAGCCTACCCGATGGTCGGGTGTTTCAGCGGGTTGGTGGCGTTTATGTTCAGAAAATCGCACAGGACGTGCAGTCGGGTAAATGGAACGATGCAGAGGCGGGTGCCGCAGCGAATGCGCTGACAGTTAATCTGACGCCACTACCGGGAGGGTATACGGCCGGAATGTTGCTAAACATCATCATTCCATTCGATTGTGATGAACTTGCGACATTGTCGGTCAATGAGCTTCCAGCTAAGCCGATTGTCCGTGGGTACAATCAAAGACCACTTGTCGAAAAGGATTGGCGCGTTGATCGTATCGTGACCTGAACCGCCCCGTGTTTTCCGGAGGGTAATTTATTCGATAATTATGCGACTTTATCAAAGGTTTTCATATTTGCATAGAAAGCCTCCTCGGCTTCTGCAGGTGTTATATATCCGATTGGCTCCAGCAAACGTTGATTATTATACCAATGGACCCAATTAAGGGTTTCCCATTCAAT
>NZ_BAAADE010000031.1:0-2547 GCF_039522165.1 Paenochrobactrum glaciei
TCACTCAGATGCTCAATCAGCATGCCAACAGCACGTTCACGGAATTCGGACGAGTAACGTTGGGATGTTCTCTTATGTTCCATAGGGTCAACTCTATTTGAAGTTAGACCCTCCGGCAAACCCGGTGTGGTTCAATTCGACTTCGTACATTAAGTATTAAAGAATACTGTTTCGATGGCAATCGAGGAATATATATGCTTATGTAACTGGTACACTTTGATATATTGTGCCATCCAGTTCACTTTGGACATCAGCACCATTGCCATTCGGCGCGACTTTAACTTCCAGCAACTCGATCTCGCACCAATCATCATTCGTCACGCCTCCTGGAGCAGCAAGCGGAACAGGCCAAACCATTCCGTCACCAAATTGAATAGTTCTATCCTTACCTTCAATGTGTTTTTTGATCATCAATCGGGTCTCGTCTTCGGCTTTAAAACCATCCGGCAGATAGAATGCCGGAATACGAGAAGACTCATGAGGGCAAAATCTGAGACCTAATTTTTCACCTAAGAGTTCATTAATTTCAGTTAAGGCTGTCTTTCCATCTTTTGGCCGATATTTCATACGACGCAAGTCACACGCAACTTTTGGAGTTAGTCTGAGCTTCAGTCGAACACCACGGTGTTCTGAAAAATAACTCCAGAACTGATCTTCATCATCACCATTCTTGAGATCGGTTAGAGATATATAGTATAAATCTTCGCTTAGTTCCTGACCATAAGTTCGACAAGTTTCGGGATCAGGTGTGTAATAACCGTCAAATTCATTGTCAAACGCATAAGGATGAAACTCCCCCTCTTTCATTCGCTTAGCAACTGGATACAAATAAATCTTCCCCTCTCTGATAATTCCTCTAAAACCATCAATAGTTGTATAGTGATACAGATCAACTGGCCCCGCTACTCGTGGAAAGTCGACTTCATAAATTGCATGAGATAAAAGTTTTGAGCTGCTGAATTCACGCAATCGTTTTTTATCCACTGATACTGTTAATTCTCCATGAATAAAAATATCATCAGGCGTCGCATTTCCTAGAACTGACTTAAATATAGCTTGTAGTTTATCGAGTTGCTCTCTCTTTCCCCAATAACTCATTTCAGTTTCCTTATTATATGTTGTTCTTATATCTATTTATAAGAAATGGGATTTCAACAAGCGGCAGGAACCCCAAATAAAGTGAGTTACTTACTCTCAAAAACATTCGCCTCAACGAGCGCGTTGCCTTCAAACAAGCATTGGATTTGATACTCAACCTGTAAATTCAACGCATTCTTCGCTGTGAATTTCGACTGCAGAACCGCGCTGCCATCTGGCCGTGCAAGGAACGAGACATTGATGAATTTAGAGAAGCTGACTGTCGAAGGGTGAGTTGCCTTGGCCTTTGCGGCCTTCTCACATGCCTCTATCGCAGCCACTTTTGAAACAGCCATAGGATCTTTGAATTCCTTATCTATGTCGCTGAGTTTGAATTTGACTTCAAAGCCTGGCTTCCCGACACACATCACGCTGAATTCATCTTTGGACTTTTTGAACTTTTGAATCGAATTCGTGTTGATGTCATCGCATCCAGTGCGCTCATTGAAGATTTTATTCACAATCGGCACGATCTTGGCTTTGTGCTTCGACGTGTCTTTGTTCCAATGAAGATCATTCTCGATATAAACCCGTTTACCGCTGGCAGAAACCTGCATAACCCGAAGGTTCTTTGTGGGAACCCAGCCTTGCACATGTGTCAGCCATTCCGGCGTTACAATCTGCACTTCAGTCCAATCACCCTGAGAGCATAGACGGCGAACCGTGGTTGATGGGTCAATCTCGTGGTAATGCGTCTCTTTGAGCGCTTTTGACAGCTTTTCGTTTTTGATCTTGCCAGCTTTTGCGTCTGGTTTTAGACGAGGCGAGTATTCTTTATCAACCGCGACCACGTCGCCTGGCTTGCTATCACAGCTGTCCGCAAATGCATGTGATGTGTGTGCGATATAGCCTGCTGTCAACGTTAATAGGCATACCTTCAATGTGCGCATTTTTACCCCCCAATAAATAACTAGGTGGGACAATATCCACTCACTATCGAGACATCAATCTTCAGTTGCTATGTGAGACTTTCTGTCTTTGAAGGAACATGAATGTTTATATCCCGCTCATAAGAGACATGGGTTTTAGACAATACGAACTAAGGGATTGAAAAAAACGTCCTTGGTTATGACAAGGACGCTTTCGTGTTGCATCTCGCTGCAACAATGCGGTCAAGACATGCCAAGTAGGTACGTATAACGATTTTTATTTGCGATAAGTTTTTGCCGAAAGACTTATGCAGGCGTTTTGTACCCAAGGCATTTTCGAGACGTATTGTTGAGTCGATGACAGATGAATGCGAGGTCTCTATCACTGAGGGTGAGTGGATCAAGGTCTCGGGAATGCCAGCTTGCAGATAAGCCCATTCGCTGAACTCGGTACCCCGATCAAACGTTATCGAGCGGCGCGCGATCTGGGGCAGGGGTTGGAGGATGCTAATCACCCCATTCATCACCGGCCGTGACTGGC
>NZ_BAAADE010000032.1:0-2244 GCF_039522165.1 Paenochrobactrum glaciei
AAAGAAATGGGAAACTTGAAGTCTGAGGTTCGTGTGCATCAAGTTCCCAACCCATATTACATGCCTAACCATGCAGGCGCATCATGGAACCCCAAAAAAATAAAAGCCTATGTGAACATCAGAGAAAGTGCGATTGGCACCCTTTATTCTCGTGGGCATATCGACGATGCACAGTGGGCAGCAGCTGGGCGCTTTCGCCAATATTGGGAACGGTCAGGTGCAAAAGGTGCAATTGCGATTGATTATGGTCGAGAGCGTGTGGATGGCGGTAAGGGCATCGATCCGCTGCCGGATAGCATGATTGATGCCGTGCAACATTTGAATGAGTGCAAACCTATCCTTGGACGCAAAGCATTCGATTTGATGATTGCAGTTGTCGGGCAGGGAATGGAGATTACTGATATCGCCAAGACGCAGCGCGAAAAGACCACCTACAGTGATTACCTTAAAGATGGCCTTGATGCTTTAGCAGATCATTGGGGATATAAGACGCGATAAGTTGTTGCTCGCTTAAGCGGAATATACTATATTTAGAACAATGGTGATTTGCGGGCAGCTTAAAGGCTGCCTTTTTTGTTTTTCTAGATGGTATCTGGAACCGACAGCACCTAAATGCGTTCATGATGTAACCAACAGGAGTTTGTTATGGGCGCTAAAAAGATATTCTTGGCCGCGATAGGATTGTTTGCGGGTTATAAACTGTACAAAGCCAGTAATCCTAAAATTCCTGAGAATGTGATACCGGTTACAGGTTTTGATTTAAATCGCTATCTTGGAAAATGGTTTGAAGTCGCACGGGTCGATAACCGTTTTGAGAAAGGCTTAATCAAAACGACAGCCGAATATACCCTTAACGGCGATGGCACAGTAAATGTTCTGAATAGCGGTGTTGATGAAGTATCAGGTCGACATAAACGCGCCTCCGGAACAGCTATGTTTGTTCAAGGGCAAGATGTTGGAGCCTTGAAGGTTTCATTCTTCGGACCATTCTATGGTGGTTACAACATTGTTGCTTTGGATGATGATTACCAGTGGGCGATAATTGCAGGCTCTAGTCCGAAATACTTTTGGGTCTTGTCGCGGACAGAACATGTTCCGGAGGCTGTCAGGGAAAGGGCTTTAAGGGTTGCATCGGAGGTTGGTGTTTTGGCTGGAAACCTTAAATGGGTGCAGCAGACTTAAAAGAAAACCGTCCTTACCCTTGTTTTGGACATAGTCGCTATCTATATATAATTCATAGGCATTGCTAATGCAGCGCGTTTCTCACAGCGCTCGCAAGTGTCGCAGTTATTTATGACCTTTGACCACGGATGTACTGGCACTTGGAATTAATAACGAGTAGGAAGGTCGGTGCAGAATTGCCCCGGCCTTTTTTATTATCAAAATCTAGCGGTGTTCTTGCTTTTTTAATGTATTTTTAAGCAACATTTTGTTTCATGGTTTCTTTTGAGGCATTGTAGGGTGGTGTTGCCTTATTACTACAGACATTTCATTTGAAGCCGATATGTATAAGTGCAGTATTAGTATGGACTTATAACAGGGTCGGGGGAATTAAAATGAACATCAAATCAGTTATGCTTGCATCGGCAGTAGCAATTGCTGCGGTTTCTGGCGCCCATGCAGCAGACGCAATTGTTTATGAAGAGCCTGCACCAGTTGCTGCAATCCCAGCGTTTTCTTGGACTGGCGGTTATGTTGGCGGTCAGATCGGGTATGGTTGGGGTAAATCAAGGTTCGATGTCTTATTGAATGGCTATGAGTTAAAACCACGCGGCTTCCTCGGCGGCGTGTACGCTGGCTATAATTTTGATTTAGGCAATAGTGTTGTTCTTGGTGTTGATGCTGATGTCACCTATAATGACGTTAATAAAAAAATTGACACAGGTTTAGAGACATTAAAAACAGAATTGCGTTGGTCAGGTGCCGTACGTGCTCGCGCAGGTTATGCGGTGGATCGTTTCTTGCCTTATATCGCAGGTGGTGTTGCCTTTGGTCAGGTAAAAAACAATTATAGTGTTTCAGCATTAAACCGTAGTTTTTCTGACAAAAATACTCTCACAGGTTGGACTATCGGAGCTGGTGTAGACTATGCAGCTACTGATAACTTAATTGTCCGCCTTGAGTACCGGTACACAGATTACGGACGCAAGGATTTTGATTTCGGCGGTACATCCAGTATTCGCAATAAGTTCAAGACTAATGATGTTCGTCTTGGGATTGCTTATAAGTTCTAATAATAGAAAC
>NZ_BAAADE010000033.1:0-2175 GCF_039522165.1 Paenochrobactrum glaciei
TTAAGCATCATGTCATCCCCAACGCGTCCATGTAGAGCTGGATCATGGCTTCCTCTTCTTGGCGCTCATGATCTTCCTTCTTACGTAGCTTGATGATTTCCTTGAAAGCCTTCACGTCAAAGCCGCTGCCCTTGACCTCGGCAACCAGCTCTTTCTGATCGTCGCTGATTGCCTTCTTTTCCTCGTCCAATCTCTCATATCGTTCAATAAAAGCGCGAAGCTGGCCGGTTGCGATGGTCTGGGCTGTTTCCGTTGTGATGTCGTCAGTCATGTTTTCCTATCTTCTCGCCTGTCTCAGGCGTTTGTAATCGTTAATTTGCTGCGTTCTTTCAGTGTGGATCAGGCGCTCAACCTCAAACTCGGCCTTTCCAAGAGCAGCTGCAATTTCAATTGTATTGAAGCCCATACGGAACAGGTCGAGTGCGTTCATGCTGCTCCTACCTGTTTAAATGTGTCTTTGATTGGCTGATCTGGGATGTCAGCAAAACGAGCATTTGAAGCTGCCTGAGGCACCACAGTTGGCAACGGGCTATAAACGGCTCCAGTCTTCGCACACCAAACGGAACCAACCGGATAGTCACGCTTACCGCTGGAAACCCATGTGCCGTGATCAATGCCAGTCGCAAGAACTGAGCGACCTTTCGTATTATCGACTTTGGATCTATTACGGTGACGAACTACGGCTTCTGCCTTTGCCTTCTCGACTTCACGGACATAGGCCATGCTGTCGAGGATTGGCTTCATCACTCTCTCGCATTCCCTGCGAAGCTCTGGTGGTGACGGTAGGAAGCCGTGTTGTAGTTCTGAGTGCCCCTGAATGATGTTCTGCACGGCAACCTCAAGACTGTGACGGCTGACGCCATGCAATGCACGGAAATAAACTGCTTTGAAAAGCGTACGGTCACTTTGAACCCGCGAAGGCAACGCGGAGAGGATGTACATTGCTTTCGAAATGTCCTCCTCCGAAACCAACATCGAGTATGTTTGATTGGTGGCCATCTGGTTCATTTCGTAAAACTCCTCGTTCAATCAGTTCATCACGCCAAATATCGGTAGCTGTTTCACCTCGGCGACGTGGCGGGTCTGATCGGTGTGGTGAGAATTTCGGCTGATCTTCATCCAGCCAGCATTGGCCGTTCAGCCATGTGGATGCGTGTTTCGTGTATTCTGGGTTTTCACCGTTGCGAGCGGCGGCATACCGGCTCAAGCCAGCAAGGATTGGTTCGAGACCAACCTGCTTACGAGCAGTGCGGAATGCTTTGAGAGCCTGTCCCTTCCCGACTTTGCGTGGATAGGATGGCCAAAACTCATTTTCGAATTCCTGATCGACCGATTTGACCGATACATCTGAACGTAGTGAAGATGTATTAACTGGTGTATTGGTGTCTTTAGTGCGTTGCTCTTGCGTTTTCGCTGCGTTTTCTGTGCGTTCAACTTCCTGATAATGTGCATAATTACAAATAGTTACTTGCGTTTTTCCTGCGTTGGTTTTTTGAACGATCATTTCGTGTTTTTCGAGCAGTTTTAAGAAGCTGCGAACACGGTAATCCGACTTCCAACGCCACTCTTTTTGCAGTTGGCGGAGGGTCACAAAAAGACTGCCAGCCTGTACATCATGCAAGTCCATGCCAATACGATGCTTGGTGTCCTTCCATGCCGCATGGGCTATGAGCCACAACCAAGCTTCACGCTCTGTCAAAGGTTCGGCTTGAAATAGCTCATGGTCGAAGATAGCTGTCTGAACTCTAATCCACCTACTCATGCCGCACTCCTGTTTCTGGAAGCTGCTGCTGAATAATCGTGAACGGCCTGACGAAGCGCACGGCAAAGCCCTTCCTGCTCCTCTACCTCATGAAAAGGGCGAGGATTTTTGCCTCTGGCGTGTGTCTTGATCCATAGTTCTTTGCTGTACAGCATCTTCTGCATGGCAAAGGCCATATCGTTGTGGCTGATCCTATCTTGCATGTGTCACCCGATAGGTTGATGTGCCCTCGCCTTCAAAAGAAGTACGAACTGGCTTGCAATAAAGCGGCACCTTCAGTTCCTGTGTCATTCTTTTAACTCCGGACAGATCCATTCAGCTGCACCAGCAGCCCAAGTTCTAAAGCTCACCGCAATCTTGTGCCTTTGCGCGAACGACAGCCAACGCAGCAATACGGGCGGTTTCGGCGCGGT
>NZ_BAAADE010000034.1:0-2106 GCF_039522165.1 Paenochrobactrum glaciei
AATTCCATATTTGCGACACACCTGTGCAGTCGGCGTTCCCGCTTCCTGCTCTTTAATCATCCCGATTATCTGTTCGTCTGAAAACCGTGAGCGTTTCATTGTCCATCTCCTATCAAGGATTGGACTCCACCAAAATCTGGAGGAGTTTGCGGGGCTCACGTCAATAGCTCAAGCGAATTAGCCATAATGCAAATCTAAGCACTTTGTTCTTATTTTACTGAATGACATGACCATTATTCAGGATGGCTGTTCAAGTAACGCGTCACACGCCTGTATGCTCATCAGCATAACGTCTCACAATGACCTTATCCAGCACACCTTCAAAAGAAACCGCAAGAGCCTCGCATGCTGAGTAAATTGCATAATCTGCACCACGATTAGCATCAGCTTGTTTTGACCATGCTTCACGTACAACGGTCACAGGTTGCTTAATTTCTTTTAAACATGCTCTCAAATCATAAGTGACAGGTTTCATATTTCCCACATTTTCAAGCTTTCCAGCTTGGACCACAATCACATTAAATAATTCAATGCTATCTTTTTTAGCGCAATTATTTTCCTGTGCAGGCATCATCTATGCCACCCCTGTCAATAAAATCATGAGCTATACAAATGCATAGTATTCACATTTGCGAGAAATAATTTTATTTTATTTGCCAACAAAAATACAAAAAGCAAACAAATCAAACGCAATACTTATGATAGAATTGAACCATATTTAATCATCTGGCCATAACCATCATTCTAAAATTACATGATTACAAAAAAATACTGACCATTAGTAAAAATCATTTAAGCTCACGCTCTTTATAAATTCTAACAATTATCCAGACATACAGGTATGTGCTCAACCGTTATGAAAAGAAGTAAGCTGGCTCCTAGAAGTTTACTGTAAAGCCGCAATAGGTATCTCTCATAGACTTATAAAACTGCGAATGCCTCATGCCCTTTCTCAAAAACAAAGCAGCAAGCTCATCATCTCATCTTTGTGATTTTAAATATAAATTTAGTTTTAAAAAACTTTTTTTACCAAATAAATAGCAGTGGATGGTGCTATTAAGAACAATGCCAATGTCAAATGCGCTTCGGTCAAATTGCCTTTGTCTCGTGCTACACGCAAAGCACCATCCTGAGCCATATAAGCGATGCAGCACGCGGCGAATATTGCCCACAGCGCCATCAACAATTTACAAATTTTCATCCGAAATAACTATGACTGTGCGATAAAAACTAAAAGGGCACGGTAAACTTACCATGCCCTTCTAATACTTAAATCAAGCCTTCTTCTTTCATGGCTTTTTTTGCCGCAGGGCGCGCAAACACACGCTCATAAAGCGCTAGTGCTTTTGGATAAGCACTCAGGTCAAGCTGCAAAATGCCTTGCCAATTAATAACAACAGCTGCGTAAATATCTGCTTGTGTGACGCCGTCACCTAACCAAAAATCCTGTCCACCCACAAGCATTGATTCAAACTGTGACATTCGACGATTAACGTTGGCAACGGCCTGTGCTCTTTCATCTGTACTTAAATTTGGCGTATAAAGACGACCAAAAGCGGAATGCAAATCTGAGCAAAAACCAAGTGCTTCCTGCAAGCGTGCACGCTCTAGTGAACCGTAAGCAGGTTTAAATTTAGCAACATCAGAATGATCACCAATGTACTGCATGATAGCTGCGTTTTGCGTGATCACAGTACCAGGTGCTACTTCTAATGCCGGAACTGCACCACGTGGATTAATCGTTAGAAAATCAACGCCTGCCTCAGTTTTTTTCTCTTTAAGATCAACCGCTTCAACTTGATAGCTCAAGCCTGCTTCACACAAGGCAATATGTGGAGCTAACGAGCAAGCGCCTGCTTTATAATAGAGCTTCATTATTAATTTCCTTAACCCATAATTCTTGGTAATATTGGAGATACCACAGGCTTTTTGACCATTCAACGAGGCACCAAAACAATACTGCTAATATACTTAGTGGCAGTTTATCGAGCGCTTTGAGCGATGCGCGCACACGAGAAGCCTCATTGATTACGTTTTTAGCGTCTGCTGCCAATATTAACATGCTTGGAATTGGCGGTGCTTTTTGGGGATTGGTAATTGGCTTGT
>NZ_BAAADE010000035.1:0-1519 GCF_039522165.1 Paenochrobactrum glaciei
GGTACAATAATCAACGTTTGCTGGAGCCAATCGGATATATAACACCTGTAGAAGCCGAGGAGGCTTTCTATCAGAATATGAGAATATGTGATAAAGCTGCATAATCGTCGAACAAATTGCCCTCCGGCAAACACGGGGCGGTTCACTATGTAAAATTATCTAAAGAATGATACCTTAGACAAAAAAATTATCAAATGGCCTATCAAATTCGAGTACATTTATCCTACTCGATCAACAATACAGGAATGAAATATGAATGTTCTGGTAACAGGCGGCGCGGGTTTTATCGGTACACATACTTGTGTGGAACTTTTGAAGTCAAATCATTCAATTCTTATTATTGATAATTTTGAAAATAGTCATCCAGAAGCTGTTAAGCGTGTAGAAGCAATTACTGGTAAAAAAGTCAATTTTAGACAAGGTGATGTAAGAGATATTGCATTTATAAAAAAACAAATAACGGATTTTAAATGCGAAGCAGTGATGCACTTTGCAGGTTTAAAAGCAGTGGGTGAATCTTGCCAAAATCCACTAAAATACTACGACTACAATGTCGCGGGAACTTTATCTCTTTTACAGGCAATGCAATCTTGTAATGTGAAAAAGCTTGTATTTAGCTCTTCAGCAACGGTTTATGGCGCTCCCAAAAGGCTGCCAATTGTAGAAGACACTGAACTTCATACGACCAATCCATATGGACGATCTAAGCTGATCGTAGAAGATATACTCAGAGATTTGTATACGAGTGACCCATCTTGGCACATTGCTATTCTCAGATATTTTAATCCAGTCGGTGCCCATAAAAGTGGCTTAATCGGTGAAGACCCAATCGGTATACCTAATAATTTGATGCCAATTGTTGCTCAAGTGGCGAGTAATAGAAGAGAAAAACTTTCTATCTGGGGTAATGATTACCCGACGAAAGATGGCACAGGCATACGTGATTATATACATATTGTTGATCTAGCGATTGGCCACTTAAAAGCACTCGAGAGTTTAAACGTAGCTCAATGTAACGCCTACAATTTAGGTACTGGCAATGGTTACAGTGTGCTTGAAGTCATCAAAATGTTTGAACATGTCTCTAATCAGAAAATTGAATATGAAATAGCGTCAAGAAGAGATGGCGACGTGGCTGAGTGCTACGCAGATCCTTTGTACGCTATGCAACAGCTTGATTGGAAGGCAGAGAGAGGCTTAAGAGAAATGTGCGAAGATATGTGGAATTGGCAAATAAAAAATCCAACAGGGTACTAAACTAATAGCGATGAAATTAGATAGTATCAGCTCTTGCCATGGAATTATTTAAAGGTGTGAATGTAACACAGCATACACTTTAACGGCAATTATAACAGAAGAAAATAACACTTGAGATGTTCAAAATCTTACTGCTATTGACCTGAGCCCCAACACTCCTCCATTTTTCAGGAGAGTCTTGGGTTATACTATTGGCCTTAAGCGGCCTGTTTTTCTAGAGCCATTTTTATGGCGAACTCATTCGGTGTGACATTGCCGAGTG
>NZ_BAAADE010000036.1:0-1444 GCF_039522165.1 Paenochrobactrum glaciei
ACCAAGGAGTTGCGGATTGCCGTTGTCTTCCTAAGACCGCTTGGCCTCCGACTTCATTAATAAAATTTATAAAATCACTAGATATCCAGTTTGTGAAATTTTCCAAATTTTCAATTTCATCTGCAAAGAATGTTCCTAACTCACCTAAATTCAATAGAAAACTCATATTGATTAAATTGTTTCTTTTCAAAATTATAAACATTACTAAAAAAATACAAAACTAAAAGTTCTTTCAATTTTTCGTTTGTTACTTTTTTGCATTCATCTGCTGAAAAATTGTAATGACAAGTATATAAATGAGAGTCGATAATTTACAAGAAATCTTTTTAAACTTTTAACTCACACAAATTTTTACTTTTCTAACGATAATTTACGCAAAATAACGGCGTAAAAACATTTATATATTAAAAAATTTTAGCATAAAAGAGTTAACCCAAATGCGTAATTCCAAAAAGATGAAAAAAATTTTATTTGACTTATTAGTCTACAATTATCACGAAAAATTGATCTTTTCCAGTTTCGTACAATTTCAATATTTCTTCTAGCGTTAATATTTTTCCTTCTTCTAATCTTTGTGAAATTTGCACAATATATAGTTTGTCTCTTTTGTCTAATTTAATTTCTATCCTATTTTTCTCAAATTTTGTATCACATAATGAATTTATTAGTTGAACTGTTGAATCATGTCCAATTGCATTTATTATTTCTTCATTATCAATATTTGTACAAAATTCTAATCTGTCAATTTTATCAATTGTAACTTTTATTGGAAATTTAGATAACATATTTATTGAGAATGCATTTGCTAAATAATTTTTATTCATTTTTCTTCACCTTCAACAGGTTTAACTTGTAATCTTCTCATTTCTTTTACAACTTTTACAACTTCTAAAGCTTTTTGAAATACTTCAGATTTTCTAACTTCTTCTTTATCTTCTGTTGCTAAAGCCATAGTTAGATCATCTAGAGCTAAATACAATTTAGCTGTTAATTCCGTATTTAAATTTGATTTTTTCCTTGTTTCTGACATCTTGAGACAAAGTATAAACTATGACAGTTTTATATTTTTTGTAATGAATAGCTACTAATGGTTGACAATTACAGAAATCGAAAATTTCACAAAATTTGAAAAGTTTTTCAATTTGAAATTTCTTAATAGTTATTAAATCTTTTGAAGTTGACTTTACTTCAATTGGATAAATTGTATTGTCTTTTGTCGCTATAAGATCTGGAATTGCTTGTTTTCCAGTTCCAGAAGTTGGAATTCTTAACGCTTTAAATCCATTTTGTTCAAGAATTTCTAAAGTTTTATATTCATAATACTTACCAGATTGCCTAATGTTCATTTTCTATCACTTATTTAGATATTTTACATAAACTTCATTTTTAAGTCGGATCGTAGCCATGTCGTTCTGTGAGCCAAGGAGTTGCGGATTGCCGTTGT
>NZ_BAAADE010000037.1:0-971 GCF_039522165.1 Paenochrobactrum glaciei
AATATTTATTTTGTATATTATTCAACTAATGGATATGTAAAATTAGTAATATTTGGCACATTCACGAATACTGTCATATCTATTAAACAATTAATTCAATTATCAAATAATAGTTCAACTTTTACTATCGCTAACGGATACGTATATGTATCCGTACAACAAACGAATTCATTTACTGTATATAAATTTGATTTAAATGGAAATTTAATAACATCAAAAAGTTTTACAGGAACTGGATTTATAGATATGAATGGATATATAGTACAGTTTACAAATGGACTAAATGCAGGTTCTAAAATTTTAGTTTATCCGCCGTTCTAATCATAATTTACAAAATACAAATTCTCTATTATCATCAGTTATAAAAGTTAGAATTGTTCCATATAATTTTCTCAACAAATCAAATCTATTCTCTGTCCAATCATGAATTGCTATACAATATTGTTTGTACTTTTGTAATTTAGAAAAATCTAGATTTTTTTCGCAACCTTCACAATCCATAATGAAAATATCACTGTCAGGATATTCGTTACTTTTCCATTCCTCATGAATTTCAACTTTATCACAAATCTTGAATTCTTTACAAATTTTTTCTTTAAAAATTTGATTTAGTTTCTCTTCTTTTTCAAATCCAATTATCTTTTTAGCACCTTTTAAAAGAAAATATAAAGCAGAACTACCACAGTCATTACCAATTATTGTAATTGTTTTATCTTTAACATCTAATTTTGAATAAGCATATTCGAATTCTCTCCAATAACAACACTGTAATTTACAAAAATAATCATCAAAATTCATGTTTGAACTACCTCAAATAGAGCATAAACTTTACATTTTCCAGTTGCCCAAGCGTAAACATTAGCTGGATTTCTAACATGAAATTCTAAACTATCACCGGGCAAGATTGGAAAACTGTTGTACAATTGATTACCAAAGTCGGATCGTAGCCATGTCGTTCTGTGGGCCAAGGA
>NZ_BAAADE010000038.1:0-967 GCF_039522165.1 Paenochrobactrum glaciei
AGTTGCGGATTGCCGTTGTCTTCCTAAGACCGCTTGGCCTCCGACTTACCTCTTGTAATAAATACTTGTTAACAATTTCAATATTTGGAATTCCATCACAAGTTGTATAAAATAATTTCTTTCCTTGAAATTGATAAAAAGCATAAAGATATGGATTTAGAGATGGCGGATGGAATGGTATAAAAATGATCAATTTTTCAGCTTTTGGAATATAATATGGATTTTTTGTTATTGTCGCAATTTCTCCATTTTCTCTTAATACTTCAGCTATATCTTCTGAAACATTTGATATAGAAGAATAATTCATAGTTAAAATTGCAGTTTTCATAATTGAAATCTAAAAATTAAGACAAAAATAAAGCTGAGTGATAACTTAACCTATAATTCATATAATAAATATAATGTATATGGTTGATTGGATTTAATAGCATTTAAAAATGTCAAATCCAAATTTATCGCTATGGCACTTTTAGGATATGAATGCCCAATTTGTGGAAAAATTTATATAAAAAGAAAAAGTATGGTTACTCATTTAAGAAAGCATAATAAAAATTTAAAATTATCTAATTGTAGAAGGATAAGTTTAAGAACTGGAGAATATATAGAAATAAAGGCTGAAGAAGAATAAAGAAAAAAAGAAAAAAATAGCTTAAATATTTTAACTTACATATCCAGTTGGGCTTCCAGTTATAATATTAACTACAGCGTCAAGAACTTGTGGATTTGCGTTAAAGGCTGAAATATAATATGCTTTCAAACCGCTAATCATATTTACTAATGCCGGGCCACCACCAATCCTATTAAGTGCTCTAGCTATCTTTAATGCAAAACCTTGATAAACTGCCCTGTTAGGACCAGTTATTCCATATTGTGATAATACTGCACTAACATTTTCATTTATCGCGGTAAACTTAGGTACATTAGTCTGGAAATTTTGTTGGGCAACTGGAGCTACATTTGACAATAG
>NZ_BAAADE010000039.1:0-948 GCF_039522165.1 Paenochrobactrum glaciei
GTGCTGTTGGCATGCTGATTGAGCATCTGAGTGAGTATACGAGTGAAACTGCTGCACTTGTGGCTATTTCTAATAAGCTCGGCTGTTCTGCCGATAGTCTTCGCAGTTGGTCACGTCAGCAGCAGCGCGATAGCGGTGAGCGTTCAGGCCCAACGAGTGCGGAAAAGGCTAGGATCAAAGAACTCGAGCGTGAAGTCCGAGAGCTACGGCAAGCCAATGAGATTTTACGCAAAGCTTCGGCTTATTTTGCCCAAGCGGAGCTCGACCGCCCGTTTCGCAAATGATTGCATTTGTTGAAGATAACCGCCTCTCTTTCGGGGTCGAGCCAATTTGCAAAGTACTGCCGATTGCCCCGTCTACATATTACGATAGAGCTGTAATTGCCCGTGATCCTACACGTGCGTCAGATCGTGCCAAATCTGATGCGAACATATGCAGCGAGATCAGCAGAGTTTTTGATGACAATCGCCGGGTCTATGGCGCTAGAAAAATTTGGCATGCCTTGCGCAGAGAAGGCCATGATGTAGCACGCTGTACAGTAGAGCGATTAATGCGAACTCTTGGTTTGCAAGGCGTGGTGCGTGGAAAGAAAACCATTACTACCAATCCTGATAAAACTCGTCCCTGTCCACTTGATAAGGTCAACCGCCAGTTTAATGCACAGCAACCAGATCAACTATGGGTCTCTGACTTTACGTATTGTCCCACTTGGTCAGGAATGGTTTATGTTGCTTTTGTCATTGATGTTTTTGCCCGCAGAATAGTCGGTTGGCGTGTCTCCACTTCAATGACAACTCAACTCGTTCTTGATGCGTTGGAGCAAGCCATCTGGCAGCGTAGACCCGCTATGAATAAGGCTTTGACCCACCACTCGGATCGCGGATCTCAATATCTTTCGATGAAATATACCGAGCGGCTGGCTGCGGCTCAGATAGAGCCTTCGGTTGG
>NZ_BAAADE010000040.1:0-903 GCF_039522165.1 Paenochrobactrum glaciei
GAGCCAAGGAGTTGCGGATTGCCGTTGTCTTCCTAAGACCGCTTGGCCTCCGACTTCCATATTGTTTTAACAAACTTTCAAATTGTAAATTCTGATAATTATAAATTAATGCAGTTATGTATTCAGATTTGAAAGATTGTACTTCTTGTGCTACTAGTAAATGTTGATAATAGTTTACATACAAATTCAATAATTCAGATGGGATAAAGCTATATTCTATTAATTTTTGATCTAGATAATTGTACTTTATTGCATTTTCAATTATGGAAATTGAAGGCAAATGTCTTCTCCAAATTTCAAGACCAGAAGTACTAGCATATTGTTCTAGAAGAATCTTTATTTGATTATCAGGAATTCCTAGTTTTCTTAGTTCACTTTCTGCATTTCCTAGATTTATTGGAACTTTCCCGACTTTATATAATTGACCTTCTATAACATTTTGAATTATTGTATGTACGTTATAAAATGTCGGAATATAAGTATTTACAATTAATTGAGCTATATCTTTCTGCATTCCTAATTTCTCTAGTTCATTTATTGCGTTATCTGGCTTAATTTCCAAATCTTTTAATGATTCTTTTATATACTCAATTTCTAGCGTAGTTTGATAAGTCAATAATGCAGGCTTAATTTCATATTCTATAACTTCTTTTGGTAATTTTGAAATATCTGAAAGAATTCCATGTCTAGCCAATTGGAGATGATAATTAATAATTTTTGGATATATGTATTCGTAATAAAACTTTTGATTATATAAATCAAGAGCTGTTTTATCTTTTACTATTTTTCCTAATTCTCCAGATAATTGTTGTTGATCATAGTATAAAGTTTTCGAAGTCGGATCGTAGCCATGTCGTTCTGTGAGCCAAGGAGTTGCGGATTGCCGTTGTGTTTCCAAGGAGG
>NZ_BAAADE010000041.1:0-857 GCF_039522165.1 Paenochrobactrum glaciei
AAGCGGTCTTAGGAAGACAAGATGCTGGATCAACTCCTTGGCTCACAGAACGACATGGCTACGATCCGACTTAATTAGCAAATGAAAATAATATAGCATTAGCAAAATCTTTAAACTTTGTTCAGCCTAATGAAATTGTTAAATCTAGAAAAGTCGGAGGCCAAGCGGTCTTAGGAAGACAAGATGCTGGATCAACTCCTTGGCTCACAGAACGACATGGCTACGATCCGACTTAAGATGAACAGGTCAGAAGTAATAAGGTTAGCAATAGAGAAATTAGTAGTAGACGAAATGAAAAATGAACCAGTTCCAAAAGCTAAAGTTGAAAAAATAAAGTTATGAAAAGTGCATAAAATATCCATAAAAAATAAGATATTATTTTTTTGATTTTTTAATCATTTTTTGCTAAAGTTACTCCTTTTTGACCTTGATATTTTCCGTTATATGGCTTTTCGACTGGCGTTATAGTTCTTGCAAAAATTAAGTGTAAAAATCTTTCTCCTGTTTTTAGTTTTACTGGAATTGAAGAACCAACAAGTTCTATAGTTAATTGTCCTTCAAATCCCGCATCTACTATAGTCGGCGGAATTAATAATCCTTTTCTTGCAAATGTAGATCTTAAATTGCAAAATGCTATAATATCATTTGGTAATTTTATATATTCTTTAGTTGTTAAGAGAACATGTTCATATGGATAAATTATAAATTCATCTCTTATTTCTTTCGTCATATTTTCTTTTATTCTAACTATTTCATTTCCAATTTTTAAGTCTACTCCATTTTCTCTAATTGTATCCTCACTTAAAGGTTCAATTACAAGTCTATTTAAATTTATATATCTTTTTATATCTCTATCT
>NZ_BAAADE010000042.1:0-752 GCF_039522165.1 Paenochrobactrum glaciei
CATGGCTACGATCCGACTTTTAATTCACTTACCAAAGTAGGATTTTGTGCTGAAATTTGTACTTCTTGCGGATTTGAAACTGTAATTTTCAAACATTGTTTAGGCATTAAATAAATCGAATTATTTATTTGAATTGAATTATTTCCTAAATTTTGTAATGTTATACTTCTCCAAGTTTGAAGATATCCAGATTGTAAATATTGAGATGTTAGTTGTGCTAAATTCGAATTTCCAGAAAATATAAATTGTGTGCCGGCTATGACGTTAGGAATTACAATTTTAGAAATTAAATTAGGAATTAATACTTCTATTTGCTTTTTTATAGTTGGTAATTTATAATTTATATTATAGCTAAGTGAAGGAGGCGGAACAATAACTTCAGATAATTCGACGGTAGGTCTATTTGCGAGTTCTTGAAAAACATTTCCAAAAGTATACGCTAGTGGTTTTGCCAAATTATATAATACATTATATCCATTAACTTTCAATTGTGCTACATATAAATATTTTGCAAATACATCTTTTAGATTTTGAAAATTACCATTTTGATAATATTGTAATAATTTAGCTGTACCGTATTGATTTATAAATATTAAATTCTGAACAAAGTTGTTCCAGTCTTGTAATGATAGATATTCTAACGGTAATTTGTAACTCATCTTGTATGGCAAAGGCATGAAGTCGGAGGCCAAGCGGTCTTAGGAAGACAACGGCAATCCGCAACTCCTTGGATCTCAGAAAGACATGGCAAT
>NZ_BAAADE010000043.1:0-647 GCF_039522165.1 Paenochrobactrum glaciei
CAGCCAGCCGCTCGGTATATTTCATCGAAAGATATTGAGATCCGCGATCCGAGTGGTGGGTCAAAGCCTTATTCATAGCGGGTCTACGCTGCCAGATGGCTTGCTCCAACGCATCAAGAACGAGTTGGGTTGTCATTGAACTAGAGACACGCCAACCGACTATTCTGCGAGCAAAAACATCAATGACAAAAGCGACATAAACCATTCCTGACCAAGTCGAGCAATATGTAAAATCAGAGACCCATAGCTGGTTTGGTTGCTGTGCGCTAAACTGACGATTGACCTTATCATGCAGGCAAGGTCGTGACGTATCAGGATTGGTTGTGATGACTTTCTTTCCGCGCACCACGCCTTGCAAACCAAGAGTTCGCATTAATCGCTCTACTGTACAGCGTGCTACATCATGGCCTTCTCTGCGCAAGGCATGCCAAACTTTCCTAGCTCCATAGACCTTGCGATTTTCCGCATAAACCCTGCTGATCTCACTACACATGACTGCATCGGATTTGGCGCGATCTGATGCACGCGCAGGATCGCGGGCAATACGGACTCTGTCATAATATGTCGATGGGGCGATCGGCAAAAGCCTGCAGATAGGCTCGACCCCAAATGAAGAGCGATGATCTTCGATGAAAGCAATCATTTGC
>NZ_BAAADE010000044.1:0-645 GCF_039522165.1 Paenochrobactrum glaciei
GGGTAATATTGTCATGAGATTTCCAAGAAATAATTCGTTTTATCCGCAAGATAATTGCGCCAATGTATTAAGCTTGATTATGGAGACTATCAATTATTTTAAATATCTCAATGCGTTCTTTTACAATACATTACATAGGCTTATATTGTATTCATGCTTATATTCTACAGTAGTTGTCGCTAATAAGCCTCGTTCATTTGGAGGGGGGTATGTCTGAAAAGCAACTGATAGTTGATTGGCTTTCCAAGAATGGTGGTGCTCGTCGTTTTGAACGCGGAACAAGCAGCAACTTCAACTTCATCCAGTATTACCTTTTAGGGCAGGGCATTGAGGTTATCCGTTGGAGAGGGCGCTACCGGATTACAAAACCGAAATCACGCGCAAAGGTATGTGGTGAAAAAGAGCTGTTTAATCTGGTCGATGAAGTGAGAATTGCAGAAGGTAAGCAGCCGCTTCAAATCCGAAATACAGTGCAGTGAAGGAATATGGCAGTGGCGGTAGTATCTAAGCAGCAACGTAAAGAAATGGGAAACTTGAAGTCTGAGGTTCGTGTGCATCAAGTTCCCAACCCATATTACATGCCTAACCATGCAGGCGCATCATGGAACCCCAAAAAAATAAAAGCCTATGTGAACATCAGAGAAA
>NZ_BAAADE010000045.1:0-645 GCF_039522165.1 Paenochrobactrum glaciei
TTTCTCTGATGTTCACATAGGCTTTTATTTTTTTGGGGTTCCATGATGCGCCTGCATGGTTAGGCATGTAATATGGGTTGGGAACTTGATGCACACGAACCTCAGACTTCAAGTTTCCCATTTCTTTGCGTTGCTGCTTAGATACTACCGCCACTACCCTATTCCTTCACTGCATTGTATTTCGGATTTGAAGCGGCTGCTTACCTTCTGCAATTCTCACTTCATCGACCAGATTAAACAGCTCTTTTTCACCACATACCTTTGCGCGTGATTTCGGTTTTGTGATCCGGTAGCGTCCTCTCCAACGGATAACCTCAATGCCCTGCCCTAAAAGGTAATATTGGATGAAGTTGAAATTGCTGCTTGTGCCGCGTTCAAAACGACGAGCACCACCATTCTTGGACAGCCAATCAACTATCAGTTGCTTTTCAGACATACCCCCCTCCAAATGAACGAGGCTTATTAGCGACAACTACTGTAGAATATAAGCATGAATACAATACAAGCCTATGTAATGCATTGTAAAAGAACGCATTGAGATATTTAAAATAATTGATAGTCTCCATAATCAAGCTTAATACATTGGCGCAATTATCTTGCGGATAAAACGAATTATTTCTTGGAAATCTCATGACAATATTACCC
>NZ_BAAADE010000046.1:0-642 GCF_039522165.1 Paenochrobactrum glaciei
ATGCCAGCTTGCAGATAAGCCCATTCGCTGAACTCGGTACCCCGATCAAACGTTATCGAGCGGCGCGCGATCTGGGGCAGGGGTTGGAGGATGCTAATCACCCCATTCATCACCGGCCGTGACTGGCGGTCATTGTTGCGCAGCAAGACCGTAAAGCGGCTCACCCGCTCGACAAGAGATGTCACATTGGCTTTGCCGAACTTGTTGCGGAACTGGATAAGGTCGCATTCCCAGTGACCAAATTGCTTGCGTCGGGCCACTATATCCGGACGGTGTAAAATGCTCAGTTCAGGCGGAAACCTGCGTCCATGACGGCGTCGGGCATGACGCGGACGTCGTCTGGCGCGACGCTCGGGCAGCTGTTTCCAAAGCCCTTCTTTTCGGCCATCGACGGAATATACAAACTGATAGATCGTTTCATGACTGACAGAGATGGGATGATGCTCCAACCGCATTCTCCCGGCAATTTGTTGCGGCGACCATCCCAGGCATATTTGTCTAATCACGGATTGACGTAAATGATCAAACCGGATCAGCTTGCGTTGCCTTGAACGGCGATCGCGGGACTTTTGCTCAGCAATCGTACAATAATATCCGGTAAGATCTGCGATCTCATCATCTTTAAACTGATTGCGTTTGAGT
>NZ_BAAADE010000047.1:0-624 GCF_039522165.1 Paenochrobactrum glaciei
ATGAACAAAACAAAAAACGGGCTGAATGCCCAAAGCTCAAAAGTTTAGCGCGGGGTGGAGCAGCCCGGTAGCTCGTCAGGCTCATAACCTGAAGGCCGCAGGTTCAAATCCTGCCCCCGCAACCAAAATATGACTGCCAAAGCAGTCACTTATAAAAAAGCCCCTATCCTCAGATAGGGGCTTTTTGTGCTTAGGGGGCAGTTTAGGGGCGCCAATTATCAACACCGGCCAATGCCCCTCAATAGTGCCAGACCCGGTTTGTCCTGAAAGACCGGCACTAGATCGGACTATTATGTCACAGATATCTTATGGTGTAGCTGCCTCTTGGCCAGTCTATGGCGTCTTGTAGGCGCAAGGTTTCGTTTTATTTGCTGTGTTGGTGACCTGAGCCCCAACACTCCTCCATTTTTCAGGAAAGTCTTGGGTTATACTATTGGCCTTAAGCAGCCTGTTTTTCTAGAGCCATTTTTATGGCGAACTCATTCGGTGTGACATTACCGAGTGAAGAGTGCGGTCTGTTTTTGTTGTAATCATCCTTCCATGCTTTGATCTCAGTGCGCGCCTGAGCGAGCGATGAGAACAAGGTCTCGTTCAGGCATTCATCACGGAAACTACCGTTGAAGC
>NZ_BAAADE010000048.1:0-607 GCF_039522165.1 Paenochrobactrum glaciei
GTAAGCCAAGGAGTTGCGGATTGCCGTTGTCTTCCTAAGACCGCTTGGCCTCCGACTTACCAACGTAAAAGTTTAGAGAAAGATTTATATATGAGTTTTTACATATATGATATCAGTGAAAGAGAAATGAAAAAAGAAGTAATAATTGAAGGAGAAACGTACTATATTGAAAGTGAGGATGACCTAGTTAGCATAGTTCATGAGTTAGTCAAAAGAGGGTTTACAGTTAAGGAGATTGCATACGGACTAGGAATCAGTGAGAAAAAGGTCAGGAAATATTTAGAAGACTGTTGGTAAGTTAAGTTTTGTTTTTTTATTTGTAAGTTCTAATTCTCCTTTTTAGAATTTTTATTTTTCTCCTAATTAGCTAAGATTATGCTTAGTTTTTTTCAGTTTTGTGATAGTAATTGTAAAGGTTGAAAAATCAAGGAGGTGAAAAAATAAAGAGATAGAGAAGTAAAAAGATAGAGAAAGATTTATATAGCAGAAGATACATATATGTAAGTGGTGAGTAAAAAGTGAAGTATGAAACACTAAAAGACATGTTAAATCCAATTTTTGAAAATTCAGAAATTTGGGAACTGGATTTAATATTTAATCCAGAAAT
>NZ_BAAADE010000049.1:0-607 GCF_039522165.1 Paenochrobactrum glaciei
CGTTCTGTGAGCCAAGGAGTTGCGGATTGCCGTTGTCTTCCTAAGACCGCTTGGCCTCCGACTTAGCTAATGCCGGCTGATATACAGATAAATCAAAATAAGTTTCATCAAAAACTGCCGGTTGATACAAAACTGAACATAATTGTACATAATTATCATATAAACTAGTATAATTATTTAATAAACTTATTCCATTTGAAGTACCAAAATTTGCAGATTGACCTAAATTAAGAAATGTTTGAGAATTAAAATTAGGATTAAAAGTTGAACTTGCTAGATTATTTAATGCAGAAAGTAAAGAAGAAACAATTGAAGCATATGCAATTCCATAATTTGTATTTATTCCTGGAGGAATTTGAATATTCTCTAATGGAGTCGGCAAAACTGAAGAAACTCCAGCGTCAAACATTACAGAAAATGCGGGAAAAGATTTTCTATTCAATATTTTATTATACAAGTGATATTTCATAGCTGAAATATTTCTTTGACCTTTCCTTTTTCCCATAACTATCAATTTATATACCTCAACTAGAAAAATAAACTTACAAATTGCATAAGTCGGAGGCCAAGCGGTCTTAGGAAGACAACGGCAATCCGCAACTCCTTG
>NZ_BAAADE010000050.1:0-580 GCF_039522165.1 Paenochrobactrum glaciei
ATGACGATAGTCTTGATAGTAGTAGACTATCATTGCTTGTGATAAAGACACATTTCGGCGTATACCAATATATCATCAAGAAAGCAATCAATAAGGATGTGTTTTATGTTCCGTTATCAAAAAAAGTAATACTAAAGTTATGGAGCGATAAAAAGGGGAATTTACTATTTTCCTTCATTCCTATAAGTCCACCAATATTTCTAAGTGATTATGAAGTTGTCAATTTCGATTTACTGAATGTAGCAGATGATATCAGCGGAAATTTATTAGTCGATACAAGCAAAAGCCAAATAGATATAAAAGGATTATCTTCATTACTAAATGCGATAAAAGATATCACAGGCGTTAATGTTCCTACTGATGTTCTTGTCTTATTAGCATATTTGTTATCAAGTTAATTTTTTTTATCAATAATTTTTTTCAAGTTCTTAATATTATTTCTAGTATTTCTAATTTCTTATTTTCTTATAATTATTTATTTTTATCGATAATTTTTCTCATTTTTTAGATATTTTTACTAATTCCGCAGAAATTGTAAAAGTCGGATCGTAGCCATGTCGTTCTGTGAGCCAAGGAGTTG
>NZ_BAAADE010000051.1:0-576 GCF_039522165.1 Paenochrobactrum glaciei
TAGGAAGACAAGATGCTGGATCAACTCCTTGGCTCACAGAACGACATGGCTACGATCCGACTTAATTGGAAAATTCTTACCAGTTATTGTAGATAAATTAGCTGAAATTTTACCAGAAATAGAAATAGATTTAGCTCCAGTTGGATTAGGCGGAAAAATTCCAATTAAATTTGGAGAAATTATAAAAGCTTTTGCAGAAACTTCAGTAGATTTTTTAAATGAAATAAGAACTGAACTTGCTATAACTTTAAAAGAATTTATAAAAGAACCATTTATTTCAGATTTTAAAATTACAGCGAGAGAAATATTTAATGAAATTGGTTTGGGCGATTTGCCATTTGCAGATCCGCCATTTGTACAAATTGGAAGATGGGTAGCTGTAAGGTCTTTTGAAGAAATTAAAGATCACTTAAAAGAAACAATATTGCTAACTGGTTATCCAGCTTGGTTTACTAATGCTTATCTAGAACCTCCAGTTAATGATTTCGCTCCTAAAAATCCATTATTTAGACCTGTAGGAATTCGCGATCTAAGTCGGATCGTAGCCATGTCGTTCTGTGAGCCAAGGAGGTGCAG
>NZ_BAAADE010000052.1:0-567 GCF_039522165.1 Paenochrobactrum glaciei
ATTGTAAAAGAACGCATTGAGATATTTAAAATAATTGATAGTCTCCATAATCAAGCTTAATACATTGGCGCAATTATCTTGCGGATAAAACGAATTATTTCTTGGAAATCTCATGACAATATTACCCTCAGACATAGCTAAAATCCTTGAGAGAACACAAATTTGGAAAAGCTTGGTAACCTTACCTAAGCGCATGGCGGAGTTGGAAAAACGTGTTGCAGAATTGGAAGCTGAAAGAGCCATAAAAATTAGCTCGGCTATAGATCAGTGTATGAAGTGCAAAACTACTCTTGTTTTTACTGAGGAAACGAATGATCCTGCTTTTGGAGATTTTGGCCTTAAGGTTCATCATTTTAAATGTAGTGATTGCGGCTTTACCACCACACGTAACTACACCCCCGGCAAAGGCTACTAGTAAAGAAAAAGACAAAAACACAGCGTTAAGCATCATGTCATCCCCAACGCGTCCATGTAGAGCTGGATCATGGCTTCCTCTTCTTGGCGCTCATGATCTTCCTTCTTACGTAGCTTGATGATTTCCTTGAAAGCCTTCACGTCAAAGCCGCT
>NZ_BAAADE010000053.1:0-564 GCF_039522165.1 Paenochrobactrum glaciei
CGGATTGCCGTTGTCTTCCTAAGACCGCTTGGCCTCCGACTTTCTTTCTTTTTGTAGTTCCTTAGCTATCACATGAAAAATATCAGCTCCTTTTCTATAATCACTATGCCATAATGAAATAAATATTAGTTTGAAATTCTTCTCTTTCTTTAATTTTTCAATATATAGAACTTGATCATCTAATTGTAGTTCTTCATCTTTCGCCAAAAGTCTATCTTTAAAATTATGGAAAACTTTATAAACAGGAACTTTTAATCCAGAATTTTTAAATGCATTAATTGACCAAGTAGAATTTAAAATCATTCCATCCGTATAATTATTTGCATAATCTATATATTGTTTTGCAATTTTATCAGTATCTGCTACTTCAACTCCTAGAAGTGCGGAAACTCTAGTTCTATATTGTTCAAAAAATGAAAATTCGACTTTTGACCATCTCCACATAGAGTAAAATAAGGGATGAATTATTGAAATTGGATATCTAAAAGGTGTAAATTGGTAAAATGAAGTCGGATCGTAGCCATGTCGTTCTGTGAGCCAAGGAGTTGCGGATTGCGGTGGTGT
>NZ_BAAADE010000054.1:0-537 GCF_039522165.1 Paenochrobactrum glaciei
AGCTTCCTGCTCTTTAATCATCCCGATTATCTGTTCGTCTGAAAACCGTGAGCGTTTCATTGTCCATCTCCTACCAAGGATTGAACTCTACCAAAATCTGGAGGAGTTTGCGGGGCTCACGTCAATAGCTTCTATAAGCCAATCAGGCGGCATTCAGCACTGCAATATAAATCGTCAATCTCATATGAGATGACAACGCGAAATCTGGAGCCGGAAACTCTCCACTAATTCAGGGCAAGTCTATGTCAGAATTAAGTGAGGTAGAAATACAGTTATATATTTTTTTAGGCATTTTGTTCCATAAGATAGATTACCCAGCCTTGAATTATAACAGGGGTGGATTCAAGATTGAAGTGCGACTTATAAAGGATAACAATGGGTTATCTCATGTAAGGAGCGCGCCATGGAATGCACCTACTCGCATATTGATTTGGATGAACGGCGTAAAATAGCACGCTGGCGCACTGCAAAGCTCTCCGTTGACGCTATTGCCGAGAAGCTTGGAAGGCACCGTTCGACCATTTTTCGTGAACTCAA
>NZ_BAAADE010000055.1:0-528 GCF_039522165.1 Paenochrobactrum glaciei
ATAATACCAATAATAGGATCTATAGTATACTTATTAAGAAGAAATAAAATAAATGTCATACCAAAATAGAAAGTTATATGAAATTAGTATTTGAAATAACATCATCAAAAGAACTATTACTCAAGACAAATTTTCCAGTTTTGATTAATCAATTACATAACAAAAAAATAACTTGGAAAAATGAAACTTGGGTTGACAGTGGCGGTTATCAAATTAGCCTTTACAATTTGAAAATTCCAGTAAAAGATGTATTAGAAAAATATAAAACATATAATGCTTATGCATTTTTTTCTCTTGATATTCCATCTATTTTTGAACCATTAAATAGAAAGAATTTCGAATATTTCGAATATCTATATACTAAAATTGAATATATAGAAAGAATTATCCCAGTTATACATTTATATCCAATTAGAGAAGTAGATGAAGCCTTAGATTTTTATAAACAATACACTGATTATATAGCATTAAGTCGGATCGTAGCCATGTCGTTCTGTGAGCCAAGGAGTTGCGGATTGCCGTAGTCGT
>NZ_BAAADE010000056.1:0-502 GCF_039522165.1 Paenochrobactrum glaciei
CTCCTTGGCTCACAGAACGACATGGCTACGATCCGACTTGAAAACTGTTCTTACTTCTTCTGGATATCCTAGATCTTTAAATAATTTAGCAATTGTATCATCTAAATATTTAAAATCAAGGTACGGTCTTCCAAAATTTGATAAAGCTCTAGATAATAATGATCTTAAAAATTGTCTAACAATTCTCTGAACTGCATATTCATATTCTAATGTGAAAGTTTTTAGAAATAATTCTTTACCAGTTAAATTAACATTTTGAATTATTTCTTCATAAGCTTTTTGAGGAGTAATAATAAATTGTCGAATCCCTTGCTCTACAGTTCTTTGTAAAAGTCTAGCAGTTTGGTTTTGATACATTAATTTTGCAGTTTTTGGAGTTAATAAATTGTTATATGCATATTTTTCAAGATCTGAAATGTTTAAAATTCCATATTGTGTCCCTAAGATTAGATCGCGAAGTCGGAGGCCAAGCGGTCTTAGGAAGACAACGGCAATCCGCAAC